>JBCBSR010000004.1:0-264859 GCA_039819045.1 Cyanobacteria bacterium J06638_28
GGAAGAGTTTGAGAATTTTCGTGAATGTGTTGATATGGCTTTTCGAGAATGTCCTGACACATACTCGTAGTGCTATAACTAACCAGACCTCGGTTGCCGTTCTGGGAAAAACGCCGCTATTCACATCAAAGGCGATTTAACGAACCAAAAGTACCCCTGCCGCGTTTAGCCTTCGGCAGGGGTATTTTCACAATCAGATATTGTATTTTCACGCTTTAATTGCGTCGCCGTAGCAACTGGTCTAAGAATTGATGTGCTGTTGGATTGAGCTCTAGGCAGCCTGAACAGAGAGCGCATCAACAAATTCAAAGGCTTGGTCAAGCTGAGTCATTTCAAAGACCATGCGAATGGAGGGAGGAACTGCGTACAGACAGAAACGCTTACTCAAATTCCGAGCCAGACGGAGAACCGATATCAATGAAACTAACCCAGCACTGTCAAGGGATTCTACCTGACTCATGTCAATCATCAGACCGGCTGTGCGATCGTCTGTAATCTTCTCAGAAAGCTGAGTCTGCCAAACTTGAGCATTAGCTGCATTAAGCACACCACTAGGCTGAACAACTGTCAAACTTGAGTTAAGGCTATCCATAATTTTACTAACTCCTATGGTTTTTCCTTGACCGTATGCTTTACTTGGCTTCACGTTCTGAAACTAAGGCTTGCACCTTGGATGTGCCCACATCACTGCGGCTGATTTTGTACAATCTTGATGACGCATCGCAGTTATGTAAAGTTTCAATTAAGTGTTTCTACTTAAAGTAGCCTTCGACACAGTTAGTAACGTCTTAAAAAATCTATTGTTCTATCCAACTTGGTGTGATTGAAATCACGGCTGTAAGCGCCATAGGTCACGCTACTTATTTCCCAGGATCACGGAGAAAATGCTAGGCGCATAGGAGTATAGATATTACTCTTTTCCTGGAGCTATCTTCAGTTACTAACATGTACTCCTCTAACAGCATTCGAGCACTTGTGGAGAAGGCCCTTTACATTCGTAAGCTGACTCCAGAGATTGAAAACGCGATTAATTCTGAACTCACCCGCTTAGGATACTTACCCGACACAGATTTTGAGGCGCTTGAGTTACTCATGTCCGAAATGGATTCAGGCCGTGTAGGCTTGGTGCCTAATCTCTAGCACTTATATTTAACGGCTGCTTGAGAGCTCAAACTTTGTGAGTCAGTTCAGATCCGTGCGGTGGTTCGTGAGTTTTGCTCAAAAGCTTACAAGTCAAACTTCTGGGTGTTCGAGTGGCCACAAATCTTTGAGGAATACCCGAAGGTTTTGGTTGGCTTGCGAGAAATCACAGGGCATTGCTGTTTTATCAAGATTCTGGAGTACCGACACCCACTCTATATCGAGGGCCGGTTCGACTAAGGGAGCGGGACAGATGACATCCGGTCCGTTACGGACATCAATAGGCGAGCGTTTAGTTGTGTGCGTCTCATCTAATATCAGAACAAGCGGACGAACCCAGCAGATGTTACGGTCTTCCACAGTCTGAATCAATTCGCTGCACAAGCAGGCTCCACCATTGCGGATCAGGACAACTGGATAAGTAATGCAGCTCATTGTTTCCCTACAGCACTGCCATTAACACTTTAAATTCTAGATTTTTGATTGTGTACAAAGAAAATTCGCTTAGATGTTTCGCAAGTGCTTGGCAAGGCCGGTTAGACTTCACTAAAGTATGTAAGGAGATTGGCTGCTAAGTCCGATAGACGGACGCTGGTCTTCTTTCTACGATAGTACTGGCCATTTTGACCGTTCAGGATTGCTAACTGATTCCACCTGCTAGTCAAGCGGGGTTAGCGATGCGAACGAACGGGCTGCTGGGCTGTCTGTCTTTTCTTATCGCAAGTTTTCAAAAGGAGCAAGTTGTGGCTGTCGAAACGATTGAACGTCGCTCAACATCCACGGTTCGGAAACCTGCCCCAAGGTACCGAGTGCTTTTGCATAATGATGATTTCAACTCTATGGAGCATGTCGTTGAATCATTATTGAAGGTTGTTCCTAGCTTGACCATGCCTCAAGCCGTGGACATTATGATGCAAGCGCATTCTTCGGGGGTGGCGGTCGTCATCATTTGTGCGCTTGAGCATGCCGAATTTTACTGTGAAGGATTGCAGGGGCAGGGGTTGACGAGTTCTATTGAGCCTGAGGAGTAAATAGTTAGGTTGCCTCAACTCCAATATTGGTTGCGACATCGACCCGCATTGCTGAGAATTGTGGTTTTGATGGTTGGAGTGGTGCTGTGTGCAGCTCCAATTGCTTTGCCTCTCTATTGGTATGAGGCTGCCGCTACACAGGGGCAATCCATTGTTTGGGCTCCTATCTGTTTGGTGATCGTCCTCATGACGGGTTTACCCTGGTGGCTACGTCAAATTCACGGGGTGCGTGTTCCTTGGCGGGCGTTAGGCTGCACTGGAGGCATCACTTGGCTCAAGCATTGGGGTTATGCCTTTGCCCTTGGCGGGATGAGTGTCATTGGGCTGTATTTGATACAGCTATGCTTGGGATGGAGCCTGTGGGTTGGTTTAGACGACCACTGGCCGCAGTTTGTGATGGAAGGTGGGCTATTGGGCTTGGGGGTCGGGCTAGCGGAGGAACTGCTGTTCCGTGGCTGGATACTGTTTGAGCTGGAGCAAGATTACCGACCTAATGTTGCCATTTGGCTGAATGCTCTGTTATTCGCGATCGCCCATTACCTGCGCCCGATTAGTTCTATTCTGGCGACTTGGCCTCAGTTTTTGGGCTTGTTGCTGTTAGGGGTGACTTTAGTTTGGGCTCGGCGTATCCCCGTCAAGAGCGCTTCACAGAATACTGCAAGTACACACCTGGGGTTTGCTGCGGGTTTACATGGCGGGCTGGTGTGGGCCTACTACCAGTTCAATGTCGGTAATTTGGTTGCAACGACAGGGCAAGCTCCAGCCTGGGTAACCGGCATTGACGATAATCCCTTAGCTGGGCTGCTCGGTATTGGCTTACTGGTAGGGCTGGCTAGTCTCACCTATCGACTCAGTCATCGGCAGGTTGGTGTGCGTGCCTGACCAGACTGGCGGCTTAACCATGCTTTACCAAGTCCAGGTAATCCTCTATGCTCACGAGAGCGCTGTTAGGCAAAGCGGCATGGCTCGTCAGTCGGATTCACTCCTCAGAAAATTAGCTCACAACTTTAGAGACGATGTCTTCCTGAAACGTTTAGGGCAAATCGAAGGGAGTGTCTCGAAGGTACTTTCCGTCGCCATGGTTGTGGTTATTTTAGTGACCGTGATCGATTTAGGCCTCGTTTTGTATCGCTCGCTCTTTATTTCAGACGATGTTGGCTTCTTCAAAACGACGCTGACGGAAATTTTTGGCTTGTTTCTCAGCGTGCTGATTGCGCTCGAAATTCTGGAGAATATTACGGCCTATATTCGCAGGCATGTAGTGCAGGTTGAACTCGTAATCGCCACAGCTCTGACAGCAGTCGGACGCAAGCTGATAATTTTGGATCTGGAAAAAGTCTCTGGGGTCAGTCTAATTGGCTTAGCGATCGCGATCTTTTCGCTTTCGGTCAGTTATCTCATTGTGCGCACGGTGCATCGATGATTTCAGGCCCCTGTGAGCATCCTCGGCAATCAGTCAACCGTGATGGGTACCAGCCTTACGCATGCATCGCCATGAGAGGGCAGTTCCTGTTGTCGTTAACCGCGATATGGCCCTAATTCGTTGATCAATTGCCATTCTTGAAGCATTCAGTTGTATCAAAAACCCAAAATAGTTAAGTCGAAATCCTATGTAAGCAGTTGCCCTATGCGGCTTTCTGATGAACGGCAAAGTGATGCTCAGGCACGGAGAAGCCAGCTTCGACACAGGTCTCACGAATGAGCTTATTCGTATCAAAATACACTTGCCAATAGTGCTCGTTATTGCAGTAGGGACGTACCGCTAGCACAGGCCCCATGGGGGTAAACTCCAGAATTTCCACATCAGGAGCAGGCTCAGCCATGACATTAGGAATGGCACTGAGTTTTTCTTTCATTAGCGCGATCGCGTGCTTATGGTTCACATCATGGTTGAGCTGAGCAACTAAATCTACCCGGCGATAGGGATTGGTGGAAAAGTTTTGGATGTTGTCAGAGAAAAGAACATTGTTGCCCACAATGGTTCTCACATTGTCTAAAGTGTCGATTGAGGTCACAAACAGGCCAATTTCGTGGACGGTGCCCGTGACGCCGCCAGCGGTGATAAAGTCGCCGACGCGAAAGGGGCGGAAAATGACCAAGAAAGCTCCCGCTGCAAAGTGAGCCAGTAAGCCGCTCCAGGCAGCACCAATGGCAATACCGGCAGCAGCTAGTAGCGCCGCAAAGGATGTGGTCTCAATGCCAAAGAAGCCTAGGATGGCAACAATAAGGACAATATTGAGCAGCACACCCAGCGTTGATTTGAGGTAAACCAGTAGGGTCTCTTCAATGCCCCCTTGCCGAAAAGCGCGGGTGAGTAGGCCAGTTGCAATG
Source organism: Cyanobacteria bacterium J06638_28 (assembly GCA_039819045.1). Taxonomy (GTDB): domain Bacteria; phylum Cyanobacteriota; class Cyanobacteriia; order Phormidesmidales; family Phormidesmidaceae; genus SIO1E4. The sequence goes on from JBCBSR010000004.1 coordinate 4,503, forward strand.
CCAATGAGCCAGCGACCCACAAACCAAAAAATGATGGCCCCAATGATCTTGAGGCCCAATGCGATGGCGATATCGATTGCATTGGTCAGAATCAGATTGAAATCCATAGAACATTCTCCTTGCACATGGAGTGAAGAACAGGCAGATAAAACCTGATCACCTGAATTGCACTACGGATTATGTGCAAATGTGCGTATTTTTATCGGAATTTTAGGATTCCCAACTCAATCTATCCTTATTGTTTTGAGTAAAGCTACTAGGGTGTTGGCTGGCTAGCAGCAACTTTTGTTGCTGCAAGTTCTCCGTAGAACGGCTGTTAAGGAGTCGGTTCGTCGAGGCTGACGGCGCGATCGCTCACATATAGCTGCACTTCATCGCCAACTTTGAGACTGAATTGCTGTTGGGCACTTCCTCCATTTACCGCAATTTCAACCCAGCCATGACTCCCCGCGATCGCAACGGCCTGACCTAGCTCTACGTCACCATAGGTTTTGCCGACAGGGATATCCGTTTTGCCCACACGCCCTATCCATGAGCCTTGCTGCAGCAGATTCTCAGGCAGTGTTGTGATGAGATTGCCAAAATGATCGATGTACTGCACATGTCCGATTGCGCTGTTTGCCTGAATCTGCGGGATGGGTGGCGCGTGCTGAACTAGGGAATCGAGGGCAATTGGGGTGCCTAGCTGGGATAGAGAAACACCGGCTGCTAGATGGGCAGCTACAGGTGCAAAAATATCGCGACCGTGAAAGGTTTGACTAGGCTGCGATGTACACCAGTAGGTCGGATTAGACAGCGAAACCGCCGCGATCGCGCCCATCTGCGACACAACTCCGCTGAGAACACCATTATCTGGCCCTACCAAATAACCGTTGGCTGTCTGAACGGCAACCGCACGACGCAATGTGCCGACACCGGGATCCACGACAACGGTGTGAATGGTTCCGTCGGGAAAGTAGGGATACGCGTTTAGCAGGGTAAACCGAGCGGCGGCTATATCTTGGGGCGGAATGGCATGGGTTAGGTCAATGATCCTCGCATCGGGGCAAATACCGGCAATTACGCCTTTCATGACACCCACATAGGTATCTTGATTGCCAAAGTCAGTCAGAAGAGTAATGACAGGCATCATCAGTTAGATGAACAATCAGGCTGTGAGTGATTGGGGTTGCCGGGAAAGCTTGCCAAAGCGTCGATCGCGCTGTTGAAAACTCAATAAGGCTTGATGAAAAGCGGTGCGATCGAAATCAGGCCAGAGGCAGTCGGTGAAATAGAGTTCGGCATAGGCGAGCTGCCAGAGCAAATAGTTGCTGAGGCGCTGTTCGCCACTGGTGCGAATCAACAAATCGGGATCTGTCTGCCCAGCTGTGTAAAGCTGTTGGGTCAGAAGTGATTCATCAATATCGTCGGGTGCTAAAAGACCTTGCTGTACCGATCGTGCCATCTGTTGACAGGCTTGGACTAACTCAAAGCGTCCGCCATAGTTGACCGCAACGTTGAAAGTCACTGCTTGGTTGTAGGCTGTGGCCGTGCAGGCGCGATCGATTTCCTGTTGCAAAGGCTGGGGCAACTCGGATAAATCGCCGAGAAACTGTAAGCGTACGCCTTCCTCATCCATTTCGGCGATTTCGCGACGGAGTAGGCGCTCAAACAAGCGCATTAGGAACTGTACCTCTGCTAAGGGACGGTGCCAGTTTTCGGTCGAAAAGGCGTAGACCGTTAGCGTCGGAATGGCCCAATCTTTGCAGCAGCGAACCAGCTCCTTAAGGATACGTGCCCCTTGGCGATGTCCGGCAATGCGAGGCAATCCCTGCCGCTGTGCCCAACGACCATTACCATCCATAATGAACGCGACGTGCTGTGGCAAGCGATCGCGGTTCAAATCAATCGGAAGTGTTTGCATTTTTAGCCATCCTGTAGATAAGTGACGATAGGAAGGGGCTGGGGATTTGGGGAGTCAGGGAGAGGGGGAGCCAGTAGCCAGTAGTCAGAAGGGAAAGGCAGAAGGCAGAAAAGATGGAAGGACAAACTCAAAACTCAAAATTCATCCACCTGCACTTAGCTACCAAGTTTGCGTCTTACTCCACTCGTGTTGGCGTGCCAAAGAGGGATTCTAGATAGGCTGGGGTCAAGCTGCGATTCCAGTGCCATAGAACTTTAATAACTTGGTCTAGTGTGTAAATAAATGTCAGGCGGTTCGCCAGAGACCAGTGTTCCCATGCAAGCTCCTGCATCATCCGTCGGAGGGTATGGATGAGACTGCCTTGGGTCTGGCGGTGGCACAATTTCCGTAGCATTGCTCGATGCAGGGTGTGACTGATTTTCCAAGGTGACGAGTCTGGATAAATCCACATGCCATAACCCCAGAACTTGGTCATGTGGTTGATTTCATCGATCAGGAGTTCTGCTAGTACAGACTGTAGAGCTCCTGTGGTGTGGGCCATCATCCATAAGTACAGGCACGTTGCGCCATATTCAGTGGCGACTCGATGCAGGCCATGGCGATAGAGATTTTCATGGGGGTCGGTAGCCGGAAGGTAGGGACGGGCTGCGTGCGGAGCAATCGCAGGAGTATTTCCCGTCAAGCACTTATAAATTTTGACGAGGGCAGGGGTATGGCGCTTTTCTTCCCGTTCCCAAAGACCCACTTCGTTAACTTTGCCCATTGCATCCACCTTGCCCCCGACAAACCGGGCCATTGCGGGATAGAGATGAGCCAGATATTGCCGACTACTTTGGGTATAGTCCCGAATCGGCGCTTCGGTGTTGATGGCACCGAGCAGCAGGGCACAAAAGGTCTCTGGTGTAATCCCGACCAGCTGATTCGCTCCGACATCAATCCAAGGCACGGGTTGCCAGGGCCGGACTTGTGGCTGTTCAAGCTGTGCCGGGAGTTCTTCAAGGCGATCGCGAAGAACAGTCTCATTCACATATGCGTGGGTTAAGGATCGAATACGTTGCAAGATTCGCAACGGGCTGGGTGATGTGTCCAGCAATCCAGCAAGATCAGTACTGTAGAACGATGGAGCGATCGCGGGTGTCATCCGAGTACCTGTGATTCAAGTCGTCTCAAACCTATCGCTGAAGCACTTTGCCTGTCAGTCGGCGAATGTCGGCAGAGTACAGCTCGACCGGACAGGAAAATGTCGGAAAAGGTACGACCTGTTGTAATTGCCACGTTGTGATCCGCAAAACCCGTTACTGTCACTGAAGAGAGTAGAGAGAAAGCCTGAGCTAAACCCCGTCCACTTTGAGAACTGTAGTTTTATGTAGCTTCTGAGGAACCTCACCTAGCCTTTCCTTACCAAGGAGAGGAACCGGAAAGCTCCATCAGCCTCTCCTTGCCTTTGGTGAAGCCTGCCCAGAGGGCATAGGAGAGGTGCCGTAGGCGGTGAGGTTTTCCGAGACAGAAAACTTTAGTTCTGAACCTGGATAAGGTTTATCAGTTCTCGGGGCTTACAGCTCAGGCTTTCTCATGTTTCCTATCATCCCCCACCCTTCTGCTCCCCCCTTAAAGATTGTCTCGCCCAAAGCAAACCTCAGGGATGAATTACATGAGCGCTGAGTCGGTTTTAGAACTAGCAGATTCCCTGGTTTTCACCTCAACGGGGAAACATCTGAATGATCTACAACGGATGATTCTCAAGAACGTTTGGCAGCGACAAACCTACAGTGAAATTGCCTGCCATCTCCGCTATACCGAAGGACATATTAAAGATGTGGCTTCCCAACTCTGGCAAGCGCTCTCCCAGGCATTGAATGAACGGGTGACGAAAAGCAACAGCCGGGCTGTCCTCGAAAGATGCCTTAGGAAAGGAGTGGCTAAGCTGAAGCTCACCTCAGCTCCCCCAGTATTTGTGCCGCACGTCTCTAATTTCGTCGGGCGCGAGGCTGCGATCGCGCACTTAAATCAGCTCGCAGCCCGAGGACATCGCATCATTGTTTTACAGGGAGAAGGGGGTATCGGCAAGACGACCTTGGCCCAGCAATACCTGGAGCAGCAAACCTTTGACACGGTTCTAGAACTGTTGATGGCGAAAGATACTGCCAACATCACACCCGTGGAACAGGTGGTTGAGGAGTGGCTGCGTCAGGACTTTCGCGTGGAGCCCGGACAAGATTTTGGAGTGACCCTGGATCGCCTTAAACGGCAACTGCGTGAGCGGCGAGTGGGTATCTTAATCGATAACCTGGAACCAGCCCTCGATGCTCAGGGCAGATTCTGGGCGCATCACTCTCGCTATGGTGATTTACTGCGAGTCTTGGGTGATCCTAAGGGTAAAACCTGCACCTTGCTGACGAGCCGCGATCGCCTCTGTGAGCCTGGAATCACGGCAATCCATCATCGCTTACCCGGTCTGTGCCTAGCAACTTGGCAAACGTTTTGGGCATCCCATGGTATTGAGATGGGTACCGAGGGACTGGAGGCAATCCATCGGGCTTATGGCGGTAATGCCAAAGCCATGAATATTCTCTGTAGCGTCATCAGCGAGGACTTTGCGGGTGATGGTCATGCCTACTGGCAAGATATGCAGGCCGATCCACTCATGGCACTGGATCTAAAAAATTTGGTTGCCAGTCAAGTGAATCGCCTTCAAGATCTCGATCCAGCGGCCTATCACTTATTCTGTCGGCTCGGGGTCTACCGGTATCAGGACGTGCCCCATATCCCCATTGAAGGACTGCAGGCCTTAATGTGGGACGTTGAATCGCGGCAGCATCGACAGCTGATTACCTCGCTGCGCAATCGCTCTTTACTCGAAGGTCACAAGGGGCAATACTGGCTGCATCCTATGGCTCAGGCTGTTGCCCTAGAGCGGCTTCGACCGACATCGGATTGGCAAACAGCCCATCGTCAAGCGATGGACTTTTGGACACAGAGCATCACAACGATCACCTGCATTACTGACGCGACGCAGGCTTTCGAGGCTTGTTATCATGCCCAGGCCATTGATGATTACGAAGCAGCCGCCAGTGTCCTACTCCACAGCCGCCATAATCAGTGGGGCCAATATCTAACCCTTGGCAGCACTTTATATCGGATGGGTTTGTTGCAGCCTGTTTTAGCCACGATTCCGGCGCTGCTGCCTTCTCTCGAAGAAGGGCAACGTGCCAGTGAACTACGCAATATTCTGGCTGATGTCTATTGGATTGGGGGTAAAGTTCACGCTGCGATCGCAACCCAAAAGCAAGCCCAAGCGATCGCCTGTCGGGGTTTACTGGCGGTGCAGCAAGCACCCGCCAATACCCATCAACTTTATTACTGGCGCATGCTAGAGGTAGATGCTTGCTTGAGCCTGGGTCTCTACCACTTAGATTTGTGGGAATTGGTAGAAGCCGCCCAGTTTTTCCAAACGGTGGTGGACATGGCTGAAGGTACACCACACAGCAGCTGGGCGGAGAAGGCGTCTCTCTGCCTAGCGCTAGTCACCGCTCACACTATCCACACCGCAACTTTGACCCTGCCCACAACTCCTTTAGGAGAACGGCCTCAAACTTTAGCACTCAGGCTGGCTGACCAAGCTTACCACTCGATCGGTGATATTACCCGTCCAGAATATACGGGACGATTTGCTTTCTTTATCCAGCTGCTAGCTCAGACCTATACCCACTTAGGGGAAGCAACCCGCGCGACGGAACTCTACGAGCGGGCGATCGCCTTTGCCGAAGAAAGCCACTACATTCAAGTAAAAGCTAAGGCTCTGTTAGGTGTCGGCAAGCTTTGTCGTCAACAACAGGATAGTGAACGCGCTCTGGAGTATATGCAGTCAGCCTTAGCACTGTTTGAGGATTTAGGGGCACAGGGAGATTTAGCTGAAGCCCATTATCAACTGGGACTCACCTACCAGGTGCTACAGGTGCGTGAAATGGCCAATACTTACTATGCCAATGCCATTCGTAACTTTGAAGCGATCCAAGCACCGCGTCAGGTCGCTAAAGTCCAGGCAGCTAAACAGCAGAAACTCAAGGCCGCTTAGTTGCCGAGGTTATCGCTCGGTAACGACTGAGGACTTATGCCTTGCAAAATACCGCACGCTATTGAGGGTGTCAGGATCCCCCCTACGCTGCTTATCAGGCATAAAAAATGGGTTGACCTGTAGGCTACAGGCCAACCCAAATATCTGGGAACGCAATGCGAACTTACTGAAGTACCAGTTTGACGTTAGCATTCTGCAGACCAGGACGCTTGACTTCAGCCAAGGTCTTGTTGACTGCATACTTTTGGTTGATGGAGTTGATGAGCTCAGTCTGGTTGTGCTTCTTAGCAACACCCCAGAGGTCAGCAATCAGATCAAAGCTACCGTCTGCATTGCGAGACCAGCCTAGATCGTATTCACCTTCCAGAACAGCAACGATGTCGGCACGAACGCGCTGACCGTTGTAACCACGAACATCAGCTTCGGTCTTAACCGAAATGCCCAGGTCACCCAGAGATTGCTTGAGAACCTCGGCGTCAGACACTTTAGTGCGCAGGGTGCTGAAGTGAGACATAGTGTTTCCTCCTGAAGAGAACTTGAGAGAGACAACAGTTTAGAGAGAGAGAGAAGACAGCCAGAGAGAAAATCTCTACTTACCTTCGGTGTGAACTGCTAGCGATGCCGCTAGCCCTTTTCTCTGGTTTGCCAGAGAAAAAGCCTTTAGAACTCCATCCGCTGATACTCAGCGACGGAGGCTGCTGCAGGACGTGCCCGTTGACGTGCCCAATCGCGCAGGGCCGTCACTTGTTCGTTCATCGTCTTCGATAGGGGCATCGTGGCCCGAATCGCAGCAATAATATCAAGCTGGGTAAACTCGCGGCCTTGAGCAAAAGCCTCATACATGGCTGAGATTAACCCTTGTTCAATCTCGGCCCCGGAGAACCCATCACAAACTTTGACTAACTGATCCAAATCGAAGCGAGAGATATCGCGACGTCGCTTCTGCAAGTGGATTTTGAAAATTTCGCGGCGCTCTTCTTCATTGGGCAGATCCACAAAGAAGATTTCGTCGAAGCGGCCCTTACGTAAAAACTCACTGGGCAAACGCTGCACTCGGTTGGCTGTTGCCATCACAAACACCGGTGAGGTTTTCTCTTGCATCCAAGTAAGGAAGGTGCCAAAGATGCGGCTAGAGGTACCTCCATCGGAATCGGAAGAGCCTGCACTACCGGCGAAAGCCTTATCGATTTCATCAATGAAGAGAATGGCGGGTGAAATAGACTCAGCTGTGCGCAAAGCGTTGCGCAAGTTAGCTTCCGATCGCCCAACGGTTGAGCCATCATAGACTCGGCCCAAGTCAAGACGCAACAGTGGTAAACCCCAGAGACGGGACGTGGTTTTAGCGATTAGGGATTTGCCACAGCCCGGAACCCCCAGAATCAACATCCCCTTAGGCTGTGGTAAGCCATACTCACGGGCTCTTTCGGTAAAGGCATCAGAGCGCTGGCGAAGCCAATGCTTCAGCTCTTCCAAACCGCCGACTGAGTCGATGGTTTCATCCACTTCCATGAATTCCAAAATGCCATTACGACGAATGAGCTGTTTTTTCTCAGTGAGAACAATGTCAACTTCATTCTCCGTAAGTTTGCCGGCGGTAACCCGTGCTTTGCGATAGACCTTCTCAGCTTCATCCCGGGTTAAACCCAAGGCTGCCTTGAGTAACTTCTCGCGCACATCAGTCGTAATACGTCCGGTCTTAGCTGTTTCTAATTCACTGGTCAGTACCTGGTTCAGCTCAGTCATGGTGGGTGGCGGGAAGTCCAGCACCACAACCTCTTTCTCGAGCTCGACAGGAATCTCCTGAATCGGCGACATCAAAATGATAGTTTTTTCAGCACTTTTGAAGCTCGCGATCGCGTCCCGTAAGCAGCGGGTGACAGCGGGTGAATCTTTGAAAGGGTGCAAGTCTTTAAAGACGTAGATACCCGGCTCACGCTGACGAATCACCCACTCTACAGCAGCTTCTGGAGAGACTGTGCTGTTATGCTGCGTCACATTGCGTGGCTGACCGTACTCGACCACGCCGTGGGTCATAGTCCAGGTGTAAACTTTGCGCTGAGGGGCTAGCCGATGAGCGACTGAAGCAATGGTTTGCTCTGCCCGCTCTTCCTCAAACGTAACGAGGTAAACCAGGGGATATTGGGCCTTGATGAGTATGTTGAGATCTTCTCTCATGGTTGTCGCTCCTGGTTATGTGGGCTGGCTCACGAAAAAACCCTAACAATGACGCCGAGCAGATAGATGCAAAACTATTGCGGAAAGAAGCGTGAAAAAGACTAACAGGTGACTAATTGACCACTTTCTGGTATGCCACTGCCACCCACCATGTCCTGCATGTCAATGTCTAACCCGTCAGGCCTAGAGGAAGCAACAGCGTCCTTAACCGAGACCAAATCACCCTCCTGCAACACAACCGACTCGGAACAGGTAGGACAGCTATAAACCCGGTGAGTACTGCCATGTTCGGAATATTCTTCAACCACCTCAGAATGGCTGAGATAAAACTCAAGCGCCCGCTCTGCTAAAGCAGACATCGCTTCGCCATCAACAGCGGAACGAATCTTAAGCTGGCGATGTAACTCAGGGGGTAGATACAGCGTAACTTTGGTGGCCTTTTGCTTCTCTTGCATGTTCCGCTCTAAGGATGAGTGACCCGGGTATGGGTGACAAGTTAACGGCTTAGCCCCAAAGCTGTCAAGCTGCCAAGCTGGCTTGACGTCATTTTGTTTACGCTTCTTTACAAGCCGACCTGAGCCAGGTTTTTTGTAGCTTATCTACCTTTGCCTGGGAAAACAGAGGTCAGCCATCGGAAAGGAATAGTAAGTTAACAATCAAAGGTGCAATTGTTGATTATTGTTAACCATGGGTTAATTTTTGCGGCGGTAATCAATTGTCTTTCTTTGATGTGTAAGACGATATGGGAAAGTTAAATCATGGTCTGTAAAGAGGGTTGTAGACTCTCTATTCCATCGGGTTGTAGACACTGTGTTTGGTATCTATTTTGGGTTTTGGGTTAAGGAAGGATTTACAGAATCCCTATTTGTCGTTAAGTGGTCTCTCAGATTGTGGATGCATCCTGAAGATGGTTATCAATGGCGATTCATCCCTGTTTATTAGAGGTTGCTTTTCAGGCAGCGTTTTGATTGCCCTGAGTCTAGTGCTGAAGCTACTTTTGCTCAGTTGCGCTAGCTCGTAGATTCAAGCGTTCATTGCAGGTATCTTGGTTTTCCCATGCAGTACTCAACAGTTCTCTCATCAACTCCTGTTGCTTCAGCCCATTGCCAGGCAGAAGAATTACTTCGTCAGGGTCGCTACGAGGACGCTTTGCAGTGTTTTCAGCAAGCCGCAGCTGAGCTGCAAGCAGTTGCCTTAGCTGATAACTATGTCCAGCAGGCGGTCTGTCTCATTCATTTAGAACGCCCGCAAGCCGCACTACAGATGAGCGATCGCGCCATTGCTTTAGAGGCTGGCCACCCTCAGGCTTGGCTCTTTCGGGCCGTTGCCTTGAACCGTTTAGGCCAGTTTCAAGCCTCTTACAAGGCATACGATAGGGCTCTCGGGCAACGTTCACGGGCAGCTCAATCCTTGCGGTCTGTCGTCAAGAAGCGACTGGTTACGCTTAAGTCCTTTTTGCATGGTCGGCTGCGCGGTCATGTTTCACTCCCCCGGTTAAACTAGGGCTCAGCGTCATTGTTACGACCTTGCTATGACTCCAGCCGCCTCAACCCAGTTTCCGTCTTTGGAAGCGGCGCTTAAACATTTTTTTGGGTACGACCAGTTTCGTTTTGAACAGCGGGCTATTATCGAGAGCTGCTTGCAGCGACGGGATAGCTTGGTCGTCATGCCGACCGGGGGGGGTAAATCCCTCTGTTATCAATTACCAGCACTCTTGCGCTTGGGGGTCACGGTCGTCGTGTCCCCCTTGATTGCGCTGATGCAGGATCAGGTCGACGCCCTGAACAACAACGGTATTGCGGCAACTTATCTGAACAGTACGCTGGATCGCATGACGGTGCGGGCTAGGGAACATGACCTTTTGCAGGGGCAGACAAAGTTGCTGTACGTCGCTCCCGAGCGATTGCTCAGTGAGGGATTTTGGCCATTTCTGGAGCAGCTCCATCGTCAGGTAGGGATTACGACCTTCGCCATTGATGAAGCCCATTGTGTGTCCGAATGGGGGCACGATTTTCGACCTGAATATCGTCAACTCCATCGTCTGCGAGCCGCCTTTGCGGATGTCCCCATGATGGCGTTGACGGCCACAGCGACTGATCGGGTGCGTCAAGACATCGTCGGGCAGTTACAGCTACAGAACCCAGCAGTCTTTGTCGCGAGTTTCAACCGGCCCAATCTCTACTATGAGGTGCTGCCAAAAGACAAGGACACCTATCGCCACCTCCTGCGGCAAATTAAGCAGACCGAGGGAGCCATTATTGTCTACTGTCTGAGTCGGAAGCATGTGGAGGAAGTGGCCGGGCGGCTACAACGTGATGGCGTGGCCGCGCTGCCGTACCATGCTGGCTTGTCGGATGACGTGCGCACCCGCCATCAAAATCGCTTTATTCGTGATGATGTGCGTGTGATTGTGGCGACGATAGCGTTTGGCATGGGCATTAACAAACCGGATGTGCGCCTGGTTGCTCACTATGATTTGCCCCGCACCTTAGAAAGTTATTATCAAGAATCAGGGCGGGCGGGCCGTGATGGTGAACCGGCTCACTGCACCTTTTATTTCAGCTATGGTGATGTCTCTTTAATTAATTATCTCATTGACCAAAAAGCGGACGAGCAAGAGCAGAATATTGCCCGTCAACAGTTACGGCAAGTGTTGGATTATGCCGAAAGCACGGTTTGCCGTCGCCAAATTCAGCTAGGGTATTTTGGTGAAACCTTTCCGGGACAGTGCGATCACTGTGATAATTGTCGCTATCCCAAACCCGTTGAAGACTGGAGCATTGAGGCCCAAAAGCTACTGTCCTGTGTGGCACGTTGCCGGGAACGGTTTGGTCTGAACCATATTATTGATGTGCTTCGCGGATCACAAAAGAAGCGCATTCGCGAACTCCAGCATGATCAGCTGTCTACCTACGGCATTGGCAAAGATCGCAGCGTGGAGGAGTGGAAGCTTTTAGGGCGATCGCTGCTGCATCAAGGCTTGATGGAAGAAACGACGGATGGTTTCCCCGTATTGAAGCTGAATGCCGGTAGTTGGCAAGTCCTACGGAAGCAGATTGAAGTGCAGGTGGCGGTTCCCGACAACCTGCGCGGTGGAACTGCTTCGACAACAAGTGAACTCAACGCGGCAGGTGCAGGCTTACTGGCTCGCTTGCGATCGCTACGCAAACGTTTGGCCGACGAGCAGGGCGTCCCCCCGTATATTGTGTTTACCGAAACTAGCCTGCGCCAGATGGCTCAGCAGCTGCCGCGATCGTTGTCTACCTTTAGCCGCATCTCAGGCGTAGGTAGCCGTAAACGCAGCCAATACGGCCAAGCCTTTGTGGATGAAATCAATGACTTCTGCGAGGAGCAAGGCATTCCCCGCCAGGACGAAGAAGATATCCATACCGAAGTGATGGAGCCAGCTGCGGCGCAACCGAGTGTGACAAACACCCGTGGCATTACCCTTCAGCTTTACCAAGAAGGCCATGCGATCGACGACATTGCTCAATTGCGTAACTTGCGACGCACCACTATCGTGGGCCACTTTGCCGCCCTTATTGAAGCTGGAGTCGAGGTGGCGCTGGATGACTTGGTACCGCCCGACCGTCAGGCCACCATTCGGCAAGCCCTGGATACCGTCGATAGCGCTTGGCTCAACGATGTTCGGAACCATTTAGGGGATGACTACACCTACGATGAAATTCGCTTAGTGCGAGGTGCCTATCGTCGCGAACAGCTATCCGAGGGCTGAGGCAGGCACTTACAATAGGCTCCTGGCCTGCGGCGGCTGCAGGCCGCCAACGATGGGAACAGATGATGATAGGTACGACTGTAGGGTTGCTATGAATACCAAGGATCGCGTTGATTTGCCCTTTATCAAGTTGGATCAGTTTTTGAAATGGCAACAAATTGCAGCCACGGGCGGACAAGCCAAACTATTGATTCAAAATGGTTTGGTGGAAGTAAACGGTGAAATGGAATTGCGCCGGGGACGTAAGCTCTATCCTGGCGATACAGTCACCATTGATGATTTGATTTTTGAAGTGCAACTAGCGGACGAGTCGGTTTAAGACAGCGATCGCTCCACTGTTCTAAACGTGTAAAGAATATCACCATGGGCTAGCGGCTCAAATTCGCCACAAAAATCCCGTGCCCGTGCATCCAAGAAGGCTCTAGCTTCTGGCCCTGTAATTTGGGCTGTCATGGCAAAGTCCAGCACGCTAATACGACCATCATTCATGCGTAGATAATCATAAAAGCACTGATGTAGCCGCTGCTGTGACTGCCGTTGACGCTGCCAGAAAGCATAACCAACAATGATGACTCCTAGCCCCATTAACCAGGGTAGTAAGAGTTTCAGCAGCAAGAATAAGAGCAGTACTGCGATCGCCGCCAGTATCCCTAAGCCCAGTCGCGTATGGAAATGCTGAGCGTCAAAGTCCTGGAGCGATCGCGGCATAGCTAGCAGCAAAGGAGTGTCGATGTATGATCAAGCTCACCTACGAGTTTAGGCGATCTTTTCCCGATTTGCTGTTGCCCATAGCGGAGGATTAACCAACCTTGACGAGCACCCAATCCTCCTCAATTTTGGCTTCAAATACACCAAGAGGACTCGCCGCAGGCCCCTCCGTCACAGTACCATCCGGGCTAAATTTAGAACCATGGCAGGGACAAGCCAACGCTTCAGCATCGCCGTCCCAATCGACGCTACAGCCCTGATGGGTGCAGAGGGAATTTAAGGCGATGACATCACCGGCATTGCGCACAACGATGACCTGCTCTCCTTGAAAGGTTTTACTGGCAAGGAAACCCTGACCATCCAGTTCGGTAACTGTACCGATAGTCGCAAAACCATCATCCCGAGGCGTGCTATCCACCTCAGGGGTAGCAGCACTATCAGGCGTAGGCGTTGAGGCCGTATCTTCCGACTGGCAAGCGGCGATCGCCACGGGCAAAGAACCGGCCAAAACGCCAAGTCCAACCCAATTGATGAAGTCACGTCGTTTCATCGATAGTCTCCTAAATGCGATAACAAATGGGGTAAACGAATGAGGCAAGCAATGGCCTCCCCCAATAGTGGTTACAGATTTTCAGCGGTGGTTAGGGGGCGAGCACGATTGAACCAGCCGTAATGTCGAGCCGCAGCGATCGCCACGAACAGCAAATCCATAGCCACCACACCCGCGATCAACAGTTCTGAACCGCCGGTCCCAAAGCCATAACTGTGGAGGCCCGTCCCCAATACAAAGTTGACGCCGTACCAGGCCATCAGCACGGCATTAAAAGACACCACACTGGCTACACCCAGACCAAAATCACCCATCCAGCCCACGAGACGACCGTGGAGGGGAGCCAGGTAACATAGCAGTGCAATCAAGGCCCAGGTTTCCTTCGGATCCCAGCCCCAGAAGCGGCCCCAAGAGAAGTGCGCCCAAATACCCCCCAGAATGATGCCAGCCGTCAGCAGCAGCACGCCCACCTGTAGTACTCGATAGTTGAGCTGCGATAGGGTTTTGATCCGTTTGGCCGCAGTCGGTGCAAAGAGATAGTTGCCCAGAGTCACATGCCCTAAACCGAGCGCTAAGGCAAAGCTGGCATAGCTGAGGGCGATGGTCGGCACATGGATGCTCAGCCAAAAGTTGTCCCGCAGTACGGGTACCAATGGGGCAATGCTTGGGTCGAGCACTGCCGGGAGGCTATCCGCCAGGATCAGACACATGACCGCTAATGGAGCCGCCGCCAGGAGGTAATAGCGGGAACGCGCAACGAGTTCAAAGGTTAGGGCGATCGCCGCGATGCCAAAACCCACCCACACGACCGATTCATACATGTTGGTCACTGGCGGTCGCCCGGCGATCTGCATGCGTTCCCAGAACCCATATGCCTGTACACCAATCCCCGCCGTAAAGAACCCAATTGCTGTCCAGTACAAGTTCCAGGGCTTCACCCAAAGCGTGACCAGCATGACCACAAATGCCAAGCCATAGAGCTGCCAAGCTTTCGCGAAGGGGTGGAAGTGATTAAAAAAGGCTTCCCGGTGCAGCACAGCATCGGTAGGATAAATCGTGGTGCTGAGCTGGCGCAGTCCGGCTTTCAGGGAGTCAGCGAGCGGTGTCACCATGGGCAAGTGGGTGGTTCCGCCATTGAGTAAGGTCTGCTGCATCATGGCAAAGGCTGCTATCAGCGGAGCCACTACTTCCGGTTCATAAAGCTTTTGGGCCTCATTCAAGCCTGCCCATTTACCTTTGGTATCGGTGGGATGGGGCACAATCGGCAAATTGTTATCGCCAACGGATTGATAGAGCAAGTTCAGCCGATCTTCAATCGTTAGGGCTTCGCGCTCGTTGCGGTTGAGGGTTGCCTCATTCAGTTCTTTTTGATGAGCCTGTCGAACGATCGCGCTCAAGTCGCGATTCGTCATCAACTCTTGGAAAGTAAAGTGCTTCCGTTCTAGCTCAAGACCAGACGCTTCTTTCAAGGGACGATAGCTCACCAGCACGAAGGGTTCTTCGTTCCAGTTGCGGGTGTTGAACCACATCGCCAGGTACGTGCTCAGGTAATCTTCCTTGGCACCGTCCGCTTGTTTATACGTGGTGGCACCGTGGATCTTGGCCACGGTTTCCTTCGCCACAGTATCCAAGGGCTTTTTACGCCCATCCAGTTGAACTGCCAGCGATCGCAACGAATCGGCACTATCCGGCTGAAACTGGCTGAACGGCAAGGCCAGCAGTAAGCAGCCCAAGAACAGACCGATGCAAAATTTGAGGATAGGGATGAATTTCATGACAGACAAAGACAGGGATAGGAGCGTGAGTCAGTATTCAAGCGGCAGATATCAGGGCTAAGCTTACTTGCCAAAAACTGCCAGGATAGGAATCACGGAGGCAGCTTCTTCTGTAGGTGCATTGGCCTCCGGGGCATCTGGTGTGGGCGTTGCTGATTTTCCCAAGCGGCGGAACTGCTTCCGCAGGGCAGGGCCGTAGAACATCACACCAATGCCCAAAACCACCATCAAAGATCCGCTCCAGGTTAGAGCCGTTACCCACCAGGGCTCGCGCTTCAGCTGTAGGGTTGACTGCTGTAAATCACCGGGATTCCAGGAGGCTTGCGCCAGTTTCCATCCTCGGAACCAGGTCGGGTGATTCATCCAAACTGAACGGCGAACCGCCGTATCCGTGACTGGGTCAAACAGAGTAACATCGCTTGTCCACATGGCTACAGATTCACTGCCCTCGTTCCGTTCAACGATGAAGTCATTGAGCTTCACATAGAAGGGCAGCTCTAGCATCTTGGGACTGAAGGCCGCAAAGTATTCGCCTTCAGCAGTTGGCAGGCTGGTCGGTTCGCCCCACGGAAGCCAAAAGTCTTGCCCGTCTGCCGTCGCCACATGCAGGGCCGGGAAACCTTCATTCCCTAGCGTGCCATCAGCTACCGGCATCACGGGAACAATCTGCCGCTGCACTTGCGCATGACTGAGCTGCTGCACCAGGGAAATCTGAAAATCGGCCCAGCCAGGAGTGACCCTATCCCCCAGGTTGAATGCACCCGACTTAAAGCCTTTTGAGGATAGGGCAGCGTAATAAAGCTGCTGCTCCGGTGTCGCAACAATGCGAAAATAGCTAGAGCGTTCATCCTGAGGGGCTTCATAGGCGATCGCTACCTCAATCGCATCGCCCGACTTAACGGGTTCAAAGCCTGCCTGGGCAAACACAAACCACCGAGCCTGAGCATCGCCCTGGGTCAAATTGACTTGTACAGCCGGATTCCGAAACTGATCCGAAGCAGAAGTCGGCTGATTATTACTGTCCAAGCGGAAGTCAGGCCAGACTTGGGCAATTTTGACCGTGGTGTCATTTTCAAGCGCAATAGGCATCTGTAGAGTTTGCTCCACATCCACGATGCGATCGCCCAAGCGTAAAGTTCCTAAGGGCGACGATGCTGGGGTGGGTGGGCTCAAAAGTGCCTGTAGCTCAGCCTCATTTTGAGCTTGGGCAATTTCCAAGTGAGCGGGGCCAATGTCCACTTGGCTATAACCAGCGGGGGCGGCGGCCAGCCAGCGTTCCAGGGTTTGACCCATGCGATCGCTCTGCAGCTGGACTTGAACAGCGGGATTGGCAACGATGCCATCATCGGTAAACCGCACTGTCTTCATCGCGTTATCGCTGTAGCCCAGTAACGACAGGTCACCCAGCTGTGCGGGATAAACCGAGCCGTCGGTGCGGACGAAAATATCGGCTTGTTGGGGTGCTTGAGCAGGCGCAGCCACCTCCAACAAATCGCCCTCAACACGAATCTGACGACCTGGCCCACCATCGGTACGAACCAGCAACATGCCTTCCGTACTCAAATGAATCACGGCAGCAGAGCCTGCAATGATGACAATCAATCCCCAGTGAGTTAAAGCAAATCCAATTTTGCGAGGCCCTCGCCAGGGATAACGACTAAGAGTTGAAAGACCTAAATTTACAGCTAATAGAAACATTAAGCTGCCAAACCAAACGCTTTTATAAATCTCTCTTTGTACTGTGGCTGAACCGACATTGGACTCATAAAAAGTGGCACCCATCAAAATGACAGCGATCGCGACCAGTAGGGGAACCGCTAATCGAATCGAGCTTAAGAACTTAATCAACTTTGATGCCATAGTTGCCTGAGAAACTATCAAATCCCAACTAGATAGTCTTCCGATATTTCCGAATATTTTTGTAGCCAATCGCACAAAGCAAGTAGCTTTATGCAGAAAATGCTTGAAATTGATGTCAAGAATGCATCCAAAGATAATTGAAAACAAGCTTATGCAAGAATCGCATTGAAAATCAGCAGGAGCTGCATCAAACCAAGAAAAGTGTATTTGGTTTGACAAAACGAAAGAATTTTCTTGCCTATTTTCGATAGCAGTTCAATAACAACTTATGTTCTTTGGGCGTTAGCCAAAGCGACTCAAGGTGAAGAAAAATAACTTGCTTTGAGTTGAGTTGACCTTTTGTTCTCCGCGTATTTTTTGCTGCGGTGAATCTTTTGGTGAGTCATTCAAGCTGTGCTTTGATGTGGTTTTGAGACCGCAGCTAAAAGAGCTTTTTAGGAAGTACTGATTGTAGATTTTTCAAGGCTCTAGTAGAGGGAGGTATCTCTATTTTTGCCTAATGGTTGTTGCTAGGAGATAGAGAGGAATGGTTTCAAATGTTGACAGTGCACCTCAAAGCACTGGCCTTCAAGTTCAGCTTCTTGAGGCAAGCTTTGAGAAGGTGACACCCCGTGCCAATGAGTTTGCAAGTAGCTTCTACAGCAACTTGTTCGCTGACTATCCAGCGGCAGAGCCTCTATTTGCTAACACTGATGTTGCCGAGCAAAGTAAAAAGTTGCTGGCGTCCCTAGTGTTTGTCGTGGAGAACTTGAAGAATCCGGATGCTCTCACTGAAGCACTACAAGGTTTAGGTGCTCGACATGTCAAGTATGGTGCCTTACCTGAGCACTACCCTTTAGTGGGCAACACCCTTCTCAAGACGTTTGAGCAGTACTTGGGAAGTGATTGGACTCCCGCTATCAAGCAGGCTTGGACGGATGCTTATGGGGTTATCACGGAGGTGATGTTAGATGGGGCTGACTATTCTCAATCCGATGTGGCGCTTGTCTCCTCTGCCCAGGCAGTCGATGATGCAACGGGGCTAAAGGTGGGTCTATTAGAGCAGAGTTTTGAGCAAGTAAAGCCCCACGCTAATGAGTTTGCAAGTAGCTTTTACAGCAACTTGTTTGCTGATTACCCTGCGGCCAAGCCTTTATTTGCTAACACTGATGTGACTGAGCAAAGTAAAAAGCTTTTGGCTTCTTTAGTCTTTGTGGTTGAAAACCTGCGTAAGCCGGGTGAATTGACCGGGGCACTGAAGGGATTGGGGGCTCGCCATGTTAGATACGGTGCTTTGCCAGAGCATTATCCCTTGGTGGGTAATACGCTGCTCAAAACCTTCGAGCAGTATCTAGGCACTGACTGGACTGCTGATGTCAAACAAGCCTGGGTAGATGCGTACGGTCTCATTACTGAGGTCATGCTAGAAGGCGCTGACTATACCCCAGAGTCGGTTCAATTGGATGAACCCGCTACGGTTGAAGCGCCTGAAGGCAACATTGGCATGGGGACAGCGGCTGGGATTGTGGGGGGTGGCTCGGTAGCTCTCCTTGTCATTCTGTTTCTCTTCCTTTAGGCACCGACTGCGAGGACTGACCTGAGGATAGAGTTCATGGCGCTAAGTGGAGGTCGATCAAATGGGTGGCGATCGCTATGCAACCTGAAGGTGGCCATTGTCATCGCCTGTATTGCTTTAATTGCTTGGTTTGCAGCGGCCTTTGCCCTTGACAACAAGCAGGTTTTCCTACCGGGGGAAACGTCAGTCGGTCACTATCTATTCGAGACCTCCTGCAGTTCTTGTCACGAGGGCTTTAAGCCCGTCACCAACGATACCTGTATGCGCTGTCACGAAGCTGAAATGGCTGAAGACAAGCATGGAGCGACGAAGTTTCGTGACCCGCGATGGGCCGGTGAGTTAGCCAAAATTGAGGCCCTCACCTGTACCACTTGCCACAACGAACATGTGCATATGTTTGGGCGTGGCGTCCATCTCCAGCCCGATCTCTGTATGGCCTGTCATCAGGGCATTGCCGAGGGTGATCTACAAAGTCACGATGGATTTGCCGCTGACGGTTGTTGGACGGCGGGCTGTCATAACTACCATGACCATCGGTCAATTTCGACTGGCTTTCTGCGTGAAAACCTCGATCAGCCCCCTATGCTGCCCGTGCAGGTGCTGCCCGAAAGGACCGTGTTTGTGGAACTGGAAACGGCACCTGCCCCCGACCTAACCAAGGAATTTCTGGGAGGTGGAGCATGAACGCGGTGAAGCACTATTGTGTCAAGGCGATCGCGCTGCTACTCATCGTGTGTCTCGCCGTTGGATGGGCCGGTTCTGCTCAAGCAGGAACAGTCGATCAGGCCAAGCTGGATGAGGTAACCGAGCTTTGGCAAACCAGTGCTCATGCTTTGAATGAAATCAACTGTTCCAGCTGTCACCAAGCATCTGAAACCAAAGCGTTTGTGGCTCAGCCCAGCTTTGAAAGTTGCCAGACTTGCCATGAACAGGCCGTTGACACTTTTCTGTTGGGCAAGCATGGCATCCGACTCTTGGAGGGAGCAGCGCCCTTAAAGCCTGCAATGGCTCGGCTACCCATGCACACTGCGGCTCTGGATATGCAGATGACCTGCAACACCTGCCACGATGTGCATTCAGTCAATACGGTACAGGCTTCGGTTGACTCCTGTTTAGGGTGTCACAGCGACACCCATTCGACCAATTATCAGAATTCGCGTCATGCCGAGTTATTTGCGATGGATATGGACTTGCCCCGTCCTGCGGCCACATCTGTAAGCTGTTCCACTTGCCATATGCCGCGTCATACGGTTGATGTTGGTGACAACGTATTGACGCGCGTTAACCACAACAATACTTACACGCTACTGCCGCGCGATCGCATGGTGAAAGAGGTGTGTATGAACTGCCATGGCGTGGAGTACAGCTACAACAGCATTTTTGACGATGACCTGGTGGAGGCCAATTTCAATGCGCCACCTACCCTTGCCCTCGAAACCTTTGATTTAGTGCGGGCATTCGAGGCACGACGCACTAATCAGGGAGATGAATAGGGCAATTGTCAAATCCAGCGTTCGCATCAACGAACATCTACATGTCTAAACCGCGCGATCGAAACGGGCACCGGTTATGCCCATCCACCAAGCAAACATACGCTTTGCGGTTGGAGTCGGTTTAACCACTAACAACACAAATACAGAAGAGGAGAGCAAGTTTCATGGCAATTGTCGAAAGATGGATGAGAGAACTGCGCACCCGCACAGTTGCCTTCATCGCTATCATTCTCGCCATATCAGTTACGGTGATTTCTTGTAGCAGTGGGGGTAGTCCTACCGCAACTGCTGGCATCGCCCCTGATCTTGTTGTTGATTACATCCACGCCGTTTTAGAGGCTGATCGTACTGCCTACACGAAGCACGTTGTGGGTCGGGCTAAGGTCTTGGAAGGTAAAGACAAAGATAAAGGCGTTCTTGACATTGAGGCAACTGAAGGTTGGCAACAGACTGATGGGATTCCTCTACCTGCCCAAATGTTCCGGTTAGGTTCCGAAATTGCCAACGAATCCGGTTACTTTACCTATAACTTGATCTCGCCCTGGTATATCAATGATAGCCACGCGCCCAAGAGTGAGTTTGAGCAAACAGCTATGCAGGCTGTGATTGATACAGGTGAAGCCTACAAAGACTATCAAGAGGTAGGTGGACAGCAGTTCTTCTCGGCTATTTACCCTGATGTGGCTGTTGCTGAAGCCTGTGTCTCTTGCCACAACACTCACCCTGTTCACCTAGAGCGCTATCCCGACAAGCAGTTCGTGATGGACGAAGTGATGGGTGGAGTCGTTATCAACCTTCCCCTTGCGGGAGCTTAAGCGCTAGTTACCAAGCAGCTAGCATGTCACTCTCCTAGTGACCCCCTGCTGAGGATTTGCATGGGTTACTTACCCTCCATGTCCTCAGCACACCCAACCTTAGTTGGGGTTGTGCTTGGTACCCGGAGTTGCGAAGGGAGGCAGTTGCCTGTCTCTCTTTCACTGATGAACGCCAACCTGACTAGGAGTGCGGCATGTTGCCCTAAGGCAAAAGCGGGAACCGAACTGTTGTCAGGTTGAGTACATAAACAAACAGCTTACGACTGTCTATCTTTATCTATCCCAACTGATCTATGAGTAGATTGCGCCGTCATCAACCCATGCTGAACTCGAAGGACGTGCTAGCTTCAAGCAACCCCGATGATCGCAGTTCGTCGGCGTTACCTGTCCCTGATCTGGCTGGCATTGCACCTCAGCGTCGTGCTCCCGTTCGACCCCGTGGGATTCAGCCTAGCTTTAGGGTGCTGATTGGCTTGACGCTGTTAACGGCACTGCTTCTACTACCGTTTGTTTTCAGTCCTCAGTATTTGGATGCTTTGCGGGCCAACTCCTTTGATCTCCATCAGTTTTTGCGGGGCGAACTCTATAAGCAAGGTACGGGCTATGCAGCTTTGGGCTTCGTGATCTTGGAAGTTATGTTGACCGCACGCAAGCGCAGTCGTAGTTGGATCGGTCGTATTAAAATTCCTGGCTCCATGCAACTCTGGCGGAGTTTGCATATTTTTGCCGGTGTGGGTCTGCTGGGGATAGTGCTGGTTCACACGATCGGTGCGAATGGCCTGAACTTTAATGCTGTCTTCCTGTGGATTTTCTTCGCGACCTCACTCACTGCCTTGGTGGGCGTCGTTGCCGAGACTGGCATCTTAGAGTCTGCTCGGAGTCACTTTGGGAAGTTGCCAGGCAGCAGTCAGGTGCTCACTAAAGGGCCGCTCATCCGAGGCTTACGAGCCATTTGGTTGGCCAGCCACATCTTCTTTGTCTGCGTGTTTGCAGTGATGCTGGTTTTTCATATCATCCTGGCCTACTACTACCAGTAGATAAGTCATTGGTTATTTGTTGGGTTTAGCAGATTAGGGAGGAGCGCTGATGAGCGATAAACTGCGTCTTCTGGAAGACAGCTTTGCA
Organism: Cyanobacteria bacterium J06638_28; assembly: GCA_039819045.1. Lineage (GTDB taxonomy): Bacteria > Cyanobacteriota > Cyanobacteriia > Phormidesmidales > Phormidesmidaceae > SIO1E4. Next base: position 26,273 of record JBCBSR010000004.1, read on the forward strand.
AAGATCAAGCCTAATGCGATGGCTTTTTCAGAGTGTTTTCACCGGCACCTTTTTGCCAATCATCCCGAAGTCAAACCGATGTTTGATGAGGTGAGTTTGGAACTTCAGGAAAAGAAACTAGTCGCCTCTTTAGCCCTGATTGTTGAAAACTTGCATAACCCTGAGGCCTTAGCCCATGCACTACAGGCGTTAGGCGCTTATCACGTCACTAAGGGCACATTGCCAGAGCAATATCCCCACATCGGGCAGGCTCTGTTGCAGGCCTTTGAAGAATACTTGGGTCAAGACTGGACGGATGAGGTTGCTCAAGCCTGGATGGGTGCTTACAAAACCATCAGCGACATTATGTTGTCGGGGGCTGAGCAGCCTGAAGAGTACCTCAACGGTGAGCTGACCTTCTACGAATGGCTGGATTTATACGGTGAGTCGAGTCCTACCCTACGTCAACTGGTGGAAGCTACGACTCACTTCAAATATGGTGCTCACTAATCAGTCGGAATCTCGAAGCTGAATTTTTGACTGACAGTTCAACGTTTAATCAAGGTAAGGTTTTGCTGCCAATGACTGTGAATCGCACGTTCAATTCGTCCGATCCTCGTAAGCCAGGTTTCCTGACGATCGCGGTCGTTGCTATTTTCGCGATCGCGGCCATTTTCTTGACGCGCCCAGTGACATCGCTACAGAGCCTTTCACCGGTGAGTGGACTGATGACGCTGAAAGCTGCGGCTCAAACTGCAATGCCCTACGAGGTGGCGATCGCGAATCCGCAGCCAACACTGATTGAGTTTTATGCCGACTGGTGTACCACCTGCCAGGCAATGGCCCCAACGCTGCAGTCAGTTCATGAACAGTTCGGCGATCGTACTAACTTCGTCATGCTGAATATTGATGATCCGCAGTGGCAACCACAAATTAAACAGTTTGGCGTGAGTGGTGTGCCCCACTTGGTCTTGCTCAATGGTGATCAAACGAGCGCGGATGCCTTTATCGGCAAGGTTCCTAAATCGGTTTTAGCTCAACGCCTGACGGATTGGCTCGGATAGTGCTCTGGGTTGGGGACGCTATTGCCAGGGCGCGGCATCAACTCAACTCGAAAGCCTTGCGGTATAAGCATTGCCGCGCCCGCTTGGTAAAACTAGCGCAGCGTCAACATTGCAAATGTGGGTTGTGCGTAGGTTGAGTAGAACACAGTGAAACCCAACAGAGACAAGAATTACGTTGGGTTACGCCGGGGGCTAACCCAACCTCCAAATTGAAAACTGACAGACCACTAGCTAAGGGCTGAACCGCTTTCAGCATAAGGATTCAGGCTCTAAATGATGCCAGCCCCTAGTAAACGGTATTGTTACAGGCTTCGTTGCTGCTTGGCTGTCGTCATCCCATCAGAGCTGGATTTGATAGACAAAGTATTCCAAAACCAGAGAACACCTATATTTGAACTGACGATGACCATACTTCCAGAAGCTCCATTGGTGAATCTAACGGCCTCCCACGTGAATGCTCCGACCCAGCTTGGAACCTATGTCCATTGGCTACAGCGACAGATGATCCAATCCACTGCAGTCAGCTTGGGCGCGGTTGACTCTACCCCTCATGCTCGACGGGAAACCCAGTTTTCGCGCCAATTCACCTAAACACTGCATGTTGTTCCGGGAGGATACTTGATGGCTATTCTGAATCGACTCCTGCGATTATTAGAACTGCTTGAACACATCAGCGATTTTACCGAGTTCCTGCTGACCTCGACTGGCCTTGCGGTTGTCATTTGCTTAGTAAGCTATCAAGCCCTCATGCTGGCGGGCTGTGATGCGGCTTCGGCGGCTGTCCTGGCTAGCGTTGTAGCGTTAGCATTACAGAGTGCCTACAATCAGCCTGATGACTAAACCGATGATGAAGCCATTACGGCGATGGAGCTTGAGCATTGCCTTGGTCAGCAGTGCCTTTCTCTTTATGTCTCCGCTTGCCTGTTCGGCCAATGATGCGCCTCCCCTCATCTTGATGGAGAAAAGTATTGCTACCCTTAGCCCCGAAGCGATGTCCGCTTTGGTAAACGTGGATGTGGTGTATCTGGGGGAACGGCACGATAGTGAAGCGGATCATGCTGCTCAGTTAGACATCATTAAAGGTATCTATGCCGAAAATCCCGATATGGCGATCGGGCTGGAAATGTTTCAACGGCCCTTTCAACCGATCATCGATCGCTATCTAGCCGGTGAGCTTGCCGAAGCTGAATTAGTTGAGCAAACCGAATATTGGGAGCGATGGAGTTTTCCTTGGGAGTTCTACGCTCCGGTGGTGCGCTTCGCTAAAGAACATCAACTGCCGGTGCTCGCGCTGAATGCTCCAGCCGAAATTACCCGCCAAGTCGCACGGGAAGGCTTGGATAGTCTGGCTGAGGAAGACTTTCGCTACATTCCTCCGATAGCTGAAATTGACACCAGCAATGCCGATTACCAGGCCTTTGTCACTGAGGCATTTGGGGCTCACGGTAGCCATGGCAACTTTGATTTCGATAACTTCTTTGCGGCTCAGGTCATTTGGGATGAAACGATGGCCAGCACGATCGCTGCGTTCAAGCAAACCTCGCCCGAGACCCTGGTAGTTGTCCTGGCTGGCACAGGGCATGTGATCTATGGCTATGGCATTCCTGATCGCGTAGCGCGACGCTTAGGCGACGAACTTCAGCAAACAAAAGTGCTGTTGAATTTCCCCGAGGATCGCCTGAATGGAGAGGCTGGGGCGATCGCCGACATCCTCTGGTACAGCCCCTAGGTTCGGCATTCTAAGCTGAGCGAAGGTTTGATTCGCGAGTTCCAATGCTGTTAGGTCACCAGGGGAACCGTAGAACTATTGCTCTACGTTGAGTGCGCCGTTGCGTTTGAGCCATTGCTTTTGCTCAACAGAGAGTCCAGTTGCATCGGTGAACAGGGCTCCGCGCACTTGGCACCCCTCTAAACGAACGTTGTCTAGCTGAGCATTCTCTAGATTGGCATCCCGCAAATCGGCATCCTGTAGATTGGCGTTGCTCAGATTGGCAAACTCTAGCGTTGCTCCATAAAGCGCTGCCGATCGCAAATCAGCATTCATCAAAATAGTGTTCCAAAAGTCAGCCCACTCTAGCTGACTGGCCCGTAAGACTGCCGCTGTCAGATCAGCTTCCTGAAATTTCACGCCAGCGGCATGCGCTTCCGAGAGATTGGCACCCATGAGAATGCTGGCGGTAAAGTCAGCTTGCGTCAGGTCAGCGGCGGCAAAAGATGCACCTGACAGGATAGTATTCTGCCAACGTGATCGCTTTAAGTTCGCGTCGGCAAAGCTGGATTGACTAAAGTTGGCATCGTCGAGCTGCGCTTCCGTCAGATCTACCCCTTTGAAACGTGATTGAGGGCCACTGGCTTCCCGGAAGTCAGTCTGTTGCAAGTGAGCAAAAGACAAATCAGCCTGATCGAGGTGCGCACCATGAAATCTTGCTGCTACAGCCTGCGATCGCTGTAAGTTCACGCCATCCAAACAGGCTTGAATGAAAACGGCGTGGGATAACTGACTGTCGGCTAAAGAGCTTCCTGTCAAATCGGCGAGCGTTAGGGTGGCGTGCGCTAGGTTAACTCGACGGCAAGAGCTGTGGCGTAAACGCGTGCGCCGCAAATAGGCGGATGAAAAATTGCTCTCATCCAGGCAAACATGACTCAGATCGATACCACTGAGTTCCGCTTGCCCCAAGGACTGCCCAGCCTTAACACGGGTTATCACTTCAGATGCAGTCAGTTGAGCCATGGAGAACCATCACACGTTTCTAAACACATCATATTTTCTTGCTGTATTAGAAGATACAGTATTAACGCTACTTTCCCAGGTGCTTCCATTTCTCTTTAGAATAGGCTTCCTATTGATGGCGTTCGCTGACGGATGGGGCCAGAGCACAATGGCTCTAGACCAAAAGTCAGGTCGAGGAATACCCCATCGCAAGATGCGTTGATGGATCAGCAGTGGGTGTGGGCGATTGAGGCGAATATGTGCCCCGGCAATCATCCTTCAAATGACGCATGATTTCCCGATGGATGTCGCTATTGACGCGAGTTCCTCGTTCGCCGTCTTCCAAGCGAATATCATCAACGTAATACCCCAAAGTAAATCGGATGTAGGCATAGCCCTCATCATGCACTACGCGCTCCATGCGGATAGCGGGCTCTTGCCATGCACTTCGAGCCTGTTTGAAGCGATCGCGCAGCCAACCCACCAACGCTCTCACATAGTCGTCAATGCGAGTTTCTTCTTGCAGGGGACGCAGAATCTTGCCATAAAGCCTGTGCGATCGCTTGCGAAGCAGCTCTATTTTGCGTTCCCAAATTTCTGGCAGTACATATTCGTCTTTGTCAGCAACGTTTGGATCACGCAGCCAAAGGCGATACCATTCCCGCACCAGACTGATGAGGGAATCGGCATCCTGTGTTTCTTCTAGCTCAAAAGTAGCAAGTGGTTGTTTGGCAAACAAGAATGAGCGTTTCTGATCGCTGATAGGCAGAACACTCGTGAATCCGACCAGTTCTAAAACGTACTCATATTCTTGGCGGACAGTGGTGATGTCTTCGGGGTCTAGCCCTCCTTTTTCGAGAAATCCAAGGGTAAGGATCAGGGCTTCTAATGCCTGTTCAATTTCTTCCAGCTTTTCGTTGACTGCATTTTCAGCGAGTAATCGCTGCCGACCATTCTCTTTTTTGCCTTGGAAGCTTCCCCATCCATCCTCCCAGTTGTAGTAGTTTTCCAGGCAAATGAGTTTGGCTTCGATATTACCTAGGGTATCTGGATGAGCTTGAACAATCTCGGTGATGGTTTTGCGCGCTTGCTCAAGATCGCAGTTCAGGCTGAATTCAATCGGGGTTAAAAAATGAATAGGCTCAATGGGGCGGCTGAGATTGGTGATTTTATGGCTCTGGACGACGCTGTTGGGGATATAAACCTCTGTGTGGGACTCAAACATGTATAGATGCGTAACCCGCACACCGATTTTTTTGAGGATGCCCATCTGACTGGGGGCATCATTGTCGCTCTCAAGTTTGAGGACATCGCCAAACTGAAACGGGCTATCGAGCAGCAACACGATGCCGCTAAAGAAGTTTGCCAGAATGTCTTTCACGGCAAAGCCAACCACGAATGCGCCCCCTCCTAAGGTCAACCAGGCACCGGTTAAATCAAACCCGAAACAAAATTCCAGAATGGCCGAGCCGCCTGCAAGGACGATCACAATGGGGACAACGCCTTCCAACAGCGGAATCAGCACTTCATCCCACATCGCTTCAGTGGATTCGGCGTATTCCTGTAAGTAGTAGACCAGCACCTGCTTGAATAAGCGCAATGACCAATAGCTGACGGCCAATATAATGCCGCCTATGAGCAAGCGACTCAGCCAGTTCAACGAGGCTAAGGTGCTCGAATTCTGCCGTGTAATTTGTAAACAGATGAGGATAAATAGGGTTAGTGCTGGGTAAGCAGAGACGTTTAAGGTAACCAGGGCAATGTCTCGTTCAAATCGGCGGAACAGCGATCGCAATAAATAGAAAAGAACGATATACAGCCCCCCTGCGGCCAAAACTGTAACCGCCAGGCTACTGATAAGATACAGCAGGTCACGCCAATCAGGAGTCAACAGGTTCAGCATAAGCAGAGTAGCTGGATTGAAACTTATCGATTCATTTCAAAGTGACTGATTGATAAACAGCGCCAACCGGTTTAGGGTACTTCGCACGATTATTCCACCTGCAATTTTAGTGTGGGAAGGAACTTCTGTAGATTCTTTAGGGATTTACCTTGCCAGGGCATTTCTTTAGATCCCAAAATTACTAGCTGAACCGCTTTCTTTTTACGGAGACCCAAGACAAATTTAGACAGCATACTAATGCCAGAGCTATTGAGAAAAGCCAATTCTTTTAAGTCAATCGTCATCACTTCGGGTGTGCTGTCGGCGATGTCACCCAGTAGGGTGTTGATAGGGGCGTATTCTTTAGGTCCCCCCAGAGCCAACTCGCCTTGAAACTTAACGGTTATAGAGTCAGCGTCGTAGTGAACACTGTAATCTTCACCTTTAATTTCTTGAGCAATCATGCAGCCTATTTCCTTTGAATTGGATGATTAAGACACATCGCAACAGTTGCAGTCAACAGTTCAGCTATATCAGTAGTTGCAAGCTTACAGGATGGGTCAGACTGTAGTCTCAGATTGACGTCTTTGCAGCTGACCTAATTATTTACACAGGAACCTGAGCCATGCTTGTAACAACGATGACTTGAGGCTCTGACTTCAAGGGCTCGAACCGCCAGCCCAATCTCGCTTGATAGTCATTGATCATGGTTAAAAAGCCTAGACCAGACATGGCGGCATGCTCATCTTCAGCACTGGCTTCAACTTGTCGGATATAAAGTTCTTCGGGGTCACAATTAAGCAGCTCACGGATAAAGTGTTGAAACTTTTCTGCTCCCTGGGCATTGACGCTATTGACTGCAAAGACCACCGCAATCAGTTCTGACTCATCAAGGAAATGAATGCCTAGCCTAACTTGATGGCTCGTCGCTTCTAAATTGAACTTCATGGCATTTTCCAGTAGCTCGTTAGAGATATAGCTAATGGCCCCTTTCGTCTCTTTAATACGTTGTTCCTCGTCGGGGTTGTCGCTATCCAGCGGTAAGAAGTTTGTAAAATAGTCAGCCAAAAAATGAGCTGATAAGCGTCGATTGCGCCAAAGATTTTTAATCCGCTCTGAGGTAGGCGTAAAGCTTAGTTCTAGAGAGTCATGATCAGGTGGGAAGACCTCAATGAATTTGCCAAAGATTTGGCACATAGATACGACCTCGCAAAAGACTAATGCTTTGGCAAGCATACGGTTGTTGGGCTGCCTGCCTGCCACCAAACGAGCCCCAGCAATTATTGCCGTTTAAGCACCACTAGGGTAATGTCACCGAACACTTTTGGGTAACCGATAAACCGTCGAACGTCGTTAATAATAGCCTGCTTAACGGCTTCCAAAGTTCATGATTGAAGGAATTGAAGCGCTATATTGCAACAGGCAGAAGGCAGCAGTGAAGACTTAGCGACACCTAGATCTTGAAAGATTAGGTGTCTCAACCAAGGCTTTAGGTGCAATCGGCATTCTGCCGTAAGAACCGACAGGGCGCAGTCTGCGCATTATTCTGAATTGTCTATGGGTGTGTTGCCTCTGAGTAACGTCACTAAGGTTTGTTTTGTATTGTTCAAGGTGTCTCTGGGGAGTGAAGCGTATCCCAATGGGCGAATTTCTTCATCGACATGGGTGAGAAAAAAGTTCAGGAAAGTCCCCACCTCTGGTTTCTGGCTGAGTAGAGTCGCATCGGTATACAAAAACAAAGGACGAACCAGCGGATATGCCTCGCGGTTAGTGGGGCCGACACCATCGATTTGAATGATTGAGAGGGTGTCTTGATTGCTGGTGTAGTAGGCATAGCTGAAGAAGGCGATCGCATAGGGATTCACCGCTAGCGTCTGTACCAGATAGTCTTCATCTTCACTGAAAATTTCAGTATTGGGAGCGGTCAGCAATGGCTCAGGGTTGTTGTCAAACACTGCGCTAGCAAATAACCTGGTCGCGCCAGAACCCGATTCTGGGATGGTTCTTTGAATCAGCTCGCGGGGCCATTCAGGGCGAACCTCTGACCAATATTCGGCGGTAAAAATTTGCTTGAGTTCGGCCAGGGTAACGCTATCGACGAAGTCATTACCTTGGCCTACCACGATGGCTAAAGCATCGGTGCCGACCTGGAGGGCAACGGGTTGGCGGCCAATGGCATTACAGGCTTGCTGTTCTGCCTCGCTAATGGCGCGACTGGCTAGGGCAATATCCGATGAGCCTTCCTGGCAAAAAATGTCGAAACCTGCTGCCGAACCAATTTGATTGAACTCAGCACTGCCTGCGAACCCTTCATCAATGAACCGTTCCGTAATGACCTGTACCAACGGAGCCATGGCGTTGCTGCCCGCCAATACTAGATCTCCTTGTACCTCTAACGGTTGTACGGCAGGCAGGATAGCGTCTTTAGAAATCTGTGTTGTTGCGAGGGTGCTTAATAAGAGGGGTGCCCCAGCAGGGCGCTCAGCCTGGATGACTTCAATGGAGGTCGTGTTTAATGCTCCGTTTTCAGCTGGGTCGAGTGAGGGGATCTGTGAACTCATTGGGGCCATGGTCGGCTGACAGGCACTCAGGAGGATACCTGGAATCATCCAGCCATAGCGGAGCCTGTATACCCAATGTTGCGGTCGTGCCATGGTGTTTTTTTAATCGAGTTAGCTGGTAAATAAACGGCTCAAATAGCTCTGGTGACCGCTTTGTTGATTGAAGTTCGTGACCCGGACGGCCCGGATGCGATCGTCAATTAATTGATTGATGTCACGGGCGAATTTGATATTGCGTTCGGCAACAGTTGCGATCGCAGCGGGTGGAATGCGCACGACAACTAGGTCTTCGAGCACCTTGATCGTAACCAGGCTGGGTTCATTTCCGAGGACAGACTGTTCACCAAAACAGCCTCCAGAGGTGAGTTGTGTAATCTCTTGCTCAACGCCGTTGTCGTCCTCCAGCACAAACGCGACGACACCTTTCTGAATGACGAAAAAACCAGGATTAACTTCACCGATGCTGACAATTTCTTCCCCTGTACCGTAAACCTCAATCAGTGAACTTTGGGCAAGCTTATTGAGCCGGGTCGTATCTAACGCCTTGAAGTACGACAGAGACTGGAGGGTCTCCAGAATCGTTGCGAAAGAGTCCGGAGGCTGTAGGTTTTCCGGAGGCATTTCATACTCCATGGAAATGGGGTATGGAATCTCCAATCCATGACGTTTACTGGTGTAGTAGATATGGGTGCGGAGTTCGCTACAAATGTCATCTTTTGCTTCGTAGTCCACCAGATAGCACTTGATTTGATACTCAATGGAAAAGTCAAGATAGTTGAGGACTCGAATTTTGGGTCGCGGTGAATCGACGATACCCTCAGTGGCGGCAACGGCCTTATGTAAGACTTGCTTAACGAGGTTAGGGGGATCACCATAGGCAAAGGACACATTCACCTTTTCAGCATGGGTAAGATCCAGCAAGGTGTAGTTGAGGATGGTGGCCTTCCCCAGCTCACCATTGGGAATGGCAATGATGTCACGATTGCGGTTGCGCAAGCGCACCGATCGCCAGTTGATCTCTAAGACCTCTGCTTCGATATCGCCAATTTGAATCCAGTCACCTTCGTTGAAGGGGCGATCAATCAGCAGCAAAAAACCCGAAACCAGGTTGCTCAGAGTGTCTTGCAAAGCCAGAGCAATCACCAAAGACCCCACCCCCAGGGCCGAGGTGATTCTGACCAAATCAACTTGCCAGATGTTCGCCAGAATATAAATAGCGCAGACCCCCACAACCAAAATCCGTCCGACCAACAGATAGAGCGTGGGGACGCGGATTTTGCCCAGCACGCGCTTGCTGCGGGCGGTAAACAGGGTATTGACCAGCAGGAGTCCAGTACCCAACAATGACAGCCACAGCAGTGTCTCGATGACGTGAAACAGCTGACTATTGGTTTCTCCCTGCAGGATGTAGCGCCAGATCAAAATTGCTGACAGCAGGGGTAGAGTGATGTTGCGAAAACTGCGGAGCGCACTGGCAACTGGAATTTTACGCCGATGCAACCGCTCAATCACTTCACTTAAGCTAATGGCCAGGAGGGGAATCCCCAGCATCAAGGCCCAGCCAATGGTGCCAAAGGTGACTGTCATGGCCTTACACTCCGATGTTTTCTGGCTCGAACTGTTCTGCCGCGCTAATCATCACATTGCTCAAAAAGCTATAGGCGGCTTCCCATGCCTGGCACACTTCGGGCGTAAAGGCATCTCCCAGTCCCTGTTCTAAGGTCCACAATAGGGCTGCACCGACGTCATTGTAATGGTCGGCCTCGACGCCATAGCCCTGGTGGCGGCGACCTAGCTCTTGAGCCGAGGGAATGATTTTTTCTGGGTTGCGCAGACCCTCCACGGCGATCGCGAGCATCTCAACCAGTTTGCGCTCTTGCACCTGCATATCGGTGGAAGAAAACAGCGGTCGAAAGTCAGGCCGTACTTCAAAGAGGCGACCGTAAAAGAGCGCGCCCACTTGATCAGCGATGGGCTTCACCGTGGCAAAAGAGGCCTGCACCAGGTCAACCTGACGGGTGGCCATTTTCTCGCGAGTTGCTAGCATCCACAGATTAACCGGGCCAACGTTAGGAACCGTCACTGTTCCAGCGGGAATGCAGGTGTAGGTATCGGCCAGATACTCATGGGCTCCCCCCGTCAGAATGACGCGGTTGATAGCTGTCTGGGCATAGAGCTGGGTAACCAGATACACGGACTCGCCCCAAACCGTGTAGTTGAACCGTTTGTTACCCACCACGCCAGCATTCACGGGGCCAGTGTGAATGGCCAGCCGGAGCCCCAGCGAAAATTCTTGCCCAAACTCAGGCCGGGTAATGATGTGCATCAACTCCAAAGCAAAATCAACTGCGCGTTTGGTGTGGTCGAGGCAAGGGGTTGCCAGGCCGCAGGTCGCCATGTAATCGATATCGGGGGTGAGCTGTCGGGCCAGCCCGTGGCGCTCGGCAGCTTCGTCAAACTCGTGCATGAGTCGGGTCAGCAGTTCTGTCATCTGCTCAGCGGGGAGGGTTTTAGACAGGTCAGCGATACCAGCGATGCGAGTGTAAATGATGGTGGCCTGCTTAACTTCATCGGCAATGAGGGTTTCGCCGCGCTTCAATCGCTTCGCGATCGCCCGAGGCACCAAATTGCTGATCAGAACTTCGTTTTGGGCCATTTTCTGATCCAAGATGGCCACCTGGTGACTGAGGCTCGTCGTCATGATTTGTAGCGTGTCAGCGAGCTGCCCAATTTCATCCTCAAGCTCAAGCTGGTGTTCAGCGTCAAAGTCGCCATCGACCACTTGATCAGCCCAGTCGTTCAGTCGGCGGATGGGGCGAATGATATAAGTAGCGGCCACTAGGGCCAGGAAGGTTAGCACCGTAATCAAAATGATGGCGGCTGCTATGAGCGCCCACCGCAGCCGAATGGCTGGGGCATAGGCTTCCACGACATCAATCTGGCTCAAAATGCCCCAGTTCAAACCTTCTAGGTCAAGGGATTCGTACGCCGAGAGGACAGACACGCCACGCGGATCCTGGATTTGAGTGGTGCCCGCAGTGCCGCCCAACACCTGCTGCACTATCTCGCTGTTGACCGATTGCAGCAGCATTGGTGACTCAAATTGAGCGATCGCCTGTAGGGTTGATTCGGGAACACCCTGCCGCTGAAGTCGCTTCAAGTACTGTTCCGCATCGTTGTTGAAGAAGCGGGGAGTTGAACGCAGCAGTCCGTCAGCCCCCACCAAATAGGCATCAAGAGAGCTATCCTGAGCGTCAAGCTGATTCATGATCGCGCTCACCCCCGTTGTCTCTAGGCGAATCGCCAGGATGCCCACAATGTGAGGGCCATTGTAGATAGGGCTAGCCGTAAATAAGGCCAGTTCGCCATAGGCAGGCTCATAGCGCTGAAAGTCAGCGATCACAAAGGAACTGGGGGTCGGATTTTCGCGAATGGTCTCGACTAACTGAGCGAAGCTGCTTTCGCTGTAAGGGCCGTCATTTAAGTTAGTGGCAAAATCGGGCGCTTTACTGACGGAGTAAATAACATCCCCGGTTTTGTGGTTGATCAGGTATAGGTCGGCATACCCAAACTGCTGAATCAGGTTCCAGAAAATCGGGTGGTATTCCTGGTGGTAGCGGCTGTAGTCGCTACCGTCGTCTGCCGCCAGCAGCTGACGTTTGTTGTCTGGCTCGTAAGGATTTTGCGATAGGTAGTGATGCTTGAGATAGCGGGCGGCCTGACCGGGTGGGCTGTAGCTTTCAAAGCGAGCTTCTTGCCCCGAATACGCCTCTAATCGCGGAAAGTAGTGGGTTTCAAAATAGTCTTGCAGGGGGGCTTCCCACTCGACGGGAATGTAGGTGCGATCGAGCTGCCGAAACTCTTTGTTCAGCTCCACCATGGCAGCCACCACCATCCGATCTTCGGCAAGGGTTAGCAGGTGACTCTGTAGAGTTTGAAAATAGGTTTGGATTTGGTTGGCTTTGGTAGAGCGGACAGTCGTCAGATTGCTTAGGGCCGTCTGCCGCATGCCCTGCCGGGTAATGTAGCTGCTGATGCCTGCCGTGACTCCCATGGAGCTAACCCCCGCGAGCACCACAAGCAGGATGAGCTTTGATTTAAACGTCAGTTGGCCTAGGAAGGCAAGCTTCGTGACGGTTGATCGCCAGTAATCATTCACTCGGATACGCTTGCGGAGATCCATCACCCACTCGAATAAAAATCTCTAGTTATTTTCGCCTAAAAACCTACGGTTGACTGTTGCGGTCTATCCTTTGTTTCAAAGACAGACTATTGACGCTTGAAGACCAGGAGTGTGATGTCATCGAATACTTTTTGCGTATCAATAAACGCGCGGACATCTTGGATCACAGCCTGCTGCACTTCTTGAGCCGTACGATCCCAGTTGTGCCTGATGGTTTCATACAGGCGGGGCATCCCATACTGCTTCTTGGCCGGACTATAGGCTTCTGGGATGCCGTCGGTATACAGGACAACGCCATCCCCCGGCTCAAGCTCTACCGTGGCGTGGTCAATAAAGTCCGCGATGTCATCATCGAGCCCAATGGGCAACCCTAAGTCCATGGTGTCGATGGGCTCCACGGTGCCATTGGCACGCACTACCAAAATCTCTTCGTGCTGGCCGCTGATGCTCAATCGCCCCTGGAAGTAATTGAGAATAGCCAGGGTGAGGTTTTTATCCGTATTCATCCGCTGTACGTTGCCATAAAGGGTGCGGTTCAGCGTATCGAGAAACTTGACTGGATCGGGTTCACGGCTTTCTTTCAGGGTGCGCACTGCTGTTTGGGTCATCAACATCAGAATGCCGCTTTCCAACCCGTGACCCGTGACATCGCCAATCCCGATGGTGACGATGCCATCCAGTTCTAAAACATCGTAATAATCGCCGCCCACTTCATCAGCTGGTTCCATAAAGCCAGCCACATCCAACCCTTTAAGCGTGAGTTCCTCAGGTGTGGGCAGAATCATTTTTTGAATTTGGCGGGCGATGTTGAGTTCTGTCCCCAGCCGTAAGTTCTCGGCTTTAAGTTCCTCATTGAGCAAACGAGCGGTCAAATCGAGGCCTGCTCCGGCAAAGTGGGGCTTCCCTTCAATGGGAATGACCCGTCCCGTCACGTAATAGGGAATTTCCTTACCCGTTTTACTGAGTAGAAAGGTTTCAGCCGAGGATTCGCCGCTTGTGAAAATTTCTTCAATTCGTTGGGCCAGCATGTCGCGATCGCGCTCTACCACGGTATCTAACGCACTGATACCGACCATTTCTTCAGGGGAATATTCCAACACCTCCTCATAACGCTTGTTCCATCGCACCAATTGAGCATTTTGGTCGTAGAGATAAAAGATCCCCGGCAGGCTGCGGATGATGTTGTCGGATAGCAGTTTCTCACGACGGAGCTGGGCTGCTGCCTCGTGACTGGCCGTCGTATCGAAAATGACGCCCTCAATGTAGGAACAGTTGTCATCCTTATCAAAGGTGCTGCGTCCCCGTTCCGTAATCCAGCGAATGGAGCCATCTTTATGGTGAATCCGATAGTCCGTAATGTAGGGCTGCTTTTGGGCGATCGCCTGTTCAATGGTTTGATCAACCGTGGCCGCATCATCTGTGTGAATGATGCTGGCAAAAGTCCGCACCTGATTATTGAGCAAGTCTGTGGCGGGGTACCCGGTGATTTCTTTGATAATCTCACTGAGAAACACCATGGTCCACTGTTGATCGATGTGGCAGCGGTAGACAGCCCCCGGCAGGTTGGTGACCAAACTCTTGAAGCGCGTTTCGCTCTGTTGAAGATCGTTAAAAGACTGCTTCAGGTTGACAGCCATCGTGTTGAAGGCTCCTGCCAAGCGGTCGAGTTCATGGAGTCCCTCTGTAGTGACTGTTTGGTCTAAGTGACCATTGGCCATGGCCTCTGACGCGATCGTCAAATCCACGACGGGTTTGGTAATCCAGCGGGCAACTAAGACCCCGCCGCTAATTGCAACGCTCAGCGCCACCAGCGCAAACAAAACCGTATTGCGCGTGTTGGCGTAGATTTGCCCCATGAAGTCTGCTTCAGGGACGGTCACGACAATGAGCCAGTCCAGCCCAAAACCGTCGCGAAAGGGCACCACCTCCAAAAACTGCCGCTGGCCGTTTAATTGGAAATCAACCCGTTGAGCAGTTTGAATGCGCTCGAAACCACCAAATCGATTTTGCAAATATTGGGCGGTACCCCGAACAAGCCGGTCTTGACTTTCGGTGGCCTGTAGCGATGTGGCCGTATCCCCTTCCCCTTGCATTAAGGGCTCATCGGTGGAGTTTGAGATCAGCGTCCCTGAGCGGTCGATCACAAAGGCCTGTCCCGTCTTGCCGATGTCCAGATTTCTGAGAAAGGTGCGGAACTCTTCCGGCAGCACCACATCGGTGCCACAAACCCCTAGTAATTGCCGACCGGATTTGTCATAGACCGGTAAGCTAGCGGTGATGTTGGGTAGCCCCGTGGTGAACGCAATATAGATATCCGTCCATGCGGGACCTTGCTGTGACGTCGCAGCCTTAAACCAGGGCCGCTGACGGGCGTCATAGGGTGTGTCGAGCTGACGAATCAGAAAGGTGCGATCGCCATTCACATCTAAGTTATAAAACTGCCGCAAAAAGTTGTTGCCAGAGTTGCCATAGGAGAGCTGGAGAGCTTCGCTGTCCGGCGATCGCAGCACCCCAAAAAACTCGCCTCGGTCAGCACTGCCGCAGTAGACAAAGGCGACCGTAGGGGCAATCTTCATTTGCTGGTAGAGCTGTCCCTCACCATACTGGCCGTTGGCAAGATCGAGGTCACCCCGAGCTAAGGCTGCTGCATTGAGGCGATTCAACTCGTGTGGGGTCTCAAAATAGGTTCGCAACTCGCGCTCAATGCGGGCCGTTACTTCGCTACGTAGTTGGTAAGACAATCCGCGCACCGCCAACTGCCCGCCTCGGAAAGAGATATATCCCACCGCACTGACGGCTGCAACCACTTGCAGAATAAAGGCAGCAATTAAAGCCTTCTGGAGGGAAAGCTGATGGCGCTTGAGTTTCAGCCGTTGATTGACCATGGCAATTCCTGCATTGGCCGCAGCACTTATTAGACGCTGTGCCTGCAAAGTGATGTGGGCGACTTCCAAACTTAATGAAGTCAGTTTGGCATAACTTTAATTTTGCTAGACATTTGCCCCAAGCTGATGAGAATTTCTAGGTCAGGGCTATTAATGCCAATTGATTGCGGTCAATATACATGCGTCTCACCCTTGGCTGAAGTGGTAGGAAAGACGAGTTCTCACATTTCAAAAGGATAAAGGTCTCTGTTTAACAGCGGGGGCATAAGCAACGAAGCAACCACCCTCAGCAGAGTGATTGCTTCGTTGATCAAGTCTGAACCTATGGTGTTCCACCAATCGAGACAGTAGCTGAAGCTACCGACGCCTTAGCCCAAAGCGCTGGCTCCAGAGACAATCTCCAGAATCTCTTGGGTAATGGCCGCCTGACGCGCCTTGTTGTAGTCCAGTGTAAGCTGCTTCACCAGCTGACTCGCATTATCACTGGCATTGCTCATGGCGGTCATACGGGAGGCTAGCTCACTAGCTGCCGCTTCCTGCAATGCTTTCAGGATTTGGTTGCTGAAGTATAAAGGCAACAGGGCATCGAGAATCTGAACCGGATCCTGCTCAAACAGCATATCCTTGGGAAGTGGTCGATCTTCAACAGCTACTTTCTCCCGTGCCACGTCAATACGCCCTTCACGGGTGATTAGACGAAAGACCTCATCATCCTTAGTCTCCAATCCCTGTGGATCAAGGGGGAGCAGGGTTTGAACCGCCGGTCGCGAGCTGACCAAAGAAACAAACTTGGTATAGACCAATTCCACCCGGTCAACCGTTCCCGAAAGGAAAAGGGATAGCAGTTGATCCGCGATATTCGAGGCTTCTTCAGCGGTCGGAATCTGCTCCAGGTCAGTAAACTTGGCGTCAATGGGATGATTACGACGC
This sequence comes from Cyanobacteria bacterium J06638_28, assembly GCA_039819045.1. Classification (GTDB taxonomy): domain Bacteria; phylum Cyanobacteriota; class Cyanobacteriia; order Phormidesmidales; family Phormidesmidaceae; genus SIO1E4. The sequence continues at coordinate 42,467 of JBCBSR010000004.1, forward strand.
CCGAAATATTGCGAGGCTTTGCGTCCGACGAGGACATAGGTGTAGTCAACCCCCGCAGCGGCGAGTTCCTTCTGACGATCTTCACCCCGACGAATCACGTTGGTGTTGTAGCCACCGCACAACCCGCGATCGCCAGAAATTACCAACAAGGCAACTTTCTTCACCGAACGCTGCTGGAGCAGCGGTAGATCCACGTCTTCGAACTTGAGACGCGATTGCAAGCTGTAAAGGACTTGTGCCAAACGATCCGCAAAAGGACGGGTCGCAATCACTTGTGCTTGAGCCCGACGAACCTTTGCAGTGGCAACCAGCCGCATAGCTTCGGTGATTTTGCGCGTGTTTTTCACCGATTTAATGCGATCACGAATTGTTTTGAGGTTAGCCATGATTTCCCCTTCCTATAGTGATTGCGTCAGGGAAAAATTATCGTTCCAAACGATGCCCTTTTCCCTGACATTCAACCCAACTGCTTACGCAGTGGCCATAAACGCTTGCTTCGTTTCAGCGATCGCCGACTTCAAAATGTCCGTCAGCTCATCCGTCAGTTTTTTCTCAGTCTTGACGATTTCCGCATAGCGAGGCTTGCCAGTGCGCAAGTCTTCGCGCAGCTGCTTCGCAAAGTCCACAATCTTATCGACAGGGACATCATCTAAATAGCCATTCGTACCGGCATAGATGATGGCGACTTGATCCTCAACGGGCAGGGGCGAATTCTGAGGCTGCTTCAGTAGTTCGCGTAGACGCTGTCCGCGAGCCAGCTGATCCTGAGTGGCTTTATCCAAATCAGAGGCAAACTGGGCAAAGGCCTGCAACTCGGCAAACTGGGCCAACTCCAGCTTTAACTTGCCGGCGACCTTCTTCATCGCCTTAATCTGTGCCGCACCGCCCACTCGGGATACGGAGATACCCGCGTTAATGGCGGGACGAAGACCCGAGTTAAACAAGTCAGAAGAGAGGAAAATCTGACCATCCGTGATGGAGATGACGTTCGTTGGAATGTAAGCCGAAACGTCGCCTGCCTGGGTCTCAATGATCGGCAGTGCAGTCATGCTACCGCCGCCTAACGCATCGCTTAGCTTGGCAGCTCGCTCTAGCAAACGCGAGTGTAAGTAAAAAACATCCCCCGGATAAGCTTCACGACCCGGTGGACGACGCAGCAGCAAGGACATTTGGCGATAGGCCTGAGCTTGCTTGGACAAGTCATCGTAAATAACTAGGGTGTGCTTGCCTTTGTACATAAAGTACTCAGCGAGCGTTGCACCGGTGTAAGGCGCTAGGTATTGCAGCGGTGCCGGTTCACTTGCACTAGCGGCAACCACAATGGTGTATTCCAGCGCGCCACGCTCTTCCAGAACGTTCACAACCTGAGCCACCGAAGCCGCTTTCTGACCGACGGCAACGTAAACACAGACAACATCTTGACCCTTCTGGTTGATGATGGTGTCGATCGCGATCGCGGTCTTGCCGGTTTGCCGGTCACCAATAATGAGCTCGCGCTGACCGCGCCCCACAGGGATCATCGCATCAATCGCCGTAATACCGGTCTGCATGGGTTCACAGACCGACTTCCGCGCAATAATACCGGGTGCTGGCGACTCCGTTAGACGGGTTTCGGTAGCCTGGATGTCGCCCTTGCCATCAATAGGCCGTGCTAGCGCATCAACAACTCGGCCCAACATGGCATCACCCACAGGAATCGAGTTGATTTTGCCCGTAGCCGTAACAGGGCTACCTTCCTGAATACCAATACCAGAGCCCATCAATACAGCGCCAACATTATCCTCTTCAAGGTTGAGGACAATCCCAATCGTGCCGTCCTGAAACTCCAGCAGTTCACCGGCCATCGCCTTTTCTAAACCGTAGATGCGGGCAATGCCATCACCTACTTGCAGAACAGTACCTACGTTAGAAACTTGAACCGATTGGTCATACTGCTCAATCTGTTGTCTGATAATGCTGCTAATTTCGTCGGGTCTGATACTTACCATTGGCCTTGCTCTTGATAAACCTAATTGGACGAAAGATTCAACCTGGATGAATGACGGAGAAATGCTGACCACATCTGGCTACTGACTACTTGCCCGAGGCAAAACTCTAGCATTCTCATCGGATGTGGCTTAACTCGATCTAGCGACCGGCCGAAGCCGTGAGCTGTATACCCAGTCGCCGAATTTGACCGCGCAAACTGGCATCCACAATCTGCGAGCCCACCTGGATAATGACTCCACCCAGCAGGTCTGGATTGAGGCTGATATCTAACTCAACGTGCTCAGCGCTCGTCATAGCAGCGACCTTCTCGCTGATACGTGACTTTTGCTCCTCCGAAAGCTCGACAGCTGAAGTTACTTCGGCCAGGACAGTTTTCCTGAGTTGCCGCAGCAATGACTGATACTGCTTCAGAACAGCTTCCAGGAAAATAATGCGGCCTCGATCAACCAGCAACTTGAGGAAGTTAGTGAACAGAGGATGCAAACGATCATTTGCTAATCCCTGAAGAACGGCTTTCTTAACCTCGCCTTCAAACAAGGGATTACCCAAAACCTGGCGCAACTCTTGTGAATCCGCTAAGGCGCTTAAAACCAGTTGAGCATCCTCGCCAAAGCGATCAACTATCTGCTGTTCCTGCGCCAAAGACATTAAAGCCTGAGCGTAGGGATCGGCGATCGCTAAGGCTGTTGTATTCGCACTCATTCGTTAAACCCCCAGCAGTTCAATGCTTTTATCAATGAGCTGGCCTTGAGCATCGGCATCCAGGCGTGAAGGCAGCTCGCTCTCAACCCGTGCGATCGCCTTGGCTGCGATTTGTTGGCGCAACTCACGAACGACACGCTCCTGCTGCGAAGACATATCCTGAGCTGCCACATCGCGCATCCGGGCAACATCTGCCTCTGCCTGAGCGATGATCTCCTGGCGCAGCTTCTCAGCGTTTTGTTGTGCGGTGTCAGCAATCTCCTTGGCCTTCAGCTGAGCCTGCGCCAAGTTTTGTTGCTGCTCAGCAAGGCTAGCCGACGCTTCCCGTTTGCGGCGCTCAGCATCTTGAATAGACTCCTCAATCACAGCCCGACGGCTTGCCAAGGTGTTTCCTAAGAACTTGCTGCCGAAATAAATAAGCACACCAATAATGATGGCCAGGTTAATCAAATTGGTTTCGAAGATGTCGAAATTTAATCCGAAACCACCTTCCTCACTTGCTAGCAGCCAAACATTTGTCATGGCAGTCTCTTCCTACAGTCAATGCGATCAGGGCAATACCTAAAATGTGTGCGTGGATTACACAGTGCTCAAGAGTTTCTCTAGCATCTGGTTACTCAAACTCTCAACCTGCTGCTCCAATGTTTGTAAAGCAGAAGCTTTCTCAACCTCAAGCTCCTGCTGCGCTTTTTCTTTCAGCGCTTGGGCTTCTTGTTGCGCTTGAGCTAGCTGCTGTGCTGCAACTTCTTGAGCACTTGCCTGTGCTTCAGCCACAACTGCTTGCGCCTGTCGCCGTGACTCCGCAAGCTCCTGCTCGTATTGCTTGGCTAGCTTCTCGGCCTCAGACAAACGAGCCTTTGCATCGGTAATGTTCGAGCGGACGTATTCATCGCGCTCATCAATTGCTTTACCAAGTGGCTTGTAGAAAACAGCGTTTAATACCGCAGCTAAAACCAAAAACTGGATGGCCATCAAAGGCAGCGTGGCATTTAGGTCAAACAAGCCACCGCCCTCTTCGGCAGCCGCTTCGGCGGCCAAAAGCAGTATCGAATTCATCGCACCTAAGCCCTAAGCTTAAATCTAATGTCTACACGTAAACGGAAAGCGATCGTGCGATCAAGGCGAATCAGGCCGCGCTTGATCGCACGCATCAACACCTAGGCGAAGGGGTTAGCAAACAGCAGAACGAGTGCTACAACCAGGCCATAGATAGTCAGTGCTTCCATAAATGCGAGTGACAACAGCAAGGTGCCACGAATCTTACCCTCAGCCTCAGGCTGGCGAGCAATACCTTCGACAGCCTGACCAGCGGCAGTCCCTTGACCAATACCGGGGCCAATCGCAGCCAGTCCAACAGCTAGAGCCGCAGCAATAACAGAAGCAACAGCAATAATCGGATCCATGTCTATACCTCAATGAGTTGACAGTTTACTAACAGAAATGAACTCGCCACAGCGGCTTGCTCTTCAAAATGGCCCTCAGGACCAACCTGTTGATGGCATGGTGGAAAACCCACCCATCAACTCAGGGTCATCTGAGTAGTCGGACTACCCATGCTCTTCTTCACCATGCCCTTCAATGGCCTCACCAATATAGACAGCGGCTAGGGTGGCAAAAATCAAAGCCTGAATGGCACTTGTGAATAATCCCAAAATCATCACCGGTAGCGGGACAAACAGGGGAACCAAGAGAACCAAGACAGCCACCACCAACTCATCCGCCAAAATATTTCCGAAAAGACGGAAGCTCAGGGATAAGGGCTTGGTAAAATCCTCCAAAATATTGATAGGCAACAAAATCGGCGTGGGCTCGATGTAGCGAGCAAAGTACCCTAAACCACGACGACTCAGACCCGCATAGAAGTAAGCCAAAGAAGTTAGCAGCGCCAAAGCAACCGTTGTGTTGATGTCATTGGTGGGTGCAGCTAATTCCCCCGAAGGAAGGTGAATGAGCTTCCAAGGAATCAAGGCTCCAGACCAATTAGAGACAAAGATGAACAAGAACAGTGTTCCAACAAAGGGAACCCATGGTCGATACTCTTTCTCGCCAATTTGCCCCTTTGCCAGGTCGCGAATAAATTCCAGGGCATACTCCATGAAATTCTGTAGACCTGATGGAATCCGTTCAACCTTGCGGGTGGCCAACAATGAAACCAGGACTAACAGTGCAATTACAAACCAAGAAGTGAGAAACACTTGACCATGAAGCTTTAACCCTGCAACTTCCCAGTAAAAGTGTTGACCAACTTCCAATTCAGCCAGAAGGGATGGAATCGGCATATTACTAATCATCGTCTAGCCAATCTTAAGGTTTGCACAAGAACCTACCAGAAAAACAGTGCTACACTCACGAAACTAATAGAAATCTCTTCCCTACTCGCGCGGGACAGCTTCCCAAAGTGTGTAGCCAACCAGAGCGGCCTTGTAGGTCAAAAAGCCAAGAAAAACAGGCATGATCTCAAGTTGATTCCATTGACTGGCAACCAAGATGAGTGCCGCAACTAAGGCTAAGCGCCCACCTGCAACACCTCCAGAACCTTGCCCAATTCTTTCTACATTTTTTGACAACATCCTCAAGTAAACCACACCTGTGCACGCCCCAATCAAATAATTGAGAGCGATGTGCAGAGAGTAACCAACCCAAACGCTGACAAAGATGATTGCTGAGAACACGACAGTGGTCACAAGCAGGTTTTTCTGTAGGCGGTAGAAGTCAGACATTGAACCATCGTTTGACGGCTCCAGGGAGGGGCTGACTTCTGTGTTAGGGTCAGATACTTGAACGCTTGAGGGAGTTTCCACTCAGTTTATTCCGGTCAGACATCTCGCTTTCAGCTAGCGTTGGTCAAGTAAGACCAGCGCTCAAAGCCACAGCACATCATATCATGCGCTGATCATTAAATTATTAAGTAGCCATCCGAGTTTGAGGATTTAGCTCAACACATTTCAGTGCCAGTTTGCCTGTCGCTCTGAAAGATTGATCGAGCGTTCAGGATCTGAGCGGTAAGCGGTTATTTTCTGAGCGTAGGTTGATCAGGGAGTCATGCAGTGTTTTCAGCCGCCGCTGTTCTAGGGTTCGAAGGGTAGCTGTTGAGTTTCTGGAAGAATTATCGTTGAGACGAAGGGTGCCAATGCAGGCAGCGTTGCTGCTACTTTGACTTTGGTGCAAACGCGCTGCGCCATCGGCCTCTCCTTTGCGAAGCAGTCGTCGATGGCCATAACCTCCTGGGATGGTCTACTAAGGGTTAGCAGAACGATAGAAATAGCTGCGCAACATTACAAAGCTTTACCTGACTCTCATGTAGAGGGCGCTATCACTGTAGGATCACAACCGAGTGGTAGTCCCTAAAGTTGTTACACAGTATTTAACAATTGCAGGCTATGCCCCTGAATCGTTTTAATCTGAATTCAAATTGACTAGTTCCAATTGCGGGGCTGACTTTATTGAATTGATCGTCACCATTAAGTGGGTGGATGTAGACCTTAGTTGGGATGCCCCTCCCTTGATGGGTGGATTTTTGTGAAAGAAAGAGTAGGGAGCCGTTGAGAAGGAATGACTCTAAAAGCGAGTGGTGGTAGCGTTGTGGCGCAACCCCAGCTATATCAAACTTTGCCGGTCGCGACTATTTCCCAGGCCGAACAGCAAGACCGCTACATGGATAAGGGTGAGCTGGAAGAGCTTTCTGGATTCTTCAGCTCAGGGGCCAAGCGAATCGCGATCGCGGAAGCTTTGACCCGTTACTCAGAGCTGATTGTGTCTCAAGCGGCAAACCGTATCTTTACGGGCGGCTCCCCTCTGTCATATCTGGAACGCCCGATTGAAGAGCCGGATGATATGCAGGCATCGGCAACGAATGGGCAAGGCATGGTGCAGCCAGGCGCCGCGACCTATGTCGATGATAGTGGCGGCGGCATCCTGGACGGTATTCTATCGATCTTTAGTGTGGCGGGGAGTGGTCCCATTCCACCAGGGTTTAGGCCGATTAATGTGACCCGTTACGGCCCCAGTAACATGCAAAAGTCGCTGCGCGACATGAGCTGGTTTCTGCGGTATTTGACCTATGCGATCGTAGCCGGTGACCCAAATATCATTTCGGTCAACGTTCGGGGACTGCGCGAAATTATTGAGAATGCTTGCTCGAGTGCCGCTACTATCGTCGCGATTCAAACGATGCGGCAGGCTTCTTTGAAGTATTTCAAGAGCGATGCTGAGGCCACTGAAATTGTGGCTCAGTACTTTGACGTCTTGCTGACTGAATTTGAGGCACCCACACCTTCAGATAAGTTGCGGCAGCGTCCTTCAAAGGATTTGCAAGGATTACAACTACCTCAGATTTATTTCAATGCGGCAGAGCGGCGTCCTAAGTATGCCATGAAGCCTGGGCTCTCTATTTTGGAAAAGCAGGCTGTCATCAAAGCGGCTTATCGCCAGATCTTTGAGCGCGACATTACCCGCGCTTACTCGCTCAGTATTTCCGATTTGGAATCCAAGGTCAAAAACGGCGAAATCTCCATGAAGGAGTTTGTTCGTCGCTTGTGTAAGTCACCCTTGTACCGCAAGAATTTCTTCGAGCCTTACATTAACAGCCGGGCTCTGGAGCTTGCTTTCCGTCATATTTTGGGTCGTGCCCCCAGTTCCCGCGAGGAGGTTCAGAAATATTTCGCGACTGTCTCTAGCGGTGGGCTAGCGGCATTAGTTGATGCCTTGGTTGATTCTAAGGAATACGGTGATTACTTCGGTGAGGAAACCGTTCCCTATCTCAGAGGATTGGGCCAAGAGGCTCAAGAATGTCGCAACTGGGGGCCTCAGTTTGATCTATTCAACTTCAGCGCTCCCTTTAGAAAAGTTCCTCAGTTCATCACGCTCTTTGCAGCTTACGACCAGCCACTACCCGATCAGCATCCCTACGGTTCGGGCAACGATCCACTGGAGATTCAATTTGGCGCGATCTTCCCGAAAGAGACCCGTGACCCCAATAGTAGTCCTGCCTTCTTCAACAAAGACACCCGTCGTATTCTGATCCGTCGAGGAGCTGGTATTGATAACCAGTTGAGTAATCCTGCGGCTCGGCCTAAGAACCCAGGTTCCTTAGGGCCTAAAGTGTTCAAGCTGGATCAGGTACCGGCTACCGGCAATACGCAAGCAAGCGTACGCTTTTCTGAAAGCTCGACGCAGGCTGTGATCAATGCCGCGTATCGTCAAGTGTTTGGCCGTGAGTTGTATGACGGTCAGCGCTTAAAAGCTACCGAAACCAAGCTGGAAAATGGCGAAATCACGATTCGTGAATTTATTCGGTGTTTGGCCAAATCAGAAGTCTTCCGGAAGATGTACTGGTCTTCTTTATATGTGATGAAGGCCGTTGAATACATCCATCGGCGTTTGTTGGGTCGTCCCACCTATGGGCGTCAGGAAACGAATAAGTACTTTGACCTTTGTGCCAAGAAAGGGTTCTATGCTTTAGTCGATGCTGTTATCGATAGCCCTGAATATGACCAGTCTTTTGGGGAAGATACGGTTCCCTATGAGCGCTACCTGACTCCGGCCGGACTGTCGTTACGCACGATGCGTGTCGGCACACTGGCAGAACGTGGTATGGCTCAGGGCTTGCCAGAAGTGACACCCCGCTTCGTTGAGTTGGGAGCCGTCGCTGAGACCCGTGCTGTGCCTGATGTGAAAATGCGCGTTAGTCAGGGTGTCAACCGTCAACGCGAACAGAGTAAAGTCTTTAAGCTGACGAGTCTGGCCGATAAAGCGAACCTGAAGGTCATTGTTCAGGCTGCTTATCGACAGATCTTTGAGCGCGACATCGCTCCTTATGTTGTAAAAGACGAGTTCAGAGTACTGGAAAGTCGTCTAGGCAATGGTGAGATCACGCTTAAAGAATTTATCGAAGGGTTAGGAGGGTCTTCGCTTTACCTAAAAGAGTTCTATGCACCCTATCCCAACACCAAAGTGATTGAGCTAGGAACGAAGCACTTCTTAGGTCGCGCTCCTCGCGATCAAGCGGAGATTCGCAAATACAATCAGCTGCTAGCAACTGAGGGACTCCGTGGCTTCATTCAATCAATGGTGAACAGCCCTGAATACATTGAATGTTTTGGTGAAGATGTTGTCCCATATCGTCGTTTCCCGACGTTACCTGCAGCTAATTTCCCCAACACAGAGCGACTGTACAACCAGCTCACCCGTCAAAACGATGATTTGGTTGTGCCCAGCTTTGAGCCCGTCAACTCTACTGTTGATGGTACGCAACTGCCTCTCATGGCAAACGTGATGGAATAACAAAGGGATGCCGATTGCCGATCAGAGTTTGCGTCGGCGAGCGTAGATTTTGATCGGCCAATCTAAAACCTCGATGCATCCATTCGTCTATGCGTGCTCTAAGTCCCATCAAACAACTGACGTCGGTTCTTCCTCAGCTTCAACCTCAGGAGAGCTTTATTGACATCCCCCGCTAATTGGAGGTACTTTTCCAGTTGCGTTCTGATAGTTACGCTTTTCAGCAAGCTAAGCAAAGAAAAGAAAAGTTGTTTAGACGGCTACCCAGTCGATTGAGCGATGTATGGACAGTGGGCGGTATCTGTTGGCTTCCTGATGGGATACATTCTTCTCTTCGGGTTCTCGTGTGGGAGCGCTTAAATCAGTTTCACTTGATCGCTTGGGGATTTTGGAAAACTGAGGATGATTGTTACGAAATATTTCCTACGCTCTAGGGGCGTCTGTGTAATACCGGACAATGTTATCCGAGAGCGCCTCTGTTTGAAGGTCTGCGGGGCTAATGATGTCAGGCTTGCCAATCTAAATACGAAGGTTGTGTGAGTTGGCAAAGGTTCTCGAAACTTCAAACTTTAGGTCTGTAATCAGCGACTTCTGCCGTTGACTGTAGTGTCTTAACCTGATTTCGCTGTTTGTTGAGTGTTCGTGAAAACCAGTTGTTTTTAGGCTGGTTAGTACTTCGGAGGAATCCATAAATGAGCATTGTCACGAAATCTATCGTGAACGCTGATGCTGAGGCTCGCTACCTCAGCCCTGGCGAACTAGATCGTATTAAGGCTTTTGTAACTACTGGTGAGCGTCGTTTGCGGATTGCTCAGGTTTTAACTGAGTCGCGTGAGCGTATCGTCAAGCAAGCCGGTGATCAACTTTTTCAGAAGCGACCTGACGTTGTATCTCCTGGTGGCAACGCTTACGGAGAAGAAATGACGGCGACTTGCCTACGTGATATGGACTACTATCTGCGCCTTATCACTTATGGTGTGGTCGCTGGTGATGTGACGCCCATTGAAGAAATTGGTTTGGTGGGTGTTAAGGAGATGTACAACTCCTTAGGAACTTCCATTCCTGCTGTAGCTGAATCCGTTCGTTGCATGAAGGCTGTTGCAGCTGGCCTTCTGTCCGGTGAAGATGCAGCTGAAGCGTCTGCTTACTTTGACTACGTCGTTGGTGCAATGCAGTAACTCTGCAAAATCAGCGCACTTTTTCAACTCAAGTAAGGACATTTTAAGGAAACAAATCATGCAAGACGCAATTACTGCAGTCATTAATTCTTCTGACGTTCAAGGTAAATACCTGGATAGCTCTTCGCTGGATAAGCTCAAAGGCTATTTCCAGACGGGTGAACTACGTGTTCGTGCGGCGACGACCATTAGCGCTAACGCAGCTGAAATTGTGAAAGATGCAGTTGCTAAGTCTCTGTTGTACTCTGACATCACTCGTCCGGGTGGCAACATGTACACCACTCGTCGCTATGCTGCTTGCATTCGCGACTTGGATTACTATCTGCGCTATTCCACTTATGCAATGCTGGCTGGCGATCCTTCTATTTTGGATGAGCGTGTGCTCAATGGTCTCAAAGAGACCTACAACTCTTTGGGTGTACCCATTGGTGCAACTGTAAACGCTATTCAGGCCATGAAGGAAGTGACTGCTAGCTTAGTGGGCGCTGACGCTGGTAAGGAAATGGGTGTTTATTTTGACTACATTTGCTCTGGCTTGAGCTAGGTCTGGCATTTGTAGCTTTGTACAACTCTGTACATCATCTTTTTTGAAAGATGCGCTCCCGCAGAACTTCTGTCTGGGGTGAGTGTTGAGGAATGGGAGTTACCCATCTTTGGCATTGGCTTGAGACAGGATTATTCTGCGGGACTGTTTTAGATTTTGAATTGTTTAGTTCCTAGAGTTTTGAGAAGTGCTTTCCGGTATGAAGGTGATTCTCAATTAACAGCAGTTGATTGATTTGGGTCAGGAGAACGAATTAACCATGCGAATGTTTAAGATTACAGCTTGTGTTCCTAGCCAAACCCGCATTCGCACCCAGCGAGAGTTGCAAAATACGTATTTCACTAAGCTAGTTCCCTATGACAATTGGTTTAGTGAGCAGCAGCGCATTCAGAAAATGGGTGGAAATATTGTCAAGGTGGAACTGGCGACCGGTCGTCCAGGTCTCAATACTGGGCTTAAGTAGGTGTCTAGCGATTGTTTGTGGTGAAGCAGATCATGACTGAACATGATCTGCTTCTGTTTTAGAGATAACAATATCGCTGCGATTATCAGCCGTTACTTCACGTCGTTTCTAGGCCATTCACAATAGTCTTACAGCGAGTTAAGTTGGCAGCCGTAATGCGACCATTACTGGCTCTTTTTTGTGGTGACATGCCTAAAGCAATTTCATTTGGCTGCGCTGCGTTACGTTGAAATCGTGGTGACGTATTGATGTAAGTGGTTGCACTCTGGACTTCGCCAACAAACTGCATTGTTTCTGAATAGGTATTGCTAGCAATGCAGCAAGCGTGCTGATAGCTGCACTCATTAATGATTGCGACGGCTGCTGCGAGGTTGGGGACACGGCTCGAAATAATGGTGTGATTGAGACGCGCCTGGTACCAGAGTTCTGCATCGTCAACGGTTTTAATCCCTTCTGGGGGACAAGCGCATTCTTGCACCGTCAAGCTCGCTCGCTCTAAGCGGTGATGAAACTCGCTGAGAGTGTTGGGGGGGACTTTGGCGTTAACGAGAACCTTTTCGATGCAGTTGACAGGTTCTGGGTCTCCCTTGTAGCTGTCTATCACCATTTGAGCTACAAGCTCAGCGGGGGCTGTGTTGCCCCAATAAAGATAGCAATTGCCGATCGCGGTTGAAAGGGCAGGAGAGTGAGCTTCTCGCACAACTTTTTGAACTAGACCGGCTCGTCCGTAAGGAATGAGCAAGTCTAGATCCGGCGTTTGGGTGAGCCAGCGTCGAGCTGCTTCGCCTTCACTAGGAGAAATAGCCAGGATCGTATATTCGGGTAGATTGGCCTTTACCAATACCTTTTGTAGAACATCCGCGATCGCTTGATTCGTTTGACTGGCTTCGTGTCCTCCTTTGAGAATCAAGCTGTTACCAGTGCTCAGACAGAGTGCAGCGGCTACAATTGCCAGTTCGGGCAAGGCTTCGTAGACCAGGGCCACGACCCCTAACGGAGCATTGAGTGAATAGCGATGCGTATGTCTTGATGCAGTCGGTTCGGCAGCGAGGGGATAACCATGAAGGTAGGGCTGCGTGAGTCTGAGGCGCTCAACAACTGCCAGTGAAGCACTCAGTCGTTCAGGAGTGAGCTTTAACCATTCAAGAATTAAGCTGGGGACAGCCATCTCCAAACTGGCTTCTAAATCCAGCGTATTGGCTTCCAGAATGGTGTTGCGCTCATCACTGACCGTTTGCACAATCAGCTGTAAGACTTCCGCAATATTGACCGTCCCTAATGCTTTATTGGCCTGACGTACCTGCCGAATCAGGCTGGTCAACTCAGCAAGGGACTGGATGGAAATCATTGCATTACCGGAGAGATAAGGTTGGCAAGCGTTACCGTCGGCAGGATAACCAAAAGACCACTAAGAAGAGAAGCGCGATCGCGGCTACGGTCAATAGCCGTAAAAACATCCCCAGACTCGTCGGCGGCTGTAGGATCGCGAGCAGCAGTACAAACATGCCAACGCCGAATAACATCGTTGCTAATGGTAAGTAATGATGGCTGAGAGCCGAATGATCAAGCCGCCATTGCTGTCCGGTCCAATACCACACGCGCTTGTAAGGATAGTGAGTAGACAGTTGCTCCAGTAAATAACCATCCTCTTGCAGTACGAAAATTTGCTGGCAGCGATAGCATCCGAAGGCTTCAGTCAAAGCAATCTGTGAGAGTTTCCCATTGCGTCGACAAGGGCAAGGATACTCTCCATGAAGGTCAATTTTTTGAGCTTTTCTAGCGCGCACAGATAGAACAGGTATCTTGCCTGGAGTTGCAACAATCGCCCAGCTTATACTCTCAGTGCGATTCTCAGCGTAATGCTCTATTTAGAGCGACATCAGCAATCAGTTCATAGGTTTCTCACACGATAACCAACCCACTTTCAGAAGGCAAGCGGATAAATGGGGCGCTTGAATGGGTTGCGTCGTTGCGATTGATTAAGGAGAACCGAATAGTGTGATCAGTGCTACTGATGTTCAGTGCTAAGGGGCCAAGAAGCCTGGCCTGCACTCCTAAGTTGCGTAAGTAATCATCAGAAACCGACTCGACGGGGCAGACACACAAACTTTTACCCTGCTATGCCGAGCCAAACCCCTGAAATATATCTACATTTTACATTTTCTGGCTATCTAAAAAGCGAGGGGAGTATTGGTATTTCGCCAACCTAATCAATTCGCTCAAGCTGCCAAAGAATTTGATTTCCTTCGCGGCGTACGCGCGAGACGGACCAATTTCGCCATGCCCAATACTCGCCCCGACTAGTGACTGCACTAGCATTAACATCCATCAGATCGGCAAGTTCAGAGCTAGTGATGAGATAGCCCTCTTTAGCAATAACATCAGCGATTTGCAGGGTTTCCAGCATATTCCGCAGCTGTGTAACCCGAGCTTCACGCGGTAGATTTTCGATATTTTCTATTGCGTTGTTGGTACTTGAATCAGTCATTGTATTCCCAGATAAAACTTGTTTCTATTCTATGCTTTCGACACAAGGATCCATGCTTTTAGCCATCAATTATTTCTTGTATGTCTAAAGACTGTTATCTATTTTTTGACTACTGTGTGGGTAAATCAATTGCTTCTGGATGCTGCACCAACTCGATTGTCCGTCCTAAAGAAAAGGCTCGAGCAATCGTGTCGCATCGCTCATTCCCAATATTGCCAGCATGGCCACGTACGTATGTCCATGTGACTGGTGTACCGGTTTTGGCTGCAACAGCTTGGTTGGCTTTGTCTAATTCTTTCCAGAGGTCTTGATTTAGGACAGGCTTCTTAGCTGCGTTTTTCCAGCCTCGTCGTTTCCATCCGGCAATCCATTCGGTGATGCCTTTCTTCACATATTCGCTGTCTGTCAGAAGTTCAACGGGATAGGTTTGCTCCGCAGCCAGCAGCAACTTGAGCCCCGCGATCGCAGCCTGCATCTCCATACGATTATTGGTGGTTTGGGAGGCGGCACCACCCATTTCATGCGTCGAGCCGTCTTCCAGGTAAAAAACCGTTCCCCAACCCCCTGGCCCTGGATTGCCAGAACAAGCGCCGTCAGTGTAGATAGCTTTGATGACAGGTAAATCAGACATTGTGATGGGTGGCAAATTGTAGGGCGAAAGGCATTGACGACAGTTGTCCTTAAGGGCAATGCAGTCAGATAGGGTCTCAGTCTAGGCCATTTGTCGCGGCTCATTCGGTAAATGTATAGAGATGCTCAAGATTTTCCTGCCATAAGCCATGTCCCCGGCCTGGATGACGTGCGCTTTCCGGTGTCCCTCGGTATGTTAGAGCTATGGGATATGAGCCTCTTCACCACAAATATCGCCCCCAAACCTTCACTCAACTCGTGGGGCAAGATGCGATCGCGACGACCCTCAGTCATGCGTTGGAACAACGTCGCATCGCACCTGCATACCTGTTCTGTGGCCCTCGCGGAACCGGTAAAACCTCGAGTGCTCGAATCTTGGCTAAATCGCTCAACTGTTTAAACTCGCCGACCCCCACAGCAAGCCCGTGTGGCCAATGTGACGTTTGCCTGGGAATTAACAAAGGCTCCATCTTAGACATCGTTGAAATTGATGCGGCCAGCAACACAGGTGTTGACAATATTCGTGAACTCATTGAGCGGGCTCAATTCGCGCCTGTCCAGTGTCGCTTCAAGGTCTATGTCATTGATGAATGTCATATGCTCAGCACGGCAGCGTTTAATGCCTTGCTCAAGACCTTAGAGGAACCGCCAGAGCACGTCATTTTTGTGCTGGCCACTACCGATCCTCAGCGCGTGCTGCCAACCATTATTTCGCGCTGCCAGCGATTTGACTTTCGCCGCATTCCCATTGATGCTATGACCGGCCATCTGCAAGCGATTGCCACGCAAGAAGGCATTCAAATTACTGAAGATGCTGTCCGCTTGGTGTCACAGATTGCTCAGGGTGGACTGCGCGATGCTCAAAGTCTCCTCGACCAGTTGAGTCTGCTGGAACCCCCCGTGACCGCTGAAAAGGTTTGGGAGCTGGTTGGAGCAGTGCCCGAACGCGAGTTGTTGGAACTGGTGCAGGCGATCGCCACTGACGATAGCGTCGCCATGTTGGAAACGGCCCGAAGACTGATGGATCGTGGCCGTGAACCCATGATTGTGTTACAAAATCTGGCTGGTTTCTATCGTGATCTCTTAATTGCTCAGGCCGCCGGGGCACGATCAGATTTGGTCGCCGTTACCCCCAGTACGTGGGATGCTATGCAGACCTTTGTCCAAACGATTGACCGGTCACTGCTATTGGGCGGGCAGGAAACTCTCCGACAGGCAGAAATTCAGCTCCGTAACACGACCCAGCCGCGATTGTGGTTAGAAGTGACCTTAACAGGGCTGTTGCCGTCCGCATTGGCTGTGCCCTCGCGATCGCTGGGCAGCACAGTGGCTAAGCCAACCGCCCCCGTGGTTTATTCTCAATCGCCAGCGATACGGCCATCGGTGCCAACACCAGCCCCCGCTCAGGCTGCGGAACAAAATCAGGCTGCGAGTTCGCCAAGTGTGGCCGAAGCGCAGCCAAAGGTGACAACCCCAACCTCTGCCAGCGCCTCTCCACCAGATGTTCCGACGACACCAGTGCCCACTTCGCCGGAACCGACACCCTCATCGCCAGTTCCCGCCGAACCGTCGGTTCCAGTTGCCCATGCAGACGTGATTGAGCTGGGACAGATCTGGAATCAAGTGATTGCCCATCTTCAGCCCATGGGCACACGCGCGCTCATGCAGCAGCAGGGACATTTGATGGCATACAGCGGGACAGCAGCTCGGATTGGGATTAAGTCCAAGCCCCTGTTCAAGATGGCCCAAGGTCGTGTGGACAATGTCGAAGCTGCGTTTCAGCAAGTCTTTGGCCAAACCGTAAAGGTCTCGCTCGAGGTGGCAGACCCCCCTCAAGACGACGAGCCACCGCCGACCACAACCCCATTACCCACACCCCCTGATCGTGGTCCGTCGCCAGCGACCGTTGCGCACCCGTCACCGGTATCGCCACCGCCCCGACAGCCATCCGCGTCATCGCCGCCATCGCCCGTTCAACCAACCGTACCGTCGAATCAAGCATCAATACCGGCATCATGGGCACCCACTTCCGACTTGGATCGAGCGGTGAAAAGCTTTGCTGATTTCTTTAACGGGCAAATTGTGTCCCTTGATGACGAGGAAGCAGACGTATCATCGCAGCAGTCTGACAAGTCTGAGAACGCTCAAACCAAACCATCGGCAAAACCAGATAGTGATGTCCCGTTCTAGGGCGCGTCATCAATTAAAGCCAAAATGCTTGCGGTATAAACATTATCGCGCCCGCTCCGCAAAATCAGCTAGGGGCTGAAACGTTCTCTGCATAAGGACTTGATCGTCAAACGATGACAGCTCCTAGCCAAACGTCTTACCGTTCCAACCCCACATGGCCCCGGCCGCGTCAGCAAATTCGATGTAGGTACGTTGTTTCGGAACGCCTAGCAAGGCTTCAATTCTTGTACAAAAATCCTGACTCATGGCTTTGGTTTTGGAGCCCATCGTGCCGACACTTTTAATTTCGATGTAGCAAACCGGATCGGTGGAACCGGCAAACGTCATGGGAACGTCCCCTTCAAAGGCCGTCATGACGTAGGATTCGGGCTTACCTAAATGGGATGCCAGGCTGCTGGACAGTTCCTTCAGCATTGATTCAATATCAGCTTTATCAGGAGCGGGAAGAGAGGTTTGCACTTTGATCAGAGGCATAGCTTTACGCTGCTAGACAGTACAGTTTCATATAACCAGGGAAGGGACGGATGGGAAACTACGATCGCCGCATTTCGCCGCGCTAGGATTGCTCCCAAACAGATGATTTTGGGTGGTCTGTAGCGGATGAAGGATAAGTGGATATAGTAGTGAACATTGATTAGATCATTAGCACTAGCGATCGCGCGCTCTATGACCTCCCCTGTGACCCTGGCCGATGCGGCTGCTCTCAGCAACAACAAACTGCAACCGAGCGATCGCGCCTTCCATGACTGGTACCGCTTTGTGCTGTCCTACCCGCCCCATCTCGTCCGGTATTACCTGGAGAAATTTGGCTTAGGCCAAGATGCGGTGCTGTTAGATCCCTTTTGTGGGACGGGCACCACTCTGGTAGAAGCCAAGAAAAGCGGTATTACATCGGTGGGGGTCGAGGCTGTTCCCATGTCTCACTTTGCCTGCCAGACTAAAACCCGGTGGAACGTTAGCTTATCGGAGTTTTCGCGCGCTTTATCACAGGTATTAGAGCAGGCTCAAGGATCGATTCAAGCACGTCCCTTCCAGGCATTCGATCCCGAGCAAACGGCCATTATCGTGAAAAATTCCATCTGTGAGGAGCCTCTTCATCAGTGCTTGGCACTACGCGCTGCGATCGCGACCGTATCGTCAGCAGCCGTGCGCGATGTGTTTAATCTAGCCTTGGCGCATGTCACCGTTCATGACGCCAGCAATCTCAAATTTGGTCCTGAGGTGGGTATTCGTCGGGCGCGGCGCAAATCAGTGCCCGTTCTCGACTGCTGGCGTCAAAAAGTGGAACGCATGGCGGAGGATTTAGCTGCATCTGGGAATGAGGCCAAAGTGGCTACTGACTGTTACCGGGGCGATGCCCGGACATTGCGATCGCTCCTGACACCTAACTCAATTGATGCGGTGATTACCTCGCCGCCTTATCCCAACGAAAAGGACTATACGCGTACAACGCGGCTGGAGTCGGTACTACTGGGATTTTTGAATAACAAGCAGGAACTAAGAGCCTTCAAACAATCGCTGATGCGTTCCAATACTCGTAACGTCTACAAAGTTGATGACGATGATCGACTGTTGTCAGCGCAAAGTTCGGTGACACGGATTGCCCAAACCATCGAAGAACGACGATTGGCACTGCATAAAACGTCAGGGTTTGAGCGCCTCTATCACCGCGTCATCGGCCTCTATTTTGGTGGCATGAAACGTCACTTGTTAGAACTGCAAACCGCACTCAGGCCCGGAGCGCAGCTAGCCTATGTCGTGGGCGATCAGGCTTCATTCTTTCAGGTCATGGTGCGCACAGGCGAACTCCTGGCTGAAATAGCCGCTGAAGTGGGGTACGAAGTTGAACAGCGTGAACTTTTTCGCACCCGTTTAGCCACTGCGACCGGGCAACAACTACGTGAGGAAGTCGTGATTTTGCGATGGCCAGGGGCGTCTTAATCCCCATGACTTTGATTATCTGCCCTGGCATGCACCCAACCACATGGACTGAGTCCTTTTTGGCGCAGTTGGACGCGGTCTGCCCGGCCCTAGCCAGCGATCGCATTGTTTGCCCCCATTCATCAGGCATGCAGTGGTCAGCCTATGCCTTGCGAGCCTATCTCACTGCGCATACAATCACGCCACCTGTAACGCTCATTGCCTTTAGTGCGGGATGCGTGGCCGCATCGGGTATCGCCCAGTATTGGGAACATCAGCGTTCCCCCATTGCTGCCTTGATTGCCCTGGATGGTTGGGGAGCACTCACTGTGGGAAAATTCAGAGCCTATCGGCTGAGCCACGATGCCTTTACCCACTATTCCTCAGCTTGGTTAGGTCGTGGCGAGGTAAGTTTTTATGCCAATCCATCAGTGGCCCACGCGCAGCTTTGGCGTCATCCAGCAGCGGTTTGGGGTCAACAAATTGGCGATTTTAATGCCCCCGGCAGTGACATGCGTAGAAAGATAACTGCCCTGCAATTTTTGCATGACTGTTTGCAGTATTTGCAAGTCTTTGAAACAGTCGATTCTGAAGATGTCAAAAAATTCATAGACTAGCGATCGCATTTATTGAAAAAGATTGCGCCTCTGTTAGGCTCAAGGGTACGGAAAATCTTCAAGGATAATCCCTCCTTTTCAAGGCATGATAAGGTAACGCAGATATCATTCCTGACCCTCTATTGCGTGTTTTTTTAGAATTCCATGACATCCTCTGTTCAATCACAAGATAAAGTTGCGGCTCAGCGAGCGACGGGTGGCTTTGCCCTGATGGATAGTTTGAAACGCCATGGCGTGCGGTACATTTTTGGGTACCCCGGTGGTGCGATTCTGCCTATTTATGATGAGCTTTACAAGGCTGAAGCGGCGGGTGATATCAAGCACATTCTCGTGAGGCACGAGCAGGGTGCAGCCCACGCGGCTGATGGCTATGCTCGTGCAACCGGCGAGGTTGGCGTTTGTTTTGGTACCTCTGGGCCTGGCGCAACGAACCTGGTGACGGGCATTGCCACCGCCTCCATGGACTCTATTCCCATGGTGGTGATTACCGGGCAGGTTACCCGCGCTGCGATTGGCAGTGATGCTTTCCAGGAAACCGATATTTTTGGCATCACGCTGCCGGTTGTGAAGCACTCCTATGTGGTGCGTGACCCAGCACAAATGGCTGCGATTGTGGCAGAGGCCTTCTACATTGCCAGTACGGGACGTCCAGGGCCAGTGTTAATTGACGTGCCGAAGGATGTCGGCTTAGAAGAGTTTGACTATATTCCAGTCGAGCCAGGGTCAGTTCGTTTGCCAGGCTATAAGCCCACCGTTAAAGGCAATCCTCGCCAGTTAGGGCACGCGATTCGTCTCCTGCGGGAGGCCAAGCAGCCGCTACTGTATGTGGGCGGTGGGGCCGTGACGGCAGGAGCCCATCCCGAAATTCAAGCCTTAGCAGAATACTTTGGCATTCCGGTGACCACGACGTTGATGGGTAAAGGTGCTTTTGATGAGCACCACCCCTTGTCGGTAGGCATGTTGGGGATGCATGGAACTGCCTACGCCAACTTTGCCGTGAGCGAGTGCGACCTGTTGGTTGCGGTCGGGGCTCGCTTCGACGATCGCGTCACCGGCAAACTGGACGAGTTTGCCTCCCATGCCAAGGTCATTCACATTGATATTGACCCGGCTGAAGTGGGGAAAAATCGCATTCCCAATGTACCTATCGTCGGTGATGTCCGGGAAGTCTTGCAGGCGCTCTTGCAGCTCTTGAAAACGCAAGATCAACCGGCTGACAAGGTTATTAGCCAAGCTTGGCGCGATCGCATTGACCGTTGGCGTCACGATTATCCGCTGGTTGTTCCTCGCTACGACGATGTGCTATCGCCTCAGGAAGTGATCGTCGAGCTGAGTCGCCAAGCGCCTCAAGCGTTCTACACGACTGATGTCGGGCAACACCAGATGTGGTCCGCTCAGTTTTTGAAAAACGGGCCGCGTCGGTGGATTTCGAGTGCTGGTTTGGGGACGATGGGTTTTGGCTTACCAGCTGCCATGGGAGCCCAAGTTGCCCACCCCGAGCAAGTCACGATTTGTATTAGTGGGGATGCCAGCTTTCAGATGAACCCGCAAGAGCTAGGAACGTTGGCCCAGTATGGCATCAACGTTAAGACGGTCATTATCAACAATGGCTGGCAGGGCATGGTGCGGCAATGGCAGCAAACGTTTTACGGCGAACGTTACTCCGCCTCTAACATGCAGGTGGGGATGCCTGATTTTGAGCTGCTGGCTCAGGCCTATGGCGTTAAGGGCATGCTCGTGACCGATAGAAACACGCTCCAGACTGCGGTCGCTGAAATGCTGGCCTACGATGGCCCTGTCCTGATGGATGCTCGGGTGCGCAAGGACGAAAACTGCTACCCTATGGTGGCTCCCGGCAAGAGCAATGCTCAGATGCTAGGTTTGCCAGAGCGACCAGCCGAAGTTAAAGCAGTTGAATGGGTCTACTGCAACAACTGTGGGGCCAAGAATCCGTCTAGTCATGCGTTTTGTCCCGAGTGTGGCACTAAGTTGTAAGTCGATGACTTGGGTCAAACGATTCACCAGCGCCTTCTAGCCAGAAATTCATATTTTGGGTGAGGGCGCTTAGGCTGGCGGGATGAATTCTGCCCGAGCGCTGGGACAGTGAGAATAGACGCAGGCTGAAGCGCAGTGGCTAAGGCGACTTTTTAAGGCTTGCTGAATCAAAGATGTCGCGTTAGTATGACGCGTAATTTAGCGTAGAGCATAGGTTTGGTACCTCTACCCCTAGCGATCGCGCCTCTGTTTTTCTTGACTCCGGGGGAAGATCTATGTCGGTGCCATTACGATCTGAGGACTATCTTTTTGACCACTCGACTGCTCCAGGAAACTATCAGCCAACTGAAGTATCCTCGCCGCGTCGCAAACGTTTATCGACAGTAGTGAATTTGCCAATTGATCAAGGCTATCCCTTCTGGCTGCGAGCTTTAGTCGTTGGACAACGTTTATCGCTAGCTGTGGTAGCCTCTACCCTTGCTGCGACACTCATCACATATGGTTTCACCGTGAATGTCAATCGGCAGTTGATGCTAGCAACCGCTAAGTTGGGCGTCTTGCAAACACAGCAGAAACAGCTCACAGCAGCCAATGCTGTTTTTAAGAATCATCTGGCTCAGGTCGCCATGACAACGCTCCAAGGCAACACCTTGAATCCACGCGATGTCATCTTCTTAGAAACAGAGGAAGCGTCTTCGCCACCCGTCAGTGAGCCCCCTACCACCTCAACGCCATCCTCTGTTGCTGCTCCACTCGGGTATCCCAAAGGATACTAGGGTTAGGTTTTGCGGATCCTCGGTATGATTGCATCGGCACAGCCTATGCGGGGACAGTTTTACCGATTGGCTGAGGCTCAAAATGAGCAACGGCTAGGTTCATCGCTACATTGTTTATGCCGAGGGAATGCCTTCGGAATGGTTTCAATTCGCTATGCCGAAATCATCGGTTCTGCCATCAAAGTCGACTTTTGCAAAGTCACGGTCTATGCGTCAGCGGAAGGGACGCTTGCCTAGCCGCCATCGCCTATTCCTGATTTGGGGTCTGCTGTTGGTCGTCGGCATTGGGTTAGCCGTCAGAATTGCCCAACTACAAATCTTGCAGGGCAGTACCCTGGCCAGCATTGCCCTACAACAACAAGAAGAAAAGCGACCTGAGGTGATTGCGCGCAGCCCGATTGTCGATCGCATGGGCACACCATTGGCTGTAGATCGTCTGGTCTACACCCTGTACGGTCATCCTGCTCTCTTTCGTCAACCGATTGGCATCATTGCTCAGACCTTGAGTCCTTTGCTTGATAGTTCGCCAGAAGCGATCGCTGAGCGCCTTAAACAACAAAATACGGGTGTTCGCTTGTTGGATGGCGTCCCGGAAGAAACCGCCCGTCGAATTCAGCAGCTACGTTTGGATGGCTTAGAGCTTGTCCCGACTCATCAGCGCTTCTATCCACAACAGGATTTGTTCTCGCAAATCGTCGGCTTTGTCAACTTAGAAGGACAGGCTCAAACAGGTATTGAGGCCCAATACGAAGATCGTTTACGGGATGCCTCATCTTTGCCCTTGGAGACTCATGCCGTTGCTGAACCCATTGCCTATCAAGCGAATCCGGCATCACTGCAGTTTCAACTCACGTTAGATAGCCGTTTGCAGCGGGTCGTTCAAGAATCGCTCCGTCAAACGTTACGTCAATTTGGCGCTAAACGGGGCGTCTGTTTAGTGATGGATGTCAATACTGGGGCGCTTCATGCCTTAGTGGTAGAACCGACGTTTGATCCCAATCGCTACTTTGATGCCGATTTAGCTTGGCTTAAAAACTGGGCTGTGACTGACGTGTTTGAGCCAGGGTCTACCCTCAAGCCCATCAATATTGCGATCGCGCTAGAAGCCGGAGTCATCACGCCGGAAGAGCAGATTTATGATGAAGGCCGCATCATTATTGATGAATGGACGATACAGAATGCAAACTATGAAGCGGCTGGCCCAGGTGGCTGGCTCACGATTACCGATATTTTGAAATATTCCAGCAATGTCGGCATGGTGAACGTAATGGCGAAATTGCCTGCCCAGGAGTTTTACGGATGGTTGGAAAAGCTAGAAATCGACGAGCCCACCGGGATTGAATTACCGGCTGAAAACGCAGTTCCCTTAAAAGACGAATCGCAGTTTGTGAACAGCACTGTAGACGTCGCGACAACAGCCTTCGGCCAGGGAATTTCACTAACGCCCATGAAACTACTACAACTTCAAGCCACGATCGCGAATGGCGGTAAGTTAGTCACGCCTTACGTTGTCGAAGGGGTCTTTGATGAAGCCGGTACGACCCAATGGCAACCCTCCCATCCCCAACCGAAGCAGGTTTTTTCGGAAACGACGACTCAGCATGTGCTCAAGATGATGGAGGCGGTGGTTGAGGGAGGTTCCGGCAAACGAGCCCAAGTGCCGGGGTATCGCATTGCAGGCAAGACGGGAACGGCTCAAAAAGTGACCGAAGCAGGCATCTATGGTGACACGTACATCACCAGCTTTATTGGCTTGGTTCCGGCCAATCAACCACGATTTGCTGTGCTGGTCTTAGTGGATGAGCCCCTCGGCGAGGATGTATATGGCTCAACGGTATCTGCTCCTTTAGTGAAAACAGTGATCGAAACCTTGGCGGTTCTGGAAGGGATTCCCCCTTCTTCACCGCAAGCATTAGGTGGTCGATTCACACCCGAGAATTAGCCGGACACACCTTAAAAACGTCGGTAAAAGCAGTGCTGTCTACAGGCAACCGCCCATTTCAGTCAGTAAATCACTCAAAAAGGATTTCTCCTGTGCCGGTGAATAATGACTGCAGATGTGCTGCCTTGCTGCATCTCTAATGTGGGCTTGTTCTCCTGCTGATAAGCTTAAAACCTCTAACACAGCCTTTCCTAAATACTGGAGCTGACTACGGGGTAGCAAAAAACCTTGTTGCCCTGAAGTTATGACCTCAGGCATGCCGCCAGCATCGCTGGCAATACAGAGACAGCCACAGGCCATAGCCTCTAGTAGCGCATTGGGTAAACCTTCCCACAGCGAGGGTTGAAGATAGACATCGCATATTTGTAGATGTTGAGCCACTGTGGATGGAGATTCAAGGTGCCCGGTGACAAGGATGCGATCAGCAATCGCTGGGTAGGTGCTGCGAAAGTTTTGCAACAGCGTTTGGCTTGCAGTTCGCAGTTCACCAATGATCAATAAATAAGCAGGTCGAACGGTGTGTACTTGCGCCAGCGCCTCTAGCAGAAACTGCTGGCCCTTTTTCTCTCGCAGTTCGCCGGAGAATCCCAGCACAACTGCATCCTTAGCGATACCCAGTGTTTGCTTTAAGGATGCTTTGTCAGCCTGCGCGGATGATGGGCAAAAAATGTTGGGATTAACAACGTTCCTATGAAGATGAGCGGTGCGATCGCTCAAAATCTGAATTTTACGCACCATGTCCTGGCTAACAGTGGTGATAGCAGTGGCATGGGCTAAGGTCCACTGGAGGCGAGCAAAGTCGCCGGGTGGAAACATGGCGCGATCGATATCGTTACCCCGCGCACTGACGACGGTCGGAATCTCCTTTAACTGCCCAAAGTACACAGCCATAAATCCAGCGGGAAACAGGTAGTGACCCCAGATCAGTGCGGGTGGATCGCCTGACCGATCCAATAATCCCTCCAAAACGTTTAAGGTCTGAGGCAAGGTCATATCCCAATGGCGATAGAGCCCCAATCGATAGACCGTAACCTGCCCTTGTTTGAGCGATTCTGAGGGAGATACTTCTCCTGGTGGTAGGTAACGACTCCAGGTCAGCACTCTAACGGATAAGCCAAAATTGGCCAAAGCTGCCGCGATCCGTCCAGCACTCCGAGCAACCCCACCAATATCAGGCGGAAACCTTTCGGCTAGGAGAAGTAAAGATGCCATAATCTCACCAAAAATCGCAACACTGAACATCGAAAAAGCTACAACCAAGGAGTTTTCTGCGGCAGCAGGACAAGGATTTCTTCGATCAATGGAGGTTACCCGTAACCTCCATCAAGGCGTATACAACGTAGGGAAGCTTATTGGGTTCAAAGTTAAGCCTTGGCAGGCAGTCGGAATTGCTAAGAATATCGGTAATGCAGCCGAGTTTTTAGGTTCAGCAGTTGCTCTCGTATCGATAGGGCTGGATTTGCACACCATGAGAAAAGAGCGTGAACGTGAGAGCAAAATGGCTGATGTGCGCCGCGACATTACCAGTCAGTTCAAAATGATTGCTGTTGATTTAAAGCAGCAAATTGAGAGGCAACTTCAAGCATTTTCCTCTCAGGTCTACGTTCAGCTTGAAAAGAACATTGTTGAAGTGCGACAACAAACTGAGTCAGCAATGGCTGCGTCTCATAAAGAGATCGGACAAATTGCTGCAATCAGAAAAGAATTGGTAGCGCTTATCCTGGAGGTGCAACGTGCCGCGACATCTGATGAGTAGATAGCTTGGATGGTGAACAATATTCTTCACTAAACTTATGAAGTAGGCAGCATGATATAGCCTCTGGGGTAAACGATGAATGCACAATTAATGATCCAACCCTCTTCTTTTATTGATGCTGGCATTCAAATCAAGCCAGTTCGAGAATTGTTCTTATTCAAATTTAGTGAAGACCTGCAAGAGCGGCTGGAGAGTCTGAACGAGAAACAGCGAGAATCAAAATTATCACCAGATGAAGGAGTTGAGCTTACAGGGATTCTAGAACTCGACCGAATCTTTACATTGCTTAATGCAAAGATTATTGCTGAGTCTGCGTAGGTATGGTGATTTCAAAAGAGATGCGGCAACAGGTTCGAGAGCGAGCTAAGTATTTGTGTGAATACTGCCACTCCTCAGAAGAGGCCAGTGCGGCACGGTTTGAAATTGATCACATCCAACCGCGATCGCTTGGAGGGGCAGATGAATTTAAAAATTTGGCTTTGGCTTGTCAGCGATGTAATAGCTACCGTTATAACTTCACGGAAGGTATTGATCCATCATCTCAAGTTTCGACCCATTTGTTTAACCCACGACTGAATCAGTGGAATGAGCATTTTATTTGGGAGAAGGGCGGTCTATTGATTCGAGGCAAAACTTCCATTGGGCGTGCAACGTGCGATCGCTTGGACTTGAATGATCAAAACCATAATGACAGGGCAATTGTTAAGGCCCGTCGTTTTTGGCTTCGGGGCGGTTGGCATCCACCGTCCAATGACACCATTGAATTCTGACAATCGTAGTTGCACAACAAATCGTTGTAGCAGCGTGTTCAGGTAATCGGATAAGTAATGCAAGGTTGTCTAACATCGCTGAACTCGATCGTTAGCCATCGGGAAACTGCCAGCAGGAGATGCGTTCAACCTTTGTACTGCCACAAGTGCAAGTCGCCTCATGGGAGGAGGCCACCCACTCGCGATCGCACACTCGGCAGTGACAAAACACATTATTATCATCGGCTTGCTGTAAGCCGAGTTGCCACTTATTCAGTTCGTCAGGGGAGAAGTACGACGGCGTCTCAGACATCGCTCAAGATTACACCACCTCTTGGGATGTTTTGACTTGGGGTTGAGCTTGGGGCTGGAACTGGAAGAGGGTGTACACCACATTCCGGCGAATACCCGTCATCATGTCCAAAAAGACTTCATACCCTTCGCTCTTGTATTCAATCAGCGGATCGCGCTGGCCATATCCCCGCAGACCCACCGTTTCACGCAGAGCATCCATTTGCTGGAGGTGCTCCCGCCAGAGGGTATCAATTTGCTGCAGGATGAAGAAGCGTTCAGCCTCGCGCATGAGCCCTGGCTTCATTTGGTCTACTTGGGCTTCCTTCATGTCGTAGGCAATGCGTACCTGCTCATGCATAAAGGTTTTAACTTCAGCAAAGGACAAGTCTTCTAGCTGCTTGGGCGCTAAATCCGACAGCAGATAAACGAATTCCTTAATCTTGTCCAACATTTCGGGCAGCTTCCATTCCTCAGGTGGAAGTTCCGGATTGATGTAAGCTTCCACGATGTCGTCCATGGTGCGTTCCGCATAGGAGATCACCAGTTCTTTCAGCTGGTCACCCTCTAGAACCCGTCGTCGCTCCGCATAGATGGCGCGACGTTGATTGTTCATCACCTCGTCATATTCAAAGACCTGCTTCCGGATGTCGTAGTAGTAGGTCTCGACCTTTTTCTGAGCGCCTTCCAGCGATCGCGTCAACATGCCGGACTCAATGGGCATATCTTCTTCAACGCGGAACATGTTCATCAGGCCTGCGACGCGATCGCCGCCGAAAATACGCAGCAGGTTATCTTCCAAACTAAGGAAAAACCGTGTTGACCCTGGATCACCCTGTCGCCCCGCTCGGCCCCTTAGTTGGTTGTCCACCCGGCGCGATTCATGACGCTCAGTACCAATTACGTGCAGCCCTCCAGCCTCGATGACGCTGTCATGTTCGGCGTCAGTGAAGTGCTCGTATTCCTTCAAGACCAGGTTATAGACCTCACGCAGTTGCTGCAGGAAGGGGTCTTCGGTGGGAGCTTTCTCCGCCGCGATCGCCACCTTCTCTTCGGCTTCTAGCTCGGGCAAGCTGCGCTCTCCGTAGGTTTCCACCGCAAAGTCGACCACTTCTTTCAAGGCCTGCTCGGCTTCGGCCGAAAGCTCCGTTGGGAAAATGTCAGGTGAGGCTTTCCAGGTTTTGACCTTCTTTTTGTCACTGCCAAAGCCTTGCGCTCGGTTTTTACCCTTTGCACCGGGAACGGTTGTAATGGCAAATTCATCGTCTTCTGGCTTGACGATGCGCGGCATTAAATATTCCCGCACTTTGAGACGAGCCATGTAGTCGGCATTACCCCCCAGGATAATGTCAGTGCCTCGGCCTGCCATGTTCGTGGCGATAGTGACGGCACCCCCGCGCCCCGCTTGGGCGACAATCTCTGCTTCCCGTTCCACGTTCTCAGGCTTGGCATTGAGAAGGTTATGGGGAATGCCCAGTTGAGCGAGGAGGGCGGATAAGAGTTCCGATTTTTCGACGCTGGTGGTGCCTACGAGAACCGGACGACCCGTTTCATGCATCTCGGCGCATTCTTCAGAAATCGCCTTCCACTTGGCCTGTTCCGTTTTGTACACCACATCCGCTAAGTCGCGGCGCTGAGGCGGGCGGTTTGTATCGACAACCGTGACCTCCAGCTCGTAGATTTTCTCAAATTCGGGCTCTTCAGTTTTAGCGGTTCCCGTCATGCCCGAAAGCTTAGGATACAGCAAGAAAAAGTTCTGATAGGTGATGCTAGCGAGCGTTTGGGTTTCTGGCTGGATTTCGACTTTTTCTTTGGCTTCGATCGCCTGGTGGAGGCCATCGCTCCAACGCCGACCAGGCATTACACGACCCGTAAATTCATCCACAATGACGACTTCATCATTCCGGACAATGTAGTTGACGTCTTTGGTAAAGAGTTCCTTACCCTTAACCGCGTTGAAAATATAGTGAGCCCAGGGATCTTTGGGGTCAAACAAATCTTGGACACCCAGCAGTTCCTCGGCCTTGATGAAGCCTTCGTCGTTCAGCAGAACGTTACGCGCTTTTTCATCAACTTCGTAATGATCCTCGCCATTCAACTGCCAAGCAACTTCAGCAGCCTGGGTGTATTTTTCGCCGGGACGTTCAACTTGCCCAGAAATAATCAGGGGCGTGCGGGCCTCATCAATCAGGATCGAGTCCACTTCGTCAATGACGCAAAAATTGAAGGGACGCTGCACCACATCGGCGATCGCCGTTGCCATGTTGTCCCGCAGGTAGTCAAATCCGAATTCACTGTTAGTGCCGTAGGTGATGTCGCAGGCATAGTTCTTTTTCCGTTCAGTTGGGCTCATTCCCTGCTGAATCAAGCCAACTTCTAACCCTAGGAAGCGATGGACTTGGCCCATCCACTCAGCGTCACGCCGCGCCAGATAATCGTTCACCGTAACGATGTGAACACCTTTGCCGGTAATGGCGTTGAGATAGGACGGCAGGGTGGCGACCAGGGTTTTCCCTTCACCCGTCTTCATCTCAGCAATTTGCCCGTCGTGGAGCACCATCCCCCCGATGAGCTGAACATCAAAGTGACGCATCCCCAGAACACGACGCGAAGCTTCGCGAACCACAGCAAAAGCTTCCGGCAGAATATCATCCAGTGATTCGCCAGCCTCTATGCGCTGGCGGAACTCCCCAGTCTTAGCCGCTAATTCTTCATCCGACAGGGGTTGAATATCCTCCTCCAAGAGGTTGATTTCAACGACGTCAGGCTTGTAGCGCTTGAGCTTTCGAGCGTTTGGATCACCAAGCAGGGCTTTCAGCATATGTCCGGAGACGATGGGTTGACAGAGATTTCTTAAGTAAAACGAAAATATCAGCGGTTCACAAGGGGCGATCGCCGCACCTATGAAGGCTAAACGGTTGAGTTAGTAGTCTTGCCATTCCATTGATCCTACCACCTGGTAAGCGGTCGCTAGTTTCGTTCTGAGGGCATAGTGACCTCCTCAAGGAAGGCTTTGCCGGTGAAAATCGGCCTTGCGCTACCAAGTTACCCAAGTAGCAGGATTGATAGCGCTGTAATTCAGCATGACGTTAGGAGTGTTTTTATGTTTGCTAGGGATCAGACGTGTTTACAATAGTTTTAGATTGGTACGTCTATCATCTTCAGTTACCAACGATAAAGAATGCTTCAGCTTGAACTATTAGGCGCGGTAAGGCGACTCGGGGACCCTAAGGGGGCTTCGAGCAAGTGTCTGATGGCAGCTAGCGATTCATTTGGATGCCAAGACTTCCCTGTTACAGACCTAGAAGGTATTAGCAGAACAGTCAGCCTAAGACGACGAAGAATGGGTGTTTGACGTTTTTACCGGCTCAAACACCTGCCTTTTGCATTGATGTCATCTATGACTGACGGCTCGTGATGTCTGCTGTAAACATTTTCATTGGAAATACTATGGATTGCCGCCACATTCAATTTCACTACGTTGATTGTCTGTCTGATACTGATTTAGAACAGTTGATGCAGCTTTTTGAAACGGCTGCTTTTTGGGCGCGCGATCGCGACCCGGCTGATCTGCAAGTCGCGATTACTCACAGTCATCCAGTAGTAACGGCTTGGGACGGTCATCACCTTATTGGGTTTGCCCGAGCGACCTCTGATGGTGTTTATCGAGCCACAATTTGGGATGTGGTGATTCACCCAACCTATCAAGGAGCTGGATTAGGACGCAGACTCGTTGAGACTGTGTTGGGGCATCCCCATATGCATCGAGTCGAGCGCGTGTATCTCATGACCACGCATCAGCAGCAGTTTTACGAGCGCATTGGCTTTCAATCAAATCAGACTACAACGATGGTGTTGTTCAATCAGACGATTGAGCCTATTCCCAATCTGGCGGTTGCCGATAGACATCAAGAACAAGATTAATCACCTTGTATTTCTCCTCTTCGCAGAAGGCGTTTAGACCCTCAACTTGTCGCGTGTGTGTCTATCATTCTGCGCCTAAAAAAATCCCCTGCGGTAACTGGATCATGTCCACAATTGCCACAGGGGATCGGTTAAGTGAGGGTGTGTATCCACGTCAGCCAAATGAAGATCGGCCTTACTGGTAATAACGTTTCTCTAGCCAAATGCGTAGAGCTTCTTCCGAGTTGAACTGCTGGCGTGTTTGAGTCCGGCGATCGCGGACAGTCCAGACAGTGTGACCGTTTTGCTCACGGGGCTGAATACTCAAAGCATCTTGAGGAGCGAAGAAGCGAACTAGCGTTTCCCCCAGTTGACTGCTTTTGCGGACAAGTGCGCTAGTGACGTCATAGGAGTTTTTGCTCTGTGAAGCGCTTCTTACATCAGACGCCGTGTAGGATTGGTTGGCCATACGAGCTTGCATAGTGGTGGCTCCTTTTAGGTAATAGTGAGATGAGGAGTCAGGTACCTTGAATCCTTTGATCCCAATGTAACGACGGTTTCCAGAAACACCCACGCAAGCTACGAATAGCTTCCATGCACAAAATCGATAGATAACTCCAGGGCTGGATTGGCTACTTCGCTGGGTTCGCACTAATGGAGTGTTGGCGAAGCCTGCCCGCAGGGAATAGGGCTTAGGGATAGGGCCGTCATGAAATAGGAGGGCAGGTGTATGGAAGCAATGGGCGTAAGTCACAGCGATGATGTGATGCCAGACAGGGTTTGAAGTTACGAAGAGCACGTTTTCTGCCTCGGGATGTTTGAGCGAGGGGCTGTTTCTATAGTCAGCACAATGCAAGCTGGAGCTTCACCCCATGACACCAGAACAAATACAAGGTCTGTGGATTTGCCTAACGATTACCCTGGCTACCGTGATGATTTGTCCTGCTGTTTTGTGGGTATTGCCCAACCGCTCGGCTATTTAAAGCAGACTCAGAGGGGCCATCGTCACTCTGAAACGGAGCTGATGCTGATTTTTCCAGCAAAGCTGCTCCATTACTCCATCACCTTTCTTCGAGGACTGGTAGCGCTGTTTTGCCAACCTGGTCTACCCGATCGCGGCGGTCGCCATGGCCGATAGTCAGAGACCAGTCAGTTTTTCCTTGCTCTCCCAACCAGATAGCCACTTTAGCCCTTGGTCATTGAGCAGGGGCTTTTATTGGGAACGATTCGGATAAGTTTTGACGCTAATGGGTCCGCGGGTTCGCTAAGCCTTTTAGGATAGGGGCATATGGATGCGCGCCTTCGATAAGAGCAGACTGGCTCTATGTTGGAAGGCCTTTGTCTACCCTTGAGTTGCTTGGATACAGGTGAGTCCCACTTGAATTCCAGAACTCGCATTCACCGAGGGGAGAACGGTTAAGTCCAGTACTGATTAGAAAGACAGCAGTTAAGAGGTGAAGCTGAGTTCAAGGGGGAGTTTTGATGACTACAGCACATGTCTCACAAGAATCTATTTCAGCGATGGATCAGGAGTCCGTTGCCGAATTAGCCAAGCGCTTAGAACAGGATGCCTACGATAATGCCTTTGAAGGCCTCCAAGACTGGCATTTGCTGAGGGCATTGGCCTTTCAGCGACCAGAATTGGTTAAGAACTACACTCACTTACTGGATATTGAACCTTTTGATGAAGAGTAAGTCTGGCTGAGGAGTGCTATGACTGCCATCGAGGCTAATTTATCCCATAAACGAGTTGTTCTCGGACTGTGTGGAGGCATTGCAGCTTACAAAGTTTGCGAAATTGCCTCTACTTTGGCGAAGGCGGGTATCCAGGTTGATCCCGTATTAACGGAACAGGCGCAGCAATTTATTACGCCTTTAACGCTGGCCACGTTGTGTCGGCAAGCTGCCTATACGGATCAAGACTTTTGGTCACCCACTCAAGCTCGCCCCTTGCACATTGAGTTGGGGGAACGGGCCGATCTGATTATCCTGGCACCTTTAACGGCAAATACCTTGGCTAAGCTAGCGCACGGTCTTGCCGACAACTTACTCACGAATATCGTGTTGGCCTCTAATTGCCCAGTTTTGCTAGTGCCTGCCATGAATACGGATATGTGGCTGCAAGGCAGTGTGCAGCGTAACTGGCAAATGCTGCTAGCTGATTCACGCTATCACGCCCTTGAGCCGGGTACTGGTCGGTTAGCCTGCGATCGCGTAGGGCAGGGGCGCATGGCAGAGCCTACCAATGTTCTGGCAATTACTGATTCTTTGCTCCTGACTGGCGGTCAGCGCGACCTAACCGGCCAGCACCTTCTCATCAGTGCTGGTAGCACACGCGAATACATTGACGCTGTCCGCTTTATTGGTAATCCCTCCTCTGGCAAGATGGGGGTGGCGCTGGCTCAGGCTGCTCAGCACCGAGGGGCAACGGTTACGCTCGTTCATGGGCCAATGGTAACTGAGCATTTGGCTGGCACGACTGGCATCGAGTGCATTCCCATTACCCGCGCTTCTGAGATGCAAGCCGCGATGATGGCCCAATTGCCCAAATCAGACTGGATTCTGATGGCGGCAGCTGTAGCTGATGTGAAACCCCGCGATCGCGCGGTAAGTAAATTGCCCAAATCGGCCCTACCAGAGGCATTACCACTAGCAAGCGTGCCAGATATTTTGACTCATCTAGGCAAAATCAAATTACCCCATCAAGTGATGATTGGTTTTGCGGCTCAGACAGGCGAAGTTATTCCGCCAGCCGTGGAAAAACTACGTTCTAAGGGGCTCGATGTGATTGTGGCCAATCCGATTGACCAGGCTGAAAGCGGTTTTGGGAGTGAGTTCAATCAGGCGATTCTCATCGATAAGTCGGAACGGCAAGTAAAAGTGCCCCATTGTCCAAAACGGCACTTAGCTCACCAAATTTATGACTTCATCTTATCGAGGCGTCCGCTCGAAGAGGACTAGATACTTGACCTTTTGCACCTGTTATCCGACTCATCAGAGTAGTGATGAGCAGACATTTGCCTCACCGATTAAGCCTCAAGGCTGACATCCTGACGGAACCAGCGCATATAGAAGCGATCGCAGCTTGTATGATTGGAATTCCCGAGAGGCTTCGCAAGCTGCTGAAAGCCGGAACGCTCATAGAATCGCATGGCTCCTTTCATCGTACGAAATGTCTCCAAATAGCAGCCCTGATACTGATGACTTTGGGCCACTTCCATTAGCTTTTGCATGAGCGCCTGACCGTTGCCCTGACCACGATAGTCAGGCAGCAGGTACATTTTCTGAAGTTCACAAATGGCTGGATATTCACAAGCAAAAGGTGCAATGCCGGCCCCGCCAACAACTTCCTGCTGGTAAATTGCCACATAGTAGGCGCTGCCCGGTTCGCGATAGGCTTCTGATAGCTTCTCTAGCTCGGGATCAGACCAGGCAAACCCAGGCTGGTTTGCACCGAATTCGGTCAATACTTGCCGAACAATGGCGGCGATCCGTGGGTTATCTTGAGGCTGAATAGCCCGCAATTTCAAGGTCATCATTGAGGCCACACAGTCATGAGCGTCGGGAACCGGAATAACGGCGATCGCGACGGGTAAATAGCTTGAGCATAGGGATACGCCTTTGTATCTGCTGAGGTGCGAATTTCCTTCCCAGCTTTTGGACTGGCGAAGGCTCTAAATTTTCTCTAGGTTCGCCCCCAGCGGTTTGCCACCAGGCTGACATCATACCCCCGGCAAAACCACCTACCGCCCCAAATAGGATGCTCGGTACAATTGCGTATCCTGCTAGGAGGAGCGCAAATAAGAATAAGAGCCACAGGCGTAGAGCGACAGGAACGATTTTGTCAGTCACAGAGATAAGTTGTTGTCGTTACAGGGTGACAGCTACAAAAATTATGCCCCTACTATAGTTGCCAATTGAGAAGGTAGCGGCTGAGTTGTGTCAACTGTCACTAAATAAGACGTTTCCGCCTCAGTGAAGGGTTCCAGGATTTGTTGCGCTAGGACAGCTACCGTCGCATCAGCAATGTCCCCTTGGCGTTCCTGCACGCGCTGCTTCAGGGTTTCTAAGGGAGCTGTGCAATGGACGATAGTGATGGGTAAGGTGTAGCTGTGAGCCTGAGCGATCGCCGCTTGGCGAGTTGCGACACGGTCAAACTTGGCGTCCAGAATGACGGTATAGCCGTTGTTAGCGAGTAGAACGCCCAGCTGAATCAAGCGGTCATAGGTTTTACGGTTCATGTCAGCGGTGTAAAGGCTGTCGTCGCCGCGTTGTGCGACGGGCACCCCCGCCAGGTGCTTGCGTACGGCATCAGACCGTACATAAAGAGCCCCTACTTGGCGACTGAGTGCTTGAGCGACCGTGCTTTTTCCGGATCCAGACAGTCCTGACATGATGAAGAGGCGTCCAGTCTGTGGCTGTATGTAGGACCAGGCCAAGGTGTAGTACTGAGCAGCTTGCTCCCCAGCCTTTTGCTTCTCAGCCTCCGCAATGGACGGATCCCCGAGGAGAAAGGACGTCACTTTAGCGCGCACGTAAGACTGGCGGCTGACATAGAGCGGGAGCACTTGGAGTCCTTCCCAGTCACCTGTCTGTTCAACATAATGGCTGAGAAATAGGGCGGCTAAGTCAGTTCGACCTTTGACTGTCAGATCCATGATGATGTAAGCGATGTCGAACATGACATCCACCAGTCGAAACGGTTCGTTGAATTCAATGCAGTCAAATAGCCAGAGCTGATCTTGCCAATAGCAAATATTGTTGAGGTGGAGATCGCCATGACAAGCGCGAATTTTATCTTGCTCAATCCGCTGTTTTAGCAATGCTGCTTGCGTGGCCAAGAAGTGATCTGTATAAGCTTTGGTTTCATCAAACTGCTGCCGCGTTTGAGGGCCGCCAATAAAGCCCTCTGTTTGCGCGTAGTTTTCGTCAATGGATTGGCGTATCTGTTCTACAGTGCCAAAACCGCGAATGTAGTCGTTAGTCTCAGCGATCTCGTGAAACTGGGCGATCGCGACTGCCAGATCCTTGAGCAAATCTTCGGTGAGCTCTCCCTCAGCAAATTTCTGACTGAGGAGGGCGGATTGCGGAAACTGTCGCATTTTGACAGCATATTCCACCACATTCTCTAGTGGATCTAGCGTAAACGTGGTTCCAGTTTGAGCGATCGCAACGACCTCCAGATAGATGGCGGCAGCAGCCCGCTGGTTAAGGCGCAACTCTTCCTGGCAAAAGTGGTGTCGTTTCTCAAGGGTGGAGTAATCAAGAAACCCAAAGTCCACTGGCTTTTTGACTTTGTAGGCATAGTTTCCTGTCAGCAAAACATAAGAAGTATGAGTCTGAACTAGACGAACGGGTGTGGTGACTGCATGAGGATAAAACGCTGGTTCCAGCATCTGCTGAATGACCGGGGGCAGGGAAACATCAACCATAAAATCTTGTACTTCCAAACACTCTAAAAACAAAAACCAGGGAGTATAGTCCCTGGTTTCGTGGAATTAACCTTGGACTCGTGTCCTATACCTCGGTAATAACGGTTGTCTCAGCTCCAGTCTCAGCAGAGTCCGTCTCAGCTGCACGACGAGCAAAGATTGTCACTAATGTTTTGTCAGTATCGGTAACAACTGAAAGCCCGGCCGGTAATTTCAAGTCACTGATGTGTAAATTTTCGCCCACACCGAGCGCTGAAACATCAACATCTAAGGTTTCAGGGATAGAGTCTGGCTCACAACTAATTGCTAACTCAGAAACCAGAATATCTAAAGTTGCGCCTTCGTCTTTAACTCCTTGAGGAATGCCCTGATAATTCATCGGAACCACAACCTCAATCGTGTCTTGCGAGGCAATCGAGAAAAAACTGATGTGATAGAGCTGTGACTTCCAGGGATGAGTTTGTACCTCTCTTAACAAGGCCTTCCCTTTCCAAGGAAGCTCCGGAATATCAACGTTCACTAAGGTGTTGTTGACAGACGCTGATTTGACGAGGCGCTCGGCCTCACGTCCATTTACGGTTAAAGAAATGGACTCAGCGCCATTGTGGCCGTACAGGACAGCTGGTAACAAGCCCTCGCGACGTAGGGCTCTGGGCTTTGCACCCGCTTCCCGCTTCTGACATTCAATTGACAATTCCATAGGACTTACTCAGCTAAACAGAATTCAGTAAAACAACAAACAAACACGTCAAGCGACTTGTGCAGCATCGCCATTTTCATGGAGCAGGGCTCGCTTCGGGCCATGGATAGGATCTTCAACAATAATGGTCTGATCGCGATTAGCGCCCAAAGAGACAATTGCGATGGGCACTTCCATCAGCTCAGCCAAAAATCGTAGATAATCCAGCGCCTGCTTCGGTAGATCCTCTAAAGAGCGACAGTTCTCAGTCGACTGCTGCCATCCTGGTAGCGTGGTGTACATGGGCTCGCACTGAGCGAACAAGCGAGCACTACTCGGGAGATCGCGGCAGATTTCACCATCAATTTTGTAGGCAGTGCAAACCTTAATCTCATCCAAAACGTCTAAAACATCAAGCTTGGTAATCGCGACACAGTCAATACCATTAATGCGAACAGCGTACCGACCAATTACGGCATCAAACCAGCCACAACGTCGCCGCCGTCCTGTTGTGGTACCAAACTCAGCACCCAACTCGCACAGCTTATCACCCAGACCATCTTTCAATTCTGTAGGGAAGGGGCCTTCACCCACGCGCGTGGTATAGGCCTTAGCAACGCCAATTACCCGATCAATCATGGTGGGGCCGACACCAGAACCGATACAAGCTCCGCCAGCCACAGGGTTAGAAGACGTAACGTAGGGATACGTGCCATGATCCAAATCGAGGAGTGTGCCCTGCGCCCCCTCAAATAGAATATTCTTGCGCTGTCGAATAGCCCGATCAATTAGCAAAGAGCTATCCACAACATGGGGACGTAACCGCTCAGCGTAGGCAGCATACTCCTCCACAACGCCCTTGGGATCAAGCGGTTCTAAGCCATACAGCTTCTCAAGAACAACGTTTTTGTATTGAATGGTCCATTCGAGCTGCTCTGGTAGGCTATCGGTTTCGATGAGGTCAACCATGCGGATGCCAGTTCGTTCCGACTTATCCGCATAGGTAGGCCCAATGCCTCGGCGAGTCGTTCCGATCTTTTTATTGCCGCGCCGTTCCTCCGATGCCTGATCAAGAATACGGTGATAAGGCATTGTCACATGGGCCGAGTCAGAGATGTAAAGCTTGCTAGTAGAGATACCCAGCGTATCCAAGGTATCCAACTCCTTAATCAGCTCGCGCGGGTCAATAACAGTACCGTTGCCAATAACACATTCTGTATCGGGATACAAAATACCTGATGGAATCAAATGCAGCTTAAAGGTCTGATCCTTGACCACTACTGTGTGACCAGCATTGACGCCGCCCTGGTACCGAACGACAACATGTGCTGACCGACTCAATAGATCGGTGATTTTTCCTTTTCCCTCGTCGCCCCACTGGGCACCAATTACAACGACGTTAGCCAATGTCTTCGGGTCTCAAGTTCACACAAATGACGATTATCTATAGCTTTCGGTATTCATGTCAAGATCGGTTTTTCAGGAACTTGCAGTGTATTGACTAGGGGCGTGGATACTTGAAGAGGGCCGTATCGGTTCCAAGAGGAGGTCTGAACAGCGGTTCTTGCAGCGATGTGGTTCGCGACACAAATCGATCAAAGTTCCTTAATTCAATAGATATAGACTTTCGCCAAAAAATCTCTAAATGTCATCCCCTGGGTGACTGTTTTTACGGTAGAACAGTAAATAACTTTTGACTTGCTTTACGAATTTTCACAATTTACACCGTTCGCGTTTTTTGATAGCCAAGGGGTTTTCATGAGTCTCTATGCCGAGCTTCACCGCCACCTAGGTGGTTCTGTTGTACCCAGGGTTTTGTGGCGCTACTTTCAGCGCAATCGTCCTGACGTCGCCGATCGCTTTGCTGATTACAACGAGTTTGAGGTGTTTTATACCAAGCCACGCAATACCTTGGCCGAGTACTTGGAGTTACACACGCTGGTAGAAAGTGTGCAAACCCATGACGCCTTACCTTATTTTGTCTACCGTCTCATTCGGGGGGCCTATATCTTTGAACATCTGGCCTATTTGGAACTACGGTATACGCCTTATCTCAGAACGCCCGAGCATCTGCCTCAGAATGAACGGATTGACAAGATGGCAGAAATTGTTGACGTTGTCGGTCGCGCCAGCCAACAGACGGAGTATCCCGTCGTGGCGAGCCAGATTCTGTGTATGCACTCGCGTTTGCCCTATGAAGTGAATCGGGCGATTGTTGACCTAGCTGGGCAGTCGGAATATGTCTGCGCCGTGGATTTGGCCGGAGGTGATGCTCACTACGGCGAACGGATGGATGAGTACACCAGTCTCTATGCTCGGGCACGGAGTCTTGGCCTCAAAACAACCGGTCATGTTTTTGAAACGAAGGATGGCTGCCATCCAGAGCTATTGCCTTACTTAATGCGCATTGGCCATGGCATTCAGATTCCTTTGCAGCGACCCGACCTGCTGCCTGAAATTGCGGCCCGTGGGCAATGCTTAGAAATTTGTCCAACCACTTATCTCAAGACTGGCACACTGGAGGAAATCCGCGAGCTTAAGCCGGTTTTCGATCGCTGTTTTGAGGCTGGTGTGGACATTGCGATTTGTACCGATAACGCTGGCTTGCACGATGTCCGGCTGCCGTTTGAGTACGAAAATTTGTTGACCCAGGATGTGATTGATTTTGATGGTCTCCAAGCCTGCCAGGCATCCGCTTTCCGCCATGCCTTTGCTTGGCCGCATAATGACGAACCGGGTTCTGTGATTGATGCGATGCTGCGCCAGCGTCTCAACTCCTTGATGGCGGATGAGATTAATGAACCTGCTGTGCACAGCTAGCCCGCTTCTAAGACGGTCAAATCAAGAGTCGGGGCAATGGGGCAATGGGGCAATGGGGCGAGCGTGGCGCTGTCATTTCTGAAGAAGCAATTCTGTCATCCGCTTGAGTGGCGTTAACGTCTCACGCAGGCGGATTTTGCTTTCAGTCTGTTAGGGCGCGTCATCAATTAAACTCGAAAGCCT
Organism: Cyanobacteria bacterium J06638_28; assembly: GCA_039819045.1. GTDB lineage: Bacteria > Cyanobacteriota > Cyanobacteriia > Phormidesmidales > Phormidesmidaceae > SIO1E4. The sequence goes on from JBCBSR010000004.1 coordinate 81,993, forward strand.
TGTGGTATCAGCATTGCCGCGCCCGCTTGGTAAAATAGCTAGGGGCTGAACCGCTTTCAGCATGAGGATTTAGGCTCTCAATGATGACAGCCCCTAGTGTCATGGCTGCAATCGGACAAATTGATTTCTGTTTTAAGACGATCGCAAGCCTCAATTCCATCTGTGCGTCTGGATACACGATCCTGGATAATAGAACGGTTTTGGAAAATCCTTATCCTGCATTCCCGGGAGTACAGAGCAAAGCTATGCGTACCCATTACTGTGGCCATCTGCAAGCCACCCACATCGGCGAGACCGTTACTCTATTTGGTTGGTGCGATCGCCGCCGCGATCATGGGGGCGTGATTTTTGTGGATCTGCGCGATCGCACCGGCATTGTGCAGGTTGTCAGTGACCCAGAGCGTACGCCTGGTTCCTTTGACCTCGCCAACAGTTTGCGGAATGAGTATGTTGTGCGAATTACTGGCAAGGTTAGCCGTCGCCCGGAGGCATCGCTTAACCCTAAGCTGCCAACGGGTGAAGTCGAAATTTACGCCGATACAATTGAGCTCCTGAGTGCCGTTCGGAAACAACTTCCCTTCCAGGTATCCACCACCGAATCAGAATCAGTGAAGGAGGAGTTACGGCTGCGCTTTCGCTATCTCGATTTGCGCCGCGAGCGCATGGCCCGCAACTTACAAGTTCGCCATGGGATCGTGAAGGCTATTCGTCGCTTTCTGGAGGACGAAGAGCATTTCATGGAGGTTGAGACGCCCATCCTGACCCGGTCTACACCTGAAGGGGCGCGTGATTTCCTGGTACCTTCTCGTGTCAACCCCGGTGAATGGTTTGCGTTGCCCCAGTCACCCCAGCTATTTAAGCAACTGCTGATGGTTTCCGGTGTGGATCGCTATTACCAAATTGCCCGTTGCTTTCGTGATGAAGATCTCCGGGCCGATCGCCAGCCAGAATTCACCCAGCTCGACATGGAAATGAGCTTTCTGAGCCAGGAAGAAATTCTGGAGCTGAATGAGCGCCTGGTTTGTCACATCTTTAAGGCCGTGAAAGGGATTGAGGTCAGTCGGCCCTTTCCCCGCTTAACCTATGCGGAAGCCATGGATCGCTACGGCAGTGACAAACCGGACACTCGCTATGGCTTGGAACTGGTGAATGTCTCTGATTTGGTAGCTGATTCTGGCTTTAAGGTATTTTCCGGGGCAGTCAAGTCCGGCGGACTGGTTAAGGTACTCCCGATTCCAGGAGGGAATGAGGTTATCTCGAATGTCCGGATCAAGCCTGGTGGTGACCTGTTTAAAGTGGCTACGGATGCGGGTGCTAAAGGCTTAGCCTACGTGCGGGTGCGGGAAGGCGGCACTATCGATACGATTGGCGCAATTAAAGACAACTTGAATGCCGAGCAAACGCATGAGTTGCTGAGCCGGACGGGTGCTCAAGAAGGGCATCTCCTGCTGTTCGGTGCCGGTCCCAGCAATATTGTGAATGCCACCTTGGATCGGGTGCGGCAAGCGGTGGCAAAAGAAATGAGCCTCATCCCTGACGATGCCTTGAATTTGCTGTGGGTCACTGAGTTTCCCATGTTTGAGTGGAATGGGGATGAACAGCGCCTCGAAGCTTTGCATCATCCTTTCACCGCTCCCTACCCAGAAGATCTAGAAGATCTGAAAACGGCGCGGGCCCAAGCCTACGATCTAGTTTTCAACGGCTACGAAGTTGGCGGCGGCAGTCTGAGGATTTACCAGCCCGACGTCCAAAAACAAGTGTTTACCACGATTGGTTTGTCACCAGAAGAAGCTGATGATAAGTTTGGCTTCCTGATCGAGGCGTTTGAGTATGGCACACCGCCCCATGGAGGCATTGCCTATGGCTTAGATCGACTTGTGATGTTGCTGGCTGGGGAAGAGTCGATTCGGGATGCGATCGCGTTTCCCAAAACGCAACAGGCCCGTTGTTTACTGACCAGCGCCCCTTCCAACGTGGACAAAAAGCAGTTAAAAGAACTTTATGTTGCGTCCACCTATCAACCTAAGCCCAAAGAGAACGAGCAATCCTAGACACAGAGGCGCATCCACGTTTGTAATCGTGACTGAGTAATGGATGTCTAGCTGCGATTCCTTTGCAGAACATTACAGAAATCCATACGCTTTACTACAAATACACACATCCGCGACTAGGCACTCTCTTCCCCGCGATAGGATTGCTAGAACTTGATGTCTGTCATTTTTGCGAATCTATGCTGATTGTTTTCCTCATTTTTAGTTTGAGTTTGTTGCCAGCACTGATCTCAGCATGGCTCAGCCTGCGTGCCCGTGAGCAGATGCAGGCCGAATTCGGACGGGCAATGGAAGTGGCAGCTCAGCGCGGTCTTAAATCCACATTCCAGAAAGATCGGGATTTGAATTATGTCGATGGACTGGGCTACATCATCGGGGATTTTACCTGCCAAATGAATGCTCGTTCACCCTACCTGCGGTGTGCGTTGAATCCCTATGGGCCGTGTCAAGGGTGTCAGTTCTATGAACCGCCCGTGTTTGAGGAAGTGAAGCGCGCAATACCCGCAACGGCGATCGCCTGCACCATTCCGCCCATGCCGACGTCCTGTCCTTTACCCGCTTTTTCGGCAGCAACCACTTGCTCTGTTTCTTGAAGCTTTGCAGGTTAGCCCCCTATCTAGAACCCCGGTTTCTCGTCCAGTATCTATCAGGTAACAGGTTGATTTGGCAAGAAACCGGGGAGCTATCGCTTGCGGGGCTCTCTAGAGCCAGCCTCGCAAGCGATAGATAATCAAGCCGATGTACTCCTTCATGGCGCGGCTAACTTTGTCCAAGTTGCTGGCGTGGGGCATTAGGCTCAGGATAAAGGCTTCGCGACTGCCGCTGAGTTCTGCAATGGAGCGCTCCGAGACCAGAAAATCTGTGGGTGCAGCGATCGCCTCAATGCCTAATTTTTGAAAGATGGCTAGGGCGCGAGGCATGTGCATCGCTGAGGTCACGAGCAAGATTTGATTGATGCCTTCTTCTTCAAGAATGGCTTTCACATTGACAGCATTCTGGTACGTATTCAATGAGGTGGGCTCTTCCAGGATGTCTGCTGGTAGCACCCCCATGGCCATGGCAATTTGAGCCATATCTTCCGACTCTGGCGGGCCGCCTTGTCGCCAGTTCACCCGCCCGCCACTCAGGATCAATTTGGGGGCTTTACCAGCGTTGTAGAGTCGGGCTCCATGTAACGTGCGATCGCCAGACTCCATCATGTCAACCCAGGGTCGCGGAAAATCGGCGGGCCGTGTGCTCCCCCCCAATACGACGATTGCCTCTGCTGTCGGTACGGGATTGGGGGGGAGATAGCGCCACTCTAAAGATTGCACGAAGCGTGTTGTGACCCATCCATTACTGCTGATAAGCAGAACGATCAGTGCTAGGAGGGTCGTGCTGAGCGCTAATCGTCGCTTGCGTTGCCAAACTGCCCATACGGTTACCACCAGCAGGAGCAAGGCAAACCCCAAGGGGTAAACCAATAGGGGCAGCAATTTCGACAGAAATAGAAACATCAGCACATCTCAGACAAATTACGAATGGCGATCAAGACTGGATGTATCAGAGACGCTGTGGGTGCGCTGACGTTTGCGCCACAGCCGCTGGATCTGACGCCAGCCCAAAATAGCGAGACCCAGCACCAATATCAAAGCTAAAACAGGAGCAAAGATAGCCAGGAGTGAAAGAACAGCCGCCGAAAGTAGTTCCATCATGGCTACAACAGGGTTCCCGAGTCCCCCTGTTGCACTGGTAGTGACCAGACGTGTCATGGTCGTCGTGCCTTCGACTAATTCAGCGGTGCCTCCGCCGGCGATCGCGGCCACTGTCCACATTAGGACTGGGTTAATATCCCCCACCATTGAGAGGCTAGAGGCTGTCAGCAGCATTCCCGCAATGGGCGCAGCAATCAGCTCCACCGCATCAAGGGCATTGCTGACCCAGGGAATGAAGTAAGCCAGGACTTCTATCAGCGTGGCAATCCCCAGAGCGATCGCCGTAATGGGGTTAGCAAGCCATTCCCAATCGGCAGACAGCTCAATGACCCCCTGCATACCGGCTAAGCTCACTGCAAAAGGGGGAACAAAGACGCGGAAGCCACAAGCAGCACTCAGACCTAACCCTAGGCAAAGTGCGAGTAAAAAGTTGATAGTATCCATCGGCTTACAAGGAAAGACGCCAACCCCAATCCAGGTTGGCAGCCTTAATACTACTCCTGACCAAAAACTCCAGGACTTGACCAGTGTTTTCCCGATGGACGGGGGCTGAATTTCCTCAGTTGTTTACGGCGGGGAATCGCTGTTTTGACGCGCACCAATACATTGCGCCTGGCTTCCAGACCAATGCCCAGCTATATCAAGCTGCAAACAAGTTAGGTCACTCCAGATAGCTGTAATCAATATCCGGCAAGCCTTTCAATTCCGTATTCCGACTTCAGAATTCCGAATCCTGCTGTAGTTGAGTGCTGAAACTAACCTTTACCACCAAAATTTGGATAAAAAAAAGGAGAGCCGCAAGCAGCTCTCCCTACCATCAGGGTGCATCTACATAACACAGTATGACACATGTTGTGTGGGGGTGAGACCCCCCATTCACATCTTTACAATTCTTAATTATTTAACTTTTGGCTCAATAGCTGGTTGGTTAGCTTAGGATCTACACGTCCGCTAGTACGTTTCATGATCTGTCCAACAAAGAAGCCTTGCAGTTTCTTTTTCCCAGCTCGATACTTGGCCAATTCGTCCGGATGAGCGATCAGAACTTCATCAATAATCGCCTCAATCTGCTTAGGATCAGAGATTTGGCTGAGTCCGCGCTCTTCCACCATAGCCTTAGTTGACCCCCCTTTGACCAGCAGCTCTGGTAGCAGATCCTTAGCAATTTTGGTGCTAATCGTGGCGTTTTCAATGAGCTTAATCATTTCAGCCAGCATTTCTGGTTTCAAGGCGATGTCGGCAATCTCTCGCTTTTCAGCGTTCAAGTAAGCCGCGATATCCTGGGTGATCCAGTTGGCCGCCATTTTAGGGTCGCTACCCTGTTGCACGACCGTTTCAAAATATTCCGTAACTGAGCGCTCATCGGTCAAAACGCGGGCATCGTAGGCCGAAAGACCCAGCTCGGTCTCGTAACGATGGCGCTTATGGGCGGGTAATTCAGGCAGCTCAGAATTCCAGGTTTTTAGCTGTTGTGAGCTCACTTCAATGGGAGGGATATCAGGCTCAGGGAAATAGCGGTAATCGCTGGATCCCTCCTTCGATCGCATACTAATCGTGCATTGTTTGCCTTCTTCCCACAGGCGAGTTTCCTGAACAATTTTCTCGCCGTCCTCGATCGCTGCAATTTGGCGATCAATCTCATATTCAATCGCCTTCTGAATGGCGCTAAAGGAGTTCATGTTCTTGATCTCGACTTTAGTCCCAAATTTTTCTTGCCCTACAGGACGGACGGAAATGTTGACGTCGCAGCGTAAGGAGCCTTCCTGCATATTGCCGTCGCTAACGCCGAGGTAGCGCATGATGCGTCGGAGTTCCTGCGCATATTCGGCGGCTTCTTGCCCCGAACGGAGATCGGGCTCGGACACAATTTCTACCAGGGGCACCCCAGCACGGTTGAAGTCCACCAAAGAGTAGGTTGAGCCTGCCAAGCGATCGCTCCCCGCATGAACTAATTTGCCCGCATCTTCTTCCATGTGGAGGCGGGTAATGCCGATCCGTTTGCGAGTCACTTCCTTCGTCTTTTTATCAACCAATTCAATTTCTAAAGAGCCGTGCTCTGCGATCGGTAAATCGAATTGGGAAATTTGATAGTTCTTGGGTAGATCAGGATAGAAGTACTGCTTGCGATCAAACTTGCTGTACGGCGCAATCTGACAGTTCAATGCGAGCCCTGCTTTGACGGCGTATTCCAAGACCTTTTGGTTGAGGACTGGTAGCACCCCTGGCATTCCTAAGACGATAGGGTCAATGTGGGTATTGGGATCAGCCCCAAATTCAGTGGAACTGGGGGCAAAAATCTTGGTCTCCGTACTGAGCTGGCAGTGGGTTTCGAGACCAATGACAGCTTCATACTGGGTTTTAGCAGGAGCAGCAGACGTCATGATGAGTTGTGAGCGTCGTTAACTCGTCCATTGTAACCCTGACTGTTTGGGTCAAGACGGGGGGGTGAGCGATCGTACCGCACGCTATCGCGAGGTCAGGATTGCCCCCTAGGGGCTGTCATCATTTAGAGCCTAAATCCTCATGCTGAAAGCGGTTCAGTCCCTAGCTAGTTTTACCAAGCGGGCGCGGCAATACTTATACCGCAAGGCTTTTGAGTTTAATTGATGACGCGCCCTAGCCGACGACTTCTCAGGATACTTGACTATCAGCATAGGCAAGTCCGATCAAAGGACATTTCCCCTTGTGTCACGTCAACTTGTCTGATGCATCAGGAAACGATACAGAGTAGTGTCTGTGGTAATATCTTGTGTGATTTTGTAACTATTCGAGCCAATAATCGGCATGGTTCCAAAATCCGAACTATAGGAGGTGCAGGCGTGCACAACAACCCATCTACCAACGGTTTGGATGTTCAGTCGCAGCGAGTGCACTCTGATCCCATCAGAGTTGGGGTAATTGGGGTCGGCAACATGGGGCAGCACCACGCTCGCGTTCTGAGTCGCCTCAAAGATGTGGAACTGGTCGGAATTTCGGATATCAATGTTGAACTTGGGCTCGATACTGCCAGCAAGTACAGGGTGCGATTTTTTGAACGCTACCACGACCTGCTGGAATTAGTCGATGCCGTTTGTGTTGCCGTTCCTACGCGCCTGCATCACACCGTAGGCATGGAATGTTTTCAAGCGGGTATTCACGTCTTAATTGAGAAGCCTATCGCGGCTAGTATTGCTGAAGCCGAGTCACTGGTCAATGCGGCTGCCGCAACCAATTGCATTCTCCAGGTGGGGCATATTGAACGCTTTAACCCTGCCTTCCAAGAACTCCATAAGGTTCTCCGTACCGAAGAAGTCCTCGCGCTAGAAGCCCGACGCATGAGTCCTTACTCGAACCGTGCGAATGATGTCTCGGTCGTGTTGGATCTGATGATTCACGACATCGATCTCATGTTGGAACTGGCTGATTCCTCTGTGGTAAAGCTATCTGCTAGCGGTAGCCGCTCTTCGGAAAATTCAGGTTACTTAGACTATGTGACGGCTACCTTGGGGTTTGCCAATGGCATCGTCGCAACGGTTACTTCTAGTAAAGTGACCCATCGTAAGATCCGCTCGATTGCGGCTCACTGCCGCGATTCTCTGACAGAGGCCGATTTCCTGAATAACGAGATTTTGATTAATCGCCACACAACTGCAAATACCAAAGCGGATTATGGGCAAGTGCTTTATCGCCAAGATGGTCTAATTGAGAAGGTCTACACCAGCAACACGGAACCACTCCACGCAGAGTTAGAGCACTTTGTGAACTGCGTACGCGGCGGCGAGCAGCCTTCTGTCGGTGGTGAACAGGCTTTGAAGGCACTACGGCTAGCAAGCTTGATTGAGCAGATGGCGTTAGATGGGAAGGCATGGCAGGGGCCTGATTTAGCCGCTCCTGGCCTAGAAGCTGCAACTGTTGCTGTATAGGCTGTTAAGCTTACTAAACAGTTTCGTATTGTCTATGAGTATCTGACTGTTGCTTTTTGGGGGTGTGAGTCAGGCTCTAAGGCGATCGCTATGGCAACTTTACTACGCCTCTCTTGACACACTTGAATAGCCCTGAGGCTATACACCTATGCCTCAAGTACCGCCTGCGAGAATGTTCCCTATTCAACGACGCACAAGTAGATGCAGGCTCCTCCTGTTGAAGCGCTTGCATCTACGATCGCGATTTTTTCAATGGAGCCGACGGGAGTCGAACCCGTGTCCGCTTCGAGTATTAACATTCCACTCATTCACAGGCTTAGCCTATCTAACCCTCTAGGCGGGAACCGTCACTTATCCCCGACGGTGGGATTCTCTAGTAAAGTCTTAGCCTATCAGTCCACCAGAGAGAACCTTTAGGAGCATCCGTTGGGGTTTGCCTATAATCCTTAACGGAGTCAGATCATAGACGCTCGAGAGTTTTTAATTAAGCGGCAACAGGTGCTGCTTTACGAGCAAAAGGTACGATGTTGTTTGCATCTATATTTAGGTGAGCCTGGATTAACGAGAGTAGACTCACTCTCGGCCTGTATCACAGAATGACTTTCGTCAAAACGTCGAAACCGTTACGGCCCCTTGTTCAATCTAAATACTAACGTACGCAACTCTAAATTGGGGTGAAGCTTTGTGAGGGTAGCCACACTTACACGCTCACTTCGTTACTCCAGCACACCGCTACCACAATTAACCCCGCGATCGCATAAAAGTCACCCTACAGGTTCTTCTCCTTCATGAAGGCTGCGATCGCACTCCAAAGTTCCGGGTAGACCGATGCCAGACTGTGGTCACTCTCTAGCTCTCGTAATTCCACCCAGGGGCGCGATCGGGCATATTCCCGGCTGACCTGAATATCAATCACCTCATCCTGACACCCATGCAAAATCAGCGTGGGCACCGATATATCCAAGCACTGCTCGTTGTACTGTTGAGCGTCAGTCATAAAGTCATAGGCCAGGGGTCGCTGTTGCTGGTAGCCGTAGTGATAAATCGGCAGCGATCCGGTCAACTGCCAATGGCTAATCGTTTCGGCACCTAATCGCGGTAACCACTGCGCCAAAAACTGAAAAGCAGGTGCCAGCAGCATCAAACCATGAACTTTCCTTTGAACACGAGGGTCTTGGGTCATCCAAGTGGCCGTTAAGCCCCCCAGGCTAGATCCAATAATGGTGACTGAGCCACGGGCCATTACCCAGTCCACACCCTGTTCAATCTGGCGACTCAGGGTGAGATGGGTAAAATCGCCTTGATTCAGATCCAGAATGTGTAGTGATTTCCCCACTGAGGCAAATCGATCTTTGAGGAATTGCGCTTTCGAGGATTGAGGGCTCGATGCAAATCCATGGAGATACAGATAATCCATAGCCTGTTGCTGATTTAGAGGATGAGACGTAGGATAATACCCCTTTGGGTTGAGCTACTGACAGCACGAACCCGCTATTGACTCCTACTGAATTTTGCAAACCCATGACGCAATCTTTTCGCATCACCCTGCTGCCCGGCGATGGCATCGGCCCTGAAATTATGGCTGTCACTGTCGATGTCTTAAAGACCGTAGGGCAACAGCTGGATCTCACATTTGAGTTTCAGGAAGCTTTAATTGGTGGGGTTGCGATTGATGCGACGGGATCGCCTCTACCGGAAGCAACGTTGGAGGCTTGTCGGCAAAGTGATGCGGTGTTGTTGGCCGCGATCGGGGGCTATAAGTGGGATGCTTTACCTCGTCAGCAGCGTCCAGAGACGGGACTGTTGGGATTGCGTGCGGGCTTGGGTTTGTTTGCTAATCTGCGTCCAGCCACGATTCTGCCTCAGTTAGTGGATGCTTCTTCCCTTAAACGCGAAGTCGTGGAGGGGGTAGATATTATGGTGGTTCGGGAACTCACCGGGGGCATCTACTTTGGCGAACCGAAAGGCGTTTTTGCCGCCGAAACGGGTGAGAAACGTGGTGTCAACACGATGGCCTACAAAGAAAGTGAAATTGATCGCATCGGTCGAGTGGCTTTTGCAACGGCGCAAAAACGTCAGGGTCGTCTCTGCTCAGTGGATAAGGCGAATGTGTTGGAAGTTTCACAGCTTTGGCGCGATCGCATGACTGACTTAGCCGCTGACTATTCTGATGTGGAGCTATCGCACCTGTATGTGGATAATGCAGCGATGCAGCTAGTCCGTTGGCCTAAGCAGTTCGACACGATTGTGACCGGCAATTTGTTTGGCGATATCCTGTCGGATGCCGCCGCTATGATGACCGGTAGCATCGGGATGTTGCCCTCAGCCAGTCTCGGTACCGATGGTCCTGGTGTCTATGAACCTGTTCACGGATCAGCGCCCGATATTGCAGGGCAAGACAAGGCTAATCCACTGGCTCAGGTGTTGAGTGCAGCCATGATGCTGCGCTATGGGTTGAATCAGCCGGAGGCCGCTGATTTGATTGAAGCGACCGTGACCCAAGTCCTGGATCAGGGGTATCGGACTGGCGACATTATGGCTGATGGCATGACGCCTGTCGGCTGTCAGGGGATGGGTGATGCTTTGCTCAAAACACTTGCTTAAGAAGTTTTGCGAAGTTGCTCCACAAATTTAGATCGCGTACAGTCTTGCTATATTCGACTAACGTTTGAAGCGAACGATAAGAGGTTCCTGAGTTGTGCATAGTTATCATCAGCCGCTCCCGCCTGCGCCTAGGTTTCCAAAGCATGACGACATCTCGGGGCCAGCAGCAATTTTTGATCCGGCCTTGCTAAAGGCGGCGCGGCATATTTATCGCACCTATTATGAGGTGCATCCTGATGACATACAGCGCCCGATTGGGGTGGCAATTAGCCGCAGAACTCGGCGGGGTAAGCTGATTTTTGGCGATCGCCCAGTTTTGTTGCCCAGTGAGTGCTTCATTCCGCTCAACCAAATTGAGCCTGACATTCATTAGGGCGCGTCATCAATTAAACTCGAAAGCCTTGCGGTATCAGCATTGCCGCGCCCGCTTGGGAAAACTAGCTAGGGGCTGAACCGCTTTCAGCATGAGGATTCAGGCTCTAAATGATGACAGCCCCTAGGGCTCAAGGGTAGAGAGAGTAAGATTATTTCTACTTTTGGCTTCCTTCCCCTTTTACCCCCTGGCTCGCTACGATAGCGCCAGAATCAATACCTTAAAGCCTATCCACGTAGAGGGATCAGCGTTGTGGTTGATGGGCTCATCTTCACTATTATTTTCATCCTGGGAGCGTCTATTGGCAGCTTCTTAAATGTTGTTATCTATCGCATTCCTGCTGAGTTATCACTGCTTCATCCCCCGTCGCGCTGCCCTCAGTGCCAGCACCGGCTCAAACCTCACGATAATGTCCCGATTTTCGGTTGGTTGTGGCTGAAGGGACGCTGTCGCTACTGTCGCGTTCGCATTTCGCCACGCTACCCGCTCATTGAAGCCACGACTGGAGGTCTATTTTTAGCTACTTTTTGGCAGTTTGGGCTGTCCTGGTTCACAGTGAGTGTTTGGCTTTTGCTGAGCTGGCTCTTAGCACTGTCATTTATCGATTTAGATACGTTAACGCTACCTAACGGACTGACTCAGTCAGGGCTCATTGTTGGTCTTGTCGTGCAGGCGGGGGTTCCTCTCTTAGAGACTGGGCAGGGTACTGAAGCTATCCAGGGTCTATTGACAGGTGTTATCGGCGCTGTTTTAGGGATTTGGATCTTTGACGGTATTGGCTTGTTGGGATCAGTGCTGCTAGGTCAAACGGCCATGGGTGGGGGGGATGGTAAGTTAGCCGCCCTGTTGGGAGCTTGGTTAGGTTGGCAAGGCATGCTGCTGAGTAGTTTTTTGGCCTGCGTTTTAGGAGCCTTTATCGGCGGTGGCGCGATCGCCCTCCGACTGCTAAGTCGCCGCGATCCGATTCCCTTTGGCCCGTATTTGGCGTTGGGAGCTGTGATGACTGTGTTCGCAGGCGAGCCGTTAATTAACTGGTACCTGCGAACTTTTTTCCCTTTTTCAGGCTGATGGCTAGCCATTTCACATCAGCGCCGTGGAAAAATGCCAATCAGATGCTGCCATAGCAGCATCTATATTTTGATCCTTGGCAGTCAGGGGGGCTGCGGCACCCATCGCAGCTGGGTCAGTAGACGTAGCATTTAAATGGGTGAGGGGAGCGCCATTTTGCTGGCGCAAGTCTTGCTCGACAATCTGCCAGTATTGGTCGGCAAACGTCATAAAGTTGTATCGGCACGCCTGCATCACCTGTTCAATTCGTCGATAGCGACTTAATAGACAGGCTGTTAGATGTTGCCAAACTGGGTGCAGATCTGCGGTTGCAACCAAACCTAGATGACGCCGCCGTAATTGCGGCAGATAAGACGTGACCCAAAACTCCATGAGATGGGCATACCCAGGGTTTTGAAAACAGGTGCGATCCAAAATTTCTTCCCGCTTGACATCAAAAGACGCAAGCAAGGTCGTGGGGAAGTAGCAGATGCCTTGATGGGTATCTTCGGATAGATCCCGAAGGTTGTTGTAGAACTGATCGATAATGCCAAATTGACCTGCGATCGCTCGTTGGTGGTCTTCCAAGAAGGGAAGTAGCTTGAAGCAGGATCCAGCTAACCGTGCCAGCATACATTCGTACTCGTCTAGAGTCGTCACGCGAAGGTGTGGCTGATGGTAGTCCAGAATCGCTTCCATGTAGCAGTTCCAAGCATTGATCTCAATCCGATAATGGTTATCATTGTTAGACTGATACCAGCAGTTGGCAATCTGCTTCAGCACTTGCCAGTTTTGATCAGAAGCAGACAATGTCCGGTTATGTCGTAGGCGCTGCCAAGCCTGATAAAACGCGGGGAAACGCCTACCCCCTTGTTGAACCAGCTGATCTTGTTCAGCGAGCCGATCGACCCAGCGAATCCAATAGAATCGTTCTAGCCAAACAGCTTGAATACTATGGGGGAGGCCAGCCAGCCAAGCGCCATTGTCTTCATCTTTTAAGGCATCATTTGCAATTGCTCTATGCTCTGAAGAGGCGACCTGTTTAGAAATCTTCATCATGAGTGTGTAGAATACCCTGACCCTGTATCCGCAGATTAGTTAATCAGAATAACCAGAAGCCTCGTAGTATCTACGGATATAGCAGCAGCAGCTACGACCCCGTCACGACTTTGTGGCCCTGGTTGCTTAACCAATACAGCTTGTTCTATCTACGGTGATAATAAGCAGAGATGACGCTTTCAGGTGCTTTCTATTCTACAAAGCGGTATCCCCTACTCGCGTGGTCGTAACTAAACCCGATAGGATTAGAGGCAGTCTGTCGGTTGATATCAGCAGTACTGCCCCCTGTCGCGTGAAGTTTTCCCAGAAGCATGTCTTTGTTTGATTGGTTCGCAAATCGCCGTAAGTCTGGTCCGATTAGTCAAGATCGGCAAGAGCGTGAAATTGCCGATGGTCTTTGGACAAAGTGTGAAATGTGTGGGGTAATGACCTACACCAAGGATTTGAAAGCCAACCAATCCGTTTGTCCAGAGTGCGGCCATCATCATCGGGTGTTTAGTGATGAGCGGATTGAACAGCTAACGGATGCGGGTACGTGGCAACCGCTGGATGGTTACGTCGAGCCTCTCGATCCTTTGAAGTTTCGCGATCGCAAAGCCTACAGCGATCGTCTTCGCGACATGCAGACCCGTACTCATCTAACGGATGCAGTACAAACTGGCGTCGGTCGAATAGACTCTTCACCGATTGGCCTAGGGGTCATGGACTTCCGTTTCATGGGCGGCAGCATGGGGTCGGTCGTCGGTGAAAAGCTGACGCGCTTAATTGAGTACAGTACGGCGAATCAGCTCCCAGTCGTCATTGTCTGCGCCTCGGGAGGTGCCCGTATGCAAGAAGGCATGCTCAGCTTGATGCAGATGGCCAAAATCTCAGGTGCCTTGGAGCGTCATCGTCAAGCCCGCTTGTTGTATCTGCCGATTCTTTCCCATCCGACTACGGGGGGTGTCACAGCCAGCTTTGCGATGCTCGGCGACATTATTTTGGCTGAGCCCAATGCCACCATTGGGTTTGCGGGGCGGCGAGTCGTTGAGCAGACGCTCCGCGAAAAACTACCCGATGATTTTCAAACCGCTGAATATTTGCTCGCCCATGGTTTTGTTGATGCCATTGTGCCGCGAACAGAACTCAAGAAAACCCTAGCAACGCTGATTCGTTTGCACCAACCTGTGATGCCGTCGATGGCCCAGACCGCACATGTGCAGGCTAGTCATACGGTTGTGTCGAAAGTCGAAAGCAGCCTGTGACAGAAGACTTGGGAACAAGCAACCAATATGCAAAGAAGGGATGTAAAGTCCTTTGGGAATCTTCCATTCGGTGGCATGATATTGAATACGTAAGGACTCTATGCCTTGGGGTTTGTCCCTTTGACGGCTGAGTGTTGTGCTCGCTTGAGGGGCTGCATATCTCTCGTGTTGTGAGTCTGCTGTGTTGTTTGATGGCTAGCCATAAATAATTTGAGGAGAACCATGCTTAAGAGATGCATTTGGCTCGTTGCGATCGCGGCAATGGTAGCCAGTCAGCTGTTCGCTGGCCCCGCTATTGCAGCAGAGCTAGATGAGGCGACTCGTACTATCAAGCTCAATGAGCAAGGCGATACTTACGTTTTGTCCTTAGAACAGGTATCCCGCGGTCGGCGGCAGTTTAACTATGCCTGTGGCTCTTGCCACACCGCAGGAGTGACAAAAACCAATCCCACGGTTGGCCTCGATCCCGAAAGCTTAGCTGGGGCGCTGCCTTCTCGCAATAACCTAGAATCGCTGGTGGATTACATTAAGAACCCCACTACCTACGACGGTTTGACTGAGATTTCCCAGCTCCATCCCAGTTTGAAGAGTACTGACATTTATCCCAAAATGCGCAGCTTGACAGAGGAAGATGTCGTCGCGATCGCCGGACACATTCTGCTACAGCCTAAGGTCATTGGCTCTTTGTGGGGTGGGGGTAAGAGTACTTACTCGGCTCCTGGTATTGGCGAAGCTTAGTCTTGCCGGTCAGATGCTACGAGTGGTTGTACAGATCCGATTGTTCAACTACTGAGACCGCACTTTCCAAATGACAAGCTAGGTCAAAATTGCGCTAATTGACTCCAACACTGGAGTAAACAATTACCCCCCTTGATGTGGCAAGACCTATCAAGGGGGGTAATTATTTACCTTGATCCGAGACAGGTTCTGGGCCATGGTGAGGAAGCTTCAGTAGGCAAATTGAGTCCAAGTGGGAACTTAAAACTTTAAAACTCCACTTGATGGAGTTTGTGAATATACTGTTAGTGGAGAATTGCTGATTCGTTGAGCGATTGATGTTAAATCGTTTGCGGTCGATCGCTTTGTTAGTCCTGATGGCGTTAGTTTTAGCCTTAGGAATTCCCACTATGGCTTTAGCTGATACGGCTCAGGACGCACAGTTGTTCCAGGGTAACTGCTCAGTTTGCCATGCTCTGGGAACAAATCGTGTGATTGCCATGAAGAACCTCCAGAAACAAACGCTAGAAAAGTACGATATGTAATCCAAGGAAGCCATTGTTTATCGGGGCCAATGGCAAAAACGCCATGCCCGCTTGCGGTGGTCGTTTGAAGCCAGATCAAATTGAGTCTATTACTGAGTACGTTTGGGAGCAGTCAGATTTAGGTTGGCCTCAGTAAGGCTAACAATGCAGCCCTCATAGGGGTATTTCAAATTTTCATAAGGAACCGCTTCTACCGGAGGCTAATAAGCATCTCCGGTAAGATTTCATGCGTTTGAGAGATGCATCAACCTCCACTGAAGTGTAGAATGCTAAGTGGCTGACATTAAATCACTCCTAGAGGTTCCTATGAGACAGATCGCGCGTGCTATCCGCCAGTTGAGTTTGGCCTGTGTTGCTATCGTTCTAGTTGTGGCCGCTTTTGCTGTGACCGCAGCACCTGCTATGGCTACAAGTTACGAGGTAAAAATGGGTTCTGACTCGGGTTTGCTAGTTTTTGAACCGGCCAAGCTAACCGTTAAGTCCGGTGATACCGTTACCTGGGTCAACAATAAGATGGCTCCTCACAATGTTGTCTTTGACGCTAACCAAATGCCTGGCGACAAGGCACTAGCTGATAAGCTCTCCCACACCCAGCTAACCTTTGCACCTGGTGAAAATTACTCTACTACGTTCACTGCTGATTTACCGGCTGGTGACTACACCTACTTCTGCGCTCCTCACCGTGGTGCAGGTATGGTTGGCACTATCAGCGTAGAAGGCTAATACTTCTTATCCTTTGGATGTGTTTTATTAAACCCCGCTCAGTTGCTGAGCGGGGTTTTTGAATTGCATGAAGTCTTCACAGCTAGAACAAAGAATGCGACGGTAGAAGGACAAAGCTATTGGCAGTATTGGGATCACCATGTCTATTCTGACCAGCGTGCTAAGAGCCGCGATCGCTATCCTGATTGGTTGTGGTGGCGTTATTGGCCTCTTTTATGTGGCTAATCTGGGGGTCGAACGGTTTTTCCCTAGCCGCACCAAAAGACATCTTCTCCCTTGGATTTACTTGGCCCCAGCTGGTTTGGTACTAACCGCCTATTTGGTCTTACCTACCGTACTGACGGTATTTGTCAGTTTCTTTGATAAGCGATCGCAAAATTTTGTCGGCTTTGCCAACTACGCTAGCCTACTGACCGACAAGGTGATGTGGGAAGCCTTTCGCAACAATATGCTCTGGCTAGTCTTGGTGACAGGCATTAGCGTGAGTTTGGGGCTGTTAATAGCCGTGCTGGCAGATCGGGTGCGCTATGAACAGGTGCCTAAAACGCTCATTTTTCTGCCCATGGCCATTTCCTTTGTAGGTGCCAGTGTAATTTGGCGCTTTGTGTATGACTACCGTCCCGCCGACAGTGCTCAGATTGGTATTCTGAACGCGATTGTCGTGGGTTTGGGATTTGAGCCTGTCGGTTGGTTAGTGGAGCGCTCGATTAATAATTTTGCGCTCATTGCCATCATGATTTGGTTGCAGACAGGCTTCTGCATGGTTTTACTGTCAGCCGCCGTCAAGGGCATTCCCCAGGAGATTTTAGAAGCAGCTCGGATGGATGGTGCCAATGAGGTGCAAATCTTCTGGCGAGTGATGATTCCGATGATCCGTTCGACGCTCGTTGTCGTGGCTACAACCGTTATTATCTTGGTGCTTAAGGTATTCGACATTGTGTTTGTTATGACGGCTGGCAATCAAGGGACGGAAGTCATCGCTAGCCGCATGATCAAAGAGATGTTTAACTTTAGGGATTATGGTCGAGGGAGTGCGATCGCGGTCATTTTGCTAATTGCCATTATTCCTGTGATGGTGACCAATATTCGTCGCTTTCGGGAGCAGGAAGCGCTTCGTTAAGGGTTGGCCCAGCACCTAGTCCGGTATGAAAGCAGGGTATCTGCTAGAGCATTTATGTTCTTTGTCCTAAAAGTCTGAGCCCCTTCTCAGCGCAAACCTAAACTACTATGACTGCTATCCGCCACGAAAAGAAAGGTTATCGCCGCTCACCACAAGGATTTCAGGCTCTAGCTGACCTGTGGCAGAAGCTACCGGTACATGTGGCTTTAGTTGTGATATCAGTGTTGTGGACATTGCCGAGTGTGGGGTTACTGATCAGCTCCTTACGACCTCGTGACAATGTGGTGGCCAATGGCTGGTGGACGGTCTTGCAACATCCGTTTGATTTTACGCAGTACACAATTGCCAACTATGGCACTGTGTTGACCAGTGAGGGGATGGGGCAGGCTTTTTTGAATAGTCTGACTATTGCCATTCCAGCGACGGTGATTCCCATTGCGATCGCGACGTTTGCAGCTTATGCTCTGGCCTGGATGTCGTTTCCAGGACGTCAACTGCTCTTTATTGTGGTGGTGACACTTCTGGTAGTCCCCCTGCAGATGACCTTTATTCCCGTCTTGCGGGCTTATCGTGCCATAGGCATGGCAGGCAGCTTTTGGGCCGTCTGGCTGGCGCACACTGGCTATGGCATGCCTTTGGGGATTTATCTGTTACGCAACTATATCGGTGCTCTACCCAAGGATCTCATTGAGGCCGCTGCGGTTGACGGCGCTTCGCATCTCAAAATCTTTACGCGGTTGATTCTGCCGTTATCTATGCCCGCGATCGCGTCCTTTGCCGTGTTTCAGTTCCTTTGGGTTTGGAATGATCTGTTAGTGGCTTTGGTCTACCTGGGCGGCACGCCTGACGTTGCGCCGGTCACGCTGAAGTTGACCAATCTAGTCGGATCACGCGGACAAGACTGGCATCTACTGACAGCCGGGGCTTTCGTGAGTATGATTGTGCCGTTAGGGGTATTTTTTGCGCTGCAGCGCTATTTTGTACGAGGTCTTTTAGCTGGGTCAGTTAAAGGTTAGTGAAGCGGGATGCTCTGGCATCTTGAGGGTGTTTCTCACTTGTTTCGTGCCGATAGAGACATCGTTATCGAGCTAGCGTAGGGAATTTAACTTAAAGCCACATCAAACTTTGCTAAGGCTTTTTGTTAAGTCAACAGTCTTTCGATATGTTCTCTGTAGGTTCAATCTTTGCAATGGAAAGAGGATATGAGCAGTATTGAAAGCATTGTTAGCCGTGAATATGATTTCAACTTGGGTCAATATCTAGGGCGTGGCTTTGAAATATTCAAGGCTTTTGCCTTGCCTTTTGTGGGCTTTACGCTACTGGTCGTCCTGATCTCGGCGGCCTTGTCGTTTCTGCTGCCAGCTCCATTAGGAAGCGGTGAAGAGGGTGGCGGTAATCTAGTCTCGAACATCATATCGCCCATTTTAGGAGCTGGCTATTACATCGTTGCTTTTCAAATTGCGCGCAACCGACCGGCTAGCTTTGGTGACTTCTTCAAGGGATTCAATCGATTTCTACCGATTTTCTTGCTGTCGCTTGTGAGTGGTTTGTTGACCGTTGTAGGGTTGATTTTGCTCATCATTCCTGGCATCTATTTGGCGGTAGCCTATTCCTTTGGGTTGCCCCTGTTGCTGGACAAGGGGATTGACTTTTGGCCGGCTTTAGAGACGAGTCGTCAGCTCATCTCGAAAAAGTGGTTTTCCTTCTTTCTCTTCATGATTGTGCTGGTCTTGATCAATATTGGCGGTATCTTGCTTGTTGGCGTGGGACTTTTAGTTACCATTCCCTGGAGCGTTTGTTCGATTGCCGCTGCTTATGAGGATATTGTGGGTTTGAATTCTGTTGCTGATGCCGCTGTGTAGCATCACTTGCTGGCGCGATTGTGGCGGTTAGTGTTTTGGGCTTCACCTTGCAAATCCTATGGTGTGGCTACGCCACTAGACAGTAGAACAACCTCACTACTGTCGACAATAAAAGCTCCAAAGCGACCGCCACTCAGCGTTTGTAATACTTGAGCAGCTATTTCGGGGTCGGTACTTTGGGCTGCTAGGAGGAACGGCCGCTCTTGATAAACAGCTAGCCCAACAGGTTGATTCAGGGTTTGCTGAATTTGCTTGGCCACCCCTGGATCGTTGTTGTAGCTCACTAAGACGGCATAACCTTCGCCCAGCAGTTGGGGAGCATACCCCACAACCCCTGCAGGAGCCGATTCGATCGTGGCGCTGGTGACTTCGGGCGAAGTGTTGGCTGGGGGATCAGGAGGTGTAGCGGGAACCGGCTCAACCGGTTCAGCCGCCACCGCATCTGTAGGGGTAACGACTTCACCAGGCATCGCCGGACGAGCCACAAATGCTTGGGCACCTTCAACTTCGGTAAGGTACTGAGCCCAAGCATTGGCATTTTCTAAACTGGTGAAGCCACCAGCTCTAACAACAACTTCATCGAGATAACTGCAAACGCTGACGTCTGTTGTGGCTGGCAACAAGTTCTGGATGCGATCGCGCGACTGCACGGTATCACCCTGGATCAGGAGCAAATACTCCTCATTTGCAGGGGGACTACAGACTGGAAACTCATCGGCATGGGCTCGCGTTGCGATCGCGCTACTCCCTGCCAACATCACCACCAGTCCCCAATGTTGAAGTCTTTGCATCACAGCCATGGGTCACACCACACAAACAACATCACTGAACAACTCAAACCAGTGCTAATGTCACTAGCTTCCTATCTTACTGGTAGATGCAGAGCTGACCGTGAGGATTTCTGGCCCTGCTTTGAGCGTGCTAGGGGCTGTCATCATTTAGAGCCTGAATCCTCATGCTGAAAGCGGTTCAGCCCCTAGCTAGTTTTACCAAGCGGGCGCGGCAATGCTGATATCGCAAGGCTTTCGAGTTTAATTGATGACGCGCCCTAGTGAACGACTTCTAAAGACGCTAGAGGATCAGGAATAGTGTCTGAAGGAGCTTTGAATTCACCTGTAAGGACATACTCTAATCGCAGCTTCAGCCAAGTGATAAAGGTTGTGTCAGTTGAAATAATGGCGACCGCAGGCTGAGGGCATTTTGCCTTAACGTCGCCCAATTCTGGACTTTCTAAAAAGGCAGGCTGCTTGATGAGCCAGAAGTCTACTTCCTTTTCTTGCTCTTGATAATGGCGGCGGCGCTCACGCAGAACTTCTTCTAACGGCTCATCTTCAAGCAAGAACTTTTGACTAGCGAGTAGGTAGTAATAGGTTGGCATGACACTGTTGCTAAACGGAAACTAGAGAACAGATTCTCCCACAGAACTTAGAAGGCCGCGCAGTTGGCTCACAGTAGTTAGCAATCAACGGGATGGACACCTTCATCACAGCTAAGGTCGCGCTGGTTGTCTAAAGACAAATGCCAAGCTGCCAATTGAATGGAATTAGAACACGCCACGCATAACTTGCTTCATTTCTTTCACGGCGCGCTCCATACCCACCAAAGCCGCGCGGCTGATAATGGTGTGGCCAATGTTGAGTTCTTCCATGCCCTCAATACACGCGACAGGGTAAGTGTTCCAGTAGGTTAGGCCATGTCCCGCATTGACTCTGAGACCTGCGGCGATCGCCTGTTGGGTGCCCACTTGCAAGTAATTCAATTCCTCAGTTTGTTCGGCTTCACCATGGGCTTCGGCATAGCGTCCCGTATGGAGTTCCACAAACTTAGCCGTCGTTTGCACAGAGGCTTCAATTTGCTCCGGCTCGGCATCAATGAACAGACTCACCGGGATCCCTACGCCCTGGAGTGTAGAAACGACCTGAGTGATGCGATCGCACTGACCAGCGATATCCAATCCCCCTTCAGTGGTGATTTCTTCGCGTTTTTCCGGCACCAGTGTCACGTAGTCAGGTTTTGTATCGAGCGCAATCTCAACCATTTCGGGTGTTGCAGCCATCTCTAAATTGAGGTGGGTACGTACAGTTTGGCGTAACAGACGGACGTCTCGTTCTTGAATGTGACGACGATCCTCGCGCAGGTGAACCGTGATCCCATCAGCGCCTGCAAGTTCAGCGAGTACAGCAGCAGCGACAGGATCTGGCTCGACAGTCTGACGAGCCTGGCGAATCGTGGCGATGTGGTCAATATTGACGCCTAGCGTGGGCAAAACAAGCCTCCTAAGCTGCAAAAGTTCCCCTGAATTCTATCGCGGCGAGCCGTTGCCCATGGGGAGAAAAGTCCTGCATAGCCCTTTAGGAGGCCTCACCTGCGTGATAAGAACTCCGAACCAACGGCCCGGAGCGAACATGGGCAAAACCCAAATTGCGAGCAATATTACCCAGGTGCTCAAATTCTGTCGGATGCCAATACTTTTGAACAGGCAAGTGGGCCAGTGAAGGCCGCATATATTGCCCTAACGTGACGCGATCGCATCCCACCGATCGCAAATCTTCCAGCGTTTCGATAATTTCAGTTTCCGTTTCACCATGCCCCAGCATGAGTCCTGATTTGGTGGGGATATCCGGAGCCACTGCTTTCACGTAGCCTAAAACTGCCAGTGAACGTTCGTAGCGTCCCCCCCGCCGTACAGGATTTTGCAGACGCTTCACTGTTTCGACATTGTGGTTGTAACAAGCAGGGTTAGCTTGCGTGACCGTGATGACGCGCTGACGCTGCTGTGCTGCTGGATTTTCCCCACCCCAGAAATCAGGAGTGAGCACTTCGATTTGGGCCTCTGGAGTCCGCGACCGAATGGCTTGCATTGTCCGAACAAACCAGTGCGCTCCTTTATCCGGCAGATCGTCACGCGCGACAGAAGTCAAAACTACGTACTGTAGTCCCAAAAGAGCAACGGACTCGGCAACTTTGTCAGGCTCCTCTGGGTCTAGAGGCATAGGAGCATGCCCTTTATCAACCTGACAAAAAGCACAGGCACGGGTACAAGTTGGCCCCATTAAGAGGAATGTAGCGGTTTTGTTGCGGTAGCATTCGCTGCGGTTGGGGCACCGCCCTTCCTCACAAATCGTATGGATACCCCGTTGCTTGATAATGCGCTGCACAGTCGAGATATCGCTGGCGCGCCCAATCGAAGGTCGCAGCCAGCTTGGTAAATTGACAAGTTCACGAACAGATGGGGACATACTTTCCCAGCCAGGTCTAGTAATCTAGGCGACAACACGTAAGTTGTCGGATATTAGCAAACTCACCGTGGGTATACTCACAGAGAGTCAGGCAGTTATCTCAATTCTAATGGCTGGTTATCTGAGGCCAGTTAGCTAGTTCATTGTTAAGTCAGTAAGCTCTACAGCCGGAATATAGAGAAGTGGGCAATCAGCACAGCAAACTGTGGCAGGGTCACAAAGTTCTTAGGCTTTTTATCCAACTTACTCGAAACTTCGTTACTATTTGGCTGATAAGGGCGGCTGTATCCAGAACCTGAGCGTTATTGACACTCAGTCTGTTTTTGCAGGCTGACGGCAAAACAACGTCACTATCCCGGTAGGATGGGTAGAATACGAACTCCGGCCTAGTTGCATCATTACCGCAGAGGAGTCAATTGTGGCAACGCACAAAATCCTAGTCATTGATGACAGTCGCGTTATTCGGATGCGCGTTCGGGACATGCTGCCCCAAGGCAATTTTGAAGTGCTTGAGGCCAAAGACGGCGTGGAGGGTTTGAACGCCATTCGCGAGCAGCGGCCTAATCTCATCATGCTGGACTTTTTGCTCCCCCGAATGAGTGGCTGGGAAGTTTTCCAGGAAGTTCAGGGGCAGGCCGATCTCCAGAGCATTCCGCTAGTACTGATGTCTGGCCGGAAAGAGGAAGTCACGGAGAAAATCTCTGAGCCCTTTGAATTCTTTGAGTTTATTCAGAAGCCTTTTGAGCAGAAAGAGCTGATTGAGGCAATTAAAAGCGCTATGACAAAGGCGCGTAAACCTCGACCTAAAGCAGCTGTCGCTCCTACGGCGGCGGCGGCAGTAGAGAGCGGTGGCAGTTCAGCAGAGCTGCAAGCGCTACAGGTAAAAGTTGCCCAGCTTGAAACTGAACTTGCACAAGTCAAGGCCCAGATGGCGAAGATTCTGGCGTTCATCAAGCAGAAGCTGAAGTAGTGTCTAGGGGAGCGACCTTAGAATCGAGGGCTTAAGCATCTGGGAAATTGACAAGGAGCGGCGGGCAAGAAAGTAATTGCTTCATTCATGAAGTTTGCGTTGTGCGAGCATTTGCAAACACATCTCCCCTACCCCCTGCGTTTAAAGCTACTAAGTACACACATCTCGGTTCTTACCCCCTCAGTCCCCCTCTCCCAAAAATGGGCGAGGGGGAGGCCAGACAAGGCTTTTTGACTCTCCTTCGCCCGTTCTGGGAGCAGGGGTTGGGGGATGTAGAGCTATGCTCTTCCCGAAGGGTGGGGAAAGTCGGTACAGCAATAGTTTCAGGACTTATGTGTACGTAGTAAGCGTTCAAAGAGAGTCATTCGGTCGCTTGGTTCCCTTAATACGGCTCATAAAAGTCAGATGTCGGATTGGTGGGATCAGGCGCGATCGCCATCCATAGGGGAAATTGCAGAATTGACAGGCTGATCTTATTTTCTGATTCATCAATGATGATGAAGGGCAAATAGTTCCGTTCTTGCAGTCGCTCAGCCCGTTGCGCCAGAGTTTCTGCTGCTTCAAAAAGCATAATGCCGCGTCCAGTACCAAAGTCGCCTCGGGATACCCCTAAGCAATTTTGGAAGCCGCGCCGCCACTCGCCGAGGCGTTCAGGCGAGTTTGCCAGGGTGAGCACTTGCAAGCGATCGCCATGAATTGTATGCAGAATCGAAATCGCGGCTGAGGCCATCAGCACGTTCTGCAAGCGGCTATTGAGAGTCTTGACGGCACCGCGTCCGCCTTGATCTAAAAACCAGTTGGCCACCCGATCCGCATGGATGGGTTCAAAGGTGCGTCTTAGCTGCCAGGGTGGGCCGTAGTAATCAGGGCGAAGACGATATTGATCCAGTAAGCTTTGAATCCGCTCAGCATCCTGCAAAAACCGTGCATTGGTAATCTGAGGCGGTGGTGCCGCTTCCTCAGGGGGAGTAGCAGTTTCTACAGGGCGTTGTTGAGGCGTGGGTTGCGGGACAGAAAGTTGCAGCTCCTCGGCTGAGTTGGCCAGATCTTGGAGGCTACCGAGGAGATATTCCTTGAAGCTCTGAACCCGCATCGCCACATCCTGAGAAGCTCCTGCAAACGTGGTTCGCATTTCACCGTTGATGCGATCGCGCCGCTTCTCTAACTTTTCAATCTCAAGCTCCAGTGCCTGCTTGCGTCGTTGTAGGTCACCCAGGGATTCTCTGACCATGCGAGCCAAATCGCCCTGCACCTGATCCGTCAGCCGTTGTGAGGCTGTTCCAGGGGATGACAGGTCAATTTTGGGCCGGTCAGTGTCAGACGCAGAACTGGACAGAGGCGAATCGTCGGTAGCCATATAAAGAGAGTCTCAGGATCTTAATCAGTGAAGGGGAACGGCCCATGCTAGTCGGACTGCTGAGGCACACGGGCTTCAAGTTGTGCCCGTAAACCTGTGGGATTGAACAAAATTGGGAGGAAATGAATGCTGTTAATTTCCCGAAAGTAGAACAGGATCGGCATAGGCGACCAAAAAATTTCCCAAGTTTGCCATTCCTGATAGGGAAAACGACGAATTTGGCTTTCACCCCGATAAATATCCAAGTCCGTGTCGGTAAAAACCAAGCGTAGCGTTGCCGCTTGATACAGCAGAAACGTACCAAAGAGGGCGATGGCGATCGCAAGCCAAACCTTGAGCAACCCGAGTGGTAAAGCCACGACGATTAGCGTCAGCGGGATGCGGTAGCTGGGATCCAGCGTCGCGTTTTGAGCTGTTGATGATGAAGTCACAGGATTTAGGCCAGACGGGCCAATGAAATATGCAGGGTAACGGACAAGGCCATACCCTTAACTGCCTCTCATTGTAAGGGGTTACTTGCGCATCACAGGCCGCCCCCGACCGCACTACCCAATCCCTGGAACATTAGCCAGGACAGAAAAAAGTTACTGATAAAAATCGCGAGCAAAGCCGTCACAACGGCGGTTGTCGTTGACTGGCCTACGCCCTTGGCGCCCCCAGTCGTTGTCAGGCCCCAACTGGTGCCGATGACCGCAATTAAAATCCCGAATACAAAAGCCTTGAGGAGCGAAGAGGTCAAATCCCAAATATTCAGGAAGCTCTGAGCTGATTCGATAAATACGCTTTGCGAGATGCCATACAGCGTCGTAGCAATCAACAATCCTCCTGTAAGCCCTGTCATGAGTGATAGGAGATTGAGAACAGGGAGCATCAGAGCACAGGCCACCACGCGCGGGATCACGAGATAATCAATCGGATCGGTTTTGAGAATTTGCAGAGCATCAATTTGCTCCGTGACTTTCATCGTGCCAATTTCAGCCGCAAATGCTGAACCCACCCGTCCAGCCAGAATAACGGCGGTTAAGACAGGGGCTAGCTCACGGGCTAACGTCAGCGCTAAAACGCCACCCACTGCCGTACCGGCTCCAAAGTTCAGGAACTCCCGCGTCACTTGAATCGTAAACACCATACCCACAAAGCTAGCGGTCAAGAGGGCAATAAGTAGCGATTCAGGCCCGACTGCAGCCATTTGCTCTAAGGTGTTGCGACGATGAATGGGGCGAGAAATCAAATGCATGACCACCTGTCCGCCCAACATAACGGCAGCAAATAAGCGACGTGTCCATTGCTGTAGGCCAGATGCTTGAATAGCCTGAGTCAAGGAATTACCTCAGTATAGAAACGGGCAAATATTCTACGGTTTGGGCAACGCTACCCATCGAATCGATGCGAGAAAGTAATTAAGTGAGTGCCAACTTTTACAAATTCTCTCAATTAATTATATGGAACCTTCTCAAAGGGGATAAGGACAAACGTTTTTATCCTAGTGGTTAGTTTGTCGCTCTTCCTGAGAATTATGGTCATATGCGGTTGCCTTGTGCTGAAATGGTTGCAGGATGCTGATAGGCGATCGCTAATGACCCCTTTGCACAAGCTTTCTCGACCCAACAGACTGTCGCACCGAATCATCGCCATTATCGGCGCTGTGCTGCTGAGTACGCTGACCTTTTTGACCGGGCCGACACCCGCCTATGCTCGCGAGGCAATAGACACTTCGATCCAACCCTATCTGGATCAAGTCGCTCAGCAGGTGAGCGAGTTCACCCTGGATAACGGGATGAAGTTCATCTTGCTGGAACGACATCAAGCACCTGTGGTGTCTTGCATGCTGTATGCCAAAGTCGGAGCTGTTAATGAAGCCGATGGCCAGACAGGGGCAGCGCACTATCTAGAACACTTAGCATTCAAAGGATCGACTCGCATTGGTACCCGTGACTACACGGCTGAGAAACCGATCCTAGATCAGATGGATGCTGCTTTCGATGCGTTCTTAGTTGCTGAAGCGAATGGCCAGACTGAAGAAGCAGAAGCCTTCCAATTGCAGCTCGAAGAACTGAGACAGCAAGCTGCGACCTATGTGATTCAAAATCAGTACGGTCAGATTATTGACCAAGCGGGTGGAGTCGGCCTCAACGCCACCACCGGGGCTGATGCCACGCGCTACTTTTACAGCCTGCCATCCAATAAGTTGGAACTCTGGATGTCGCTGGAGTCAGAACGCTTTTTAGAGCCTGTCTTCCGCGAATTTTATGAGGAGAAAGAGGTCATCTTAGAAGAGCGGGGTCTGCGTGTTGACAATGACCCCATTGGCAAACTTGTCGAAGTTTTTCTAGAGGAAGCCTTCGAGCAGCATCCCTATCGACGCCCTGTCATTGGCTACGAGGAGGATCTCTACCGAGCGACGCGTGCCGATATTCGGAATTTCTTTGAGACTTACTACGGTGCCGATAATCTGGTGGGTGTCGTGGTGGGTGATATCGAACCTGAGATGGTCGAGCAGATGGCTGAAGCCTATTTTGGGCGGTTACCGGCTCGTGGCGTATCGGCACAGGTGAATGTGAATGAACCACCGCAAACTGCTTTGAAGGAATTCACCTTATCGCTTCCATCGCAGCCCTGGTACGTCGAGGGCTATCATCGTCCAGGTATTAATGACCCCGATCATGTCGTCTACAGCATCATCGAAGGTGTTTTGGTGAATGGCCGCACCTCGCGGTTGTACAAAGATATTGTCGAAGAGCAGCGGATAGCTCTAGATGTCGGCAGTGTCAATGGCTTCCCCGGCGATCGCTATGCCAACATTATTTTGCTTTACGGCGTAACGGCTCCGGGATTTATGCCTGAGGATGTTGCCGAGCCGCTGCATCAGCAGTTGGAGCGATTAGCCACAGAACCTGTTACGCCATCAGAACTGGAGCGGGTGAAAACCCAAGCCCGTGCTTCTTTGCTGCGTCAGTTAGACTCTAATTCCGGCATGGCGGCTCTGCTAGCCAACTACGAGGCTAAAACAGGCTCTTGGCGTAACGTCTTTACTGAGTTGCAGGCGATTGAAGCGGTAACGCCTGCGGATATCCAGCGGGTGGCTCAAGCTACCTTCCAGCCAAACAATCGTACCGTCGGCAAAATCATTCCTGCGGAATAGTCCAAACTATTTGCTTTTTCCGTGTCCACCCTGACTTGTGCATTGCTCTATGCTTGCGTCTTATCTGACCAAACCTCTCCGTCGTCTGCGTTGGCTGTCTTTACTGTTAGGTAGTCTCACGTTTGTGGTTGTCATTGCTTTCAGCTGGCAAGCCCCAGCGGCAGCAATCACAGCGCGCCACTATACCGAGCTGGAGTTTCCACCCCTGCGGGAAATCCAAATTCCTGACTTTGAACGCTATGAGTTGTCTAACGGCATGGTGGTTTACCTGGTTGAGGATCACGAACTTCCTCTTGTCAGCGGGAGTGCCACCTTTCGTACCGGTGAGCGGCTAGTTCCTGATGCTCAAGTAGGCCTCGGGAACTTGACGGGGGAAGTCATGCGAGTGGGTGGCACCGCAACCTACGAAGCGGATGCTCTCAATTTAGCCCTGGAACAACGAGCCGCTGTGGTTGAAACCTCAATTGATACAGCTTCCGGTTCGGCCAGTTTTAATACTCTGACTGAAGATTTAGAAGATGTGTTTGGTTTGTTCACCGATGTCGTGCGACGTCCCGTTTTTGCCCAAGATAAAGTTGATCTGCTGAAGAATCGTTACCGTGGGGGCATTGATCGCCGTAATGATGATCCCGACGATATCGCGTCCCGTGAATTTCGCAAGTTGGTGTACGGTGCCGGCAGTCCCTATGCCCGCACGGTGGAATACGACACCCTGGATGCTATTTCGCGGGAGGACATGGTCGATTTCTACCAGTCGTCTGTGCGCCCTGATCGAACTATTTTGGCGATCGCGGGTGACTTTGAGCGTGAATCCATGAAGCAGCTTATTCAGGAGGCTTTTGGTGACTGGCAAGCGCCTGCTGCTGAGCTTGAGCTGCCGACAACGCCCTCAGCGTTGCAGCAAAAAGCCGGTTTGTTCATGGTGGATCAGCCTCAGCTAACGCAAAGCTATATTCAAATGGGCCACATTGGTGGGCAGCGAGACAGTGAGGACTATGCTTCGCTCACAGTCCTCAATGAGGTACTGAATGGGTTTGGGGGGCGCTTATTTAACGAGTTGCGATCGCGTCAAGGGTTGGCCTACGTCGTCTATGCATTTTGGGCTGCTCGCTATGACTATCCTGGATTGTTTATTGGCGGGGGGCAGACGCGCTCTGAGGCAACGGTTCCCTTCATCAAAGCGATGAAAACGGAAATCGAACGCGTGCGCCAGAATGTTGTTGCGCCAGAGGAGTTACAACGAGCGCAAGATGCGGTTCTCAATAGTTTTGTCTTCAACTTCCAGAGTCCAGCGCAAACCCTATCGCGTTTGGTGCGGTACGAATATTACGGTTATCCTCAAGACTTTGTTTTTCAGTACCGTCAGGCTGTATCGGACACCACAGCGGAGGATCTGCTAGAAGTTGCTCAAAAATATCTCAAACCTGAAGATTTGGTGATTTTGGTGGTTGGTAACGCCGATGAAATCGTACCGCCCCTGGATTCTTTAGAGCCGGGTCAGCAGGTAACTCAGATTGATGTCTCGATTCCTCAACCAGGCGCTTAGGCTCCTCATGAAAGGGAGTGATGAGGGTGAACGGCGTTATGCGATAGTCGCATGCTCGCTCAAGTCTGACTGGGCAAGATGCCATGTCAAGACGGTGTAATGTTCTTGGCCAGAATCGTTAGTTGACATCTGAAACCGCATTAGTAAAAATAGAAGACCTGTTGTAAATATGTTCGGATCAGGTTTGACAAAACAGAGGTTTGGCAAAACAGCATCTCTGTTACCTGTACGGCAGCTCAAAAAACTGACATGACCTACGCAATTGTTGAAACAAGTGGTACGCAGCTTCGAGTAGAGCCTGGCCGCTTCTACGATGTGAATCGTCTACCCATTGATGAAGACGGCAATCTGATCTTAGATAAAGTCCTGTATGTCTCCCATGATGGCGAGGTAATGGTTGGGCAACCCTTGGTCGAAGGGGCAGCCGTTTCTGCTACGGTCATGCGTCATTTGCGGGGACGCAAGATTATTGTCTACAAGATGAAGCCGAAGAAAAAGACCCGCAAGAAGCGAGGGCATCGGCAAGAGCTTACGCGTTTTATGGTTGATGCCATTACGCTGAATGGTGCAATTCTGGCTGGAGAGGCTAGTGCAGTTTCAGCGGCAGCGACGGCCACAGAAGCACAATCAGAGCCAGTTGTGACCGAAGAAGAAGGACAGCCTGTTGCCGAACCTGATACTGAAGTGCTAACGACAGAAGCTAACGAGGTTTCTGAAGTGGCTGACTCCGAAGCTACCGTTGCTGCTGACGGTGCCCCTGCTACGGAAGAAGAATAAAAAAACAACTTACTCAACTCTTAGGAGGACATTATGGCTCATAAGAAAGGAACCGGTAGTACGCGTAATGGTCGCGATTCAAATGCTAAGCGTTTAGGTGTGAAGCGATACGGTGGTCAGGCAGTCCGTGCCGGAAACATTTTGGTGCGTCAACGGGGAACGAAGATTCATCCTGGCGACAATGTTGGTCGTGGCAGCGACGATACCCTGTTTGCCTTGGTTGATGGAGTCGTGACCTTTGAGCGTAAAGGCAAAGACAAAAAGAAGGTGAGTATTCAACCGGCTGAAGTAACGGTTGCGTAGAGAACAATCCTGAATTGATTTATTGGGGGAGTGCGGTTCCAGACCGTGCTCCCTTTTGATTAAGCACGCAGATGATTAAGCACGTAGACGGAGCTGATACGAATACGAAATTCAAAGCCCAAGTCGCCTGACACGATTCCCTTGCTCTGTTAGAGTCGTCGATGCTGTAGCGAGAAAGTGTACGGAGAGAGCTGCACGAGGTGTAGCCATAGTCGAGAATATTGGTACTCCTCAGTCCGCAACCTTCTTATCCGCGATAGGCAACAAAAAAGGTACGACCTAAGCCGTACCTGACTTCTAAAGGATTCAAACACCATGCTCGAAGTTATTGCATGACGAGTGGCGATTAATCGAGATATCCCATCAAAACTGCACCTGGGGGGTCTACTACATCGTTAGGGGCAATCGGTCGGTTACCCGGTAAAAAGTTCAGATCAGAGATTGGTAGAGTACTGATGGCTACAGGACGATGACCCGGCAACAGGTCAGTTGCATAGACCTCGAAGGTATCAGCCATGATGGGACGAGCGCCTAGATTGCCCACAACCGTGAATTCGCTCAGCGCAATAGGTCGATGGTTGGGTAAGCTGTCTGTTTCTACAATACGAGTATTGTCATCGAGAACAAAGACCTCGCTATTCTGCTCTTCAGCCTTCACAATGCTGGCCTCGGCCTTTGCTTTAGACCTAGAAGATTTGCTTGTGGTTTGTTTGCCGCTGGCTGCTGTGGACTTAGCTTCGGGCTGTCCATTTGCTGCCTCATTCGCGCTAGTCATGCCTCAACCTCTTGTTGCTTAAGCGTTTCAGTGAATACCTGAGAAGAACAAACCAATACTCAGAGTTATCTCTAAGCCCCAGTTCACCTTCTAAGCGAGCAGGCGACTGTCGTTGGGTTGACAGCCACGCTCCCTATGCCTTTGACAAGATGTCGAAGACACTTGAGTAATCATTAAGTAAATATTATAGGTAAATCTGTTCCCAATTGGCTTCATAAAAGATTATCAGAGTGATAATCAGAAGCTCTGCAAACGTTGAATCCCTTATTTACGAGTACTTATCTTGTGATTCAAAAAACTTGATCACTGTTAACGGTATCTTGACTCTTTTGAACGTACAGAGACTGTCTAAAGAAGTCATGAATGAAATCTATGGCTCCACGCGACTGCTATATCCGATATATCCGAGCCGCAATTGGTGAACTGTTTGATTGGGCGATAATAGAGCCTTGTTGCATCGCTGATTCCTATGCCTGCTTTTCTCCGCCCTGAATTGTTGCAGTTCTCAGCCTACAGTGCTCATGCCCCGCAAGAAGACGCGCTTTTGCCTGAGGTCATTGATCATCTCGACACGAATGAGTGCGCCTATGATTTACCAACAGCATTGAAGGAAAAACTAGCCTGGCATTATCAAGATGCAATTGCCGCCAACCGTTATCCTGGTGGCTCCCACGATGATGTAAAGGCAGCGATCGCCCGCTATGTGAATTCATCTGCCCTGCTCCCAGAGGCAACGGTTACCTCGCAACATATCTCGGTCGGCAACGGCTCGGATGAACTCATTCGGTCGCTTCTGATTGCTACCTGCGTGGGTCGTCCAGGGGCGATTCTAGTTGCCACTCCGACGTTTTCTATGTACAACATTCTGGCTCAGACATTAGGGGTGCCTGTGGTCACGGTGGGGCGCAATGATGAGACCTTTGAGGTTGATCTCAAAGCTGCACAAACTGCGATTGAGCAAAATCCTGAGCCGATTCGCTTAGTGTTTATGGTGTCTCCAAATTCACCCACAGGGAATGCGATTACATCAGCGGAACTGGCTTGGCTACAACAATTGCCTGAGGATGTCCTGGTGGTTGTCGACGAAGCGTATTTTGAATTTAGCCAACAGACGACTGTGACAGAAGCTTTAAATCGAGCAAACTGGGTGGTGACGCGAACGTTTTCTAAAGCATTTCGCCTGGCGGCTCATCGTGTCGGCTATGCGATCGCCGCGCCTAATCTGATTCAAGTCCTAGAAAAAGTACGGTTGCCCTACAACTTGCCTAGCTTCTCCCAGACTGCGACGCTTATCGCCCTCGGCCATGCTTCAGAATTACTAGCAAAGATTACAGAGGTGCAGACAGAGCGCGATCGCTTAGCTCAAGCATTTAAATCACTGCCTCATCTCAAATTGTGGCCCAGTGCCGCTAATTTTCTGTACTGCCGTCCCACACAATTGACTGTGGAGGAAGTTCTGCAACGTTTGCGGCAAAAAGGGACCTATGTTAGACAGACCGGCGGTGGTTTGCGCATTACGATCGGCACACCACAGGAGAATGGGAGAACGCTTGACCATCTGCGGCAAGCGCTTGACCACTAGCCGCGAGCCCCAAGTCGTCACTCCATAGAATAGTGAAGTTACAACTTGAGGCGGGCCTGACGCACCGTATTCGGAAAAACACCGACTAAGAGCGAAAACGCTTCGTCAGGCACACCGTTGACAATAGAAGGGTCAAAATAATTTTTGAACTGTTCCAGAATCATCTGAGCCCTATCAATAGGAACGGGCTTATCCGTAAAATTTTGAGTTAAGCGAATCCACTGTAGTCGAATACGAATCGCTTTTTGTTGATCCTCATGGGACTTTGGTTCTACCAAAGATAGGTTGCCTAGAGGCGTAACGCGCGTACAATCTGCGTCTAGCACACCACCAACTGCTGCACCAGGTCCCGCAAACTCAGCATGAAACTTTTTGTAGACAACAATTCCGTTGCGACGGCGACTGTTGACGATCCATAGCTTACCGTTGCCAATCTGTTCTAAGACTGCATCTGTTTCAGAGGGTTGCTTCACAGGAGCTGAGGCCACTTTATTTTGGTGAGTCTGGAGCATATTAGCAGAAGGATACTCAGAAGCATGGCAGTTGCTTGAAGCTGTCTGTCGCTTGGAATATTACGTCCGTAGACCACCCAAAAGTATTCCCTGAAGGAAACAGACACAAATTTTCCTGATTTCAATTTTATTTTAGGGGAATGCTCTCAGGAAAACGGGTGCTAAAGCCAGTGATCTCTAAAGCTCTGGTAAAGATATCGTCAAATACAGATGAGTAATTTATGAACTAATGGAGAAATCCTGATTGTGACGTTTAAAGAGTACCCGTACGATTGCTGAGATATCAGGATATTGCTGTCGAGTTCACGGCTTGTGTATCAAATGCCTTTGGGAGCATGTCACTTTCGAACCCTCACCCTAAATCCCTCTCCCAAGCTTGGGAGAGGGACTTCAAAATGCTTGCTCCTCTTCGCCCAATATTGGGCGAAGGGGTTGGGGGATGAGGGCTATTCAGGAATTTGCAAACCTGACATGTTCTCAATGCCTTCCTGATGTAGGTTAGCGTCCCAATGAGTTAAAGCAATGCCCTATCGGGGCTTTATATTGAGAGACCGTGGATATGGTTTCGTCTGCGCCTTGCGCCTCTTCCTGAGGTTATGAGTCAGGTATCTGATAAGGGCTGGGGTAAGCAGAAACTGCCGCATTCTGCTGTCTCAATCATGGGTTGTCGCCAGCGAATTCATTGGTTTTCCTCTGTGCTATCTGATAGGGCTGGAGGCAAGGTTTTTCTTCATCGCAACTTTAGGTTGTTCAGCCCTCTTCGGGCAGAAAATAGATTGTTTTAATATGATTCATCTGAAATACCGTTGGCATCGGTTGATTTTCTCTGACAGATACGGAATTATTCATAGTTATATAGAGTATGACTACGGATATCCTCCTGTAGAGCTCATGGTTCTTGTCTAAAGTATGCGAGATTCTGGGCTTCGCCTAGGAAAAGGGTATTGGGGGTTGGTGCGATGATTGGCTCACGGATAAACAATTTCACTGGCCTACCGGAAGGCGATCGAAAAGCGAGTGAGTAGCCCGGCCATGCCTGTCACCGATGAATCCTTGCTGGTCGGCATTGAGTTTTCGCTCCCTGCACAGCTAGCTATCGTAACAATCTCCTCAATTTTGCCGAGAACTTTGCCGATAGGAGTTAGAGTGACTCGAAATTATAACTACTGCATGGAATGCTGAGAGGCAATGCCCGAATGGCAAGGGTTACTTTTAGATGAAAGCTTTAAAGAATATATTCACTGGCAATTTGGTAATTGCTAGCTCTACCATCCTGATCCTGAGTGGTTGCTCCTCTCCGGCGATCACTGAGCCAACTCTGATACCGACTACTCAGACGATCCCCGAAGCTGCAACGAATCGCCCAACGTCATCCGCTTCTGCTGAACCACAAGCGATCGCGTTTGAAGTGTGCAGTCATTTGCCGGATTGGCAACGTCCAAGCTTAGATGTGCAGACAGCAGAGCTATCGAATAACCCACGTTATGGTAGCGGAATTCAAAACGAACCTCTGAGTAGCCTGTTTGAGCAGTTTTGGCATGGATCGGCGATCGCCTTCACCACCTATGGGCTGAGCGCGCGTATGGAACCGACCTATTTGAGTGGCGCATGGACTGCAATCGTTGAAATGGAGCAGTGCTACGGAGGGGCTAAACCAGATGCGCTCAATCAAGGCCAGTTAGCAGAGCTATGGCTAATGGGGCATGTAGTTCAAGACTTTCAATGGTCAGGCGATCGCTATGAAGTTACTTTAGAACCGACCAGTACTGGTTTACAGGTGATTCAGTTTGAAAGGTTAGAAACTGACGACACTTTACCCATCGTAGGCCTAGCACCTAACGGAACGGAAATTCCAGTCGTTCGAGGTGACTGGTGACGGCTCGTCAGTACTCCGTCTATGGGAAACTAGACATCGTTGGAATGACACCGGCAAAAATTCTTTGTAGCCTTACAACCCATTGCCGAACTATCCCATCAGTTGCGCAACGGTTTGTTAAACATTCAGCCCTGACCCTCCGGCTCCAAACCATAGAAAGGCTGCTATGGCCTTGAGGAAATCAGATCTTGGACAGTCGCCGCTTTCGCATTCGTTCAAAGTAGCGCAGTATACCTTTTCAAGGTGCTAACCACCCAGCACTCAAGACTACGGTTAACCCCATAAATAGGACTGTCAGTGTCCAGGTAGCCCGGTTGAGCGTCGTTTCTGCGCTCTTTGTACTGGTAAACAACTGAGCCTGTCCTCCTAAAGCCCCAAGGCCATCGCCCTTGGGACTATGCAGAAGTACCAATATGGCTAGCCCAATTGCGGCTGTTGCCCAAACTACCTTTACTGCAGTAATCAAGATCATGGTTTAACCCTTTGGTATAAGGCATGTGCTTCACTAGCCTTACACCTTGAAAAAATTAAGTTGCTCTGGTCTCTTATCCTAACGTGCGGACTGTAGTTGCAGAAACCGCGATCGCGGATTAGCAAGGAATCAGACGGAGAATGCTTGGCCGTCAGGTTCCTAAGGCTTCATTACCTTCAAAAGTAAACAATTTTTAGAAGTACCCACTCCGCATCTGCTCACTTCATCAATAGCATCTACAGGCTTAATCGCACAGGAGTACGATTAGGCCGTACATCGATAGCTGTCGGTTGAATCATGGAGGTGCCTGTCATTTCTTCGGGCTGAGGAATCTGGAGAATCGCCAAAATAGTTGGGGCAATATCAGCCAAGCAACCGTCAGACCGGAGCGGCACGTCTGTTCCATGTCCGGGAACCTTGAGCTTTTCACCTTCCACCAAAATGAAGGGCACTGGGTTCGTAGTGTGTGCTGTCCATGGTTTGTGATCTTCATCCCACATGTATTCAGAATTGCCGTGGTCAGCAATGATGATTGCACTACCGCCCGCCTGCCCAATCCCTGTGATCAATCGTCCAATCTCATGGTCAACCACTTCAAGCGCTTCAATAGTTGCCTCCATATTGCCTGTATGACCAACCATGTCGGGGTTGGCATAGTTCATCACAATTAGGGAATAAACCCCTTTTTGGATACCGGCAAGGGCGGTATCGGTGACCTGCGCTGCAGACATAGCGGGTGCCTGATCATAGGTAGAAACTGCTGGGCTTGGAATCAACTCACGATCTTCACCCGGAAAAGGATCCTCTAACCCACCATTAAAGAAGTAAGTCACATGGGCATACTTTTCTGTCTCGGCCGTCCGTAATTGCTTCAGCCCTTGATCGGCAACCACTTCACCGAGAATCTTGCTGAGATTTTGCGGTTTAAAGGCAACCTGTACGGGCAGATGAGAATCATACTGGGTCATGGTGACAAAGCTGAGCGGCTCGATCAAAACTCGTGCAAAGCCATCAAACGTAGGATCCATGAAAGCTTGCGTTAATTGACGTGCGCGGTCAGGACGGAAGTTGAAGAAGATAACACCATCACCCGGCTCAACGGCACCCTGAGCGATCCGGATGGGCTCAATAAACTCATCGGTAATGCCTGCTGTGTAAGCTGCCTGCATAACTTCCACCGCAGAACGCTCATCGCCATCACCGTTCTGGACCATGACGTGATAAGCCTTTTCAATCCGCTCCCAGCGGTGATCGCGATCCATTGCGAAGTAACGGCCACTGACCGTAACGATGCGGCCGAAATTATTTTGCTGCGTATAGTCCTGAATTGCTTGGACAGACCGATAGCCGTCAGTGGGTTTGGTATCGCGGCCATCGGTAATGACGTGAATGCAGACTTCCTCAATGTCCTGCGCCTTGGCCATATCAAGCAAACCAAACAAGTGGTTCACATGGGAATGGACCCCCCCCTCGGAACACAGACCGACTAGATGCAGCTTGCGCTGGCGGTAACGAACTGCCTGGCAGATCGATAGCAAAGCTTCATTCTCTTGGATACTGCCATCTTCAACAGCGTCAGACACTCTAACCAGCTCTTGAGGAACAACTCGGCCAGCCCCAATATTCAAATGGCCCACTTCAGAGTTGCCCATCTGCCCTTCTGGCAGACCAACATCCTTGCCAGAAGTACGAATTAACGTATGGGGATAAGCCGACCAAAGACTATCGATATTTGGCGTCTTAGCAACAGCAACAGCATTGCCGTCAGTGTCTGTTCGATGTCCCCAACCGTCCAAAATAACGAGCACCATAGGCGGGATAGGCGCTTGAGTCATTGGTTTAAAGAGTCCTTGCAAACTAGACAATCAACGAGCAAATCATATCATCCCATTTTTCTAACGCAATTGACTTTTCACTTTTCAGGATTGAAACCTTTGCTAACACCGCAGGCGAAATGAGGTGATATTTGTTCACTGATGGCGTTCTCTAAAACCCAAACACAGGGCTCAACAGTTGAAAGAGACGAATTCTGGACATAACAAATCCCATCAGATATCAATTAGGAGATCTATGGACTTTGCCAAAATCATTTCTAGAACTGATGATTAAGGAAAAGAATATTTATCTCTACATATCTACCCGAATAACCTGAATAAACTCATCAAAACAGTCGTAACTTTATGTATTATTCAGGATCAATAAACATAACTATGGAGTCACACAAGGATTTCTCGTTTTTCTTTAGAAAACGACAACAAACTCGCCCCACGCTGAGTCTGCAAGTAAGCATCAGTAATGATATCGGAGTTGTCTGACGTTAAGAATACAGCCCATTCGCTTGTGCCAAGCTGCCACGAGTCTCATCGATTGCTATTTCTGGTAACTCTTAATCCCTATTCGCATTGTGTAGAGAGAGCGCTTGGCCCGTATCACGCTTACCGAACAGTGAAAGCCCGATCACATATTTACCTGTAAACACCATGTTTGAGAAGACCTTATGGCACATAACACTGATGCCATTAGCGATATCTCATGAAGCATGTAATTCTGATGAAAAATTTAAACTGCCTTTAGTTGACTTAAACTTTTGTGAGATTGGGCCAATTCATGGGTGATGAGTGACTGCTTTAAGACTGAGCGGCTCTGCGTGCAGCTGCCTTTTCTTTCTGTTTGGCCTTTTGCTTTTGGCGTTTGGCAGTCTGCTTGACAGCCTGTTCTGCCTGTTTAGCTGCTCTTTTGGCAGCTTCCCGCTCGGCTTCTATTTTTTCCAGATAGTAGTGATAGTCGCCCCGGTAAAGACGTAGCTCGCCATCGCGAATTTCAACAATTTTGTTGGCGACTTGAGAGATGAAATAACGATCATGAGAAACCAATAAAACACTGCCGTCATATTGACGAAGGGCTGCTTCAAGGGTTTCCTTTGCAGGAATATCCAGGTGATTGGTCGGCTCGTCGAGGATAAGCAGGTTAGCGGGTTGAACGAGCATGCAAGCGAGGGCTAAACGAGCTTTTTCACCACCGCTGAGCGCTCTCACTTGTTTAAAGACCATGTCACTGCTGAACAAGAATTGTCCTAGCAGCGTGCGTACCTGTTCTGTCTTCCAGTCTGGGACGATATCGTGCAGGGTATCGAGAACGGTCTTGTCCAAGTCTAGAGCTTCAGCTTGATTTTGCTCAAAGTATTGAGGCAGGACGTTGTGCTTGCCCAAGCTAACGGTGCCTTCAGTTGCCTGCTCACGGCCCAAAATCAATCGTAGTAAGGTCGATTTGCCAGCTCCATTCGGGCCGAGAAACGCGATACGATCGCCCCGTTCAATCAGCAAGTTGGCACCTAGAAAGAGAATCTTCTCCCCATAGCAGTGAGTTAAATCCTCAATTAAGACAACTTCCTGGCCGCTGCGGGGAGCTGGAGGGAACTGAAACTTGAGCGTCCGGACATCTGTGTCAGGGGCTTCAATGACTTCAACTTTGTTCAGCTGCCTTTCACGACTTTTGGCCTGGGTACTGCGAGTGGCACTGGCCCGGAAGCGGTCAACAAATGCCTGCTGTTGCGCAATTTCTTTTTGTTGACGCTCATAGGCACTTAACTGAGCGGCTCGATTTTCAGATTTCTGAGTGAGGTAAGCTGTGTAGTTGCCCAAGTAAGTTCGCGAGATGCCGCGTTCGGTTTCCACAATTTGAGTACATAGCCGATCCAGAAACTCGCGATCGTGGGACACGATAACCATGGGCGTGTTGACCCCTTTTAAATACCCTTCTAGCCATTCAATGGTTTCCAAGTCCAGATGGTTAGTTGGCTCGTCCAGGAGGAGGATGTCAGGCTGCTTGAGCAGAACTTTGCCCAGTCCCATGCGCATTTGCCAACCGCCGCTAAACTCACTGACATAACGCTCCCCATCACCAGGGGTAAACCCCATATCAGGTAAAATCTTTTCGATCCGAGCATCTAAGCCATAGCCGTCGAGGGCTTCAAATTGACGCTGTTGGCGGTCGAGTTCATGGATGAGCGTATCTAGTTCATCAGGCGTTGCCGCTTCCATTTGATGAGGAATTTCCATCAAACGTTCATGAATCGTATTCGCCTCAGTAAAAACTTTCCAGAACTCGTCTTTGACAGTGCGATTGTCATCAACTTCAAACTCTTGATTGAGATACCCAATGCGGAGGCTAGCAGGACGAATCACGCTGCCAGAGGTAGGCTCGACTTCACCTTGAATGATTTTGAGCTGTGTCGATTTACCGGCACCGTTGACGCCTACCAAGCCGATACGATCGCCACTCTTAACCTCCCAATTAACGTCCCGTAGAACCTCTCCTGTTGGATAGATCTTGCTAATGCTTTCAAGGCGCAACATAGTTTAGGGGTTCCAATCTTTGAGTTTGGGCTCAGGCAAATTTCCATGACAGGTGCAGTCAATGTGCTGTCTGGCTGTACTTTACCAAATGTTACGACGCGATCGCCTACAGCAAATCATCCTCTAGCTGCAGGAGGCTGAGCTAGGATCAAAGTACCTGACCTTAAACCCTCATGAAAGCTGTTTTGATCTGGAGCATTAAGGGATATCGATTACTGATTTCTCCCCTGTTCCCCCCCACGTGCCGCTATCAACCCACGTGTTCTCAATATGCCCTAGAAGCCATTCACCGCTTTGGTGCTATACAAGGATTTGGGTTGGCTTGCCGCCGTGTTCTTCGGTGTCATCCCTTTCATGCGGGTGGATATGATCCAGTGCCAGAGTATCTTTGGCAAACTAATCAAACACGTTTGGAAGATGTTGTAGAGCTATCTGACATACCGCAACAAGATGTGAGCAGTCGGCACGGAGCTTCCACCGATTCAGACAATGGTGGTTGAATCTCTAACCATGGCATCTTGGTAATTCTGTGGGTTATGTAGGTCAACGTTGGGCAATCTAGCATTATGCAGGCACTCATCCTTTCGTTTGTTTTTTTAGGCATTCTGTGGTGGTGGCTAAGTCGGCGAGGGAAGAATCCTTTCCGACGGTTGATGTCGCCTTCACGTGGGGGGAGTCGCTCTGCCCAGAAAAGCATACCGTCGCGTTTGTTACGAGATCTGGATAAACTAACCCGCGATCGCCGAGTGTCTGAACGCCTGATTGAACGGATTGAATTTAACAATCCGGGACGCTCTAAGCGCTGGTGTGTGGAAAAGGCAATCTATGATTTACAGCGCGATCGGCGAAGCTAATTTGACTATCATCCACTTGTAACAGTGGAGGTCTTTCTGTGTAATTCTCTTACGTTTCTGAGAAATGAATAGCAGCAAGATTTGTTAGCTTTAACAATAAGTAAGCCTGAAACAACGCGGTGCTTAATGCACGACTGTGTTGGTGTATTTATACGTTGTCACTCTTGTGGTTTGTATTTAGCCCATGTCCCGTCGCATTTTTATTGGAGATGTTCATGGTCATTACGATGGCCTCATGCACCTTTTAGACAAGGTTGCCCCTAATAACGACGATCATCTGTACTTCGTTGGCGATCTCATTGATCGGGGGCCTGAGAGTGCAAAGGTTGTTGATTATGTGCGTCAGCAAGAGCACCCCTGTGTGCTTGGTAATCACGAGCAGCTTTTACTGAAGGCTTTCTCGAAAGAGCGGGCAAGTGGGCATGCCCTGCATGGATGGCTATATTGTGGTGGCCAGGCAACTCTAGCTAGCTACAAAAATAACCTAGATTTATTGACGGAACATATACAGTGGTTCCATACGTTGCCCCTGTACATTGATCTAGCGGACGTTTGGCTGGTTCACGCGGGCGTCGATCCAACTTTGGATATTGTGGAGCAGACTGCTGAAGAATACTGCTGGATTCGTGAAGCTTTTCATAGTGAGCCAACACCGTATTTCACCGACAAGCTCATCATTACAGGCCACACAATTACCTTCACCTTTCCTGACATCGCGCCAGGGCAAATCGTTGAAGGCCCTGGCTGGTTGGATATTGACACGGGTGCTTATCATCCCAAAAGTGGTTGGTTAACAGGCCTTGATATCGATAACGAGATTGTGCATCAGGTAAATGTTTTTGATGACAGTTATCGTGAGCGCTCTCTAGAAGAAGCCTGTAGTCCTTTTACGCGAAGCCGACGGCGCATCGTTGCCTAGGGCGCGTCATCAATTAAACTCGAAAGCCTTGCGGTATCAGCATTGCCGCGCCCGCTTGGTAAAACTAGCTAGGGGCTGAACCGCTTTCAGCATGAAGATTCAGGCTCTAAATGATGACAGCCCTTAGTTCATTGGTGAGAAGATTCGTGCTGTCATTCATAATTCGGTAGTCCCTAAGGGGCTAGAAGTGAATTACGCCCATTTGAAGACCCACCCCATCCTTCGGACACCCTTCCGCAGAGGAAAAAACCGTTACCCTCTACGAAACAGACTTCTCTGGAATCCTTAGTG
Source organism: Cyanobacteria bacterium J06638_28 (assembly GCA_039819045.1). Taxonomy (GTDB): domain Bacteria; phylum Cyanobacteriota; class Cyanobacteriia; order Phormidesmidales; family Phormidesmidaceae; genus SIO1E4. Next base: position 123,904 of record JBCBSR010000004.1, read on the forward strand.
GCACCTGCGCCAACGATGCAGGCACCCGCAGCCCTAACGTCACGGCTCGCCCACCCATAAATAATGTCATTGCCAGCCACAGCAGATGAGTTGACCCTTGCGTGTAGGCCAGGATACCCATCGGCAAAAAGCCCAAGAGCGTTGCGATAATCGTTGAATTCCGCAATGCTGAACCCGCCGTTAGCCCTAAAAAGTAGCCATCTAGCAAAAACGCGATCGCCCCCAGTCCCAAGGTCGGTATTAGCCACCCCACATATCCCTGCACCAAAACAATCACCGGCTCATGTTGAGTCATGAACCCAAAGAAAAAACTGGGAAACACTACAAAAACCATCGCAAAGCCCACCCCCAGACAGAGACTCACCCCTGTTCCCCAGCGGAGTAACGCCTGGAGCTGAGTGCGATTGCCCACCGCATAGAACTGTCCGGCGAAACTCTCGGTGGCAAAGGCAATGCCATCAATAAAGTAGGCCGCTAACGTGAGCACCTGGAGCAACAGCGTATTCGCCGCGAGGATATCCGTGCCGAAGGTCGAACTCCAGTTCGTGAATAGCGAAAAACTGACTAAAAGTGAAAAAGTACGGATCAAAATATCGCGATTGAGGCGAATAGTGGCCCAAATTGCCGTACCTTCCCACAGATGACGACTCAGTTGACCGAAATACGGGATTGTATAGTCCCGTAAAACGTAGGTTAAACCGACGATTGCCATACCTCCCTGACTGAGAGCCGTCGCCGCCCCGGCCCCCGCACTGGCCCAGCCCAACTGTCGAATAAACCAGTAATCCAGCAGGATGTTGCCGCCGTTCCCCACGAGAGACAGCACAACGACCCGCTTGCCCTGACCACAGCCCAAAAAATAGCCGAGAAGCACATAGTTCAACAGCACAACCGGCGCACCCCAGATCCGGGCGTTGTAGAAAGCCTCCCCCGATAGCCGCACATCCGGTGCCGCACTCAACAGCCAAAAGCCCACTTCACGAATGGGCAATTGCAGTAGCAAAATCCCAGCACCCAGGACAACGGCCAGCAAACCGTTGCGCAACAAAATACGCGCCACCGTCCTTTCATCACCGCGCCCATGGGCCTGAGCAATGAGTCCGGTTGTCCCCATCCGGAGGAAGCCAAAGCTCCAGTACACCATGTTGAAAATCACCGTGGCGATCGCCACGCCAGCCAGATAGTGAATTTCCGACAGGTGCCCTAAAAATGCCGTGTCAATAATGCCCGCTAACGGCACCATCAAGTTAGAAATAATATTCGCGATCGCCAAGCGCAGAAACCGATTCCGCTCCATTCCCTAATCCTCTGAATTTCGAATTCCGAATTCCAAATTCAGACCTCACTCTTCACGTTTCAGCTGTGCCTTCGCCTGCTGCCAAAATGCTTCCAACTCATCAATGGAATAGTTTGCTAACCCGCCCCCTGTAACCTTTTCGACCTTTTCAAAGCGTTGAATAAAGCGACGGTTCGTGCCCTGCAAAGCTGCCGAAGGATCCAGTCCCTGCCAGCGAGCAATGTTGACCAGCGTAAAGAGTAAATCCCCTAGCTCAGCTTCCTGATTTTCGCGGGGTTCTGCCGCAATCGCCGTGCGGAATTCATCCAGCTCTTCGTGAAATTTTGCCCAAACGCCATCAATGTCATCCCACTCAAAACCAGCTTTCGCCGCTTTCTGCGAGATCTTCGTCGCCGCCATCAGGGGCGGTAAGGTGCGGTTGTATTTGGTTAGCTTCGGTGAGAACACATCGGGATTATGCGTTTCACCCTTCTCCGCCGCTTTAATCTCCTCCCAATTTCGATGAACGTCCTCAGTTGTACTGGCTTCAACATCACCAAATACATGGGGGTGGCGACGCACTAACTTATCAGCAATTCCATTTGCCACCACTGTGAGATCAAAGTCCCCCTCATCCTGCGCCACCTGGGACTGGAGCACCACTTGCAGGAGTAAATCACCCAGTTCTTCCGCGATCGCGGCCCTATCCCCACCCCGAATCGCATCCACGACTTCATAGGCTTCTTCAATCACGTAGGGAATCAGACTCTCAGGCGTCTGCTGCAAATCCCAAGGACATCCCGTTTCTGGGTGCCGCAACTGGGCAATAATCGTGATCAAACGATTCAGGGCATCTAAAACCGGTGGCAAGAGAGTCGGAGCAGAATGAGTCATGGTGTCGCACAGCGCAAGGTCTCTTCATTCTTACCAAACACTGGTGCAAGATAGCCGCCAACAGTCAGGGACATGGCGGGGTGCCATGTCCCCTAAAATCAATCACGCCGATTTACCCTTGCAAACGCGCTTGAGCAGCCGTCAAGCCAGCGCCAGGGGTAAAGCTATTCGCCCCGAGCTTCGCTAACGTTGCTTCGAGCGCCCCCACTGCCGTTAAGATGTCGCGATCGCACACATAGCCTAGATGTCCAATACGGAAGATTTTGCCTTTGAGGTGATCCTGTCCACCAGCCAGGGCAATGTCGAAATCCTTTCGCATGGTGGAGCGGATTTTTTCGGCTTCCACACTTTGAGGCATGATGGCCGTTACCGCAGGACTCGCCACGTCATCAGCGGCAAACAAGGGCAAATTCAGTGCCTTCATCGCTGCCTGCGTTGCCTGTTGGAGGCGCGTATGACGAGCAAAAATTTGCTCTAGTCCCTCTTCCCGCATGAGCTTAAGCGCCACTTGTAGGGCGAAAAAGAGACTGACCGGAGGCGTAAAGGGCGTGGTGTTCTTAGCCGCACTTTTCCGGTAAGGCCCCAGGTCAAAATAAAATTTGGGAATCGTCGCTGTTTCATAGGCTTGCCAAGCGCGATCGCTCAGTACCACAAACCCCATCCCTGGCGGCACCATATATCCTTTTTGCGAACCCGATGCCACGATATCCAAGCCCCATTCATCAATTGGCACATTGCAGGCTCCCAAACTGGTCACTGCATCCACCAGAATGAGCGCTTCACTATGGGCTTTAACATGGTCGGCGATGGTTTTTAAATCATTGAGCACACCCGTAGACGTTTCGCTGTGGGTGACGATGACGGCTTTGATCGTCTTCTCAGTGTCTGCTTCAAGTGCTGCCTGAAATTCATCAGTGCTTAGTGGCTTACCCCATTCAGCCTCAATCACATCAACGTTCAGCCCAAACGCTTGGCAAACCTTGACCCAGCGATCGCCGAACTTACCGTTACTCCCGACCAGCACGCGATCACCCGGACTTAACACATTGATGATGCCTGCTTCCATCGCACCGGTACCGCTAGCCGTCAGCATCAACACTTCATTTTGAGTTTGGTGCAACCACTTCAGACCATCAGCGACTTCTGCCATGATCTGACTAAAGTCACCGCTGCGGTGGCCAATGAGATGCTTCGCCTGAGCGAGTAGAACACTTTCTGGAACCGGGGTTGGCCCCGGAATCATCAGCATAAACTTGTCATCCATGGGTATGCTATCCAACCATCATCAGTGAACAAGAGAGTCTTCAGGATGACATAAGATAGACCCCTCCTCGCAAACCCTCGAAGTGTTTTAAGGGAGCACTATCATCCCCCCATTACTCGACCTTGATTCGTTCCATCCGTTCTTAACGAAACGGTTCCAGGTATTGCAGAATACCCCGCGCAATGGCCTGCGACATTTGCTCGCGCCAATTAGGGTCTCTTAGTTTGGGGACATCTTCAACCCCGGTCACAAAGCCGACTTCCAGCAGTGCCGCTGGCATATCCGTATGACGCAGCACGTAAAAGCGGGCCTCTTTCACACCGCGATCGCGCATCCCCGAAACAGGTAACACATTGGCATGAATAATTCTGGCTAGACCGCGCCCTGCATTCGAGGCGTAATAGGTTTCGACGCCATTCACATCGGGACGGCTGAGGCTAATGGCATTGGCGTGAATACTCAAGAACACGCTGCCGTTCACTTGGTTCGCAATGTCAACTCTCGATTCGAGACCTAAGGTGCGATCGTCCGTCCGCGTCAGCACCACCTGAACACCCTGGGAACGAAGGATTTCAGCCACACGTAGCGACATTGGGAAAATAACATTCTTTTCCTGCAATCCGCCAATCCCGACCGCACCGGGATCGCGTCCGCCATGGCCCGGATCAATCACCACCAGTAATTCCCCATTGGCGGCTCGAGGTAAATTATTGGGGATTTGGGGCTGGGGTGGGGGTGTTTGAGGCTGAGGCGGCTGTTGAGGAACATTAATGGTTTGATTGCCACCCGGTCTTTGCCGCTGATCCGGAATCGAGCTAATGGAGACACCCCCCGGTGGAACCATCACAATTCCGCCCAAATCCGACTGGGTAATCTCCCAATCAGGGCTTCTGGGAGCCAGCGTCATAATGACCCGTGTTTTAACAGCCTGGGTATCCTGAATAATCTCCCAGCGACTGACACTGTAGCGATTGTTAGGCAACGAGGCCTGTCTCAGCAAGGGTGAAATCGATGTGCCTTCTAACTCAATGACAATGCGTCGCTCGCGACCCGATTCACCCGAGCGGTCGATTGAGATGTCGGGCTTTTGACCGCGCGTTCGGATGAAAAAGCCGTCTGGGGTTGCCAAAACCGCATCCAAATACGTCTGTGCACCGCGAGCAACTTCGCCAGTCACCGCATTCCCCACTGTGGGAGTAACCGTCGTCGTTTCGCCTCGCTGCGCTGGAGGCAACTGCACAGCCCAACGATTATTTGCCAGACCTTGAACTCGCACCGCCCGAGGATCCATGGTGTAGCCCGGATTGAGCTCAATCACTAAGCGAGCCGTTTGGGCGTCGAATTGTCCTGATCGCACCTCGCGAATCGCACCGCCGACAGCTTGACGGGCCGACGGTCGACCTAACGTCGTTCCTGGCAGGTCAATGACAATCCGCGTGGGATTAAAAATCATCTGAGCCTGGGGCTGAATGCTGGCATCAGTTGCAAACACCAACTGATTTTCCCGCGCATCAAACCACCAAGACTGTAGCTGGGCAGCTTCTGCTGGCAGAGTGATCACCAGCGCGCTTGCAACACCCAAACAACTAGGAATGAGCCGATCAAATCGCAATCCAAAGTCTCCCGTAAAGAAACGAAGTGGATAAACAGACGCTAAATTTCGCTGCCAGTGCCAACATTTGCTGACAATTTCGCAAGTGTCGCACCTCGCGGTTTCAAAGTCTAGCGTAGGAATTGCTGCTCAAAACGCTTCTACTGTAAAAATCTCCGCAAGATCGCCAAGTTACGAATGCTGACGGAATGGGTGATCTAGAGATAATCGCTTCACATTTTTTTAGGGTTGTCTACATGGTTTTTAAGCGTCGTCGCTGGGGCATTGCCGTCATTAGCCTGTTGTTAGTTTTCATTCTGCACCGTTGGTTACCCGGATTCGCCAACATGCCGCTAGCAGAGCCACTGCCTCAGGATCCCTACATTCAGGTTTACCTCAATCAGTCGCAGGCAAATACCTATCAGGATCCTTACCGAGGCATCAAGCGCTATGGCGATGATCTGGAAGCCGTTATTGTGGACGCGATCGCCCAAGCCCAAACTTCGATTGATGTGGCTGTACAGGAAATCAATCTGCCCCAGATTGCACTGGCTTTGCGCGATCGCGCCCAAGCAGGGGTGACGGTACGCATCGTTATCGAAAATCAATACAACCGCGTTTGGCAACCCCTCAGCGACTTCCAGGCTCACAAGTTAGATGATCGACAATCCTCCAAACATGCCGAACAAGAACAGATGATTGATGCGAACCACAATGGCAAAATCACAGCCCGCGAATTAGACCAGGGTGATGCCATTCGCATTCTGCAAAAAGCCCCAATTCCCCTCATAGACGACACTGCTGATGGTTCCAAGGGCAGTGGTTTAATGCACCACAAGTTTTTAGTGGTGGATGGCAAAACGGTCCTGTTGGGCTCCGCTAACTTGACGTTGAGTGGACTCCATGGCGACTTTGCTCATCCCGACAGCCGCGGCAATGCCAATGCCCTGCTCAAGATTGAGAGTGCTGAGTTAGCCAGTGTTCTCGGTCAGGAATTTGCACTCATGTGGGGCGACGGCCCCAAGGGTAAAGAGGATAGCCTCTTTGGCTTACAGAAGCCACAGCGATCGCCCCAAACTGTCAGCATCCCTGGCTCAGCCGTGACCGTTCAGTTTTCCCCGACCTCCGAGAGCAAACCCTGGAGCCAGAGCGTCAACGGTCTCATCAGCCGCACCTTAGCGCAGGCCAATCAGGCGGTTGATTTAGCACTGTTTGTTTTTTCTGATCAGGGCATCGCTAATACACTGGCCCAAAAATCGGAAGCAGGCGTCACAGTACAAGCCTTGGTGGATGCCAACTTTATCTATCGCAGCTACAGCGAAGCATTAGACATGTTGGGTACTGCCACTCCTGATCATCGCTGTCAGTTGGAAGCGAACAACCGCCCCTGGAAACAACCGATCGCTCAAGTTGGCACCCCCGCACTACCCGTTGGGGATAAACTTCACCACAAATTTGCCCTCATCGATAATGAAACCGTCATCATTGGTTCCCACAACTGGAGCGCCGCCGCCAATCACAATAATGATGAGGACTTGCTCGTCATCCGCAATCCAACCGTTGCGGCTCACTTTCGGCGCGAATTCAATCGCTTAATGACGGATGCCCAGCTAGGCATGCACCCAGACTTGCGCGATCGCCTCCAACGCCAGCGTAAACAGTGCGGCTTGCCCTGAATTCGTTCTTAACCTTTTAAGCTAGGTTAGTGAGCCAATACCCTTAACGTTCTATTGCATGATCGCCTCTGTCTCTCAACTTGAGAAACCAGGTTCAACCACCGTCCAGGGCTACCCACTGAGCATTGCCCCCATGATGGATCGAACTGATCGCCACTACCGCTACTTCATGCGGCAGTTGACGCGGCGGACGCTACTGTATACAGAAATGGTCACGTCTCAGGCAATTCTGCATGGCGATCGCGATCATCTACTCGGGTTCTCGCCGGAAGAAAAGCCCCTGGTGTTGCAGGTCGGAGGGGATGATCCCAAAGCGTTAGCTCAGTGCGCCCGGATTGCTGAGGAATACGGCTACGACGAAATTAATCTAAATGTGGGGTGTCCCAGCGATCGCGTTCAAAATGGCAACTTTGGTGCCTGCCTGATGTCCCAGCCGCAATTAGTCGCTGAGTGTGTGGCAGCGATGATGGCTGCTACCACGTTACCCGTCAGCGTGAAACACCGCATTGGCATTGACGATCAGGACAGTTATAACCACATGGCCTACTTTGTGGGCACAGTCGCTGCGACGGGCTGTAAGCGTTTCACCGTTCATGCACGGAAAGCGTGGCTGCAGGGGCTGAGCCCCAAGGAGAATCGCAACGTTCCGCCCTTACGGTATGAGGATGTCTACCGACTTAAAGCCGAGTTTCCATCTCTATGGATTGAAATTAACGGGGGCATTAAAACCCTGACGCAAACACATCAGCATCTACAACAGGTCGATGCTGTGATGATAGGGCGCGCTGCTTACGATGTGCCCTATCTGTTCGCTGAGGCCGATCAGGTCATTTTTGGGGAAGATCGGGAAGTGGTCACGCGATCGCAGGTGGTCGAAGCCATGCTGCCCTATATCGATCACTGGATTGGTCAGGGCTTGAAGCTCAACAGCATCACTCGCCACATGCTGATGTTGTTTCATGGACAACCCGGCAGTCGGGCTTGGCGACGCATCATTACCGAAAATGCATGCCTACCCGGTGCTGGCTCTAACATTTTGACGGAAGCACTCAATGCCGTTGCAGCGCAAGAAATGCTGGTCATGAGTCATCTGCAAGCCAATTCAGACACGCAATATGCTGCGTCTCGCTAGGGATCACGCCACAAGCAGTTTGAGTGTAGACACGACTTACTGAACGTATTGCATCGGTAACGTAGCAGTATCAAAAATCTGAGACACGTACCCTAGAAGCTCATCATCTCGAAACAGATTCCAGTAATCTGGGTCGTCCTGGAAAATATGCCAGCGATCGAGAATATTCAACTGCGAAGCCTGTCCATCCAACTCACGACCACTAAAAGAGCTACCGCCGCCATAGCCTCGAACTTTTTCCCGACCGACGTCACTAAAGTTAAGGGCTAATTGTCCAGCAATCTTTTCTCGATAAGCGGCATCATAATGCCACTGATTAAAGCTGATACAGCACTTTTGATGGGGCATCAACTGGGTTTGATTCAGAAATTCACGGGCATAGTCTTTCCAAACGCGGATTTTTCGCTGGGCAGTGCCAGTTGTCATCGAAGCCATGCCAGACTTCAGTTGACTCGCCATTAAATTAAACGGATCCCGTAGAATCAGCACGTCATAGCGGCTAGCCGAAGGACCAACATAGACATCATGGAATTTCTCGAACTTCTGGCAACAAATATCTGCCAGGTCTTGATCTTCATAGCTCAAAATCAGCAAACTTTTGGGCGTGAATTCACCACGAGCCTCACGATGAAACTCAGCGTTGTCGTAGTGATTTGCCAAAAATCGATAGGGGTTCATTCCCCCGGGTGGATGATTGACATGAAAAGCATATTCATGGTGCTGTGCACGAATCCAGCCAATAATCGCATGGTTGCCAGTCCGTCTTAAACCAATGACCCGGATCTCCTTTGCATTGATCACGTCCGTCAATGGGAAAAATTGACTTTTATACCACCGCAACTGATGGAAGGTCTCTTGCTGAAGGCGGTTTTTGTACGCACGTGACTTATCTAAGAAGGAGGAAAATGGCATAGGCTCATACAAATTTCAGAGTTCTTACAGCACGGCCTCAAAATTGCACATGGAAATCATGTCGCCAATCTCCCAGCACAATAGTCTATCTGCACCTGTGGCGATGCTATCGCTGCAACTGACAATACAAAATGGAGGGGCTCAGAACTTCTATCAATTGATCAGTCCGATCTGTTCTTAGGTAGCCCACTCTCATCGCAGCGATAGCAGTCTTGATACGAAAAATATTTACCTACTCTATTGAGCTCAACCACATACGTTTTAAAGATTTGGATCTTTCTTCAGCCAAAGATGAGGATTGCAATGCGACGAAAGCTACAGCGTAACGACCTGCTCCCAAGCAGAAGCACCAAAAGCGAGGGCGCATCATCAATCAAACTCGAAAGCCTTGCGGTATAACCATTGCCGCGCCCGCTTTGGAAAACTAGTTAGGGGCTGAACCGCTTTCAACATGAGGATTCAGGCTCTAAATGATGACAGCCCCTCAGCCGGGCTGAAGAGCAATACAGAATTCTCATAAATCTTTGCCGAATCACAAGAAACGTAACATTTCTTCGTCTGGTAGTGTTACCTTTAGTAATCATAGAGTTATCCCTTAACTCAACTCCGACTTTTGCCAACTTTGCGTCGTTGAGTTGATTATCTGTCTGTTTTCTGGAGAGCAGTTCTCGTGTTAGCTGAATGTGTCAAGGCTCTATCTACAAGTTGCCTACGTTGCCTTAGAGCGTTTTATCGTCACCTAACATTGAGGCTGGCATTGCTATTGGGCATTGCTATTTTTGTTTTTGCCGTGAGTATCGACTCTTTCCAGCATCAAGCGTCAGCGGCTGAGATACAGCGTCAAGACGATGGGATTCTTAGCTTGACTGTGAAGGCACAACTGGGCGAGACAGCAACTAATACGCATGAGCAAGATACATATCTCACTTTCAACACTGAGACAGCAGAACGTTTGCGACACAGCGCTCTGACCAGTGCCAATCTGACTCGCTGTAGACTGACAACTGCCCACTTCTTCAATCAGGCGTCAGGTGAATAGGGCTTCATATGTAGCTGTCTGAGCTTGTAAAACCGATTCAATAATCTAAAGCTCCAGAATCTGCTTCCCAACAACCTCTTTGGTTTCTGTTTCCTCGTCACCAACTCTGGCCAAGCCAAACAGTATCAAACCCTAGCCCTGGGTCAATCGATTGAGATATCGTTCAATCAACAGAATCGCCACAATGTCATCAATCGGGGCTTGGGGTTGACGTAAGCCTAAAGGTAAAAGCCGCTGCCATCCCTGCGGCGGATTCATTTCCCAGTAGCGATCGCGCGCTTCCAGAGAAGAGTAGCGTTCGTCCACTAAAACCACTCGAATCGGTTGTGACATGGCAGCTAACTGAGTCTGCCATTCGCTTGCAGTCGTTTGATCACCCATGACAATCAATGAGATGGGATACTGCTGCCGCAATTGTTCCACAGTGCTCATCACACTGCTCGCCTCAACCACTGCTCGGTGATAGAGATTGCGATCGAGGCCCATCAGCGCCAAACCACATTTATAACGTCCTGGGTCAAACCCGAGGATGACTGGTTGAGAGCAGGGGTTGGCGGTAAAGTTCACTACGCTGTTTTCCTGAAAAACACGGGCTGCATTGGTTATCCATTATTAAGCACAGTCGTCCTGCCCTGGCTGCGACTGCCCTCTACATAGACCCATTCTTAGGCTGAAAGTTTTTGCTGGGTTAAGTGGAACTTCTCTCCCACTGCGAGTAAACTGAGGCGTTGGTTGCCAATCCCACGCTCAGGTCACGTTTGAAATTTTGCACATTTGCCCAAAAAGACCTTTATTGTCATCTAAAAACGCTAGATGTAGGGTGTAAGAGACTTCTGATAATTATTCGCCCATTTATCTTGGGAAAAGTTCTCAGGCCTTGTCATTCGTCTTGAAAATCCTCAAATATGCCTTTGATTTGATGCAAAAGGGTTGTCTGTCTGTTTTTTATTCAGTACATTTGTCTTAGTCACTTAACCTCTGGCCAGTGCACATTCAGCGCGTAGAACTGTCCCATTTCAAGTCGTTTGGCGGCACGACTGCAGTGCCCCTATTGCCTGGATTTACAGTGGTTTCTGGGCCTAATGGCTCGGGTAAATCGAATATTTTAGATGCACTCTTATTTGCCTTGGGATTAGCGAGTTCGCGAGGTATGCGGGCTGATCGCTTGCCTGATCTGGTGAATCAGAATCATATCGGACGGCGCTCAACCGCCGAGGCCACCGTAACCGTCACGTTTGACATCAGCGATGTTGCCGCCGAGCTGCTACTGGAAGAAGAGCCCGAACCAACTGCACCGATAGACATCGACTTTGAGGCGAGTAGTTCTGACGATGACTTGGTTGCCGCTACCAGTGAAACCGATACAGACACCGAAACGGTAAGCGCGATCGCCGATAGTCAAGGCAAGGTCGTCCCCCTACCGACAGCAGCGAACCGTGAGTGGACAGTGACACGACGGCTACGGGTGACCAACCAAGGTACTTACACCTCTAATTACTACATCAACGGCAATCCTTGCACTCTTACGGATTTACATGCCCAGCTCCAGCGGTTCCGCATTTACCCAGAAGGGTACAACGTGGTGTTGCAGGGGGATGTCACCGGCATCATTTCCATGAATCCACGGGAACGCCGCGAGATTATTGACGAGCTCGCGGGTGTGGCGTCCTTCGACCGGAAGATTGACCAGGCCGTCAACAAGCTCGAAACCGTGAAGGAGCGGGAAGAACGGTTCCGAGTCGTGGAGCGCGAACTGGTGGTGCAGCGCGATCGCTTGGCCCAAGACCGCCTCAAAGCGGAAAAATATCAAAAGCTGAAAGCCGAACTCCACACTCAGACGATTTGGGAAGCCGTGCTGACCTGGCAGGGTCAGCAGCGCCAGGTAGAACACCTACGGCAACAAATCCAAGCGGATGGTGCAGCGGCAGAACGGCTAGCCACCCAAATCACGGAATTGACGGAGACGATTCAGACGACGGCTACCCAGCTCAACAGCCTGAATCAACGGGTCAAAGCGTTAGGCGAAGACGAGCACTTAGCCTTGCAGTCACAGCTCGCCACCCAGGAAGCCGAATATCGGCAGTTACAGCGTCAAGAGCAACAGTTAGCACAGGAAGCTCAAACCACAGCCAGTAACCTGCGTCAGGCTCAGATCACTCTTCTTGAGCAGCAGCAGGCCCTGGCTCAGCTGCATGAGCACATCCAGACGCTGCAAACTGGGGAACTGGTGATGCTGACTCGTCAGCACGCTGAGGCGCAAGCGGCACTCTCGGCTAAACGCGAAGCGACTAGCGCGATCGCCAACGCATCCGCTGCTTGGATTGAAGAGCAAACCCAGCGTCGTCGCCAGATTGAAACCTTACTGGCAACCTTGGAACCGCAGCGGGCTGAGCAAGTGCGCTTGCAAGAACGAGTCAACCAGCTCACCCAACAGATTGAGGATCTAGGAGCCACCTTAGAAGAGCTGAATCAACAGATTACAGCCCAGGCTAACGAGGCTAGCGAGGATGCACCTCAGCAGTCAGAAACTGAAATTCAAAAGCTGGCTGAGAGGGTAGCCGCAGCCGAGCAGGAATTACAAGTCCAACGGGAAACCCAACAGCGACTCTTGCAGGAACAGCGGCATAAACAACGGCAATTGGACAAACTGGAAGCCCAAGATCAGGCCATGCAGGAAAGCCAGGGCACGCAAGCAACCCGCGTCCTCATGGAGAGTGGGTTACCGGGGATTTGTGGCCTAGTGGCACAATTAGGCCGGGTTGATCCCAAGTTTCAACTGGCATTGGAGATTGCGGCTGGGGGGCGCTTAGGGTACCTCGTAGTGGAAGATGATCGGATTGCTGCGGAAGGTATCGCTCTGCTTAAACGACAGCGAGCCGGACGAGCGACCTTTCTACCGCTCAATGCCATTCGCGTGCCGAAGTTTACGCGCATCGCTGATTGGAAGCGCCCCGATGGCCTGCTGAATTATGCTGTGGACTTGATTGATTGCGACGATCGCTATCGCCGGGTCTTTGAATTCGTGTTTGGCGGCACTGCCGTGTTTGAGACCGTTGCGGCGGCACGATCCAATTTAGGTCAATTGCGCATGGTGACTCTGGAAGGGGAACTCCTAGAAACCAGCGGCGCAATGACGGGTGGCAGTTTGAGCAAGCAGCGAGGACGCCTGCATTTTGGCACCGTGGAAGCTGGGGAGTCCGAGGAGGCGATCGCCCTACGCGACCGATTGGCCGAGATTGATCGCATCCTTGAACGCTGTCATCAGTACCTTGCAGCCGCAACAATAGCTGTCAAAACTGCATCAACTAACCTGGTGGAAGCCCGACAGCGCTATCGCGAACAGCAGCTCCAGACCGAACAAAACCAGAAACAAGTGCAGCAGCTCCAGCAACAGGCTGACCAAAGCGCAGCTCGCTTACGGCAATATCGCGCAGAATTAACGACGGCTGAGGCTCGGTTAACAACACTGGCTGACACAATGCCAGCCCAAGAAGCCGCGTTGCAAACTCAACGTGCTGACCTCGCCGCGCTGGAACAATCCCAAACCCACAGTGAATGGCAGCAGGCCCAGACAGAGGTACAGGCTCTGGAACACCAGGTAAGCGATCGCCAAAACGCAGTACAAGCTGCCGAAAAACGCCTCCAAGAACAGCAGACCCAGCAAGAACGAACCACGCTAGTTATTCAGCAGCAAGCGCAACAGATTGCGACCTGCCATCAACAACAGGCCCAGCAGACAGAACAACGCGAAGCAATTACGACTCAGCAGGCAACCCTCAATACACAAATCCTGCAAATCAAGCAGGGCATGAACGCTCTGGAACAAACACTCGCTGAGGAAAAAACGGCGCGCGATCAGGTAGAGGGGCAATTGCGCAATTACCAAACGCAAAAGCAACAGGCGGAATGGCAACGGCAAAAGCGCCTCGAAGAACGGCAGGAGCGACAAGAGCAGCTAGCCATGCTGGAGCTAGAGCTGGCGGATCAGGCTGCCGATTTGCCCGATCCTCTCCCTGAAATTCCTCCGGAGACGGATCTGGAAACAGTCAAAAAGCGTATGCGATCGCTCCAGCGCCGTCTGGAAGCCCTAGAGCCTGTCAACATGTTGGCGCTGGAAGAATACAACAATACCCAAACGCGGTTAGAAGAACTCTCGGATAAGCTCAGCACCCTGGAGGAGGAACGCACCGAATTACTTCTCCGGATTGAAAACTTCACCACGCTGCGACGACAAGCCTTCGGGGAAGCTTTTGCAGCCGTCAACGAAAACTTCAGTGATATCTTTGCGCAACTGTCTGACGGCGATGGCTATCTCCAACTCGATGACCCCCAGAATCCTTTCAACGGCGGTCTCAATCTAGTGGCCCATCCCAAAGGCAAACCAGTGCGACGGCTGGCCTCCATGTCCGGGGGTGAAAAGTCACTGACAGCCCTGAGCTTCATCTTCGCGCTCCAACGCTATCGTCCCTCGCCCTTCTATGCGTTCGATGAAGTCGATATGTTTTTGGATGGTGCGAATGTAGAAAGATTGTCCAACATGATCAAGCGACAGGCACAACAGGCTCAGTTCATCGTCGTAAGTTTACGGCGACCCATGATTGAAGCAGCCCAGCGTACGATTGGGGTCACCCAAGCTCGCGGAGCCTACACCCAAGTTCTGGGCATCAATCTTGAGGCTCAGAGTGCATCCATGTAGGGGGTTATCAACTCAAAGTGGGAAATTTGGGTTGTGAAAGAAAATCCAGTAACCAGTAGCCAGTAACCAGTTCTCTCCTGACTCCTGGCTACTGACTCCTCACCCAACCATAATCCTTCACTTGACTGGTGAACTCATCCTCCAAATCATCAAAAACGATCTGTTAAGATCGGATTCCCTTCGATAGAAGCGTTCCTTGAACTACACTGCATACTGAGTGAGTATTGATCAGGCTCGGGCTATGACCTCATCCTATGACCAGTTTCGTCAGCGTTCCGACTTTTTAGGAACCCAAGTCATTACCCGCAATACGGGCAAGCGCTTGGGCGCAGTAAGTCAGGTTTGGGTGGATGTGGATAGCGGTGAAGTTGTTGCGTTAGGTCTGCGCGAGCAGGTTTTACCGGGGGTGATGTCCGGTACTGAGCACATTATGCAGCTCAGCAGCATTCGGCAGGTCGGTGATGTCATTCTGGTGGACGATGATGATGTCTTGGAAGATGACCTCAACCTAAACCCTTTCAGTACGATGACGAACTGCGAAGTGGTCACTGAATCCGGCGAAGTTCTAGGACGACTGCGGGATTTCAAGTTTGACGTGGTGACTGGCAAACTGGAGTCTATTGTCATTGGCTCATTGGGCATGCCACGCATTCCTGAGCAGGTAATCAGCACCTACGAATTACCCGTTGACGAGATTGTGACCAGTGGCCCCGATCGCCTCATCGTCTATGAAGGATCGGAAGATAAACTGGTTCAAATCAGTGTGGGTATCTTGGAGCGCTTAGGGATTGGACGCGCTCCCTGGGATAAAGATGACGGTAGCGAGTACATCATGCCGACACCCACAGCTAATCAACTGCCTTCCGGCATTCAGACACCTGTAGAACCCATTCGCGATCGCGCCCCGGCTGCTCAAGAGCGATGGACTGAAGATGATTGGGGTGAACCCGAACCCATTCCAGCTGAGCCTTTACAACAGCAACGCCCTGAGGTGGCGTATCGTCAAGCACCCTTGGAAATGGATAACTGGCAACCCCCGACAGCACCACCGGAGCCTGCGGCCGATTACGATGCTGACTTTAAAGAAGTAACCGAAGATATTTGGACGGACGACGAACCTGAACCTTACAAGGCTCCTCCCATCAACATTCCCCAAAAGAAAAAGGTGACCGAATACGAGGAAGAGTTGGATTACTAGAGGCGACAGGCATCCGTTCTAGCATTACTTGGGTAGCCAGAGCACCGAGGGACACAAGCGAGCTAGGGCAAGCATCACCTTATGATTGCTGCCATCGAATCATCCATATAGCAAGCTGCACACAGGTTAACCCACTCCAGATAGCTATAATCAGCATCTGGTAAGCCTTTCAATTCTGCATTCCGACTTCTACAGTAGTCGTGGAATCCTGCAAACCCGACTGGGGAACCGGAGTATACTAGAACATACTGTCGATGTTCTAAGCCTGTGGAACTTTCAAGTAAGAGCGAGTATGCCCTCTTGGCCCTGATTGAGCTGAGCGAACATCATGCGGGTAGTGAACCTTTGCAGATTCGGCAGATTGCGAGTAAACAAAACATTCCGGATCGATATCTAGAGCAATTATTAGCCACACTACGGCGGGCGGGGCTCGTCCGGAGTCAGCGCGGGGCTCGTGGGGGCTACTTGCTTGCCCGTGCCCCCTGGCAAATCACCCTGTATGACGTCGTGAGCTGTATTGAAGGCTTTGAAAAGACTGGCGAGACCGCTAGCACTGCCGATAATGCCGATAGCTCAGTGATTACCGAGGTTTGGCAAGAAGTTTGTGAAGCAGCAGCAGCCGTTCTGCAAAAGTATACGCTTCAGGATTTGCTCGAACGGCGCAACGCTAAGCAACAAGTCAATTTTATGTATTACATCTAGGGAACTATGCGAATTGCCAACAATGTGACGGAATTGATCGGTCATACCCCCCTCGTCCGGTTGAATCGCATTCCCCAGTCCGAAGGCTGTTTGGCCACCATTGTCGTGAAGCTAGAAGGCATGAATCCCTCGGCTTCCGTCAAAGATCGCATCGGCACTCACATGATTGAGGCGGCTGAAGCCGAAGGCAAAATCATTCCCGGTAAAACGGTACTGGTTGAGCCAACGTCCGGGAATACAGGCATCGCACTCGCAATGGCCGCCGCCGCTAAAGGCTATCGCTTGATTCTGACCATGCCCGAAACCATGAGTGCGGAGCGACGAGCGATGCTCCGGGCCTATGGGGCACAGCTAGAACTCACACCAGGGGGTGAAGGGATGTCGGGCTGCATTCGTTGCGCTCAACAACTGGTCCAAACCCTGCCCGATGCTTACATGCTGCAACAGTTTCGGAATCCAGCTAACCCCGCCACTCATCGCCGTACAACCGCAGCAGAAATTTGGGCGGATACGGATGGTCAGGTGGACATGGTCGTCGCGGGTATTGGCACCGGGGGAACCATTACGGGCATTGCCGAAGTGCTGAAGGCTCGCAAACCCAGCTTTCGAGCGATCGCGGTGGAACCCACCAACAGTCCGGTTCTTTCCGGTGGTAATCCCGGCCCGCACAAAATCCAGGGGATTGGTGCTGGGTTTATCCCTGAGGTGTTAAACACCGAAATCATTGATGAAATCATTACCGTCAGTGACGATGAAGCCATCACCTACGGTCGTCGTCTGGCCTGTGAAGAGGGCTTGCTGTCCGGGATTTCAACAGGAGCAGCTTTAAAGGCGGCGATCGCGGTGGGTAGTCGTCCCGCAAATGCCGACAAGCTAATTGTGATGATTCAGCCCAGCTTTGGCGAACGCTACCTCAGCACCCCTCTCTTTCAAGATCCCGAGCTGATGGCTCCGATGGCTCTGAACTAAGGGTTCGTGAGCGCAGGTTTTACTGCGACTCAGCCACCAGCCGAACCAGCTGATAAGTTGCGGTATCAACCAAAACTTGTGCCGTTCCAGACCAGTTAATATCCGTAATTTCCGCTGGAGTCCCCACGACTAGCGCCGAACTATCTTGTGCCTGAAGTATCTGTTGTCGTAGCTCCTCAGGCTCCTCAATATAAGTGACTGGCTGCTGGGTGTAGAACACTAAGCTGGGCTTCATAAAGCCCACCATATAGAGCTGCTCAGTGGAAGATTGCTCAGCGATCGCCGTTTGGGCTATTTGCCTTATGGGTTCTTGACGTACCTGATCGGCCAGCTGATAAGCAGGCAGCAGAGAAAATACGGTAAAAGCGATAAAGGCTACTAACTGCACACTCCAGAGCCAGCGTCCCTGCCGACGGAGCAAAAGTCCCAAGCCCAGCACCGCTGCGCTCCCCCAAATCCAAGCGGCCCGCAGCATCACACCCGATTCCCGGACTAAATTGGGCAAATTTGGCATGGCGGGGTCGTCGCCCATCCAGTTTGGGCTGTACCAGGTCGCCCAGGCCAAAACGGCCAGCATCAGCAAACTCAGTCCATCACTCAGCCTCATACCCAACCCCATGCGCGACGATGGAGGACGGGCACAGAGGCGATCGCTCCAGGCAAGTCCCACTAAGATAGCGGCGGCGGGCATCAGGGGCAGTACATAGCTGGGTAGTTTAGTGACGGCTACAGTAAAAAAGCCAAAAATCACCCCAAACCAGATCAGGGCAAAAATGCCCAATTGCCCATGGCGGGGCTGGCGTTGCCAGTGTCGCCAGTACCAGGGCGTCAGGCGGGCGATCGCGAACGGCAAGTAAGACGACCAGGGCAAAAAGCCCACCGCTACCACCAGAAAATAGAAATACCAGGGGGCCGCATGGCCATTCACCACACTCGTGAAGCGATCAATGTTGTGATAACCAAAAAAAGAATCAAGGTAGGCCTGACCATTGGCAACCACCACGAGGACGTACCAGGGCACCGTCATTGACAGGAACAGGATGGCCCCTTTCACAAGGTGCATTTCTTGCCAAATGGTCCACAGTTCACCCACATATAACAAAAAGCCCACCAGGATCATTCCAGGAATCACAACGCCCACGGGGCCTTTCGCGAGCACAGCCAAGGCCATTAAGCCGTAGGAGGTCAGATACCAGTTGCGCTGGCGTTGCCGGAATTTGGGTTGCGCATAGCCCAGGAAAAAGGCCAGCAGCGCTGTCCCCATACAGCCGCTCAGCAGCATATCGGAAACCCCAATCCTGGCCCAGACAATGGTTTCAGGATGCAGAGCCATCAGGGCAGCCCCAATCACAGCTGACCAAAATAAATTCCGTTGGCTAGTGCGTGCGGTATGGCCCAAGGTCATCTGTGACGTGCCGGGCTGATAAGCCCGAGCCCAATCAGGTCGGGAAAACCCGTAGCGCCTGAGGGTATAAAATCCCAAACCGACTAGGGCC
This sequence comes from Cyanobacteria bacterium J06638_28, assembly GCA_039819045.1. Taxonomy (GTDB): domain Bacteria; phylum Cyanobacteriota; class Cyanobacteriia; order Phormidesmidales; family Phormidesmidaceae; genus SIO1E4. The sequence continues at coordinate 142,749 of JBCBSR010000004.1, forward strand.
GCTCCCGATAGGGCAGAGGGCAGACGTACGGCCCACTCACTCACCCCAAAGGTATGGAAGGCGATCGCCATCAGCCAATAAATCAAGGGCGGTTTATCAAAACGGGTCACATCGTTGAAGTAAGGCGTCACCCAATCCCCTGTTTCATACATTTGGCGAGCGGCTTCAGCAAAGAGCGGCTCTGTTTCATCCACCAGTCCCGTACTCGCTAAGCGCCAGAAAAAAGCGACGAAACAAATCAAAACGACCCAACCTACCGACCACAGTAGATTTTGCTGTAGTACTTGAGAGGCCAGTTGTCCGGGCCAACTCCAAAAGTGGGCAGAGCGAGAGCGTGTCATAGGCAGTAACGAAAACCCAAGAAACCAGATCCCAAAGGCTGAGACTCTACATTACAGCGGTTTGCTTCAGGACATAGGGGGATCGCTGGCGAGAAGCTTAACTGGCACAGTGCCCAAGTAATCGCACGGATCCTAGAGCACAAAGCCTCTGTAAGGCATTCATATTGAATGCAGCCATACCCTTTGCATCCCACGGGGTTCTCTCCCACAATGAACCTTAAGGCAAAACGCCTGGGAGGTATCCACTGTTTATTCCTAAACTGCACTATGGTCTCGACGCCCCTGGAGAAAAACCACTATCAAACCTTGGAGCTTGCTGAAACCGCTACTCAGCAGGAAATCAAGCAGGCTTATCGGCGACTGGCCAAGCAGTTCCATCCGGACAGCCAAACACCTGAATCGGGACATGAAAGCATTCAGCAGCTCAATGCCGCCTACGAGGTGCTAAGCGACCCCCAACGCCGCTCCCATTACGATCGCCACCGCCGTGTCCAGCAGGCGGGTTTTGACTCCGAAACCCAAATTGATGATCGAGCTGAACGCACAGTTCGCACCCAAGAGCACTATCGTCAACGACGGCAGGCTTCGCAAGCGCAGGATGATGCGCTTCAGGTCTGGATCCGACAGGTGAATAACCCGGTGGATCGCTTCATTGCTCAAATTCTGAACCCACTCAAAGCGCAAATTCGCTCACTATCCGCCGATCCATTTGATGATGAGCTGATGGAAGACTTTCAGCTCTACTTAGAGAATTGCCGCGAAACCTTAGAAAAAGCGCGTGGGCGCTTCCAGTCAGCCGCTAATCCTGCCGCCACCGCAGGGGTTGCAGCCAATCTCTACTACTGCCTGAATCAGCTTGAAGATGGCATTGAGGAAATGGAGCGGTATACCTATTGCTACGAAGAAAGTTACTTACACACGGGTCAAGAACTGTTCCGTATTGCGAAACAGCTGCGTCGCGAAGCCAAGGAAAAGCTCAAACAGGTCACGTAAGAAATTTGCGTTTAGTTTCAGTACTCGGACAAGAGGGTGGATGAGTGGATGGGTGGATGAGTGGATGGGTAGATGGGTAGATGGGCTACTTTTTTGGGTCATCCCTAAGCATCAAAATTGAGCCTCCGTTCGGATACCAACTGACTTAAGGTAAGGAAATTAAAGTGCCACGAGCATTCGGAAACCAGAAGTCAGAAGAGCGGCTGATTTTAGCGCCTGACGCCCCTACACAAATGCTGCGGGGTCTGGCACAACGGAATGCTTGCAAGCAAACGCTAAGATAAAACAATCTCTCCCATAGCCTGTATCCATGCCGCTTCCCATCGTCGCTATTATTGGTCGCCCCAATGTGGGGAAGTCAACCATTGTCAATCGTTTGACGGGGGTACAGGAGGCGATCGTCTACGATGAACCCGGCGTTACCCGCGATCGCACCTATAAGCCTGCTTTCTGGGGCGATCGCGACTATTTAGTCGTCGATACAGGCGGGTTGGTATTTGCCGACGATACCGAATTTCTGCCCTACATTCGGGAACAGGCGATGGCCGCTTTAACTGAAGCGAGCGCAGCGGTCATGGTTGTCGATGGCCAAGAAGGCCCTACGGAAGGCGATCGCGAGATTGCTCATTGGCTGCGTCAGCATCCGGTTCCAGTGGTACTGGCCGTCAATAAGTGCGAATCACCTGACCAAGGCTTAGTTCAGGCAGCGCAATTTTGGGAACTGGGACTCGGGGAACCTTACCCCGTTTCTGGCATCCACGGGAACGGCACGGGCGAATTACTTGATGACTTAATTACCCACCTCCCGCCGACGGATGAACTGAATGAACCGGAAGAAGTTCGGGTAGCCATTGTAGGACGGCCTAATGTGGGCAAATCAAGCTTGCTGAATGCCTTCGTGGGTGAAAATCGTTCCATTGTGAGCCCCGTCTCAGGCACCACACGGGATGCGATCGACATGCTGGTGGAGCGCGGGGAGCAGCGATACCGTTTGATTGACACTGCGGGCATTCGCCGCAAAAAGAACGTTGAATACGGTCCTGAGTTTTTTGGGATCAATCGGTCATTCAAAGCCATTCGGCGATCTGACATTGTGCTGCTAGTGGTTGATGCCCTGGATGGCGTGACTGAACAGGATCAAAAGCTCGCTGGACGCATTGAAGATGATGGACGCGCCTGCGTCTTGGTCGTGAATAAGTGGGATGCAGTCGACAAAGATTCGCACACAATTTATGAATACGATCGCACCATTGGCGACAAGTTCTACTTTATTGACTGGGCCAAACGGATTTATGTCAGCGCCCTGACGGGACAGCGAGTGCCCAAAATTCTGGATTTGGTGGATCAATCCGTGGCGGAACATCGGCGTCGCGTGACAACCGCTGTGGTCAATGAAGTGCTGGAAGAAGCCCTCAGTTGGCACACGCCTCCAACCACACGGCAGGGTCGCCAGGGACGGATTTATTATGGGACTCAGGTCACCGTTCGCCCGCCCACCTTCACCCTATTCGTGAATGATCCCAAGCTATTTGGCGAAAGTTATCGGCGCTACATCGAAAAGCAGTTCCGGCAGAACTTAGGCTTTGAAGGGAGCCCGATTCGCATATTATGGCGAGGCAAAAAGATGCGCGACCTCGATCGTCAGAGTGCCAATCGCGCTACGAAAGTGTAACTCGTTGAAGTAAGGCATGGATCTGCTGAAATCACTGCCGCTAGGGCTCTATCTGGAACAGCCAGTCACCTGGTTACATCGGTTAGATCCCCGTGTCAAACTAGCCTGGTTGGTCAGCATCCTCGTCAGTCCTATTTTGGCAAACCCAACTTGGCGTTTCGGCATCGTCGCCTTGCTGATTCTTCTGACACTCTTAGCGTTAATCCCGTTTCGGGTTTGGCGGCAGCAGATGGGCTGGCTACTCGTACTCTGTACGTTGATGCTGGTTTTGACGGCAATTCTGCCAGATGGGTTAGCCATTGACTACCAACCGCGACTCCCTAGCCCAGCTTTAGCAGCTGACTATCAACAACGAGCAGCTATTTCAACGCCCGACTCATCGCTGCCACCCTTTCCGGATGAGTTTGCCCCCGAGGTTTTGACCTTACCTCAGCCCACCGGCTACCGCTATGTACTGGTTGATCAAGGCCCTCTGAAAGTGACCCAGCGATCGCGGGAGCTAGGGATTCGCGTCAGCACCCTACTCTTTACCCTCATCTATGGCACCAACTTATTTTTACTGACAACCGCAACGGAAGAAATCACGGTGGCGTTAGAAGTTCTGATGCATCCTCTCCGTTGGCTACGACTTCCGGTGACTGAAATTGCCCTCACGCTCACCTTGGCCTTACGCTTTATTCCCTTAGTCTTGGAAGAAGCACAAAACCTGATTCGAGCCGTCCAAACCCGCGCCATTAACTGGAAAAAGCTGGGCTTCCGAGGGGCCACTCAGGTTTGGCTAGCCATTACCGAGCGATTGCTCAAAAATCTCCTGTTGCGCGCTGAGCAAACCGCCGCCGCTATGCAGGTGCGAGGCTTTACCAGCCCTGATACCCATCGGGTGGACTGGTATCACTTCAATCTGAAACCCTATGACTTTCTTGCTGTTGCTGTGCTGATTGCGTTTTGGTACGCCCGCTGGATTTGGGGTGGGGAATAATTACGATGCTCCAACCCTGGTACGTGCGATCGCACCCCTTGCAAGGGCGTACCGGCTCCGATATTTTTCAGGGACTTTATCAACAGCCTGCGGCTAACCAACGCCAGAATGGATATTCTCAACCCTGGCAACAGATCGCGACGCTGCTAGAAAGCCCCTATCCCCTGCCCAAGCACACACCTTCCACTCGCATTGCCCGCTACTCTATTTGCGCTGGCCCACCTCGTGTCTGCAATCAGCAGCCACTTCTCTGGACACCCGCTGTGGGCACGATTTTGCCCATGCTATCCCAGCGGTTGACAACCCCACAGCCTCCGGCTGTGTTATTAGATGCCACCACAGGCAATTCCTGCGCAATTGACAACCTACCCTTTGCCGGGGGCTGGTTAGGCTGGTTGGGCTACGATTTAGCTTGGGAAATTGAAGTTTTACCGACCCTCAACACCGATCCGCTCCCTTTTCCCGTCGCATTTTGGTACGAGCCTGCCACCTTTGCCGTCCTCGATCATGAACAGCAGCAGTTGTGGCTGGCAGCCTCTAACCTTCCACAGTTGGTGTTGATGGAAACAGCCTTAGCCGCGACGGAAGCAGTTCCGCCCTTAACACCTGTCAACTTTACAGGCGGTCTGACGCTGGCCTCTTCCCAGGCAGAGTATGAAGCGGCGGTCCGCCAGGCTAAGCAGCATATTCAAGCAGGCGATGTTTTTCAAACTAATCTCTCGCTGCGCTTTGCCACCCAAACCACGGCTGCTAGCTGGGCAATCTATCGACGCCTGCACAGTATTAATCCGTCTCCCTTTGCCAGCTACTGGTGCACGCCCTGGGGCGCAGTCGTAAGCTGTTCCCCCGAACGCCTCGTTTCGCTCCACAACGACATCGCCGAAACCCGTCCCATCGCTGGTACGCGATCGCGAGGCAAGACCCCCGCTCAAGATCAGGCTTTAAGTGAGGAATTGCGCGCTAATACCAAGGAAAAGGCAGAGCACATCATGCTAGTTGACCTCGAACGCAACGACCTGGGACGAGTCTGTACCTGGGGAACCATCACCGTTGATGAGCTGATGACCATTGAACCCTACAGTCATGTGATGCATCTCGTCAGCAATGTCGTTGGGACGCTGGCACCCGAACACAGCGCGATTGATCTGATCCGAGCTGTGTTCCCCGGCGGCACCATTACCGGCTGTCCCAAAGTCCGCTGTATGGAAATCATCGAAGCCTTGGAACCGCTTCGCCGGAATCTGTTTTATGGTTCCTGTGGCTATCTCGACTATCGCGGTCATTTAGATCTGAATATTCTGATTCGCACCCTATTGTGGACACCTGGAGGTGGCGATCGTCCCCACACGGTTTGGGGCCAAGTCGGAGCGGGCATCGTTGCCGACAGCCAACCGACGCAAGAATGGCAAGAGTCGCTGCAAAAGGCCAAAGCCCAGCTGTTATCGGTGGGTATTAACCTAGAGCATCTGACCCCAACAACCACGACATCCAAGGCTCGATCACAAAATCAATAAGCTAACCTCATCGCCAGTATAGGAGGATGCTCAAAAATCAGGCTAGTTAAAGGGATGCCGCCCAGAAAATCTGTATAAAAACTAGCAAAATTCTTTAGTGCTATAGTATTAATCCTCACTATGACTTAGAGTGTTGAGATAATTCGTTCCCTGCAATGTGTTGATGCCTGTTGGATGATTAGCGAGAATTACATCAACCACCCAAATTTCGGCCTCCTTTTCAGGCTCTGCCTGGTGGATGAAAAGCGCGAGTTGTTTTCAACTTTGTACGCCCAGCGATTGTTTTTCGTAGTCTCAGCTGCCAACAGCGCTAAAGGCTTTGCGTTTGAGTCAGTCGGCCGTAATGAAGCCAAATTGATCTTTGAAGAGCGGCTCCGTTCTTTACGACGACAAGGCAGTCATACTGAATACGATCGCCTTCAGCGAACCTACAAGCAAACTTTTCAATGATGGTGTCTCCTTCACTTGAGCCCATTCAAGCCCGTATTGCTACCGTTCAAGCCTCTTTGCCGCCTCACGTCCGCTTGATTGGGGTTACTAAAAAGCAGCCCAGCAGCAGCATTCGGGCGGCTTACCAAGTCGGCATCCGCAATTTTGGCGAGAGCCGCGTGCAAGAAGCACTCGCTAAACAGACTGAACTTGCCGATCTGTCCGATATTACCTGGCATTTAATTGGTCATCTGCAAACGAACAAAGCGCGTAAAGCCATCCTTCATTTTGATTGGATTCACTCGGTTGATAGTCTCAAATTGGCGCATCGCTTGAATGAGTTAGCCAAGGAACTAGCGCGTCAGCCCTATTGTTGCCTGCAGGTAAAAATCGTCCCTGATGCTGACAAGTACGGGTTCACCTTAGAGGAGCTCCAAGCAGCCTTGCCAGCTCTCAACCAAATGGGACATTTGCGAATTAAAGGGCTGATGACAATTCCCCCTTTAGGAAGCTCGACGACTGAAGTCGAACACATCTTTCAGCAAGCCCATGATCTCGCGGTCAAAATCAACAGCCAGTCCCTTGATCGTCTCCGGATTTCGGAACTTTCAATGGGCATGTCAGGCGATTATTCCTTGGCGATCGCAGCCGGTTCGACAATGATTCGATTAGGCACGACCCTCTTCGGCGATCGCCCTACTTAGGTTGCAGCCGTTTCGCCTTGCGATCATTCTTCAATCTTGTCCAGATCAGGCAGCATATCGACGAATAAGGAAACCTGATCGAACCGACAGGAACTGACAAGATCAATAAGCAAAACGCCAGACTGACAGCGATCACAAAGTTTTTTACTAATTATTAATGACCCATGCCATTTTGGGATTTCCTGTATACTGTTGACTCAAATTCCGCATATTCGATTAGAGTAAAGGCGGTTCAACGAACAGGTCGTTTCTAGACTGATTCTTGACAAGAATCAGCATTGGAAAGGGCACGTCTTGCTCAACATCCAGGCTTAGTTTTTAAGTTCTGCTGATGTGAGTCGGTCATCGTTGACATCATTCCTGCATTGCGCAGGCATTATGTCCTGCTAGGTGCTGGTTGTCATGGAGTGTAAGCTGTGAGCAATTTGTTCAATAAACTAAAGGATTTTGTCGGTCTGAACGATCCAGCCGACTACGAATACGAATATGACGAAGTCGAAGCTGGGGATGAGTACCAGGCAATTTATCAAGAAGATAATAGCCAAGCGGTTATGCCGACTCAGCCACCAGAAGAGCCTAAGGCTCGTCGCCGTGTTCGAGATCGAGTTTTGTCTAGCGAACCTGGAATTAGCACCATGGGAAGTAACGTGATTGGAATGCCCGGAGCCATTAATGGCGCATCAGAAGTTGTGGTGATGGAGCCTCGCTCCTTTGAAGAGATGCCCCAGGCAATTCAGGCACTGCGGGAACGGAAATCCGTTGTCCTGAATCTGACCACTATGGATCCTGATCAAGCTCAACGGGCAGTTGACTTTGTGGCGGGTGGTACCTATGCGATTGATGGTCATCAAGAGCGCATCGGCGAAAGCATCTTCCTCTTCACACCGAACTGTGTTCAGGTCAGCACTCCCACCGATGTCGAAGAAGACATGCCCATGGCTCCCCATCAGACACCCATGATGGATCCTCGCAGTGTACCGCCCACACCCGCTTGGACAGCCGAGCAAGCTGTGCGCATGGCCTAACGGCAATACGCCGCCAGGAACGTCTGCGGTAGTGAGTGCTACCGTCACAGTTGTGCGTTGAAAGGACATAGCCAATTGGCAACTCAGCTTAGTGTCATTGGAGGCGGGGTGATGGGAGAAGCGCTCATCTCTCGCCTACTTTCGAGTGGTCAGTTTGCCGCTGAGGCCATCACCGTAGGTGATCCTTCGCCAGTTCGTCGCCAGTTTATGACGGCAACCTATGGCATCCAGGCTGTTGCTGACAATCAGGCAGCCTTGTCAGGAGCTGATGTTGTTTTAATGGCCGTTAAGCCTCAGATATTTGCCAAAATTACGCCTGATTTGACTTGGGCAGCCAAGCAACAGGTTTCGCTCTTACTCTCCATCATGGCCGGGGTGCCCCTCACCACATTGGAAGCTGCGGCACCCACTTGGCCTGTCATTCGGGGCATGCCCAATACACCTGCTACCGTAGGCGCGGGTGTCACGGCGATCGCCCCCGGTCAGCACGCGACCCCTGAGCATTTGCAGCAGGCTCACAACATTTTTGCAGCCGTTGGCACTGTCGTTGAGGTGCCTGAAACGCTGATCAATGCCGTTACCGGACTGTCCGGATCAGGGCCAGGATACGTCGCTATAGTAATAGAAGCTTTAGCCGATGGTGGCGTGGCAGCAGGATTACCGCGAGCGACAGCCCTTCAGTTAGCCATTGCAACTGTGCGGGGCACGGGTGAGCTACTACAGCAAACTGATATGCACCCGGCAATACTGAAGGATCGCGTCACCAGTCCCGGTGGCACAACCATTGCTGGTATCGCGCAACTTGAGGCCTCAGGATTGCGTTCAGCTTTAATACAGGCTGTTCAAGCTGCTTGTGCAAGGGCTAGAGCTTTGGGCTCATAGCGTCTGGAGAACCGAATCATGGACTTGACCAAGCTTCTCGTTCAGGTAGTGATTGCCTTAGTTTGTGCCGGTGCAGCAACTTTTTTAATCCCCCGGCAAATCCCTGGCAAGCTGGTAGGACTGGTATTGATTGGCTTTGCCGGCGTTTGGCTAGGTGAATGGGCCGTCAACTTTTTGAGCAAAACCTACGAGCTACCCATCCCAGCATTTTTACTCTGGGATGTGCAAGAGGTGTTGATTATCCCGGCAATTGTTGGATCAGCGGTGATTTTGTACATTGTTACCGCTTTTCTCTCCTGGGGACGCTATCAGCGTTAGGCGATCGTCGCGCCTGATAGTGAGGGTTGGCTATCCACAGAAAACAGAAGGGCCATTATTCCCTTGCTCACCTTTACCCCTTCTGCTGAAAGTGACGACAAGCTAAGTCAACCCAGTGCCGGTTGCCCTTAGGAAGCTATTGAAGCGGTACTGAGTCATCAGCGATACAACTGCCATCCGTGACAACAGGGATATTTATCGTCAGGTGACGCCTTTGCGTATTCTGACAAGAGACGACACGGTCTAGCGAGATACAGTACCTCTGAGCGGCTGTGTAGGAGACCCCACCGTCCTGATAGATTGCTTCTGTTTTCCTGAGCCGCCAGCGAAACCTCACATTAGTTTTGCGATATTCAGACAGTTCACCCTAAAACCGTCAGTTGAGTTCACACTAGAGATTAGGTTCTAAATTTATCCACAGCTTCATGGTTCGTCAGATTCGAGTATTGAGATATTTGACCCTCTGCTTTTTGGGGTTAGCCCTAGTTGCGGGAATTTCCTTTAGTTTGGGTGCCTGGACTCCGTCTGCTGTTTACGCCCAGGCAGAAACCACGCCGGAACCAACGGAAACCCCCGACGCTGAAGCAGCTGAGCCAGAGGACGCTAAAGCTAAACCCACTGGGATGCGCCCCTTTGCCGATGTCACCAAAGACTTGCAGCGGCAAGATGGGCTGTTTACGCTCTATAGCGACCTCAATAAAGGCAAAGCGTATTTAGCCTTGCAGCCTGAGCATCTGAATCGTAACTTTCTGCTCGTGGCGACTTTAGAATCGGGCGTAGGTGAGGCGGGTTTATTCCGGGGATGGCCAATCAATGATCTATTGGTGCAGTTCCGGGAGATGGCCGACGATCGCATCCAGGTCGTAGTCCCGAATACCTTTATTCGTAATCCGGAAGGCCAGAATTGGCAGCAGCGTCTGCTCGAAAATTCCTTTAGCGACTCAGTCCTATTTGCGCTGAAGGTCGTCAGTATTGACCCTGATTCGCAAGCTAAGCTAATTGATCTCTCCAATCTATTGATCGAGCGGGATCTGGCGAACCTTACCCAGGCTTTGAGTTGGGTCATCAGCGGCTACGGCCGCAACGCCGATATTTCGCGCATTAATCAGCTCCAGACTTTTTCCCAAAACCTCGAAGTTGGCACTGTGCTGGGGTTTTCAGGCGGAGGAATTCCCTCAGACCCACTGGCAGCGCTTTTCGGTGTGTCATTACAGGGGTTAGCCGATAATCGAGGCTTTACCTTGGGCGTTCGCTATAGTCTGTCGGCACTCCCCCAGGGCAACGGCTATCGTCCTCGGGTCGCTGATGAACAGGTCGGGTATTTCCTCACTGCATTCCGCACACCGATTCGAGCGGGACAGTCTGATCCCTTTGTGCGGTACATCAATCGCTGGCATCTCGAAAAGGCCGATCCCGATGCAGCGCTCTCACCCCCGAAAGAACCGATTGTCTTCTGGGTTGAAAATACGGTACCGCCAGCCTATCGCGAGGCCATTAAAGTCGGTACTCTCCTGTGGAACCGAGCGTTTGAACAAGCAGGTTTCCAAGATGCGATCGCCGTCAAGCAGATGCCTGACAATGCGGATTGGGATCCGGCTGATGTGCGTTACAACGTCATTCGCTGGTCTGATTCACTCCGACCTTGGGCCTTGGGACTAGGGCCGTCCCGCGTCAATCCGTTGACCGGGGAAATTCTGGATGCTGACATTATCATTGATGCCAACACCGTGAGGTTGCTTCAGCAGCAATATCAGGCACGAGGCTTAGAAGGTAGTCCCGAAGCTGATTTTTACCTTCAGCTGTGCGGCCAGCGATCGCAAACCTGGTACGCCCAGTGGCTGACCATTCAACAATTTGGTGAAGCTGGCATGGCTCTGGCGCAGGATCTCGCACCGGGAGCGGGACAACCTTCCTCCAGTCAGCTACCAGACGATCACTGTACGGCCTATGCAGGCGGCCAAAGAACGGCCTTCGGCGCGTTGGCATTATCAGTTCTGCCTGATTCAAGCCTCGATCCTTCCGCTTTGGATGCTTACATTCAGCAATATCTGGTGGCGCTGACGGCCCATGAGGTGGGTCATACCCTAGGGCTGAGACATAACTTTGCCGGTAGCCGTCTCCTTTCGCCGGAGGTGCTCAATGATCCAGAGGTGACGCGCAATCAGGGTATGGTAAGTTCCGTGATGGATTACTTCCCACCGAATATTGCCCCCCCCGGACAGCCTCAAGGTGACTACTTCCCCACGCGGGTTGGCCCCTATGACATTTGGGCGATCGAGTATGGCTATCGCAGCGTTCCACCCAGCCCTTTACACCGCGAAGAGCGACAGCTTTTGCAGGAAATTACGGCAAGAGGCAATGCGCCTGAGTTGGCTTACGCAACGGATGAAGACATTTTTGACTTCATTGACCCCGAGGTCAATCCCTGGGACTTGAGTGATGATCCGCTCCGCTTTGCTGAATGGCAACTGCAAAATGCTCAAGCCGTTTGGCAACGACTCAACCGCTTTTCGGTGCAGCCAGGGGAAGGCTATGGCGGACTGCGACGACGGGTGGATTTAGTCTTCAATTACTTTCGCCAGAATGCCTATGCTTTAACGGATTACATTGGCGGCCAGCGCTTCCGCCGCTTAGATCCTTGGCGCGATCGAACCCAAAATCCGCTGGAACCGATTGCAGCGGCCAAACAGCGAGAAGCCTTAGCCACGCTGAATCAGGCTGTCTTTGCGCCGGATGCGTTTCAGTTTTCCCCCGAACTGCTGAACCAATTACCGCCTGACCGTTGGGGGCACTGGGGCGTTGCGCTAACGCGCTATCCGCTGGACTATCCCATTTATGAGCAGGTGTTAGCCGTGCAAAGTTTGGCGCTGAGTGACCTGATGCTGGCCAACCGGTTGGCCCGTGTTCGCGACATGGAGTTTAAGACGGATAGCGAAGACGTTTTAACTATTGCCGAATTGTTTGATTCTCTGTACCAAAGCATTTGGGCTGAGATCGCGAATCCTGAAGGAACTGCAATGCAGGTGTCTAGCTTACGCCGAGGGTTGCAGCGACATCACCTGAATATTCTGTCCAACTTAGTCTTGCGCCGTAATTTCTGGGATGCCCTATCAGCTCAGAGTTTCACCGATTTCACAGGCTTAGTCTCCACCTTAGGAGCACCGGAAGATGCGCGGGTGCTGGCTCGTTATCAGCTGCGGCAGCTCGCTGATGATGTCGAAACGGGTTTGGCGAAGTATGGTGACAAGCTCGATGTCATCACACAGGCTCACCTAGAAGATGTCCGCGATCGCATCACACGAGTGCTGGATGCACCTCTGCTGGGTGCCTGATATGCCCTACAGCAAATTTACAAGCCTTAGCCAAGTGGAAGCTGCTTTTGACTTAAGCCTGGAAGAGCCTCTGGTCCTCTTCCAGAATGAAATACCGGTCATTTATGATGCCGTGACGACTGGCATCCTCTGGAAGTTTTTGCGGCTGATCTATCCGATTGCTGCCATTGACCTAGACGAGTATTACGTCAAGGAAGTTAGCAAAATTCTCGGCATTTTGTCTCTCCCGTTTTTATCGGAGTGTAACAACCAGTCCCACGTTGCCAACCTTACCGATCCTAGACTGGGTCACTGAGGTGTTGGAGCAAAGTGTCGCGATCGCAATCACGCAGTGACAGGAGCTGGCCGTCAGGCGGTTGAAGATACTCCCGACCGTACGCGCCATTTTCCAATGCATTGGTCAAAACAGGGGGAATATTCTGCCCGATTTCCCGTGAACAGGACACTGCCCCAAAGGCGATCGTGGCGACCGTATCCACATCTCCGGTAAACGCAATGCAAGCTTTAAGGATGCTGCTAAGGGAGTTGTTTGCCATCACTGCCGTCAGCGCCGCATGGGCAGACATGAGTCCCTGGGCTCCGACTTTTCCTTGAAAGTCATCATCACACCAATGCCTGCCATAACCAAAAAGCCGCCATGCCAGCAACGATCGTCGTCAGCAGGTTCTTGCGCCATAGGCCCACAGCTACGGCTGCGATCGCACCCACTAAGCGCGGATTATCCAGACCGACCCAAAGCGTGTCTTCGGAAACCAAGACAATCGGCATCACAATGGCCGTTAAGACAGCAGGTGGTACATAATTCAAGGCTTGGAGTAGGCGTGGCGGCAAGCTCACCCGTCCACTGACCGCTAACAAAGCATAGCGAATCGGGAAGGTAACCAGGGCCATGCCCCCAATTAGCATCAACTCATGGGTCATGGATTGTGTTCTCTCGTTTTCAAGCGATTCTCTAGACTGACGCCGACCCAAATGCCAGCCAGGGCCGCGATAATGAGACCCAGTTGATGGGGGAGCGATCGCGCCACGACCGCTGTGATGCCAGCAACAATGACGGTAGCCACCATCGGACGGGTGACCAGGTAGGGAATCGTCATACCAATAAAGGTCGCGACCATGGCAAAGTCCAACCCCCAAGCCACTGCGTTGGGAATGTTTTGCCCCAAGGTCAAACCGACGAGGGTAGATATCAGCCAGTTGCCATACATAGCTATGGACGAACCCAAATGGAACCAATGCTTGTACGGCGAGCCATCACTCTGGCGGTAGCGCTGAATAACCACCATGAAGGTTTCATCAGTCAGCCAAAACCCCAATGGCAGCTTCCAGAGCTGGCTCAGGGATTTGAGATAGGGCACCAAGGAAACCGAATACAGGAGGTGACGGAGATTGACCACCCAGGTTGTCAGCACAATGATCCCCACTGGAGTACCCGCAGCCAGCAGCCCTAACGCAATAAACTGCGCCGAACCAGCAAACACACAGGCCGACATCGCCAGGGTACCGGCAAAAGATAGCTGACTGGTTTGAGCCAGCGTTCCAAAAATAATCCCAAAGGGAATAGCACCGACAATGAGCGGCACGGTTTGGCGCGCACCCGCCCAAAATTCTTGCCATGGAGACGTTTGCCTCGCCCAATCAGACGCCATCGCCATCTTGTTTTACCCGTCATCAAAAGGTCAGTCGCCTACCGTTCCCCCTGGCCAAAACGACAGATACAGCAGCAAAACCCAAGGGAAGGGAAATCAGGATCTGTCGTCGGCATCGCGAGAATCGGTATCACATCCAACCGTAAATTGAGGACGATTGATTGTCTTGAACGTTTTTGCAGTTTGATGATTGTTGCCATCGCGGTTAGCAGCCAGTCCGATACTGCCCTGGCGTCACACCCACAAAACGCTTGAAATGTCTAGTCAAATGACTTTGATCGGCAAAACCGACTTCGGGAGCGATCGCGGCAAGCGGCATTCCAGCTGCAATCAGTCGTTTAGCTTGATGAACCCGCAACTGGACTAAATAGCGATGTGGCGGCAAACCCCAAGCTTGACGACAAAGACGCAGGAGTTTCAGTGGCGGGACGTTCACCCTCTGCGAGAGGTCATCCAAACTGACGTTGTCGGCGTAATTATCGTGTAAGTAAGTTTTGACCTGGTCAGCCACTTGACGGTCCCGATGAAGTCGGGGGAGGGGCGATCGCCATTCGCCATGCCGCTGAATCAGGTTAGCCGCCAGTTCTAGAAACCGCGATTCCCGCTCAAGGGAAATCGCTTGTTGCTCTAAAGCACGATGAAAGTCTCGAAACTGTTGAACAATCAAACGATCCGTAATCACAGCTTCGGGAAAGAAGGGCAGGTGTGAGGTCGGCAATCCTAGCTCCAGCGTGGCTTGCTGCATCAACCGAGTAGACGGATAAATCATGCGATACTGCCACCCTTCCTGTGTCGCTGCATGCCCTGTATGCACTTCGCCAGGATGAATCAAGACTAAAGTACCTGCTGCCGCCTGATAGGTACTGCCACGATAGGCAAAGGCTTCAATGCCCGATTCAATGACACCCATCGCATAGCCCTCATGGGTATGACGACTAAAGGCATGGGTAATGTAAGTAGCCTTCAGGACTTCAAGGTCGGCAAGTATGGGCTCGCGCCAAAACGTAACGGATTCTTGAGCCATAGCCTCAACAGACTCTACCAGGCGGACAAATCCCTATTCTAAACAGCCCATCCACTCATCTACCCATCCACTCCCATGACCGGTACTTTCGCTAATGCAGTTCTCTAATCCTCCCCCCATGTGTACCTAGCCAAAATAGACACCAATTCAGCTGAGTTGATGGGTTTGCTGAGATAGTCCTGCATGCCAGCATCGAGGCAGCGATTGCGATCGCGGGTTCTGGCCAGGGCTGTGGTTGCCACAATTGGAATATCTTCCCAATCAGGATTGGCGCGAATCTTCCGCGTGACTTCTAAGCCATCAATGTCTGGCAATTGAACATCCATTAGCACCAGCATCGGACGATTTGATTCCAACCACTGCAGCGCTGCCTGACCATGAGGAACATGAAACGTGTCATATCCCCAATGATTGAGCATATGCTCTAACAGTAAGGCATTGACTGGATTATCTTCTACCAGGAGAACTTGTCCACTGGCAGACATGTCAGTGGACAGCAGCATATCAATATTGGCGTTATCCAGATGTCGCTGGAGCGGACTATCTTCTAGTTCTTGGCGCGATGCTGTCCGACCGTCCCAAGGCAGATGTAAGGTAAATCGCGATCCTTTACCGACATCAGAGTCAACTGTGATGTCGCCACCATGCAGACGGGCCAGTCTTTGAGTAAGGGCTAAGCCCAGGCCAGTCCCCTCATATTTGCGCGACAGAGAACTATCGAGTTGTTGAAAAGGCTGAAAGAGACGTGACTGCTCCGTTTTGGGAATCCCAATGCCTTCATCCCAAACCGTAATGAGCAGATGATTCTCTTGGCGTTCAACGTCTAGACCAATCGCTTTGCCCTTATGGGAAAACTTCACGGCATTAGACAGCAAGTTCAATAGCATTTGCCGCACACGCATTTCATCGGCAAATAAGGGGGGTAAATCGGCGGGCACCTGAGGATGGATGGTAATACCTTTTGTTTCCGCCTGAGTCGCGACCATCGTCAGTGCATGACTGCAGAGCGTTTCGATCGCGATGGGCGCAATATGGAGATCCATCTGTCCGGCTTCAACCTTAGAAAGGTCTAATACTTCGTTAATTAACGCCAGTAAATGTTCGCCACTTTGGTGAATCTGATTCACATATAAGTGTTGGCGATCGCTCAACTCGCCGTAAACTTGCTGCTCTAGCAGAGAAGAGAACCCTAAGATTGAGGTCATCGGCGTCCGCAGTTCATGGGACATGTTGGCCAAAAACTCGGACTTCAAACGATTGACGCGCTCAAGTTCAAGATTTTTTGCCGCCAGTTCGGCCTTGATTTGCTCCTGTTGGGTAATATCCCGCAGAATGATGGAAACAGCCGTGGGAATGCTGGTTTTACCTTCACAAACTGGGCTGACGGACACTAGAGCAGGAAAGGTTTGACCGTTATACCGCTGACAAACAATCTGTCCGCTCCAGCCTTCGCCAGTCGCTTGATTCAACAGCCAGCGAACCTGCTCCTCATTTTGAAAAAAGACTTCTATACTCGTGCCTCGGAGTCGCGATTGGGGAATCTCAAACATCCGCTGAGTCGCCAAGTTGGCGTACATCAACTGGCCATCCAAATCACTAATCAAGGCACTATCGTGAGCCGAATCGAGCGCTTTCGAGAACATGGTGAGCTGCGATTCGACCCGCTTACGCTCAGTAATGTCACGCCCGATGCCCAAGGCGCCAACCAGTTTGCCTTCTTTGAATAAAAGACGCCCATTTACTTCAATAAAGACGCGCGAGCCCGTTTTAGTTAGGACGGCAAATTCATAATCGCGCAACTTACCGGTCTGCATCAGATTGGCAAACGCTGCTGCTGTTGGGGCGTGATATTCCGGAGCAATAATTTCTAAATAGGGACGACCCACAACCTCTTCATAGGTTTGAGCCCCAATGAGCTCTAAACCATAAGAGTTAACAAAGGTGAATGTTCCTTTAAGGTCTAACGTATAGACAATATCTGACGCCGCCTCAATATAGGCTCTGAACAGATCATCCGAGGTGTCGTCAATGGCAGCATCAGGCACCGAGAAAGGGGCGGAATGGGGATTCGCGCTCGACATAGCGTTTGTTTACTCATGAGTTGCAGACAAGCAGCAGAGTGGCCCCTGATGATACAAGAATAGATTTCGCTTGATGGGCTGACCCTGGCTACCTCTTTTAACTTTTCATAACGAGCTCACACTATCAGGGTTTTTCCTTAGAACCGAAGATATTTTTCAAACAAGCTAGGAAATGAAGAGCCAGTAGATGCGAATGCCCCTGCGATCGCGTTGCATTTCCATAATGCCAAGAAATTTGAAGGTTGGCTGTAATCTTTGAACGAAATTTACAGCCTATCGATGACAATCGCGGCCTCAAGTAGCCTTTAGATTGAATCTTTGGTCATCCAGCCGACAAAAATATGGATTATTGCCGTTAAAGCGTCAACTTTCCTGATTATCCCGTATCAGCCATTACCCACACACGAAGCATTGATGTACCTAACCTTGAAGGGATATCAGTAAAAACTAGCAAACACGTAGTTATAAAAAGTGACCCGTGATCCAAAGCTTAAGTGCGATGTGACAGAGCTTCGTGATATTGCCTGACTAGAATGTCAATGCCCGTAATCGCAGTCCCGACAACAACAGCAAAAGCCCCCAGCCTGATAGCCTCCCATGCATCGGTAGGCGAAGCAATACCCCCCTCACAGATACAGGGAATAGAAAATTCAGATGCCATCGCCGCTACAAGCTGTAAGCCAGGAGGAGCAAACTCGCGCGTCGCTTCCGTATAGCCATAGAGCGTTGTTCCTAATAAATCAGCTCCAGCTGTTACCGCCGCTCGGGCGGCAGGCAGCGAATCCACATCAGCCATTACGGGCTTACCCAGATCCTCATGAATCCGCTGAATCAGGTCAGACAGGCGTTCGTCCCCTGGACGGGGACGCTGTGTCGCGTCAATAGCAATAATATCGGCTCCGGCTTCAGCAACAGCTTGAGCATGGTGCAACTGAGGGGTAATGTACACCTCGGAACCAGCCATCACTTGCTTCCACAAACCAATGATAGGAGCGTTGATCTGTTGCCGCACGGCTTGAATATGCGCCGGACTATCAATTCGCACACCGGCAGCGCCTCGTAAAACTGATGCCGCTGCCATGGCAGCAATGACGCTCGGATGATGGAGGGGCGAATCAGCAGGCGCTTGGCAAGAGACGATCAGAGTTCCTTTTAAGGCATTAATACGCTCGTCGATTGACATAGGCTACAGCTTCCAGTTCAGGCACAGCCAGCACAGAGAATATAGCAGTCATCTAGCTGATTGAGACAAGACTGGCAATTGCTTTGCCGCAAACAGCCAGACTAAATCGAGCGAGTCGTCGTTTCAAAAGAGAAATGAGTCATCACAAACGGGGCTTTGGCCTCAAGCCGGAGAGTTTTGGCATTGCCCGCCTGAAGCCGTACAAACTGCTCCGGATAAACCTGTTTAACGGCGACCGGCGAAATGGCTTCAGTTTGTGCCACCGCAACGCAGTAGCCCTTGTCGTCTAAAGCAGAAATCGTAATCTGTTTGCTACCTATCAGCCCTAAGTCAATCGCACTAACCGCATCCTGAAGATGAATTTTGCACCCTTTGCAACGCCCCTTAGGCATCAGCACAATAGGGCAATTGGGCAGGCTGAACCGAGGGTTGGAAGGATATAAAGCGATCGTATCGTCGAAGCGAACGCCAAACGGCGCAAACTGACGGTTAACTGATTCAAAGTTATGAAGTTGTGCAATGGGTAAAGTTTTCCAGCTAACAGCAGGAAGATAGCTTTGCTGAGCTGAAGCCTGCACAGGAGTTGAAATGCACTCATTGAAGATGTCTTGAGCAAGCATAGTTCTTATTTTATGGTAGACATCCCGTCGACTTGTTGTGATCTACATAAGAAGACTGAGATATTTCGTAGAACAACTTGCACCCTGTCTCAGTTTATCAACTGTCCCAAGCACCTTGCTGAAACTTAATCCACACAAGGAACCTGTATTTTCTCGTAGGCTCCGTAGAGGGCCTGACTTTACAGACCTTTGATAGATGACGGCTCTACTTTAACTTTTCTTTACGGGTATGGTTCATCGTTTTCCGGAAAAATTCAGAAGACATTTTGGTGATCCAGAGGGTCCGATTTCTAGGTCTATGATTCGCACTGCTGAACCTTAGCGATCGCGATCGCTACCGCTTTAAATGACTGTCCCCCTGCGGCCGCAACTAACAACCGCAGACCCTATTGAGGCTGCTCGAACCAATCCTCAACCCATACGTGATACATGCCCTGGAATATTTGCGTGAGCGGATGGCTTCATAACTGGCGTAGAACAAACGTTTCAGTAATGCTTGTGATTATTACTGACTCTGTCGGAGCACTCCCGTTATTTCACTATCAGTATTTCTACAGTCACCACTTTCTCAGAGCGTTGTACACAATCATGTCTAAGAAACGTATAAGCAATGTATACCTTCAGAGCCGTAAGGTCACAAAGGCGACAGTCGTGGTCAATGCTATTCGGCAGGGATCGTACTATAACTACCGAAGCATTTAATCTTTTCCGTAAAGTTAGCCAGCATTTTCAAGGCTGTTTGTGTATTGGGCTCGGCGAGACTAGCTTCTAAATCCACAAAAAACAGATACTCCCCAAGAGAGCGCTTGGTTGGTCGCGATTCAATCCGGCTCAAGTTAATGTGGGCACCTGCAAACACTTCTAAGGGTCGTAGCAAGGCTCCTGGCGCATTGACCGGCAGACTAAAGGCTAAGGAGGTATAGCTCCCCGCTTGATGTTCGGCGGTTCCTAGCACCAAGAACTTGGTGAAATTATCCGGCTGGTCGTTGATATCGCTGGCAAGGATGGGGATATCGTAAAGCTGAGCGGCCCATTCCGATGCGATCGCGGCGGTCGTGGGCGAGTTTTCCAACTGTTGTAATGCTTCGGTTGTAGAACGGCTAGGGATGAGTGTGGCATCCGGACAATGCTGGGCAATCCACTGCTGTGATTGCCCGAGTGCTTGAGGGTGCGAATAGATCGTTTGGATGGCACTCGTGTCGTTGGCGTAAGTAAGTAGGGTGTGCTTAATCGGTAGTATTAGCGCCCGTTGCACTCTAAGGGTATCCAACTGCCACAGCGTATCGAGGGTGACGGCAACGCTCCCTTCAATCGAGTTTTCCACTGGCACAATGGCTAAACTCACTGTTGTTGCCGCAACGGCTTGAATTGCTTGCAAAATGCTGGGATAGCTTTGCAACACGCTGTCTGTATCAGCCTGTTGCTGGAGCCAGGTTTGATAAGCCGTTGCAGCTTGTTCAGAGTACGTCCCACGGGGACCCAAATGGGCAATGGATACAGCCATAAATAATGTTTAACCGATGAGAAAAGCAGCTAATAGTAGCCTCGCAGATAAAGGAGCCCGTTGGGATCAATCCCCTCAACACGGTTGCTTAGAGCCGACGCATGACTTGCCCATCTACCTTAAAATCAGGGGTGCAAACGGGGTAAAACAAGCATGAGCAGTCAAGGGGTTTCTTCTCAGGTTCAGTCAACTGCCACTGGCGATCGCCGTTCCCAGACCTGGTCATTATGGCCGGTTGTGCCCCTATATCCCTACGGCCAGCGGCGCACCTTGATGCAAACGGTGGTACCAGACACGATTTGGACCTTTGACCAGCTCCAAGGGATTTTTTATGTGGTCGTGCCCATCCGGATGACGATCGTCAAACTCCAGCCTGCGGGGCTGTTGGTGTATTCTCCAGTCGCTCCTACAGCGGAGTGTTTAGCCATGGTGCGATCGCTCGAACGCCAACATGGCCCCGTTCAATACATCGTCATGTCTACTACCACAGGGATTGAGCATAAGGTTTTTGCTGGCCCATTTGCGCGGCAGTTTCCGGATGCTCAGGTCTATGTGGCACCTCACCAGTGGAGCTTTCCGATTAACTTACCGCTGAGCTGGCTAGGCCTCCCCTTTGGACGAACCCATGTGATCAACCCCAGTAAGCCTTTACCCTTTGCAGAGCAGATCGACTGTGCAGTGCTTGGCCCCATTCGCCTGAACCTCGGATCCTTCGTAGAAGTCGTGCTCTTTCATCGCACATCCCGGACGCTGCTGCTAACGGATGCACTGGTCTCCATTCCCGATGCTCCCCCGGCGGTTTTACAGATCGATCCCTACCCGCTCCTGTTCCATGCTCGCGATCGCGCCCGTGAACCGATTCAGGATACTCCAGCTAATCGTGTCCGCGGATGGCAACGCATTGCCTTGTTCGCCTTTTACTTTCAGCCCAGTGCGCTGGATGTCCCCACCCTAAAGCAGGCATGGCAAGAAGCGCAGGAAGCGCCTGATCGTTCGCGACGAGCTTATTACGGTCTATACCCTTTCCGCTGGCAATCCGACTGGGCGAAGTCTTTCCAGACGCTGCACGGGGAAGGCCGTCCCTTCGTGGCTCCTGTCTTACAAACGCTGATCTTTAATCGCGCTGCCAATTTAGTTTTAGATTGGGTTGATCGCGTTGCTCAGTGGCCGTTTGAGCGGGTAATTCCTTGCCACTTAGATGCTCCATTGAACATGAATGCAACCGAATTTCGCGCTGCTTTTGAGTTTCTTAAGGGGTCACCAGCGTATCAGCATAGCCGCTTACCCGACGCCGATTTTCGGTTCCTTAAAGAGCTAGAAACGACCCTCGTGCGGCGCGGGATCACACCACCGGCCTCCCGAACAGGACGTACTTATTAAATAATGTGCAGTGTAGGGTTATAGTCTCTAAAATTGCCACTCTTGATCCCAACCTTGACCTCCCACTTCTAAGCCAGCGAGGTCACTGTAGGCTTTAACCACCAAAGTTTCCGCACCTGTGGGCGATCGCTGCCACACCGCGACTTCCAGCGCACCATGGGTTGTATCCCAGCATTCAAACTGGAGACCTTGTAGCGTCGGTACGCGAACAGTCGCAGGAGATTGCTCTGCTTTGCCCTGGACTGTAATGCGATAACGATGGTTAGACGCAGTCACCTGCCACAGCCCCCAAGGATGAACTGTCCAGGTCATCTGATCGCGCAGGGTGTTGAGCAAAATGAACTGCCCTTGAGAATGAAGCCCTAAGAGACCAACCGTTTCGGAACGTCCTAGAACTTGTCGCCGCCCCCCGACGGCCGTCAAGGTCAGGTCAGGCACCTCGGCAAAAGTATTGGCCTGTATCCACCACCAGCGCTCAGGAAACGCACCGCCCCAATTTTTTTCGGCATAGACGGGGGCTTGGTGAAACTCATAGCGTTGACCCTGCCATTCGGCCCAACCAGTCGCTAAACCATGGGCCATCAGAACTTGCCAGCCCGGTTCCAAAATAGGCAAGTAGGATAGCCAACCTGCGGTGGCCAGCTGCCTTCCCGGTACCGGTCCCCAGCCGTAGATAGGCTCAACTGTGTACTGCCAACGGGCGATCGCGCCGGTTGCTCGATCCTCAACACAGCCCACGTGGTCAGTTGCAGTCGCTTGATACCCCCGCTGCACACTGCCATGAAATTGGTCGGGGGGTAAATATCGTGCTGGAGCTGCGATCGCTTGATCCCAATGCCCCAAACCCAGGCGATGACGCCATGCCCAAAACTGTTGAACATCCCGCAGTGGTGCGTAAAGGTACTGCTCCCCAGGCCCCAGAATCTGTGCTGCTCCCCCACTGAGCTTCGAATGGCCGCCTGGATCATCAATGGAGTACATGAAGGCAAAGGTTGCCTGGGCATCCGGCAACGTTAGGCGGAAGTACCAGCCTTCAAAAAAACGGCGAGGGGAGTAGTCCCAGTGATAACCGCTGTGAGGCGTCCAAAAGAAGTTAGGCATCGATCCACTGAGGGACATATTGCCAGGCTTTTTTCAGATCCGCTTTGGCGCGATCGCACTCGGGACAGTAACGCTTGACCAACTGCCAAAAGACTTTGGAGTGATTCATGTGAACCGTGTGACAAAGCTCGTGGATGAGCACATAATCCACCACATCAGCAGGCAAGAATAGCAGTTTAAAGTTCAAACTAATTGACTGCCGCGACGAACAACTGCCCCAACGACTCGTCTGTCCCCGTACGGAGAAACGGCTATAGGCCAGATCACAGCGCTGACTCAGCCGTTGTAGCCAAGGGGAAAGTTCAGCTCGGGCCTTCCGCTGCAGCCAGCCTCTTAATAGCTCACGGCAGGTATCAACATCTTTAATTTCACCGCGCAGCGTGAGTTCTTGAGGGTTACTTTGGGTCAAAGCCACAGCGGAACCACGGGCCTGCTTATAGCAGATTTGCCAGGTCTCGCCACAGGCTTGCAGGATGAGTTGCGTGGGTCGGTCAGCATCATGATCGGCGGGTAGCGTATCGCGTTGCTGTTCAATCCGCTTCAGGGTTTTCGCAATCCAGCCCCGTCGTCGCTCTAAGATATCGGGAATGTCCTCAGGGTTGAAACCTTGAGGTACCACCACCTCCAAAGCACCTTGAAATGAAACTTTCAAGGACACATGGCGAGCGCGGGCGCTTTCACGGACTTGGTATTCTGGCAGGGGATCTTGATGGTCACTCAAGGGAAACAAAGTGAGTTGCAGGACTTCCTCTAGCATAAATTTAGACAAGCGATCGCCATCGCTCGGGGGTGAGTTTATCGCTTGAGCCATTGAGGGCGAAACATCTGGAATTCTCCCGATGCCCAGTACCGCATCCAATGGCTCGCCGTCTGGCTCTAACAGAACTCATGGCGGCCATACTGCATTTCCGACAAAGCAATTCAGTTCAAATGTACCAAAATTGCGTCGGCAAAGTCAGGACTCACTCTTAAGATTATGCCGTTATCCTCGCCAAAAATTGCGGCTAAGTTCTGTTTGGGCAACAACTTTACCGGCCTTCAAAACCGTACGGTTGGGCGGCGCTGTCGCGATCGCTTCGGAGGCTGAAACAGCATCCAGAATCACCAGATCGGCGATGCCACCGGATTGCACACTATAGGCGGGGATTCCAATTGCTTGAGCGGCATTTTGGGTCACCATATCCAGACAGAATTCATGGCGGGTCGTCGTTCCCAGTTGGAGGGTCTGCGCCAGTAAGGTAGCAATTTTCAACACATCGCCATCGCCGCAAGGGGTAAAAAGATTCTGGATGTTGTTGGTCGCAGTCCCCACATTCACCCCCCAATTATGGAGCTGATGCAGGGGTCACAGCGACAATTTTGCCCTGGTCGATGGCGATCGCCCAGTGACCCGGACGGCCTGACAAAACGGCATTCTCAATCACACAGTCGGTGGGTCGGTTCACGCCTTCACCCTCATCATTTGCCGTCTACCGTAGCGAATGTTAAGGTTGCCAAGCAGCCATCAGAACAACATCGCAGTGTGAAACGCCCTATAGTCGGCCGTCACAGACATTACAACCAGCTTCGTGAAGCGCGATGTCATCCGGAATTCAGTGATTTTTTCCCTTATTCCCCTCTGTTAGTGCAATGCTACCCCCCAGCACCACCACTCAGTCCAAGACCCAGTCCAAAACGCAGCAGTCTAAACGTTGGTTTCAACCCACTTGGCTGCGTGTACTGACGGTAAGCTGCCTAACCACAGCCACCCTTTTAACCGGATTGGATAATCCCATCCTGCAGCGCTGGGAACGACAGCTACAGACAGTTTTCTTTGAGCTGCGAGGCCCCCAAGCAGCTCCTGAGGACATTGTGATTCTGGCAATTGATGATGAATCGCTGTCCCAGGCCGAACATGCTCGGGCGAATCCAGAAAAGCTGGCCGCCTTGGCACCCATTGAACAATGGCCCTGGCAGCGACGGGCCTATGCGATTGTGATTGAACGATTAATGCAGGCAGGGGCTAAAGCCGTCGCGGTTGATATTGTGCTCGCCACCGATAGTGGTTACGGCCCTGAAGATGATCAAGCCCTGATTGATGTCCTGGAAAAATATGGCGATCGCGTTGTGCTCGCAGCCATGTCTCCTGGCAATGAGGATGTTTTGCGTCAGGGCACCCTCCAAAAGTTAATGTGGCCGCTCAACACATTCGAGCAAACCGGTACCCATATCGGTCTCATCAATTTTCCCTTAGAAATGAATGGGCGCATTCATCGTCAGGGTTATGTCTACCTACAATTCCTCAAGCAAGCTTCAGCTGATTTGGATGCTCGGAGCCAGTTACCTTCCGACTGGGAGCAAATCACCAGTTTTAGCGAGGCAACCCTGGATGCGGCTCAGATCGACTATTCTCGCGATCGGGGCACACACATCAACTTCCATGGCCCCCATCACACCTTCCCCCACATTCCGTTTTCCTATGTGATCGACCCTGATCTCTGGCAAAACTATTTGCAATCCGGAGCCGTTTTTGAAGATCAAATTGTGTTGATTGGCACCACAGCCGACCTCCACCAAGACTTTCATGGAACACCCTTCGCCAGAACAGCATTTTATCCAGACCCACTTACCGGCATTGAAGTCCTCGCGAACGATATTGCCACTCTCCGTTCAGGTTCGGCTCTGGTTGAAGCGTTGCCTTCACCCTTCGCACGCGCTGTCTTAGTTTTAGTGATGGGCAGTGGGGTGGCTCTCCTCATGCGTCGGAGTAAACGAACCCTACATCGACTCGCTTGGACCGCTGGCATCACTGTCGGAACACTAACCGTCAGCTACCTGAGTTTCGCCCTGGCTGGTGTCTTTTTGCCAACCGCAGGCGTTTATCTGGCAATTCTCTCCGTAGGCGGCTTTACGAGCCTAGTCGGGCTCATTGTGGAGCAAATTCGTAAGCAGCGTCTTCGCAACACGCTAGCTCAGTACGTGACGTCCCCGATTGTGCAGGAGATTATCAGCCAGGAGGAGGACTTTCAAGACTTACTGGAAGCCCAGCAGGCACAAATTGTGGGCAGCTTTTTAGGAGCGCGTTATCAAGTGCTCTCAGTATTGGGGTCGGGCGGTTTTAGCGAAACCTACACGGCTATAGATACACAACGTCCAGGCGAACCCACCTGTGTTGTCAAGAAGCTCCGCATCATCAGCGATGATCCGAAGGCGCACCAGCTTGCCCATCGCCTCTTCCTGTCAGAGGCCAACACACTCGAACGATTAGGGCATCATCACCAAATCCCCAGGCTACTGGCCCACTTTGAGACGAATTCGGCCTTCTATCTCGTGGAAGAAATGATTCAGGGTGCCACGATGAAAGCTGAGTTAGCTTCACGCCAGCCTAAGTCGCAGGCATGGGTCATGAACTTTTTGCTAGACATTCTCCCCATCGTCGAGTTTGTCCACGAGCAAGGGGTGATTCACCGCGATATCAAACCTTCCAACATCATTCGACGCAGCGGTGACGGTCGCTTGGTACTCATTGACTTTGGTTCGGTCAAGGAGATCTCTAACCAGCTCACGGATAAAGATATACAGGTCACGTCAACCATCGGGATTGGCACCAAAGGCTATATGCCTAGCGAACAATCAGCGGGACTGCCTCGGTTCAGTAGTGATGTTTATGCAGTGGGTGTGACGGCGATCGAAGCGCTCACGGGACTCTCCCCCTATAAGCTTGCCTACGACGACAGAGGAGAACTGATTTGGCAGTATCACGTTCCCGATTTGAGTCCTGCCTTGGCTCACGTTCTCAATCAGATGGTTCGGTATGACTTTTCCCAGCGCTATCGCTCAGCTAAAGAGGTTTTAGACGCACTGCGCGAAATTCCAGTGACGCTCTCTGACGCTATCATCACCGATGGTTCAGCCTTACCCAGCCACCAAACACCAGTAGATGAAGATGATCAATGGGATGAACCGACAGGGTATCTGCCAACAGACTGGATTACAGATGCCTCCGAAAAAGAAAATACCGTCAGTTGAAATTAGCTTTCTTACATCCCAAAAATATTCGCAAAAGGTTATGCATCAGGAAAGCTGCAATAGCTTCCAAGGCAATATATCAGGTTTATAAATTCCTGAATAACCATCCCGCAGCTAGAGAACTAGAGGCGTAATGGTTTATCAGAGACGGAATATCAGTAAATTGCTCTACAAAAATAAACTCATGCAAACTACGGCTGAAAAACGTAATCCAACGTCGACAGTGGTTATGCTTCGCTAACCACTGCTACAAATACATACACCGAACTACTTAGCGATGAGCTTGCATTTAGCACCAGAAACTATTTACCTTTTGAGACTGATTGCGCCATCCACAATCTAGAGGATGTTGAATGCAGCTTAGGTTTTCTACTAGCTAAATCGGAACGGATAGGAATTCGAATCAAAAATTCTGTTCCCTCATTGATAGTAGAGTAACATTCTAGTTCACCACGATGCCTTTCAGTAATGATTTGATAGCTGAGAGACATTCCCATACCTGTCCCTCTACCAACTGGTTTAGTTGTAAAAAATGGCTCAAACATATGTTCTTGAGTTGCTTGAGACATGCCGAGTCCATTGTCTGCAATCGAGATCTCTATCCATTTTTCATCAGCTACAGCCGTACGTAAAATAATCTGATTAAGATTTTTAGCATCATCCCTTTCTTTATGATTTTGAACTTTTTCATCTAATGCATCAATAGCATTAGCTAGAATATTCATAAAAACTTGGTTGAGCAAACCAGCATAGCATTCAACTTTTGGGATCGTGCCATAGTCCTTAAGAATCTGAATTTCAGTGCGATGTGGGCTAGCTGAAATGCGATGCTTAAGAAGCATTAGAGTACTGTCTAACCCTTCGTGGATATCAACTAACTTGATATTCGACTCATCCAATCTTGAAAAAATACGAAGTGCCAGAACAATTTCACGAATTCGCTTACTGCCGACGTTCATTGAAGATAAAATTCTTGGCAGATCTTCCTGAATGAAATCTAAGTCAATCGCTTCAGCTTCAGCTTGAATTTCAGAAGCTGGTTCAGGATAGTGCTTTTCATATAGGTTAAGCAATCTAAGCAAATTGCAAACATATTCCCGAATATGAGGCAGGTTGCTATGAATAAAGCTTACTGGATTATTAATTTCATGGGCTACTCCAGCGACCATTTGTCCTAAACTAGACATCTTTTCACTTTGCAGCATTTGTGATTGAGTTTCTCTTAGCTTAGTCAGAGTTGTTTCCAACTCTATCGCCTGTTCTTGAACTTGCCGATATTGTTTCTCTAGCAAGCGATCGGCTCTGCTTACAAAAAGAAATAGAGTGATATAAAATATGAGTTGAATCATTGCACTTCCTAGAACGACTCTTCTTTGAGTCCTTTCAATACGTTCCAATAAATGTGTAACATCACTATAAAGTTCAAACACTCCAGCTATTTCTTCTTGGGCAACATCGTTATAGATAGGAATGTAGCTAGAGAGTAAATGGCGATCTTGTAAAGTATCTTGCAAGGCTTTAAATGTATCACGGTGCCCTAGCTGACTGGTTACCTGACCAGCTCTAGCTAATATAAAGCCCGATGATTGACTTTTATCATCTCCCATTTGAGACTTATCAGTAGAAAAGACTGTACGTCCACTTAGATCAAAGACTTTAATTTTAACAATTGACAAGCCTGAAAATTGGCCTATGGTCTCCTCATATAATTCTTGAGTTCTAGGATGATCTACCAATTCTTGATCACTGAGCACTTGAGTTGAAGATAGGAAGTTTCCGTATTTTGGCCAGAGGGTGTTAGAAAAAGTTTGCGTCAGTGCAATATTGTTTTCTTCTGTGGAAATGACTAAGTCACGGACTGCCTGCTGGCGATAGAAAATGGCGAGCAAGCTCGTGGTCAGAGAAAACATACAAAAGCTTACTATGGAAAAACTTTGAAGGAGTTTAAAGCGTTTTTCAACAGGTCTTTTATGAAAAGATAGAAAGTTCTTCAGCACTCTGAAATCCTCAAGATGTTAATTTATTTTCTCTGATTCTTATAGAGATATATGCTCAGCATTCCCAAAAGATAGTTCATTTTGATGATATGGCTTGAATCTTAACAAGAAGCGGACAGTCAGATATTGAAGAGCTATCGCTTATATCTTTTAGAAATATTCACATAAGTAGATCGCTATATGTATTTGGAGGATAGCTTAACAAAGCACAACCCATGCGGGCATTGGTTTATTTCCCCCGATAAGGCCAGGACAACAGTCCTCAGCCGCAATCGACATTGGTTTATTTTACTTAGGAAAATCTACTTATCCTCTACAGAGAATAAAGCCGCAAAATGAGTACATTCCAGTTTTGTATAAGTGCATTTGACGTTGTGCCCTCTTTCTAAATTCCTCTTTCAGCCTATAGTCCAAGGGACATTCGAGACAAAGCAAGGGACTTTAAAGTCTTGCTCCCCTTCTCCCAGTTTTAGAAGAAAAGACTGAGGAATAAGGGTGATTTTCAAAAGTGGGATACTCTCCTGCAAAGTCTCTTAGGGTTGGCACCAGTATCATCAAGAACTCTGTGGTTGCACTCCATAAGTCTCCATCGCACTTCGGCGTTGAGAATTCTCAGTTGTTCCTGGAATCAGGTGATAGCTAGGGGCCATAATCGGGGTTACATGCTGTGCTTCAACACTTATGATGCAGTGAATCCGAAACGCTCCTTGAGTGATGTGTTCGAGCGGTTCAACCATCGCAGCAAACTCAGGTGCAGAGGGTAAGACAAGATGAGCTATGCCCCGTACTTTAAAGCCTCGCTGAGTCAAAATATCGATAAAGCTCACGCAAACTGGCGGATGCATGCGAATGTTTCTGACGCTTCCCGGCGAGGCAATGTTGGCAATGATAATGTGGGTATCATCTAAAGCTGCAAAAACTTCCTTCGGTGAGACCGTTGGCCATCCGTCAGTGTCAACCGTTGCCAACCAGCAGAGAACACTTTGGTCGATATATCGCAGGACTTCATCGGACAGCATAGTTACTCCAATGTGGCAGCAATCGGAATTCCAAATACGGAAGTTGGAATTAGGCGTTCAATGTACAGGACTTCCAGTCAAGTACATCATCTTCACCAAACATCAATCTGGGGAATATCAAGACAGGCGATGCCCTCCGGATCACCCTATCGCCCCCATCAGCAACCTCCAACACCCGTACTTTGGAAAAAGCAGGCTTCAATATCCTGGGCGGCCAGAGGTTTTGAAAACAGGTATCCTTGTCCGAACTGACACCCGAGCTTGCGCAATAGCTGTAGCTGCTGTGGCGTTTCAATACCTTCAGCGATCGCAGTTAAGCCAAGCTGCTGTCCTAACGTAATGACAGTGCTGACAACCTGATGGTTACGAGTTTCCACCTCCATTTGACTCACGAAAGAGCGGTCAATCTTTAAACTATGAACCGGTAGTCGATGGAGATAGCTCAGGGAAGAATAGCCTGTACCAAAGTCATCAATACTGATCTGAATCTTTTTAGCATTCAATTGCATTAGCACATCGATCATTTGCTCAATATCTTTAATTAGCAAGCTTTCAGTGATTTCTAGCGTGAGGTTCCTACCATTCAACCCAGTCTGGGTCAGAATTTTGTCTATTTCGTGTATCAAGCTGGGTTTATATAAGTCTTGAGCCGAGAGATTGATGCTGATTTTGAGTAAAGAATATTCGGGAAAGCGCCTTTGCCAATTAACAATTTGCTGGCAAGCTTGATGGAGGACAAGATTATCAATCTGTGAAATAAAGCCAGTTTCTTCCGCAATGGGAATAAACTCATCAGGGGTAATTAAGCCTCGAGTTGGATGCTGCCACCGTACTAAAGCTTCAAACCCAACAATCTGACGATTGGCTAGATTCACAATAGGCTGATAGTAAATCGTCAATTCTTGTTGATCAAGTGCCCTACGCATATCAGTTTCTAAGGTCAGTCGATTGACAAACTCGGTATGCATTTCCGTATCAAAAAAACGATAGGAATTGCTGGCTTGCGACTTTGCTTGGTACATTGCAATATCGGCATCACGAATCAAATCAGTCGCTTGCTGATAGTCTTTTTTTCCGATCACAATGCCGATACTGATGCTGGTGAAAATTTGATGTCCATGAATCGTCAATGGAGTTTGACAATCGTTCAAGATTCGTTCTGCGATTTGAGCCACTTCTTCGGTACTGCTGATGTCTTCTAGCAGTATGAAGAACTCATCCCCTCCCAAGCGCGCCACGAGATCGGTCTGACGCAAATGGGTTTTTAGCCGCTGGGCGATCGCCACTAAGAGTTGGTCACCGACAATGTGACCCAAACTGTCATTAATCACTTTGAATCGATCCAGATCCAAAAATAAAACGGCATAACAGTAGTTCTCGTAGCGTTGAGCCCGCTGCATCGCTAGCTCTAGGCGCTCTAGCAGCAACGTGCGGTTGGGTAAAGCCGTCAGCGGGTCATGCAGTGCATTGTGGGCAATGAGAGCTTGAGCCTGTTTAAGATCGCTGATATCACGGCAAACACAAATCAGTAATTGATCCTCTGTCAGTGTCAAAGACACCCCCTGCGTGAAGGTCGATCCATCTTTGCGCGTCGCGATCGCTTCTCCCTGCCAGCCCTGCCCGTAGGTTAATTGCGGCAAGATCTCCTGCTCAAATCGTCTGCATTCATCTGAGGAATACAGACATTCCCAACTTTGCCCCACCAGTTCATCGGCATGTTCATAGCCAAATAACTTGAGATGGGCTTGATTCACATAAAGGTAAACACCATTTTGCAGAATACTGATGCCATCTATCGCGGCTTCTATCGCCGCAAATTGCTGCTTAATCAGTATTTCAGCCCGTTGTCGTTCCAACTCAGCGGCAGCTCGGGCGGCAAACACCCGCAAGATCTGTTCCGTATGTTCAGGATCGGGAAGAGGCTGACGGGCAAAAACACAGAGTGTGCCCAATGCTTCACCTTGGCGGTTCTGGAGTGCAACCCCCATATAGCTTTCCACACCCATGGGTGCCAGTCTAGGGTTGTTGGGAAAGCAGGCAATGACATCACGCTTGCAGTAATATGCCCCTTGGCGTAGCGCCTCGGCACAGGTCGTCCCCTCCATATCAACAACGTCATTCGGCAGATACTGGCCATCGCCCCAAGCTGCCAAAAAGCGCAATTGATCGTTCTCGATACGTTCAGTCACAAAGGCGTGTGAAGCATTCAAGGCTGCAACCAGATGACGCACCAGAGCGGCAAAAAAGTCAGGCCCCGTTAACGCTGCCGTTCCTTCAATCAAACTTTGTAAGGCGTTCTCCGCTCGTTGGCGCTCTAGTTCAGCTTCAGCTCGGCTCCCGAAGACGTTTAGAATCTGCTTTGCCCGCTCAGGATCTTGCAAAGGCCGTCGATCAAAAATGCACAAACTGCCGAGTACTTGCCCTTGGCGATCGCGGAGAGCAACCCCTAAATAGCTGTCTACGCCTCTGTCCCGATGAGGGTGTTTGGGGAAGTGTGCAGCGAGGTCACTGGGGCAGTGGTAAGTGTAGTCAACAACAAGATCGCGACACGGCGTATCCGGCAAATTGTAAGTGAAATTAGGCTGTAATTCACCATCAACAACAAAGGCTAAACTTTGCAGCTCGCAATCCACAAATTGGGTCACTAAAGCAATGGGGACATCGAGAGCAGTACTAATGTGAGAAACAAGCGCGGGAAAAAAGTCCTCCCCGGTGGTTGCAGCCGTCCCGGCAACCAAGTTTTGGAGCGCTAGCTCAGTTTGTTTGAGCTCCGTGATGTCAAGGGTCGTACCAAATATACGAATGACCTGTCCTTGCGTATCCTGTTCCACCTCAGCTCGACACTCATGATGACTCACCAATCCATCGGATCGAGTTCGACGATATTCAAGGGTATAAGGGATGCCTTCAGCAATGGCTCGCTCCACATGTTGCTGCCATCGCAAACGAGCATCGACCGGGATCAGTTGCAGGTAATCCTGATAAGAAGGCGCTAATGCTGACGGCTCCAAACCATAGATGCGAAACATTTCAGGCGACCAATTCATCATCTGACTGGCAATATCAAACTCCCAGTTGCCTACATGGGCAACTCGTTGTGCCTCAAGCAAATTGGTTTCGCTCTGACGCAGCTTGGCCTCGGCTCGGTGACGCTCAATCGCAATCCCGGCAATGTGAGCCATCTGTGTAATCACTCTCAATTCATAGGTTTGGGGCGATCGCACCTGCTTGTAATACATGGCGAATGTCCCTAAAACTTCACCTCCACGAGCGGTAATTGGACTCGACCAGCAAGCCCTGAGGTCGTAACCCAAAGCTAAGTCTTTATAAGGACACCACAGGGAATCCGTCGCAATATCCGACACAATCACGGTTTGGTTACGAAAGGCTGCTGTACCGCAAGATCCCACGCCCTCGCCAATTAAGAGACCATCAACGGCCTCGTTAAATTCAGTCGGTAAACTTGGGGCAGCCCCTTTACGGAGACGATTCTCTTTGTCCAACAATAAGACGGAGCAGAGCACTCCATCCAGGTCACGTTCGACACTGTAAATTAGGGAATTCAGCACTTCCAACAGGGGCTGCCCTTGAGCGATTTGGGCCAGCAGCGTGTTCTGAGCTGCCAATTGAATTTCCGCAGACTTGCGATCACTAATATCCGTGTGAGTACCCAGCAGCCTTGTCGGTTGACCCGTTTCGTCCCACTCAATAAACTGCCCAATCGAGAGAATCCATTTCCAGTCGCCCTGCTGAGTTTGCAGACGAAACTCAGCTTTGTACTGATTGGTTTGACCGGCCTCGTAGGCTCGATAAGCTTGATGCGTTTGTTCGCGATCGTCTGGGTGCAACCGTAACCGCCAAGTCGCCTCTGTTTCGTGAAAAGTCGCTGGGTCATATCCCAACATCACGGCATATTCAGGACTGACAATGGCTTCACCGGTTCGCAAATTCAGATCAAAAAAGCCTTGGTTGGTTGCACTCAGGGCAAGCCGTAACCTTTCTTCACTTTCTTGAAGGGCTCGGGTGCGCTCTTCAACTTGCTGCTCTAGTTCTTGGTTGTAATCAGCGAGTAATCGTTCAGCTTGTTTGCGATCGCTAATATCGGCTGCGATTTCAACTGTGCCAGCAAGCGGCCCATGCACATCACGAAACGGTATTTTGATGGTCTCTAGCCACCCCAAAGAACCATCAGCAAGAGCAATCCTCTCCTCGACAACATTTCGCTGATCGGACTGTAAAATCTGAAAGTCAGCCTTAAGATACGCCTGAGCCAGTTCATTAGGCCAAGCATCATAATCTGTTTTATCCACTAGCTCTTCTGCTGGTTTACCACAAGCCTGAGAAAACGATTCATTGCAGTGAATAAATCGACTTTGATCATCCTTGATCCAGGCAATATGAGCAATATTATTCAGTAGAGCTTCTAAATAACTTTGCTTTAAGATAAGTTCCTGTTCAGCAGCTTTGCGATCGCTAATATCACGGATAATTGAAACATAATATTCTTCGCCTGAAAATTCTAGATAATTCGATGACACTTCAACAGAAAAAATCCATCCATCTTTTGCTTGATAGCGAGTTTCAAACAACAAATAACCTTGTTGCTTCAAAATCTCCCAAGAATTATGTTCTGAGTTGGGTGACACATCTGGATCAATATCAGTCACTGAAAATTGTGTGAGCTCTTCCAATGAATATCCCAGCATGTGACACACTGCCCGGTTAGCATGCACAATAAGTCCCTCTGAGGTGATCCAGAGAACGCCATCTGATACCTGCTCAATCGAGAACTGGATTAGGGAAAGTTGTTCATCAGCATCTAACAAGGTTTGAACCTCCCTTCCCAGCCATAGCATTGTTCAAAGATGAAGCGGCGATCGCACACGCCTGGCTGTCTTAATTCAAAGTCAACAACAGCTGCTTGACACTCCCACAGCGGCAAACACGCTTCCCAGTCATGCTTTAAGCCCAGAGCACTTGACACGAACTCTAAAGCACCATTCGCCCCAAGGAGCAAGCTACCGATGAGCAATTGATAGAGGGTCACACCCAACGCATAATAGTCAGCTTGGACAAGTTCGGAAAAGCTAGAATACTCTCGCCGCAACACTTTAATTACGACTGAGGATTGATTCTCAGTCTGCACAGCACGATAGATGATAGTCCGAGATCCTTGATATATTGCCTCAACGCAAGTGTAGCCAGGAAGTTGAAGCCACGGTTGAGGTCGGTTATTGAAGGAAGATGCCATCTCCGTCTTAGAATAAGAGATTTGTCCAATACCCTTAAAATTCCCACATTAGTGAAATAAGAGTACAGCTAGATCTAGGATGCTGAGAAGCAAAGTAAGGTAATTACCGAAAAAAATCCATGATTTTTTTCGGTAAATCTCATAATAATAAACTCAAAGCCATGCCAATAAAAGTACAAGCATCTTTTACAGCTCTATGCAATTTTCAAGTCATGATTGCCACATTTCGGTGGTCGGCAACCCTTTTTACGATGGACTCATAGGGTTTCGCAAGATTATTTCAATGCCAATAAAGATAGTGATTTGGTTTAGATTTAGCTACGATTTATTACCTAAGTCAGCCTAAGATTTATCTCTATAGTTAAAGCCTCAGTTCAGTGATTCACTCAATTGATAAACCTCAAGGTAAACACTTTTTAATCGCATTCCAAGCTGATTTATTAATGAACTAAATGCATTGGCCACTAAGGTAAAGATCCGCCATCCCACTGATGATAAGGATCCGGGTAAAAGGTGACTCCACCACCCTCACCACCGCCACAGCGAATCGCAACTATCCAGCCACCAGGAACTTTGGCACGCCAAGCCCCTAACCCCCCCGTCGGTTGATTCTGACAGTCCAGCTTTTCCCAATAAAACGCGACCATTATGATTTGCAACCCGATTCCATATATTCTCTGGGCTGAGCTACCTACCCAACATTCCAAGTCCTGCATATCAACCATTGCTCAACACCACAATGACTGATGTCAGTGAGATTGACTTCAGTGACGTAACGAATATTGTTGATTATTTCGTGCCAAACATACGATCGCCCGCATCCCCTAAGCCTGGCAAAATATAGCCATGCTCGTC
Source organism: Cyanobacteria bacterium J06638_28 (assembly GCA_039819045.1). Classification (GTDB taxonomy): domain Bacteria; phylum Cyanobacteriota; class Cyanobacteriia; order Phormidesmidales; family Phormidesmidaceae; genus SIO1E4. Next base: position 178,610 of record JBCBSR010000004.1, read on the forward strand.
TAACTTTTCGTCAATTGCAGCGGTAAAAATGGGCACATCAGGATGTTCCTCATGAAAATGGGCGATTCCTTCCGGTGCAGCCAGAAGGCAGACTAACTTCATCGACTGAGGCTGAGTTTCTTTCAAGCGATGCACCGCCGCTACCGCCGAATTACCCGTCGCCACCATCGGATCGACAATCAGCATTTCGCGATCGCTCACATCGATCGGCACCTTGAAGTAATACTCCACAACGACATGGGTTTTAGGATCGCGATAGAGCCCGATATGTCCTACCCGTGCTGACGGCATCAGTTGCAGCATCCCGTCCAAGATGCCTTGCCCCGCCCGCATGATGGAAATAATCACAAGCTTCTTACCCGCTAGCATGGGTGCATGGGTTGTCGTGAGGGGCGTTTCAATCGGCACCTTTGCCGTCGGCATGTCGCGCGTTACTTCATAGGCTAGCAACATACTGATTTCGCTCAAGAGTTGACGAAACTTGGCGGTACTCGTCTCCTTTTGCCGCATCAGCGTCAGCTTGTGCTGAATCAGCGGATGATTGATCAGCGTTACCAAATTCTTCATGGCAGACCTCCCTAAAACACGGTGCCGTCGCTTTGCAATGTAATGGGCGGTGTCCCCTCCGATCGCAGTTGTTTAGCAATGCGCCGTCCAGCCGCCCAAGTACCACCCTCAAGTACCTTGATGAGAGGTAACTCCTCAGGCGTTTTATGCAAGAGCTGCCGGACGCGATCGCCGATACGGTCTAGCAACACGACCGTTAACGCTCGCCATTCGACGACGACTGTGGAATCAGGCAAATGGGCCTGCTGGGTAACCGATGCCTGTTTGGGAACCAGTAGCCCCATGTCGACACACAGCCCGCCGTTCCGGTATTCGGCTAATCCTGTCAGCGCATTCAGCTGGGTGACCTGAATGCCTGATGCCATCAACGGTTCGACCAGGGAATAAGTTAGCCACTGGGAGAGCTTATGAAAGGGCACTAAGCTCGCACCAGGCGATGTATTGGGCAGTGCAGGATGGGGCCAAACATCGCCTAAGTTGATGTCGGCGATCGCCACCCGGCCCGGCCAAATTGTCCCTAAACTTGCCAGCATTTCTGTGAGCAAGTCGCCAGCATTCACGGCAGCACCATACTTAGCCTGCCAGTAATCCACCAAATTACCGGGTCGGGCTGGAGTCGTCCCAAAACGCTCCGGCTGTTCTTGCAGTGTCGTTCCCAGCCGATGGAGAAGCGTCAAGCGCCCAGCTAACCCGACGAGGGGATTATCGTCTCGAACTTGCAAAACCGCAGCTAAATTTGCCAGGGTCAGGTTCTGCAACGCGATCGCATCGACTTGATAGGGGGCAGCTGGGTCAGAGGAAAACACCCCGGCCTCAAACGCCCGCAGACTGGCAATCGCTAACCCTTCGGAACGGCCTAACACCTGGTCGGCACTGCGATCGTGATAGCGCCACTGACGACCAGCCCCTGCATCGAGCAGCACACTGACGATAGCTAAATCCAAGCGTGAACGCGCTGCTGCGAGCGAAGGTAGTGCCTGTAATGCCTGATCCAGCTCAGCCAGTCGAGCCACGCCGCCTGCATCAAAGTGCCGCCACCGACTATGAAACGGCACCTTAAAACTCGGATAGAGCTGCTGTGTGGTTTCCACCACATAGGCCGCAACTGTATCTAGTTGCGACAACTCACAGGCAAAATTGGCCAATTGGTCAGTCAGACACAGATCAAAGAGTTGCTGACAGCGATCGCGGATAGCTTGCGGGTGACGGAGGTAAGCAATGGCTTCAGCTTCGTCCGGCGTCATGGCACATCCTCATATTGTCGCCCCACGGTTTGCGTCAGGGCATCAGCATCGGGTGCTTCGCCCTCGGTGTAGTAGCCCGCCGCCTTTTTCGCATCCATTTCCACCTGAGCATCCGCAGGAATCAATTCGTCTGGAATTGAAATGCGCTCAACGACCTCAATCCCCGATTGGGTAATGGCGTCGTATTTTAAGTTGCTCATTGATACCAGCTGATCAATCCGCGTAATCCCTAACCAGTGCATGACATCCGACATGAGTTCTTGGAAACGCATATCCTGCACCCCAGCCACACATTCTGTGCGGGTAAAGTAAGCATCCGCGCGATCGCCCCCCGCTTGGCGCTTACGCGCGTTGTATACCAAGAACTTAGTGACTTCGCCCAATGCACGCCCCTCTTTGCGAGCATAAATAATCACGCCCACGCCGCCTGCTTGGGCCGTCCGCACCGCGACTTCAATCCCGTGAACTAAGTAAGGACGACAGGTACAAATGTCCGAGCCAAAGACATCCGAGCCATTACACTCATCATGAATCCGGACGGCGAGGGAACGGTTCGGATCGGTGATAGCCTCAACGTCCCCCACGATGTAGACGGTATAGCCACCAATGGGCGGGAGAAACACCTCTAGATCCGATCGCGTTACCAATTCAGGAAACATGCCGCCCGTCTGCTCAAACAGGGTGCGTCGGAGTTCCCCTTCCGATACCTGAAAGCGCTGGGCAATGCCTGGCAAATACCATACCGGCTCAATCGCAGCCTTTGTGACGACTAACTCACCCCCTTCCTTCAGGATTTGGCCATCCACCTGGAGGCGATCGCTACCGACGGCTTCTTGCAGTTCAGGAATATTGATATGAGCTTTGGTAATCGCAATGGAGGGACGAATGTCATAGCCATCAGCCCGCAAATCCGCAAACAAGTTATTGTCCAGCGCTCCAAAGGGGTCAATCGAGACAATTTTGCTGGCATCCCCCCAACTAGGATGGGGGCCAATCGACACCGTAGGCGCTGTATTCGTCAAATCGGCACGGTGCGTCCTTTCTAGGACACCACTGGCGATCGCCAACGCTCGATAAACGGCATAGGCACCCGAGTGGGTACCGATTGCATTGCGGTGAGCAAGATTCCCCAAAGTCGCAATTATGGGGCCACGCTTGTCAGGATCGGGGTTCCCCCAATGGACGGGCAACGGCTTAGAGCCAAAGTGCCCTGGATGGGACGTCAGAACAATATGCTTATGACGAGGGGGATCAGCTGAAGTCATGAGTAGAGCCCCTTTTTTAACAGGCCTTGAACTTAACGCAGGGCGTTCCTCTCAAACTGTAGTTGAGACTGCAATCCATTAGGGACACATCTGTAGCGCTTGACGACTCATCACTCAACGGCAAGTACAGTTATTAGCCTTTGAGTCGTAGGCGTAACAGATGATCATCACTCAATTAGTCAACTTAAAGTCACTAACAATGACTCAATCCCAATCTGAATCTGGCTTAAACGCACCCACTTCCCTACGATACAGCTTGCCGGTTCACCCTCTATCAACCGATGGCAGTCACGCTATCGATCTAGTTGAGCGGCACGGGCTCAGGACGTACCCTTAATGCCAAAGTCTGTCCTTGACGATCCAGCGTGACCGCCATGGGAACACCGACTTCACTCGCTTGCACAATCTGTTGGACAGTCTCAGCCTCGCGAATGGTCTGACCCGCCAGCTGCAAAATCACATCCCCCGGCTGTAAGCCTGCTTTAGCTGCCGGAGAATTCTGCCGTACCCCCAAAATAATAACGCCTGATGCGGCGGTAATCGTGAGGCGACTGCGAGGATCACTATTGATGACATCCCGGACAGTCGGCGTCAGCGTTCGCATTTGGATCCCTAGATAGGGATGATCCACAAATCCCTTCGCAATCAGTTCCTGAGCAATATCCTGTGCCGTATTGATCGGAATCGCAAAGCCAAGCCCCTGAGCCCCCCCAATAATGGCGGTATTCACGCCAATGACTTCACCAAACTCATTCAGTAATGGCCCCCCCGAGTTACCCGGATTAATCGCAGCATCGGTTTGGATAAAGCTGACCCGCTTATCCGGCACTTGAATTTGCGCACTAGAGCGTCCGGTCGCACTGATAATACCCGCCGTTACTGTGTTGTCTAGTCCCAGAGGATTACCGATCGCGATCGCCCATTCCCCTGGACGCAACTGCTCTGAATCCCCCAAAGTTACCGTGGGTAGATCAGAGGCATCGACTTGAATCACCGCAATATCAGTGAGTGGATCCGTCCCGACCACCTCACCCGGAAATTCGCGACCATCCTTTAAGGTCACGATGACGCGGTCAGCCCCCTCAATCACATGGGCATTGGTCAAAATCACCCCCGCTGAATCAATAATGAATCCCGAGCCAGTCCCCCGTTCGACTCGCGTGCGGGGCTCAGTCGGCACTCCTAAATCACCGAAAAACTGACGGAAAAATGGGTCATTAAAGACATTAGGCGTACGCTGCACCACTGTCCGTGCCGCATCAATACGCACCACCGAAGGACCCACCCGCTCAACAGCCGTCGCAATAAAGTTCCCTCCCCGAGGTTGCGCTGTGCTTTGTGCCACTGGTTGCGCGATCGCTTGAGAACTGGCCACGAGCCAGCCTGGCAAGGGAGCCTGAGTCGGGGTTGTTTGATTGAGTACCATCAACGTCCCAGTACCCAGTAGGGTCAGAAGGGCGTAGGCGAGCCTACGACGAGGTTTCAAAGGAGGCTTGTTTCGCGAAGAGGTCATGGGATCGAACGATTACATTTACAGTCTGCCAATAGAATTCAGACATTTGCTCACAGGTCAGCTGGCACGATTTCAGGGCTTCAACATCAGCCCCAGCTGGCTTCACAACAACCTGGCCAATTCTTGGAGGAGTCTGCTACCTCCATCCCAAAATGGCTGACGACAGCATGAGACTCTAGGTTCTATTGCCGATATCTCTAGCGTAACGGAGTACGTGATAGTGCTGTCCCCTTACGCAATGTGACGGTTTAGTAGGCAGTGAGTTCCTAACGCTAACGTCACGAGCTGAATGAGTAAACGCATAGTTTCATACGGATGTAAAGCCTTTGAAATGGGATTTCAGATTCTTTAAATCCCTGTCAAACTTGCACAGGTAGCGTCAGCAGTCAGGAGCAAACACTAAATGCAGATTTTTGCTCCTGCTTTTTGAGGAAAGATCGAGTACGCTAGTAACTCCAAGGAGGTTGCTTCATGAGTGTCGTGTGTACGCGGAACTTGTGGGCGATCGCGGTGTGTTTGCAGCTACTTTAGTTTCACCAATATGTGTAAACACCCACGGTTTTGGTGACGTCTACAGGTCAAGGCACTTCTTTTCGGAAGCGAATAGCAACCCTGAGTAATTTAGTGTGGCGTGTTCTTAGACACGGGAAAAGCACGGTAGCAGTGGTGGAGGTTTGGTGTGAACAAATCACTCGATGGCCTGTGGCAACAGGCCTTGGAACAGTTGCAAACTCAGCTCAGCCGACCAACCTTTGAAACTTGGATTAAACCGGCCCGAGCAAAGGATTTATCCGAAACGGCTCTCATCATTACCACCCCCAATCCTTTTGCCCGTAACTGGCTGCAAAAGCATTACCTAGGCACCATCTCCACCGTGATGCACGGCATCCTGGGTCGTTCGGTTGAAATTCAAGTGGTGGTCGATCTGGGCGATGCGGCTGCCGAAGTGATGACGACAGGCCCAGGCATTACCGATATTGTCTGGCCTCCTCCTGTTGCGGGTACGCCTGCGGCAGTCAACGAACCCGCTGAACCCCGCGCCGCTGGGCTTAATCCCAAGGCCGTGTTCTCGCGATTTGTGGTGGGGGCAAATAATCGGATGGCTCACGCCGCTGCTTTAGCGGTTGCCGAATCCCCCGGTCGCGAATTTAATCCCCTCTTTCTCTGTGGGGGAGTGGGTCTGGGCAAAACGCATCTGATGCAAGCCATCGGGCATTATCGTCTGGAAATCAACCAGAGCGCTCGCATCGCCTATGTATCAACCGAACAATTCACCAACGATTTGATCACGGCTATCCGTAAAGACAGCATGCAGCACTTTCGCGAGCGCTATCGTGCCGTAGATGTTCTCCTAGTGGACGATATTCAATTCATTGAAGGCAAAGAGTACACGCAAGAAGAGTTTTTTCACACGTTCAACACCCTGCATGAAGCGGGCAAGCAAATCGTATTGGCCTCTGATCGCCCCCCTAATCAGATCCCGCGTTTACAAGAAAGACTCTGTTCACGCTTCTCTATGGGGCTCATTGCCGACATTCAGGTGCCGGATTTTGAAACCCGCATGGCCATTCTGCAAAAGAAGGCTGAATACGAAAATGTGCGTTTACCGCGCAATGTGATTGAATACATTGCGTCTACCTATACCTCCAACATTCGGGAATTAGAAGGTGCATTGATTCGTGCGATCGCCTATACCTCTATCTCAGGCTTACCGATGACGGTGGAGAACCTCACCCCAGTCCTCAATCCACCGGCTGAGAAAATTGAGGTTTTACCAGAAGCAGTGGTCGAGACCATTTCAGACATGTTCGGCATTTCTATCGAAGATCTCAAAAGCAACTCCCGGCGGCGGGAAATTAGCCAGGCACGTCAGATTGGCATGTACCTGATGCGACAACACACCGACCTAAGCCTGCCCAAGATCGGGGAGGTGTTTGGCGGCAAGGATCACACAACTGTGATGTATAGCTGCGACAAGATCAACAAACAAATTAAAAAGGATACCGATCTCGCCCAAACAGTCCAGCGACTGAGCGATCGCTTGAGCAAACCGGAAATCGCCTAAAACGCGATCGCAAAGCATCGTCAGGCCAAATAAGTATGCGGCCAGGGCACACTAGCAGGGATTAACCCTGCTACGGCACTTCACTCATGCTCAACGGTTCACCCAACAAAAACGCTCAGTGACTGAGTCACTGAGCGTTTTTGTTGGGTGAACTAATCGACCACTTTTGACTTATCTGTCAGCCTACAAATCAGACCTGATGAAGATTAAGATTCATCACATAATAGGAGGGCAATGTTGTGGAAAAAAGGGAAAGGAATGTGGAAAAGCTCAATAGCTAATTCAGAATTTTTACGTCACTTTGTGGAAAAAGTCCTGACTCTGCCAGCGTTGTGGAGAAAGCCAGACTTCTTACACAAGTTTTCCACAGGCTTTAGGAGAGCGTGTAGCTGACACAGTAAGCGATCCCCTAATTATCCACAGTTTCCTCAAGCCCTACTACTACTCCTAATAAGAAAATTTTTATTAGAAGAAGATTCTTCCAGGCTGTGAGCATGTGGAGAAATGAACAGGGTGATAGGATTGGCATCCAGTCGGAATTGGTAATATTTCACTGAGCTGGATCGCTAGCTTTCAGAACTCAAATTACTCAACGTCTAGTTATTCCCATGAAATTTGTCTGTCCTCAGAGCGAACTCAACACTCATCTATCACTGGTGAGTCGCGTTGTCCCTGCTCGACCAAGCAAACCTGTACTGAGCAATGTGTTGCTGAAGGTTGACGAGGTTGAACAACAAGTGACCCTCATCGGATTTGATGAAACCATGGGCATGCAAACCACCTTCAAGGCCACGGTAGATGTTGGAGGCGAACTGACTTTACCCGCTAAATTGCTCGAAAGTATTGTGTCACGCTTGCCTGCGGAAGATATTGCGCTTGAGGAAGCAGAACAAGATGCAACGGTGACCCTAACTTCGTCTTCAGGAGAATACCAGGTTCGAGGCTTAAGTGCGGAGGACTATCCTAATTTGCCCAGGGTTGAAGCAGGGCAAGTGACCAAGCTATCCACTGAGGCCTTGTTTGCCGGATTGCGAGGTGCTTTATTTGCGACCAGTGGCGACGAAAGTAAGCAAGTCCTGACGGGTGTCCACCTGACAGCTGAGGCTGAAATCCTGGAGTTTGCTGCAACAGATGGTCATCGGCTCGCTGTGGTGAAGACGAGCGATGAATCAGGGATGCAGACAGGTGCGTCTGATGAACCGATGATTGACGTCACGGTTCCTGCTAAGGCACTGCGAGAGCTAGAAAAAATTCTGCAGGTTTATCAATCGACTGAACCCATTGCCCTACAGTTCGATCGCACGCAAGTTATCTTTGAAGTTGGCAACCAGCGCCTTACAACCCGCCTCTTAGAAGGACAATATCCTAACTATCGACAGCTTGTGCCTAAGCAGTTTGAGCGGCAGGTTACCCTCGATCGCAAGCAATTTACCAGTGCGCTGGAGCGTATTGCCGTATTAGCCGATCAGAAAAACAACATCGTTAAACTCTCCCTCGACGCAGACCAGCAGGCGATGGCCGTTTCTGTGGAAGCTCAAGAGATTGGCAGTGGACGCGAAGTGATTCCTGCCCAAGTCACTGGCGAGTCTTTGGATATTGCATTTAATGTGCGCTATCTGCTGGATGGACTCAAAGCGCTGGGGACGAATGAGATTCAAATTCAGTGCAACACCGCTACGAGTCCATCGGTGATGGTGCCCTTAGGTGAACTGCAAATGACGTACTTAGTGATGCCAGTGCAAATTCGCAGCTAATGTGAGTTCACTAGGGGCTCTGTCATCATTTAGAGCCTGAATCCTCATGCTGAAAGCGTTCAGCCCCTAGCTAGTTTTCCAAAGCGGGCGCGGCAATGCTTGTACCGCAAGGCTTTCGAGTTTAATTGATGACGCGGCCTAGAGTGATATGACAGTGCTGATAACCATAAGACGACGATTACAAGTTGCGATCGTTAAATCAGCGATCGCATTGATGATTTAACGATCAGAAGCGATGAGCCTTGTCAAGGCAGGTCGCAACCATTTGTTGTTGAGGCTGGGAGTCGGGTAATTTATAGTCAGCTAGGCGATAGTTCGTTCCAATTACAGGGATGAATTATTGAGTTCGTTTTGTTAGCAAGTATCAGGGAGTACCGAGTCATGGATTTTGCGATCGCCGCTTTTGTCTTTGGAACTATCTTCGTTTTGTTCACCAAAGACGTCTTTAAGTAGTTTCTAAACAAAGAAAATAAGTCTATATGCCGTTGGTTTAACGGAAACTTGAGCCTCAACTGCTAAGTTTTTGAGAGTTTCGGTGCCAATTTGCCAAAATCCAGGCAAAACAAAAATCACCCTCATGGGCACACAATTTAGTCCTCTGAGGGTGATTTTGCTGTCGTGAAAATAACGTGCCTATCGAGTGAGTCTTGCGACAAGATAAAGTCAGTTGGTTAGCTAGATTGCTGACGGACGCCGTAAAACTCCACGCGGTATTCAGTGATTTGAGTGCCAGTTTCCGCCTCAACTTGATGAATGATCGCTTCTGGCAGCTGAACGTGAACATCAATAATTTGCTGAGTATCGGTACAGTTCACATGGCTGTGAACTTCATTAATGTGACCGTATAGACGCCCGTCTGAACGTTCAACGCATTCAATAATGTCGTGTTCAGAAAGTGCTTCTAGGTTCTGATAAACCGAAGTATGACCAATCTCACACCCTTTGTTGTTCAAGCGGTCATAGATTTCGCGAGCCGACAGATGCTCTTTAACTTCCCAAAGTAATTCTAGAATGTAGCGACGTTGGCGACTCAGGCGCATGCCGAGAGCCTGGCACTGAGTCAGAGCATCTTCTAAGGATTGAATGGGACGATCGGAAGCTGTAGGGCTTGGCATAAGTGTCCACTCCGGGCTGCCTACGATAAGATGCCAGCACAGCTCAATCGTGAGAAATAAGCAGGAATTAACCGGGTATAAAAAAGCCGAGTTAGTTCATCAAGGAGCTTTGATGAAAGCTCCGAGGACGCTGGCAAGCTGTCAATTGAGCATGTAGCCTTATCCATACTCAGTACCACTTTAGCTTGCAGCGAAAACCAATGTCTACCGATGCTCCTGCTCTAGCGCTACTGGCTCTAACGTTCGTTTAAGCTTTTCTGGAAAAATGTCAGTGCTTGGGGGTCTTCAGGTCTTGGCTGGGTTAGGGTTTCGGATGAGGTTGCTGCGGATTCAGGCATAAACACTTGGCTAGTGGGTTCAGCTAGCTTGGTGTCTACCACTCTTTCTCTAGGGTTGATGATGGGTTGCGACGAAGAACTATAAGGTTCTTCTTCACCCAGAATTGCTACGCCTGAGGGGAACGGGGTATTTGATTGTGGGATATTTGATTTTGGAACGAGTGTTTGAGGCTGGCTATCGCTTTCGAGTTCAAGTTCAGATTCGGTACGGTCGGCGCTCGATGAATCCTCGACTTCCTGGGTCGAATGAAGTTCCTGAGCTGGATGAAGTTGTTCCCCTACAGCAGCAGAGGGTATTTCCACACCAGAGTCAGAACGTTCAATACTGGGCGATGCAGTTTCAGCGTCTGGAGAGCTGGAATGCAGCTGTGGTGCGATGCTGTGTTTATCGCTGAGTAACTGAAACATGAGTTCGACGACAGGCTCTGACTGTGTCGCTGGCGTCAGAGTCGAGTTGAATGGAATCTCACCGCTGTCATTATGATTGGATGAAGTTTCCCGTAAGGATAGAGGGGAAGCTTGCATTGCACGAGCGATCGCGCTGGCTCGACGGGACTGATCGCGGGTAATACTGTGAATGTTGTTCCCTAATCCAGGAGCATTCCAGCGCTGCGTATCCGGATCTAAAAATGAGCGTGTGCGCGCCCAAACGATAGCTTCTGCACCTGTCATGTTGAGTTTGTGGGCCTCCGCCAGCCAGTCCACATAACCACTACGTTCCAAAGCAGCCATTGGTGCTTGGTTTGCTAAGTCAATACCGTTGAGTAATTCTTCAGTGGAAAGGTGTAGCCCTCTAGCTTGAGCCTTCTGCTTGAGCGATCGCGTTTGTGACTGTAGGTGGGCTAGTTGTTTAGCATCAGCTTCTTCGGGTGTTTTCGCGCCGTGTTGGTAGGAAAAAGTTCCTAAGTTCCAAACCTGATTACCGGGATCGGTATGACCAAAATAAGCGGGTGTCTTGTGTCCTTCAGGTGTGCGGGTTCCTTCAGCGCTACCAACAGCCCGTGCGACCAACGACTCAGTCCCGCCCTCGAAGAGATGAGCAACCGCATGAACGGCCCGTTGTACTTGTTTAGCTTCATCAATAGTGGGTGTGGGTAATTGGGCGACTTCCGACGTGACCGCTGACCCCTCCTCTAAATCAAATCCCAACAGCAACGTGTCGATCGCTTCCTCAGGTAGCGAGGTGGTTGCCAACAGTGACTCAGAGGCCAGGACAACATTTTTGGCCTCCGACACAGCGATTGTCTGAGATGAGCGGGGGGGTGGAGCTGGTAAGTAGGAAGATGTCTGCTCTCTACGGTCGACGACCGCTAGAGCTTGACCGCCTCCGTAGGTACCTTGAGGTTCGGTTATGGCTCCCGAAATCGGGGGATTGGAAGCGGTTGTAGGAACTGGAAGCGGCTCATCGGTGCTCTTAATGTCAGCAGCGATTGCTACCGATCCCTCATCAGTAGGAGAGGCTGTGCGATCAATGGCGGTATTGGTCGTATCAGTCGTAGGTAAGGGCTTTAATTCAAAAGATAGGGCCACTTCTGAGGCTGCCTTAGCGCTGCTGTTGAGACCCAACGCAAATGCCAAGGTGCTGAGGGTTAAAAAGGCAGGGGAGGCTTTCATCATGGGGCTAGCTCAAGCAGTAAAGATGGGGAAACAATTTCAATAACGCTCAACCGATTGTTCTAAAACGTTTTTAGAGGGTTCGACGATGACCCACGTACCTTCGGGTTGACGACGTAGGGTTGCAAAGTGCAAAAGCTGACTTCTACCAATGGTTTGGCCTGCCTCTACAACACCGAGGCGAGGGTGCCGGAGACCACAATAGCGAAACAGGTAAGCCGGGACTTCGGGTGAAGAAAAGAAAATGCACCGGTCGTTGGACGCAGACAGTTCTGTTTCACCCGCAAAGGGAGCCCGTACGCGGGCTCCGTTCATTTGCAAGGAGATATCGCCTAGACCAGCCGCTACCACAAAGCCTTCAATCATATCGCCGGGTGCCAGTTCCCAGGATTGCTGAATCATGACTTGACGTGGCGTGGCGATCGCATGATCGCGACAGCCTCCTAACAGGGCACCTGCAATGCAGCTGCATAAGGCTAGACAACTTCCCCTGAGCCATTGCTGATGTTGATAGTGATGGGACTTTAAGAGGGACAGTGCTGGAAGATTGCAACACAGCCTACTCAAAGTTGAAACGGTAGCCAGCATACTCATCGTTCTCGTACAGAATGACCAGTTGAGTCCTTGGGTCGAATGCAAGCGGATAAGCTTCTCGCTCTGCTTTGACGCCGGATCGCACGGTCAAACTGGCCAAAGTACAGTAGGGTTCCTGGACAATTTGGCGCACCCGCTCCTTAGAATCCCTTTCCGGAATGGTTAACAGCTGAGCCAGAGTGTCGCGCGATAGCGTCGCATCGGTTTGGACAATTTCTTCACAAGCGTTGGTATTGAGGGCAGTTTGCGGCCTAGCTAACCACGACCGCATGTTTTGAAAATCCACTAGCACCAGCGCAGCCGCAACAACAACACCCCCTGCTAGCAGCGACTTCGTCGGCGAAATATGACGGGCAGGTAAAGGCGAGCGAGCAACCATAGCAAGGCTCCTGAGTAAATTTACGAAGTATACAAGTCTGTTTACACGAAAAATTTGAGGGGACTGCAAGCACGATAGGGTTTGCTGAAAAGTCCTGTTTGCTGGGTGTACTCAGGGCTGTTGGCCTTATTAGTAAGGTGGCTGAACCGTTGCGACTGGAGCACATACCTTTAAGTGCTTACAGTTGACCGCCAATCCCCAGTCCAATCAAGATCAGCAGTAAACGAGTGACAAAAACTGCATCGGGTCGAGGTGCCATGAGGAAGCGATAAAGCGCCAGGGCAACTGCGCCAATGGTTGCACCCACCAACCAAGGCCAAAGGCTGGGTGAAGCCGCGATCGCCAGTTCTAATGCCAGCCGACCGATTAAGCCACCGCCCAGCCAGATCACAATGTCAAGCGGAGTCAGCCGCGATCGCCCTTCTAAATTGCTGGTGAATCCTTGCCAAACAGATTCCAGGATGGCTAGAGGTTCGGCTAAAAATCCCCAAACGTCCCGATTTTCCCTGGGCAGACGATGGTGCTGCGTTTGGGCAAAGGCTCTGATTTCATCGGCGGCTTGTGAGGCATCCCGTTCGTCCTGGTATAAATCGACTGCTTGATTCGTCAAAATCAGCGTTTGCTGGTCGTCCTGAACAACATGAGCGACGGCAGGCTCTTGTAGTTGGCAAAATTGTTCTAACACCAGGCCATATTCAGCCGGTTGCTTGCGGAGACTCCACCCCAACCGATCCGCGCTGCGCTTGAAGTTTTGAATCGCGAGCGCCTGCCGCTGAGCCAGTTCATTAATAACGTTGGCTTCTTGCTGAAGGCGCTGCCAATGCAAATGTACTTCTTTGGGTAGCGCTGCCTGTGAGGTCTCCTCCACTGCTTCCTTCGGCATCGCTGCGATTGTCTGCTGCGATCGCGCTTGGAGAGCCTGTACTGTAGCGGCTAAGTTTTGTCTTTGGAGGGTGTGGTCAGCAGGCTCTACCGTTGGCAACTCAGGTGAGCGAGCCTGATCCCAAAGTTGTTCCCAATCCTGCGGCTGGGATTGTTGTTCCCGCTGCATTGTTTTGAGGCGCTCACGGATGGGGCTGTAATCGGCATTGCTCATAGGAATTGCTAGCCAAACAGGGGCAAAAAATCTGATTAAGTACAAGTGTACTCAATTTCTTGGAAATTGCAATACGTATGTACTATTCAATGAGCTAGCAATGAGATCTTCCAGCACGCAAGTACCTGTAAGGGTCTACCGAAAAGACGATGGCAGTGTGTCAGTTACATCAAATGATCCGATGGCTCAGCACTTTCTAATGTTCGTCATCAGTGTCTAGGCGTTAACCTGTACTGACTTTGGACAATTTGGATGCTTCATCCTTTTCGCAAATCTTTACTTCAGGGGCAGCATGAACGCATGCCTACTGCTAAAACTGTGCAATGGCTTTCTCGCCAAGGAATTAAGGCCCCTTCCTCGGGCTATCATCTCCTCCTCGTTGTCTTTTTGGGAGGGCAGGTGCTGGTTCGATTACTAAGCCGACGAGTCCGGCCTCAGCAAGTTTTGCAGCACATGATCTTTGCAGGGCCAAATACGCTTTTGCCGGTGTTGCTGACGAATGTATTGGCAGGCATGATCTTCTCCATCCAAACGGCGCGTGAATTAGAGCGCTTTGGTGCGTTACCAGCCCTCGGGGGAGCCTTTGCACTGGGTTTTTGCCGCGAGCTAGCCCCTATTTTGACAGCAGCCATTTTGTCGGGGCAAGTCGGTTCGGCCTTTGCGGCCGAAATTGGCAGCATGAAGATCACTGAACAGATCGATGCGCTCAAAGTGCTGCGCACCGATCCCATTGATTATTTGGTAGTACCGCGAGTGGTGGCCTGCTGTGTCATGTTGCCGGTGCTGACGATTGTTGGGTTGGTGTTAGGTATTGCAGGGGGACTGCTCGCGGCCAATCGACTCTATGGTGTTCAGGCCTCTATTTTTCTCCAGTCGGTGCAGACGGCTTTGGTGCCGATGGATCTCGTCTCGGTATTGCTAAAAGCGCTCATCTTTGGCGCGATCGTCGCGCTAGCGGGATGTGCCTGGGGGTTAACAACAACCTGTAGCCGGGGGGTTGGGCATGCAGCCACCGCAGCGGTCGTGACAACATGGGTGTCTCTGTTTGCGGTGGATTTAGTCATCACGCTACTTCTCTTTCATGGCTTAAAGGTCAGCTACTAATCGCGATCGCGTTCCGCTAAAACACGAACTGAATGCGGATCGTCCATGTATCTTCATCGCGGTCAATCACCACCCTTTCAATAAACTCCCGCAGATAAACCCGCCGCTCTGCCTCTGACAGATCCAACCAGAATTGTCGAATCGAAAGGGTCTGGACAATCTGAAGAAGATTTTCGGGGGGTAACTGTGAAATCTGCTGTTCTAGTTCAGAAAGCTCACTGCGCAAAGTGTAAGTACGGAGATTAGCGGTTGTTTCATCGAGAATGCCCTGACTGAGCAACTGAGGGATTTGCTGCAAGGTGGCTTCTTTTTGTTGGACGGTAGCTAGGAGCATGCCCTTAATGGATTCAACTGGGGGTGCTTGCAGGTTAGCGATCGCCGCTGGCAGATCGGCACAGACTTGCTCAATCGTTTTCTCTAGAACAGTTGCATAAGAAATTGCTTTACAAGGATGCTGTGAGCGTCCACACCCGATGGGTCTGAGATAGAGATACTCCTGGGATTGGCGTGGGCGGGTGACGCGCGCAATTTTGAGAAAAGATTGGCACTCCTGACACTGCACTAACCCCGCCAGCGATCGCTGAGCACTGGCTGTTTTGGGCGCTAATCGACGGTTACGACGCAGCAAACGATCCACTTGAGCGGCTTCTTCGCGCGAAATAATGGCCGTGTGGGTATCGCGAATAATTTTGCCATCCTTATACAGTAAATCGCCACGATAAACAGGATGCGTGAGCCATCTTTGTCCGGTAGAGGCTGCGATCCGCTTGCCGTAGGTTTTTTCGAGATGACGGACGGCACCCCGGATCGAGCCAAAAAGCAAAAACTGCTCGAAAAAGGCTTTGACTACGGGGGCTGAAGTGCGGTCTAGGGCATAGCGATCGCGCCCGCGTCGATAGCCATAAGGCGCACGACCTGGGGGTGGCAGAACACTGATGCGATTGTGGGCATGTCCAGCCATCAAGCGCTGGCTGCGTTGTTGAGTTTGAATTGTGATCGCTAGCTCGACGATGTCTTGGCGATCAAGTGATGGATCACCCAGCTGATGCGTACAGTAGCTTGCGTCTAACGCTTGAATAGCAACACCGTAGTCTTCTAACTGTTCAATACAGGCTAAAACCGCCATTGGTGAAGTCCCCAACTCACCTAAACGCCGCACTAAGAGGGTATCCGGTGGTTGGGTCGCAGCATCTTGCAACAGCTGTTGCAATTGTGGTTGTTGCTCGATTGAGTGCCCTTGATCGACGTAAAGCTGGTCAATGGTCTGGCCCCACTCGCTGGGTTCAGGCACGGTTTCCAAGTAGGGATCGATACAGGTATAAGCAACGACAGTCATAGAACTACTTGAATCAGAAGCGACTACGAATTTATTTCAGCAACAGCAGTGTGCTCGTATTAGGAACTGCATTATATCCTTGGCCCGATCCAGCTCCCTGCCTAGGTACTGTAGAAAGCTCGCGGGGCCAAATTGGGCCTATCAGAGGCACGTCCATCAGAAAAACTGCTGGGAAAGATCGAAGGCCGTTATCTTAAAGAAGGAATTGCCATGAACAGTTAACTTATGACGGACGCAGCCAAACGCATTTGTATTCTGGGGGGAGGCTTTGGCGGTTTATACACGGCCTTGCGCTTACACTCTTTGCCCTGGCCCACTGCTGAACCAGTTGAAATTGTACTGGTTGACCAACGCGATCGCTTCTTATTTGCGCCCCTGCTGTACGAGCTGGTGACCGGTGAGTTGCAGACTTGGGAAGTGGCCCCGCCTTACGCGGAACTTTTGGCTGGGACCAAAGTCCGATTTGTCAAAAGTACCGTCGAATCAGTCAATTTAGCTGAGCAACAAGTCGCTCTGAGTATCGGGGAAACACTCACCTACGATCGCCTAGTACTGGCTCTGGGTGGTGAAACCCCGCTAGATATCGTGCCTGGCGTCGCTGAATTTGGGATCCCCTTTCGCACGGTTGAAGATGCTTATCGCCTTCAGGATCGGCTTCGCGAATTGGAAGCATCTGCTGCGGACAAAATTCGTGTGGCGGTGGTGGGGGGTGGCTATAGCGGTGTTGAAGTTGCCTGTAAAGTGGCCGATCGGTTGGGCGATCGCGGTCGTGTCCGCTTAATCGAGCAGGCCAGCGATATTCTGCTTGCCTCTACTGACTTTAACCGCAAGGCCGCCCAGGAAGCTTTATCAGAGCGAGGCGTCTGGCTAGACTTGGAAACCACAGTTGAGCAAGTCACTGCCGATACAATTAGCCTGAGCTATCACGACCAGGTAGATGAATTACCTGTGGAAGTTGTGCTGTGGACAGTCGGTACACGAGTTGTACCGCTGATTCAAGCTTTAGAGTTGCCTCGCAATCCACGTCAGCAATTACAGGTGCAGGCAACGCTGCAAGTTGTCGATCATCCGGCGATTTATGCGCTGGGTGATTTGGCCGATTGTAAGGATGCTTCTGGGCAGCAGGTGCCCACCACGGCGCAAGCAGCCCTGCAACAGGCTGACTATGCGGGATGGAATCTTTGGGCGTCGCTGACAAATCGTCCCCTTTTGCCATTCCGCTATCAGCACCTGGGTGAAATGATGGCCTTAGGGACAGACAATGCCACTCTCACAGGATTGGGGATTCGTCTTGATGGCCCAGCCGCTTATTTGGCGCGGCGCTTGACTTATCTGTATCGCATGCCTACGCTAGAACATCAAATTCGAGTGGGACTGAGCTGGATGCAGCAGCCCCTCAAAGATTTCTTATCTGTCTAGCGATCGCTATGCTCAAGCCAAAAGTCATCTTTTTAGATGCTGTCGGAACCTTGTTTGGGGTGTCGGGAAGCGTCGGTCAGACCTATGCAGACATTGCCTCCCGATTTGGTGTAGAGGTGGATGCTGCGTTGCTGAATCAAGCGTTCTTTAAACACTTCAAGGCGTCCCCCGCGATGGCGTTTCCAGGCATGGAGCCGACCGATGTTCCAGCACAGGAATATGCGTGGTGGCGAGCGATCGCGGACGCAACCTTCCAAGACGTGGGCAAGCGCAACGAATTCTCTGACTTTGAAGCCTTCTTTGCTGACCTATACGCTTATTTCGCTGGCGCTGATCCCTGGTTTGTCTATGCCGACACTTATCATTCGCTAGAACGATGGCGCACGATGGGGATTGAGATGGGCGTGATTTCTAACTTTGATTCACGTATCTACACGGTGCTCGATGCGTTAGCGCTAGCTGATTTCTTTCAATCGGTCACGATTTCTACTGAAGTCGGTGCCGCGAAACCTGATGAACTCATTTTTGCGGCGGCGCTCACGAAGCACGATTGTGAGGCTTCAGAGGCTTGGCATGTGGGTGACACCTACGCTGAGGATTATGAAGGTGCACGGGCTGTTGGGATACGCGGTATTTTGTTACGGCGTCCGAGTGAACTGAATACTTAAATAAGAAGGAATAAAGAATTATTTCACTTGTTGAAATCGTCGTGGTTTTCACATTATCTCTAGAACAGTGAGTGGATGCAGATCAACCTCATCTCAACACAGAGGTAACGTAAATGGACGCTTTCCTGCTTGTTTTTGTTGTAATGACCACGATATTTGTTTCACTTTTGTTATATAACCGTGTCGTGGTTGGGTAGATTAAAGGAATTCATTTTGTAACAATAGGTGTCGTATTCTCATAATTGCAGCTGTTTTGCCGGGGACAAAATTTTATTTGTTATCACTATTAGTATTTTTCAATACTGATTAGTCGTTTAATATAATTTGAGGTGATACTGATCGGTTGCAACAAGCTGTTGCAACTTTTGACTCGAGGCTACCTGCATATCTATGAGTGATGCTCTTTTTCCGTTAACGCCTGATGCTGGCTACGACCAATTTCTCGGCGAGTTGAAGGAGCGTATTCGTCAGGTTCAGCTGCGGGCAGCCTTTTCAGTTAATCGCGAACTGGTGTTGCTGTATTGGCATATCGGGCGTGAGATTTTGCAACGCCAGGTCAATCAAGGGTGGGGCAGTAAAGTCGTGGATCGCTTAGCCCAAGACCTACGCCGTGCGTTTCCGGATATGAAAGGGTTGTCCTCCCGCAACTTGCGATATATGCGAGCGTTTGCTGAGGCCTATGAAGAGGAAAAAATTGTGCAACAGGTTGTTGCAAATTTGCCTTGGGGACATAATGTGCGCTTGCTAGATGCCCTGGATGACCCGGAAGAGCGCTTATGGTACGCCCGCCAAGCGATCGCCCAAGGCTGGAGCCGCAACATTCTGCTCGTTCAAATTGAAAATCGGCTCTACAGTCGTCAGGGTGGTGCCGTCACTAATTTTGAGCGCACGTTGCCGACGCCCCAATCTGACCTGGCTAAAAACTTAATTAAGGATCCCTATAACTTTGATTTTTTAACCCTGGCAGCTGATGTCCAGGAGCAAGACCTTGAAAAAGCACTGGTGGATCACATTCGCGACTTTCTGCTGGAGTTAGGCGTTGGATTTGCGTTTGTGGGTAGCCAGTACCGTCTAGAAGTTGGCGGTGAAGAGTTTTATCTCGATTTACTTTTCTATCATCTGCAATTGCGATGTTACGTTGTGATTGATCTGAAAATGGGAGAATTTCAGCCGGAGTATTCCGGGAAAATGAACTTCTACGTCTCGGCGATCGATGATCTGCTCCGCCATTCTGATGATCAGCCTACAATTGGCATCATTCTTTGCCGCGCTAAGAACAAAACAATTGCTGAATATGCTTTGCGAGATGTCAACAAGCCTATTGGCATCTCAACCCATCGCCTGGCCCATGAGCTGCCAGAACCGCTGAAAACCAGCTTACCCTCAGTCGAAGTTCTGGAAAAAGAACTGGAGACGATTAATGTCCCTCTGCCCGAAAGTTCTGTGGAGAAGTAGAGTCTTTGACCAGGCGGAGACAAAGCTCAAAGTCGTTTCGATCAAAATAATCGGGCAACAAAGCTAAATGCAACATTCAATGCTGAATTTCAATGTCAACAATTAGAGTGTTTAATCCGTGAGGGTTTGGAAACACTTTTGGCCGCTTTCTCTGATACGTCAAAGCAGCCAGTGACGGCGGAAACTCAACTGTCTGATCGCGTACTAGAACCCTCTCATTGGTTTGGATAATCCATGCTTTTCACGATTACCCGTATAAGACAGACGTAAGTAGCATGAGACATTTTGAACTGCATCAGCCCGGATGAACTCAGCAGCTAGTTATCTTGCCAAATTGATTAGGTGATTGTTCTGATCAAGACATTGATTTGGCAGATAGAAAGAGAGGTCATAGTGGACGATAAAATTTATCGAAAAAGTTATCCTTTATCACTTGACTGATCCTCCTGAACGGTCAAAGATTTCGCTACTTGGGAGGATCAGTCAATATTAATTTAGTGAGAATTCACAGCTGTGTTTCTAGAAAGACAGCCAACAATACAGCCTTGAGTTGCTGTTTGCGATGTCATCGCGACTTCAACATGATCACCCATCTCAATGGGGATGTAGTTCTTCTTCATTTGACGTGAAGGAGTTCCTAAAATCTCTGAACCATCACTAAGCTGAACTCTGAATAGAATGTTCGGCAGTAACTCAATGACAACTCCCTCTGTTGAAACTAAATAGCTTCCCATGGTGATTTTTTCCTCAGATATGATGACATCCTTAGTGGGTGTCAGTTTTGATAAAAGTTGGATTTCAACGCAAGGTGTTATACGGGCCTTGTACCTATAATTATGGCTTCCGATTATGAGGAACCTGTGAGGAGTCTTAATAAATGTTGACGTATTTATCACTCAATTTGCGCATGGGAATCAGGGTAAATGCTCGGCAGGCAGGCGCCTGAAGGATTGTGACTTTGACGATGTTAGGGACAAATCACGCTTGTTGCAGTGAAGCGTTAATGACCGGTTCCGTTGCGTTGGCATTACGCTGAAGATTAATTGCTGGGCAACGGAATAAACTCAGTTTCATCAGGAACCTGGCCAAACTTCCAATCTTGCCAATCTTGCTTGGCCTGCTCGATGCGCTCAGGTCGACTAGAGACAAAATTCCACCACTTATGGCGTTCCCCCACCGGTTCGCCCCCAATGACGATGCAGCGACCAGAAGGATCAGCGGTAATTTCGACGGACTGATTGGGCTCTAACGTTACGAGGCGATGCTGCTCTAAGGGTTTGCTATCCAGGGCGAGATCGGGCGTGACGCTGTAGACGGCGCGTTCACTATAGGAGGTCGTGAGGGTAAAGCTGCCACCCGTGGGAAATTGCAGATCCAGGTAGAGAATCGGCGAAAAAGCTTGGACGGGCGAAACGCGATCGCAGGCTGCCCCAGCAATGAGCTTAACGGTAACGCCGTTGTCTTCCCAGGTGGGGATGTCTGTTGCAGGATGGTGGTGAAAGCTCGGATCGGTTTCTTCAACCTCTTCCGGTAGGGCAACCCAGGTTTGGATGCCGTGGAGTCGTGACTCGGCCACTCGGTCAGCATCGGGCGATCGCTCGGAGTGAGAAATCCCTTCCCCCGCCGTCATCCAATTCACTGCGCCAGGGTGAATTTCTTGTATGGTGCCCAGGCTATCGCGGTGGAGCAGTGACCCTTCAAACAGGTAGGTGACGGTGGCTAGATTGATGTGGGGATGGGGTCGCACATCAACGCCCTTACCGGCAGGAAACACCGCTGGCCCCAAGTGATCAAAGAATATAAAAGGGCCGACCATCATGCGGTCGTCATTGGGCAACAGGCGGCGGGCTTCAAAACCGCCGAGATCCTGAACATGAGGAGTCAGGATGGTCTGAATGGCAGGGTTCATAGCAACTGGTTCATATGGGACAAGGTAAGGGTAAGAGTAGCTAGGGATTGATGACGGTTAAGTTAGCCCAAAGAAGCCAACAGAGCAAGACGAAGTGCGCGATCGCCCCCTGCAAAGCGCTTCAATCAAGTCGTTCCTGAAGCCCGTTTGTTTTGAGCCGCCAGGGTAGCTGTTTTCTGAATACGCTTGATCCGAGTTTCAGGCTTTTTGGCTAGCTTGATCCACCGGAGGATATCCCGCTTGGCTGAATCCGGGAAGGCTTCGTAATTTTCTAGCGCTGGGGGATGCTGTTCGAGCGCTGCTATCAAGTCCTCCGGCTTAATCAAAGCATCAACATCATTTAAAAAGTCCCACATGCCGCTCTGCTTCGCCGCTACAATCACCTTGAGACCCGCCTCATGCATGCGACCTGCCTTAGTCAATCGAGCAACGTGATCTTTGTAGGTTTTAGACCAATGCTCTGTTTTGCGCGGCGATAACAGCTGCATGGTTCGTTCCTCATCCAGCTTCATCCGCCGTCCATCCATCCACCCAAAGCACAGCACCTCATCCAGCACTGCTTGGATGGAGACGTACTTGGCGGGGACGTTTTTCTTGTAAGTGACCAGCCAAATCGATTCTGATTGCCCGTAGTTTGCTTCTAACCATTGGCGTAGTTCTTGAATAGATGTCACCTCAACTCTTTGGAGGTCGTGCATTTTTGCCATGTCTTGCTCTCATCTTGGCGAAGGCTCTGTCATTCAGTTTCGCGCAAATATGCCTCCAGCCTTTGCAGGGCCTCCGGCAGGTTTTTTCGACCAAATCCAATGCGAAAAGCGTTCAGTTCTTTTTTGCCATAGAGGGTACCTGGCAGTAGCAAAACGCCTGCCTGGGCAACGAGATCGGCGCAAAACTCATCCACCCGTCCCTTCAGCAGGGTAGGAAACGCAATCGATCCGGCTTTGGGTCGATACCAGTTAAAGGTGTCGGTATGAGCCTGAAAAAAGACATCTAGCTGATCGAGATTGCTGCGGATAATTTCGAGGTTCCGTTCCACAATCGTCTCCGTATTGCGTAGGGCCAGGGTTGCGAGGAATTCACTCGGCGCGCTGTTGCAGATGGTCGTGTAGTCCTTAAAGGCAGCAAGTTCACGGAACAGAAAATCATTACGGGTTACCAGCCAACCAATCCTTAAGCCCGCTAATCCAAAAGTCTTGGACATGACGCCCAGGGATACGGCACGATCGCTGATATCGGCTAAGGCAGGCAGGCGATCGCTCGCATCAAGCTCTAACCCTCGATACACTTCGTCCGCAAAAATAATGAACCCGTGCTGTTCTGAGAGGTTTGAGAGTTCACGGATAAACTCAATCTCAGGCAGGAACCCCGTCGGATTATGGGGAAAGTTCACCACCACTACTTGGGTACGCGGCGTCAGCATCTCCTTTAGAACATCCAAGTCGAGTGCCCACTCATGGGTCGCATCGCCCCACCATTCAGCAACCTCGGCCCCAATCCCCCGAGCGACTTCACCGAGCGACTGGTAGTAAGGGGCATGGACGATAACGTGATCCCCTGGGCTGAGGGTGACGTTCATAAAGTTGAAAATGGCCTCTTCTGCCCCTGCATGTACGAGCACTTGGTCAGCGGTGATGTGTTCGTACAAGGGGGCGATCGCTTGCCGCAGTTCTGGATTACCCAGGGATTCTGTATAGCCCAACCAAAGGGAGCCAAAGCGCTCGGCAGCGCCGGGCTCCAGGGCCAATAGTTGCTGGAGTTCCATGCTTTCGCAATCGGAGGAACACAGCAGATAGGGTGCTGAGAACTCATGCTTAGCGAAGTAGCGCTCCAGCCTAAAGGGTTCAAGTTTCATCGGGAATTCCTGGAATGCATGCTTTCTTCAGAGGCTGTTTATGGACGTTGTTTGAGCAGCCAAACGTTCTCTTTAGCCGCACATTTACCTTTCAAGCCACCCGCGACATCGATGGTTGAAACCAGGGCTATCTCATAGCGATCGCCATAGTGTTCCTGCACTTCGGCGGCACTGATGGCAAAGGGCGGGCCTGCCATCAGGGTTTGATCGTATTCAAAGGTAATGAGCAACTGCGGTGCTTGACTTGTAATCGCCGTGAGGTGCGCCGTATATTGCTTACGCATCGCTTCCGGCAGCGCAACCAAAGCGGCGCGATCGTAAATGGCATCGACTGAACCGAGGCGATCGCTAGAGACATGCATGATATTGCCCACCCAGATGTCGATATCTTGGGC
Organism: Cyanobacteria bacterium J06638_28; assembly: GCA_039819045.1. GTDB lineage: Bacteria > Cyanobacteriota > Cyanobacteriia > Phormidesmidales > Phormidesmidaceae > SIO1E4. The sequence goes on from JBCBSR010000004.1 coordinate 202,292, forward strand.
ACTGTACAGACTGACGTTTCCGAGTCTGGCAATTTTAGGCTCCACACCCAACTCTTTAAAGAGCTGCTCAATGGCGAGTTCAATCAACTCAGCCCCAGCAACGCGGTAGCCCTGAGCAAGGAACCAAGCAATATCGCGGGTTTTGCCGCTTAAAGGCACAAATACACGGCTCCCTTGAGGGATGACAAGCTTGTCCCAATGGTTCACCAGGAGGGTGTTTGCTTCGCTTTTATGGAAGGCAATATTATTGCCCTCCCACCGCTCACGCCAAAAACTTACATCCATTCTTGTTTCGTTAGTAGATGATCCTAATTTTACTCTTCTCAAGGAAGATGTAAGGTATCACCTTCCCAAGCTTCTTTAGTGAACTCTTGACCAGACCATCTGTAGTTTACGGTAAGCATTTTTTTTGAGCCGGGAACTGGATCACCTCCGCACAGCAGATTTGTAACTATGCATACTAGCCTTTCTTTTCCTAACACCTTTCTTTGAAATATATCAGTGATGTCTTTACGAAATTTACCACCTTTATCACCATAATTTACTGATAGGATCTGTAACTTACTTCGGCTATTTTGAGATGATAAATTTCCCTGTGGGTTTGGAGCGGTTTGCGTCTCATGGCTATCATCTGAAGAAACTCTATTTTTGAGGTTTGAGTAAAGATTCATTAGATCTTCAATTCCATTCACTGAGAGGAGATATGGAATTTCATCCCAAGGAATCTCTCCTTTACTCGCCATGAGTGCAATCTCGTCTAATACATTTCTATGTATCGTCCTTATCTCACTTTCAAGTTCTACTCTTAGGCTAGGCATATCTTGACCAAGATAGCCATATGCCGCAATGAGTGTGCTCATACCAATGATTCTACAGAAATCCCAAACTTCGCTTCCGCTTTTCTCATCTTCTAAGTCACTCAGTTTGATTTTGACTATTTCTAGACTTACTTGAAGAGGATTGAGAGCTGTAATGACAAGTTGACTAGCTATCTCAGGTGATATATTCTGATAATTTAGAAGGGTTTTTAAGGCATTAATTCTTGCTTGCAACTCTTGTACCGCGTCTTGAGTTCTTAGACGTTGTATTTCGCTTACTATCGTTTGTGTATATTGGTCAAGTAAATTTTCAAAATGCAAGTTTGATTCGTCAATGATGCTTTTAAGTCGGGACTCATCTAAAAGTACTTGATCACTCTTGATTGCAGTTTGAGTTGAGATAGGCACTTCTTCATTTTGAAGTTTAGATGTCACAGATGAGAAAACATCTCGTGCAAAGACAATGCATTCAGTTAACAAGCCAATATATACGAGTTCCATTAGTCTTTTACTGCTTATATGTTCAAAGACATCATAACTGGAGACTGAAGGTGATCAGTAGTAGGGTGTCACTACATTTGTGAAATTTTTCTGCACTAAAATGAAACAATTAGGGCAACACTGCTCTTTTGTTTCTAGAACCTCCATAATGCTCTCTTTCTATCAGAAAAATTGCCTTGCGTGGACTTGATACGATGGGCATCATCATACCCAACTTAGCTCCCGCGTTCTTTAGCATCCAGATTTTCACTCAGTATTAGGCCCCCAGACTTTCTGTAGGACTGATTGCTGTTGTGGCTTCGAAGCGAGCATGGCAACTTGATATACTCATTCTCGATTCCTGTTCATGAGAATCCTGAACTCGGCTCATAAGCCATCAAGCGCTTTTGCGTTCTGCTTCATCTTTTTGCAGCAAGAAATCGATGTACTCCTCAAGCTGTAGTAACCTTCCTTGAGACAGTTGATGCAGTTTGGTCAAAATCTTCTCTTCTTGTTCCCACTGAGCCACTGGAATAATTTGCGAAGTTGCTACCTCGACTGTGACGTTTGGCACCTCAAATCCTTCCAAGCTGTAGCCATCTTCGGTACCTTCAGGCATAGGATAGTGCTCTACGACAGTCGCGATCGCGCCTCGTTTGAGATCATGCTCAGGTAGATCAATCGCCAAAGCCACCTGAGAGAATAGAGGATATTGCTTAGTCATCGTTTTCTCCTTTGTCTGGCACTAACGTCACAAATCTCGTTACGTCACCCGTCACCATCCAAATTGTCACAACACTCAGCCTCAAGCCATTTATGCCTTCAAGACGAGCACGAATGCGGTACTTTGCACCGAATCGGTTGGATTCAACGAATTCAGCCGGTTGAGTCAATACTTGAGAACGTAAGTCTCGCTCAAGTTGATGCCAGTTTGCGCGTAGATAGCCTGCACGCTGCAAAAATTTAGACTTATCGTCTTTTGGCAGTGGGATGAGTAAATACTGAGTCAGTTTCTCTTCTGCGATTATTGCGTCTTTTGACAGGAAGACCATTGGATGTCACCCCGTTTTGCCCAATTTATCATTCCACCGCCATGCAACGCAGTTCTTCTACATCACGCATAGGCGGTGAACTAAAGGAATGTCGATTGTAGAGTTGTGGCAAAACTATCCAAAGCAGATGCAGATAGGGGAAGTGTAAGATACTCATCCAGAACAGTACTGTCAGAGACTACATCTGATGGCTTTCCACCCAGTTCTTGAGTTCCTCTAAGAAACTCAAAGCGGTCTTACCAAATTCGGTGATTTCGTAAGTAACGGCAATGGGGCGATCGCTGAGCACTTCTCGTTGCACCAAACCCGCTTCTTCCATTTCTTGCAAACGTTGGCTCACCATTTTCCGACTAGCTCCCCCCATCTGCCGCGCTAAATCATTGAAGCGAACCGGCCCATCCTTCAGGTGCCAAAGAATCGACCCTTTCCATTTGCCCCCTAGCAGACGCATTCCCCGTTCGATCGGGCAGGGTTCTAAACAAGGCTCGGCAGCAACTTTGCGACCCTTGTGGTCAGTGGCGATCCGTGATGAAGTGCCCATAACGATAGGTGGTTACTAAAAGTATACTGATTGACTCTGGTTACTGGTCTGATTATCTTATAGCAAGCTGCAAACAGGTTAGGTCATTCCAGATAGCTGTAATCATCATCTGGTAGGCCTTTCAATTCCGACTTCCGACTTCCGAATCCTGCTGTAAGTCCTATTGACCGTTCACGCTATCCATAGCGGCATGTTTGGATGACTTTCCCCTCGTCAACATCTTGTTTTTGATCAGCGTTAGGCCATCGCTCAGGCACTTATATGACACTCCCTGATATTCATCTATACACAGCCTCCACCATGAATGGCTGGAAGCCCGTCATTTTTCTCGAAGAAGCTGCGATCGAGTACGAACTGACCTACATCGACTTTGGCAAAAAAGAGCAAAAGTCCGACTGGTATATGAAGCTCAATCCCAATGGGCGTATTCCAACGATTGTCGATCGCGGCAATGATGACTTTGTTGTTTTTGAGTCTGGAGCAATCCTCTGGTACCTGGCTGAGAAGTACCAGAAATTTCTTCCCGTTGGTAACAAGGCCCGTTCGGAAGCCTTGCAGTGGCTAATGTTTCAGATGAGTGGTATCGGCCCCATGATGGGACAGGCCATGTACTTTCAGCGTATTGCAGCGCCCAAGGGTCACGAAGATCCATACGCCATCGATCGCTATGTAACCGAGTCACGGCGACTGTTGGAAGTCCTCGACAAGCAACTGGCGGGCAAAGCCTATCTGTTGGGAGACAATTTCACGATTGTGGATATTGCCACCTACCCCTGGGCGCGATCCTACCCCTGGGCCAAGGTTTCGATCGATGGGCTGGATAACCTACAAGCTTGGTGCGATCGCATCGATGCCCGACCAGCTACACAAAAAGCAGTCACCATTCCCAAACCCTTTCCAGCTTTCTTTGGAAAAGGGGATGAAGCCTCCTCACAAACTGAAAATGCCTCTCGTTTTTAAGCCCTAAAGCGGCGATTTTTCCTATCCCGATAACCCATCCTGACAATAGGATTTCAGTCATGAAAAACATTTTCATCATTAATGCCCACGAAGAATATCCTTTCTCCCCTGGGAAGCTCAACGCCACTCTGGTAGAGAAAGCCAACGCTAATCTGACGGCAAAAGGGTACAACGTCAAAATCACCACGATGCAAGATGATTATGACGTTGAGCAAGAGATTGCCAAACATCAGTGGGCGGACGCGATTATTCTCCAAACACCGGTGAATTGGATGGAAGTGCCCTGGAGCTTTAAGCGCTATATGGACTACATCTACTCTGCTGGTATGGACGGTCGACTCTGCAACGGCGATGGTAGAACTCGCCAAGATCCGAGTCAGCAATATGGGACGGGTGGCACCTTGTCGAATACAAAATACATGCTGTCCCTGACCCTAAACGCCCCTAAAACAGCATTTGATGATCCAAATCAGTGGTTCTTTGAAGGGAAAAGCTTGGATGATTTGTTCTGGCCCATGCACCTGAATTTCAAGTTCTTTGGCATGGAACCGCTGGCAACCTTTGCCTGCTTTGACGTGATGAAGAATCCCGAGATTGAAAACGACTTTCTTCGATTTGAAGCGCACCTTAATAAGCACTTCCAAGACTCGTAGAAAGCCCTCTAGCAAAACTCTAATTTTTCAAGTAGAGGAAAGTAGGGGGTTAGGCGCATGCAAAAGACGTTAAAGATTGATTTGATTTCTGATATCGTCTGTCCCTGGTACATTTTTGGCTACAAGCGACTCGCAAAAGCCATGCAGATGTTTGAGGATGCGGTCACGTTCGATTTACACCGATGCAGCATTCAGTATCTGATAAGACTGGCGAATTGCACGCAGCATTTAGGGGGCGATCGCCTGTTCGGTCAACCCATTGAGGGCGGCTCCAATATTCTCAATCACCTGTGCTCCACACCCCTCCAGACGATGTCGCCCGCCGAGATAGCGCGGATCGTTGTAGGCAATTTGGACGCCCTGTTCATCTTCAAAAATCAGAAGCTTTTGCGGCAGGTCAATGCCGATACTTTGCTGGCACTGCATGAGCGGTGTTCCGGCTCTGGGGTTGCCGAAAATAACGACGCGGGTAGGAGCGAGTTCCAAGTCAGCATTGGCAGCGTTCTGAGCATGGTCAACGGTCGCAAAAACGTTTAACCCATTAGATTCCAGCACTTGAATGAAGCGACTCTCGGTTGCTTCAACGCTGTGGGGGCTGGATTTAATCACAAGACCCGTGGCGGTTTTGATCTGGGCCGTTGCTGAGCGTTGAGGCATAACGTGACTGAGGGAAAATCCTAGGCCCAAGGCTAGACCCAATGCAATGAGATTGACTGAACGCATACTCAAAAACCTGAAGCTATCACCGACAGCTAGCTTATCGCTATCGCTCTACTTCAGTTACCAGTGAGCGATGAGTGTGCTGATGTTCAGTCCACTTTGTTGCTGTCAGCAAAATAGCCCTGTTGTTCAGAGCTAGACTAAGGTTTAAGACCGTTGCATTCTTCCCCTCCAGTTGTTTTATGGTCAACGTAGCCCCGCTAGTTTCCCAACCTGTTCCTCAGCCTGTGGGCGAAAAGCGGTTGTTGTTTCACTCACTAACCTGGCAGCGTTACCAAGCTTTGCGCGAGACTCTCAGCCGCGATCGCGGAGCTTCCCCCTTAGAAAACCTCAATCTTCGCTTTACCTATCTGCAAGGGAAGTTAGAAGTCACTATGCCGCTGGAAGTCCACGAATTCTCAGCTCGACTCATTGAACTCTTTATTCGCATTTTGGTCGTGGAATTAGGCATGAAAGTCAAAACTATGGGCTCTACCACGTTAGATCGAGAGGTTTTGGAGCGTTCGGTAGAACCCGACAATGCCTACTACATTCAGAATCAGCCGCTGGTTGCGGGTCGAGATGTTGACCTAGACAAAGACCCACCTCCCGATCTGATTGTAGAGGTCGATATCAACTACACAGGCATCAATAAGCTGGCACTCTATGCTGCCATGAACTTTCCGGAGTTCTGGCGGTACAACGGTGAAGTTTGGTGCATTTACGTATTGCGAGATGGTGACTATTTAGAGGTGGAAGCCAGTCCGACGTTTCCTCAATTGCCTAAGGCTAGGCTCTACGAGTTTTTGGCCACAGCGCGACAGGATGAGGTAGAAGCAGAAGTTACTTTACGGCAATGGGTGCGATCGACGCTTGCATGAGAATACCGTTCTGAATCTTGTATGCGTATTCTGATTTAAAGATCGCTCAGTGGTTCATTGGGTATCGGTTCTGGCAATAGTGGTGGGGTACTGTCAGCATAGGTAAGAAATGAGTGCCACAGGTCAAATGTTCGCTGCTGCGTCAGCTCAATCGAACATTCAAGCCACATAAGCGTTCGAATGGTGCCCGTTCGCCATACCTCAAAAACTGAGTCACAATGGGCAGCCCGATAGATCAACCAAGTGTCTTGAGCTGTGTCAATCGACTGAAGCACTGTTGCGTCATGGGCATATCGGTCTTGACTAGCCTGCAAATACTCTGCCATGACTGCTTCAGCCGCTTCTAAGTCGAGGGCAGCGCAATAATTAACCTCGATCGTTGTAAGGGCCTGGTCACAATCAATTTCTTCTTGTGCATCAGCGGACTGTGCCATTACTGGCTGACTTAGCATTGCTGCCAGGCCAGATAGCACAACCATCGATAGTGCTAATTGTTGCATTCGGTTTAATGGGTGACGTCATAGCCGTTGCCAGCTCTACTAAGGGCTGTCATCATTGAGAGCCTGAATCCTCATGCTGAAAGCAGTTCAGCCCCTAGCTAGTTTTACCAAGCGGGCGCGGCAAGGCTGATACCGCAAGGCTTTCGAGTTTAATTGATGACGCGCCCTAGGGCAAGGCAGCAAAGCCATTTAGCCAGGTGATAGGTATCCGCAAGATCTTAGATGTCTAAATGGTTGAGGTTACACAAGCAAACGGCTGGGCAGCAGGAAAGGCTGCATAATCATACAGTCGTTGTAGTGCAAATTCCGACTGCCCTTAGGCAATTCTTTGCAAAATGATTGATGCGATCGCGATTTGCGCCACGCTACCCACCCGCTAAAAAGGTCCGTATCGCATTTAGATCCACTCTATCGGAATGCTCTTCGCCAAATTCCAGGGCTGATCGACATCTAGACCCCGACGGGCTGCAATGTGGTCAGCTAGTAACGGTAGGAGTATCACCGTCAAAACAGGAGACAACAGCTCGTCTACGGAGAAGACAAGAACGCCGTTGAATTTACATTAGAGCGGTAGTTGAATACAAAACTCGGTTCCTTGGCCCACTTTAGAAGTGACATCGAGACTCCCACCATGGCTATCAACGACAATTTGGCGAGCGATCGCTAATCCTAAGCCTGTGCCCCTACCCACTCCTTTGGTTGTAAATGAACTATCAAATATTCTGGACTGCACGTCATCAGGCATGCCTGCACCGTTATCACTGATACGAACCTCAACTGCATGTTTGCCGGTCAACATTGCCGTCTGAATAGTGATTTGCTGAGGCATATTTTTCAGATCTTTAAAGGTCGTTTGCTGGGCCATCTCGTCGAACATATCAATCGCATTGGCCAGAATATTCATAAACACTTGGTTGAGTTGACCCGGAAAGCACTCAATCTCGGGTAGCTCGCCATAGCTGTGTACTATCTCAATTGCCGGACGTTGATCATTTGCCTTCAAGCGATACTTCAAAATCAGTAGCGTACTATCAAGCCCTTCATGAAGCTTGGCTCTGACCTTATGCTCCATATCTGCTCGAGAGAAGGTGCGTAGACTAGTGCTGATATTCTTGATGCGATGAGTAGCTCCTTTCATCGAGTGCAGCAGTTGGGGCAAGTCTTCTAGCAAAAAGTCTAAGTCGATCGCTTCAGCACTGTCTTGAACCTCACTGTTGGGAGGTTGTAGCTCCTGATAGGTCTTCAAATGCTCAAATATTTCTTGCACATAGTCTTCAGCATTTTGGATACTCCCGTTCAGAAAACCGATGGGATTATTGACTTCATGAGCCACACCGGCAACTAAATTGCCTAAGACGGCCATTTTTTCGCTTTGAACCATTTTCAATTGAGTCTGCTGTAGCTCTTCAAGTGTTTGTGTTAGAGCCTGAGACTTTTGGGCGATCGCCGCCTTGTCGCTTTCGCGCTCGCTCACGTCTTGCACCATTGAAACGACGCCGATGAGATTGTTGTCAGCGTCGTGTAGCACCGTATTAATCCATTCGCAGATAATCGTAGTCCCATCTTTGCGAAGGTTCTCATTGAGACTGAACGTGCCGCCTCTTTGTTCGAGCAATTTAGCTCTAATTTCAGCTACCCGAGGACGTACAGATGCGGGAATAAACTGCATACCCTGCTGTCCCAGCATTTCAGCGGCTGAATAGCCAAAAATTTCCTCCGCTGCGGCATTCCAACCGATGATTTCAAAATTAAGATTCCACTCAACCATGCCAATCGGCATTTGATCGATCAGAAATTTTAGTCGCCGTTGGAATTCTTGAGAGGCTTCTTCAGCAGCTTTGCGATCGCTAATATCCCGGACTAAAAGCAAGACTTCATCCTCTGCATAGGGCACGACACGCACTTCTTCGTACTGTGGCGCACCCTCCAGGTCAAGCCTCTGCTCATAGGTCTGAACGCGTCGGGTTGCAAGCGCTTGGTGAATCGCTGTTAAGCGCTGTTGCGCCAGTTCTGAGGGCAGGTTGGTCGTGACATGAGTCCCTAGCCAATCGGGCAGATGTCCCATCACTCGAAAGTCGGATGAAGCTGAAAATTCCAGGTAAATGCCCTCGCGGCTGACACGCATGATCAAATCGGGCAGGGCGCTCACCAATGCCCGCAAGTGGGCTTCATTCTTTTGGAGGGCAATTTCGGCCTGCTTGCGATCGCTGATATCGATGATCAACCCCTCTAAAAGAGTGGGTTGACCGCTATCGTCCAAGATGGCCTGCCCTTGTTCCCAGAGCCACTTTTCTTTTCCCTGCTTTGTCCGAATCCGATAAACCACCCGAAAGGGGCGTTGTGCCGCGATCGCGGCTTCGACTTCACGACCAACAGCTTCAGCATCATCGGCATGAATCATACTGCCAAAATCAGTTGCTCGATTGTGGATTAGCTCATCTGAGGTGTAGCCCGTCAGTTCTAAACAGCCTTCGCTGGCAAAATGCATGGTCCAATGCTCATCGTTGCCTGCTAGGTAGGCCATACCTGGCAAATTGCTCATCAAGCTTGCTAGCCGTCGCTGGTCTTCTTGGGCTTGGGTATAAAGCCGAGCATTTTCTAAGGAAATGGCGGCCTGGGTCGACAAGAAGTTGAGCACTAAAAGGCGATCGCCTGTGAACACCCCACGGGTGAGGCGATTTTCCAGGCAAATTACGCCAATGCAACGGCCCTGGTTGAGCAGAGGTAAGCCCAAAACGCTCTGGGGCTGATGGTGCTTGAGATAGTCGTCCACCACAGGTAACGGCGTCTCTAGGTCGTTGATGATGACCGTTTCTTGGGTGTTTTTAACGTATTGAGTCAGCTTGATGGGGAGTGCTGGATGATTATTGATAGGCTCAGTACAGAGTCGTGTCTCTGCGAGCGTTGCGATCGCCCTTACCTGCCACTGATCGGTGGCATCCGGCAGGATTAAGGCACAGCGATCGGCCCCCGAATTTTGCAAAATAATTTGCGTTAGTTGGCACAGCAGATCCTTTAGCTTCAGGGTGCTGGTCAGGGTTTGGGATGCTTTGAGGACAGTGGCAAAATCAATCGCTTGGTTGCGATCGCTGCGGCTGGAACTCTGACAGGATTGAGCCTGGGCTGAGACCGTTGGAGTGGCCAGAGTCATGAGGGTGTCTAACACGCCAGCCGAGGATGCCGGAGTTTGCCGAATAGGCTGCAACAATTGGGGATAACGGGCTTCTAAATCAGCCAGCTTCGCTTTAGCGCCCCAATGGGCGTAGCCATAGTAAGCATCTTGCAGATAGCCCGCCGCGACTTTTTCTTTGCCCCAATCGAGATAGAACTGAGCTGCGAGTTCATGGGCTAAAGCCGCTTCATAGCCGTATCCCTGCGCCTGTGCTTGGTCAATGCTTTGCTCATAGCGGTCGATGGCGGTGGCCCTGTCCCCTTGCAGGCGGGCCTTCTCTGCCTGTAGCAGTGAGTATTTGTGGGCAATATTTTCCGGACAATCTTTTTGCCACCGATTTAGCCGCTCTTCTAGCTGTTGTATCGCCTGCCAGTGAGTCGCTTGCTGCTCAGCATCACTGGTTTTACCCAACAGGGCCAAGTGCATCAACGCCACATAAAAGAGGGTAGACGGCAGCTTGGCGTGGGTAGGGATTGTATTTCCAATAATGTTGGCTTTCGGAATGAGCGCTGCATAGCTTTCAATTTGGCCAAACAAGTAGGCATGGCGGATTTTAACGGAATAAAACCAGGCCAGGTGATACGGGGTGTTCTGATATTTTTGTAGATAGGCGTCTTCACTGAAACCATCGTCGTCAAAACTCGTGGGAGATGTGGTGAGTCCCAGCAGTTGTCGGACAGGCTGCAAAACCCCAGCCTTTAAGGCATCTAAGTTCTCCAGGCTTTTGATGCGCTGCAAAAAGTCGGCGTGGGACTGGGCAATTTGGTGGAGTTCATCCAGATTTTTGCCATAGGTGAGACGGTCAGAGCCGCTGAGCATCATGACAAAACTGACCGTTAGCCAGTTGCCCGCATCCATGCTGGATTTATAAGCATTTTCGTAATAGCGATCGGCTTCTTGTAAGGGCTGTTTCCAGCTATGGACATCCGCCGCAAACAAGAAGTTAGTCATGCCCCGCACATCAGCATTGTCAAATTGCTCGCAAAGCTGCACCGCCATGTAACCAAACTGACAAGCTTGAGCGGCATCTTGCCGCATCGCGTTGGCAATGAGGCCATAGCCAGCGTAGCCAAAGGGGGACATTTCGCTATTGCCATGCTGCAATGACAGCGTGGTCATTTTGGCTAAGGCGAGTAGCGCTAGGGTGGGTTGACCATCTAACCAAGCAGCATAGAAAAGAATTTGTAAAATACGGAGAATTTCTTCTGTGGGGGCCGCCGTCATTTGAGGCAGAGCCAAAATCGATTCAACGGTATGTTGCTGTAAAAATTTAGTTACCGTCTCGATTTCGGCATTGAGATTTCCTTGAACCTGATCGGGCTCAATAGGAATTTCAAGCCCCAGCAAGCGAGCACTTTTTCTTTGGATGGCGATCGCCTCTCCATTGCGACCCTGAAACTGATACTGGGTCATCTGAATGCGATAGATCGCCGCCTGATCTAAGGCACTTTTAGCCTGGGCCAGGGTAGTCCTATAGAGCTGTTCGGCCTGGTCAAAATCACCACTGAGGTAGGCCGCCTCTGCACCGTGGTAGTGCAACGCATACATCAAGTCGTAGTTGACCTGCCAAGCCTTTACTTCCGACAGCAGAGCAATCCCGGTTTGGCAGTAGGTTTGGGTGGCTCGATGGGCGGCGGCCAGCTTGGATTTTTTAGCAGCTTGGAGATTGAACTGGGCTAGTTGATAGCTTTGGCGCGGCTCAGAAATGCTCGATCGCCCGAGGTTGAGTTGATTCACCAGATCAAAGATTGAATCTTCTGGCTCATCAGATGCGGCCTGCCAAAGCAGGTTGCCAATATGCCAATGGAGCTGAGCTTTCTGCGCTTCAGGGATCAGAGCATAGGCCGCCTGCTGAACGCGATCGTGTAAAAAGCGATAGCTGGGGTCAACGGTCGGGTGACCTCCCTCACCAACAAGCAGTTTGTCCTCATGCCCCTGAAAAGCCGTGTAGCTGCGACTGGTGGGTACAAGGAAGCCTGTTTGCAAGGCCGCCCAGAGGTGGCTGGAAGCGTTAATGGCAGTGGTTTCTGAGGCGATCGCCAGCGTGCTGAGGTTGAACTGTGCCCCGATACAGGCGGCAATCTTTAACCCCTCTTGGGTTTCGGGGGGCAGTTTCTGAAGCTGTAGGGCGATGAACTCAACCACGTCTTCAGTTAGCGCCTGATCTTTGATGGCGGCAATTTCATATCGCCACTGGCCCACTACTGGGTCGAACTCAAACAGGCCATCCTGATGGAGAACAGTGAGAAACTGAGCCGCGAAGAAGGGATTGCCCTGGGTCTTTTTCATCACCAATTTTGTCAGCGGCTGGGCCGTCAATGCCGGGGCATGGAGGGTGTCGGCAATTAGATGATGGAGACTGTCAAAGGTTAAGGGTTGCAGCGTGATGGTTTCGAGGGAAACACCCGCTCTGGCGATCGCCGCCAGAGTCACCATCAGGGGGTGGGCCGGGAACACCTCGTTGTCTCTGTAAGCCCCCAACATGAGCAGATGTTCAACTTGAGTCTCCCCCATCAGCACCTGCATCAGGTTTAAGGAAGTGGAGTCCGCCCACTGCAAATCATCCACAAAAATCACCAAGGGGTGCTCAGCGGTGGTGAACACCTGAATGAACTGTTGGAACAGCAGATGAAAGCGATTTTGGGCCGCCATACCCGACAATTCCGGGGCCGCAGGCTGAGGCCCCAGAATCGCTTCTAGCTCAGGAATCAGATCGATAATTACCTGGGCATTTTCTCCCAAGGCTTTTAGTATTTGGGCTTTCCAGGTCGCCAGTTCCGCATCACTCTCACTGAGCAGTTGCCCCATCAAGTCACGAAAAACTTGCACAAAAGCACTGAAAGGGACGTTGCGGTTGAATTGGTCGAACTTGCCCTTGATGAAATAGCCCCGCTGGCGGGTAATGGGTTTGTGAACTTCGTTGATGACGGCGGTTTTGCCAATACCCGAGAAGCCCGCTACCAGCATCAATTCAGAGGCCCCATCAGCCACCCGGTCAAACGCATCCAGTAGTTGCTGAACTTCGGCTTCCCGCCCGTAGAGCTTTTCGGGAATGACGAAGCGATCGCTGACATCCCGCTGTCCTAAATCAAAAGGAGCAATATTCCCCTGCTGCTGCCACTGCATGAGGCATCGTTCAAGATCATGCTTGAGGCCCAAAGCACTTTGATAGCGGTCTTCTGCATTCTTGGCCATCAGCTTAGCCACGATCGCGCTGACCATAGCGGGAATTGCAGGATTAACCTGCTCTACCGCAGCAGGCGCTTGGGCCATATGGCAGTGGATCAGTTCTAGCGGGTCATCGCTGGTGAAGGGCAATTGACCCGTAAGTAGCTGATAGAGGGTGCCCCCCAGGCCATAGAAATCAGTTCGGTAGTTAATCCCCCGGTTCATCCGTCCGGTTTGTTCGGGGGCCATGTAGGCTAAAGTTCCTTCCAGACTCTTAGGACTTTGAATAGCCTGAGTCTCTTGGGGGAGCAGCGAGGCGATGCTAAAGTCAATCAGTTTGACTTGCTTTGAGTCTGGATGAATCAGAATATTGGCAGGTTTAATGTCTTTGTGGATAACCCGATGCTGGTGAAGGGTGTGGAGAATATCGGTTAGCTGAATAGCAATGCTCAGGACTTCAGCGAGACTCAGGGCGCATTGATGGATGTACTGCTCTAGGTCAACACCTTCAAAGGTTTCCATAACCAGAGCATAGCCATTACCATATGGCTCCAAGCTCAAGGGGCGGACGATGCCCGTGATGGGTAGATTCTTCGCAACCATATACTGGTTGCGAAACTGCACCAGTTCTGCAAAGCTGGGATACTCGTGCGTTAGAACCTTAATCACGACAGGTTGCTGAGTTGCTGTTTCTACAGCCCGATAGACCCTTGTCCGAGCTCCCTCATAAATTGTTTCTACGAAGGTATAGCTGGGCAGTGGCTGAGGCATAACCTGGTTGGCAACGCTGCTGGTCATGGGCTGAGTTTTCAGGCTAAGTCATCGTATTTCTAAAATTCCCAGAGTCAGGTGTGATCGTATCCCCCTTGTACATGTCTTCATTGCCGCCATCCGAAAACGCAAGGGGGGGTGATATCAAGGAAGAAAAGAGCGATGTTGAGGCAGCTATTCCTGTATCCATGAGTGGGCGATCGCTCACTCATGGATGCCTATTCTACGGTTACACTTTTGGCCAAATTGCGGGGCTGATCGACATCTAGACCCCGGCGGGCCGCAATGTGGTAAGCCAATAGCTGCAGCGGAATCACTGTCAAAACAGGGGATAACAGCTCATCGACTGAAGGAACTGGGAGCAGCTGGTCGAAAGTATCTTCAGCGTCTGGGTCATTCATGGGGACGACTCCAATTAGCTGAGCATCCCGAGCTTTAGCTTCCTGTGCATTGGAAAGCACCTTGTCGTAGACGCTACCTGGCATCGCGATCGCCACCACAGGTACCTTGGCATCCAGGAGTGCAATGGGACCATGCTTCATTTCCCCAGCCGGATACCCCTCGGCGTGAATGTAGCTAATTTCTTTCAGCTTCAAAGCGCCTTCTAAGGCAATGGGGAAGTTAATCCCTCGGCCTAGATAGATAAAATCAGTCGTGTCGTTAAAGGTATGGGCCAGCTCTTCGATGTAGCGTTCCTGACTTTCGAGCACAGACTCAATCTGAGCTGGCAACTGGCGGAGCCCCGTCAAAATATCGGCAATCTTTTCTGGAGACAAGGTTTGACGGCGGTAGGCCAGGTCTAAAGCCAGGAAATAAAAGGCCATCACCTGAGCCGTAAAGGTTTTAGTTGCGGCTACTCCAATCTCAATGCCGGCATGAGTGTCAATAATTTGAGGAATCAAACGTGCCAGCGAACTTTCAGGGCGGTTGGTGATGCCCAACATACGAGGAGCCATGGCTGTATCCCCCGTAGCCTGACGGCGATCTTGCTCCATCTCTAAGGCTGCCAGGGTGTCCGCTGTCTCGCCTGACTGGGTTACTCCTATGGTCAACGTGTTCCGCAATAATGGTGACGGAGAATAGCGAAACTCGGAGGCATATTGCACCATTGCAGGCAGTCCGGCAAGCTGTTCAATCAGGTGCTTGCCCACTAAACTTGCGTGCCAGCTCGTCCCGCAGGCGACGATTTGCACATGCTCTAAGCCATTTACTAGGTCGTCAGGCAGCTGTAGCTGAATGGGGGGTGAGGAATCCTCAGCTGACCATGAACTATCCAAGTAAGTTTCTAAACAGGTGCGTACAACCCCTGGTTGCTCATAGATTTCTTTGAGCATGAAGTGCTTGAAGCCCTGTTTTTCCACCATGATGGGGTTCCAATTCAAGGTGAAGGGGTGTTTTTTGAGGCGATCGCCGCCAAAGGTGTATACCTCCACGCCTAAGGGAGTCAGACGCGCTAATTCACCATTTTCCATCGGTAAAACAGCTCGGGTATGAGGCACGATCGCAGGTGTATCGGAAGCACAGAAAAATTCCCCCTGACCAAAGCCAATGACTAACGGTGCCTGTTGACGCACCACAATCAAATCATCAGGGAAATCAGCATGAATAACCGCCAGGGCAAACGCACCTTCCAGTCGATTCACGCTAACTCGCACGGCCTCTAAAAATGGATCGCGTTGGGCTAAGGAGTGTTCATCAGTGGGTGGATGCTTGAGCGACTCAGCAATTAGATGGGGAATGACCTCAGTATCCGTATCAGAACGAAATTCGTGCCCTTTTTGCTTCAGTTCTTCGCGGAGTTCACGATAGTTCTCAATAATGCCGTTCTGCACCACTGCAATACGTCGATAAGTGTCTGTGTGAGGGTGAGCATTGTGTTCCTCAGGCTTGCCATGGGTAGCCCAACGAGTGTGGCCAATGCCTAAACGAGCGAGGTTTTCTGCACCTGCGACTTTATCAGCTAAATTCTGTAGTTTGCCTTTTGCCCTCACACAGTGCAGTTCGCCTTCTAAAACCGTGGCCAACCCAGCCGAGTCATAGCCTCGATATTCAAGTTTTTGGAGCCCTTCCATCAGGATGTCGCTGGCAGGACGGGTTCCGATGTAACCAACAATTCCGCACATAGAAAATGGGGCTCCTTAAAACCAACTCGGCTGCTATCAAACCGTACCTGAGAATCAGGCGTAGTAATCCCTGTGACTAAACCAGAGGACTTTCTACCTATGCTGCCTCAGATAACTCTATAGAGCCTTAGGATACCTGCTCGATTTGACAGAACCATCCGTGATGTGAATTTGCTCAATGCGATATTGTGAGAAACGGAAGATACGCGCTTGCCGTCATGTTTATTCTGGCGGCGAAGCCTGTCCATCTGATGGAACAGGACAATCGAAGCTGTTGCATCGGCTGTAGGTGCTGGATTGAGGAATGAGTATAGAGGTTCAGGAAGTTGCTTTGCTGCAATCATCCTTTTTTGGGCTTATCCTCAGCGACTACTCAGAGAAATCCGTGACGCTAACAGTAGTTCATCAAGGAGATCACCATGCTGAGTAACAACGTTGGAGGTAGAGTCCCCTTAGTGCTGCTGCTGTTGCGCTTAGGCATCTTTATTGTGATGTTTATCTGGGTTCTAGATAAGTTCATCAAGCCAGATCATACTAAAAAAGTCTTTGAAACCTTTTACGGTTTGGGTGGTTTGGGTACACCCATAGTCTACGGCATCGGTATTATTCAGCTTGTGATTGTATTGGCTTTTGTTGTCGGCCTGCAAAAGAAGTGGACTTATGGCGCTGTGCTGTTGATGCATGCACTTTCTACCTTAGTTTCTTTGCCTCGCTACTTAGATCCTTTCAATAATTTGCTATTTTTTGCTGCATGGCCAATGCTAGCAGCTTGCTTTGGTGTCTTTTATCTACGCGATCTAGACACTATTGGGGTTGTCGATCGCACATCTACTCACAAACAGCTTAATCATTAATGGACTTTCTAAGCAGTTTTCCTACCAATAGGTTGTGAGCTTCAACTATGGAAAGTTGAGCATCGACAATGGTGTTGCTTACTAGCGTTAGATCTTCTCAGGGCCATGCATAAATCACATTTCCCTGAGAAAAATCATTTCTCAGCTTCTTCATGCCTGCCTTTGAACTGTTCAAATAAGAGCTGTTCTGCATCGTAGCTATTCAAAGGGCGAGAAAACCAATAACCCTGGCCAAATAAGCAGCCATGCTGTAGGAGGAACTGTGCTTGGTATTCAGTCTCAATGCCTTCACCAACAATATCCAAACCTAAATTAGAGCCCAAAGAAATGATGGTTTTGATAATCTCTTGATTATCAGCACTGCCATCTAAATTAGAAACGAAAGACTTATCTATTTTGAGTGCATCCTTAGGAAAACGTAGCAAATAGCTAAGCGAAGAATAGCCGGTACCAAAATCGTCCATAATTACTTGAATGCTTCGCGATTTGAGCTGCTGTAAGGTCTCAAGGGCAGCAGTTTCATTATCCATTAATGCACTCTCGGTCACTTCTAGTCTTAAATAATGGCCGTCTACTCCCGTTACCTTCAGGATCTCTTCTATTTCCCTAATTAGGGTCTGCTGGGCAAATTGCTTAGCCGATAGATTGATGCTGATGTTGCAGTCTCGCATTGGTTGGGGCCACCGCTCCAACCATCTTTTCCATTGCGTACATGCTCGGTATAAAACCCACTGACCGATGGGATTAATTAAGCCAGTTTGCTCCGCAACCGGAATAAAGTGATCAGGGAGTAAAATACCTTGAACTGGATCGCACCAACGAATTAGTACCTCAAACCCACAAATCCGACGTGTTGGTAGATGAATAATAGGCTGATAAGCCAGCGAAAATTCATTGCGGTTAAGGGCTCGGCGCAGGTCATTTTCGATGCGTAACCGCTGTTTGACCTGAGTATGCATTGAGCCATCAAAGACCTGATAGTGACCCCGCCCTTGTTCTTTGGCCTGATACATAGCGGTGTCAGCATCCCGTAAGAACTGAGCGGCATCGCTATAGTTGGGTGTGTTCATCACGATGCCGATACAGGCGCTGGCAAAGATTTCCTGCGACTCTATGTTGATAGGCAGCTTTAAAGTATTTTGGAGCCCTTCAACGACATCAGTGATGTCATCAATGCCTGCGATATCTTCGAGTAGAATGGCAAACTCATCGCCACTGGTACGGGCCAGCGTATCGCCAGGGCGCAGACAACGATTCAGTCTATGTGCAACGACGCTTAATAGAAAATCACCTGCATTGTGCCCCAGGCTATCGTTCACAATCCGGAAATCATCCAAATCTAAAAAAAGAACGGCAAATTTACGAAATGCGAGATTGTTATCGTGTTCATGATGACGATGGGCTATCTGCAAGGCGTGATTGAGTCGATCGAGAAAAAGGGTTCGATTGGGTAATCCAGTCAGGTCGTCATGGAAGGCATCGTGCCGCAGCTGATCTTCAATTTGTTGTCTTTTTTGGATTTCTCGCTGGGCTTTCTCATAAAGCTGGGCCTGATAAATAGCGATCGCACACTGATCGGCGATCGCGGACATCAGCGACGTTTCTGCTTGAGTCCAGCGATGGCAGCGATGGGTGTAGTGGAGGCTGATGGCTCCAAAGTAATCCTGTTGATGGCTCAGAGGGGTGATTAAGGTTGAAGCTAATTGCTGGTCTTGTAGCAACTGTGTGACTTCTGACGATAAATTCCCCGCATCATAGACGAGAACAATCTGTTGACCACTTCTCAGTTCTTGATCGAAATGGGCACACAAGCGAGACGGCTGATGTAGTCGTTGAACTCCGGTCGGACATGTGCGACTAATATATTGCACCAACATTTCAGGCTCAGCGCTGGGCTGAATTACCGTGCAATAGTCAACCTGCATAGCAGCTTGCAGCTGGCTAACCGTCGTTTGCAAGATATCTTCTAAAATCAGCGTCTCTCGCATGGCTTGCACAATGCGACTCAAAATCGATTCATGCCAAGCTTGTTGCTCCAGTTGGGCGATCGCCACTTGCCTCTGGCGTTTAAGTTCAGCTTCATCTAGAGCCCGCTTAAGCACCGTAGGCAGACGATACAAGCTATCTTTGAGCACATAGTCGGTCATGCCAGCTTTAATGCAGCCGACAGCAGCCTCTTCGCCTAAACTACCGGTGACTAGGATGAACGGTGTGTGTGGCTGTAATTCACTGACGAGCTGATAGACTTGGGGTGCTTGCAGGCTAGGTAACCGATAGTCAGCCAGAACCACACTGTAGTGTTGCGTCATGAGCAGTTGTCTACATTGCTCTAGGGTGTCTGCAACTTCATACTCAAATGTGAGATTGGCAGCCTCTAGTGCCAGCACAATGAGTTCGATATCCGGCTCTACATCCTCGACAATCAACAGCTGTAAGGGGAATGCTGTTGGTGGGTTTTTATTTACATCACTCCATACCGAGTCTGGCATTATTCTCTGGATGAAGAGAGCATGATCCACCATTGTTAACGCAAATCCAAACTGCTTCTAGCGTTCCCTCACGGTTGTAAGAGATTGATAGGACTGTTGACAGTCATCCAATAGTTACCGACTTGCTTAACTCTTGCTAAAAATTGTTGAAAATCTAGGGGTTTGACCACATAGCTGTTCACTCCCAAATTGTAGCAAGCCCTTAGATCGGTCTCCTCGGATGAGGACGACATTATCACGACGGGTAGTGTTTGCGTGGCAGGGTGCCTACGAATTGCTTGCAAAACTTCTATGCCCGTGAGTTTAGGAAGCTTTAGGTCCATCAAGACAAAGCGAGGTAGTTCACGATTTGGTTGTTGAGTTTCCGAACCTATGAGGTAACTGAGAACTTGTTCGCCGTCGTTAACAATATCTAAGGTACGAATACAGCTCAATTCACGCAGTGCTAACTGTAGAAGCTCAATATCATTGGGGTCATCATCCACCAAGAGCATCTTTCCGGAGTCAATAAACATGACAGCCTGATTCTTTAGATCATCAAAAGTATTTGCTTAGGGAGTTTATCCCTTAGGGGCAAATGACAGCGAGATTGGTTTGGGGTACTAATATTGCTGTTGCCTAACGACCTAAGGGTGAGTCGTGTATCTATGATTACCAAATCCGAACAGGATTGGAGGCGTTGTGGATCCCTTTCTTGGATATTTAATAAGAATGAGCGTATTGCGAAGCTGCTTTCATAATGGGAACACGAGGCAAGCTAGGCTACCGGACTTGGCGGCTGCTCCACATATTTTGCCTATATATTTGCTGAGTATCCATTATTAGATAGCTTCAGTGTTTACAGCTAGAACTTAGTCTTGTTGATGTGAAAACTGATGGGCTCCGCAGTAGGCTAGCGCGATCGCCACCACTGCTAAAACTAAGAAGCTGTACCAGGGAAATTGTTCCAAGGGTTGATAAGCAGCAGCCCGCAGACCCACGGTAGTGTAAGTCAGCGGCAATAAATAAACGACCGTTTTAAGCGCTGTTGGTAACGTGCTGGGGTCAAAAAAAGTAGCGCCTAAAAAGGACATGGGCACGATCAAGAAGTTGTTGAATAGACCGACGCTTTCTAGGGATTTAACATTTAGGCCTACAAGGACACCTAAACCAGCGAAGACAGCACAGTTCAGCACCAATAAAGCTAAGAAAAGAGGATTAATGAAGCTCCACAGTTGCCCTGTGAAGAGTACTGCCACCAAAATGACGGAAGCAGCTGTCATCATGCCGCGCACGATACCTGCCAGCATCTTACCCAGATGTAGCGCCAATGGATGGACTGGGTATAGCAGCATTTCTTCAAAGGTTTTGGTGAAGAGGCGATCGCCACAAATTGAGAATGTTGTGCCGCCAAAGCTAATCACCATGGAAGATAAGGCGACCATTCCCGGCAGGATGAATTGCAGGTAGTTCTCCCCGACGGCTGGTTCACTCATTCGATCTAAAGAGCTGCCGAGTCCTAAGCCAAAGGCCAGAATATAAATGAGTGGCGATATGAGTCCTGAGGCTGCAACTTGAGGAATACGCACGCGCAAATCTAGCCAGTCGCCCCAAAACACAGTGAGACTGTCGGATAGCAGATTTGCCAGAGACACACTATTAATAGAGCGACGAACCTTGAGGGGGAGATCGGCAGCCACGACGATTAGCTCAACGAGGTGTTTACAGTTTTTTACATGCTTATTCAATGTACCCTGAGTTGTCAGCGATTAGCCGTATCTCCTAATTGAGAATTGGAACATACAGCTAGAGCAATCGCTACGGAATCCAGCCCTCAACTACACATCAGATTGTCGGTCGTTGTCGTAGGCAAAAGACGTTTGCAAATCGGATGTAGTTTAGTACGCTTGTTTCTCAAAGCGATCTTCGAGGCCGTTGCTCCAGGAACTACAGATGGCAAAAGCGCGATCGATTTTTATTTGCAATAGTTGCGGTGCTGAATCTTCACAGTACTTTGGGCGCTGTTCAGTCTGTGGTGAATGGAATACTTTAGTGGAACAGGCAACCACGGTTTCAGATAAACCGACTAGCGGTTCAGCCATGGGGCGATCGCGAGCCTCGGCTAAAGCTTCTAAAACGGCTCAAAAGCACGAACCCCGTTTAGCGCTGACCCTGAATCAAATTGAAGATCGCCCTCAACTGCGGCAGCATTCAGGGTATAGCGAATTAGATCGCGTTTTGGGAGGAGGGATGGTTCCCGGTTCGCTCGTGCTTGTAGGCGGGGATCCTGGGATTGGTAAATCCACGCTGCTATTGCAGGTTGCTAACTATCTTGCCAGTCTTACCCGTGTTCTCTATGTTTGTGCTGAAGAGTCTGGACAGCAGGTGAAGCTGCGATCGCAGCGTTTGGGGATTGGCTTGACAAACACAGCCCCCAAAATACAGCCATCGGCAGACGAGGAGACTCTGTTAGCCCAAGGCAATCGTTCGATAGCCAACGATTTGTACTTGCTCCCTGAAATTGATTTGGAAACTATTTTGATGGAGCTGGAATCGCTCCACCCTACGGTTGCAGTCGTTGACAGTATCCAAGCGCTCTACTACGGAGCCCTGACTTCGGCTCCCGGATCAGTGTCGCAAGTGCGGGAATGCACTTCAGCGCTGATGCAAGTTGCTAAACGGGAAGACATTACGCTCTTTATCGTGGGGCATGTGACGAAGGAGGGAGCGATCGCAGGGCCTAAAGTTCTTGAGCATTTAGTCGATACGGTGCTGTATTTCGAAGGTGATCGCTTTGCGAGTCATCGCTTGCTTCGCTCAGTGAAAAACCGTTTTGGTGCTACCCACGAACTAGGGGTTTTTGAGATGGTGGATCGCGGTCTACAGGAAGTAAAAAATCCCTCGGAACTCTTTCTCGGCAACCGCGATGAGGCAGTCCCTGGCATTTCCACCATTGTTGCCTGTGAAGGTACCCGGCCGATTGTGGTTGAGCTGCAATCGCTGGTGAGCCCTACCAGTTATAGTTCACCGCGTCGTTCGACTACGGGCATTGAATTCAATCGATTACTGCAAATTCTAGCGGTTCTTGAAAAGCGTGTGGGTATTCCTTTATCGAAGTTAGATGCCTATGTTGCTTCTTCCGGTGGCTTGAATGTGGGAGAACCCGCAGCTGACTTGGGTATTGCGATCGCGGTTGCCGCTAGTTTTCGCGATCGCGTGGTTGATCCGTACACGGTCATCCTGGGCGAAGTTGGCCTGGGGGGACAAATTCGCCCTGTTTCCCAGCTCGAACTCCGTCTCAAAGAAGCGACTAAGTTGGGCTTTAAACGCGCAATCGTCCCTAAAGGACAGGGAGGCGTAGACACCGACTTAGAAGTCGTTCCTGTCGCCAGAGTGATTGACGCTATCGCGCTAGGACTAGGAGGGGCGTCTTAGACCGATTACTTTCCTTGTACTTGCTCTGCCAAATCCTTTAGGTCTTGGACTGCGGGTTCGTTGCTCCACATTTTGACAGCTTGCGAGGCCAAGATAAACAACACCAGGAGCGTAGCGGCAAATTTGCCGTAGGCCCACAACGCTCTTAACGGCTGGTTAGTATAAACACGCATTGTTCTTGTTCCTCCTAAAAGATAGTTGTGTAGCATATGCAACTTCGGTCAGAAAGCCACCCCCAAAACTGCTACGAGAAGAACCCTCGGCAGGTGCTTTCTGATATTGCCCTGATCACGAATTGCACTAGGGCTACCTGAGACTCAAGCTGGCAGCAACTGAATAAATCATCAGCCAACCTTGTGTGCACCTTGACATCTAGCCATACGCAGTTCGAAATCTGGTTTTGCGTATTTGTGCTTAATTAAATGCCTTAATAAACACGTCTATATATAAATTGCCCTGAGGTAATTAAACGCTTGCAGAGGTGGGAACTGATTCAAGCAAACTTTATGCCTCAGCAGCTTTTATGAAGCTGCTGAGGCAATGATTGACCGTCGTTAATTTTACGGTTGGCTATTACTGTCTGTAGGTGGTACAAGATTCTGCAGCTCTATCGCTAATGACTCATTTAAGCGTCAGTGTCGTGTATGGCAAAGACGGGTGGGTGTTGAGTCGCACTTGTGCCTCGTACGGTTTGACCTGCTTCGAAGCGACATTGGGTGGCTGTACGGGCGTATAAAATTTGGCCATTGCTAGTTGTTAGGGTATAGCGATATTCGCGCCCCAAGAACTGGCGATCGCGGACAACCAGCAGCCCATCTGGATCCGTTTGGAGTAACAATTCTTCCTGACGCACCATCAGTTCTCCCCGCTGGCTATCTGGCGCTTCAGCTTGAACAGGAAAATTGCCTAATAGGGTTTGCCATGCATTTTCCTTTCTTTCAGCCGGTAGAAAATTGGCTTGGGTCACAAAGCCGGCAACGAAACGCGATTGCGGTGTACTGTAAATTTCTTCCGGTGTACCGCTTTGCTCCAAACGCCCCTGACACATCACAGCCACGCGATCGGAAATGGAAAGGGCTTCTTCTTGGTCATGGGTTACAAAGACACCAGAGGTTCCCACTGCTTTGAGAATATCGCGAACTTCTTCACGCAAATGTAGACGCACTTGCACATCTAGATTACTGAAGGGTTCATCGAGCAAAATAATGGCAGGACGAGGGGCGATCGCTCGGGCTAAAGCGACTCGCTGTTGTTGCCCCCCTGAGAGTTCATGGGGATAGCGTTGCTCGAATCCTGACAGGCCAACGAGTGCAATGGCTTGCTGAGCTTCCCCTGATACTTTGTCTCCCGGTAATTTACCTTGACGAGCGAGTGATCTAAGCCCAAAGGCTACGTTTTCTAGTACTGAGAGGTGAGGAAAGAGAGCGTAGTCTTGAAAAACGACCCCCACATCCCGTCGTTCTGGAGGGACCCAGTGCCCACTCCCACAAACTGTACGCCCCGCGAGTTCAATTCTGCCTTCATGAGGACGCTCGAATCCAGCAATTAAGCGCAAAAGAGTTGTTTTGCCACATCCTGAAGGGCCCAACAACCCGAGCAAATCGCCTTTAGCTAACGTCAAGCTCACATTATCAACAGCGGGCGTTAGCAGCCCGCCAAAATGTTTCCGAAGCTGATGCAGTTGAAGGATAACCGATGGGTTCATAGAGGCATGACAATCTCAAAGCAGCGCCATTATTGCTAATAGCCGTCAATAATATAACTTTGACTAGCGAGGCTATGACACCTAAGAACCTTGAGTTATCGAGGGCATAGCCTAAGGATTTGCCGTCTTCTCCTCATGGGGTTAGTGAAGGCTATACCTACGATACGGTGTGCCTAACTGCTTTGGCAAAAGAGTGACAGCTCAAGCGGTATTACCGGCGAGAATATGAGCAATTGCAAGCTGATGCTAGAGAAAGCGGCTTGACAGGCTTTCTGCATAAGCACGTTTTGTCTTCGCTGTAGGCTGAATAAAAATGAACTTTCTGCCAACGGAGACAGGGTATTTCTCCTGAAGTTTTCCCTATCGACCGACTCAAAAAAGTTGTTCATTCTGGAAGTGAGCTTAACTTGCAAGGTGGTGGCTGTCAACGCATCTATAGCGTGCAGCAAGTCGCACCAAGTTACTTGGAATGATCAGTGTGTAATACCGGGTGACCTCTCATGAAACGGCTATGGATTTTGGTGCACAGTACTGTTTGGGGGCTGGCGATCGCAACGGCATGTCCAGCAGCTGGGCATACGCAAGCAGAACCTGATGCGATGACGGCACGTTTGGAGGAGCCGTTGCTACCGATGCATACTCAGACGATTGAAGCGATCGAGGCACCCGCTATACGTCGGGATTTGAACCGTGCGATCGCTCATAGCGAAGTCATTGTTGTCACCATTCCCAGTACCGTCGAGTTGGTGCTAACTCAAATTGAGTCCATTCCAATGCCCTTAACCGTGTATCTTGCCCATCCTATTCAGGACATTTACGGTAGCGTTGTCATCCCATCTGGAACGCCGGTGGCGGCGGAAGTGGCTAGAGCAGCCGATGGCGTACGGTTAATCACTGATGCTGTTGTATATGAGTCGCAGCTCCTTCCCTTTCCAGCCGTCAGTGCCCTAATTCCACCCCAGCAAATTCAAGAACCTGTGAATCCAGCAACGCCTATGCTTTCCTTAGGAACGGTAGGGAGTGGCTTTGGTTTTCTAATTGGTGGCGAGGATGCCATGCGATCCGGCCAAGCTGCTGGAGAAGTAACAGGAATGATGCTGCATATGCTGTCTGACCGAACCACTGAAGTCCTCAATATTCCAGCCCAGACGGAATGGGTGTTGTACCGCCAATAGAGTCTGGCATCGGAAATTGGGCCACGCTTTGATGGCCGTTGTTGCTTGAATGCAAAACTCAAGTTGTCGAATCGAGCGTGGTTCAGACTAAATATTGTGCCTAATTTGGAGAGCAGTGGTACAACAGGGGCTATAGAGCCTGCTGTGTCTAATCATGAGTTCCTTTTCCGGGCGCGACGACTGCGATCGCGAAACGTCTATTCCTGAGGCTGATTCCCCCATCGTGTCAGCTTCGGTGCCTACTTTGAGGCGACGTTTGGTTGCGTGGGCCTTAGAAGTTGCGATCTTGACAGGTAGCTGCCTGGGGCCACTCTATTTAGGTGGTCAGCTCAATCAAACGGCTCCAGCGAGTGCGGTCGCTTTATCACCTTCACTGCAAACAGCCCAGCAGTGGATGGCTCGAGGACTGGGTCTGCCCTCTCGTCGCTTGCCTCAAGCTGTTCATCCTGTGACGAACCTACTGTGGTCTGCATCACTGGGTTTACCCATCGTTTTGGCGGCAGCCCATTTGTACAGTGTGGGTCGGTACGGCAAAAGTTGGCCAAAGCAATGGCTAGGTCTACAGATTTTAGCCTTGAGCGGGCAAATGCCAGGGTGGCGACGGACTCTTTTGCGAGAAGGGGTTGGGCGCTGGGGAGGGCCTCTGCTGGTTGCCTACAGCATTTGGCATTGGAGCAGTGCTTTTCCAGGGCTTATCGTGCTGAGTTCCTTAAGCTTGGTCAGCTTGATTACCGAAAACTTGACGGGTTTGGGCAATCGTCCCCATCGTCCTTGGCATGACTGGCTGGCTGGTACCTGCATTGTGGGTGATGATACGGGTGCGATCGTCCGCTTTGAGGAATTGTGGAGTGATGGTGGTGGCCATCAGGATGCGCGTGAAACGGGCACGACTTTGACTTGGGTCGAAGCTGAAGGTGGTCTCAAGTCTGTCGTATTAGGGCCTGATGACACGGTCAAAAGGCACCGTTTACGACCATCCAGTGTTGGCATAGGGCTTAGCTTTTTACTCTCATTGGGGGGATTGGCTGGGGTGGGTGGTTACCGTTGGCTGGGCCAAAGTCATTCGGAGCGACAGGCTGATCGATCGCTATACCTACACTTGGTGAAAACGCTCACAGATCCGACAGTAGCAACTGCTGATAAAAGAGCCGCAACCCTCGCGTTGGGCAATCTCGCTGACGATCGCGCGACGGAGTTGTTGGTTGATCTCATTGCCCAAACTGAGGATCCGCAGTGGCTAGAAGCTTTGCAACAGGCGCTCATGCGTCGGGGTGCAGCAGCTATTCCACCCTTGCGCCAGCTGAATCAAAGTCTCAGTGCTGATTTGGCTATGGTTGGCGATAGTGCATCGCGATCGGCATTAGTGATTCGTTTGCAGACTGTTAATCGGGCGCTGGCCAAGCTAATTCGATTGCGAGAACAGCAGGGCGATCGCTGGCAGACCCTTGATTTCAGTCATACTCATCTTGGGTACCAGGCGAGTCAAGAGCGTGAGTTTACGCTGGCGCTGCAAAATCAAGACTTATCGGGTATCCACTGGCAAAGTACGATTCTCAATCGAGCGCAGCTGCAAGGAACCCGTTTTTTCAGCGCTGGCCCCGATGGTCTCCCCGATACATTTGACGATCGCATGGCTGATCTGAGTGGTGCCGATTTGTCTCATGCCGACTTGACTGGGGCAAACCTGATGCTTAGCCGCTTAGTTGGCAGCAGTCTTTTAGGAGCGGTACTCAATCAAGCTGATTTAACATCGGCTGATTTGACCGCTGCCAATCTGGAACATGCTCAGCTTGCGCAGGCAAATTTAACTCATGTGAATTTGGTAGAGGCTCGCTTGTCAAATGCTGATCTCACTAATGCTGAATTAGGGCAAGCGAATCTCACTGGAGCTCGCCTTTCCCATGTCAAAGCGGCGGGAGCACAGATGTCAGAGGCAAATTTATCAGGTGTTGCAGCGCATTCGATTGACTTAACGGATGCTGATTTGAACAGTGTGGTTCTGAATAAGGCCGACCTTACAGGAGCCCGCTTACAACGAGCAGACCTGAGTAATGCTGTTTTACGTGGCACAGTTTTGCGAGGCGCTGATTTACGAGAGGCGCGGCTGCAAGGAGCTGACCTGAATGGTGCTGACTTTGCAGGTACCATTTTGACAGAGCCGAAGCGCACCGGACAGGATGATTTCGTGACAGCACCGTCGGGCTTACCGTCGGGTAGTCATCTTCTGGGGGTCGATTTCAGTGATGTGCGTAACTTAGATAATGAGCAGTTGACCTTCGTCTGTGCTCAAGGTGGGATACATCCAGCGTGTGATCGGTCTTCCCAAAAGTAAGGGGATTATGCAACGCACTCGGTTATCAACTCTGATTGAAAATACAGCCAACCAGTTTAGTCGCTGGGTGTTTAATCCTTGGCGACGACTATCGCTAGTGATTATTGGGCTACTATTCGGTAACTTTTTTGCTATTTCGATTTCATCGATCGCGGGGCAAGCGGCAGAACTCGATGTGGTAATCTCGGCTATCTTGCTAACGCTTGTGGAGTTAATCAGCTGGCTGGTCTATCGTCGTCCTGCACGTAAGACGGATCAACCCCGAGGGAGTTTATCGCTAGAGGTCATGAATGCGTTTAAGCTCGGTCTGATCTACGGTCTCTTTGTCGAAGCGTTTAAGCTTGGCAGTTAGAGGGGGGTCAAATCTAGAACTTAGGCTTGAGCCAACTAGGGGCTGTCATCATTGAGAGCCTGAATCCTCATGCTGAAAGCGGTTCAGCCCCTAGCTAGTTTTACCAAGCGGGCGCGGCAATGCTGATACCGCAAGGCTTTCGAGTTTAATTGATGACGCGCCCTAGAGAAAACAGCAATAGAAAAAGTAAGGAGACTAGAAGCACAATTTGCCGGCTTCTGAGTGGTGGTGCTGTATGAGCCGGGCAAAACAAAAGCCGCCAGTACCCAGTACTGGCGGCTTCTAGACTTAATCAGTGATGAATTAAGCGTTTACGCTTTGTCCAGCTTACGCTTGGAAGCAGTAATCAGACCGCCGACAGCGACTAGGCCCAAAATCATCGTAGGTTCGGGGACGGAAGCACTGTCACCACCCGTTCCACCGGCTTCACCGAAAGTCGAGCTAAACAGACCACTGTGGGAGGAGGTATCGTTAGGGCCAGCATCAGCGGCGACCACACCTGTTTCCTCAGCGAAGAAACTGTAGACGTAGTTCACTTCACCGTCCAGAATAACCTTGGTGATTTCGCTAACCTGTAGAGGATTGCCTCCCAGAAGGTTTCCTGCCAGACCTGCAGCTATACCCAGAAAAGGATCAGAGCCAATCCAGGGCGCATTCAGCAGGTTGAAGTGACCGACAGTGGTCAAAGTGAACTGACCGTTATCTTCTTGAGTAAAGCTGCTGACATTGGGATCACCAGCACGTTGAACGAACGTCGCACCTAGAGTTTGAGTAAACTGACTCCCCAAACCTGCCAGCGCAGGATAAGCCGCTTCAAAGTCAGCAATCCATTGGTCGGCCAGACCACCTACCCAATCAGCCATGGTTACACCAGATAGCTCAACTGATGTACCGCCAATGTCACCGAAGAAGGAAGTGGTCGTCCCTTCATCAATACCCAATTCAACATTGGTATAAAGGTCATCATCAGTCAGGGCGCTGATTGCTTCAGCTAAATCACCATCGCTGATATCGCCAAGGGTAGTGCCGTTGTAGGTTCTGAAGTTGTCATCGCTGGACGTGATATTGCTAAGGGTGTCTGCCGCCAGAGCAGAAGAACCCATGAAAGCGCTCATCCCAACCAGGACGGACGTTCCGAGTACAACTTTTTGGACGATTCCCTTCATGAATTTTCCTCTAAAACAAGTGTGATAAGAATTGACAAATGTTGCTCAATTTTGCTTGTTATCATCATGTATCATACTTGACTTGTCTGCCTAGAGTAGAGTTCTACACTTCATACAAACCTAAATAAGGTAGGCAGGCTTGTGAAGACAACACATAAAATTCCAGCGTCAAAGTTTATTCCGTGTTTCTACGATGTGTCTGACAATCGTCAAGGTAAGGCATGGACTGTTACCGCGTTTTTGCCAATCAGGCCAGACTATTTATTGTTCTGAAACATTGAATTGCATAGAAAAAGATCGATTTGCAGCTGTTTAGCGTCAAAAGCGTCATATTTTTTGCATTTTAGGCTTGCGTTGAGAGTCTTGGTTGCTAGAGAGTTGAGACTGCTCAGATAAAGTGATGCTGAACATTCAGTTGCTTGCCCGAAACTTGAGCTGATATCACGATCTGTGAGACGAGTTCACTTCAGAAAATACTTGTAGACAGCAAGTGAAAGACGACTTAGATCCTGGAAATTGCTGAGTTGAGATGCTGGGTAAATGCGTAAGCGCGCTTCTCAATTGCATGCCAGTCTTCTGTCAGCACGAGATTCTTAGGAAATAGACTGCTGGCGATCCCAACGGCAATTGCTCCAGCATCGATAAAGTTATGCCCCTCCTCGACCGTGATGCCGCCCGTAGGAATTAAAGGAATGTGTCCTAATGGGCCTTGGAGATGGCGAATATAAGCGGGGCCGCCGAGGGCCTGACAGGGAAATACTTTGACACTGCTGGCTCCAGACTGCCACGCCAACGTGATTTCTGTAGGCGTCAATGCCCCTGGAATGACTGGAATTCCCTGACGTTGGGCGATCGCAATCAGTGCTTGGTCAGTATGAGGGCTAAAGCAGAACTGTGCTCCGGCTGCAATGGCGTCGTTGAGGGCATCTTTTGATAACAGTGTGCCTGCGCCTACCCAACAGCTAGAAGGCAAAGCTGTGCGCATTTGATGCAAGCATTCAGCAGGACAATCGCTAGTCCAAGTCACTTCAATGAACCGAAACCCACCAGCGACAACAGCCTGAGCCATCGCTAAGCCGGTTGCGATGCTGGGTGCTCGAATAACAGCGATCGCTCGATGCTGTTTGACAGTTGCTAGCCAGGTTACTTGATCCATATCCCATGGTGACCGTGCGATTGTTAGCTCGGGTCATATTTGCCTGATTGGGGCTTACAGATTTTAGCGACCCTATGTCGGAAATGAAGTAGGTTCGCTACCATGCACTAACGAGTGACGATGCGAGAGTACTGTCAGGTTGCCACGCGCATGTAAGAATTGCCCGAATCCGAACCAGCGTTCTTGAGCTAAGACTCACTGTAAAACCTTGATGCCATGAGCCAAACGACAGGATTTGATCGAGATGCTGAGCAAGCGTGTTCGTTATTAAGCGAATACAGTTTTGAGCTTGTTGGCTATCGACCTTCCCAATTGGTTGCACTATGGCAGGAGCAATTAGCGGCGGACTCAAGTTGGATTCGGTCGGCGGTGATTGAAGCGTTGTATCAGGGAAGATATAAAGCGTTATCCGTTGAACAGATTTTGAAGGTTTGGAAGCGTCGGGGCCATCCCTTAAGACATTTCAACCATGAGTTTGAGCGAGTTGTTCTGGGGCCGATTGATCCGATGGCAAGCCGCTATGCCCCAATGACGACGCTGAGTCCATCTGAGTTTTTAGTGCCGCAACAGGAGTCAAGGCCGCCACTTGACCAAAACACAGAACTGCCTGAAACGGGATCATCACAACCACCAGTAGATTTAGAGGCGCATGTAGAACCGCCGCCAACGAAGTTGCCGCCAACACCCCCCGTATCCCAGACTGAAGCGAGTGATATACCTGAAGCGGTTGATACTCAAGCACCACAAGCACTGACAACGTTTTCGGAGCCTCAACAGCCAGCGGCTTTTTACACACAGCCGGTGACGTTTAGCCAGCCAGAACCGATTCAAAGCTTTGTGCCCCAGCCACAGACCTCAGAAGCCTACTGGCGCTTACAGTCCGTTGTCCGCCAGTCTTTTTAGGGGCGAGCTACCGCAGCGACGTAGCGCGTAGCTATACTCTTTAGCGATTGGCGTAGGCAGTCATCGGCTCCTTGATAAAACGAATGTAGAGGTGCTTAAAAGTAGAGCGCATAACTCGGGGTAGCCCAAAATCGATGGGCATTAGTTGTGCAGGTAATTGCCAGTCAGCGATCGCGAGGTCTTCGGGGCGCTGCAAGGGGAAGGCAATGGTTGCCAGTTCAGGGCATAAACCTAACCGTTGCGATTGGGCAATGGTGGGGACGGTCTCTGGCGAGACGCCCAGAATATCAGTCAGGGTGCGATCGAGGGCAAACACGTCGGTTGCCGCACCCAACAGTCCCAAAGCTCTGGGCTCACCGCCACTAGGGCCATTACCTTCATGACCTAAGATGCCATCTACAATTGTGAGTTGAGGGGCAATCGCACGGGCTGTTTCAACCAACATGGTGCCGAAGCGATCGCGATCTTTACCCGCCTCCATGTGCCACCAAGCCTTCATTTTGCCAGGAACACATCCGAACAGATTTTTAACGCCCAGGGTCAGTGTGAGCTGCATGTGGGATTTAACTTTGGGTAAGTTAATCACCACATCAGCATTCATGGCTTCCTGGGATAAGCGCAAATTGGCGAATTCGCCGCTAGCAGCGGTTGCGTAGCGTTGTCCATGCAATTCTTGAACAGGAACGCCAGCTTTTTCTAGCCAGGGCAAATAACCGTTTGCTTTAGCCACTCCATGAGCAGTGCCAAAGGCTGGACTATCGCCTAAAAACGGTTGACCTCCAGCCGCTTTGACAAGTTCAGCCACGCAGTAAACAATTTCAGGGCGAGTCACGCATTCTTTAGTGGGACGCGCACCTGTCAATAGGTTGGGTTTCAGTAAAACGCGATCGCCCGGTTTCACCATCGCTGCCATTCCCCCGAGCGGTGCGAGCAAGGATTCCAGGGTGGCCATTACTTCATCGATGGCGTAGCTTTGAGCCTTAAGGAGAGAGACCTTGGCAGTCATAGGAGTTTGGTTACTGGGTAGAGTTCTTGCAGATTAGTTTCAGAGTAAACGGTTTTTCCTGGTAGCAGGTGCTCAATAAGCAGTGCCTGCGATTTGATGGGGTATCTAGTTAGGACTGTGCGTCAGGATCACTATCAGCCTCGGTATCTGCCAACATTCCCGCAGCGAGGATCTGGGCAACGGTGAGCGTCAGTTCGGGAAAGGTCTTGGAGACCAATGCCCGATCGCCTGAAAAGACTATTTCTTCGTACAGTCCTTCGTTAAATTCCAGTACGGTTACTTTTGACGCTAGCGGATCCACAGTCCAGTATTCCGGGACTTCCAAGGCGGCGTACTCGGCGCGTTTATAGCGATAATCCCGCGTAACGGAATCTGGACTCACAACTTCTACCGCCAATACTGGAGGGGGTTAAGAAATTGCCGATGCATCTAGCAGTTGACTCACTTGATCGAGCGTCAATATGTAAACATCCGTCAATCGCGACTTCCGCACGCCTGTGCGAACACCGGCTGCTCGAAAACAGAGCCACTGAAGCCCCAGACGACGAATTTCAGTATCTAGGCACTGCTCCACAAACTTGGCAATCAACATATGCCGGAAGGTGAGTGGATTCATTTTGATCAAGTCTCCATCCACCAGTTCATAGCGATTTGACGTGCCGTTATCGTAGGCAACGTACTCCTCAAAGCTCAAGCGTTGAATGGTGGTGGTGGTGGTCATGTCTACCTCGCGAGTAGGCTGGCATCAGTGGATGTTGGCTTAAGGCTAGCTTACGTATAACTGCTTGTATACAAGTGTTAGCCGCCGCCCACAATCGTGACAATTTCGAGGCGATCGCCGGTCTGGAGATAGGTGCTATCCCAGAATTGTCGATGCAAAATTTCGCCGTTGTATTCCACAGCGACTAGCCGGGGGTTAAGCCCAATGGCTTGTAAGTAGTCTGGCAATAAGGTGTGGGGCGAGCAGGTCTGAGTTTCACCATTGACCTGGAGCTGAATGGCATTAGTCATCGGTTAGCAAAGATGAAGGACGCTGATGGGTCTGAAGCTGAGTCAAAAAGGATTGAGTGGCCCCGGCGGGATTAGGAGCTTTCATGATGGCGCGAACCACGGCCACACGATCGGCCCCGGCGGTTATAACCTCACCAATGTTGTCTTCATCAATGCCCCCAATGGCATAAAAGGGCACTGGTGCATGCTCCTTGGCGTAACGAACATAGGCTAATCCCGCTGCGGGTTTATCGGGTTTGGTGGGGGTCGCATAGACGGGGCCAACGCCAATATAGTCGGCCCCTTCATCGAGGGCTTTAGCCATTTCCTTTGGGTTAGTGGTGGAACGGCCAATGATACGATGACTCCCCAGCAAGTCACGAGCCACGGCAATCGGCAGATCCTTTTGACCCAGGTGTACCCCATCGGCATCCACCGCTAGGGCCAAGTCGACTCGATCGTTAATGAGAAACAAGGCACCGTATTGCTGGCAGAGGGTTTTGAGCTGACGGGCAATGCTAATGCGATCGCAGTCTTCAGCCTCCTTTTCGCGATATTGCAAAATTTGCAGGCCACCTTGCAAGGCTGATTCCACAACTGCTAGCAAGTTTTCGACCGAGGATGTGACCAGATAAATCTGCCCTTGGTGTAACTGTTGGCGGCGCTGGTGCCCCAGGATCGTGCTTTCCAAGGCGTAAACCTGATACCGCATTTGTTTACAGGCGGCTGACATTTCAGGGCGGTCAATTTTGCTGAATTCTTCTAGCGATCGCAGTGCTTCTTCCACCCGACAGAAATTTGCCTGTAGTACTTGTGTGACGCTCGTGCGGATCTTCTCCTGAGGATGGGTAATGTGGGTGCCTGGGTCACCAGGGGTGTCCCGTGCCGCCCTTAGGTCGGCTGTATGCCACTGACCCAGCGTTTGGCGTAAATGCTTCAGCTTCTCTGTGAGCTCTGTGTGGTTGAGGCCAAACCGACACCAATCTTCCAGAATCCGTAGCCCCTCACGGGCACGATCAAGGTTGGCGTCAAGGATGCGGTAGACACTCATAGCGGCAGAGGAAGATGCCGAGGTCGAAATGCTCATATCACTGCTTTACCAACGATCTTGTCTTCATCCTAAGAAAAGATGGAGCCTGCGATACACCACCCAATCCAAGATCTAATTGATTAGTATCTGACAGGAGTATCCGGAAGCGTTGTAAGCAGAGAACACAGACGCGATCGCGAAGCTATGCAAAAGTACGCAGCTGAATGGCCCCAAAGGGATCTGCGTCTCAATTAAAGTACTCCCATGAGAGGGTGGATAGGTGGATGAGTAGAGGAGTGGATGGGATATTTTCGCCATCGTGAGCTTTTAAGCTTCACCAGCCTGACGTGAGAGGGAGCATCATTTAACACTCCCCTTTTCGACCCAGGTGAATTTCAGTCAAGCTGTAAAGGTGCCGTCATCGTTGTAGTCTCAACAGTTGGAGATACCGCTGAGCGAGGCGACGTCAGCGTAAAGCTAACCCCAGCCATCATCAGGCCCATTACGGCACCGGCTAGCAATGCCCAGCCATGGGAAGGTTTGAGGGCAAACAGTAAGCGCTGTTCATAGTCGTAAACGTGAATAGCCCATCCTGGGCTCAAAGCGCGTTCTAACTGGGAAATCCTATGGTTGGGTCGCATCATTCTTGGTGGATAAAGTGTTCTTAATGAATTGCAGCGTTCGGGCGGTTGGGCAAATGACTGCTGTTGGTCAGCAGGAGGATGCTGTTAAGTGTGATGTCACTCCGTTCAAAGCCTCTGATGGTTTGTTTACCAAGCATCCGCCCTGCCTGAAGATCTAATACTGATTGCCAGATTTACGATGCTGAAGAGCCGTCACACCGTCAGCCGCCAAGAGGCTGCCAGTGACGACGTGGGCATAGATGAGTTGATGGTCGCCAGTCGATGTTAGTGCTTGAACCGTGCATTCTAGATAGGCAAGGGCATCGGCGATGATTAAACTGCCGTTTGCGGCTTCGCGCATGGCCAGCGGATAAGTCGTCAGGGGGGTAGCCTGCTGGCCGGTAAAGTGACGCCGAACGGTACGGCCTTCTTTGAGAATGTTCAGCACTAGCGGCTGGCCTGGTTGCAAGTTGCCAAACACTGAGTCATTGCACGGCAAGGCCATCATGAGACCCGGTGGGCTAAAGGTAGCCTGTGAGACCCAAGTGGTCAGGATGCCGCTGTGGATATCGCCCTGCTGAAGCGTAACCACACACAGCGAACCAATGATGCGCCCCATTGCTTGAGCGGTACGATTAGCTTGGCTAATGCTGATAGCTTGCTGAGGTATGGGCTGTTTAGAGCGCTTGTAAAGTTGCTGAGCAAATTGATTGCCAGCTGTTTCGCAGGCCGTGAGGGTGGCTTTGTCAGGGCTAAATCGAACTCGAATAGGCTCGAAGCCAAATCGATAACCGGCATCCCGTAGCTTGCGCTCCAGGAGGTCGATCGCTTCCCCGCTCCAACCATAGGAGCCGAATACACCCGCCGGTTTCGTCTTGGAAACGTTCGCCAAAATGCTGCCTAAAGCAATTTGAATTTGCACCGGGGCATGTCCCCCCAGAGTGGGTGAGCCGATGATAAAGCCATCGCAGGCTTCAACCGTTTGAGCAATCGTGTCAGGGCTGGTGAATTCGCAGTTGATGGACTCGACGGCGATATTAGCGGCCATCAACCCCTTGGCGATCGCATCGGCTACCTTTGCCGTATTGCCATAGGCCGAGGTGTACAACAAAGCAACCCTGAGACTGCGCTGCGCCTGCTGTTGGCACCACTGTCGATAGTCTTGGCGTAGGCGGCTAAGGCTATAGCGCACTAAAGGTCCATGACCGGGGGCAAGGCACTTTAAGGGCAAAGGTTCTAGCTGATCCAGTGCAGTGTCTACCTGTCGAGCCTGGAGGGCCTGAAGGCAATCAAAATAATAGTGACGATCCGCTTCTAACTTGCGCCAATTTTCATCCCACAAGGACTCGCTGCAAACGTGAGCACCAAATAGCTTATCGCTGTAGAGGATTTGACTGGCTGGATCATAGGTGCAGAGCCCATCGGGCCATCGCGGCGTAGGCACCGTCATAAACTCCAGCCAGTGGCCCTGCCCTAAATCCAACCTGTCGCCTGAGCGAACGATATACAGCGAATCTTCCCAGGCAATCAATGCTTTTTTAAGGGTGTTAGCTGCCGGACGCGAGCAGACTAGAACCGCTTGGGGCGCGAGTTCGATCAACTGCTCCAAGGTTGCCATGCGGTTGGCGTTGACGTGACTTGTGATGATGTAGTTGATGTCACTAAAGGCGATCTGTTGCTGGAGCGCTTCTAGGTAAATTGCTGTGAAAGATTCACCCGGAGGGTCAATGACGACGGTTGCATCGCCGCGAATTAGGTAAGAGTTGGCGGTTGTGCCCTGACGACGACTGTATTCAACTTCAAATTTGAGGCGTTCCCAGGTGCGCGATCGCAATACTTGAGTCTGTTGTCCAATTTCAGCTACCTGAACATCCCGAGGACGAGGCGTTGTTTCGAGCGGTATGGATTGAGAGGTTGTGGAGTAAGTCATAGTTGTCTACTGCGTAAGTCGATCGGTTGGATGAATGAAGTGCTGGGCTAAGACTGTAGCCATTAAGACTCTGAGTCGCTATGGGTTTCGGCTAGTTTCTGGGCAAACCGAAGCCGATGACGGCGGGAAACCTGTTGCTCGGGATCAACACCATCAAAGGTGGGTGGAATCCAGGCCCGGATGACTAACAAGGCTCCTAGGACGAGGAGAAAAGAGCAGGCAGACAGCACCTGTATCCAAGGGGTTTCGAGAATGCCGCGGACAATAATTTCGCGGAGTACCGAAACAATGGAGACTTCTACTGCGACGCCGATCGAGACCCGATGCTCCTTGAGGTAAATAATCAGTAGTCGAAAGAGTTCTACCAGAATCAGGAGGAACAAAATATCGGCGGTGACGTGCGGAAAGTTTAGGGGTGGCAGCAGCGATAGAAACATCTCTCGTAGTTGCATCACCATAAAACTGAACAGGCCAATACAGAGAGAAATTACAATCAAGTCCTGTACCAGTTCCAAGATACGAACGATGTGGGTGCCATTGAGCAAGCCGACCCAGCGAGGGGTATTCGATGATGATGGGATTTGCATGATGTTTAGGGATAAAGAATGACGGTTAAAACTCTTGTGCTGCACCGTAGATTCAATTCTGTGAGTCCTGTGAGGGGAAGCAAGGCTTTTACCCCCTGGTGCTTGCTAGAGAGCATGCACGTGGTTGGGTTTGCTTAGGGCGCGTCATCAATCAAACTCGAAAGCCTTGCGGTATAAGCATTGCCGCGCCCGCTTGGTAAAACTAGCTAGGGGCTGAACCGCTTTCAGCATCAGGATTCAGGCTCTAAATGATGACAGCCCCTAGTAGTGACTTCCGATTTGGCGATGATGAACGGCTGTCAATCCATTCACGTTGGCGACTCGACCGGTATTAGCCGTGCAATGCACAATCCAGTGATCGCTCAGTTCCAAGCGATGGGTAACAGTACATTCCAAATAGGCAAGGGCGTCTGCCAAGATGGGAGAGCCGTTGGCAGCGTCATAGGTGGCAATGCCAGTGAAGCGGTCGGCACCGGGAGGAAAGCGTTTCAGGAAATGTTTCATCAGCGGTTGGTAGTGACCTTCCTCCAGAATGTTCAAGACGAAGGTGCTATTTGCTTGCAGGAGCGATTCGATGGCACGATCTTTGGCAATAGCGATCGCCACACCTAAGGGTTGAAAACTAGCCTGCATAACCCAGGAGGCCAACATGGCACCTGTAACATCGCCTTTGCGAACAGCTAGGAGATACAGTCCACTGCTGAGACGTCCCAAAGCCTGATCTAGATCCGCCTCAAGCGACTTCGTTTGCTTCTTGGTACGGTCTCGATTCAGCCATTGGCCCAGGTCAGTGCCCGCTGCTTCACAGAGCTTGTCGGTCATGTCTAAGAGAGCTGATTCGATCACAATGGGAGCAAAGGCTTCCGTCAATCCCAACTCTTGAAAGCGATTGCGTAACGGATAAATGGGTTCATCATGCCCACTCCCCGTTTCAAACAAGCCAATGGCTTGCTTAGGATGCGCCGCTGCCAGGATCGTATTGAGGATGATGTGTAGAGGACTGTTTGATTTGGCTTGAGGGGTCATTCCCACCACTAGACCAGCCGCTTCGCTGACGAATTCCCGCACATCATGAGAATCTGCTTCCTGCATATCGATCAGCTCAACCTCGATACCAGTTTTATCAACACCTTGAGCAATCGCGTGGGCGATGCGATCGCTATAGCCATAGGCACCGGTGTAAAACAGGGCGACAAAAGGAGCAGCCTTTGATTGGGCTTCACTCCAGGTTCGGTAACGACCGATCCAATTGTCCTTATGCTGCTGGAGTAGCGGACCGTGGCCTGTCGCAACTAAGTCGATAGCGAAGGGAGCTATCCGCTTCAGGGCTCCTAGGACTGACCGCGCATTGGGTTTCATGAGACAGTCGTAGTAGTACCGAAAATCTGGCTCCAATAGCTGCGGCATCTCGTCATAAAGGGCATCGTCACAGTAATGCATGCCGAAGACATCACAGGTATAAAGCACCTGCGTGCCATGGTCGTAGGTGAAGATGGTGTCGGGCCAATGCAGATTTGGCGCTGAAATAAACTCCAACTGGTGGCCCTGACCTAAATCGAGGCGATCGCCACTCTTGACCCGGTGGGCGTTGAAAGCACCATGCACCTGATTTTCGAGAAACTGAATGGCGACCTTCGAACCCACAACAGTCAGGCGCGGAGCCTGCTTCAGCAACGCTTCGATCAAGCCACTGTGATCAGGTTCTGTATGATTGACAATCAGATAATCAATCGCAGACAAATCAATTAGCCCTTTGAGGCTATTGAAGTAGAGAGATGCGAACTTGCGATGCGAGGTATCGATCAGCGCTGTTTGATCACCTTGAACCAGAAATGAATTGTAGGTGGTGCCATTTTGCAGTTCAAACTCGATATCGAAGCGATCGCGATCCCAATCGAGACAGCGAATTGCGGTGGAATTTCGAGCAATTGAAGCTGTTTGAAGTGTCAGACGGCTGGAAGAGCGGACGGTTTGCAGCGAGTCAGTGAGTAAAACCATAGGTTTTATCTATCCCATATGGGTGTTCGATAAGCTTTTCCCTATGATTACTCACACATTACAACTCGTAAAATGCCAATTTGAAAACCGAAAGATAATCTCAGTTTATAACTAAAAAATATTTGATTTAATTATTAAATTAAAAATATGATGTTTGAGTCTGGGTACGGGGGTGAGATGACGTAAAACACCTACCAGATCCAAAGACTTGATCTGAGGGATTTGTTCGTTGTGAAGAAGGCGATAAACGCGAAATAATTGTTCATGGACGTGGGGGCGACGAAGATATGTCTCTTGGCTTGTGTCGTGCGATCGCTTCGCGATGCAGTGGTCGTGTTCTGCTCGTGCGTTTATCCATCGTCATTCTTCCAACAGAACCAGTATCCCTAACGCTGAAGTTATAGTGTGATCAGCGTTTTGAGCCCCGCCATGTCAGCGTCCTCTTCTTCTACTTGGCAGCATCAATTCATCGAAACCAATGGCATCCGTTTGCATTACGTGACCCAGGGCACTGGGCCACTCATGCTGCTGCTCCATGGCTTTCCCGAGTTTTGGTACAGTTGGCGCTACCAGATTCCCTTTTTTGCTGAGCACTACACCGTCGTCGCCGTTGATCTTCGAGGGTATAACGATAGCGACAAGCCTGCCGGGACAGAGGCCTATGGGATGTCCGAGTTGGTGCAGGATATCCATGGTGTGATTACCGGACTCGGCTACGACACCTGTGTTTTAGTGGGGCATGACTGGGGTGGTGCGATCGCCTGGAGCTACGCCTATGCCCATCCCGAACGCTTAGACCAGTTGGTGATTCTCAACTGTCCCCATCCACAGCGTTTTTTAGATGGGTTTAGTTCTTCCCCCATGCAGTGGTTGCGGAGTGCCTACATCGGATTTTTTCAGCTGCCTGGTTTGCCTGAATGGGTGATGCAGGCGAACGATTACCAGTTCATTACCCAAGCCTTTGAATCGATGGCGTTTGCTCCCAACGCGATTCAAGATACTGACATTCAAGCTTACAAAACAGCAGCGGCTAAACCGGGAGCACTGACGGCGGCGCTAAATTACTATCGCAATTTGCTGAATCCTCGCCTGTGGCAGCAAGAATGGTCGATTTTAGAAGTACCAACTCTCATGATTTGGGGACTAGAGGATCCAGCATTTGAACCGGCGCTGGTAGAAGATATGGAAGACTATGTTAGCGAACTGCGTCGCCATTTGATTCCTCGCTGTGGTCATTGGGTGCCTCAGGAATATCCTGATCAGGTGAATCAGTATATGGCGGATTTCTTAGGCGTTGGCATCGTTGGTGCAGATGTGGCATGACAGTGACGGCAGCTAAGATTCAGGACTGCTTGATGTCTTTAGTCAAAATGCGTGGGCCTGGGAAAACGATTTGTCCTTCGGAAGTTGCCCGTACTTTAGAACCTAGCAATTGGCGATCGCTCATGCCGCAGGTGCGTGCTGTTGGCATAGCGCTAGTGAATGCAGGGCAAATTGTCGTCACGCAAAAGGGACAAGTGGTGGATCCCTCAGTGGTTAAAGGACCGATCCGCTATCGGCTCAAGCCGCAACCACAAACACCCCAATGAGCCCTCCAAAACCCAGCCCCAGAATACAGACCGCAGACAATACAACGGTAGTTTGCAGGCGGTTAAACAGGCGTAGCAGGCGATCGCCCGTTTCGGCGCTGGCAATGGCTCCGAATGCCGCCACCATCAAGGCGAGAAAACCGCTGCGTAAAACCTCGAACAAGGTTTCTTGCGGCACAATAGCTTCCAAATTGTCGGTTCCCATGTAGCTGAGGGCAATGGCGATGCCGATTGCGACTGCACCCGTACCGACAATAGCGACCAAAGCGAGGAAATTGGCACTCCACCAGCGAAACTGTCGCAGGGAGCGAGGGCCTGCAAGCGCTAGACACTGAGCGATCGTGCCGCCTAAGGCTAGATTCCAAATCCAGTAGGGAGCGGGGAAAGAAGCCATCATTAGACCGGCGGCGGCGTAAAGGATCCCGGTCAGACACAGTAAGCCCGTGGGGATTCTCGCAGGTGCTGATGGTCGTGAACGAGAACCAGACCGTGAACTTTTTTGCTGACGGGGAGAAGAAGCCATGAATCGATGCCCTTAAGGGCGGCAAGATTGCAAGTTAATTGCCGAGGGGAGTCTTTAATCTGAGACTCACAAAGCAACCCTGATCCTGAGGGATAGTATACCCGGTGGTTAAACCCTGTCCGCTTGGAATTAGAGTTTTTCCGTCAGGCAAAACCTGGAATCTGGACGGCGCCAGGTTGGACGGATGTTGAAAGATTAGTTTAATTCTGCCAGAACCCATGCTGATATCGCGATTCGCTCAAGCCCTCACCCAACGATGGGATGCTGATCAACTCATAGGCTATAAACAACCGCTGATTGCCTTGGCCTTGGGACTATCTCTCACAGCCTGCCAGGTAGGATTTGCGCTCACTGAGATGACGCCTGATATCCTGGTGGCCCGTTTAGCATCTGATAATCCGCCTGTGCTGTTAGATGTTCGCTCACCTCAAGAGTATGCCGAAGGGCACATTCCAGGTGCAATCAACATTCCCTATCGAGAAGTGCCCAATCGCCTAGACGAGTTGGCTGCCTTCAAAACTGACGAAATCGTTGTGTATTGTGAAGTCGGTGTCCGAGCCGGGATTGCTGAATTGGCTCTAGAGCAGGCCGGTTACCAGCGTATTGTTCAGCTAGAGGGAGATATGCGTGCTTGGCGGGACTTGGGTGGTCCAATCGCAACGGTGGCGCCAGAAATTACCCCATAAAATTCGACGAAGAGTTGGATTCTGAGGGCTTTCGGGTTTATCGTAGGCTTGTGCATGATACCGACTATGCCCTTAGATGCCTTACTCCAAGGATTGCTAGGTGCCTCCAGTTTGTTGATTGGAGCGCTACTAGGTATTTGCTGGAAGCCTGGTAGAACTGTGACAGCAGCTATTATGGCCTTTGGCAGTGGAACCTTACTGGCTGCCGTTGCTTTTGACATTACGCAACCCGTCTACGATGCCTCAGGTTTCTGGCCTGTCCTCACGGGATTTGTGTTGGGAGGCACCGTCTTTACGGCCATTATTAACTATATCGATGATCAAGGGGGCTTTATTCGTCACCCTTCATCTTCCCGTCGTTTCTTCTATCACCATCGTCAGGAAGAGACCTCTGAGATATTGGATCAAATTGCTCATGTAGAGATGCTCCATAGCCTCTCGCCATCAGAGGTGCAAGCCATCATACCTTTGCTCAAGCCCCTCTCGGTGTCGCCGGATACGATGCTGTGTCAAGAAGGCGAGCCGGGGAATGCGATGTTCATCATCCTGGATGGCGAGGCTGATATCTACAAAGGTCAGCAGTTGATGGCAATGCTAGGGCCAGGTGAGATGTTTGGGGAAATGGCTTTGCTGACGGGTGAAGAACGCTCGGCTAGTGTCGTTGCACGAACTCCAATGCATCTTTTTGAGCTGGATAAAGCAGATTTTGATGGGATGCTGACGCGATCGCCCCATTTGGCGAGTGGTCTCAGCCGAATATTGGCGCGGCGTCTACGGGACACGACCCTCTCAACGGCTCAAGCGCGTGAGCAACAGTCCGATGAAAATTGGCGGCAGCAAGTGCTGGACAGCGTTGAAGTGGATTTTCCCCTATCAGAGCAGCAAATTCAGCAGCTTGCCAAGAGTTCCGCACCCCTGGCAATTTTGGTCGGCACCCTGATGGACAACATTCCGGAGGCCCTCGTGATTGGCTTTAATGCCGCTAGCGGCAATCTCAGCGGTTCTTTTCTGATGGCTGTGTTTATTTCTAATATTCCGGAAGCCCTCTCCAGTTCGGTCGGCATGAAGCAGGCAGGAACGTCTGCCAAACGTATCCTCGCGCTATGGGCTGGAGCCGTCGTCCTGAGTGGCTTGACGGCCATGGTGGGTAGTGTGTTGATTCACTTTGCGAACGATTGGGTCTTAGGCACAGCCCAAGCGTTAGCGGGTGGTGCGATCCTTTCCATGCTGTCTAGCACCATGATGCCTGAAGCCTACGAACTCGGCGGCGGCACCGTCACCTACTCCACCATTGCCGGTTTCCTCGTCGGCTTCTGGGTCGTGACCCTATCATTGGGCTAAGCTATTTTGCCATTGCTCATTGCGAGGATGAACGGCTTTACCAGAAACGTCTGTAGCAGCCTCTTTCCGGTTCGAGGCTACGCATTGACTTCAGAGGTTGTCTG
This sequence comes from Cyanobacteria bacterium J06638_28, assembly GCA_039819045.1. GTDB lineage: Bacteria > Cyanobacteriota > Cyanobacteriia > Phormidesmidales > Phormidesmidaceae > SIO1E4. Next base: position 246,063 of record JBCBSR010000004.1, read on the forward strand.
CCGCCATCGACTTCATCCCTGAAAGCGAATCAATACACCTAGCAACCTGCTCCCCAGTCCCCTTGCTTTACCTGTAGGTCTAACGCCTAACTTTCTCTATCACTCCCCTACCCATCCACCCTTCTACCCCAACTCCCCATGATTGACCTCCGCAGTGATACCGTTACCCAACCCACACCCGCAATGCGTCACGCGATCGCCCAAGCCCCTGTGGGCGATGATGTGCTGGGCGATGACCCAACAGTTAATGAACTTGAAGCGACGGTAGCAGCGTTGTTGGGCAAAGAAGCGGCGGTCTACATGCCTTCTGGCACCATGACCAACCAGGTGGCGCTCCGCACCCACACAGAACCCGGTGATGAAATCATTCTGGAGAGTCAGGCACATATCTACTACTACGAGGGCGGTGGCCCAGCAGCCCTATCGGGTGTGATGTGTCGGCTCATTGAGGGACAACACGGTCTTTTCACCGCCGCGGACTTGCAAGCCGTGCTCCGTCATGAAGATGACCACTATCCTCGGACAACCCTAGTGTGCGTAGAAAATACCCACAATCGCGGCGGGGGTCGTGTGTTTCCCCTAGAGCAAATCCAAGCGATCGCGACGGTCTGTCGCGACCAAGCCCTGAAGCTGCATTTGGATGGGGCACGGTTTTGGAATGCCTGTGTGGCAACGGGGATTACTGAGGCTGAGTATGCGGCTCCCTTTGATAGCGTCAGTGTCTGTTTCTCGAAAGGGCTCGGTGCCCCTGTCGGGTCGGCGCTGGTGGGTTCCAAAGACTTTGTCAAACGGGCGCGGCGCTTTCGCAAAATGTTTGGGGGCGGGATGCGTCAGGCTGGGATGATCGCGGCAGGGGCCTTGTATGCCCTAAAACATCACCGCGATCGCTTAGCAGAAGACCATGCCAATGCTCAACGCCTTGCGATGGGGCTGCAACGGATTGATGGCATTGTGATTAATCCAGCTGATGTGCAGACTAATCTCGTTTACTTTGAGACGCCAGCGATCGAGGCCAGCGATCTCGCTGAGCAGCTATCCGCTTTGGGAGTCGGCGTCTTATCAACCGGAAGTCACAAGCTTCGTGCGGTGACGAATCTAATGGTGAGTCAGACGGACATTGATACAGCTTTGCATCGTATTGAGGAGTCGATGCAATCGCTACAACAAATGCCTACATCAACGCGGGAAGTGGCTGCATCTAGCACCACTCGCTACTAGCAATGAGGCTCAGTATCATCCGCGAATGACAACTACTGAACGATTATTAGCGGTTACGGCTTGTTCCGTTGTGGTGCGCTCAGCGATCGCAGGTAAGCCCGGCCGCTGATCAAAAATAACTAACCAGCCAGTGTCCAAGCCTAAGCCAGCCAGATAGCGATCGAGCTGTGCCAAACCAGCTTTGAGCGGGTCAGGGCGACCATGACGCCAGACCTTCAACTCTATCCCCAAAGTAAACTCCCCATACCGCAGACAGAGATCCATACGGTCAGAGCCGATGGCGTATTCCCGCTCTAAGGTACCGCCCCCATTGACGACACGATGTAAAAACGCCATGAGCACCAGATGCGGTGCAATCTCGTGGTAAGGTGCGCTCTTGAGCAGCGGTTCACCATGTTGTCGCCAAAAGCTCAGGAACGCATTCAATAGTTGATGGGGATCCAGCTGACCTGCTGGCGTCAGCCAACTGGGTGAAATTTGCGGTAGAGACGCTTCTGGGGTTTGGCTGAGCACCCGAGGGAGGACTTCCTGGTAGATGGGATTGGCGATGACTAAACCGCCGTCTGGATGCTTGCGACACAACCCCAAGTCAATGAGAAACTGCACATCATCGTGAGCGATATTTGCCAAGGTTTGCCCAGCTAGTATAGGCTCAATGACGGCTCGAACCCGTTGCTCTTGCAGCAAGCTGGCCAGGCTATCAAGGTGTGTGTCTTGTCGCCGAATGAGAATTTCTTTGGCAGTTTCAATATGTTGGGTTGTCACCCTTTGAGTAGGCTTAGTCGTCAACTCTTCGACGACTTCTTTAGCGAGGGCATTCACTAGCCAAGGTTGGCCCTGCGTCAACCGAAACACTTGCTGGATAGCTTCTGATGTGAATGTTTGTCCAGTTGCGGTTGTATGTTGCTCGTACAGCTGAGCGATTTCTGATGCAGTGAAATTTCTGAGTGTCAGCGATTTAATTTTGATATTGAAAGGGCTGGATGTGTTCAAACGACCACTGCCGCCAGAAGCCACTTTGTAATCGCGTACATCCCGGACGCCAATGAGTGCCAAGGCTTGGGGAAATCCGTGCGGACGATTGGGATATCCCGAACGTAACTGCCGGAGGATAGTTAGCAGAGTTTCGTTTGGGAGTGCATCAATTTCATCAATGAAGAGCACCAGTGGTTTAGGTGAGTGTTGTGCCCATGCACTCAGCGCCGCACCAATTTGTTGTCCAGGGGCAGCGGGCGGCCAAGGTGGAGGTTGAAGTTCTGGCGGTAAACGTAATTGCGCTACATTTTGCCAAGTGCCTAAAATTGCGGCTTCGGCTGCTCCCAGGTCGTGAGAAAAAGCCGACCCCACTTCTGCTGAGACCATAACCGCATTGTATTGCCCACTAACGGTTAGCTGTTGAGCCAGTGCCAGCATCGCGGTGGTTTTGCCTGTTTGCCGAGGCGCATGGATAACAAAGTAACCCCGCTGCTCAATCAAACGCTCTAGCTGAGGTAATCGTGCTAGAGGTGGAAGCATGTAGTGAATATCGGCTTGGCAGGGGCCAGCAACATTGAACCATTTAGGCATAAATTACGGACAAGTAATTTCACCTCATCTTAGGAGACTCTGATTGTCTCCCAAAACAATCATTAGCCGACCATACTGCAATGACAATTTTTGAGGGTTGTGGGAAAAACTAATCCAGTTCTCCTTCGCGTAAGGGAGCCGGTTGTGGTACGACTTGAGTAGGGATAACTTTTGGTTCTGGGAGAGCCAGTTCTTGCTGGACAGGGGCTTCGGAGGGTTCGGCCAAAGGCACGAGTTCTTTCTCTTTTTCCTGAAGCTTCAGCGGTAGACGCATTGGCTGTTCGATTGTTTGCTCGTCGGCGATGGGGAGAGAGTTCTCCAGGTCGTCGAGCGGACGGGGAATGACCATCACAGCATGCAGCTCACCAATGCGCTCTGCTTCGTGCATCCCAGCTTCGACCGCGATCGCCACGTTGGGTAAAGACCCACGAATAATAATTGTGCAGAGCCCATCACCGATGGTTTCATGGGCGACCACCTTCACATCGGCTGATTTTGTCATAGCATCCGCAGCGCCCACCATGGCAGGAAAGCCACGGGTTTCCAGGAGGCCAATCGCCTGATTGCCCATGCGCCCACGTCCCATGTTTTCCAAGGCTTCCAGGTGGATACAAATGGGGAGCACCGCCTCTAAGTTGGGTAGAGGACGCGGAATTAGGGAGGAGGCCAGAAACTGACCAAACTGCTCGGCTGTCCGCTTACCCGCTTCGACAGCCATACGAACATCAGCCACGCCCCCCCGGACGACCGCTGTGCATTGGCCAGATCCTGTCTTTTCGTAACCAATCAAGACAACATCGGCTGATTTCAGCATGGCATCCGCGGTGCCAACGACCGCTGGGAAGCTTTCGGTACAGACCAGACCCAACGCTGCCCCTTGCAATTTAGAAGCCCAGCGTTGGGCTCGCGCCGAAGGTTTTGATAAAGGAAGGTCTACATTTGCCGCCATAGGGGGGCCTCACGAGGGATAAGCGGGTATGTCTCTATTGTAAGAACTGTTTATAAAGGAACCAGAGGAAATAAGGGAATCGTCACATCAAGAGGATTCTGAATCGGCGTTTAGGGGGCGGCGATGGGGAAATAGGGTGTGAACTAGCTGCATGACCTGATCGCGACCGTAGACAGATGGGGACGTCGTTAGCGCGGTCTCTAATTCAGCGGCAGGAGTATGACCATTGCTAGGTGCAGTCCCGTCTGTCGTTTTGCCGTTGGTTGAGGCTGCTGGGCTACCCTCAGTGATGCCCGGCGATGCCGAAGCCACATCACTACGCGCCAGCAGCGATCGCGCCGGAATAACTTGACTCGCGGCTACTTGGGGGTCTACCAGAGTACTGTCTGCCCCAATGCAAGCCTTTTGCCCTACAGTTCCCTGTCCCAATAGCAACACATCTCGACCCAAACTGACGCCAATCGACAAAACGAGATCGCCGCCATAGGCCTGAACCACGGTTCCAGAACCAATACAAGAGCCTTCACCGATAATGACGCGGCTACCGGGTAATGCCTCTAGCACGACTCCAGACGCAATCACCACGTTGGCATGAATAATCACGTTCTCTCCAACGTAGTAAGTCATCGCCTCCAGAAAGTTGTTGTGTTGACTAATCAGTCAAAGACTATGGCCGCTGGATGGTCGTTTCTAAAACCCGTCGCTTAGCCCGAGGATCAATTCCGACTAAACGTACATACTCACCCGTATAGGACGACAGTCCTGCTTCTAAGGCGGCAATCACACCAGAAGCCCCAGACCCTTCTAGTATGCCCCCAGTCCGCCAAGCACCACTCCGATAACGACGGGCATCAGCATGCTCAAGGCTGATGCGATAGCCCTGATTGACCAATTGGCGAACCTGTTGAGCCACATCAGCACTCAAGCTTTGACCATTCTGATGTGTGACCCCATTTTGGGCAGTTGTAGCTGCTGTTGTATAAATTGGTGGTGAGGCCACTGGCGATGAGGGTGCGACGGACTGTCCATTGCTCGATGTACCACCGGGGCGATGAATAATGGTGGCCGCTAGTCGTTGCTTCGCAGTGGGGTTAATGCCAAATATCCGAACGTACTCACCCGCATGCTCCTGCATGCAAGCATTCAAAGCGGCCAGGATCTCGCTTTCACGCGTAGCAGTAATGGGCGGGCAGGTTTGCCAAACGTTGCTGCGGAAGCGGCGGGCATCAGCGTGTTCCATGCCGATGCGGTACCCCTGACTTAGCAGTTGTCGTACCTGCTGTACGGCTTCAGGCATCAGCTGACCTACCGTTGCGGCGGGAGCAGTATTTGCCGCTCCATTGGAGTTATAGGCTGCTGAGGGAGAGCCTATACCAACCCCACCCGTTGCAAGATTGGCACGGCCATCAGGACGTTGAATGATAACAGGCGTAATGCGGCGTTTGGCTACTGGGTCAATGCCGTATATGCGTACGTATTCGCCAGCGTGATTGGTCATGCAAGCTTCCAATGCAGCCATCACTTCGCGCTCACCATTTGCTTTGACGGGGGAGCAAGTTTGCCAAACGTTGCTCCGAAAGCGACGCCTATCAGCATGCTCCATGCCAATACGGTAGCCTTGACCGAGCAGTTGGCGAACCTGATGCACCAAGCCTCCACCGATAGTACCGGAGGCATGATTTTTGCCTGAGGCAGCGTGATGTCCAGATCCAGTGCTAGCCGATGGGACAGCCTGAGGCGTGACTTCGACGGGTTTGCCATCAGCGCGCTGAATCGTCTTGGGCGCTACTCGGCGCTTAGCCACGGGGTCAATGCCAAACATGCGTACATATTCCCCAGCATGATCGGTCAAACATCCTTCTAATGCGGCTAAAACATCGCCCTCGCGTGAAGCTTCAATGGGCGTGCAGGTTTGCCAAACATTACTTCGGAAGCGACGTGTATCAGCATGCTCCGTACCAATCCGATACCCCTGATTGAGGAGCTGCCGTACCTGGTGCACGATGTCAGACGTGAGTCGTTGAGATTGCATGGTTGTATTTCCGTTGTCATGATCGATAGGGGAAAGAGGCGCGCGATCGCGCGATAACCGAATGTCGCGCATGCAGGCTTCATCCGTCGTGCAGGCGTAACCCGCCCGTAAATCCTGATTTACACTCAGCAGCTCTTGAACAAAAGCGAGGTCTTCAGGGGTTGCTGCAGTTAGTTGATCAGCCTGCTCTTGGGAAGTAATAACCGCACCCGAAGGCACAAACTTACCGGGTGGGATTTCCACATCCTGAATCAGAACGTGCATCATGACGACACAACCACTTCCCAAACGGGCATTGAAAATAGTGGATCGGAAACCGACAAAGCAATCATCGCCAATGTATGCCGGGCCATGAATGATGCTCTTATGAGTGATACAAGTATTGGAACCAATCCACACAGAGCATGGATTTTGGTCGTCGCCTAAGACGCGGCCCTGAGCCAGCCCATGAATCACTACGCCATCCTGGATCGTGGAACCAACCCCAATCACAAAAGGGAACCCCTCATCGGCTCGGATGGAGGCTCCAGGCGCAATAAAAACGTTGCTAGCAACGCGCACATCCCCAATCAGCTGCGAAAAGGGATGGACGTACGCTGATGCATCCACTGTCGGTGCTGCTAAATCCCGCGACCAAGGGGTCGGGGGAGTTGCCTCGCTCCGGGTCACCATTAACCCGATACCTCCGTTCAACTACCAGCTACCATTCAACTCAATTGGCCTCAGCTCACTGCACCTGAACAACTCATGCAATCGTCTCGTCAACCACTCAGAAAGCGCCGTTAGGCACTGTGCAGAATGTCAACTAAAGTCATCACGTTTGCTGTAAAGCGTTCCTGAACTTAAGGAAACAGTATCAACGATTGCAACGACAGTGGCATCTACGGGTCTTTCCCAGTAGCCCTCGTGTTGTCGCGAACCACTGCCTCGGGTAATCAACACCCATTCACCCACACCAGCACCCACCACATCGGCAGCGACCTCATACTCGGGTAAAGGCTCCCCTGTATCGCTGATAAGCTGCACCATCAAAAACTTGACGCCGCTTAAACTGGGTTCTTTACAGGTGCTGACAACCGTACCGCGAACTTTAGCCAAAAGCATAAGAAGCCATTACCTACCGACCGTAGGGACGAATGCCGCTTACACTTTCACGGAACTGCTCAACGGCTTCGGTGTAGCGAATTGGCAGCACAAATTCCAAGTTCTCGTGGGGACGAGCAATGATGTGGGTAGACAGAACCTGACCACCGTTGACGCGCTTAACATTCTCGACGCCTGCTGCAACCGAAGCCTGTACCTCAGATACATCACCGCGAACGATCACCGTTACGCGACCACTACCAATCTTCTCGTATCCGACCAAGGTTACCCGCGCTGCTTTTACCATCGCGTCTGCCGCTTCAACAACGGCTGGGAAACCCAGGGTTTCAATCATGCCAACTGCAATGGCCATCTCAATAACTCCCTAAATCGATAAATTCTTGGCAACTTTGCTGTTCGGAAGGTGTCGCGCTCAAGTTGCGTGTCCTGCTTCGCTTAGCTGCTACGAAGCATGAACGATCGCGAGGCAACCGCTTGACTTACCTTCCAGGTTCCTTTAGCCCCACCTCAACTAAGTTAGGTAAAGACTGGTATTGGGAACCGTTTAAGTTCGGAATTGTTCAACCGCCTCGGTGTAGCGAATTGGCAGCACAAATTCTAAGTTTTCATGGGGACGAGCGATGATGTGAGTAGACAACACTTCGCCGCCATTCACGCGCTTAGCAGACTCGACGCCTGCTGAAACAGAGGCCTGAACCTCGGAAACGTCGCCCCGAACAATTACCGTTACGCGACCGCTACCGATCTTTTCGTAGCCTACCAGCGTTACCCGCGCTGCTTTTACCATCGCATCAGCAGCCTCTACAACCGCAGGAAACCCCTTGGTTTCAATCATTCCAACCGCAATAGGCATTATCGTAATCTCCCTCTAAGATGCCTGATGAGCTACTCCCCAAAACAGCCTATGTAACTCAAGAACTCAATAGAATTCAATTCTTAAAAGACACTGTTTTGTTGCAAAAGGCACGGAAGTAGCCCAATTAAACTCCATGTAAATCAAGCATATGGGGGGAGTGCAACCTTGGCAATATAAGCCTCAATGATTGTCTCTAATGTTAAGTATTATCTGAACTAATGAAATCAGTAGATCCAATTCTTCAAGCTTCTTCGGTCAGTCGTGAGCGTCCACTTCAATCGGTTATCCACAAACTCATTTCAGGTATTGCTGTCTAGACTGCAAGATTTGGCAGATCATTAACTGGACATATGTATTGAACTGAATCTATGGCCGTGAACGCCAAGGCTTTTCTAATGCAATGACGAGGTGGAGTAGACGCAATTATCAAACTATATTGATTTAGGTGTTGGGGGCGGGTTGGTTAATGCCAGGAACCTATTTAAGAAATACCTCGAATACCGATATTTGGGGCTTGTTTAGCAACCTTTCCTTAAGCTTTCTCGGCAAAGTGCTTTACGAGTGCCGTGATGTACTTCAATAAACTTTAATAAAAGATAGTTTGTGGGTAGGCAAGTTGACTGGAATGCGTTCTTCGAGTTTCAGGTACTTTAAGCTAGTCTCCAAGCTCTAGGTGAATTTGGTATCTAATGACACAGTTATTGGTGCAAACGGGCTGGCTCATTCCGCTATACGGTCTGATTGGCGCGATCGCTGCCGCCCCCTGGGCCTTTGGTTTGATCCAGCGTTCGGGGCAGCGGCCCGCAGCATACATCAATATTTTGATGACTTTTTTGACCTTTCTCCATGGCAGTGCTGCTTTTGTGGGGATTTGGAATCAAGGGTCGCAAGAACTGGGATTTACCTGGTTGCAGGTGGCTGACCTCGATTTGCACGTGTCTTTGGAGCTCTCTGTTCTCAACCTGGGCGCTGTCAATCTGATCACAGGGCTGAGTTTGCTGGCACAGATTTATGCCCTGGGCTATATGGAAAAGGACTGGGCGCTGGCTCGCTTCTTTGCTCTCATGGGCTTTTTTGAGGCGGCGATGAGCGGTGTTGTCCTCAGCAGTTCGCTATTTTTAGCCTATTCACTGCTAGAAATGCTGACCCTTTCCACTTATTTGGTGGTGGGATTTTGGTATGCTCAGCCGCTGGTCGTAACGGCTGCACGGGATGCGTTCTTGACCAAGCGCATTGGGGATTTGTTGCTTCTGATGGGGGTTGTGACGTTATCGGTGCTAGCCGGAACCTTGCGCTTCAATGAGTTAGATGAATGGATCAAAGTCGCTGATTTGGCCCCCTGGGCAGCGACTTTGTTGGGACTCGCCTTGATTGCTGGCCCGACTGGGAAGTGTGCGCAGTTTCCGCTGCATCTGTGGCTGGACGAAGCCATGGAGGGGCCCAATCCAGCTTCCATTTTGCGTAACTCGGCGGTTGTGACCTGCGGAGCCTACATTCTGATTCGCCTCCAACCCCTCTTTGTGGTGTCTCCTGTGGTGCTATCGGTTCTGGTTGCGATTGGGACGATTACTGCCATTGGGGCTTCGCTGGTAGCCTTGGCCCAGGTAGATATCAAGCGAACGTGTTCCTATTCCACCAGCGCATATCTGGGCTTAGTGTTTATTGCCGTGGGGACTGAATGGCCTGGGGTCGCCCTGATGATTTTGCTGACTCACGCGATCGCGAAGGCACTGCTATTCATGAGCGTTGGTGGCGTGATTCTCACCACCAATTGTCAGGACATCACGGAATTGGGTGGCTTAAGCAAGAAGATGCCCGCCACAACCCTGGCCTACATTGTGGCTGCGCTCGGCATGGTCGGTCTGCTACCTTTGGGCTGCTTCTGGGGCTATCGCATGGGTATCGATTTCCTCTGGGAGGATAGTCCTGCGCTCGTGATTATTTTCCTCTTAGTCAATGCTTTAACCGCGATCAATCTAGTGCGGGTTTTTCGTTTGGTGTTCCTTGGCGAAGCTCAACCGAAAACCAGGCGTGCGCCTGAAGTAGCTTGGCCGATGGCCGTACCAATGGTGTTGTTGACCGTTTTTACATTGATGGTGCCGCTCATCATGCTCCGGTTGTATCTTTTACCACCATGGGTGTACATCAATAAAGTGGCGCTTGTGGCTTTAGTGGCCTCTGGGCTCGTGGGTGCTGGGATCGGTGCTGGGATGCCGCTCAGCAAGAATCTGGCTCGCTCGACGCAGCGCCCCGTCAGAATTCTGCAAGATCTCTTGGCCTATGACTTTTACACCGAGAAGCTTTATCGGGTGACCGTCGTTTGGGTTGTGGCGAAGCTGTCTGATGCCAGCAGTTGGTTTGATCGTTACATTGTTGACGGATTAGTCAATAGTGTGGGCTTGGCTTCTTTGATGGGCGGCGAAAGTCTGAAATACAGCATTTCCGGTCGATCGCAGGGTTACTTGCTAACCATTGTGTTGGGGGTAAGTCTTCTAGGGCTGTTGATGACTTGGACGATGTGGTAGGAAACTGGGACGATGCTGAGTGTATTGCTATTTATTCCCCTGGTTGGGGCATTGGGAATCAGCCTTTGGCCTAGGCGTTGGCCGAGCCAACAGGTTTGGTGGTTCGCTTTAGGAGCACAGGCTTTATCGTTGGTGTGGGCGATCGCGCTGGCGGCTCAGTTTGATATTCAACAGCCAAGCTTACAGTTCGTTGAGTCCTTACCTTGGATCGATTCGCTCGGGCTTACCTACCAGTTGGGAATTGATGGGCTGTCCTTACCATTATTGGTCGTTAACAGCCTGCTTGGGCTGATTGCGGTTTATGCCAGTCCAGTCGAAATTCAGCGTAATCGTCTTTATTTCAGCTTGCTGCTATTGATTAACTTCGCAGTGGCGGGGGCATTTGTCGCGCAAAACCTACTGCTGTTCTTCCTTTTCTACGAGCTGGAACTGATTCCGCTCTATCTGCTGATTGCGATTTGGGGCGGCTCTCGTCGGGGGTATGCCGCGACTAAGTTTCTGATCTATACCGCCACCTCGGGAGCGTTAATTCTGGGGGCATTTTTAGGGCTAGCTTGGCTGGGTGTCGCCGATTCCTTTAATTATGATCCAGCCATAGCCCAGTCTCTGACGTTGGTACAACAAAGTCTCCTCCTAATCGCGATTCTGATTGGGTTTGGCATCAAAGTGCCGCTGTTTCCCTTCCACACTTGGTTGCCGGATGCCCACGTGGAAGCATCGACGCCGGTGTCGGTGCTTTTAGCCGGTGTGTTGCTCAAATTGGGAACCTACGGCATCGTCCGCTTTGGTTTGCAACTTTTTCCTGAGGCTTGGCATGCCTTCGCACCTTGGTTAGCCGGTTGGGCCGTGATGAGTGTCCTCTATGGTTCTTTAGCCGCGATCGCCCAGCAAGACATGAAAAAAATGGTGGCCTACAGCTCGATTGGACACATGGGCTACATTCTTTTAGCGGCGGCGGCAACCACGCCTTTAGCCGTGCTCGGAACAATTATGCAAATGGTGAGTCACGGCTTAATTTCAGGACTCTTGTTTTTATTGGTAGGAGTGGTCTACGCCAAAACAGGAACCCGTGATTTGACTGTCCTTAGAGGGTTGCTCAACCCCGAGCGCGGGTTGCCGCTCATTGGTAGCCTGATGATTTTAGGGGTTATGGCGAGTGCCGGAACCCCTGGCATGGTCGGCTTTATTTCCGAATTTATTGTTTTCCGGGCAGGGTTTGCGGTATTCCCCATTCAAACGCTACTTTGCATGGTGGGCTCAGGTTTGACGGCAGTGTACTTTTTGTTGTTGATGAACCGTGCCTTCTTTGGACGGTTGGCGGTGACGGTGCCCCAAGATACAGTGGCTGCGGACATCATTTTGCCTCCGGTGGCTTGGCGCGATCGGGCACCAGCGATGGTGTTGGCTGTCATTATTGTCGCCTTGGGATTGCAGCCTAGCTGGCTGATACGGTTGAGTGAAGCGACAACCCTGGCAATGCGATCGCCCACCACTGAAATAGCTCAGCAGCCCGAGAAGCTACCGGCTCCAGATTTGAATTATCCAGCTGTCCTATGAACAAAACCGCTATCCCAGCGCCAACTGGCATCAAAGAACATCCCCTGCAGGCTTACATTGAGCGCCTGTTACGGGCCGAGGCGCTTTTGCCGGACAATCCCACCAATTTGCTAGAGGTGGTAGGTATTTTGAAGAGTTACGGCGTTGTTCTGGATGCCTATGCCCAGAACCTGATTTACATCGCTGAGCATCAGTTTCTCTTACTCTTTCCCTTTTTTAAGTACTTCAATGGGGATTTCAGTTTCAGTAAGCTGCTGCGGCACTGGCGGCATGATCGGATTAACTATGAGTACGCCGAGTACTGCATGCGTGCGATGCTGTGGCACGGCGGCGGCGGCATGGATGCCTACCTAGATACCCCCGAGTTTGCCCAAGCCTGCGAAACAGCGATTCAAGCTCATATTAAAGGTAACCCTGCGATGCAAGCACTGCATCGTCTGTTTCCAGAGTTTCTCCCTGAGCAGGTTCGCCAATCGGTCTATTACAGTGCGCTGGGCCAATTTTGGACCGTCATGAGCGATATTTTTCTGACCTTGTCGGATCGATACGATCAGGGTGAGATTCAGTCTATTCCAGAGGTTGTGGCCGATATCAAAAATGGCCTGGTCGCAGCGGCGGCGCAGCCAATTACCTACAGTGTGACGATTAAAGGCCAAGTCTATGATTTGTTACCTGCTGACCTGGGACTCACCTTTCTGATGGATACAGCAGTGCCCTACGTTGAGGCCGTTTTCTTCCGGGGAACGCCCTTCCTGGGTACCGTTTCGTACAACGCTCAAGCACAGCAGATCTCGCCGGAACAAGGCAACTTTGCCTATGGCGCTCTGTATGCGGATCCTTTACCTGTTGGGGGAGCGGGCATTCCACCGACACTGCTCATGCAGGATATGCGGCATTTCATCCCAGCCTATTTGATGGACTATTACGAGCAGGGACTGCGGGGTACTCACGACATTCGCGTCCAGATTACCCAAAGTTTCCAAAAATCCATGTTTTGTGTTACGTCGGCTGCTCTGCAAGGGCTCCTGCCTCATCCTGGCGACACCACTGATCCTGCGGCAAAAGAAGCTAATCAGACCTTTTTGTCAGCTTGGATGGATCGTCTGATGAGCTCACGTCTAGAGGTTGTCCAGTTGCCTAGCCGTTAGGGTTTTAGGGCTCGTAGGTAGCGTATTGGCGAGCAGCCTTTGGGTTAAACGTCCGCAGTCGCAACCCCTTGATTCATGAGGTCTAAGGCTTGGCGGAGAGCTGAGAGGCGATCGCCACCCTGATGATCAATGGGAAGCTGTTGCACCACCTTCAGGCATTGCAAGCGTCGTGCCACCTGACCTTCTGCGCCCACGAGAAATACAGTTCGTTGTTTGTCCAGCGCATCTTTCAAAATGGTCTCGATCGCCAAGAGTGCTGTCACGCCTAGTCTGGGTACGCCCGCTAGCTCTAAGATGAGTACTTCATAATTTTCCACAATTGCGAGCTGTCGCGAGATGGCCTTAGCCGCTCCAAAGCTCATAGGCCCACTGAGGTGAAACATTAAGATGCGGCCCTGAGCAGCTTTGAGGAGCGATCGCTCCTCGGGGGAGAGCCAGTCTTCACCATCGCCGTAGGTTACAGCCCGCACATTCTGGATTTGAATATCAGTCAGGTACTTGATGGTGAGGAGATTGGCGACAAAGACACCCACCGCCACTGCGGTGACGAGATCCACAAATACCGTGAGGATTAGAACCAGATACATGACCCCTGCCCCTTTGGTTGAGAGACGATGAGCCCGCCGTAAAAATCCCCAGTCAATGATATCGATCCCCACCTTGATGAGAATGCCAGCCAAGACGGCATGGGGAATGGGTTCTGTCAAAGCGCTCACCTTCCAAACAATGAGCAGGAGTACCGTTGCGTGAGTCATGCCTGACAGGGGAGTTTTGCCACCGGCTTGAACATTGATGACGGTGCGCATGGTCGCCCCAGCTCCCGGTAGCCCCCAAACAAGACCCGACACAAAGTTGCCAATGCCCTGGCCAATGAGTTCGCGATCGGAGTCGTGCTGAGTGCGTGTAATGTTATCAGCGACTAAGGAGGTGAGTAGCGAATCAAGTGCGCCTAGCGTGGCCAACATAATGCTGTAAAACAGCATGTCCTTGACATTAACCAGCGTCAGCTTGGGGAAATGCAAGGTGGGTAGCCCTGACGGAATATCACCAATGCGAGGGATTGTGCTGTCAGGAAACAATGTTACTGAGAGGACTGTTCCGAACACCAGAGCAATCAGCGGAGCAGGCAAAATGCGGTTCAAGCGGGCTGGAGCTGCGAAAACGATCAGCAGCGTGAGCGCCCCTAGCCCAGCTGCGACGGGATCAAGATGTGTGACTGCATGGGGAACATCAAGCAGCGAGCGAACGACTCCGGCAGTGCCTTCCTGGCCTAGAAGAGGGCCAATCTGCAAAATGATGATGATGACCCCGACACCCGACATAAAGCCAGAAATCACGGTGTAGGGCATCAGGGTAATGTACTTGCCGAGCCGCAAAAGCCCCAAAATGATTTGGAAAACTCCCCCCAGCATGACCACTGTAAAGGCCATGGCCAAACCGGTCTCAGGATTTTTGGCTACTAGGGAGGCAAAAACTGAGGCCATAACCACGGTCATAGGGCCTGTAGGCCCCGAGACCTGGGCGGGTGTCCCGCCAAATAGAGCGGCTAGAAACCCAACACAGATGGCACCATAGAGTCCTGCGATCGGGCCTGCTCCAGAAGCAACGCCAAAGGCCAGTGCCAGCGGCAACGCAACGATCGCTGCCGTAATGCCGCCGAAAAAATCCCCCCGGAGGTTATCGAAGCGTAAGCCGTGTACCCAGCTTGATGGAAACGTGGCCATTCTTAGTTGTTTACTCCCAAATGCGTTGAATCAACTCGTCAGTCAATGTGAAGCGCAACCATCATAGTGAACTGGAATATGAGAACGGGTTCTGTTGCAACTGGGCAACGAGCAGCGTGAAGCAGGAGGCAACAAAAGGTGCCATCAAGCGCACCGATACAAATCTGACCATGCTTGGGCTATCAGTTCTAGATTTCATCATGAAGCCAGTGAAGACGCTGCCAACCATATTTGGGGTCAGAGGCTAGCAATTGATAACCTGCTGGAGGTTGGTTGCCAAGCTGATCCATAATCTGCTCTATTAACCGTTCACCCAGATTTTGCGTCAAGACTTCCTTGAGACGACCCTAGGAAATTCTCTGGCGTTTGTTTCACCTTCTCTGGTGCCCTGCTGCTCAAAGCTTTGTTCTGGCAATACCTAGGTAACCCGGACTTCTATTAAAGCGAACCCAATCACTATGGAACTGTAAGGAAAACATTTATACCGGCTCGATATGAGAACTGGCCGTTACAAGCGTTACAACATTGCCGATGCCACCTATCAGTTAGACGTGTGGACTCAGTGAGGTGAGTCAGAAAGATTGCAGGTGTATCACTGTACGAATCTGCTTCCACCGCCAGAAAGACGATTCATCAAGTGATCCCCGTTTTGCAAGCGATTGGACTTGAGGGCGGCTGCAGTTTGTTGCTTCGCCTACCAACTTAGTCGCCTCAATAGGTTGAATCATAGTGTTGTTAATCTTGATGCCCCGTTTACAAAAGTGAATAGGAACAACTGCAATGAATTGTTAACTTCAAAGCTTGAGGATGATGCAAATCACCTTTATTCGGTGGTCTCAACTTTTTCCACAATCGCTGCGTCAATGAGGAGAAACCAGGAAACTGCCGAATTGATGCTGCTCACTTCTTTGACTCATAGTTGTGATGTGTTTCCTGAGGCCCTATCTAGCCCCCCGTGAGTATTGTGCTTCCTTTTGAATTTATTCTGCCGGGTCGGCCTGTTTCTAACCAAACGAAGGATAAAACTCGACTCCGAGCTTGGAAGGATAAGGTACGTCAAGCTGCTGCCACTGTTTGGGCGAGCGATCGCCCCTATGACGATTTTGTCCGCATGAAGCTGACGTACTATTTTGAAGCGCCGAATGGTAAGGAAGATAGTGTTCCCGATAGCGACAATATTGTGAAGCCGGTTCGGGAAGCGTTGGTCGGAGTTGTGTATACCTATGATTACCAGGTCACGGATGTGGTTAGTCGTCGTCGTAATTTGGACGGCTCTTTTCAGGTAAAAGGAATCTCGCTGGTATTGGCCGCAGGCTTTGTCCAAGGGATAGAATTTGCCCATGTTATGATCGAAGCTGCGCCGGATCCATCTGACTTGAGCTGATTCTGAAAACTGGTTGCTGTCCTATGCGTTATCACAACCACCAATCGGCTTTGGAGCACCGTCGCGTCTTGCGTTTAGCACGTGAGTATCGTCGTGAAGGGTACGAGGTGACGGTTTATCCAGAGGCAGCTGAATTGCCGGAGGCTTTAGCGAAGTGTCCGCTGGATCTGATTGCCCGTGATCAGGAGAGGGTGATTGCTGTTGAGGTCAGAACTCGCGAAAGCCTGACTTTGAATGGCATGCAAGACCTACGTCGCATGACTGACACCATCAAGCAAATTCCTGGATGGGTGTTTGAGTTGGTGGTCACCAATCCCCGTCAGCCTCGTGAAGCAGACTAGTAGACATAGCTCTTGTCCAAGTGGATGGGGAGATGCAATATGGCGGTTCTATGGGAGCAATTCCGCCCTACAGCTAAAGTCAACACTGATTGCCCAAGTTCGTAGATATTTTGAGTGCTATTGCTAAAGCCATATTCAGCCGTTTCTTGGGCTTTAGGATTGCGGTAAACCTCAAGTTGGCGATCGCCTAAATTCACAATCCAGTAATCAGCAATGCCTGCTTTGGCGTACAGGCTTCCTTGTCACTGTGCGATCGTAGCGAAGCGAACTATCTGCCACTTCCACAATAAAAATAGCCATGGTGGGATGGGCGTCTGCATAGTCCCGAATTGTGCCTGGAACAACAGCAATGTCAGGCACCTGTCCCTCAATCAGTGCCACGCGACGTTCCTGCAAGAAATTGAGTTCTGCGAGACGATAATACTCATCTCGCGTCCAGAGATAAATACGTGGTTCAGTGACAGGTGTCATGGATCTTCGCAAATCTAATAGTGGAAGTGTAGCTAAAACCGATAGCTGATATCTCAATTCTCTCCGCTGAGGTGGTTAGTAGTTGCGAGAACCTATCAGCCATGGATGATCAGAGTCAGGATAGATCATGCGTACCTTATCATTTACCCAGAGGATCAATGTGTAAATGAGCGATCGCGACACAGTAGAGCGGATGCTCCGCCAGATGCAGCAAAGAAACGGTTGCTTTGAGCTGACAGTTGCGTTGGTGGTGGGGGCTGTTGTTGGAACTTTGAGCCTGTAGGTTATCGGCCACATGACATACATGTGGGCTATGCGGTTAGCAATCGTGAGCGGTATTTTTATCGAGGATCCCTACCAATCAGGTGGAGACACTGTCGGTGAATCCCTAGGTCTTGTGATTATGGTATGGGTACCTTTTTTGTTTTACCTAGTCGTTGGCCCTATCGCAGGTGCATTTGCAGGCGCACAGGTTGCCCGCTTTAGTCGCTGGTGGTCACCTGAAACCCGAGGCCGCATTCTGAAACTGACCCTACTCAATGCAATAACAACCATTGTCGGCAGCGGCATACTAACGGGCATTATGGCGGCTCGCAATGCCTTCCCATGGTTACAAAACCCAATACCACCCAATGGGTATTACCAATTTGCTATCAGAATCGCGACCATTCTGGGCTTAGGGCTACTCAGTATTAATGTGATACTGCCTCAACTCGTGCGTTCAATCGGTGCTCGTCGGTAAAAATTCCGAGCCACACATCGTCTTTATGTAAGTTATGACTTACCTATATCAGCCTCGGCAAAAACTAAACCTTGACCAGCAACATAGTGAACAGGCATTCCCTCCAGCATTCCCGACTGTCCCCAATCATATTCGGGTGGCATTGATACCAACTCTGCTTCTAACCAATCTTGGGATTCTTCATCTAACGCCGTTCGTGCAAGGGAATTATCATGAACGTCCTGGCGTAAAACCTCAAAGATAGCCTGCTTGCTATCTAACGGAAGTTGCTGAATCAACGTTAGGATCTGTTCGACTGAGACTGCTAGAGTTGCCATTGCCAATAAACTTGCTACTCACGACTTTATTCTAGAATTCTGGATCTGTATTAGGGCAAAGACTGCCAGCCCCTTCGCCGGGGTGCAACACCGCACAGCCTGCATACTCTCCTGCTGGCGTAACACTCGGTCGAAAAATCAACATCGCCTCAGCTCCAGAGGCATCCCCATGGCGCACGAGTAAGCTGGATTCCCAATATTGCAGACCCGTCACACTGCTTAGGTCATAGCTAGAAAACTCATTGGGAAAAGGTCGCGATCCCGGAACTTGAACCCTGTAGAGTGCATAGCTTCCGGGATCCTGGGGATCGACGATGAACACCGCACTTTTTTGCACCTCGACACATTCCTCCAGCAAAACTGCGACGGCAATATTGCCTGTCACCGGATCGATAGCAGGTGTGCCCATAATGCGACGAGCCGTCAACACCCGTTCAGGGGATGGGCTGTAGGTCTCACAATCCCAAGTGTCCAGGAGGTTAACGTTCCAACTTTGGATGTCAATGCTGAGAGAAGTGTCTGGTAGCCAAGTCAGCACCAAAGTCGTGTCATCGTTAATCACTGAGACAGTAGGTGGAGCTACTAAGGCTTCTTCAGAGGGAAGAGGTTCAAGCGCTAGCGCAGGGTTGGTGACGTTTCCCAGCACAGTCGGTGTGAGCATCATGCCCAACCCCAACAATGTGGAGCAAGTCACTTGGCTCAGGCGATTTGATATTGCTGGATTGTGCATGGGGTGCCAGATATGCTGTCGTTGTCAAACATCCCTTAGTCTAAAAGCTGTCGCGATATAGCATCACGAAAATGTGTTAGGACATATATAGCTCATTTTGGTGAATGATGATGGGTGCTCCTTACAGTTATGA
>JBCBSR010000005.1:0-216138 GCA_039819045.1 Cyanobacteria bacterium J06638_28
TGAACTCCTCTCGGAGTTAAAGTTTGCCAAGGTTGATGGCTCGTTCCCAAAACGGCGCAAACAACTGGCTGCTTTCGACCTTATCATCCTCGATGAATGGCTCCGCGATGCCCTCTCGCCGAATGATGCCCGGGAAATCCTTGATTTCTTGGATGACCGCTATCGACGCTCTTCTTGTCTATTGGCCACGCAGTTTCCCGTGAACCAATGGCATCCCCAAATTCAAGACCCGACTTTAGCCGATGCCATTCTCGACCGCTTGGTACATGACTCCCTACGGCTCTCTCTCAAAGGCGAGTCCATGCGCAAGCTCACCAGTCCGCTCAAGAATGAAACTGAGCTGATTACCGAGGAAAACGCCATGACTTAGAAATGCCGATCGCCGTTGTCGTCAACTGACGACATAATGAAATTGACCTGCCCGATAACCGCGAAATTTCCTCAGGTTTTCAGGGGTGCCGAAGTTCATGCAACTCGGTGCCGAAGTGAAGAGAATACGCATCTGCGGAATAGTTGATATATAAATCCTGCTAAGAAAGCATCGCCAGCCCCTGTTGTATCGATAGAAGCTACAGGGAATGCAGGAACTCTACCGCCTTTCCCAGCAATGTAGTACTCACATCCCCGTTCGCCATCAGTGAGCAGGATTCCTTGTGCATGAGGAAATCGTTGAGTTAGATCCGTAAGCTCCGTCGTCCCGAGTAAGTCGTTTGCGTCTTCAATCGAGAGTTTCAACCAATCGGCTCGCTTTAACCAGGGCTCAATGACTGTGATCGCCGTGTTCGGTTCTTGCCAAAAGGTAGGTCGCCAGTTGACGTCGACAATCATCTGTCCACCCTCAGCTTGAATAAGATCAGCCGATTGTATCATCGCTAGCCGAGTCTCTGGGGAAGCTAGCCCTAAGGTACCCACGACTAATGCAGTCGCTTCTTTTAACAGGCTGATTGGAAGAATGTCTGCTGCAAGGTGAGCATCGGCAAAGGATGTATGGTTGTTATCGCCCAGAAAACCGCCAAACGTGCGCTCACCCGAGCTGTCACAAAAAACTTCAACAATACGAGTAGGTTGTTGTAGTTGCTGGATGCCTCGACTGCCAACGCCCGCTTTGCTGAGGAAGGCTATGAGATTTTGCCCGTGGGTATCGTGACTGACGCCTCCGATAAATTCGGTCGCGATATTAAAGCGTGCCAAAGCAGTCGCTACGTTGGCTGGCGCTCCTCCTGGAAAATTCTGTCTGTTGCCATTGACATCAACAACTTGGTCGATGAGAATTTCACCCAAACAAACAACAATCCCTTTGGCCATGTTGTCACCCGCAGATGCCCTTAAGGGGAGATATGGCTAGTACACTCGTCGAAGAACGTAATGAGCAAGCTCAACTAGGGCTTCGTGAGCTTCTGAGTCAGGGAAGTCTTGTAGACAGGTAATCGCTCGTTCAACATGCTGAGTTGCCATAGCGCGCGATCGCTCAATGCCTGTACTGTTGTGAACTAGGTCAATAGCCTGTTCAAAATCGTCTGCTTCAGAAAACTCACGCTCGATTAAGCCTGTTAGATAGGGCTGATCCTGTAACGCATACAGTACAGGTGCAGTTAAATTGCCACTCCTCATGTCAGAGCAGGCCGGTTTGCCCAAAACCTCTGCCGAGCCCGTGAAGTCCAGGACATCATCAACGATTTGGAAGGCTAGTCCCAGATTGCGGCCATATTCATAGAGATTATTGAGCTGATGTTCCGATAGTCCGCTCAAGACTCCGACTGACTTGGCACTGTTGGCGATGAGTGAGGCTGTTTTGTAATAGCTTTTGTCTAAGTAAGCTTCCATCGATAAGCCAGTGTCAAATCGATTAAGTCCTTGCTGGATTTCACCTTCGGCCAAATCCATGATGACCTGTGACAAAAGTTTGACAACAGTTAAGTTGTCTAAATTGGCTAGATACCAAGATGACTGTGCAAACAGAAAGTCACCTGCGAGGACTGCTATACGGTTACCAAAGCTACTGTGAACAGTGGGAACTCCGCGCCTTACTGCTGATTCATCGACGACGTCATCATGTACCAAGCTAGCTGTATGGATCATTTCTGTGATTTCAGCTAGACGTCTGTGCTTAGGTAGAATTTCTCCATCATGGGAGACGGCTCTTGCTAAAAGCAATACGATAGCGGGTCGTAGGCGCTTACCTCCAGCACCGAAAAGGTGTTCTGCAGCAGCATAAAGAATAGGGTGTTTAGCACCCACTAGTTGCTTGAGATTTTCAGTGAGGAGAGACAGATCACTCTCAACAGGAGCCAATAGTGAAGTAACTGAAGCCATGGATAAGCCGACTCAAGCGGTTTGTTAACGAAATTTTACAGTCTCATTCTTATTCTAAGCCAACCTTACGAACAGAGAGAGCCATCGATAAAAAATACTGTGAGGAGGTCTGTCCACACGATGGAATCTGTCTGAAGCTAAGGAATGGAGATTTAACAACTTGTCAAAATAAAGTCTGTTGCGGTTTTGATATGTAGCTCCATTTACACTTTTCAAAGTGGACGAGTGTAAGCAACTGCAATTTCGGTGGGGGATTGTGTATTTGCCAGCAGGATCTCTCTGACAAATCGAGCCACTGCGCGCTGGGTTAACTGACCCACGATGCGCTGTCCCATATCCCGTGTCTCGGGTTGAGTCAGCACCTGAGGAAGACGACGAGCTAAAAGAGTCGCATCAAATCCTTTGGTTTTGCGGAGAATATCAACGATCCTGACAATTTTATCGAAATTACTACCACTGCTAGTCTTAGCGATTGTTGACTCTAGAACAGGGACATTGGATTTGCCAAGGCCAAAACGTTCTTGGAAACTATGCTGCAATGTCTTGACTGCATTCTGTCCTAGCTTATCCAGCTCCTTCGCAACTTCGTCGGCAATGCGAATCCGTATAAACTCACCTCGCTCAGAAAGGAGAAAATCAAGCGTTTGGTTCAGAACTCGCTCCATGTCATAGTCATCACTATCGCGAGCATTGTTGAGCAGATTTTCAAGACGATTCCAGCGGAATTCGCCATCTTTGAACAGCAGATCTTGGAGCGAGGCACGGAGCTCAGGCGAGGAGTCCGTTAGCAATCGCTTGGCAACGTAGGGATATGCCTTACTCAGTACCTTGAATTCCGGATCAACGTTGATAGCAATGCCTTCCAGCGTGACCAGCGATCGGATAATCAGTGCATAGTAGGCAGGTACCCGAAAAGGATACTCATACATTAGTGCTGAAAACTCATCCGTGATGCTCTTGAAGTTGAGCTCGGCTACACTTGCCCCGAGTGCATTGCTGAAAACTTCTGCAAGAGCAGGCGTGATTGGCCTCAAATCGGTATCAGGAGTTAGGAACTCTAGTTTCACGTAGTCGTTGGCGAGCCCTTCAAAGTCACGGTTCACCATGTGAACCACTGCTTCGATGAGGCCGTAGCGCTGATAGGGCTTGACCTCGCTCATCATGCCAAAGTCGAGGTAGGCCAGCTTGCCATTAGCCATGGCCAAAAGATTACCTGGATGAGGATCCGCATGGAAAAAACCATGTTCCAGCAGCTGACGCAGGGAGCATTGAACCCCGATATCAATTAACTGAGTGGCATCAATTCCCAACTTTTCTAGTTCATCTAAACGGGTGAGTTTTGTTCCCTCAATCCATTCCATGGTCAGCACACGGCGAGCCGTATACTCCGTATAGATGCGAGGCACATAGATATCTTTGAGATGGCCATAGAGTTCAGCAAAGCGAATGGCATTTCCACCTTCGTGGGTGTAATCCATTTCCTCAAAAATACGGGCTCCAAATTCATCCATAATGCCAACCAAGTCACTACGGATACGTGAAATGTTATGGGTTGCCCATTCGGCCAACTGCCTGAGGATGTAGAGATCTAAAGCAATGCGCTGGGCCAAGCCAGGTCGCTGTACCTTTACAGCCACAACTTCACCCGTTTGCAGACGCCCCTTATAGACCTGACCGAGAGAAGCTGCTGCAACCGGTTGGGAAGACAACTCGGCATAAATCTCGGAGGGAAGATGTCCGAGTTCTTCCTTGATGTAGCGGAAGGCAACCTCGTTGGAAAAGGGCGGTAGCTGATCCTGTAATCGAGTCAATTCCTCTAAGAAGATTGGCGGTACCAGATCTGGTCGAGTTGAAAGCGCTTGTCCGATCTTGATGTAAGCGGGCCCCAGATCAGTTAGCAACTCCCGAAGGCGTTTCGCTTGGCGTAGTTGCTGAGCCTCGGAAGCCCCTCCTGGGCGACTCCACAGCACTTGAATCACAAACAATAAGAACGGCCCAATGACCGTTACAATCCGCCCCAGTACCTGCCATGGACGTCGACTGTAGTGGGATTTGATCGCTTCTGGGTCATAGGATAAATCCTCAAAAGGATCAAAGCGGCGAGGAACCCTAGATGACATGGACGGAGCTATTTGAGCATCAGCTAGCGACTCGTTGACATTTGCTGAAGCATCAGACGATGTCATTGTTGGGGTTGCCATCACTATCTCTTAATAATTCACATTTGTTAACTATTGTTCTACAGGGAGATAGAAAGTGACAACCTCCCCACAGAGTTATAGTTTTTGTCATTCTGGGATTTGGGAGTACTTTTGTGGCTCTAGATCACAGCGAACTCCTTTGGGAGTGGTGGATACAGCGTTCTAATGAATCTTTTGCCTATGGCTTCGATGCGGCGATCGCTGTTTTAATGGTTCCCTCGATATTCATAGTGAAACCTTTGGGAAGTGTGTCCTTAAGGGGCGCGGCTGCTCCTACTAGGGCTAAAGGCATTTTCATGCTGACTCCGCCAGAGCTGGCTGCGATCGGGTTGCGGCTGTCCTGATGCTTGGCATTTATGCGTTCAGGGAAAACTTAGTGAGTAAAGATCTCATAAGTATCTGAATCTAGAATGCGGGACTCCTGCGCACAATGACTCTCTAACTGATGGCAGATATCAAATCCGCAATTATCCGGAATCCGTTAGTCGTCTCACCCGACCTTCCCGTGATAGAGGCAATGGCTCAAATGAGCAGATTGCACACCCATTGCACATTTCCTCATACGGCAGATAGCCAGCTGAGTGAGCTATGCCAGACGGCCCGCTCAAGTTGTGTGATGGTGGTAGACAAACAGAATGTGATAGGGATATTGACCGAACGTGATGTGGTTCGCCTAAATGTTCAACAGCAACCGCTCAACGTTTTAACAATGCAGCAGGTCATGTCATCGCCTGTTGTCACCTTGCGGGAATCTGAGTTCACAGATGTCAATGCCGCGATTCATCTTCTCCAAAAGCACCGGATGCGTCATCTGGCCATTCTGGACGACCAGGAGTGTCTCGTTGGGCTCGTGACCTACGAAAGTCTCCAACAGGCTATTAATACCGGCCAGTTCAACACTGAACTCAAAGTTCGACAGCAAACTGAAACTCGTTTGCAAGAAACTGAACAGCGCTATGCCGGTTTAGTCGCGACCGTACCTGTCGGGATTTTTAGGGACGATGCAGCGGGGCGATGCATTTACGTTAACAAGCAGTATTGTCAGATTACTGGCTACACGCCAGAAGCCTCAATGGGAGAGGGATGGCAACTGGGGATTCATCCGGAGGATCGCGCTCGGGTCATTGCTCAATGGAAGCAATCAGTGCAGACAAGTGTTCCTTTCCAAACTGAATGCCGGTATCAACGACCGGATGGTGATTGTCGATGGATTTATGCTCAAGCCGTTCCTGAACACAATGCGGCGGCACAAGTCATTGGTTATGTTGGAACCCTAATCGACATTAGCGATCGCAAGCGAACTGAAACGGCCTTACAGAAAAGTGAAGCTCGCTGGCAATTTGCCCTCGAAGGGTTAGGTGATGGCGTCTGGGACTGGCATGTCCGGACAAATAAAGTATTTTATTCGCAGCAATGGAAGGCCATGTTGGGGTATGCCGACCCTGAAATTGGTGAGCACTTTGAGGACTGGGAACGTCTTGTTCACCCGGATGATTTGGCTCAATGCCACGCTAATTTGAGACAGTATTTCAGTGGTGAAAGCCCTGAATATCAAAATGAACACCGCATGCGTTGTCGAAACGGCAACTATAAGTGGATTTTAACGTGCGGCAAAGTTGTTGAATGGACGGCAGAGGGGCAACCCCAGCGGATGATTGGAACCCATAAGGACATCAGCGAGCGCAAACAAGCTGAAGCAGCTTTGCATAATCTTATGGAAGGCACTGCCGCTAGTACTGGACATAACTTTTTCCCGGCGCTGGTCAAACATATTGCGCAAGCTCTGGAGGTTTCCCATGCAGTCGTCAGTGAATATCGTGATGGGGTACTCCAAACCCTCGCGTTTTGGGCTCACGATACCTTACGACCAAATTTTGACTATGCGCCCATCAATACTCCCTGTGAACGGGCATTACAGGATGGCCAATTCTGTTGTTCAGATGCTGTGCAACAGCACTTTCCACAGTTGGCAAGCTTGAATTTGGGAGCAGAGAGTTATCTCGGCGTCGCCCTTCAGAGCGCCGATGGACAGGTCATGGGAACTTTCTGCATTCTCGACTCAAAGCCTATTCAATCCCCCCAAAGGGCAGAACAAATTGTGCGGGTATTTGCGGCTCGGGCTGCTGCCGAGCTAGAACGCCAACGAGCCCTCACGGCACTAGAGGAAACCAAGCAAGCCTTAGAAGTTAAAGTCGAAGAACGGGTGACAGAACTTCGTACCATCGTTGAAACTATTCCAGACTTACTGTTGCATGTGAGGCGCGATGGCACTTGCCTCAACTACATCCAATCGCCCAATTCACAGGGAGACTTTCTGCCGATTCAAAGGAACCTCTCAGAAGTGTTACCTCCCGACCTATTGGAACAGCAACTCCATCGGATTGAGCAGGCCATCACAACGGGTATTACGCAAGTCTATGAGCACCAATTCGAGAAACAAGGACACATTGTCCATGAAGAAATTCGCATTGGTGCTATCAACTCAACAGAAGCGCTCATCATCGTGCGCGATGTTACTGAGCGCAAAGCGATCGAAGCTGATCTCGAAGCCAGCCGCGCCTATTATCAAGACATCATTGCTGATCAGACTGAACTGATTTGTCGCTATTTACCGGATGGCACCCTTACCTTCGCAAATGACGCTTATTGCAGCTGTTTCGGCCAGTCATCCACAGAACTCCTCGGTCGGAGCTTTGCACCCCTCGTATTAGCCGAAGACCGATCCCTGGTGATACAGCACATTGAGAATCTATCTTGGGACAGTCCCGTAGCCACCTATGAGCATCAGATCATGGCTCGTGATGGTCGGTTGCTTTGGTTGCAGTGGACTAACCGTTGCTTGTTCGATCCTGAAGGAAACTTTATCGAATTTCAGTCAGTAGGGCGAGATATCACTGCCTTGAAAGATGCCGAAACCCATCTACTTGCAGTATCGGATCGCCTTAAGCTAGCAGTCGAATCCGCTGCTATTGGGATTTGGGATTGGGATATTTTCAAGAATCGCTTGGTCTGGGATGAGCGCATGTATGCGCTCTATGGCATCACCCCAGACCAATTTCCTAATGCTTATGAAGCTTGGTTGAATGGTTTACATCCCGAAGACCGCGAAGCGGCAGAAGCTCTGTCGGAAGAGGCTCGTAGGGGAGACTGTGATTACAACACCGAATTTCGTGTGGTGCATCCTGATGGTAGTATCCACTTCATCAAAGCGAATGCCTTGATACAGCGTGATTCCCAAGGGGCAGCGCAGCGGATGATCGGCACTAATTACGACATCACTGAGCGGAAAGAGGCCGAAGCTGCCATGAAACGCCAACTCGCAGCGATAGAAGCTGCGACTGATAGCATTTCAATCCTTCAGGGTGAGACCTTCCTTTATGCAAATCAGGCAAAGCTTGACCTATTTGGTTACGAACATCCCAAAGAAATCTTGGGTAAAACCTGGCGATCTTTGTATCCTCCCGAAGAATGGAAACGATGCGATCGCGAAATTTTTCCCGCCTTAGAACGAGAGGGAGCTTGGCAGGGAGAAATCATCGCTCTCCGTAAAGATGGCTCAACCTTTATCGAAGGGATGTCGCTCAATATCACGGAAGATGGCTTATTAATTTGCATCGGGCGTGATATCAGCGATCGCAAAAAAGCTGAGCAAACACTGGTTCAAGCTAAAGAAGCCGCCGAAGCTGCGGCCCAGGCTAAAAGCAATTTTCTGGCGATGATGAGTCACGAAATTCGCACACCCATGAATGGCGTCATTGGGATGGTGGACTTACTGCTAAGTACATCATTGACCGCAAAGCAAAAGGAATACACCGAGACAATCTATCGTTGTGGTAATTCACTACTGACTATTATCAATGATATTCTCGACTTTTCTAAAATTGAGTCTGGTTGTCTTGAACTAGAAAAATATCCTTTTCAACTCAGGGATTGCCTTGAAAAAGTTTTAGAAATTTTTGCTAAAACAGTTTCTGACAAAGGTTTAAAGCTAACTTGTCAAATTGATCCGTCCTGTCCTAATCAGCTACTCGGAGATGAAATAAGACTGCGCCAAATCCTGGTGAACTTAGTCGGTAATGCCGTTAAGTTTACGGAACAGGGTGAGGTAAACGTTACGGTTCGTTGTTGTGCTCAAAACCAGAAAATAAATAGACAATCGCAAATTCAACTCAGCTTTGATATCAAAGATTCTGGAATTGGGATGCCAGAAGATAAGCTTGAACAACTATTCAAAGCCTTTAATCAAGCTGACTCGTCAATCGCACGCAAATATGGGGGAACGGGTCTCGGTTTAGCGATTAGTAAGCAACTAACTGAACTAATGGGGGGCAAGCTATCTGTTACGAGTGAAGTGGGTAAGGGTTCATGCTTTTCTTTCTCTACTATTGTGGAGTTGTTTGCTCCAATAGATGACGTAGTTGTCGGTGTTAATGATTCACCTATAAACAGCAAAAATATCCTACTTGCCGAACAGTATCCTTTGAAGATTTTAATCGCCGAGGATAATGCCATCAATCAAAAATTGATGACTACTTGGTTGAAAAATATGGGGTATCAACCCGATGTGGTAAGCAACGGGTTAGAAGTCATTGATGCCCTGAAGCGAGAGCCCTATGATGTCATTTTGATGGATGTGCATATGCCTGAAATGGACGGCGTGACGGCAACTCAATACATTCATCAACATTGGAGTGTCGATCAAAGGCCGGATATTATTGCCGTCACTGCCAATGCCATGAGAGGCGATCGCGAACAACTGTTAGCCGCAGGCATGGACGATTACATCAGCAAACCGATTCAAGTTGAAAAGTTGATTGCAGTTCTTAAGAAGACCACACCATTAGTCTCATTGCAGCAAACAACCCAAGCAGTAGCTGATAGCTCAGCCGTTACAATTCCTGATGACAATTGGGAGGAGGACTTGCCTTTGGCATCATTCGATGATGCTGAAGTGCTTGATCGTCAAAAGCTAATTGATATGCTATCACCCTTGGGCGGCATACAATCAGAAGATATGGATTTATTCAGAGAGCTGTTTCTCGTTGAATCTGATGAGCTGGCCCGCGATATTGTAAGAGCGATCGCCACCCAGAATTTCGACCAATTACAACTCAAAGCCCATTCCCTCAAGTCCAGTAGTGCTGCCTTGGGGGCCACGAATCTTAAAGAACTTTGCCTTGATCTCGAAATAGCTGGTCGTCAAAAAGTGGTCGTTGGTGCTGCCAAAGGCAAGCAACTCTTATTTGAATTACGCCGTTTTCAGCAAGCACTCCAAAATCTGTGAGGCTTCTGTTGTGCGATCGATACGCTTGAAGAACGGTCGGCCAACGCCGTGCCGAATGGTGTGGGATGCATCACGATCACGACCAGCGTGTTCTCGGCTAATCGAGTCACCTACGCATGATGAAGTTTTGAGCTGTTAAAATAAGCCATCCTTAACTGGGTGCAGCATGTTGGAGTAAGACTCAGCCAGCTACAGCAGAGTTCGGAATTCTGAAGTCGGAATACGGAATTGAAAGGCTTGCCAGATGCTGATTACCGCTATCTGGAGTGACCTAACTAGTTTGCAGCTTGCTGTAGGAATCGATCGGATGGCTGAGCCAGAACCGGCAACAACTCTGACAGGCTGTGAGACTCAGTGGTTTCAAAGTTTTCTAAAATACGCTGAACCTGGTTAGTACGTGTAGACTATTGACTAATGCTTTAGCGATGGTGTCGCTGTCAATCACGACATTGCTCGATGCAGTGGGATTCCTTTGATCCGTGTCATAGTGTGGTTGGATTCCTTTCTACTTATTTAGATGGGACTGTCTCTTCGCTCTCCTGATAGCCGTTCTTCATGCTGGTCGCTCTAAAGATTGAAAACTTTGCGCTCATTGATCGCCTGACGCTGGACTTTGAAGCGGGCTTCAACGTTCTCACGGGTGAAACTGGGGCTGGTAAGTCCATCATGTTGGATGCCCTAGATGTTGTCTTGGGTGGACGTGTGAGTCAGCGGATGGTGCGCTCCGGCGAAAAAAAAGCGCTGGTAGAAGCCACGTTTCAGATTAGCGATCGCACGCGTGCTTGGTTAGCAGAACATGATGTGCCGCTTGAAGGCGATCGCCTCACCTGTGTCCGCGAGCTCACGGCTGGACAAAATACTGTGCGCAGTCGCTCGCGCTTGAACGGGATGGCTGTCAATAAACCCCAAGTGGAATCGCTTCGTTTGCAATTGATCGAAATTACGGCTCAAGGGCAAACGCTACAGGTCGGGGATCCGCAGATGCAGCTGATGTGGTTGGACGGCATTGGTGGAGTGCCACTCCTCAAACAGAGGACTGTAGTGGTGACTAGCCATACGGCTATGGTGGAAGCTAAAACGCTTTTGGAACGGCGACGCCGGGCTGAACGACAGCGACAAGAACAGCTCGACCTATTCGATTATCAGTGGCGTGAATTAAGGGCGGCCAGTCTTGAAGATCCCGAAGAGCTCAATCAACTGGAAGATGAGCGCAAGCGACTCAGCCACGCGGTAGAACTCCAGCAGCAAAGCTATCAGGTCTACCAAATCCTGTATGAAAATGCGCAAGATGCCCCAGCCTGTGCAGATTTGTTAGGGAAAACGACCCAGGTGCTAGAGGACATGCTGGAGTATGACAGCACCGTGGAGCCCATTTTAGACATGGTGAATGATGCGCTGGCGCAAGTTGAAGAAGCTGGGCGGCAAATCAATGCCTACGGAGAAGCCATTGAGACCGATCCCGAGCGCCTTCAAATCATTGAGGAACGGATTAGTGAGCTGAAACAACTATGCCGTAAGTATGGGCGATCGCTGGCTGATCTCATTGACTATGCGCAGGAAATTCAAGCTTCCCTCGATCTGTTGAATGGTGAAGGCCAATCCCTGGAATCCCTCGAAGCGGCCTATGAGGCTACCTTAGCAACCCTGAGGCAAGATTGTCAGACCCTCACCAAGCTACGGCAGAAAGCCGCCAAAGATCTGGAAAAGCGTCTAATCAGTGAATTGAAGCCCCTTGCCATGGAACGGGTGCAGTTTCAGGTTGGGATTGCGCCAACTGAGCCGAGTGCGACCGGAGCTGATCACATTCAGTTTTTATTCAGCCCTAATCCGGGAGAACCGCTACAGCCTTTAGCAGAAACCGCTTCTGGCGGAGAAATGAGCCGCTTTCTGCTCGCCCTCAAAGCGTGTTTATCCCAATTAGATGTCGTCAATACTTTGGTGTTTGATGAGGTAGATGTAGGTGTTTCTGGACGGGTTGCCCAAGCGATCGCTGAAAAGCTCCACGCACTTGGCCATGCGCAACAAGTGCTATGTGTGACCCATCAGCCTATGGTCGCGGCAATGGCCGATGCCCATTTTCGAGTTGGCAAAGAAGTGATTGAGCAGAGCAACGGTTCGGCAACGGGTAAGCGACGCAAATCGAAAAAGGCAGCAGCTAATACGGCAACTGTAGAGCAGGTGCGGACCGTCGTGCGAGTTGTGCCCTTAGATCGGTCAATGCGCCGTGAGGAATTGGCTCAACTGGCAGGTGGGCAAAACCACCAAGAAGCGCTGTCCTTTGCTGATGCCCTGCTACAGCAGGCTGATGCCTTACGACAAGCGTCTTCTGTCTGACTTTGCTCGACAACTTGGCAGGTCGGTCAGGTACGTTGGTTTGGTCAACAAGGTGTTACGACACGACTGCTGAGCTGAGCTGTATGGTGTTGCCAGATTGACTCCATCAGATTACATGCTGGTAGCCTAGGGCGCGTCATCAATTAAACTTGAAAGCCTTGCGGTATCAGCATTGCTGCGCCCGCCTTGTAAAACTAGCTAGGGGCTGAACCGCTTTCAGCATGAGGATTCAGGCTCTAAATGATGACAGCCCCTAGCCTTCATGCGGTAATGTTTTGAGTGGCGTCTAGCCATACTGGTCTAATTTGGACAATACTGTGAACCCCTTTGCTAGTGCGCAAAGCATCAGACGCCAACTGAGTTAGGACTTACGCAGTGGCCCCCTAAATCCCCCCAAGCTGGAGGATTTTGAATCCGGTCTCCCCAACATTGGGGAGCGGGGGGCCATAACTGGATTCAACAACGTAAGTCCTGAAATTAGTCAAAGCTATCGTTGCACCCCTAGAAAAACCTATGCAGTTTTCGCTATTGCTTTCTGAAGTCACCTTGGAAGATCCGCTCATTGAAGAAGGGCTCCGTCGGTTTCTACTCGTTTTGTCGGTATCTCTGGGGGTCGCAACGCTCTCGCGGGCACTTAGTTGGCTACGCAATATTCCTTATACGCTGCTGCTACTGGTGGTGGGTTTGGGGTTAGCAACGCTAGATGTCCGTCTCATCAGCTTATCGCCCGAGCTGATTCTGTTTATCTTTTTGCCACCGCTGTTGTTTGAAGCCGCATGGAACATCAAGTGGTCAAATCTCAAGCGCGACTGGCTGCCCATTGGCTTATTTGCAATTTTTGGGGTAGTGATTTGTATCGGCGGCTTGTTCTTAGGCTTACAGCAATTTGCTGGAGCTTCCCTAGCAACGGCGCTGTTGGTGGGAGCTGGTTTGTCTGCAACGGATCCTGTCTCGGTGGTGGCTTTATTTCGCGAACTGGGCGTGAATAAACGTCTCACCACGCTGATGGAAGGCGAAAGCCTCTTCAATGACGGTGTTGCCGTCGTTGCTTACAACCTGCTGTTGGGATTAGCCCTAGGGGTGGAGCAATTTCAAATTCCCGTCACCATCTCGCAATTTTTAGTGTTTGTTGGCATTGGCGTTAGTATTGGCGGCTTGATTGGCTTTGGCATTTCCTATCTAACCCAACGGTTTGATCTCCCCCTCGTGGAACAATCCCTAACCTTGGTGTCGGCCTATGGAACGTATCTTGTAGCCGAAGAATTGGGCGGGTCTGGCGTCATTGCAGTTGTCACCACTGGACTCATTCTGGGGAATTTTGGCTCCCGGATTGGCATGAGCCCCCGAACACGTCTTTCGGTATCAGAGTTCTGGGAGTTTGTGGCTTTTTTCGTCAACTCCATCGTGTTCCTGCTCATTGGCGATCAGGTGATGTTCGATGGATTACTTGGCAATATTGACACGATTCTCATCGCTATTCTGGTCATGATTATCGCTAGGGCTGTGAGTATCTTCAGCTTGAGTGCGCTTAGCAATCTGGGTAACGGCTCTGATATTTCCTGGCAAAGTCAGGTGGTTTTATGGTGGGGGGGGTTACGCGGTTCGGTTTCAGTGGCACTGGCATTAAGCGTGCCGGAGAGCGTGCCCCAGCGGGAAGAAATTATCTCGATCATTTTCGGTGTCATGCTGTTTACGCTGATTGTGCAAGGGCTGACAGCCAAACCCCTACTGGAGTTTTTAGACTTATTGGGCGATCAACCTCTACGTCAAAGCTTTATCCAGAAGATTGCTCAACGGTCGGCGCTCACGCGAGTTTTAGAAGAACTCGAAAGAATCAAAAAAACTAACTCGATTGACCCGGAATACTGTGACTATCAAATTGCCTTGGTGGAGGGGCAATTAGAAGAATTAAAAGAGGCGATGCGGGTCCAACAGCGCGATCATCCTGAACTAGCAACATTACTAACCAGTCAGGTCAATCAGAGCCTGATTGCGATTGAGGAAGATACCTATGCCGAATTTATCCGTTCGGGGTATCTCAAGGAAGAAATTTCGCCTCTTTTGGAGTCGTTACTAGAACTCAGTGAAGACAGTGAAAAAGAGGAGCAGCCTGCTTGAGGTGTACTACAGCAGAATTCAGAATTCGGAATGCAGAATTGAAAGGCTTACCAGATAATGATTACAGCTATCTGGAGTGACCTAACCTGTTTGCAGCTTGCTATATCACTTTCTCCTGCTGAAGTATCAATGCAGTAGAGGAGTGAGGGAGTCTAATGACAGGATGTTGAGTCTGGTTCAAGAACGGGTAGTGACGATGGAAATACGCCTTTAGTCTTCATCTAAGGCGGGGAAAGACTCTTCAATTTCCCAAAGGACACTTTTGTTGGCCATAAGCCAGCTGCGCGTTTCGGGAGTAAGTTCCTCCCACACTAGATCCAGATCGATATGGGGCGATTCATAGCGATATTTTTTGCCGAGCGATCGCAGGTTGTCGGCGACTGTTGCCGGGATCCCAAAGTCTAACCAGTTGACGCTCACAAAACGGCTGGCAATACCACCACTTGGATCGTCGATTAGCTGAGCGACACGAACGAGATCGGCAAAATGCGTGGGTCGGAGGCCGGTGATTTGCTGAATTTCTTGAATGCGGGCTTGATTTTTTTGAATACTCATGGCGTATTCTCAACTACTGGTAACGGATGATTTAGGGTTCACTCTGGTGTAATGCCTACATCAGAATCGATCGCTCAACTGGTGGCTTGATAATTTTTGACACGCTTATCAGCTGTAATACCGAGGATTTTGGCTAACCAGGGTGGGGGAGATGTTGCGATCGCGTTTTGTAAGTCGGCCAGCACTTCTCTTGCTTCGCCGCCAGCTTCTATTTTCATGGGATAAATGTTGGCCTGGATAACTTTGGCCGCAGCCGGGCCGCCAATCGAAACGATATACAGAACCGGACAATCCTGAATTAAATCGACGCGAAATTGGTTTTTGTTGTCACTAAGGTCAGCTTCTAGCGCCGATCGCGCATCAATCAATTTGATTTCATTAGCCGTTAACTGATAGATCAAATAGCGATGACAGGAGCCAAAGTGACCATCTAACTTTTCGGCCGTATTTGAAGCAACTGCAATGCGGATGGAGTTGGGCATGTCTCCTTCTTGGTAGGGCTCAATTGGGAGTGGATGGTCGCACGCTTCGGCTTCGCCCCACAAAATTCGTATGGCTTCTTTGAAGGCTGCAATGTCCTGGTTATCGGCCTCTTCACCTTCCCACTCCCCTTCATCAACCTCGTAAATGTTGCCGAAGGATCGTTTTAACTGGGTGACGGTTAATTTGCTGAGGGATTCCTCGGTCAGCTCATCATCTAAATTGGTTTGCAAAGCCCCAATTAAGTCGCCTACTGAAACATCGGGCAGTGCTTTGGCTGCCAGCGCAATGCGCAGGGCCACTTCATCGGAAATAGGTTGAGTAGTCATCACGATTTATATTTTCCTAGGGTGTGCTGTCTGGGTTGAGCAAGAAGCAATTTATGAATCCGAGATGCGATCGCGAAATGCGGAGCGCTCATTCACGCGCATATCAAAGGGGCCTCCTGTCCCCTGGGGCGGATAAACTCTGATTTTGGCCAGTGGACTGAAGTGTGCCAAGGTATCGCCAATTGCGGCAATGCGGTTTAAGACGCGCCAATTGGTGATGGCATTGGGACAGTGGATCACCAGCATCAATACTTCTGAAACGCTAATGGTCCACCCACAGGCCATCAAAAGCGATTGGGTTGAGCCATTGCAGGCTTCAAAGAAGTGCTTACTCGTAGAGAGTTCAAGCTGTCGGCGCAAAACCAAATCGAGATCGGTGGTCGATTGGGGGGGGTGATCTTCGGGCGGGAGAGTAAACGTCATGGTCTGTTGTCGGCATCTCAACGGTCAAACTTGGCTGCCGCTGCGCTCGGCGGCGATGGCGTTGGCAATCGGTAGTGGAAATTCCTGGAGATCGGTATCCTCTCCAGCTGGCATGGGGGAAACGAAGGTATAACACGGATCGCAGTACCCCGTATCGAAAACCTGGAGCACCCACTTGTCGGGTAATCCTTCCACACCAATTTCGATCACGTACCATTCGCTACCGGATTCGCGCGTCGACAGGACAGTGAAAAAATCCTGGTCTTCCGGCGGAATTGTCAAGTCCTCCATCAAAAAACTCATTGCTGAGGCTTTCGCATCAGCTGTTTGCAGCGTCATCATGGTGAATTATCTCCAAAAGCAAAAGGGGGACATCATGGGGTGGTGTCGGTTGATCGCGTGCGTTTATGCACTCCTGGTATGGACACAGGTCTGGACATCCCGCGTTAAATCGCTGCCGGGCGTGAGTCCCAGCCAAGCATCAACATCAGGAAGGTGAAAGCCAGCCATGTAGCGATCGCCCACTTGCAACAAGGGTCGCCGAATCAGGATGGGGTGTTGCACCATTAAGGTCAACGCCTCGTCGGTGTCCAGCGCTTGGGGGTTGACTTCCCCCCGCGTAATGGGCGGTGCGGTTGGATTAAACCAGTCCGCTACGGGGCGATCGCCAAAAAATAGCTGCAATCTTTCTGCTGTCCAGGGTTCAGCTAGCAAGTTATAGACTCGTAAGTGGTGCCCCGCTGCCTGCAATAATTGCTTCTGGCGTGCGTTGCCCTGGCAACCCGGCTTCTCGTAAAAGTCAACAATCGTCATGGCCTAGTCATCCTCGTCATCCTCATCAGGTGAAGCCCGGAGCACACTTAACAAGACGTCAGCCCCAAATTCAGGCGCTCCGAGCTGTGCGACTTGCTGCGCAATGATCTCAGCTTCGTCAAGCTTTCCTAAACGCGCCAACAATAGTCCAGAGGCTGTATAGGCATTGAGATAAAGGCGGGTGACGGATTCATCCAGGCGTGCTGACAGGATAGGACTAAGGGTTTCCCATGGCTGATGCCATTGCTCAGCGGTACGGATACGTGCCATCACAGCATTCGCAATTGCCAACGCTTTAACGTCATCGTTTTTGTAGAAGTAGTAGCGATAGGCGCTCTCCAAGACCTCAAGCGCCACATTGGGTTGAGTGAGCGCTTCCTGAACGTACTGTTCAGAAGTCGAGGAGTCTTCCCATGACTGAGCCGCTGCGGTTAATAACGCTTTGGCAGAATCTGGAACTGAAAACCAGGAAGGGGGAGAAAAAGTTGAGGGTTGGGGCATGGCAAGCAACAGATGTAGCGCAATTGTCCCAGGACTGGAACAACTCTGTTATGGCAAAAGCCAAACTGGCTTTTGGTGATCCGCTTGCACACTCTCTTGTAGCTATTAGCGAACACTTGAAAATTAAATTCCGTATTATTTGATACTAAAATCTGCGGCTTTTGTAAGCAATAAGCCACGCTCAGAAGTCTAGATAACGACTGGACAACATCACTATCGGAGGCACTATCGCAAGTCTTTTAGCTGGCTAAAGGCTTGGTATTGCGTCGATTTGGCTGTTTGAATTCCACTCAGTCAGCGGCGATAGAACCCCCAAATGCGCGCCTAAATCAAGTTTGAACACGCTGAAAATAAAAGAATGTAAAACAAAATCAATATATGTTCCTTGATCACAAAACAACTCAACAGTGTCAGAAAAAGCTAATTGTGCTCGACCAAAGTGTAATCGTCATAACGCTTTTGTTGCCTGAAAAGTTTGACTTGAACTTTGCCACAATCCATGGGTTAAAGAATCCTTAAACTGTATCGAGAGGTATGAAAATTGACGCTTGCGATTGTTATTTCTGGTAACGTCAATCAAAAGGAATACAGAGTCGATTTCTTTTGGAAATGTGTGTGTGTTGTGACATTTTATTCCCTGACATGGGTCGCAGTCAGAAATATTTTCTGCTAATAGAATTTACGCTCTGCTTGGATCTCTAAGCAGATAATTGTTTGCTTATGGTTTATACCATCAAAGACGGTTGCATTGCCTGTGATAGTTGTCGTCCGGAATGCCCCAATGGAGCGATTAAACCGGAGACGACGCAAGCGAGAGGATATTGGATTGATCCGACGCTGTGTGATGGTTGCCGCGATTTAGAAAGTCCCCGCTGCGTCGAAGTGTGTGATATTGGTTCGCTATCGCCGCTGGCTGCTAAGAAGGGTCGCTGTAAAAGTAGCTTATTGCCAGCGGCAATTCCCGATATTTTTCTCAATGGTAAAACGGCTCCGTTCGCCTCTTCGATGGTGATTTGGGAGGCCTGCAATCTGTTAGCGCAGCGTCAAACGTTGCCCTGGCAGCGCGATGATAGCGATCGCCTGAGCTATCACCGGCAGGTTCATCGTGGGCGTGGCCAAATACAGTTTCGGTTGGCTAGGAACCCTGAAGCCAAAGTCCTAAAACCGATGCAATTTGAGGTTGGGCAAGCTGCGATCGGCGATTTTGATATCCGCGCGGCCTGCCTGCACCTGATATTTGCTGCCTATGCGGTGACCGGCGATCGTCCCTGGGAAGAGACCTTCGTGATCAACGATCAGCAAATTGAGCAATATGTGGGCCTAGACAAACGGAAAGACCTCACCAAACTTGATAAGCTGACCTTAATTAAAGACTTAGTACATCAGGCCTGTCGGATTTTGGTATCGCTGGACTGGCCTCGGCAGGGCAAGGTTCAATCTTTCAGCCTGGAAGAACATGCCGTGTGGCGCTTGCTAGACACTCAGTACTATTTTGAAACCGATGCGGAAGGCGATCGGCATCTGATTGGGTTGAGCTTTACCATTCAACCCGGCATCTGGGCTAAACACTTTCTC
Organism: Cyanobacteria bacterium J06638_28; assembly: GCA_039819045.1. Lineage (GTDB taxonomy): Bacteria > Cyanobacteriota > Cyanobacteriia > Phormidesmidales > Phormidesmidaceae > SIO1E4. The sequence goes on from JBCBSR010000005.1 coordinate 18,927, forward strand.
AATAAGCAGGATTACCGTCGTCATACCGCTTTTTATCAGTATGGCACCTTGCCGCAATCGCTGATTGCCGCTGTGATGAGTGACTGGCAACAACATGAAGGAGCGATGCGCCTGTTGCTGTGGTTACTCTTCAAGCTCCGTTTAGGCGGCGATCATCGAGTCACAATCCGAACGCTGTTGCGGATTGCTTACGGTGAAGAAAGAGTTATTGAAGCAACGACAATTCGCGGGGCTCATAAGCGTTTGCTGCGCACCTTTGAAGGCGATCTAGAGACCATGTATTATCACGGTCTCATCCCTCAGTTTGACCCCGAAACTTACCCCGCCGACATTCAGCCCTTATGGGCTCGGGTTGCCGATATTCCCGATGATGCGGATGCTGCCCTTGAATTTTGGACAGAAGATGCGAGTAGCGCCCTCAGTTTAGCCGGCACAGCACCCCGGAATAAATGGCAGCGCCTGTTGAATGCTCGCTTGCTAGGGTTTGATCTGCCGGAAACGTGGCAACAAGTCGCTCAGCGTAAAACGACAAAGCGCCGCCGCTCATCATCGCAATCAGCCCATACGTTAAAGCAGCTCTCAGGAAGTGAAATTAAGGCAGCGCGTCAGCAGCAGAAGTTGACCCAGCGTGCCTTAGCCGAGCGTTTGGGGAAAAGCCAGAGTTGGATTCGTGACATTGAAAAAGGGCGATTCAATATCAATATGGATGATCAGCGGTTGTTGCGACAAGCACTTGATATGGGCCAATAAGGGCCTAAAAGTGCACCGCGCTAATGGTCTGTCCAGCCTTAAATTTAGGGTTGGGTAAACTCGGGCAAGCATGGGGAGCAAGGCGGTAGGGTAGCAAGGACTCTAATTCTCAATGCTGATGCTGCACTAGGTGCTTGAAAGTGCTCTGAATTCCCCGTTTGGCCTGTAAGACATTAAAGATTTCAGACAGTTTGCGGAGAGGTTCTTCGTAAATTAATGATGAAGCCCTTGGCGCTGTAGTACATACGACCTAAAATAATGGAGAAGGATCGTCAGCTCAGCTAAAACTATGTCTAGCCTTGCCACGCCTCACGATATTTCTTTTGCCTCACCCCTGTGGGAAACGGTACGGTTCCGTCGTGCCAAGGAAAAGAAGGGCTGGGCGCTGCTGGGTATTCCTCAGCAAGTATATCCATTAGTGGCCCTGCGGCTGTTTGAATTGCAGGCAAAGCTCATTAGTCGTCACGAAGCAGAAGGCTTTATGAGTCTGTTGTTTGAAGCCTCTCCCCATGTGGCAGCCAAGCTCGCCTGTGTTTTTCCAGCACCCCCTGGATGCGAAGTTCTGAAGGTGTCTGAATCCGGCGATCGCATTCTATCCGGTAAGGCTGCCAAATCGGCCAAAGCGATCGCTCAACGTTCTGATCCCTCCGAACTGCCGACAGCCGCTTAGGGCGCGTCATCAATTAAACTCGAAAGCCTTGCGGTATCAGCATTGCCGCGCCCGCTTTGGAAAACTAGCTAGGGGCTGAACCGCTTTCAGCATGAGGATTCAGGCTCTAAATGATGACAGCCCCTAGCACTTGAGCGCCTGGTACCGATCGCGGATGGGTTTGTGGCTAGAGCTATGGAGGGAGCATAGGGTCAGACCGGCAGAATCTGTAGCCCTGATTGAGAGAATCGGTCTTATGCGTCTTCGGCAGGGCCGCGCTGGAACTGTCGATAGCCCTGTTTGGTTCGCCGAATCAGGGGCAAACCGATGAAGTAGCTAAGGGTGCCAGCAATAAGACCCACGATAAAGCTACCGAGCAAAAGGGTTACAGCAACGTCGGTCCCGGTCTCGACCCAGGATTGGAGCGACTCAGCATCAGTGAAAGGCTGACTGTCTGACCGCTGTAGCACCCACGCCCCAATCTGATAGTTGAAGGCAAAGATAGGCAGATACGTGAATGGATTGCTAATCCATGTGCCAGCGGCAGCCATGAGCGGATTCCCCTTGATGCGGAAGGCAACGGCTACGCCAATGAGGGTCTGGAGCCCAAATAGCGGAAACATCCCGGCGAAAACTCCGGCAGCCAGCCCCCTCGCCAGTTCTTTCGGATGACCCCGAAGACGAATGAACTTGAGATAAAGATAGCGACAGCGCCGTTGCCATTGTTCTTTCCAGGAACGCTTGGTTGCAGGCACCGATACTCTAGAGGGTCTAGACACAAAAGATAGTGAGGATGATTGGATTGGCTGCACCAGCAGTGCCTACTTATCCTAAAGGGAATCTAAAACTTTACCTATTCTAAGGTGTGCGCTGTAGCAGTGACTACTCGGTAGAGTTGCGAGTTAACGCTATTGGCTGACAATGACGCGATTACGTCCTGTACTTTTGGCCGTCAATAGGTTGGTATCGGCGCGCCCAATGAGTTCACGCCCTTGTTCACTGTCGGTGTCTTCTAAAACAGCGATGCCAACGCTGATCGTAATGGACAAATCGAGGCAGCTATCAATCACAAAGGGGGTGTCATCAATCAACCTTCGCAAACGTTCGCCCGTCTTTTTAGCTTCCTTCAAAGAGGTGTTTTGCAAAATGACGACAAACTCCTCACCGCCATAGCGAAAGGGGGTTTCATAAAATCGCATGTGATGGCGCAAGCGTTCGGCAAACATATGCAGAACCTGATCGCCTACTAAATGACCGTACTTATCGTTCACTTGCTTGAAGTGGTCAATATCCAGCACCAGGAGACTGAGGGGGTTTCCCTGCATGCGTGCCGCTTGAATCTGACGTGGGAGTTCCCAATCAAAAGCCCGTCGGTTACCTAGCTGTGTGAGCTGATCAACAAGGGCGATCGCCGATAAAAAGTCATTCGTTTGGGACACCTCCTGATAGGCTTGAGCCCGCCGAATTGCGGTTCTGATATGGGCTTGAACCAGGCGATTGAGGTAATCAATGCTCTCCTGTGAACTTTGAGTTAAAGGTTCTGGCAACCATAGATAGGCATCCGCTCCGGTTTCGAGAGCCGTTGTACTCAAGCTCGTTTGGCGCAGCAGAACCTCGTGGGTCGTATTGCCCACAGGACAGGGACGTTCATCCAGCAGAATGCAGTAGCTCCACATAAAGTGCCGCTGTTGCTTGAGTTGGCGGCAAAGCTCCCAATTTTCCTGCTGAGTTGCTTGCAGGATGAGGATTTCAGGAACCTCTGATTCTAAAAACGTCCTTGCTGCTTGTGCGTTTTCAACCCGCCATAGAACCATGGCCGATAGGCCCCGGACCTGTTGGCAAAGACGTCTGGCAAATCGCGGTTCCCCAACTATCAAAACCGATGCATTCATGAAAGGGAAAAACTAACTTGTGCGGGTAGAGCTGAATAAAGGACGACGATTTTCAGCAGGGTTGCCTTGATCGAGGAATAACGTAACCTTCGTCAATCCTTTTTGCGGACGCACTTGGTGAGGAGGATGCCGTGAAGTAACAGGGGGCTAGCTTTCATGGGACTCTCTCTTTATACACCGTTCTGTTCTGATGGTTGCCTCAGTAAAATAGGCAAGTTTTGGAGGGGATTTTCCCAAGTTACGTCAAGGGGGGTCTCGTGTATCAGTTCGTTTCTCAATATTCAAAAGAAGATCTAGTATTCCCGGATAATATTACTCATTAAGGATGAGCTTTCTGAGTCAATCCGTCGTTGTGCTACGCCATCAAAAAGTCCTGAGTTATTCATACATTCCCACGAGATTAGCCAACATCGCTCAAAATAGGTACAAGAACGGATTCAATGACGTTACGCTGCTCTTTAATTTGACTAATTCAGTCGACCAGTCCCATGCCTACCCCTTCTCAACCGCAGTCTACAGTGATGAGCGGAGCTGATATCCGCCAAACCTTCCTAGACTTTTATGCCCAGCGGGGGCATGCCATTTTACCTAGCGCATCGTTAGTGCCGGAAGATCCTACGGTGCTATTGACGATCGCGGGCATGCTGCAATTCAAACCCATCTTTCTGGGACAACGGCAAGCCACCGTCGATCGAGCCACCACATCACAGAAATGTATTCGCACGAATGACATTGAGAATGTGGGCCGCACGGCACGCCACCACACCTTTTTTGAGATGTTGGGCAATTTTAGCTTTGGGGATTATTTCAAAGAGCAGGCGATCGCATGGGCCTGGGAATTGTCTACCGAGGTTTTCAACTTACCTGCAGACCGTTTGGTTGTTAGCGTTTTCCGTGAAGATGATGAGGCCTTTACGATTTGGCGGGATCAAATTGGCGTTCCGCCCCATCGCATTCGGCGCATGGATGAAGCAGATAACTTTTGGGTCTCTGGCCCTACAGGCCCCTGTGGCCCCTGCTCTGAGATCTATTATGACTTTCATCCTGAGTTAGGTGACAGCGATATTGATCTGGAGGATGACACTCGCTTCATCGAGTTTTACAACCTCGTTTTCATGCAGTACAACCGGGATGCTGCCGGTGCGCTCACGCCGCTCCAAAATCAGAACATTGATACGGGGTTAGGTCTCGAGCGGATGGCGCAGATTCTTCAGCAAAAGCCGAACAACTACGAGACCGATCTCATCTTGCCGATTATCGAAACCGCTGCCAGGATTCCGGGACTCGTTTACAGCGATTGCGATGCCAAAACCCAGGTTTCGCTGAAGGTGATCGGGGATCATGTACGGGCCGTGGTGCACATGATTGCCGACGGGATTACCGCTTCCAACGTTGGACGCGGGTATATTTTGCGGCGTCTGATTCGGCGGGTGGTGCGTCATGGGCGACTGATTGGTATTGAAGGTGCCTTTATTAACCAAGTTGCAGCCCAAGCGATGGCGATGGCAGAAGACGTCTACCCCAATGTCCGTGAACGCGAAAGCGTGATCACAGCTGAGCTAGCACGGGAAGAGGCGCGGTTTCTGGAAACGCTGGAGCGCGGCGAAAAGCTACTGGCCGATATTTTGGCGAAGGAAACAACCCAAATTGCCGGTCAGGAAGCGTTTGTGCTGTATGACACCTACGGGTTTCCGCTAGAGCTTACGCAAGAAATTGCGGCAGAAAATAACCTCTCGGTGGATGTGGCTGGCTTTGAGGCGGCGATGGCAGAACAGCGCCAGCGCTCTAAGGACGCCCATGAAACCATTGATCTGACCGCTCAAGGGAGTTTAGATACATTGACGGCACAGGTTCGCGTTACTGAATTTTTAGGCTATACCGATCCCGTCAGTACCAGCAAAGTGGAGGCGATTTTGGTGGAGGGCCTGTCAGCGGATACGGCAGAGGCTGGTGCTGATGCGCAAATCGTGCTGAACCAAACGCCCTTCTATGCTGAATCAGGAGGACAAATTGGCGATCGCGGTTACTTATCCGGTGCCGACTTTGTTATCCGCATTGAAGATGTCAAAAAAGAAAGCGACTTCTTTCTCCATATTGGGCGTGTAGAAAGGGGCACAGTTCGCGTTGGTGATGAAGTGACGGCGCAAGTTGACCGCGCTTGTCGGCGTCGGGCAATGGCGAATCACACCGCCACGCATTTGCTACAGGCAGCTCTCAAACAGCTAGTCGATGACAGCATTTCCCAGGCCGGTTCTTTGGTCGCCTTCGATCGCCTCCGATTTGATATCAACTGTCCGCGTGCTTTGACGTCTGAAGAGTTGCAGCAGGTAGAGGCCCAGGTGAATACCTGGATTGCTGAGGGACACGCCGCCACGGTGGAGGTGATGCCCTTGGATGTGGCTAAACAGAAGGGCGCTGTTGCCATGTTTGGCGAAAAATATGGCTCCGAAGTTCGGGTTATCGACTTTCCTGGGGTTTCGATGGAGCTGTGTGGGGGAACCCATGTGAGTAACACGGCTGAAATCGGGCTCTTCAAAATCATTTCGGAAACGGGGGTGGCCGCTGGCATTCGACGAATTGAGGCCGTGGCCGGCCCAGCCGTCCTGGATTACCTGAACGTGCGTGATACTGTCGTACGTGACTTGTCAGAGCGCTTCAAAGTCAAGCCGGAGGAGGTGCCGGAACGGATCACCAATCTGCAAGCGGATCTCAAAACGACTCAGAAAGAGCTGGAAACCTTGAAGTCGGAACTGGCGGTGGTCAAGTCTGACCAGCTTGTGGATACGGCAGAAGCGGTGGGTGACCTGAAGGTTCTTGTGGCCGAAATGGCTGGTGTCGCGCCTGAAGCCCTTAAAACGGCTGCCGAGCGGTTACAGCAAAAGCTGGGCGAAGGTGCGGTTGTGCTGGGCTCTGTTCCTGAAGACGGAAAAGTGAGTCTGGTGGCTGCCTTTAGCCCTGCTGTGATTAGCAAAAAGTTGCAGGCGGGGAAATTTATTGGCGCGATCGCAAAGCTGTGCGGCGGTGGCGGTGGTGGACGTCCTAACCTGGCACAGGCAGGAGGCCGCGATGCCTCGAAGTTACCCGAGGCTTTGGATACGGCAAAGCAGCAGCTTCTGGAAGCTTTGAGTTAGCAGGGCTACCGTTTTGCTTGGTTAGCGTTACCAATGAGTTAGCTACTAAATACACACATCTTGGCCCTCGCCCCCTCAGTCCCCCTCGCCCAAAAATGGGCGAGGGGGAGGCCAAACAAGGCTTTTCGGCTCCCCTTCGCCCAGAACGGGCGAAGGGGTTGGGGGATGAGGGGAAAGGCAGTACAGCAAGAGTTTCAGGACTTATGTGTACGTAGTACCAATGAGTTAGGGGAGCTGGGAAGCAGACGTGACCGTTGTGATTTAGAGCATGGATAGCCGTCGCCATCTTGTCCTGATAGAACTGGCAACGGCTAAAGGTGCCCAATCAGACGCCGCTTAGATACGGCGAGTGAGGAACTTGCCGTGGGTGTCGGTGCCACAGGTGCTCAAAATACCAAACGTCTGCGCTAGTTCCTGCATGGAAGGTGTTTGCTTGGGACAGGGACGCCATTCCTTGGGATTGTCATAGGCATAGTAGGTTTCCATGCCGTCAATGCCTTTTGCCACCGCAGCTGCAACCAACTCTTCGGCGGGTCGTCGATAGCGGCAAGGGTGTGCTAAGACGGCCATCCCTCCCGCCTGCTGGATGGACTGAATGACTGTTTCAGCCAGTTGATTGTGTCCCTTCGGTGACGTGCCATTGAGGTAAAGAGACATGGAGGCATGATCAGGATTGAACGCATATCCTAGGATGTGGACTTCCACGTTGTCCAAAACAGAGGTGACTTCCACCCCAGTCCATAATCGCGGCAAGCTCTTGACCTGACGCTGCCGACGCCCTGCCACAATCGGTGCAGGATGACGCCACTGCCAATCTTCTAGATGTTGCCTAGCCTGATAAAAGCCACTCACCGTGTGGTGGTCGGTAATGGCGAAGTCTTTAAGTCCCAGATGAATGGCTTGCTCGATAAGCCTTTCCGGTTCAAGCTGCCCATCGGAGTGATTTGTGTGCATGTGAAAGTTACAGCTACTGGGGCAACTTGCCGCATCCACTGTTTCAAATACACGTCTCAGCTCTAGAGCATCGCTCACCGACGCCCTAGCCGCAACACCAAGTTGGGCGGGGCTATGTACCATAGTCTCCTTTCCTAAAGTGCTTAAGCACTAATTGTCTTTATCTAATATACCTGGCGGAAAATATTGCGCCCAAAAGAATTTTTAAGCGTATGCGGAAAAATTGAGCGTGTTTTTATGGGTGTTTAGAGGCAAAGAAGCTGATGCTAACGCTGATTTCTATCGCGCTGATCGCTGGAGACCAATTTTTTTGCTTAAGAGAAAATTCCACTTGTTGAATCAGATAGGGTTCATGTCAACCCTGTAGAAGAAGTGCTGGAACAAAATTGCTATTGCTGATTAAACGCATCCGTAATACAGCCGCGATCGCTGGAGCATCCTCGATTTGTGACCCAAAATTCAGGCGTTATGTGTAGCCTCAATTTGTCTTTGGTTTGAACTGTGATGAGCGATCGCTAACAAGCAGACAACGCGGCAATTTGCAGCACTAGGTCATCAATCAAGCGACGAGCGGTGCTGCCTCGCTGGTCAATGTTGTTGATCAAAATGCTGAACACCAGCGATGCATCATTTTCCGGTTCCAGGTAGCCTGCGAGGGCAAAGTTACGGCTAATCGCACCCGATTTCCCCCACAGATTTCCGGCTACGGGTGTTTCTAAAAAGCGATTGCGGAGAGTGCCGCTCACCCCAGCGACGGCAAGGGAATCGCGATAGGTGTCGGCCAAGGGCGATCGCGCCATGGCTTGCAGAGTATCCACTAGGGCAACGGGGGTAACCAGATTTTTACGGGCTAGTCCCGAGCCATCGAACATGACGACCGCTTCTGGGTTGACGCCCAAGTCGGCTAGCGTGGATAGGGCGATCGCGATGCCATCGGCGGTCGCATCCTGTCCTGGCTGGAATTGTCCCAACTGTTTGAGTAGAGCTTCTGCGTAGAGATTGTTGCTGTTCTGATTTGTAGGAACGAGCAATTCGCGAATCGTAGGAGAGACCACGGTTGCTAGCTCTTGCCAGTCATCGCTGGCGGGGGGAGTGCCCAAACGAGCCTGTTGAATGGGAATCCCCTCATCTGAGAGAGTCGCTTGGAAGGCCGCGAGAAATGCTGCACCTGGATTAGGCACCGCAACGGACGCCGTATCAGGGGGCGAGCCCGCAATGAGTTGGCCTGAAACCCGCAGGATGGGACGAGCTAAGTCCCGTCCCACTGTCACAAACTCAGGCGTCCCAGCAGACACCGTGGCCGATATATTCTCAATTTGCCAATTTTGACCTTGTAGCGGGTCGTCCCATACCACCTGCAAGGGTTGCCCAACTGTCTGTGGCAAAAGACTGAAGCCAATTTCATTCTCATGGAGAATTAAGGCATTCACCGGAGCACCGTAACCCGCCTGAACATCCTCCCAATCCCAACTGGGATTGACGGCACTCCCTGCAAAAGCACTTTCGTCCCCGTATAACGTCTCGATCTGCTGGATCCCTTGCTGCCTGAGTTGCGTGGTGAGAGCCATTAAGCCAGCTTGATTAAGGCTGGGGTCACCCTGCCCAACGACCCATAGTGACGTTTGTCCAGCTTCATCAGGGGAACCGTAAACTGATGTCTGAATCCTGGCTTCTGGCCCCAAGCGGGTGAGGACAGCAGCTGTGGTCAGTAACTTCAACGCGGAAGCGGGGACAAAAAAGCGATCGCCGTCGCGACTATAAATCACCTCGCCGTCCAAGGTCTCAACCTGTACGCCCAATCGAGCGCGGGCCAGTTCTGGACGTTGAGCGATTGCGGTCACGGCTGTCGGCAGATCTGCACGGCAGAGGGCCATTGCCGGGGTCGGTGCTAACAGACCTAATCCCATAGCAACGGCTGTAAGGCCACGAATGTCTGTACGCATAAGACTGCATCGAGAGAATAGGTTATACCGTATCCGATTAAGCAACGGGTATTTTCCCTTTAGCCAAGACCAAAGAGCGGTGTGTGGTCAAGCTATCAGGCCAAATCTTGAGGTGATAGGAAGAGTTGCCACCAGGCCCCACCACAATCGCTAGCATGAGAAACAATGCGGTTCTGTCAAGTTCTTGCAGACGGTTGCAAAATCTTCTCCGGGAGTCATCCCCCAAACATATATGACTGGGTTGAATAAGCAGACGCGGCGGCGATTTCTCACAACAGGTACCGCCTTTTTCGGGGGCATGGTGGGCAGTGCAGCCTGTCGAACTGAACCGATGTCTAGCGCGGTGGATACACCCGCGATCGCGCCCGTTGCCGAGGCTGAGACAGCGACATCCATTGCCCTGACCCCTCAGTCACCCAGTTCGATACCTATCCGAACGTTGGGGCGTAGTCAGTTATCCATGCCGGTTTTGGGGCTAGGAGGGTCAGCCTCTCCCCTTTCCCGAACCAATCAAGAAGCGGAGGCGATCGCCCTGATTGAACAGGCCTATGAAGGGGGAATTCGCTACTTTGATACCGCCGCCAACTATGGCCCCAGCGAAGAAAGACTGGGCCAGGTTCTTCCTGCTGTGCGGTCGGAAGTCATGATTGGAACTAAAACGAGTCGGCGCGATCGCGATGCCGCTTGGCGACAGCTAGAGCGATCGCTCCAGCGTTTAAAGACGGATTACATTGACCTTTGGCAATTTCATGCCATTACCTACGATTGGGACGTGGATACGCTCCTGGATGCTCAGAGTGGGGCGATTAAGGCTGCCGAAGAGGCGCGCGACCAAGGCATTATTCGAGCTATAGGGGTGACCGGACACAACAACCCGGCAATTTTTGTCAAAGCCCTCAACCGCTATCCGTTTGACACGGCCCTGATTCCCATCAATGCGGCGGATAAGCACACGCCCATGCCTTTTATCGACCACGTGTTGCCAGTTGCCCAGCAGCACAACACCGGCATCATTGGTATGAAAGTCCCTGCCTATGGGCGGTTATTCCAACCCGGTGTCCTCACGGGGATGCCTGAGGCTCTCGGGTATGCCCTTTCACAACCACAGGTCCACTGCTGCATTGTCGCCGCCGATACGCCGGAACAGCTTGCTGAAAACTTAGCTGCGGCTAAAACCTTTCAGCCTCTCGCCACTGAAGTCTTGAGCGACATAGAACGGCGAACAGCGGCTGTATGGGGTGAGGCGAGTTTTTTCCGGCGATGGTCTTAGATAGCGCGGCTTAATCGCGTTTATTGGCGTGAGTGCTTTACAAAACTCTTGGCGATTTGTTTGCTAAATTTGGTATCGCGTGAGCGTTTGAAGGTATCCTTGCGGAGACTTCAATGACTTTTGCGGCATCGGACATCGGCTATGGGACAGATCTTTATATCAGCAGGGCATGGTGGCTTTGAAGACGGCTCACGCGATTCAGGCGTCATTATCGCTGACACCACAGAAGCTGCTGAAATGATCCGCATTCGGGATCTGGTCGTGCCTGAGTTGCGATCGCGCGGCTTTGAAGTGCTGGCTGTTCCGGACGATTTGAGTAACGACCAGACCCTCAACTGGATTAATTCCCGCTGTCGTCTCAGTGATGTGGCCTTAGAAATTCATGCGGGTGCCTTTACGAGTCCGGGAGCTCGTGGCGCGAGTGTTTTTTACATCGCTAAAAACGATGTGCGTCAATCCCATGCTGAGCTATTGCTGCTGGCGTTGCTCCGCCGGGTGCCCCAGTTACCTAGTCGCGGGGCTCGACCTGACACCATGACGGGTATCGGCAGCCTGACCTTTACGCGCCGTCTCAACTGCCCCTCACTGCTGATGGAAGTCGGGTACTTAACCAGCCCCGATGACCTGGGCCTCATTCAGAATCGCCGTCGTGACATTGCCTTAGGGATTGCCGACGGCGTCGCCTCTTGGAGTCGAGCGGTTGTTGGGGATGTGGGGGGTCTGCAAGGGTTTCCTGAAATCAACATCAGCGTCAATGGCGGCATTTACGATGAAAAAGGCATCATCATTAGCGACAATGCGTTTGTCCCCATTGATTTAGCCGATCAGCTTGATGTTGATGTCGCGAATAACGAGAATGTTCGTCGGGTGCGCTATCGCGGCGTTGTTTACATCAAAGCTGTCGATTTGCGGGATTTCGATGTTTCCGTAGGCTGGGATGCCGCTACGCGCACAGTCCTCCTCAAGACGATGAATACGCTGTCAATCTGTGTGGGGCACATTGACCGGATTATGGGCAAAGGGGCGACCTCTGAACTACAGTTGCGCATGTTTCTTCAGAGTAATCATGAAAGCGCTGTCGAGACTTATCGGGATTTGCCCCGCCTTTATCGCGAAGAAGCCGCCTTGGAAGGGGTGAACCACGATATCGCTTTTTGTCAGATGTGTTTTGAAACGGACTATCTGCGGTTCTCAGGCACTTTGCAGACAGAGGACAATAACTTTGGTGGGATTGGCTCGGGCGGTAATGAAGCGGTGGAGTTGCCTAATCGGCTGTTGGGGGTACGTGCTCATATTCAACATTTGAAAGCCTATGCCAGCACTCAACCTCTATATAACCTACCGCCCGTCGATCCTCGATTTCGTTTCATTCGACGGGGTGTTGCGCCTCTCCTGGGGCAACTCAGTGGGCGCTGGGATGCCGATTTGCAATACGGGGAAAAGGTGATGGCGATTTTGCGACGCCTTTACGAATCAGCCAAGTTGCTTTGACATGGCAGCAATATTGTTCTCCCGCTAGCATCAATTTGAGAGCTACATCGGCATCTGTCATGCCTCCGCCTAGGGCAGCGTCAACATTGCAAATGTGGGTTGTGCCTAGGTTGGGTAGAACACAGTGAAACCCAACAAAGACAAGAATTACGTTGGGTTACGCCGGGGGCTAACCCAACCTCCAAATTGAAAACTGACAGACCACTAGGGCGCGTCATCAATTCAAGCCAGAATGCTGGCGGTATCAACATTGCCGCGCCCGCTCCGCAAAATCAGCTAGGGGCTGAAGCGTTTTCTAAACAAAGACTTGATCGTTAAATGATGACAGCTCCTAGGGTATGGCTATGGGCTTCTCTCGCTCGAATTAAGTTGTTATTGCCAACTTAAATTGTTGACTGGGTTTCCTTTCCTTGAAGGTTTTGGGAAACTTTAACAATTAGATAAAATATCCATAAAGTTGCCTCTAACTCGCCGCCTAACCCTGCCATTCTTCAGACTATAAAGATAGGTGCGATATCGGGACAGGGCTGCTATGAGCTACCGCAAATACCGTAGTCGATCGACCGCTCGTCGACTCATGAAAACGCTGTCTAACATGACAGTTCAGCAACTTACGATCTGGATTGTGATCGGCCTAGCGTGGGCAGGCTTGCTTTCCCTGATGCTGGAACATGAGCAAGGAAAGCTCAGAAATATTCAGAAAACTGGCAGTATAGTGGCCCCCACCCTGACAGCAACTGACGAACTCAGTTAGAGATTTTGAGCCTTGTTTCGCCTGGGAAGATGGGCGCATGTTGCTTCATTCAGCGTTCGATGTTTCCGGCTCTGCTTCAATCGCGATCGCTGCCAGCTCCGGTTCATTTGGCTGCTGATCTTTTTCCAGAATATCGATGATTAAGGCTTCCTCGATCCAGGTTTTACACACCACCGCTAGGGGCAGTGCTAGGACGAGGCCTAAAGGCCCAAGAAAACGGGCAAAGAAGATTTGGGCGACTAACGTGGCGGCTGGCAGCAGCGAGACCTGCTTTTGCATCATCATGGGGCTGAACCAGTAGCTTTCCAGGTTTTGGATAAAGATGTACAGGATTAGCACGCCAATCGCACTGCCGAAAGATTGGGACAACGCCACAATGATGGGGAAAATGGCGCTGAGGGCTGGCCCCAGGTTAGGGATAAAGTTGAAAGTCCCAGCTAACACTGCATTGGCAAAGGGATAGGGCACGCGCAGCAACAGTAATCCGGCAAAACTACAGGACGCGACAAACAGCGAGTTAGCGGAGACGCCCCCTAACCAGCACAACAAAGACCATTCACACTTAGAAAGGATGTCATCGGCCCGTCGCCGGTAAAACGAGGGAAACAGTCGCAGCAGTAAGCGCCGGTACGCCATTGGATTGCTCAGCATCATACCGGTGAGAACCAGCAGAAACAGGCATTGGAGGAGTATGCCAAAGGAACCCGAGAAAAAGCTGAAGAAGTTACCAAAAACTTGCGTCCCTAAGGTTGCAGCCTGTTCAATGAGTGTTGAGAAATCAGGGATTTCAAATCCAGCCTGATTCTCAGGTACCCAGCTCGGTGGGTTTTCAAGCAGTTCATTGCTCCAGACGACAAAGCGGTTAAATCCCTGAGGAACGAGCTCTAGCAGTTGTTCAAATTGCCCGATAAACAGGGGGACAACCAGAACAAGAAACAGGAGTAACCCCAAGAAAACCAGCCCCATTGCCATGAGAACGGCACGTCCACGCGGCACATTGAACAAACGCATGAGGCGACGGACAAGGCTGTTGAGGGCGATCGCAATCACCACCGCAGCAAAAATAATCAGCAAAATCTGCCGAAACTGCCACAGCATCACGAGTGCAATTACGAAGCACAGCAGACCGATCCAATCTGGCAGTTTCATAATGTCTCCTCATGCGTATTGAGTCTGCTTGGATTTTAAGTCGCACAGCATCGTTACAGCTGAAAACCTACCCGCAATTGCCACCTACACAATGAGCAACTCCCGATGCCGAGCCTGAATTCCGCACTCTGAATTCCGAATTCCGAATTTCTTACTACGCACTAAAGTACTTCGCGACTGGATGGTACGTCACGATCGCGGTGGTGGATTGTTCAGGATACAACTGCTCACTTTCATCCATATGCATGCCAATGCGATCGACCTGGAGTAAATCGAGCTGCACAAACTGGTCAGGAATGTTGGGGCAAGCCGGATAGCCGAAGCTATAGCGGGATCCCTGGTAGCGCTGCTGTAGCACCTCACGAATGGTGTCGGGTTCCTGGTCGCCATACCCGAGTTCCCGTCGAATACGGGCATGGCACCATTCCGCCATAGCTTCGGCGGTTTGCACCGAGAGCCCGTAGTAGTAGAGGTAGTCCGTGTACTCGTCTGCTTGAAACAGCTTTTGAGCAAACTCCGTCGCAATTTCACCCACGGTGACCGCCTGCATCGGGAAGACATCGAACTGACCCGCTTGAGCCTGATCTTGAGGGAGAAAGAAGTCGGCAATGCAGAGGCGACGCAGCGATTTTTGGCGAGGGAAGGTGAAGGTGGCGATGGGGGCAGGGAGTGATGGGGTAGGGGAGTAATGGGTGGATGGGTGGATGGGTGGATGGGTGGATGGGTGGATGGGTGGGGTGTCTTTGCCTGCCATGCCCTCAGCTCCTTGATCACCGTCTTGCATCACGGATGGGTGATAGATGTGGAGGGAATTTCCTTCGGCTAGGCAGGGAAAATAGCCGTAGACAATTTGCGGCTTGAGGAGGTTTTCGGCTTGGATACGGCCCTTCCACTTGTCGAGAATAGGCTGGACGGTCTCCTGAAGGAACGCATCATAGTTCTCACGGGATTGCTCTTTGGGCTTGCGGAACTGCCACTGGCCTGCAAACAAAGCCTGCAAATCCAGATACCCAAACACCTCATCTAAAGGAATATCCGCAGGATTGAGAATCCGTGTCCCCCAGAAGGGTGGTGTGGGCCGAGGAATGTCGATAGCGACTGCTTCAGAGCGACGGGTATCGACAACAGGTGGCTCGATGGCTGGCTGGCTGCCGCCTTCCGCCTTCCGCTTTTCGCCTTCACTCTCCGACTTCTGACTTCTGGCTCCTGGCTCCTGGCTCCTATCCCCTGATTCCTCCACCTCATCCAAAAATCCCTGCAAATCGTGCCAATTGTCACGCCGTTTGGCGGGCATCAGTTTGTCCATGAAATGCAGGTCAGCGAAAGCGTCGCGACCGTAAATCACTCTCCCGTTGTAGGTGTTCTGACAGTCTTCATGAACGAACTTGGGAGTGAGGGCCGCACCGCCGAGAATAACGGGAACGGTAATGCCTTCCTGGTTAAAGGTGGCCAAATTGTCTTTCATGAAGGCGGTGGATTTTACCAACAGGCCGCTCATAGCAATGCAGTCGGCATTATGTTCACGGTAAGCCTGAATAATGTTCTCCACGGGCTGCTTAATACCCAGGTTGACGACTTTATAGCCGTTGTTGGAGAGAATGATATCCACCAGGTTCTTGCCAATGTCATGGACATCCCCCTTAACCGTGGCAATCAGGAAGGTGCCTTTACCAGAGCCGTCACTGTCGGATTTCTCCATAAAGGGTTCCAGGTAGGCCACAGCAGCCTTCATGGTTTGAGCGGATTGCAAAACAAAGGGGAGTTGCATTTGACCAGAGCCAAAGAGTTCGCCGACAACCTTCATGCCATCCAGCAAAAAAGTGTTGATGATCGCTAAAGGCGGGTGGGACTTTAGTGCTGTGGCCAAGGCGTCTTCCAGACCAATTCGTTCCCCATCAATAATGTGGCGCTTCAGCTGTTCTTCAATGGGGAGATCCTTCGCGATCGCCTCTTTTTTCTTCAGACTCTTGCCTTCAAACAGGGTGGTCAGCTTGGTCAGGGGATCATAAGTGACGATATCGCCGTCGTATTTTCGATTGTCGTAAATCAAGTCGCGACAAATCTGCTGATGCTCAGGGGCAATTTTGGCCAACGGGAGGATCTTTGCTGCACTGACGATCGCCCCATCCAAACCCACCTGCATGGCTTCGTGAAGAAATACTGAATTAAGGGTCACGCGAGCTACTGGGTTCAAGCCAAAGGAGACATTTGAAACCCCCAACATGATGTGGCAACCGGGCAGATTTTCCCGAATCATGCGAATTGATTCGATGGTTGCTTGACCGTTGACCCGGTCTTCTTCAATACCGGTGGAAATTGGCAGGGCTAGGGTATCGAAGAAGAGCTCACGGGCAGGAATGCCGTACTCCAACGCATCGCGATAGGCGCGTTGGGCAATTTGGAATTTTTTCGCTGCTGTCCGAGCCATGCCATCTTCATCAATGGTGCCGACCACGACACCTGCACCATACTGTTTCGCGAGTTCCAAGACTTTGAAAAAGCGTTCCTCCCCATCCTCGTAGTTCGTGGAGTTGAGGATACACTTGCCGCCCGCCACCTTGAGGCCAGCCTCCATTTTTTGCCATTCGGTGGAATCCAGCATGAGAGGCAGGGTTACGTTCGTCACCAGACGCGCGACCAGCTCATGCATATCCCGCTCGCCATCCCGACCCACATAATCCACATTGACGTCCAGAACGTGAGCCCCTTCTTTTACCTGCGATCGCGCCAGCGCCACCAAACCATCCCAATCCTCATCGTTGAGCATTGTGCGGCATTTCTTCGAACCACTGGCATTCAAGCGTTCACCCACAATCAGGAATGAATTGTCCTGGTCATAGGGTTGGGGACTGTAGATGGAGGCGGCAGAAGGTTCGTAATTGAGCGCAGGACGCGGATCGATGTAGGTGGATGGATGGGTCGTTCCGACTTCCGACTTCCGACTTCCGACTTCACTATCTAGCTCCTGGTTCCTGACGCCTGACGCCTGACTTCCCCTCACCGCTCTTGCCTTCGGCTGTAACGCCTTCGCAATTTCCGCCAGTTGGGCAATATGTTCGGGGCGTGTACCGCAGCAACCGCCAATCACCTGGACGCCAAGATCCTCAACAAAGTGCATCAGTGCCATCCGCAGTTCCATCGGGGAAAGATGATAGACGGCTTGACCGCCAACATTTTCCGGGAGTCCAGCGTTGGGGATGCAGGAAATGGCGAAGGGGGACTGCTCAGCCAGGTGCTTGACGTGATCCTTCATCAAATCGGGGCCAGTGGCGCAGTTCAGTCCCAGGATGTCAATGGGATAAGGTTCCAGAATGGCGAGAGCTGCCGCCATTTCAGTACCCACCAACATCGTGCCCTGTTGTTCCATGGTGACGGAAACCATCAGAGGCAGATGGATATCGCGCGCCTCAAACACCTCCAAAATGGCGTTGAGCGCTGCTTTAATTTGCAGTACATCCTGACAAGTTTCGACTAACAGCAGATCGGCCCCGCCATCAATGAGACCTTGAGCCTGCTCGACGTAGGCGGTTTTCAGGGTGTCAAAATCGATATGTCCCAAGGTGGGTAGCTTTGTCCCTGGCCCCATAGATCCAGCCACGAAACGGGGGTGTTCAGGGGTGGAATACTCGGCTGCGGCCTGCTTCGCGATGACCGCAGCCGTTTTATTCAATTCATAGGCGCGATCGGCCAGGTCATATTCCGCTAACACGATGGAGGTACCGCCAAAGGTATCCGTCTCGATGACATCCGCACCCGCTTCAAGAAAGCCTCGGTGCACGGTGGCAACGGCTTCTGGTTTGGTAATGACTAAATATTCGTTGCAGCCTTCATACTCGGCTCCTCCAAAGTCCTCGGCAGTCAGGTTTTGGACTTGCAGGTTGGTGCCCATCGCCCCATCGAACACAATAACGGGGCGATCGGGACTGTGGAGACGGTCGAGAAAGGCGCTAGGCATTCTTCAAAAGCTTCAACAACGTCAGCGAGCCTAAGAAACTCAAATTCACGGTTGGAATTTCCTAGGATCTCCATTATTAGACAATCTTTCAGCCCTATGGCAGGAGTGAGCAAAGAATTTGTCTGAATCAATTCTTTGCTCGGCTTGAAATTAGCTTCCGGCCAGGAATGGTGGCGATTTTAGGTTTAATAGATGATATGGATAAAGCCAAGGTCACAGCGGGTTTAATCGCCTGACAAAATTCATCTTTGAGCCACCTATGACAGCTTTCACCATCACTCTCGATTCTATTGGCGAACTAACCGATGAGGCTTTTTATCAGCTATGCCATGCCAATCCTGATGTGAAATTTGAACGATCAGCCCAGGGAGAGCTCATCATCATGTCACCCGCTGGCGGCGAAAGTGGTCGCCGCAATGCGGATATTACAGCCGACCTAAACCTCTGGAACCGACAGACACAGCTTGGCTACGTATTCGACCCTTCACCTGTTTCAAGCTCCCTAATGGCGCGGAGCGATCGCCCGATGCTGCCTGGATCGCCCGTGAACGATGGGAAGCCCTCACTTCGGCAGAGCGGGAGGAATTTTTCCCTATTGCACCTGACTTTGTGATTGAACTTCGCTCCGCTACTGATACGCTCACAACCCTTCAGGCCAAGATGTGGGAATATCGCGATAACGGTGTACGTCTTGGCTGGTTGATTAATCCTCAAGACCGACAGGTTGAAATTTATTGTCCAGAGCAGCTGGTTGAACTTTTGACCGATCCCAGAAGCCTGGAAGGCAGAGCCATACTACCAGGCTTTACCCTGGAATTAAGTCGGATTTTTGGCTAAGCAACACTATCAATCGTGCCGCTACGATCGCGCTTCAAGGTTCGCTGCATCAGGACATCATGGGTGCTACGCGGGGCTTCGTCAGCTTCAGGTAAACGCTGAGTAAACACCCCATCTTCGGCGAGTTCCCATGCTTGGCGATTATCCGTCAGCATGATGTTGAGAAGATCTTTCAGTTCCTGTAAGAGAACTGGATTTTCGACTGGGGTAACGGCTTCCACCCGGCGATCCAAGTTACGCGGCATCCAATCAGCACTGCCGATGTAGATCTCTTCACTGCCTTCATTCTCAAAATAGAAAATACGGGCATGTTCCAAGAAGCGGCCAATGATGCTGGTCACGCGGATGCGATCGCTGACGCCCGGTACCCCCGGACGCAGGCAGCAAATCCCTCGGATGATCAGATCAATTTCCACACCAGCTTGAGAGGCTGCGTACAAAGCCTGAATCATGCTGGCATCCACAAGAGCATTCATTTTGGCAATAATGCGGGCCGGTTTGCCTGCCTGGGCATGGGCAATTTCGCGCTGCATCAGCTCAAGCATGCCTTTGCGGAGGGTCAGCGGTGCCACCAGTAGACGACGATAATTATCCTGCCGGGAATAGCCGGTTAGGAAATTGAACAGATCGGTTAAGTCAGCTCCCAATGTTTCCCGACAGCTCAACAAACTGAGGTCGGTATACAACTTAGACGTTTTGGGGTTGTAGTTGCCTGTGCCGATGTGAACGTAGCGCCGCAAGCGATCGCCTTCTTGACGCACGACCAAGGTCGTTTTTGTATGGGTTTTGAGACCCACGACGCCATAGACTACATGAACTCCGGCATCCTCTAGCTTACGTGCCCAAATGATGTTGTTCTGCTCATCAAACCGAGCCTTAAGTTCGACCAGAGCCACCACCTGCTTCCCGTTTTCAGCTGCCGCAATCAGCGCTTTCACAATGGGGGAGTCCCCAGAGGTGCGGTAGAGGGTCATCTTAATAGTCAAGACATGGGGATCCTGAGCTGCTTGCGCAATAAAGGTCTGGACAGAGGCGCTAAAAGATTCATAGGGATGGTGAATCAGGATGCTGCCTCGGCGAATCGCACTAAAGATACTCTCTTCACCGTGCTCGACACTTTTGAGGGCAGGTGGAATCATCGCCGACCAAGGCTTATCCTTCAATTCCGGTAGGGGCATGGACAAAAAGAAGAAGAGGTCTTTCAGATTCAACACCCCATCCAGTTCATACACGTCTTCGGGTGCCACCTTGAGTTCCTGCGTCAGCCCCTGCAAGAGGGTTTCAGGCATATTGCTTTCAATTTCGAGGCGACAAACAAAGCCGTCTAAGCGACGTTTGCTAATTTCTTCTTCAATCGCTAATAGCAAGTCGTCCGCTTCATCTTCCCGCACTGGAAAATCAGCATCCCGCGTAATCCGAAAAAGATAATGCTCGGAAATTTCCATTCCTGGAAACAAATAATTCAAATGATTCGCGATCACTTCTTCCAGCGTGATGCCAACCCACACTTGGGGTTCATCTTGGTGGGTGCGTAAGTCCTCGGGCAAACCAATGAAACGGGGAAGGTTGTTGGGAATCTTGACCCGAGCAAACTTTTGAATTCTGGTATCCGGGTTGGTGACCGCAACAGCTAGATTTAAGCTCAGGTTGGATAGTCGCGGAAACGGGTGGGACGGATCAACGCTGAGCGGCGTGAGCACAGGGAAGACCTGCCGCTCGAAATAGGTTTTCAGATAGGCTTGCTGCGCCCCATTAAGATCGGCATAGTTCAGCAAAAAGATACCGTGGGTCTGCATCTGCGGACGGAGTTCTTGCTGAAAGAGCGCGTGTTGTTGCTTTAGCTTGGGCTTCAGGTGCTGGCGAATACGCTGCATCACGGTTGCCGGACTGAGCTTGTCAGCGGTTTTAGGCGGTACATTTGCACGTACCTGATCCTGTAGGCCTGAAACCCGCACCATGAAGAACTCGTCCAGATTGGAACTGTAAATAGCAATGAACTTTAGCCGCTCTAAGAAAGGCGTGCGCGAGTCGATCGCTTCATGCAGCACACGATTATTGAACTCTAGCCAGCTCAGCTCGCGATTGAAATAGTACTGTGGGTCACTGAGGTTGACTTGAGGGGCGACATCCATTGCCTGAGTCATGAGCTACCTATCCCAATTTGATTTGGCTTGACTTACAAGATATAGAAGCATGATGTAATCGTTCGATTAAGAGACGCCTAATTCATCGTGACCCGCATCGATTGAATCGGTAGTTCTGAGTTGCCTTTGGCTGGCCTCATTGAGGATTACGTGCCAATAGCGCTAGGTTGTTGATGCTACTCAGATGTCAGGTGGCTCTGACAGACGTCTTAACCTGGTTGAACCGTCATGCTATCCATCTTTCCGCAACGACCCAGGGAAACCGCGATCGCGATCGTTGCACGGAACATTCAGTGGTAATGTGTTATGTGGCGCTGCAAACCTAAGATTATCTTTAGAAAGGTGCCGCCGAACAAGCTGATCAAGAGATAGGCGCAAGCATGGTCACCACTGCAGAGAAAACTAATATCGGCAATATCGTACAGGTCATTGGACCGGTTGTAGACGTAGAGTTTACCAGCGGACAGCTCCCTGAAATTTATAACGCCCTCGTCATTCAAGGGACAAATCCTGCAGGGCAGGAAGTATCTGTCACTTGTGAAGTGCAACAGCTATTGGGTGATGCCCAGGTGCGTGCGGTTGCTATGAGTGGCACCGATGGCTTGGTTCGGGGCATGGAAGTGACTGACATGGGTGCTCCCATTAGCGTTCCTGTAGGGGGCGCAACCTTAGGACGCATCTTCAATGTTTTGGGTGAACCGATTGACGAAAAAGGCCCTGTTAACAATCAGGAAACTTCGCCGATTCACCGTTCTGCTCCTAGCCTGACTGAACTAGAAACCAAACCTGCAGTCTTTGAAACCGGCATTAAGGTGATTGACCTGCTAGCACCTTATCGTCGAGGCGGCAAAACCGGCTTGTTTGGCGGTGCTGGCGTCGGTAAGACGGTTCTGATTCAGGAACTGATCAACAATATTGCTAAAGAGCACGGTGGGGTATCCGTGTTTGGTGGTGTGGGTGAGCGAACGCGTGAGGGCAATGACCTTTACAACGAGTTCATTGACTCCGGCGTTATTAACAGCGAAGACCTGAGCCAATCCAAAGTGGCGCTCGTGTACGGTCAAATGAATGAGCCGCCCGGAGCCCGGATGCGAGTAGGGCTCTCAGCATTGACGATGGCTGAGTACTTCCGGGATGTGAACAAGCAAGACGTACTGCTGTTCATTGACAACATTTTCCGCTTTGTCCAGGCGGGTTCCGAAGTATCCGCCCTGCTGGGTCGTATGCCTTCGGCGGTAGGTTATCAGCCGACTCTGGGTACCGATATGGGTGACCTGCAAGAGCGCATTACGTCCACCTTGGAAGGGTCCATTACCTCCATCCAAGCCGTCTACGTACCTGCTGATGACTTGACTGACCCAGCGCCAGCCACGACCTTTGCCCACTTGGATGCAACCACGGTGCTGTCCCGTGCCTTGGCTTCTAAGGGCATTTACCCTGCTGTTGACCCGCTGGATTCTACTTCCACCATGCTGCAGCCCGACATCGTGGGTTCGGAGCACTACGACACTGCGCGTGCCGTGCAGTCTACGCTGCAGCGCTACAAGGAACTACAGGATATTATTGCCATCTTGGGTCTGGATGAATTGTCGGAAGAAGACCGTCAGACCGTCGCCCGCGCCCGCAAGATTGAGAAATTCCTGTCGCAGCCCTTCTTCGTCGCTGAGATTTTCACGGGTATGCCCGGTCAGTATGTGACGCTGGAAGACTGCATCAAGGGCTTCCAAATGATTCTGAACGGTGAGCTGGATGACATTCCTGAACAGGCGTTCTACCTCAAGGGCAGCATGGCCATGGTGATGGCCGCAGCTGAAGAAATGAAGAAAGCGGAAGGCTAATTGCCTGCGAAGATAGTGCCGGTCAGCCTTCGTTCGGCTGGCCGGATATAGACCTAACGTATTCGTTTTATTGAGAGCGGTTTTACTCAAAATGTCTCTAACCGTGCGTGTAATTGCACCTGACAAAACTGTTTGGGATGCTGAAGCTGAAGAAGTCATTTTACCCAGCACAACTGGGCAGCTAGGGATTTTGGGCGGTCACGCGCCGCTGATGACGGCCCTGGATATTGGGGTGATGCGGGTGCGTCCGGAAAAAAGTTGGGTTTCTATTGCCCTGATGGGTGGTTTTGCCGAAGTTGAAGATGACGAAGTGACGATCCTGGTGCGCGGCGCTGAGCGCGGCGAAGAAATTGATCAGGAAACGGCTCGTCAAGATTTTGAGCAAGCTCAAGAAGCCATGGAGGGTACGTCATCAGAGGATCGACGAGCCACTATGCAGGCACGTCAAAGTCTCCGACGCGCTAGAGCTAGATTACAAGCTTCTGGTGGCGCAGCCTAAGGGCCGTCATCACTTAGAGCCTGAATCCTTATGCTGAAAGCGGTTCAGCCCCTAGCTAGTTTTACCAAGCGGGCGCGGCAATGCCCATACCGCAAGGCTTGCGAGTTTAATTGATGACGCGCCCTAGCACTCGCTATGAGCCTTGATAGCTTTGGCCATTTGGGTAAGACGCCGTGTCTTATCATATGGCTCAGTTGCTGATCCGATGGTTGGTCGTCTTGTTCTAGGGTGACGGGTGACGGCTAGAACGAAAAAAGGTGAGGATGTATCACATCCTCACCTTTTTTATGCCTATAGAACGGCAGTTAAGACTGTTGGTAATCCTAATACTGAGAGGGGTGTCCGTATCGGCATGACGACACACCTCGACATTCGGCGTAGAGCACAGTCGAATGATTACGAACTCCCGCTAAAGGCGACTTGAGGAAACTTAGCTTGTGCTTCCAGCATGGGTTTGCCTTTGCCTTCCTCTTGCCAGTAGTTGATGATCTCAGTGCCTTGGTTCAGGAGGTCAACCCTTTCTTCTTCGGTAATCCAACTCTTGCCTTCGAGTTCGGTTTTCATCTGTTCCCACGCATCGTTTCGGGGCCAAAAGAAATAAGCTGTGAGTGGGCTGCTGCCTTTACCCACTACCTGGTCTACCGCTAGAGCAACGTCTTTATCGAGCCAAAGTACCTTCAGGATAAACCTGGCATCCGTTTCTACTTTTAATCCTTCCTCCACCGCGATCCTCTCTTTAAAGACAACAGTCCTTTATGGTATCGCAAATTAGGGGTTATTCAAGGTATTCTCTAACCGCTAGGGCATTGCCCCACCTGTTGCAAAGAACGAAGACACCATGACTTTCCAGGCGATCGCGGTTTTTGATATTGATGGCGTGATTCGTGATGTGAGCGGTTCCTATCGCCGCGCCTTGGCTGATACAGTGGAGCATTTCACCCAAGGAGCCTATCGCCCGACGCCTGCAGCAATTGATGCACTCAAGGGGGAAGGCACTTGGAACAATGATTGGGAAGCCTCGCAGGAGTTGACCTATCGCTACTTTGAGCGCGTGGGTCAGGCGCGATCGCAGGTTACCATCGACTACGACACCCTTGTAGACTTTTTCCAGCGTCAGTATCGTGGGCCAGTATTGGAAGATCCCGCTCAGTGGACAGGCTATATTGCCCAGGAGCCCGTGCTGGTGGAGGCCACCTATTTCCAAACATTGTCTGAAGCCAAGATCGGATGGGGCTTTTTCAGTGGAGCTACCCGAGGCTCAGCGGCCTACATCCTGGAGCGGCGCATTGGACTGACGTCGCCGCTACTCGTGGCAATGCATGATGCCCCTGGCAAACCAGATCCCACGGGTTTGTTTCAGGTCGTGGATGAGTTGCTACCGTCAGGGCCATCTTTGCCAGTGCTCTATGCGGGGGATACGGTGGCGGATATGCAAACCATTCGTCAGGCTCAAACCCAGCGTCCTGAAGGGGTTTGGATCGGAATTGGCATTCTCCCGCCCCACGTGATTCAAGCAGGCGAGACATACGCTAAGACTTACACCGCTCGACTGCAAACGGCAGGGGCCACTATCGTGCTGCCTACGGTTCAATCATTGACCCCGGCACAGATTGCAGCTGCGATTGAACTCGCGGTTCAAGGAGAACCGTGATGCCCTTTAAGGATGACTTTGCAGGTCATGCAGCGGATTATGCAACTACCGTCCTCACTATTCCCAAGCGCTGTTTCAATGGTTGGTGCAGCAATGTCAGGGTCATGACCTCGCCTGGGATGAGCTAGCGTTTGCCTTAAGTCCACATCAAAGAATAGTTTGTGGTTTAGAGCTTAAACGCCAAAGCGAGAGCTGCCGGTGAGGCAGCTCTCGCTTTGGCTAGACAATTCTTTTATGAGAATTGTGAGAGTATCTACTTCTTCTTAATGTTCTTAGCCATGTTACGGAACATATCCATATCAGAATCAACCTTGGTATCCTTAAACTTTCTGGCGGATTCAAATGTGGGCTTGGCAGGCTCAGCTTTGCGCTCAAAGCTGGTCGAGATTCCCCGCTCATCTAAATCTTGTCTACCCATGGCAGAAATGCGGCGCACGGATTCCAGCTCTTCCGTTTGTCCTTTCTTTTTCGCAAAGGTTCGTCTGACGACTTTTTCCGAACGCATGTAGTCGATATCGCCAAAGGTCTTAGCGTCATCCTCGCTCAAGAAGTAGGCGCTACGCTGCTTGGGTTCATTAGATCGCTTGTTACCACCGAACAAATTGCGGATAAATCCCGTCATGAATCTTTCCTTACTCTCACGTTGACTGGTTTACTTATCGTAACGTCATTTTCATATATCTTGACGACTGTTTGGCGAGGATTTCAGGTTCTTGGCGGCATGATCGAGAGAGATTCCTAATTCACTTAAACTGTCCTCATGTTGGAGTGTTTTTTGTGTTTATTGTTTGAGGTAAGGGCAAATTGGGCGCTGCATCTGCTGACCGAGCCTGAGCAGTACGGCAGCATTGCCTACGAATATGAGAAAAATTCTTACCCTTTGGCAATGGCCGATGTGTGGGTCGGGCATGAACAGGCTGAGTCGGCGCTGCTGTTTTTGCAGCAAGACGATCCCCAAGCTACTGAGACATTCGGCGTTGATCTGTACTCAAGCTTTGTGTTGAAGGCCCAAATCCGCAAATATTTTGGCTTGGGGGAACAGTTGACACCTAGCTATCGCGATCGCATGTATCAGGCGATGGACTGGCTCACTCAGACGGATCCCCTCAGTCGCAATGCCAATCCGCCACGCAAGTTCTGGTCAAATTCCCAGGACGACTGTCTAACCCTGGTGGATTGCCGCAATACCGACAACTTACGAGCCATGCGCGAAACCGCACTGTACCTGATGGCTGAGGAAACGGGGAATGAAGCCACTCGACAGATTTACCAGGCGTATCTAGAGCGATACGTCGCAACGCTGCTGGATATTGGCATGGGGGAATGGGATAGCCCCAAATACCATGGCCACACCACGGCGGCTTATCTCAACCTGTATGACTTTGCCCAAGATCCAGAAGTGAAGCAGCTCGCTGAGTCGGCGCTAGATTGGTTATTTTTCAGTGCGGCTCTCAAGTACTGGCGTGGCACTTGGATGGCTCCGGCTAAACGGACACACGGGGAGGGAGCGGCTCGCTTTTTTTGGCTGTACTTTGGGCAAGCCCTGCCCCCTGAAAAGCGCGAGAATGACTGGATTCACGCTTTGATGAGTGACTATCGTCCTCCTCAGACAGTGTTGCAGCTGGCACGACGGGAATTTACTGAACCGATCGAAGTGCGGCGAACCCATCCCCATTACGAAAATTGGAAGCCTGAGCTGTACGGCCCGGCTTTCTATGAGACGCTCTATTTGGGACAAAGCTTTCAATTGGGCAGCCTTGCTCGGGGCAGCGCGGGTGATTGGGTCGGGTTGGGTCTGTCTGTGCAGCAGGGTGCGGGCACTGATGCCTTGACGGTTACGGGTGGCGGCTCCCATGCGATCGCCCAGGCCCGTAACGTGATCATCTGGCTGGGACAAACCGCTCCCGAGCTGACCTTCCCGGAGGGTGAAATTGAGGAGCATCCAGGGGTCACTTTTGTACAGACAGAGCAAACCTGGCTGGCGGTTCATCCCTTGCCCACGGGTTTTGTCCTTGAAGTGGGTGAGCGCGCTACCCACGGCACCTTTACACAATTCAAGACTCGTGTACGCCGCTCATCCAGCCTGATGGTGGAATCTGATGTGGTGCATTATCAGGACTCTCAAGGACAACGGCTGTCGCTGCAGCCCCAAGCGGGTGAACTGCCTCGGGTCTGGCGTCAGGGCCGACTTCATGACTGGGCTGACCATACTGATACCCAAGCGCTACAGCAGGCGCTGGGGGCTTCTCTCAAGGCAGGCAATCCGCTTGGGCTGCCAGGATTGCCCTCCCTAGCTCCTGAAATCCAGCTACTTCAGCGCCCTCAGTGATGAAGGTCGGTACATGCTGGAGGCGATCGCAATAGTGCTGGACGTTAGCCACACCGACTGAGTAGGGAAATAGCGCTGTATCAAAGAGGCCTTCGTCATTGGGACTATCCCCCACCGTGAGGATTTGGTGAGCCGTGATATCAGGCAAGAATTCCTGGAGAACCCTTTGGAGTCCCACCCCTTTGTCCTGAACGGCAGGGCGAATGTGACACTGCACGGTGCTGTAGGTAAAGCCCCAGCCAGCGTCTTGACAGAGGTGATCGATGGTCGCCAGATCCGTCGGGGTGAGAGTGCCAATATCAAATGTCCAATCGGTGAGGCGAAAGCGATTATCGGCGGACGGTTGCAGCGTTCGATATAAGGTTTGGATGTGCGCAAAGGTGCTGGCTAAGCGTTGGCGGTGCGGCTCAATAGCGGCGATATCCACCAACCAAGTCGGCTCCAAGGTTGTTTGTGACATAAAAACACCGCCATTTTCCGCGATCGCCCCAACCACAGGCAGGTAAGACACAATCCCCTGTACCCAGCCAGCCGAGCGTCCGGTCACGATGAGAGTTGAGATGTCAGCTTTGACAAGTTTTGTCAGCATTTGTAGCAGTGCTGGCGTGAATTGCCCCTGATTTGTCAATGTTCCATCCATATCTGTTGCAATTAGACGAATCTCTGCTAACACTGAGGGCGAAGACTCCACAAAAGGAATCGGAGACTTTTTCATAAACGTCCTACACTTTGGGGATACGGCAAGGGTTGGGGCCATGGCACAGCGTTCACCAGATCAGCGCAACGAATACTACTGGATCGAAGCCACCCGTACGGGCATTCACAAATCAATTTTGGCAGCGCTGTATGCCGTTCAGGGAGAACCGCCGCTCAGCGATGGTGAAACTGGCTTGGGGATCGCGCCGGCAAACCGGATTCCCCCATCCCAGGTGAATACGTTGTCTGAACAGGTACACTATGCCGCGAATACCCTGCGCAGTTTGATCAACATGCTGACAGCGGATGGTTGGCAGGGCAAGGACTTTTGGAATGTCATCGGCGGGCACTATAGCGATCGCTTTCTCCGTCAGGTCGCCGAAGGTTACCGACCGCCCTCAACTGACTTGCTCGCGGCTCAGTTAGAGCCGACGGATGCCGATGATTTGATCAAAGCATACAAAGCGGATTGGCAAGCCGATGCTCAGGCCGCCCGCCTACCGGAAAACCTGACGGCTACGGATAAGCTTCTCCTAGCCTTTGTCGAACAATTGCCCCTGCACTACGATGGCTTGGCCTATCAGCGACAGGCTTTGTTAGAGGGACTGCGAATTGGGCGCAAGTTGGATACCCATCAAGCGGTTGCGATCGCCCTCAAAGTTCCGGATCAAGACGGTTGTGTGGACGAAGCTGCTTTGGATAAGGCTCTACTGGAGGGCATTAAACAAGCCGAGCGTTATTTTGCGGGCTACCCCAACCAGCGCGAAGCCCTGATTCGCTTGGTGCAGCTATGGCATCAGCTTGATTCACGGGAGGCGGCCATGCGGTGGCTGTTTGAGTCGCCAGAACAGCCCACTGATTGGCATCGGAACCTTGATGCGGCTCTGCTGGCATTTAGTCAGCGGCTGGTGACTGGGTACCGGGGGCGCGGCGAACAGCGATTTGCCCTGACTGAAGGCTATCGTTGCTGGCATCATTTGGACTCGCGCACGCAGGCCATTCAAGATTTAGGGCTAGATCCGCAGGTATTGGCGGGGAATACCCACGAACCCGCGACCATGGCGCAGGCGGCCAGGCAGATTGACCGAGCCCTGCTGGCCTTTTGGGCAACCGTTCCGGCTACTTACACGGGCACAGAACATGAGCGAGAAGCTTTAATGCAAACCGTGATGCTGTGGCGTGGGATGGCCAGTCGTCTCGCGGCGGTGCAGTCCTTGGTGACCGATTTGCAGCAGATGGAACATGCCAATCGGGATGCTCCAGAAGCGATGCCTGCGCCGCCTGTGGTAGCAACCTCAGCGCCCCCTACTTGCTGGACGCCAGATAATTTGCAATTAGGGGCGACTATCCTCCCAAGCGGTAGCTTTACCTGGGCCGAGGCGACTCAGGGCGGTCTCTACTTACCGCCGGATCAAGATACGGTAGATGCTATTCGGCGACTGGCCCTGTTAGTTCAAGAAGCGCGCGATCGCATCGATCGCCCCTTCTCAGTCGTTGCTTGGTATTACCCGAACGGTCAACTTTTGCCAGGAAAAGATGACACTTTTTCGCGTCATGCTCTGGGGGATGCGCTCACGTTTTACTGTACGGGTATCACAGGACAACAGCTCTATTGGGCTTTATCCCCTTGGTGGCCGGGTGGATTAGGTAAATTCCATCACTATCCGCATCTCTGCTACGTAGATGCGCGTAACTATCAAGTTCGGTGGACACATTAAACCCCGTACTTTTAAGTGATGACGCTTCACTTTTCGTAGGAGATGATAGGGGTACTTAGCGAATCCCGTCCATTGCTATGAAACTCCCGTCCGCTCCGATGCACACAACGATAGCTCAAGCTCCATCACCGACACCGGCCCCGCCACCCACAGCCAGTCCCAATCTTTGGATGTTTACATCTGGAGGGTTGTTTTTATTACTGATTGGACTCGGCATTTTTTCTCAGCTACAGGTAAAACGCTTGCGTAAGCAATTGAAGTTTACTGAGTACAAAAACACCGAACTCCAAAAGAAAGTCAAGATGGCATTGGGCACCATCACCAAGATGGAAAAAAATCCCGACTTAATTCATTCGCGGGAATTTAATCTGGACTATCTGCGGATGCGGATGGATGAAGAACTTTTCCACTTTCAGATTGTGAATCAGCTCAAGATTAAGGTGAAGCAACAGCTCAGTGTTGCCATGCGACCTCAACAAGCTGGCTCCGGTATGGTGGGGATTGCCAGTAAAGCCCGCCAAGTTGCCCAAACCTTTGATGTGGTTTACAAAACGAGTGAAGCCCTAGGCTCTAAAACCCGAGTCCTTTTCCGCATTGAGATCAAGCTGGCGAAGTTACCCACTCAATCGACGTCCAGCACGATTAATCAAATTATTGAGTGTATTGAAACGTTCCTCAGCCCCCAGGTGGAAGGGGGGTCCTGGCAGCCGACCATTCAGGGGCGATTAGCCACCATGCACTGGGACCAAAAAGCTAAACCGACGCCGCTGCTGATTTTGGAGCAATCCTCGGAAGGCGTCAACGTCACCCTACGGCAGAATCGGATGGTCAAGTAGTCTCAACGTGCAGCACCCATCGAGTCGAGTCAATTGTGCCAGCCGTTTGCTGCGGGATTATTCCATCGTTCGGGATGAAATTCTTGCCGAGGAGAGCTTGAGTCACGTGCTTGGCTCCCTAGAATAGAGTGACTCACTTCAAGTAGCGCTGCCGTGACTGTTACCCCTAATCTGCTTGCCGATCCGACTGATATTTTGAAGCGCGCGCTGGAGTCGCTTGATATACCAGCGGATTGGATTGGGATTCGGGCCACGCGTGAAGAAAGCTATTCCCGATCGCAGCGCGATGGCAACCCGGAAGGTAATCGGCGATCGCGCCAGCAGGGAGCCATGGTCGAGGTGTTGGTGAAGGGCCAGATGGGCTATGCCAGTACCAACGGGCTCTCGGTTGAGCAGCTTCGCCAAGCTGCCCAGCAAGCGTTTCAGCAAGCGCAAGCGGCTGCCCCCTGGCAAATTTATGGGTTCGATCCCACGATTCGACCCCAGATTTTTGGTTCCTATCGTTCTACCGTGAAGCAATCCCTGACGATGCTGGACACCGGCGCTGTTCACGAACTGCTGACACAGATTTGTCACGCGCTCAAAGTGTCTGAGGCTATTGTGCAGGCCAGGGCGAGCATCACCACTCAAGTGATTGATACGTGGTTATGCAGTAGTAGTGGAACGCAAGTGCATCAGCATTTTGCCTTCTTGACGCCTGATTTTGGGGCAACGGCTCAAGCCGGGCCTATCGTCCAAACGCGCACCTACAATGGATTTCAGGCTCACTGCTATCAGGGTGGTTGGGAACACCTGG
Source organism: Cyanobacteria bacterium J06638_28 (assembly GCA_039819045.1). Classification (GTDB taxonomy): domain Bacteria; phylum Cyanobacteriota; class Cyanobacteriia; order Phormidesmidales; family Phormidesmidaceae; genus SIO1E4. Next base: position 50,209 of record JBCBSR010000005.1, read on the forward strand.
TGCAGGGCGATGCGCTGTGGGCGGATGTGCAGCAAGTCGGGGAACAGGCGGTTGAACTCCTGACCGCAGCCGAATGTCCCACTATGACCACCACGCTGGTGTTGGCTCCGGACCAAATGATGTTGCAAATTCATGAGAGCATCGGCCATCCCCTCGAACTCGATCGCATTTTGGGCGATGAGCGGAACTATGCGGGTGGGAGTTTCGTGCAGTCTGAAGACTTTGGGACATTGACCTATGGGTCACATTTACTGAATGTGACCTTTGACCCCACCATTGAGCATGAGTTCGCGAGTTACGCATTTGATGACACCGGAGCCACCGCTGAACGCCAATATTTGATCCGTGAAGGCGTGCTGGAACGCGGGCTAGGCAGTACTGAAAGCCAAATGCGGTTGGGGATACCAGGCGTTGCCTGTGCTCGGGCCACCTCTGTGCATCGCCCGCCCATTGACCGGATGGCGAATATCAATGTGGAACCGGGCGATCGCGCTTTTGCTGATCTCATCGGCTCGATTGAAGATGGCGTGTATATGGAAGCCAATCGCTCCTGGTCCATTGATGATCAGCGCTATAAATTTCAGTTTGGCTGTGAATATGCCAAGCGCATTCGCTCGGGCCAACTGGCCGAAACGCTCCGCAACCCCAACTATCGAGCGACGACGCCCCAGTTCTGGCAAAGCTTGGTGCAGGTGGGCGATCGCGAGACCTGGAAAGTGTTTGGCACCCCTTACTGCGGTAAAGGCGAGCCGAATCAGATTATCCGGGTTGGGCATGGTGCCCCCGCTTGTGCGTTCGCAAATATTGAAGTCTTCGGAGGTGCAGGCTAGTGCAGGATTGGGAACTCACCTTTAATCAATTAATGGATGCGCTGATGACCCAGCGGCAATCAAGTGAAACCCTCCAAGTCACCTTGATTGCTGAGAGAAGTCAGTTCACTCGGTTTAATCAGGCCAAGGTTCGCCAAACTGGGAGCGTCAAGAACGGTTCGCTAACACTGGCTTTAAGCGCGAATCAGCGCATTACCACGGCAACCCTTTCATTCACTGGGGATAAGGAAACAGACTGGCCCCTGCTATGGGAAACCCTCGTCCTGCTGCGCGAGGAAGTGATGCAGCTGCCTGAGGACGCTTATCTGGTACTCCCGAAGGGCGACGCCCACAGTCGTGAAGTCTATGCTGGGCAAGTGCTCCCGCTGGGTTCAGTCGCGCCTACCCTGATGCCACCGCTCGCGGGTCTCGATGCGGCAGGGCTCTATGCAGGGGGACGCTCGGTGCGCGCTTACGCCGACTCAGCCGGGCAACGTCACTGGTTTGAAACGACGAACTTTACGCTGGATTATTCCCTGTTTACCTCAACTGGGCAGGCCGTCAAAGGAACCTATGCCGGGCGTACATGGGACGATGTCGCCTATGTTGCGAACTTGGAGGCCGCGAAGACCCTGCTCGCGCAAATGTCGCAATCGCCTCAAGCTGTTGACCGAGGAGGCTACCGCACCTATCTGGCTCCAGCAGCAGTGGCAGAACTGGTCAATATGCTGTCCTGGGGGGGCATTGGGGAGTCCTCGATTCGGCGTGGGGGCAGCGCTCTTGGCCCCTTACAGCGCCAAGAACGTACATTTTCGCCTAAGGTTCATTTAGCGGAGGACTTTGCACAGGGACAGGTACCGCGCTTTAACCAGTACGGCGAACTGGCGGCACTGACGATGCCCCTCATCGAAGCGGGACAGTTGGTGAACACCCTGGTAAGTGCCCGGACAGCGAAGGAATATGACCTTGAGTCAACGGAGGCGGAACCCGGTGAATACCTACGATCGCCCACGTTAGCCGCTGGAACGCTGGCGACGAGCGAGGCTTTGGCTGCCCTGGATACAGGGCTATACGTCTCAAATTTGCACTACCTGAACTGGAGCGATCGCCCCAACGGACGCATCACCGGCATGACTCGCTACGCGTGCTTCTGGGTCGAAAACGGCAAAATTATTGCCCCCATCGAGAACCTGCGCTTTGATGAAAGTCTCTACAATTTTTGGAGTGAAAATCTGATTGATTTCACCCAGGAGACGACATTTGTGCCTGAAGTGGGCAGCTATGGCTACCGGGATCTCGGTGGAGTAACCGTTCCAGGGATGTTGGTCAACAACTTTGCCTACACGCTCTAAGTTGAGCGAGGGCGTGTCGTTCAGGCAGGGAAGTATCGGTGAGGTTAGGTAGGAAGGCGTCAGGAGCCGGGTAGGGAAGTCGGAAGTCGGAACGTCCCATCCACTCATCTACCCATCTACGCATCCACGCATCCACTCCTTGAAGACGGTTAGGAAGACTCCGTTACGCCGATAAGGAGTCGGGGGGAGCGATTTCGAGGGCTTGCTTGTAGCAATCCAGGGCTAGGGTGTAGCGCTGCTGCGATTCATAAAATTTCCCCAACTGGCGGAGAACTTGAGCAAATGGGGCTGAATTGACCGCTGTCCCGTAGTGCTCCAGCACCGCTTGATATAATCCCCTGGCTTCCTCCGCACAGTTGGTTGCCTCACAGAGTTGCCACAGTGAACGTAGGACATCAAATAACACGCTTTGCACAGGCGGTTGCGCCGCCAGGTTCACCATATTCTCCAAAACGGATTCATAGGCTGCTAGCGCAAACATATACTCATGACGCTCGGCGTATAGCTGTCCCAAATGCAGCAGTACGCGATTTTCGCTCAACATATCCCCCATCTCGTAGTACAGGCTCAATGCCTCATCCAGAGGCGGTTCGGCTGAATCGAACTCCTGCCGCTTCAAATGGCTGATGCCGAGCTGATAGGTTGCCAGGGCATAGTCTGGTTGATTGGGGGTAGCTTCGAGTATGGCGATCGCGGCCTGACTGCATGTCAGCGATCGTGAATAGTTCTGAGTCTGTAGATAGACGGCACTCAGTTGATTGAGGGTTTTGCCGATACCGATGCCATCTTGGGCCTGAGTATATTTGTGCAAAGCGACTTCAAAATTCCCGAGAGCTTGCTCAAACTGCTGCTGTTGGTGATGCTGTATCCCCCCAATAAATGCTTGCTGGGCTGTTGCCAGTAAGCAGGAACGTTCCAGACTTTGCGGCGGCTGAGTTGAGCTTAAGTGCGCCGTCTGCAAGAGGCAGAGCAATTCTTGAAGACACATATCCTAATGATGGGTTGAGTGGGCTTCTTAACTGGACTATAAGGCTGCTCAACCACTACCTTGCCGCCGTTGAAGATTTTGATACGGGTACCCTAGTAGCCAGAACCCTGCCTTAGGCAACACACGCCATGGCTTTCGCCCTCAGCAAGCGATTGCATAGACCTTGACACTCGATGCCATCAGATCGCTCCCTGTACTGTCAGACACCCTGGCGGCACTCACGTCATAGGCGGCGTTTGCGATGGAGCTTTCACCCCAGAGGCATTGTTTTGCGGGTAGTCATTACACCCGTTCAAAAGGTCGGGCTGTGCTGTTAGCCGTGATCCATGGGGTACATCCCATTAGGATCATTGAGGACTCAGAGAGCCAATCACCTACCGGCTTTGCTGGAAAGTGCCTATCTGTCCGCCAGCTTCCTTGAGGGCTTCAGCGGCGGCATCGTGCTGATGACGAATGGCATCATCCAGTGGAGTGAAGCCCCAGCGGTCTTGAACATTGGGATTAATATCATTGGCAAGTAGAAACTCAATGACACTGAGTTGACCTTCAGAAGCCGCCAAGTGGATAGCCGTGCGACCGTCATAGTCGGCCGCATCCATGGATATGCCCCGCGCAATATAGGGCAACATGGCCATCAGATTGCCCTGGCTAGCGGCCCAAATCATAGCTGTCACATCAGTGGTGACCGAGCTGGGCAGCTTGATGTTGGCTTGCGGGTAAGATTCCCGGCCTTTCTTGGCCCCGGCTTTCTTCAGCATGGTTACCACAGCATCATGCCCCTGCTGCTCAGCGTCGTTGAGGGGCGTACAGCCCCAGCGATCGGTGACATTCACATTTACCCCGCGTTCGATTAAAAAGCCAACAACGTTTTTGTGGCCGCCTGCCGCCGCGAGGTGCAGAGGGGTACGTTTGTCATAATCACCGGCATCTAAATTCACCCCGCGAATTTCATATTGCGTAACGGCGGTGAGATCGCCCCGGCTAGCAACCTCTATGAAACTCGTGATTTCCTCCGATTCCCGCTGAATGGGGCTCACCCGAGGGTTCTTTTTCTCCGACTCAAAGTCAAGACTGTCGTAATTGTGAACGCTGAATTTTTTGACGAGCTGCTTACAGAATTCAACGCCTCGCACACTATTACCTTGGGTATCCAGGTTCGGCGACCAAATGCACAACCCCAGCATATTGGGAATCACCACCATGACGGCTCCCGATACACCCGATTTAGCCGGTAAACCGACGATGAAGGCCCACTCACCGCTGTAGTCATACATGCCACAGGAGTACATCAGCGAGAGGCAATGCTGCACGGTGCTGGTTTTGAAAATCTTTTCACCGGTAATCGGACAGGTACCACCATTGGCCATGGTGGCGGCAACTACGGACATTTGATCCGTATTGAGTTCAATCGAACAGCATTGAAAATAGAATTCCAGCGTTTCTTCTAAATCTGCCCACTCGGGAAAGGCTTTTTTCTCCATCATGTAGTGGCTGAGGGCCCGGTTGCGATGGGCGGTCTCCCGCTCCGAGAGGTAGACCGCGTTATTGAACGTAATGCGATCGCCCCCCGTCAGACGACGCCAGTAATCAAGTACATAGTCAAAGCGATCGGCATGAACCAAATCATGGCGAACAAGGGAGCAACACATGATGGCACCCGCATTAATCATGGGATTGTGAGGCAAGCCCTTGTTATTGAGGGTGAGTTCATTGAAACCCAGACCCGAGGGTTCGCGGCCCACATGCTGATGGACGACTTCTGTACCCAGTTCCTCTAGGGCCAGACAATAGGAAATCGTTTTACTGGTGCTTTGGACGGTGAAATTTTCTAGGGTGTTGCCGCGAGCGTAGCGCTGTCCATCAACCGTGCAGATCGCTACGGCGAAATTGCGTTCATCGACTCTAGCGAGCTGAGGAATGTAGTCGGCTAAGGTGCCCCCGGTGTGATCACTCACCTGTTCGTAGATCTTGTCGATATCCTGACAGAAATCCTGGAAGTCAGGAATAACCAATTGGGCCTTAAGAATGCGACGAATGAGGTGAATATTCGGACGAATAATTTTTTGAAACTGCTCTAGGGTAATCTCCGAGTCGCTACGGGGGGAAAGGAAACCCAATTCCTGCAGGCTTTCGGAAAAGCGTAAATCGGTTAGTTTGAGTCCGGCCCGGACAAACGCATTGAGAAACTCTTCACGGGTAATCGTCCCGCTACCATCCGTATCGACTGATTGAAAGAGGCGTAAATCTTGTTCGTCGACAACACTGGCCGCCATGGTCACCTGCTCTTGATCAGCGGTTGCCGGGGCAGATGACGGTGACTTGGATGCGGTCGAGGCGGTTCCTGGTTGTGGCTCCTGAGTTGAAGCATCCTCTGAGGCTTGAGTTTTAGGAGCTGCTTTGGTTTTACTTTTAGGGTTCATAGGAGTAGAGAGATGTAAAATTCAGGCTCAAAATTGGGCTGATTTAGGGTGAAGCAGGCGCAGAGACTTGGGTCGCGGTTGCCGATGGCTCGGCTCGGCCGTTGGCCGCGGTCAGCAGCGAGGGTCGGTGCCGCTTGGCCTCTTGAGCCAAGCGAATCGAGGTTTTACGGTCTTCAATAAACTGGTTCATTTGGTTGGCAAAGCGGGCGCTGCTGGCCATCAGCGTAGCAATTTCCTCATGGCCAAAGACCAAAACCGTTAAGTCTTGCTCGACCACCCCTGTGACCAAACTCGGCTCGCCGGGATGCAGGGCAGTTTCCCCAAAAAAGTCGTTTTTAGCGAGATGGGCAATCTCGCGTTGCTGCTGGTGGGCATCGGTGACAGACAACCGGAGACTGCCCTGGCGAATGATGTAAAAGCCTTCGTCGGCAGCGCCCTCAACCATGACGCGATCGCCGATGCCATACACCTGTAACACCGCACTTTCAGCCAGGTTCATGATGGTGTCTGGATCCAAAATGGTGAAGTAGGGAAGCGATCGCAAAAAGCCGCCAATTTCCTCGATATGCTCAGTGCGTTTGGGCTGCCGTTGCGGCACGTGATGCAGAGTGCGAATGGGAAACGGGATGGTCAGGCCATTGCGCCTAGCGGCATAAAAAATTCGCGTGCTCAGTTCGTTGCGAATGCGCTCAAACTTGGCGTAATCATCAATGTAGTATTTGACTTCATAGGTAATGGCGAAATCGTCATAGGAAATGGTGCGGATATCCGGTGCCGGATTCTCCAGCAGATCAGCGGTTTCGTCAGCTGCGTGCTTCAGGACTTGCCGCACAAAGTTCGGGGGATCGTCGTAGGAAAATCCCACAAAATAGCGTTCGGCGTGAACCGGATTAATCCGACTGAAGTTATAAATACTCTGCTGATCTAAAACACTGTTGGGCACCACAAGGAGATCCTGTTCGAGGGTGATCAGGCGGACGGAGCGCCAATTCAAATCCACGACCTGGCCTTCAATCTCGCCGAAGCGAATCCAGTCGCCCACCTGAAAGGGACTATCAAACAGGAGCAAAAATCCCGATACCAGGTTGCTCAACGTGTTTTGTAGAGCCAAGGCAATGACCAAAGAGCCGACCCCCAAGGCCGCCGCTAGATTACTAAGGTCGACGCCCCAAATGGCGCTTAAAACATAGAAACTAATGCTGAGGACGATTAAAATCCGCGCAATCTGTAGAAATAGGCGCGGCACCTGAATCACCTGGCGGGATGTCGCTTTGGCATCGCTGGTGAGTAGCACCCCCAACAGCGACAGGCTGGTGACAATCATCGCCCCCCAAATCGCGGTTTCGATCGCCTTCAGCGTGATCGTGTCGCGCTCGATTGCGAGAAACTGATGCAGCAGCAACCAAACCGCCACGGTGGGCAGCACCAGGATACGAATATTCACTAACAGTTGGGCGGTGGATGGATAACCCCGATGCTGGAGGCGATCAATCAGTTCACCCAGAATGATGGTGATCAACGGAAAACCGAGCACAAAGAGTAGGGCTTTCAACCAAATAGTCTGAGTCATGGCGGATCAAGGCTCCTTGCCGTAACGCGATGGAAAGTGACGCTGAGAAGTAATCTGGAATGGGCTAAAAGTTAGGCGGAATCTTGTTCCAGAGCCACGATGGCCTCAATTTCGTTAACAGTGTCATCCAGGTTAGGACGACCGCTCCCACCCCGATAAAGCACCCAGCTCGTCAGGCGTCCCACCTCGTTGACCTCAATATCTTCAGCGGGTTTGAAGGTGTATAAATCGCGTACGCTGTCATGAACCTCTTCCGTCACGCGAATGGTATTGCTGGCAGCCACTCGATGGAGCTGATAAGCGATCGCCAGGGTTTCGCCCCAGAGGTGATAGTTAAGGCGCTTGGTCTCAATCACGGCGGCGATGGATTCCCCACCATCAATGCCAATGCACAGCTTCAGGTCGAGATTGTATTTGTGATTGAAGCGCCGCAGACTATCGAGCATCGCCAACCCTAAATCGACGACCCGTTTGGTGTGATCCATCCGGGGGGCGATTAAGCCACACACTGCAAAGTAGAAATCGCCAATCCGGTTTAGAATCAGCACATCCAGGCTCTCAGCGGCCTCGTCAAAGTCATTGAACAACTCAGTGAGGAGTCCCGTCACTTCCGGCACGGCTCGCTTGGCTGACAGTTCCGTTAAGCCTTCTAAACTGGCCACTAAGACCGTGGTCTGTTGCGTAGTATCGGTGATCAGGGTGTCCCCCCGCTCCAAACGTTCGGCAGCGGTACTCGGCAAAACGTTGAGCAATAGCGCTTTATTTTCCCGTTCCTTAGTGGCGACGAGCGATCGCTGTTCGCGCAGACTCCGGTTAACTTCGTTGAAAGCCTCTACCAATAAACTCAATTCGTCATGGGTGGTGGGTTGTAGATCCGTTTCCTCTAGTTCGCCGGAAATGATTTTGCGCGAGTCTTCGACCAACAGACTGATGGGCCGAACCAAGCTGTTGGCCGCCACCACCGCAATCAGCGTGACCAAAAACACCAAGATCACCGCCGTAATCAGAATGAAACCCTGCAGATTGGTGAGCGGTGCATAGGCTTCGGCCAAATCCATCTCAGAGAGGATGACCCAATTGACCCCTTTAATATTCAAGGGGGCGTAGGAGCTTAAGACCGATACCCCTCGGTAGTCATCAATGATTTGAGTGCCCGATTGACCTTGGAGCGCCGCTTGAGCCCCTTCCGTTTCTACCGATTGGAGCAAAATTGACGTCTCTAACCGCTGAATCATCTCTAGGACATCATCGGGGGTGCCCACGGCTTGTAGGGCTTGACGATAGCCGGTGGCATCCTCAATCAAAAATCGCGAAATCGATCGCATGAGGAAGTCATCACCCACCAGGTAAACTTCGCCAGTTTGCCCCAGTCCTTCGTTTTCCCAATTTTGGTTACCGGTCAGGACGTCGTTAATGCGATCGACCGGCAGTTGCACCGCCAAAATGCCCACCTGCTGCCCACCGTCATAAATCGGGGCCGCCAAAAAGGCAGCGGGAGCGCCATAGGAAGGACGATAGGCCGCAAAGTCAATAATCTGCACGGCACCGGGTTCGGGATTTTGCTGCACGGTATTGACGACTTCAGCAAAGTTGCTGCGGGCATAAGGACCCGTATCGAGGCTGGTGGCAAAGTCAGTTTCCTTATAAACGGAGTAAACAATATCCCCGGTTTCGTGATCAATCAAGAAGAGATCGTAGTAGCCAAAATTAATAATTAGATTCCGTAAAATGCGGTGATAGCGACTGTGCACCGTACTGTAGGTGCTGCCATCATTCGCCTGAGTTAAGGCGTCTTTACTCCCCACAGGATGCGGATTATTCGCAATGTAGTAGTACTGCAAATACTGCGCTACGGCAGTGTCGGGATTATAAATATCAAGAATTGGGGTGCCGTCAATATTGTCCGTGAGACGCGGAAAGAACTCCTCACCGTAGTAGCTTTCAATTGCTTGTGACCACTCGGGCGCGATCGGCAAGTTGGCCTCACTAATTTGATCAAACGCCTGGTCAAATTCCATCATGGCGGACACCATCATGCGATCTTCCGCCAGCGTTTCCACTTGGCTATACATGAATTGAAAGTAGGATTCGATCTCCGCCGACTTGGCGGCTTTGACACTGGTCAGCTGATCAAAGATTCGCTGAGTCAGAATATTGCGGGCTCGCTGCCAGACTAAGAAGCCCATCACGGCGGAGGACCCCAAGCTGACGACTAGCAAGACCAACATCACTTTGGATTTAATTTGCAGCTGTCCCAGTCCCAACATGACTCGTGTGCCAAAGATGATGAAAGGGGGTGGAGAGCACCCCCAGGGGAGTAATTCTGGCTCAGAGTCAACTGACATCTAATCCAGAAGGCTTGAGAATGTTGAGCCCTACAACTTCGTCTCAATTTTTGAACTCGGGGCCTCATCCAGCATCGAGAAACCGGCATAGGCAATTTGACCGTGTTCGTGAATATCCAGACCCTCGATTTCCTCGTAGTCATGGACGCGGATGCCGATTGTTGCCTTCAACGCCAGCCAGCACATAAAGCCTGTTCCTACGGTAAAGGCTCCGTAAGCAACCACACCCAGAAGCTGTACGCCGAACTGTTGAATCCCAGCATTCTCACCAAAGATACCGACTGCTAAAGTGGCCCAGATACCATTGCACAAGTGCACTGAAATCGCCCCGACGGGATCATCAATGCGGATGCGATCGAAGAAGTCAATAGCGAACACTACAAGTACCCCGGATATGCAGCCAATGATGATGGCAGCAGGGATCGAAACCTGATTACAGCCCGCCGTAATGCCTACGAGTCCAGCCAGAATGCCGTTGATCACCATACCGAGATCGGGCTTACCTCCTTTGATCCAAGAGACGAAGGTCGCGATCGTGCCCCCCGCAGCGCCTGACAAGTTGGTGGTAATGGCAATGTAGGCAATGTTTTCATTGGCAGCGAGTTCAGACCCGGGGTTAAACCCAAACCAGCCAATCCACAGAATCAGACAGCCCAGCGTTGCCAAGCTCAGGTTATGCCCCGGAATCGGCTTCACAAGCTTGCCTTCATACTTGCCGTAGCGAGCCCCCAACACGATCGCGCCGACCAGCGCCGACCAGCCCCCGACGCTGTGCACCACGGTAGAACCGGCAAAGTCAGCAAACCCCAGGTCGCCCAACCAACCACCACCCCAGGCCCACTTGCCTGAGATGCAGTAAAAGGCAATATTCACCACGCTAAAAATCAAGAAGGCGTCGAATCGAATCCGTTCAGCAACGGCCCCCGACACAATCGTTGCGGATGTTGCGGCAAACGCAGCCTGGAACAAGAAGAAAATCGTCACCGGCAGCCCCGCAGGGAAGGGATCTAATCCATAGGTGGCCGAGTCCCCAGACATAAAGAACCCGCTCAGTCCAATGAAGCTATTCCCTTGGCCAAACATGAACGCAAAGCCGACAGCCCAATAGGTCAGCAGGGCCAAGCCAAATACAATCAGGTTTTTGGACAGGATATTGACCGCATTTTTCTGGCGGCACATGCCCACTTCGAGCATACCGAATCCAGCATTCATAAAGACGACTAGCGTAGACGCCACTAGAATCCAGACTACGTTGATATATCCCTGTTGGAGGGCCACCTGCTCGGCCAGCGACTCTAAGGTGACATCTTCTTGAGCCACCGTCGCGGTCGATAAACCAACGACTATCCCAATGGCGATAAAGAAGAGCAATATAGTGCGATGTTGAGCAACCCAATTGAACAAACGAGCTAAGGCATCGCGATATCGCATATCCCTCTGCGAAGGCGGATGAGAACTTAAATACGGCTGGATCTTTCTTATGTAACCAGTCATGGGTACTCCTAATTCAAACATTAAGTCCACCCCCTAACAGCATTGAACGCATTACCTCCGAGGCGATGAGCTTAAACAGGCTCATAAAGTCCGGAGAAAACAGCAGCAAGCACTCAAGATTTGGGCTTCAGAAACTGAAATTCACACCCATCTAGATGCTGCCTACTTTGAAGGCCAGCTAATTTGCGAAGCAATTAACCTTGATATGCTTCTTGCAATCAGAGAATAAGATGCATCGGTGGAATTGCTGATTATTAAAGCTCGACATATCAATGAAAGTAAAGTCGGTTTGTTCGGCAATCTATGGCTCATCCCAATTTAAGAAAGGAGCTTTAAAGATAAAAAGTCGGGTTTTATGAAGCAAAAAAAACGAGCCAAAAAATTGGCTCGTTATGGGTGCAAAGATAATGCTGTCAAGTACTAAGTTATTGAAGGCTGCCTTCGACCCAAGCCTGTGAAAAGCCTTGGGTTTTACCGTCAAATCAGAAAACTGAAGTCAGAACAGAATCAAGAGACCTCATTAGTATTAAATCTGAAGAACACTTAGATGTAAAGTCGGTTTTTTAGGGAAATTCGCAATTTCGTGGCTTTGAACATGAAGAAAAATCAAAAATTCGGATTGAGATGTCTTTCTGATTTGGGTGAATTTTCTTCGCATATGAATATCTTGGCTGTCATCTCAAGGAATACGCTATCGCAAGAGCAAAAGCTAAGCGGTAGCAGCCAGAAGCTTTGCTCTACTGAATATTGGTCTTAGATTTCGCCCTAATAATGCTTGTCAGTTTCGGTTACAGGCCCGTCTCTACTCAAGACTTAACTGTTTTTGGAAATACAGACGATAGACTTCACACCCCGGTACTGCCCGGTAGCCATTAATTTTAATAAGTCCTAAGCTTTCTAAGCGGTACATCGTGACCGCATCCAACTCTGTACCTGCCTGGGTAGAAACAACCTGATGCATGGCCTGTTCTAAATCGGGTGATTCCTTGAGGATAGCTAGATAGTTACGTAGATGAGTGCCATAGATGCCAGAAGGGGTAGCGGCGATTTTGAAGAGAGCTTCTGGTCGTGTCGATGCAGTGACTAGATGATAGAAAAAAACATTGACTAGATAGGGATGGCCCCCCAACATCGCAACAATCCTTTGAGCAAGCTTGCTATCAATAGTCTTCAATCCGTAATGCGTTGCGAGTTCAGTAACTTGAGCGGCTGTAAAGCCTGGCAACTTAATTGCCTGACCAACATTAAAAGGGGATTGATGAATCTTTAAAGGTACATAAACTTCGGTGGCGTGGGTGATGACAACGCGTAAAGTTTGCCAAATAGAACTCCACCGAGCCTTTTCATGCCAATAACGCAGAAGTGGAAAAAAGTCCTGGGCAATTTGTGAATGTTCAATGAGCGCCTCAGCTGCCGAGATGATCAGGACGATGGGCGTGTGACTTTGCCCTAAAATGTGCTCTTGGAAGTAAAGTTCGCTACTGACTTTGTAGCCCATGGATGAGTCCCAATACGCATCCAGATCCGGGGAAATGCCGATTTCTTGACTGACGCGCAGACAAAACCATTTAAGGAACGTTGCAGTACTAGCGAAGATTGCCTCATCAATCGTTTGTAGGTCTAAATGGACTGTCTGATATCCTTGCGCTTGTGCCGTCTGCATAAGGCGAAACACCAACGATGTTTTACCCATTTTCCGAGGCGCTTTGATTCTCAGGAAGCCGCCAGGACGCTGAATTTCTCGATGGGCAATGTCTTCATTGGGAGGACGATCCACATACAACGGCGAATCTGGTGGTAGTGGCCCAGAAGGATAGGGAACTTGAGCTAAAACGTTCTCTGTAACCTCTAACTCTTTTGATCGCAGGACATCGGCTTGATTGCCAGCCTCAGCCGATGTCGGCTGCATGTGCTCCTTCAGGACAAATAACAGGCTTTTTTTAGTCACCCGTTGCCCCAGGGCGTGAGAGATCTCACGCCATAACTTATAGCCCGTGTCTTTAAGGTGAGCATCCCCATAGCCTGAGTGCCTGGCCATCTGCTCGTAAGTTTGTTTGTTCCAGGTTTGTCCCAGAACAATGCGTTCAGCGGGATTCAGTTTTCGCTTTAAAAATCGAGTCTCAATTGACAGCAGGATTTCTTCAGGATCCATGCAAGAACTCTCATTAACTAAAATCATTAGTCAATAGTTGTTAGCGTTGTTTCTGTATACCTGGTAAAGTTTCGGATCTAGGGGCTGTCATTATTTAGAGCCTGAATACTCATGCTGAAAGCGGTTCAGCCTCTAGATAGTTTTATAAAGCGGGCACGGCAATGCTGATACCGCAAGGCTTTCGAGTTTAATTAATGACGCGCCCTAGGAGAAGTAGATAATGTCGATAAATTTACAGCACATGCCATAAGCATTGAGAATAAGGATAGCCAACATCAGGAACTCCGAGGAATTACTTAATTACCTTCGCATAGAAATCCTGTAACGAGAACGATCACACGAGCTTTTCCGTCTTTTCCGTCTTTTCCGTCTTTTCCGCTTTGTTTTTGGGCTGAGCTGTTTATTTTTCAAAGAATGATTAAAATCGTCATTCCTTGTCTATGGGGTTGTCATCTCTATCTATGGAATGTCGGTCTTGTCTCGATAGGTATCAACGCTTGTCGGTTTTATTCCCATAGGACGATTCAAGCGCCTGTATTAGAGGCCATCACAGAGCGCGCGATCGCTCTCGGCAACCTCACTATTTGTCCGTAAATAATCAGCAATCCACGTACAGGCATATTCCAGCTCGTTTAACGCCAACACCTCCTCCAGATTCCATCGGGTCAGTGTCCCGTCGTCTGTAGCAGTTACCAGTTCTCCCGTAGAGCTGAATTTTACGCTCTTGAACCCCGCTCCATGACCGTAGAGGGTTTTGATGGGTTCACCGTCCAAAGACCATAGAATAACGGTGTTATCAGTACTGGCAGTCGCAATTGTCTGGCTATCGGGACTAAAGTCAACGCTGAAAATCACGTTGTTATGACCTTCAAAGGTTTTCATCGGTGTGCCATCCCAGCGCCACAGCTTGGTGGTTAAATCAGGACTGGCAGACACAATAAATTGACCGTCGGGGCTCACCGCAAGCCCAAAAACTGCGGCATCGTGGGCCTCAATTGTGTAGCGGAGTGTACCCTCAGTGGTGCTCCAGATCTGGAGCGTTCCATCGCCTCTGGAGGCAACTAATTGCTGCCCATCAGGGCTAAACGCCACTCTTAGGCCTCGTTCACCATCACTTTGAAGAGTGTGAACAAGCTCGCCATCAACTGTCCACACACGAATACTGCCGTCCTCGGCAATGGCCGCGAGACGTTGACTATCCGGACTGAAACTGGCGTCCCAAACTTGCACCGTATGCCCTTCCAGGTTGCGCCAAAGCTCGCCAGCCTCTGTCCACAGTTGCACAGTCCCGTTTGCGCCTACTGCGGCAATCAATTGACCGTCTGGACTGTAGTCAAACCCAAACAGTGTGTTTTGATCAGCGTCAAGCGTTGCAACGGTGTTGCGATCGCGATCCCAGACATGAACAATCGGACTATCGCCAGAAATGATGCGTTCACCATCGGGACTGATCGCGATATCCCAGACATCGTCATCGAGAAAGATGGTTTGGAGTAAAGGGGATTCCCACTGTCTCAGTTGTGCTGTGTTTCTAAATCCAGAGGTCGCAATCATCCGAACGTCGCTAGGCGAAAAGCTAAAGCGACGGATATCTCCTGGCGTTTGGAGAACACGCCAAGGGGTGCCATCTGTGCCGCGCATCCAGATGGTGCGGTCTAGCCCCGCAGAGGCAATCACCCCGCCATCGGGGCTAAAGTGGACTTGTTCAATACGCTTGGTGTGACCGGCTAATGTAGCCATGAGTGTGCCGTCCGGTTGCCAAAGCTGCACCATGCGATCATCGCCACCAATCGCGATAGTGTCCCCGGTGGGATTAAACGTTCCACTCCAGAGGCTGCCACCGCTGGCAGCGGAGGGTAGGGTGCTCTCAAGCTGGCCGTCGGTTGTCCAGACTTTAGCGGTGTTATCGAGGCTGGTTGAGATAATTCGTTCATCGGTTGCATCCACATCCACGCGCCAAACAATGCTGTCATGCCCCGATAAGGTATTGAGTAAGGTGCCGTCCAGGCTCCACAATTTGACCTGTTGGTCTACCCCGCCAGTGACTAAAAATTCCCCTTCAGCACTAAACGTGACGTCCCAGGCAGGGCCAGCGTGGGCCTGAACCGTTTGCACGAGTTCCTTGTTTTCAAAATTCCAAATTGTCAGGTTGCCATCCATATTGCCCACCGCCAGTAGGGGACGCTGAGGATGAAAGGCAACGCCATAGCTGGCCCCACCGCTAAAAGTATGTAAAAGCTGACCATCGTTGGCCCAGAGCTTGATAGTTGAATCGAGACTGGTCGTTGCCAGTAATTCGCCATCAGGACTATAGGCAACGCCTAAAACCGATGTTTCATGGCCTGACAGCCGATTCCGTTCACTCATCCAATAAACAATCTGGCGCAAAGCGCGATCAGCGGCGACTGCCAACTCTGTATGAGGCTCCTTCAAACTTTGGAGGTTACGGCTGGCTTTAATGGCATCAACCAAAGCGTCTAATTCTTGGTGGGCCGCAAATTGTCCTTCGGCTGAGGAAATTAAGGCTCGAATTTCATCTAGACGAGATGTTTTCTCACTCGCGATCGCCCGCCGATATTGCCAAAATGCCGCAGCACCCAGCAATGAAACGATCGCTAATGCGCCTGAGGTGATGCCGAGCAGAACCCGCTGTAAATGCGTCGTGCGCTTGGCGGCTTCAGCCTTTTCGAGGTCAAGCGATCGCTGCACCTCAAGTTGCTCCTGCTCTTGCCCCAGAGCCAAAAAGCGATAGTCTAAATCACTCAGACTTTTGCCTCTGGCCCAGGCTTGAGCATCCTGCAAGGCTTGTCCCCGCAAAAGTCGCGACTCATCCGTCTGCTTGGAAGCCACCCAAGCGTCGAAGGCTTCTGAGTAAGGACGTAGAGCTGTTAACTGCCGCTGTACCCACTCTCGGTTCAAAACGGTTTCGTAGATGCGATTTTTGGCACAGAGCGTTCCCTGTTGCTGCACCATCAATCCGCTCAGCAGCAGATCAATCTGATCACGGCTATCGTCAGTGGGGATGACTTGACCTTCTAACCAGCGTTGATAAATCCCCAGCAGGCGTCCCGTGCGGCGATCGTCATACAGAAGGCGATCGCGAATGGTACGCAAATGCTCCGGCTCATCCTGCGACTCCCAATGGTCAATGATGTGCGATCGCACCACGCTGTCCACCCAGAATCGCTCCATTCCAGGGGGGACATGCAGCGGCTCATTCACAGCCGTTTGGCTAGAGGTGACCAGTAATTGACAGACCTTCTGAGTCAAAAAAGGCTGACCACCCGTCCAATTCAACACCTCCTGCAAAATCGTTTGGGTATTCGGTGTTTGAACTTCTAGCCCGGTAGCCAAAGGTGTGGCTTCTTCTAAGCTAAAGCCCCTCAATACGATGGCTCGGCCAATATTAAACGGCGTGCGTTGCTTATCGGCAATCAAATCGGCGGGAGCCGCCACCCCAAAAATGGCAAACGTCAAGCGTTTATACTCCGGCTCAATGGCGCGACGGTTGTAGCAAAAGCGAATCAACGCAAAAAAGTCATCGACGGAGAAGGGCAGATTCAACAGGCTGTCCACCTCATCCACAAAGATGAACAGTCGCTGCTCGGGGCATTGCTCCAGCAGCAATTCAATAAACTGACTCAATATTTGGGTTAACGAGAGATGACTACGTTCATCCCACCAGGTGCGAATGTCACGGGTGTGGAGATTGAACTGCATCGCCAGGGTGCCCATCATGCCCCGGTACCACTGCTCAGGCGTAATGTGGTCGCTGCCGATGTTGGTGACATCTACTACCGCACAGCGATGTCCCTCGGCTTGCAAACGATGCCAACTACGCACCATCAACGACGACTTGCCCATCTGACGGGAGTTGAAAACGTAGCAAAACTCGCCCGCTAACAACGCACTGTAGAGGTCTTTATCCGCCTGCCGTTCAATATAAGTGGGGGCATCGTAGTCGAGACTGCCGCCGATTTGGTAGTAATGGGTCATCGCTGTAAACTCGCCTGATCAACAGTGGTAGGTTCGCAGCAAGTGTTGCCTAGCGCGGTCATGACCACCTGTTGTGTACCGAAAAGAAAGTCGCAGCCCGAAAGTACCTAAAATTTCTGTCCTTGCCTTGTTTATACAAGACACTAGGAAGCTAGAGTCAACTTCTGCAAACACAATATAGGAAGGTATGGACAAACCATGGAGAGCACGTTGCCTGAGTTGTGGAAATGCATCGCTTTACAAATTGAGTTCTGCGCCGATGATTGGGCATTGACGATGACTGACTTTCTGCTCTTAAGAAGCCGCGCGATCGCCCCATTCCCCTGATCGTGCTACGTCGCTAGCACCACTGGTTGTTCTTCCGAGGCGGCCAGATGAATCGCCGTGCGACCGTCATAGTCGGCAGCATCCATGGAGATTTTGCGCGTGAGGGCAACATGGCCATCAGGTTGCCTTGGCTAGCTGCCCGTTAGTCGCTGACTTAACGTTGGTTTTGCACCCTAATAGTCGCAACCTTAGTCAACTTTGACAAACATGCTTAACAGGTTTTTGCCCAATAGGTATCGATGTTTGAGGTGTTGAAAGCCTGCCTGTGTGCCCATTTGCTCCCGCACTTCTGGGCTGTAAACTCGGATGCCATTAGGAGAGACGGGTACGTGCCCTACCCCTGTAGCGGTATCGGTGGTTGGGTCAACCCAGTAAAACGTCCCTCCCGGTCGCAAGACCCGGCAAATTTCAGTCAAGACCCGCTGGGGCTCAAGGTAATGCAGAAAGCTAAATGTGTTGAAAACCGCATCAAATTGCTGATCGGTGAACCGTAAAGGTGCGGCCTGGCCCTGTACAAATATGAGGCGAGGTCGATGGTGGTTGGAATTCCGTGCCTGGCGCAACATCGCCGCCGAAAAATCTAGCCCGGTGCCTTGTAAGCTGGGATATGCCGCTGCCAGGCGATTAAGCAAACGCCCGGTACCACAGCTAATATCCAGGACGTTAGGGGTTTCGGGGAGTTCGACATACTCCAGTAGTCGCCGATGAGTGGCTTGATATAAAAGGGAGGGAACCCAGAAGTCATAGAAGGGTGCCCAGCGGTCGAAGAGTTGTTGTTTGCTGTTCGGTGAATTCATCGATTAATCAAGCTTGGGGTGTTTGAGCGGTTTTACTGACGACTTCAGGTGTTCTAGTTCAGTCTACTGATGGGAAGTTTGAGCAGGCGCTGGATGAGGGTGATATGGCAGAATGCAGAATTCTGAATGCGGAGTTCGGAAGTAGAACACTGACTGGGTAGGCATTCCATGAATTACGGCTGTTCTGACCTGATTGCGGATTGCTATAAATGTCCTGTAAAAAGTAGGTCAGTATCCAACAGCTACCTGCCTTTCTCCTCGACTGCGACAATTTGCGCATTCAATGCCTTGGCCACAGCCGGGTCGTGACTTGTGAGTAAGAGCGTGCCCCCTGACTGCGTAAACGTTTGCAGTAAATTCAGCATGAGCTGTAGAGACTGAGTATCCTGACCAACGGTGATCTCATCTAAAAGGCATAGCTTCGGCTGCCTGGCGAGAACAGCTCCCAGGGCGAGGCGACGCTTTTGACCCTGAGACAGAGACTGAGGATGTTGCTCGGCGCGATCTTGGAGATTGAGTTGAGTCAAGATGCCATCAGCCATTGAGGCAGCGATGCCGGGCTGTTGCACTTCTTGCTGTACGGTATCGGCAAAAAGTTGGTGATTAGGATTTTGGAGGACGAAGCCGACGATTTGAGCAATTTCAACAATTCGCTTTCTGGCAGTTGGGCCTCCGAGTAATTCAATACTGCCGATGGTGGGCTGCACCAAGCCGCTGATCATGCGTAGGAGGGTGGTTTTGCCGCTACCGTTGTTGCCTTTGAGTAGGACGGTTTCGCCAGGGTAGAGGGTGAGATCGGGGTAGGGGGGATAGGGGGTGAGGGTGAGGGAGTGGGTTTGGAGGAGGGGATGGGGTGGATGGGTGGATGGGTGGATGGGTGGATGGGTAGACGGGGTAGGTGAAGGAGATGAGGGAGGTGAGCCGGGGTGGAGGTGGGTTTGGTGGATGTGGAGGGTGCGATCGCAGATCGTTTGCACCAAATCCAGGCGGTGTTCGACGATGAGGATGGCTTGACCTTGAGCGGCTCGTTGTTTGAGCAGCTGTAATAGGCGATGGGCGGTCGTTAAATCTAAGTAGGCGAAGGGTTCGTCGAGGAGCAAGACGGGCTGACCCATGGCCAGGACGCAGGCGATGATCAGCCGCTGTTTCTGGCCGGCAGAGAGACGGACGATAGACCAGTCTTGTTGGGCTTGCAGATCAAATTCTTGCAGAATCGCCTGGGTCAGCGGCTGGATACGCTGGGCGGGGGTGTTGAGATTTTCCAGACCAAAGACGACTTCGTCGGTAACCGTATCGGTAAAAATTTGAGTCTCGACATTTTGCATCAGGGTGCCGATTTGGTAAGAGCGCTGGCAGACGGTCCAGGTTGCGATATCCTGGCCCTGGCAGCGGATCGTGCCCGTAAGGGCACCGCCGATATGGGCAGGAGCGATACCCGCAATACAGTTGAGCAGGGTGCTTTTGCCGCTGCCAGTAGCGCCTGCCACTAAAACGATTTCGCCAGGATGCAGGGCCAAGTCGATATTGCTCAGCACGGGCTGAGTGGCATTGGCGTAGGTAAAGCTGAGATTGGCAATCTGAATTATGGGTTCCATTGCAAATACCCAACCGCCCCAAATACTGCGATCGCTGCGATCGCCACTCCCATATCCAAACTTTGCCACCGTAGCGGTTGGCCCATACTGCGTCGAGCGCTGGGGTCATAGCTGCGGGTTTCTAACCCGATCGTGACCTCATCGGCATAGCTGACGATGCGAAAAATCAGCGGCACAAACAGTCCCGGAAACCACTGTCCGGGACGACGGCTGAGATCAACTCCCCGCAGTTGGTTGGCTTCAATAATGCGCTGGGCTTCCTGCTGCACCACAGGCAAAAATCGCCACACCAGCGTCAGGCTCAGAACCAAAAAGGAAGGCAGCTTCACCGCCTGTAGAGCACGCGTTAATTCCGCTGGTGAGGTGGTTAAGGAAAAGATCGGGCCGGGTAGTAATATCGCTAGCAGCCGCAGGGAATTCAACATCGCAGAGGGCCAATCCCGCAGCAGCCAGGTCAATGCGGTGAAGAGGAAGAGGGCGATCGCACCCACCAGCCAGATTCGCCACGTCATTCTCACCGTCAACAGCAGCACCAGCAGCACCCCCACCAGCAGCCCCGCCGCTGCCAGATCTTGCAGCGCAAACGCTATACCGACCGCCAGGATACTCAAAGCAATTTTCAACAGCGGATTCACCCGCCACAGCCAGCCCCGCTTTAGAGAATCAACCCGGTTAGCTAGCATTCAGCTTGCCTGCCCGCTGCAATTGCTTCACGACGCGCTCTCCTAACCACCAGCCGATCGCACCGGCAACGCCAGAAACCAGCGTCATCAGCAGCAGTATCCAGACCTGACCCACCCAGGCGGTAAAAATATCGCCGGCCGCATAAGCACCCACCAAAGTCCCCGCTACGGTAGCGCTACTGAAAAACAATACATTTGCCAGTAGGCGATTGGTCTTGCCGTAGAAGCCGCCTCGAAACACCATCACCCCCTCTGTTACCAGCAGGGCGATCACTAGGAAAGCCGCAATAATCCAAGAGATGCGGCTCAGAACCAACGCTAACACCCCAATCATCAGGGCGACACTGCCGGAACGTTGCAGTCGGGCCATCCCTAGCGTCAGAAAAATGCCCGCAAAGGGAGCCCAGACCACCGTCCGAATTCCCGGTAGCGGAATCGACAGGGTGAGCGGTACCGTGATCACCGACGCCACCGCGATGCCAATCGTCATAAACGCAGCGAATACATAATCTCGAAGCTGCCAGGATTGAGAGGATTTTGCCATGCTTTTGTGTTCTGATTAAAACTCGGCATTGACCCCAAATAGCACCCTCGCACCAGGGGCCGCGAAGTTGTTAGTGGGATAGACGTATTGAGTATTGAATAGATTTTCGACGGTGAATGTTAGCTGCACGGGGGGAGTGATTTGATAGCCTAAGGTCAGGTCAAACACAACCGCCCCTTCGCTACCGGGGCCAATTTCGTTGTTGTCCAGCACCACATCACCCTGATCGGCATAGATGCGGGATTGAATTAGCCCCAGGAAGCGGTCATCGGCGTAGGTCAATCGCACCAACGCCGTCGTGGGAAACACCTCTAGCTGATTCAAAGGACGCCCAGACTCGTCCTCACTGTCAACGAAGGTAAAGTTGCCCTCCAACGTTAGACCCGGCATAAACTCGTAGGCGGCGTTGAGCTGCACCCCCTGAATCAGGACGTCTTTATTGACGACCCGACTGGAAGGCGGCGGCGGGCCAGGAGGCCCCGGCGGTGCCGTAAAGGTTTCAAAGCCTTGAAAATCGCTAATGTCATTGCGGAAGTAAACCACCCCAGCCGTAAAGTCGCCGCTGGTATAGTCCAAACCAATATCAATATTGTTGGCCCGCTCTGGCGATAAGTCGGCATTGGACTGCACCTGCCCCTGGGTCGGGGCAAAGAACGAGCCATCAGGAGCGCTCCCAAACAAAAACAGCAGGCTCGGCGGACGAAACCCTTGGGCGAAGTTAGCGCGGGCCAATAGCCCATCTGTGATTTCGTAAACGGTACCCACGTTAAATGTGACGGCATTCGTCTCTTTAGACTGGTCGGCACTTTCCGCGTCAAAGAAATCGAGCCGTACTCCACCGGTCAGCGTCCAGTCATCCGTGACGTTGTAGACGGACTGGGCAAATAAGCCGTGAAATTTGCGGGTGGCATCGGGCGAGGCAACGTTATTGATCAGATCGTCGAACTCGGATGTATCTTGGCTGAAGTCGTAGCCGTAGGTGAGGGTGGCATCGCCGATCGCGGTGGTGGCAATTCCAGTGATGCCGTAGCTCACCGTATCCGTCAGGTCTGAGGTGGGCACCGTGATGTCGATGGGAAAGGGACCCGGGATGGTAAATGCCGTTAACGTTTCAAACTGGCGGCGGCTGCGCTGATAGTAGCCTCGCACTTCTAGCTCAGTGCCGCCCGGTACGCCGTCGTTGATGTAGGCCAGCGAGTAGCGGTTCGTTTCCCGAAACTCGTTGCGGGCTTCTAGAAATGGGGGTGAGGGAAAGCCGTTGAGATCAGCGTCATCTTGGCGGTAGCGATCGAGTCGCAGAATAAACCGCGACTGGTCATTAATGTCGTAGCGTCCTGCCCCATACACATCAAATACCGTATATTCAGTGCCATTCAAAGGAATGGTATCGCCATTGGCATCACGGGCGTCACCAGCGGTGCGATAGGTCGCACCAAACACATAATTTGGACCCGCAAACTCCAGGTTACTATTGAATTCGGAGAACCCGCCGCCATAGGTTTCGCTAGTTACAGTGAAGGGCTGATCCGGATCGGGCGTGTTGGTAATGACGTTGACGACACCGCCAAAAGAGTCAGCCCCGTAGATGGAAGAGGCGGGGCCTTGCAACACCTCAACGCGCTCTACCCGGAAGGGATCAACACTGCCAAAATCAGGGCCAAACTCTAAGTTGGGACGGCGCTCGCCATCGACCAGAAACCCAATCCGCTCGCCGGTAATACCGCGAATATTCACCGAACTGGTAATCAACCCTAGCCGATTAACTGTAATTCCCGGCAGGGTTTGCAACGCATCGGGGACGGTGCGGATCAAAGGCCGCTGCTGCTCTAGTTCTGCCTCGGTCACCACTTCAACCGTGGCCGAGGTTTCAACCTCGGGAGTCGGACGACGAGCTGCGGTCACGACCAGCCGTAAGCCCTCTTCTTCTGAGGGGACTACTTCGACTGCTGCCTCATCAGGAGACGGCACATCGAGTTCGGGGGGCGGCACATCAGGGTCAACTTCGGCAGCAGAGGGTGGCACTTCGGGAGGGGCCGCGATCGCCCCAATTGCCCCCACGACAATTGCTGTCCCGCCGGTCTCCACTGCGATCGTCGGCAGTTCAGTTGCGCCAATAATCCGAATCCGGATGCTGTTGGCATCCAGGGACTCCACCATCACCGACTCAATGCCTTCACCTGGGTCATCTTGCTGGAAAGCAACTCCCTCAGCGAGCTGAGCATTGGTAATATCAATAATCCGCGTACTGCCAAAGGCCGTTTCAAAGATTTTAGTCTGAGCCGTTGCCTCACCCGCCAGCACGATTTGCAAACCTGCCTCAGTCTGAAGGATTTCAATGTTCGTGATCTGCGCCGTTTGTGCTTGAGCGGGCAGCGCCATAACCGTGCTGCCA
The DNA here is from genome assembly GCA_039819045.1 of Cyanobacteria bacterium J06638_28. Lineage (GTDB taxonomy): Bacteria > Cyanobacteriota > Cyanobacteriia > Phormidesmidales > Phormidesmidaceae > SIO1E4. The sequence continues at coordinate 73,673 of JBCBSR010000005.1, forward strand.
ACGACGGCTCCACACCCTACAAAACCCCAAATTTCTTGCACCTCAACTCCTCACACACCAAATTATTGGCTGTTCAAATAGAGCAGCTCTTCCAAAACGAAAAGAGCTGCCGAAAAAAATTTCAGAGCATCAATGTCAAACTCTAAAATCGCTCTGTTTGGCTAGTGGATGTCAGTTTCTAAAGTCAGACAAAACCCAAAGATGTGACTCCCCGGAACCAGCTAAAAAGAAGAACTCCATCGATTTTTTCTTAGCAAAAACCACACAGAATCGTACCATCAACATCCCTGGCTTACTATGCCTTCGGGGGGGATATAAACCTTATCTAGGTTCAGACCTAAAGTTTTCTGTTTCGGAAAACCTCACCGCCTGCGGCACCTCTCCTTGCCAAGGAGAGGCTTATGGAGGTTTCTGTTTCCTCTCCTTACCAAGGAGAGGTTCTTCAGAAGCGACATAAAACTACAGTTCTCGAAGTGGATGGGGTTTATCGCTGTTACAAATGCAAAATTGCTACTGCCATTGCAAAATTGCCTGTGATGATCAATCGTGTGCCAGAGCCATCGTTGATGCCGCTTCGACTGAACAAAGCTCCACATCGTATCCATCGCTGTCTTTATGGGCACGATCATGACTGCCGGTAGCGAGCTTGGGCGACGTTCTAGGGCGCGTCATCAATTGAACTCGAAAGCCTTGCGGTATCAGCATTGCTGCGCCCGTTTTGGAAAACTAGCTAGGGGCTGAACCGCTTTCAGCATGAGGATTCAGGCTCTAAATGATGACAGCCCCTAGAGCACTCCGATGAATCGACTGAATCGACTCCAAGCGACGACGTTTTTGGGGATTGCTTCAATCACCTTTGTGGGGTTAATCCGCAGCGCACGGGCCGTATCGCGGATACCATTCCCGCTTATAGCCATATCGCTGACTTGCTGTTACACCACAGGTACATGACCTGCAAGTTGAGTGCTACGCCGATAATGGGTCTTTGGCGATGACTGAGTGCCTGGGTTGCAACCTTGAGGGAAACAAAGCGATTCTAAGTCGCTGCTTAAGGTTTATGTCACAGTCTGATTTGTGAGCAAAGGTATGCGATTCTGAAAAGTGTTCATACAAGTCAATGTTTCCACACACTTAAACAAAATGGGAGACAATACTCAGCCAACGGTCATTATTACAGGTGCCTCCTCTGGCGTTGGGCTCTACGCTGCGAAAGCGCTCGCAAATCGGGGATGGCACGTTGTCATGGCTTGTCGCAACTTAGAAAAAGCCGCCAAAGCGGCTCAAGACCTGGACATGCAGCCCGGTCAATACACTGTTTTGCACCTCGATTTAGCCAGCTTAGACAGTGTTCGCAAGTTCGTTAGCACCTTTAGAGAAACGGGCAAAACGCTAAATGCACTGGTGTGCAACGCAGCCGTTTATCTGCCTTTGTCCAAAGAGCCGCAGTGGAGCCCTGACGGGTATGAGATCAGTGTTGCCACTAATCATCTAGGTCATTTCTTGCTCTGTCAGCTCATGCTAGAGGACTTGAAGCATTCTGCCGCTGAGGACAAGCGGTTGATTATTCTGGGCACTGTAACGGCCAACCGGAAGGAACTCGGGGGCAAAATTCCCATTCCTGCCCCTCCCGACTTGGGCGAGATGGAAGGTCTAGCCCAAGGGTTTAAAGCACCTATTGCCATGATCGATGGCAAAAAATTCAAGTCGGGCAAAGCATATAAGGACAGCAAACTCTGTAATATGCTGATCACGCGCGAATTACACCGCCGTTATCACGAATCTACGGGTATTGTCTTTAATTCGCTGTATCCAGGCTGTGTAGCGGATACGCCCCTCTTCCGCAATCACTTTGCTGCTTTTCGCACGATCTTCCCCTGGTTTCAGAAAAATATCACTGGGGGCTATGTATCCCAAGCGTTAGCCGGTGAGCGGGTCGCGATGGTCGTTGCTGATCCTGACTTTCAGGAGTCTGGTTCACATTGGAGTTGGGGGAACCGTCAGAAGGCCGGTCGCGAAGCGTTCGTGCAGGAACTCTCAGCGGAAGGTAGTGATGCAGCCAAAGCCGAACGTCTGTGGGAACTGAGCGAGCAAGTGGTGGGTGCGGCCTAGGGCGCGTCATCAATTAAACTCGAAAGCCTTGCGGTATAAGCATTGCTGCGCCCGCTTGGTAAAACTAGCTAGGGGCTGAACCGCTTTCAGCATGAAGATTCAGACTCTAAATGATGACAGCCCCTAGATCAATGGGGCTGTTTTGCCTCTGCTCCTCATGCTCCCTCCGCCTAGCCCATCCATCCAATCTTAAGCTGAGAACCTCAGGGTCTAGCTCCTTTTCAAGATCAACGGTGCCGTGAGGAAGCCAACCTGTAGGTTCTGAGTGTCAGGTTTATGCCAGTGGCCGTAATTAATCGCTACCTGGACGGCTTCATTTGCTGAGGTGTGCTTCAGGTGAATCGGGACCAGACCCAGGACACTCGCCCGGATACCGTGCTGGTAATAGCGCGATCGCACGCTGGGAGTCAGGTGGTTAGTGAGTGCGGGATCAAGCCAGTTGAGATAGTTGAGTACTGCCAGATTATCGGTGGCTAAGGCCAATGTCTTAAAAGCCCGACAGAGCTTTAGTAGGCGAATCGTTCGCTGTCCGCCTTCGCCCAGCCCCTCATGCTCCTGGTAGAGACTGGCTAACGCTTGGAGCGAACGAATCAAAACCTCCCAGTCCGCTGTTTTCTGGAACTGATACTCAATCGCTTGAATCGCTCGATTGATGTGATTAGATCCCCGACCGTAGTGATCCATCCGCTCATACAGAAGGTTCGTCACACTTCGTGGGACATCGCCTTGTTTAGCCTGCTGGCGACCGAGATTGGCAATTCGCTGCAGTTCACTCAACCAGTCGGTTAACTCACTATTGCTACCGAGATGATGCTGCCACCGCTCCATCACCGTTTGACGGGCAATATTGAGCATCATTTGCACCGCTTCCGAGGACGTGGCAGACTCCAGGTTTTTGCTTAGCTGAGGGCGGATTTGCTGTAACAAATCGCCTAAGACATCCATGTGGAGCTTGGTGCCATCATTGCCCACCCCGGCATTATTCTTCGGTTCATTGCAGGGATTGAACAAGAGCGCTACACAGCCCTGCATGGGATGATTGAGCAAAATGTTATCGGGACGATGCCAATCGGTTAAGTACTGGAGCGCCCGCGCCCCCGCCGTAATATCCGTCGCTTTGTGAGGGGCTACATCGCTAATCACAACATCGAGGGGGGCTTTAACGGTCACCGTGTACCGCTGGGTGAAAAGAGTTGATAACTGACGACGTGCCGACTCGTCCTGCCCAAAGGCAATATCCCAAATGGTATCTTCAGCTTTACCAATTGCCGTTAACCCATAGGGAGCCGCCATCACGCGGGTTTTAGAACGTGTCAGCATGGTGTCGCGAATACTGCGAGCGGTGGCGGCTATCCGACTCACGAAAGGACTACTCGGTTCACCTGGGCAGGTTAAAGGATGTGTGAGGACCCGTGTACTGTGGCTCCGCCGAATTTCACTTAGACTGGCAATGCCCACCGCCAGCATCTTGTTGATGCCACCGCTACCATAGCGTCCCTCGTAGGGATGAATTCGCGTATCACCCGCAATAAAGGTTAGGTCATGGGTAAACAGTTGCTCCGGCACCTCAATGACGTACTTATCCCCTCGGCGTAGAGCTACCGCTTGCTCATCCTGGCAATCAATAAAGCGCATATCGAGACGACTGTTCGTGTCTTGAGGGAGTCCTAGAAACGGTTGGTAGACCTTTACCCCTGTCGCCTGCTCCCCTAACTGTGCTTGTAAGTGAGCATTGAAAGCGGCGTCACGACAATCGACAAGTAGCGGTTCCGCTGCATCGATCTTCGCTTCTGACAGCGATCGCAACAAGGCCACCAGTTCAGCTTCATACCGACGCACCACATCGGGAAAGATCCCTAGCCAAACTTGTTCGCCCCGACGTTGAGCCGTAGTCCAGGCGGATATCAGGTGAGCTTTCAGGGCGCTCAGGCTGGGTTCGATAATTGCTTGCTCAGGACTATCCTGCCAGACCGTGACAAAGGCCATCGGATTCGTCACCGCTTTGGTGCTCTGCTGATAAAAGTGGGTGCCCAACGTCATCAGCTTATGGTGGCGTTCCTTACCCGTGATTTGCTGAATTGCGGCCGTGTCCATCAGTGGATGCGTGCCAAGTCCATACAATACGGAGAGCTCTAGGTGAGGGCAAGTTTCAACCAGGGCCAAGACACTGTCCACCAGCAGATTAGCGGCCATTTGAGTCCGAGTCTTGTCCGGCAGCACCAATAACAGGCGCTCGACTGATCGATGATGACGGGCCTCTGCCAAGCGAATCGCCTTTTGGAGGTGCATGAGTCCTGCGGTTATCAGTTCAGGACGCGGCTGGGAAACAAGACCTTTAGACTGCGGTTCAAAAATATGAGTATCCGGAGTGACCGTAATACGCTGATTGGGGAAGCTACGAAGCTTCAAAGACATTTTAGACACTTGCTGGCGATGCATGAGTCAAAGGATGTTGCAGTTGCCAAATCCGTAAACTATCCTGTCGATTCGCTATCGGTGCGCTGGCTGCAACCTTAGCTTGGCAGAAAAGTCTAGCGACTCGTGGGCAAGGCGCATGATTGGCAGTCAAGCATAAAGTTATGTATTAAATCTGACATTGAATCACCTGACAGCGCTCTCAAAATGCGATCGCCATCGTTTAGTTTTCCAAATATTCTTTGCAAGTTCAGGACAAATACCGCTCTATCGGCAGGTTGAACGTTCAATGCTTCGTAATAGTGCCCACTTGTGATTCCAGACCTGCACAGCAGCGTTAGGATTCGTGGACACTTACCGCAACATCATTGTTATTGTTTGGTATGAGTGTTGTGTTCCCAATTTCTAAACAACGTAGATTGTCAAGTGGCAGACCCTAATTACTTTAGTTCTACGGACGATATTCCAGAGGCAAAACGAGATTCTGGATCAGTTAAGAAATCGTCAGTGAGCTTGCGTCGTTTTCCACTGTGGATATTCTGGTTTTTCCTGGGATTGCTGAGTGCCCTGGCAGGGCTGATTTTTTCATTGGCGACCTATCCCAGTGCCGAATCGACGACTGCGATCGCGGTGCAACCGCTGGTTCAGTTGCCGACGGTTGATACGCCCCTATCCGCTGCGGGAACGTCTCAAGGCGAACCGAGGCAATCTTTGCTGGGGCATCTGGCCTATGAAGAAGCTCCTGAATCGGAGTTGGTTGCGCTTACCTATGATGCGTCGATTCGCCTGCGACAGTCCGCTGCGGCGAAATTTGAAGCGATGTTTGCCGCCGCTACGGCTCAAGGTATCTATCTAGTCCCCCTGTCGGGTTTTCGTTCCGTTGAAGACCAAGAGTACTTGTTTTTCGAGGTTAAGGCAGAACGCGGTCAGACTGCCACAACGCGCGCTGAAGTCAGTGCGCCCCCCGGCTACAGCGAACACCACACCGGCTATGCCATTGATATTGGGGATGCCAATTTTCCCGACACTCATCTACAGGTGAATTTTGAGACCACGCCCGCGTTTCAATGGGTAGCCCAAAATGCCGCTCGCTACAGTTTTGAGCTGTCCTTTCCAGAAGATAATCCCCAAGGCATACAATACGAGCCGTGGCATTGGCGCTTTGTCGGTGATCCCAATAGCTTGGAAACCTTCTACCAAGACCGTTAGGCTAATGAGGCAGGGCAACCTGTGGGTGCCGCCGCGAAGGATAGGTGGAGTCAGGAATTAGGAGTCAGGAGCCAGGCGCAAAAATCCACTGGCAAAGCTGACTACTGACTAATGCTCCCTTCCTTACCGCTTTGAGTGCATCAGTTCGGATGGTAGGTAGGAGACGACGATGGGGCAACGGACGTTGAACTTGGTGGCAATTGTCATTTTCTTGGTGACAACAGCCATGCTGTTAGGGCCGCTCCTGGATATTCCTCAAGCGGTTCCCGTCATTGCGATCGCGGTCTTGCTGGGGCTTGCCATCATTGACCAAGCCAGTTGGAACGGTACCCTCGGTAACCTGATGATGAATGGCCTGGCCAAACTGTCAGGCGAAGATCGGGAGCGCGTCATTCATCACGAAGCCGGGCATTTTTTGGTCGCGCAACTGCTAGACGTCCCCGTTACGGACTATACCCTCAATGCCTGGGAAGCCTGGAAGAAAGGATTGCCGGGACTCGGTGGGGTACAGTTTGACACCACGGCGCTAGAGACTGTGATGCGCACGGGTGAAGTGCCCGCACAACTGCTGAACCGCTATTGCACGGTTTGGATGGCCGGTATTGCCGCTGAGCAGAAGGTCTATGGCAACGCTAAGGGAGGCCAGGACGATCGCCAAAAGTTTTCCATTCTGTGGCAACAACTCCAGCGTCCCATCCAGGAGGGACAAGTACGGCAGCGATGGGCCTTGTTACAGGCCCAAACACTGCTAGAAAATCACGCCGACACCTATGCAGCTCTAGTCACCGCTATGACCGAAGAACGTCCCGTAGAAGACTGCTGCGCTTTGATTCAGCCAGTGGATTCTGCCGTTGGGGAAGGGTGACGGGGTGGATGGGAGGGTGGATGGGTACGAGGGTGGATGGGTATCAGAGTGGATGGGTAATAGAGTGATGGGATGATGGGGTAACGGGGTGAATGCGCCAAGCGAATATTATGAGCATGTTTTGCTCAACCCAAAGCTCAAAACCGTACTCATCCACCCATCCACCCATCCACTCCCCTACTCCCACACTCACCTACTACACCGTCTGAGGCTGTTTGCGACTGGCAGCGAGGTCATCCAGGCTCATTTGTTCGTACTTTTCAAAGGGCTGATGAATCCAGGGATTATCGGTCAGGTATTGGGCGTAATAGTCTGGCTTGATGGATGAACAGGCTTTTTGCCATAGGACAGCTGTGCGCATCTCATCAATGTAGAATCCGTACTTATGGGTGAGCCAGCGGATACTGCGCTCGAGGCTGGCACCCGAATCAACGAGATCATCCACGATGAGAACATGACTGCCCACGTTGGCCGTGGTCATGCTGAGATCGCGGGAAAAAGTGATGCTGCCACGGGTGCGATTATTCTCGCCGCCGTAGGATGCAGTGGACAAAATTGCCAGTGGTACATCAAACAAGCGACATAGAATGTCGCCGACGCGCAGGCCCCCTTTCGCTAAACAAACGATTTGATTGCACTGCCAGCCAGATTCGTAAACCTGCAAGGCAAGGGTCTCGGTTAGGGTATGGTAGTCATCCCAAGTAACGTAAAGGTCAGCCATATCAGCGATCGCAACAGGTACAGGGCAGCAATGAGGTTGATTTGAGCCATGATACAACTTGATATGCTCATCCTAATGAAGTGAGATACACATGACCTCTGAGTCGCCAGCATCCAGCGCTCCCCTTGCTCCCCCCAAACTCTCGTTTTGGACGAAGTTAGCCTATGGTACGGGCGATATGGGCGCAGGGATGACCCAGAACCTCATTGCGTTCTTCTTTCTCATTTTTCTGACGGACGTAGCTGGCATCAATCCCCTGGCCGCTGGCACCGTGTTGTTAATTGGGAAAGCGTGGGATGCGGTGAACGATCCGCTGGTGGGGATGTTGAGCGATCGCACTCAAACGCGATGGGGCCGCCGCTATCCGTGGATTTTGCTCAGTGCCTTGCCCTTTGGGATGACCTTTTTCTTGATGTGGATCGTACCGGGGGGTAGTCCTGGCTTTCGCTTTTGGTACTACGTGGTGACCTCAATCCTGTTTCAGATTTTTTTCACCACCGCCAACTTACCCTACACGACCCTCACGGCTGAGCTCTCCCAAGACTACGACGAGCGTACCGATCTAACGAGCTTTCGCCTCAGTTTTTCCCTAGCTGGGGCCATTTTGGCGCTGGTGTTGGGGTTGCTCATCAGCCAATGGATTCCCTTCCGACAGTTGCAGTATTTAGTGCTGGGGGGAACCTGTGCGCTGGTGTCCGTTTTTCCCTTACTGGTGTGTGTATTCGGTACCTATCCCCACGCTCAAAGGGTACAGGCAGCTACTCCCAGTGACACGCCTAGCCCTGAAGCCGAGCTTCCCTTTTGGGAGCAACTGCGGATCGCCGTTAACAATACCCCCTTTCGGTATGTAGTCGGCATTTATCTGTTTGCCTGGTTGGCCTTGCAAATTACCGCCAGCATCATCCCCTTTTACGTCACCTTTTGGATGGGCCTAGACGACTATTTCTTGCCAGCATTGCTGGTACAGGGTATGGCGATTCCCATGATGTGGCCCTGCAATCTGCTGAGTCGAAGGCTCGGCAAAAAAGGGCTGTTTTACGTGGGGGTTGGTGTGTGGGTCATCGTGCAAATTGGGCTCTTTTTCCTACAGCCGGGGCAAACGAACTTTCTGTATTTCCTGTGCGTCGTCGCGAGTTTTGGGGTAGCTACTGCGTACGTTGTGCCTTGGGCGATGTTGCCGGACGTGATTGAGCTGGATGAACTTCAAACGGGGCAGCGACGCGAAGGTATCTTTTACGCCTTTATGACCCTATTGCAAAAAATTGGGCTAGCTGTCGGCTTATTCCTGGTGGGGGCCGCCCTCCAGTGGTCTGGATTTGTGGCTGAGGCCGAGAGCCAACCTGAATCAGCACTCCTAGCAATTCGCACCTTTATGGGGCCAGTGCCACTCGTCCTTTTAGTTTGTGGGTTAGGCCTGTGCTACCTCTATCCTATTACCCGCGCAGTCCATGAGGAAATTTTACTGAAGCTGGCTGAGCAACGCCGCCGTGTCGAAGAGTAGTGGGTCAGCGATGACACTCTGTGAAGCAGAGCATTCCTTCAAGCTAATGTGTGGGTCATCCATCCATTTGACCTCTGTCTTGAGGTAGAAATAGGTCACTGAAATCAATAAGACTCTTTGCAGTATGTGGATTGTCTTGACGTCAAGCGACGATGGCTGATGGCAATTGTCATCATCAAAAAAAGAATGACTTACGGTGACAGAAAGGGATCATGGATGGGTGATAACGCTTCTTCTCCCGACAGCTTTTTCGTAGTTGGCGTTGGGGCCTCGGCTGGTGGGATACAGGCTCTAGAGTCGTTTTTTGCTCATTTGCCCGAACGCCCTCGTGCTGCCTTCGTGGTGGTTCAGCATCTGTCACCTGACTTTAAGAGCATGATGACTGAAATCCTGCAGCGGCACACAGCGATGACGGTGCATCAGATCGATGACGGCACATCCATCAAGGCCGGAACCGTTTACGTGCTGCCACCGGGAAAAAATGCGGTCATCCAAAATCGCAAGCTCCATTTGCTCGATCGCCCAGGTCACCTAAACTATCCCATCAACCTCTTTTTTGAATCCCTAGCGAAAGAATTTGCCGAGCACGCGATCGCGGTCATCTTTTCGGGCGGCGGCAGCGATGGCACCGGTGGACTACAGAGCGTGAGTCGGGCGGGGGGGGTGGCGCTCGTGCAATCCCCTGAGACTGCTCAGTTTGGCAGCATGCCCATCAGCGCCATTTCATCCGGCTTTGTAGATAAAATTCTCTCCCCTGAGGAGTTGGCCCAGGCGGTTTATGACATTGTTCAGTTTGTCGGCAACCAGGTACATGATGCCGGCAACGATGAGGGATTCGTCACCCAAGCGCAACTGCACCAGATTATCGAGCTGTTGGCTGACCATGAGGATATTGATTTTTCCGACTACAAGGTCAACACGCTGCGACGGCGCATTCACCATCGCTGTGCCCTCACCCGCTGCGGTACCGTAGACGACTATCTGCGACTCTTGCAAAATGAGTCGGAAGAGCGTAAGCTCCTGCGGCAAAGTTTGTTGATTGGTGCCACCCGCTTTTTTAGAGATGTGCATCCTTGGCAGTCGATTGCCCATGAAGTCCTGCCACAGCTGTTGGCAAACCTCAACAATGGACAGCAATTGCGGATCTGGGTATCGGCTTGTGCGACCGGCGAAGAAGCCTACTCCCTAGCCATAATTGTGGATGAGGCGATCGCCCAGTCCGGTAAGCAGATTCAGCTCAAGCTGTTTGCCACCGATATTGATAGTCAGGCCCTGGCGATCGCTGCTAAAGGCCGCTATCCCGGAACGCTCGCTGACAGCATCACTCCCGAGCGGCTAGACCGCTACTTTAAACATCAGAACGGCTACTACCAGGTCAAGCAGTTCCTGCGGGAGATGCTCATCATCTCGCCCCACGACCTCACTCGCAATCCGGGATTTTCGCGGATGCATCTGGTTACCTGCCGCAATGTGTTGATCTACATGCAGACCCAACTGCAGGAACAGGTGCTGCGGCTGCTGCATTTCACGCTGATGCCCAAAGGCTTTCTGCTGTTGGGCAGCTCAGAAAATCTCGGCAGCTTTAGTGATGAGTTCGACACGCTAAATGCCAAATGGAAGCTGTATCAAAAACGTGAGACCGGCAATCGCTTTTTGCCGAACACTTCGCCCCAGCCCTCCCTGGCGATTTTGCAGCCAACGCGACAGCTGCAAAATCGCCGCACTCAAAACGAACGACTCGAAAAACAGTTCACCGCGCTGCTGAGGCACTGCTTTGAGGAACGTCTAGCAACCTGCCTGCTAGTCAATAGTGAGAACGAACTAGAACGTATTTTTTATAACTCCGCCGAACTGCTCACCCTGACCACTGGTGAAGCCCGACTGCAGGTAACCGAATTTGTCCCCCCGGAGGTGAAACTGCCCCTCGAAACCTCGATGAGTCGGGCTCGACGCGAACACGATACCGTTCTCTACAATGACATTCGGGTCAACCGTAACGGCCAGGAGCATAGCATCAACCTCAAGGTGGGTGACTACGAAGACGGTGACACAGGGCAGCTCATCATCATCTTAGAGATGACGGCTGCAACCACGCCCTCAGAGCAGACTTACGACCTCAATAATGAAATTACGGCCCACGTCAACAACTTGCAGCATGAGCTGCAGCAGACCCGTGAAAATTTGCAGGTCACGATTGAAGAGCTAGAAACCACTAATGAAGAGCAGCAGGCCACCAATGAAGAACTGCTGGCCTCGAACGAAGAGCTCCAGAGCACCAATGAGGAACTACAGTCAGTCAACGAAGAGCTCTATACCGTCAATACGGAACATCAAAACAAAATTCGCGAACTCACACAGCTCAACGGCGACATTGATAACCTGTTGCGCAGCACCGAAATCGGCGTTGTCTTTATTGACTGTGATTTCAACATTCGTAAGTTCACGCCCGTGGTAACGGACATCATCAATATCCGCATGATGGATATTGATCGCCCCCTATCGCACTTTACCCACACGCTGCAAAATGTTGAACTTGAGGGGTTTGTGCATCAGGTCTTAAGCTCGGAGCATGCTGCCGAGCAGGAAGTCTATAACCAGCGCAATGGTGACACCTTGTTGATGCGGGGCAATCCTTACGTACGGAGTGATGGCGATCGCGATGGCGTGGTTCTATCGTTTGTCAAAATCAATGAGCTGAAGCAAGTTCAAGCGGAACTAGAAGAGACGAACTCAGTTTTAGAGAACATCTACACCGCAAGTCCTGTGGGCTTTGCGCTGCTAGACGAAAATCTTCGCTTTCTGCGCATTAACAAGACCTTGTCTGCCATTAACGGGATTCCACCAGAAGCGACCATTGGCAAAACCGTTCGCGAAGTTCTGCCCAATGAGGTGGGCCAACTGGCCTACAACCTGCATCGGCAGGTACTGGAAACCGGAAAGCCTATCCGCAATCGCCTGATCGAAGGCACCCTACAGGAGGACGAGGGCCTGCACGCTTGGACGGCTAGCTATTTCCCGGTAGCCCTCCATAATGGCCAGCGGGGAGTCGCTGCCGCTGTCACCGACATTACTGACCTGAGGAATGCGGAACAAGCGTTGGAAGAAAGCCAGAAGTTTATCAGCCGGATTTCGGAATCAACCCCTGGCATCATCTATATCTATGACCTTCTAGCTGCTCAAATCGTCTATTTGAATGCGACCGTAACGTCTCTCTTGGGCTACACAGTAGACGCGATTATGCAGATGGAAGATGTGGTGAGGGAACTCGTTCATGTCGATGACTTAGGGGCACTGCAAGCTTATTTGGATCACCTGGTTGAGTCAAATCATGTCGTCGAAACAGTGGAACTACGGGTACGCCAAAAAGACAACAAGTGGCGCTGGCTCGAAATGCGTAGCGTGGTCTTTAGCCGTACGGAAACGGGCGATATCCAGCAGGTTTTGGGCATTGCGACCGATATCTCACAGCGCAAGCAGGCTGAGCAAAACATGAAGCGGCAGAAAAAATCATTGGAAGATGCGATCGCCAAAGCTCAAGCCGCCAATTCCGCCAATCAGGCCAAATCGGAATTTCTGGCTAACATGAGTCACGAAATTCGGACGCCGATGAATCTCATTTTGGGAACAGGTGAGCTGCTGTCGCGCACCAAGCTCGCTCAACGCCAGCAAGACCTGCTGAACGTCCTGCAAAATAATGGCAAAGTGCTGCTAACACTGATCAACGATATCCTCGACCTTTCTAAGCTAGAGGCCCAAGAACTCAAGATTGAAAGCTATGCCTTTAATTTGCAGCGCTCCTTAAATATTTTGGTCGAGCCTTTTCAATATCAGGCCAAGCAGAAAGGACTGACGCTAACGGTTGAAATTGCCCCCACCGTCCCCCAGACAATCATCGGCGATGAGTTTCGGCTACAACAAGTGCTTCGTAACTTGCTCAGCAATGCGTTTAAGTTCACCGAGACAGGCCAAATTCGCATTGAAGTGGCGATCGCCGAATCGTCCCCCGCTAAGTCAACGGTTCAAATCGAGGCTCCCCATCCCATCCATTTGACCTTTCGTGTCATCGATACGGGGATTGGCATTGATGCTGAGATCCAAACGAAGTTGTTTGAACCGTTTATTCAGGCTGATACTTCAACCACTCGTCAATATGGCGGTACGGGCCTTGGCCTGACCATTTGCCGCCGCATTGTCGAACTGATGCACGGACAAATTGGCGTCAATAGTCAACCCAACCAAGGGGCAACCTTTTGGTTGACGATTCCCTGTGCCACAACGGAAAGCGCAGCGCCAGAGATCAGTAAGCCAGAGCCAGATGAACTCAACCCGGTTACCTCCCTCAAAAACAGCCAAACAAGAATTTTAGTCGTCGAAGATAACCTTGATAATCGCGAACTCCTGGCCATGATGCTTGAAGAACTCGGCTACCCCACCGTTGAAATGGTAGAAGATGGGCAGGCCTTCCTCGACAAAATGGCAACTCAACAAACCGCCGAACCCGATTACAAGCTTGTTTTTATGGACTGTCAGATGCCCTACCTAGACGGATACGAAGCGACGAAGCAGTTTCGTCAACGGGAGCTTGGCAATCAACACACCTTAATTGTGGGGTTAACGGCAAACGCCATGCGGGGCGATCGCGAGAAATGCCTCGAAGCGGGGATGGATGACTACCTCAGCAAACCCATTGAACTTGACACCTTAGCCGACATTCTAGAACGATGGCTCCCCTAGAGTTCTTAGATTACTGCACCGCTACTGCCTACCAATCCTTTGTCCAGTAAACAATTTCGGTTGGTTCAGCATTGAACGCCAGCCCATAACTATACCCGTGGTTCCATGCAGGCGTACTCTGCGATCGCGCAAGGTACCAAGTGGCTCCCATGACGGCTCCCGGTGTGAGATTTAGCAGCCCTAGAGAAGCCGGGGGCGAGTGAGACATTAGCAAAATATTGAGTCCTAGCCCGGCCCAAATTAGCAGCACTGCCAACACCAACAAGAATCGATGGCGTCGCAGCATCGGAGCCAACATTGGACAGAAACTCCAAGGCTAAAGGCCAAAAGAATGTCACACCCGGCGATTATGGATAACCCTGCTCTAAAACGTCAAGGGCGCTTCAAAATAGGTATCTTTATTAGCCTAAGTAGCAGTAAAAAAGTCGTAGCCTAATTCAGCTTCGTAAAGCGTGAACTTTGGAACGCCGTGTTCCAATGGCAATAGTGACGGCGATATCTTGACAACATAGACTTATGAGCAAAACTCGAATCGGCATTGTTGGTGCAACAGGCGCTGTTGGCACAACGCTCCTAGAACTCTTTCTGACTCATCAGGAGGATGTCTCGCTTGTTTGTTATGCCTCCGCTAAATCGGCAGGTAAAACCATCACTTGTCAAGGTACAGCGTTTGAACTGCAAGCCTTTGATCTCGAGGCAATCGCCCAGTGTGATGTTATTTTTCTCTGTGTTTCAGGTGGTTTCTCGCTACAGTATGGACGCCAGCTGGCCCAAAATAGTTACGTCATTGATAATTCATCGGCGTTTCGTTACGAACCCGATGTGCCGCTGCTTGTCCCGCCCGTTAATTCCCATAGCTTTACCGGCCAAACGCTGATTGCCAATCCTAATTGTTCTTCAGCGATCGCCCTCGTTGTCTTAGCCCCGCTGCACCAGCGATACGGGATTGAACATCTAACGATCGCCACCTATCAGGCGGCGAGTGGTGCGGGCAACGCGGCTATGGAAGAATTATTAGCCCGCACCCAAGCGTTTGAAGACTACGACCCAACCTTCGCCAGCGACTATTTCTTCCACGACTTGGCCTACAACGTTGTGCCTCAAGTCGATAATTTTCAAGACAACTTGTACACCAAAGAAGAGATGAAGATGGTGTGGGAAATTCGGAAGGTTCTGGAGGAGCCGACTTTACCCATTGATGCAACTGCTGTTCGAGTGCCTGCTTTTCGTTCCCATGCAGAGAGTGTCGGGATTAAGTTTGCCCAGCCAGTTACTCAGTTAGAGGACGTGCGATCGCTGCTGTCATCTAATGCTGACGTCGAGGTCCGGGACGATATTGATCGCAATGTCTATCCAATGCCCGTTTCTTCCACCTACAAACATGCCGTTGAGGTTGGCCGGATTCGGTATAGTCAAATCTATGGACAGCATGGCATCAATCTATTTATCAGCGGTGATCAGCTCTTACGGGGAGCTGCCCTCAATGCCTACGAAATTTATCAGCTAATCGATTCTTAGGGCGGGTCATCAATCAAACTCGAAAGCCTTGCGGTATCAGTATTGCCGCGCCCGCTTTGTAAAACTAGCTAGGGGCTGAACCGCTTTCAGCATGAGGATTCAGACTCTAAATGATGATAGCCCCTAAGCCTTCAGGACTCTTTGGCTCTAAGTTAGAGACATCGTCGCACTAATGAGTTAGCTCATGTCTGCAACTTTATTTTGCTAGCCACAAAAAATCCCTCCAACAATCTGCTGAAGGGACTGGAGTTCCTGAAAATCGTCACTGGTCTAAATATGGCCTTTGTTGGGCCCAGTGACAAGGGGGGTAGAACCCATCACTTACGACCATTCATGGGTGCTTTATCCCAAATCTTGGGCCGGTCGAAAAGAGGGATGTACTGTTGATTGTGCGCTCCGGTGTAGATCTGGGTGGGGCGGAAGATGCGGTTTTCTGCAATTTGCTCCTTCCAGTGAGCCAGCCAGCCAGCCACCCGCGCGATCGCAAATATGGGTGTAAACAAATCGGTGGGAATGCCCAACCGACGATAAACCAGGCCGGAATAGAAATCTACATTGGGATAGACCCCTTTTTCGCCCAGTCGTTCGGTGACGACCTGCTCTAATTCCAGGGCAATCTCGTAGTACTCATCTGAGCCAAATTTTTCAAACAGCTGCTCTGCCAGCTTTTGCAAAATCGTAGCGCGTGGATCCTTGACCTTATAGACCCGATGTCCGAATCCCATGATTTTCTTTTTATGGGTCACGCAATCATCGACAAAGGGACGAATATTTTCCACACTGCCAATCTCATCCAGCATTGTGATCACCTCTTCATTGGCCCCACCATGGAGGGGGCCAGCCAGCGTGCCTACTGCCGAAGCAATGACCGCGTAGGGATCCGTCAGCGTCGATGCCGTCACCATCGCCGAGAAGGTCGAGGCATTAATGGTGTGTTCGGCGTGGAGAGTCAAGCAAATATCGAAAATACGAGCTGCCAGGGGGTCAGGCTCTTCTTCTGTGAGCATGTACAAGAAGTTGGCGGCATACCCTAAATCATCGCGGGGTTGCACAGGATCATTGCCCTTGCGCATGAGTTGAAAAGCCGCCACCATCGTCGGAATTTTTGCGAGTAGGCGCACGACAGCATTTTGGATGTAGATAGGATCATCCAATGCGCGCTTCGAGTAGAAAAGCCCCAACGCCGCTGCGCAGGCTTGTAAGGCATCCATCGGGTGCCCACCCTCAGGAAAGCACTTCATCATGTCGCGAATACGATACTTGAGGCGACGGTGATGGCGAATGTCATATTTGAATTCTTCCAGCTCTTGCTTGTTGGGCAAGCCGCCCCAGATCAGGAGATACGCCGCTTCTAAGAAGGTGCTGTGTTGGGCTAATTCTTCAATGCGGATGCCCCGATATTCCAACATGCCCTGTTGGCCATCTACATGACTAATGGCTGATTGGGTTGCTGGAATACCTTCCAGACCGGGTCTATAATCACACGCTGTCATCGTTGCATCACTCCCATGTATCGACATTGTTCTTTCACTGTCCCAGATGACAGCACTCTGTTGTAATCCTTGCTCTGGCCCTAAATGATTCTTGCTCGACACTGCAAGCATTCAACGGGACAGCAAAAGGGCTGAAGTTTTGCAGAGCGGATACATTCGAGCCAGCGATGCTCTACAGTTAACAAACTTTCAGTCCAGGATTTTGTACGGATTGTACATTCAGGTTGGTTCAAGGCAACTGACCAAGATACCTTCAGCAAACAAGCCCCTTTCAGGTTGAGGCTGATGGTTTTACCCAGCAGACGGCCTCTTGGCGGACTTTAAGCTTAGGCTTTTCCCTGTCAGTGGTGAAGTCCATTATCGCGCTTGCGATCGCTGAATCGACTG
The DNA here is from genome assembly GCA_039819045.1 of Cyanobacteria bacterium J06638_28. Classification (GTDB taxonomy): domain Bacteria; phylum Cyanobacteriota; class Cyanobacteriia; order Phormidesmidales; family Phormidesmidaceae; genus SIO1E4. The sequence goes on from JBCBSR010000005.1 coordinate 90,625, forward strand.
TCTGATAACAGTTTTTAGCGCTTTACCCCTCGGTTTAGAGCAAAAGGCGAGGTGGCGTCAGCCAAAAAAGCTGACCCTGCCCGATCGCGATGTCTGCCTCCGGTACCTGAACCCCAATCACCCCAGCCTTTTTCAAAATCCAGCGATCGCTCACCTGCCCCATCACGAGGTGCTGAGCCCAGGTGCTCAAGTCCGGCTCATGACCAACTAAAGCCAGCGCACTGCGGGGATGTTCCGTTTGCCACTGGGCCAGCCAAGCCAGCCACCGTTGGAGGTCGCCTCCCGGCGCAAGCATTACCAGCGTTTCTGCCCGCTGGGCTAGCCCTACGGATAAGAGAATGTCCGCTGTCTGTTGAGCACGGACGAGTGGACTTGACAGGATGCAGTCCACTTCACACCCTAAATCCTTCAACCGCTGTGCGACTTGTCGTGTCCGCCCCTGTCCTTTTGCCGTCAGGGGACGCTCGGCATCTTCGGCATAAAGTCCTCGCTCCACCGCAATGCCATGGCGAATGAAGTAAAGGTCAGTTTGTCGAGACTCAATCTGTTGCATAGTTGAGATGCCGTCATTTTGCCATCAGTCGCTGACATTGCTAACTTATGATTCATCTGTTAGCAGGTGGCGATATTTTCGCTTGTTCTACTTGACTTGAAAAGGTAGAAGAGTAACATGGCTTACAGAAGTAAATACCGTTCATCCTTTCATCTAGTCATTCCTAGTCTGTAAAGGACGGAAGTAGGGTCTATCCCCGAAGGAACGCGCCTCTTGATTCGATGCATATTTCTTAGGAGGCGATTCTCATGGCATCAAACTTTTTGTCAACAGCAGAGCTGATTGCAACCTTGCTCCTTGTTTGCGTAATTGTGTATCCCATTTTGTGTCTGGCCATTAGTGGCTCGATCCCTCTCGGCCATCTTTTAAACGGGCCTGAACCCAAGGCTCCTGTCTCTGAATTGAGCTAACTGACTGCTATCTAAACAGCCTTATTTGCTGAGTCGGTTAGATGAAAACTCAATACAGCTTTGGCCTTTGGTGTTGCCTGGGGTTAACGTTTCTGTTTGTCGCGTATGGCAGACCCTACGGTAGCCCAGAGCAAGATTATCGCCAAAAACAACAGTGCTGCCGTCAGCATCTGATTCATTAATTGATTGCGATTTCTTAAATCTCAATCAGCGATTCAACCTTGAGGTTCCTGTTGAGTTGTGCAATGAATGCCACCCCCCCCTGCCGCGATCGCATCGATATTGAGTTGAATGATTTCTCGATCAGAGAACAGATCTTGCAGGGTTGATTTAGCCTTTTGATCGGCGATCGCATCCCCAAATTCGGGTACGATCACGGCTCCATTGATGACATAGAAATTGATGTAGCCAGCCGCAAAGTCGGATGTTTCAAAATCAGGGCGAATGGTTGATGGCCCTTCAATGACCACAACTTCTAACTGCTGGCCATCGGCATCGGTTGCCGCCTGCAAGAGACGGATATTTTCTTTCGTCACCTCATGATCAAAAAAGGTGGGATCGGGTTCGTAACCTGCCACAACAACGCCTGGGCGGACAAAGCGGGCGTAAAAATCCACATGCCCATCGGTAATATCGTGGCCTCGAATACCCGGTAGCCAAATGATTTTGCGGAGTCCCAGGAGTGGCATCAAGCGAGCCTCAAAGTCTGCTTTACTCATGCCGGGATTTCGATTGTCATTAAGGACAGAGCTTTCCGTAATAAGGGCGTTTCCCTGGCCGTCTACCTCAATAGCCCCGCCTTCTAAAATCAACTCTGTGTTGATGGGCTTTACACCCGTTTGCTGTGTCACTAAATCCGCAACTTTCGCATCGTGGTGGTGGGTTTGTTTATTACCCCAGCCATTAAAGTTGAAGTCAATGCCTCCTAATGCTCCCTGCTCATGTTGCACGAACACTGGGCCAATATCGCGCATCCATAAATCATCTAAGGGGGCTTTAACTAGGTTGACGGAGGGGCCACATTGACGCATTGCCAGCTCATAATCCGCTTCCCGCACCAACATATAGACAGGCTCAAATTGAGCGATCGCCTTGGCAATGCTAGCTAAGTTGTCCTGCACACCAGGCAACAGTCGCTGTCCCCAGATCTGACGGCTCGCACCAAAGGCCATCCAGGTGCGCTTGTGGGGAGCTGCTTCATCTGGCATCCGCCAACGGGTGGCGGTTGTGTTCGTGGCCATGTCGTTCGATTGACTACAACCGACCATGAGCTGACTACACGCCAGTGAGCCCGCACTCGCAGCGGCAAATTGCATCAGCGATCGACGCTTCATCATGCCTCCCTTGTTACATCGACTCTTCTAGCCAAGGTTGAGGGTTCTGCCCCATTACACCGTTACTCCATTACCGCTTCGCTAGGATTGGTAGCGCCATTTTACAGAATTGGGCTTCCTGCAACTTCGGTTCCATTCTGTCTCATCGAACACCAGACCCCCTCGGGAATTGATAACAAAAACCGTGTGGTAATGAACAGGGAAAGCACACGCTTAAAGTGGACTGTGAGGAGCTGATCAACCATGAGATTGATGACGTTGGGGATTGTAGGGATGCTGGCAAGCCTGGGCTTAATTGTCCCTGCCAGGGCAGAACTAGAGCGCTACGCAACGGATACTGAAATTCAAGAACTTGTGGCAGCTATGCGACAGCGGCTACCGCAGATCCAAGCAACAGGGTACTACCTGGATCGACGCACACTAGAGGAACAACAGGAACGCGCTGCCTTCGCGGCTGCTTGGATGAAAGTTGATCCTGAAATTGCCTCTTTTTTAGGGGATTGGACCGCGATCGAAGAAGCATTAATGATTTATCCAGCCGCTGAGCGCGGTAAAGTTTGCGTTATCGATATTTACCCGGAGGATGCAGAGTTTTATCAGGGCGAAGTGATCGCTGGTAAACTCTATACCGAAAACAACCTGGTGCTGGTACTCGATAGTGGCTTTCTAGCAAGCATTTTCGTGAGCGGCAACCAGCCTGGCCTCTACGAATATGGCAGTCCAAGACCGCTAAAAGATCCGGCAACAGCCGACTATTTTGCAGAATACTACCCGGCGCTTGCCCCTCAATTTGCGCAAGCAGGATGTCTTGCCGATCTTCCCGAAATTCCTTAACCAATACATAGCAGCACCACACTACCAACTTTCTAAACCACGCCCACAAATCCTGCTCCTCCCTTGGCTCCTCTACTGCATTGATATCTTTAGAAAGATGGTTATGAAAGTTAGGGTTGGAGCTTGCCAGTACAACCTTTCTGGCGAGAGATCTATGGACATTTATCGAGCTTGCTACATCGCTTGAACGATTTCTTGACGGCATATCCGATCGCTTACAGCCTATATTTCTCTAGGTGAATAGAATTAGAATTGATGACTGTAAAACGCTTTGGGCTCGCCTAGTGAAGACTGCCATGGGATTCACTAGCGCCTTGCAGCGTAAAACGGGGCTGTCATACTCATCATTGTGACTGGGCCTTGGTGCGCGAATACAGTCGCTATTAATAGGAACCTTATGCTGAACAATAACGAGAGCAGTAATCTGACGCTTGAGGAAGCTCTGAAGCAGCCGCGTAAATATCGCGATACCGCTCTGGCGCTGCAACCAATGGATAACCACAGCAGCACTCCCGGAGGCCCCAACGGACAGCCACTGAGTTTCTGGGCCGCTTGGAACTTAGCCGATCGCCCACGCCGCATTGCACTGCTCCTGGATGACTGCCAGGAAGAGTACAGACCTTATGCTGGAGGGATCCTGCCGAACATCATCAAGCTGCTAGACGCCTTTCGACAAGCGCGATCGCAGAGCGAAGGGGTCTGTATTACCTGGAGTGCGTGGACCCGCACGTTTGACGACGGTATTTCCAATTCGATGGATCGGTGGTACGGCCCCAAGGGATTACGTCCAGACAACCCAGAGAATGCCGTTTACGTCTTTGAGGGGGCAGCTGGCATGAAACCACTCGCTGAAATTGCGCCAACTGAAGCAGAAGTGGCTGATGGCTGGTTCTACCATGGCAAGCATCTTGATATGTTTTGGAACTTTACGGAAGACGGTAAGTCCTATCTAGATGAAAAACTCAAGGCGGTCGGTATCGACACGATTGTGATTGCGGGCCTGTGGACCGATGAGTGTATCCTCAGTACCGCTTATGCCGGTAACTCGCGCGGTTACGATGTCGTGGTGGTGAGTGATGCGGTTGCGACCGCGACCGCTAATCAAGCAACGGCCTTGACGATCGCCAGAAGCACTGTTGCGAATGTTCTATCAACTGACGAAGTGATTCGCTACATGGAGAATCACTTCACCACCGGAGAAATCGGTGCGGTTAAAGGCGTACACCATCCCGACGGACGCAAAGAAGGTTGATTCTTCCACCGCTGTCAGTGTGCGAATGATTGAGCCCGTTTTCAAACTTCACTGCAATCACTATGACCTATCGTCCCAATCAGTCGGTTCTCTGGATAGCTGCAAGCCTAATTGGCTTTGCAGCGGCTTGTTCATCTTCCCCAGTCTCTAGTGAGCAGACTCAAGATTCACCGTTAGCCTCATCCAATCCATCAGACCCCGCTGCCCCAACGCCTCTGGGCACTCAGCTTCGCGACGAAGCGCTGGCTCAGGACTTGGCACTAGAAGCTACCGAGTGCACGACTTGGCAAACGTACCGAGCCAGCTCACCCGAGCCAGCTGAACTCCCTAACATGCCATCACGGTTTGAAAATGGCTGCATCGTTGGCACTGACTTAGGCGATCGCGCCAGTATCTATGTCCTTCCAAAGGGCACATCTCTGGAGCGTGTATTTGATGAAGCGGCATTAACCTCAGCGCCTCAACAAGATGGCGTTCCCTTTTTGGATGATGTTGTTGAGGGTTCGGCGGGAGTGGCCAGCGAATGGATTGCAAGCGGCGACGTCATGATTTTCAGCCATGCTGACTTCCGAGCCTGTGCCACGTCTGTCGGGTATGTTGGCGACAGCATTGCTTACTGTGCGTTTGGCTCGCCACACCGGGCGTATGCTGTCTGGCCATCCACTGATAACGACCCTACGATGACCTGCTTTGGTGTCAATTGCTTAGCAACGTATGGTGATGTGTCTGAGGCAGAGTTGATTGCCCTTTGGGAGCCATGGTGGGTACCAACGCCAAACCCTGAGGTCAACGCTGTTCGCAGCCAGTATGAGACCATCGACTTGAATACGCTGTCACCCGAATTGCAAAAAGCGAACTTCCCCCCCAACGTTGAATCGCTCTTAAGGCAAGAGCTTGGCCGTACAACCCTTGAGGAAGGGGAGCAACCTACTGTGATCGCGCCAGTCGAGTACACAGGCCCAGAGTATAGTTTTCTCAATGTCATTACGGTGACCAACGAAGGATTAGCGGATGACTCTGTCGGCGGGTTCCGCTATCGTTTTGAGTTCGATGGTTATGACGGTAATACGATGATGCTTGTCTGGGCGGGATCGCAGCAATTCTGTCGGCGCACTCAGGAATGGACTCGCCAAATTTGTCCTTGATCTAACCGCTTGTCTGCCGACTGACGTGAACGATTAGCTTGTTCATGCTGCCAAGCACGAGGCGCCGTTCAGCAAGATGGAAAGGTTACAAGCTCTACAGATAGTTGCAGATAAGCACTATAAAATCCATAAACCTTTTGAGAAGCTTAATGCTTTCTTTGACCTAACATTACCGACGCTCTCAAGTTAGTGCGTAATTGAAGATATAGCTCTCTTAAATCATGGGTGAAAAGCGCTGTAAGCAGTGGGGCAGGTTGCATGGGTGCATCCTAGTTCTGTGGTCGAGCTGGCGAAACTAAGTCTATTGCTTATGAAGATGGAACCGCAACTTCACCCCTATCGTTGGGAGTTTGCACAAGCAGAACAGCATGGCGTTAATCAACAATTTCCTCTCGCGATCGATCTTTATGATCAATTAATTGCTAAAGCGAGAAAAGATGGGTGTGTAACAGCAGAAGCGCTTGCCCATGAGCTAGCCGCTCAACGATATATCGAGTGGAACAAACAAGAAATTGCTGCCTCCTATATGCAAGGTGCTTACTTGTGCTATGTCCGATTGGGAAATCAGGCAAAAGTTCAGAATTTAACTCAAGACTATCCCGAACTGCTGAATCCAATTCTTAGGACATCAGAGGCCCAAGTTAAGGGAGCTAGACCCCCTAGTGCGATCGCCTCTCACGCTACTGCAAAGATTGCTTTCGCTCAGATGAACGCTTGCCCAAATTCTGACACTCAAACGGTGCTAGAAGAGTTCGCCGTTATTCTCCAAGCAGCCCAAAATCTATCAAGAACGATTCACTTAGAAGAACTCAAGCAGCAATTAGCGATCATCATTTTACAGAACTCCAGTGCTGATTTTTGTGCCCTCATCCTGCCTGATGCAAACAAGAATTGGCAGGTGCAAATGTTTACTGGCTTAGAGACTCTGGAAACTTACTCAGAGCCCCTTCAGAATAACGCTAGGGTTCCTGTTGAGTTGATTGAGCGTGTCATTAATACTCAAAAAATGATGCTCATTGAGAATCTTGAAGGTGAGTTTTCTCCCAATCATCAGTCTGTGGGCCAACAGCAACCCGGCAGTCTGTTGGTGTTACCTATTCTGAACCAGGGTCATCTGCTGGGCGTTCTCTATTTAAACAGTCAGTCCACTCAAAGCGTTTTTACCCACGAGGTTCTGCTCGGCCTCAACTTTCTGTGTACACAAGCGGCTATTTCCTTTACCAATGCTCAGCTATTTAGCCATCTTCGGCAGGTTAAAAAGGAGCTAAGCGATATTAAGTTTGCAATTGATCAGTCTGCCATTGTTGCAATCACTGACCACAAAGGACTTATTACCTATGTCAACGATAAATTTTGTGAGTTATCTAAATATTCCCGCGAAGAAACCTTAGGTAAAGACCATCGCTTGGTTAACTCGGACTGGCACTCTAAAGATTTCTTTGCGGATATGTGGAAAACGATTGCATCTGGCAAGGTTTGGCGAGGTGAAGTGTGCAACCGAGCTAAAGATGGTTCCCTTTACTGGGTCGATACAACCATTGTTCCTTTCTGCAATGAGCAGGGTAAACCTTATCAATACATTGCTATTCGGCATGATATGAGCGATCGCAAACGAGCCGAGCAATCCGTTATGCAAAAGTCGCAAGAACTCGAACAAGCTCTCTACAATTTGCAAAACACTCAGCTACAGATGGTGCAGAGTGAGAAGATGGCTTCTTTAGGTAATTTGGTTGCCGGTGTAGCCCATGAAATCAACAATCCATTGGGCTTTCTAAATGGAAGTCTGCATTACGCGGAGGAACATCTACAAGAATTATTGGAGCATCTAGATCTCTATCGTCAAAATTATTCTAGTACGGTTTTCCCCAGTCAAAAATCTATACAGGAACATGAACGCAACATTGATCTAGAGTTTATTCGCGAAGATTTACCTAAGGTGCTCGATTCAAGTAAACAGGCCACCGATCGGATCCGATCAATTAGCACTAGCTTACGCACCTTTTCGCGTGCGGATACCGAACATAAAGTCAGTGCCGATCTCCATAAGGGACTTGACAGTACGCTACTAATTCTGAAATATCGATTGCATGCCAAAGAGTCGCGGCCTGAAATTCAAGTCATACGCGATTATGGTGAATTGCCAACGATCAAATGTTTTCTGGGGCAATTAAATCAGGTGTTTATGAACATTCTGGCCAATGCGATCGACGTTTTTGATGAGGCCACACAAGCGTCTTCCTTCACCGATCTTCAAGCTCAACCGCAAAAAATTACCCTTCAAACTAGAGCCTTGATGACACAAAATGCGGTGGTGATTCGTATTCGTGATAATGGCAAAGGTATGCCGCAAGATGTGCAAACTAAAATCTTTGATCACCTGTTTACTACTAAAGGCGTCGGTAAAGGAACCGGCCTGGGCTTAGCCATTTCCTATCAGATTGTGACGGAGGTTCATGGAGGAAGCTTGAGTGTGCAATCTGAGTTGGGGCAAGGTACTGAGTTTTGTATCCAACTTCCCATTGCCTGAGGGGTTTGCGGGTAAAGCAACCCTGAGGGAGAGGGGTTAACTATGCTCGTACCCATTCTTATGATGGAAGTGCCTGACCTATCGACTCACCAAGGTAATTGACTCCCGTCCCAGGAATAAAACTTGCCGCTATCTGCCTGTGTGAGTCCGTATAAAACCGTCAAGAGCTGCGTTACCGTTCGGTCAACGGAAAACAGTTTCGCTGGGGGTACGTTGCGCTGAAAGGGTTGGGACAGTTGGGTATCCGTGGTGCCGGGATGCAGGGCAACGACAATCGTGTTGGGATTTTTGCGGCTGTATTCAATAGAAATCGTCTTCAACAGCATATTCAAAGCGGCTTTGGATGCCCGGTAACCGTACCAACCCCCAAGGCGATTATCTTCAATGCTGCCAATTTTGGCGGAGATGGTGGTGAACAGGCTGCGATCGCTTTTCTTGAGTAACGGTTGTAAATGCTTTGCCAGCAGCGCTGTGGGAATGCTGTTGACTTGAAAGTATTGGAGCAGTCGCGTTGCTTCAATTTGCCGCAGACTTTTTTCCGGTTGGATGTCCCCTTCATGGAGAATACCGACGCAGTTAATCACTAGATCCAGTGATTGACTGTGGGCCTGCATTGCCAGAACAGCTTGAGCAATATCCGTTTCATCCGTTGCATCCAAGCGCAAACAGTGGAGTTTGGGAGAATCTCGCAGAGCCAAAAGGTCCGCCGCAGTTGCCGGATTGCGGTAGGTGGCATAGACCTGTGCCACACGATTGTCTGATAGGAGATGGCGAGTAAAGCCCAAGCCAATTCCCTGACTAGCCCCGACAATCAATGCGGTGCCCTGTTGTAATTCGTTGCCGAAGGTCATGTTGCGGACTCTGATGAGATTGGCAGACGGTACCGTGCTAGACCTGCACAGCCTCATTGGTCGCTTGGGCGGCCTCTAGAATGGTGTCCAGCAGACCTGGAAAGCGATCGCTCAAGTCTTCCCAGCGTAATGAGTTCATGTGTTGAGTGCCTTGTTTGCGGCAATAAATTATGCCAGCTTCGCGCAGAATTTTGAAATGATGCGATAAAGTCGATTTAGCCACCGATACGTTTATATTTATGGCAGCACAAGGTAGCTCGGAAGCCGCTGCTAAACACTGCACAATTTCCAAACGTACGGGATCGCCTAAGGCGTACAACACCCCCGTAAGCGAGATGCTGGCTTTATCTGGATGATGAATAAGTCTCATAGTTGCATTATCGCACAGGGAGAGCTATAGTTTAATTGTTCAACATTCTCGAACTATCGAAATATTCGCTTCACTTCACCCCACAGCAGTTGAACGGAGGTATTTGTTATGTCCGCAGTTACCGAGATTACCCAAGCTAACTTTGAAGCCGATGTGCTGCAAAGCGACGTTCCTGTGCTCGTAGACTTTTGGGCTCCTTGGTGTGGCCCTTGTCGTTTAGTATCTGGCGTTGTTGATGAAGTTGCGCAAGACTACACGGATCGCGTCAAAGTCGTGAAGGTTAATACTGACGACCAAGCTGCGATCGCGTCTCAATATCATGTCCGCAGTATTCCTACGCTGATGGTATTCAAGGCGGGGGAAGCCGTTGACCAGTTAGTCGGCGCGGTTCCCAAGGCAACACTCTCGCAGGTGCTCGATAAGCACTTGTAAGCATCCCCAGCGTCCGAAGTGGTCACAGGATTTACGTCGCTGAATTCTGTGACGGCTTGGCGATCGCTCTCATGAGGGATAGCTCAGTTCAAAGTCCTCTCCTTCGGGGGGATTTGAGGGGCGATCGCGTCCATCGAATCAACGTTTTCACGATGCGGTTGTGCCATGCATAATCGCTCGTTTCAGGTGCCAAGAGCCCTCATAAACCTGGTCAATATTCCAGAATCGGGAGACCTCCTGATTTTGAAACATTGACCAGTCGTCACAACGCTGCACGCATATCTGATTGATCGTTGGCTGACATACTGCATTTCTTGAATCATCTTTGGAGACAGCATCATGGCTGAGCAAAAAGACCTTTTCACGCCAGTTCAGTTAGGCCGATACACCTTGCCCAATCGCATCGTCATGGCACCCTTAACGCGCAATCGCGCTGGAGCTGGCAACGTACCGCTGGATATGCATGTGACTTACTACACTCAGCGAGCAACCGCCGGTTTGATCATCACCGAGGCTACGCAAGTGTCGCCACTCGGCGTGGGTTACCCCAGCACCCCAGGCATTCACTCGCAAGAACAGATCGATGCTTGGCAAAAAGTAACCGCTGCCGTGCATCAGCAAGGCGGCAGAATTTTCCTCCAGCTTTGGCATGTGGGGCGGGTCTCACATCCATCCTTCCATAACGGTGCGCTGCCGGTTGCTCCCAGCGCGATCGCGCCTGCTGGAGAGGCCATGACCTACACCGGGATGCAGCCCTTTGTGACGCCCCGTGCTCTAGCGACGGATGAGATTCCCGGCATTGTTCAAGAATTCCGTCAGGGCGCTAAGAATGCCTTGGCAGCTGGCTTTGACGGGGTCGAAGTGCATGGTGCTAATGGCTATTTGCTGGATCAGTTTTTACGGGATGGCAGTAATCAGCGCACGGATGCCTACGGTGGCAGTATCGCTAACCGAGCGCGTCTTTTGCTAGAGGTGACGCAGGCCGTAGTGGATGTTTGGGGGGCTGATCGGGTGGGTGTGCGACTATCGCCCAGCAATACGTTTAACGACATGAGCGACTCGCATCCCCGTGCGACCTTTAGCTATGCTGTTCAGGCATTGAGTGACTTCGGGTTAGCTTACTTACACCTGCTTGATCCAAGTGAAGCTGACTTACGCCATGGTGGCACCCCCATTCCGACACGGGAGCTCCGCCCTTTATACCAGGGCACGCTGATGGTGAATTGGGACTATGACAAGGACAAGGGCAATACCGCGATCGCTGCTGGTGCCGCTGACTTGGTTGCTTATGGCAAGCTCTTTATCGCCAACCCTGACTTGCCTAAGCGCTTTGAACTCGACGCTCCACTTAACGAGCCTGACCCCAGTACCTTCTATGGGGGTGATGAACGTGGCTATATTGACTACCCAGCGTTACAGGATGCTGTGGTGGCTTAGTTTACGTTGGGCAGTCCCAGCCCTCGACGATGGGCCTAGCCTTACACCCTAGGCTCTTGCATAGCCCAACGCTTGATCTATGACACATCAGCCGCTCTATCACTTTCCAAGCAAGGGCTTGAGACATTGATGACAGCCCCTAGGGCTCGGTTGCCTGCTGCATCCAAGTCACGACCGCATCCGCTAAGGCATCCGCCAACTGTTGTTGCGAGTCTGGATCGGTAATCCACTCAAACTCGTAGGGATTGATCATGAAGCCCAATTCCAGCAGTACAGACGGTGTGACCGTTGGACGGGTTAGCGCCAGATTGTTCCAGTAAACGCCATAGGAGGGACGGTTCAGGCGCGTGACCAAGTCATCATGAAGAAACTGAGCCAGGGAATGAGCCTGAGCGTTGTACCAAAACATGCCGATGCCAGCGGTATTGAGGGCATCGCCCGCGTCCGGTAGGGCATTGTAGTGAATACTGAGAGCTAGGGTGGGTTCTTCAGCATGAATGATATCAACGCGATCGCGCGGAAAGAGGTCGTCATCGCCTTCACGGGTCATCACCACCCGCGCCCCACGGGCCACCAGTGCCTCCTGTAGCAGCTTCGAGACGACTAGATTGACGTCCTTTTCAGGATAACCATTAGGCCCACGGGCTCCCAGATCATTTTCACTGCCATGGCCGGGATCAATCAGAATGACGCTACCGGCCAGAGAGTTGTTGGCGAGAACCGGGGGATGGCGCAGGGATAGAACTAAGGTTGTGCCTTCGTAGCGCGTTTTGTAGCCCCACTGCTGATTAGGTTTGAGCTGAAATCGATACTGGGCTTTGTCAGGCAGGACGGGCGTCCAATCCAGTCGTTTAATGACCGGATCAGCAGCAAGATAGATGGTGTCGGTTTGCGGTGTGGTGTTGTGGAGGGTCAGGGTTAAGGTCTCGGTGGTTTGGTCGATGGTGATGGGTACAGGAGTCTGCAGCGGAAAGCGTACCTCCGTCCAACCGGGCACTTGACGGGAGGTCACACTGCGAATGATGGATTGCGGCGGAGCCTGAGCGTCGATCACGTCAGTCTCACTGGCGCGAATCCAACCGCCATACTCTAACCGCAGCCAGTCACCTTCCATCGCCGTGACCTGAGCACGGGTTCCCTGGGGGAGGGGGGTAATGCGGGAATAGCTAGTGCTGGGGCCAGTGCGGGCTACACCTGCCGCCGCTGTGACGATCGCGGTCTTAAAGGGACGGTCGGGGAGTCGCTCAATCGCGCCGGGAGCCTCAACGACAGCCAATGCATCACGACTGGTCAACGGATTGGTTAAGACCGGGTCGGATGGGGTGTTGGGTGGCAGCGACTGAACGGTACGCTCAAGGGTATAGGTGGGCCGTCCCAGTTGGCCCGTGGAAGGAACCACTGTGCAGCCGATGTAGGGAGTAGCTGCGATGGGAACCGGTGCATTTTGAGCGGTGAGAACCGCTGAGTTGGGAGGGAGGGCGACTGCTTCCGTCATCGGCGCAAGCAGGGTTTCAGTCCCACCCCAAGCTACCGAAATTGCGATATCAGGTAGGGCGATCGCCTGAAAACACACTTGTTCGCCCGTAGGCTTCGCAATATCCACCTGAGGCGTGATGGAATCTAGTAGAAAGATCGACCCCGGCGGGATTGTGGGCGTTGCCGCGACGCGGGTGACCTGCACGGTGACGCTGGCTTCGCCTTGCGTCAGCGTTAGCGTATTTGCGCCTATTGACAGGGGGACTGTAGGCGCAAAATGCCCAGACTCGCTGCGATCAACGATGGGCTCGCCGTTGACCAATACAGGCTGATCCGGATTAGCTGTCCCAATCAGGAAGATGCGATCGCTCGTGGTTTGATGCACCTCAGGGGGATAGGCCAGAAACAAAGCGGCATCGGCAAAGGCAGGCGTCATCACACTGAGGCTACTCAGACTTCCAACCAGCAAACTGGACATCAACTTGGGCATTGGGGCTCCTCAACGTGAAATAAGGGGTCGCATCCTGGCCAATCAGCAGAGTAGCGACAGACGCAGCGGCCCCAGTGGCGATCGCAACATTATGTCACCTCTTCAATGACCTCTGTAATGACCTGCTGTGCCGAGACCCCTGTATTCAGTTGCGGTTCGATCAGCTTTCCTAAAAGGACTTTAACAACCTACACTTTTCTTAAGTCAGAAAGAAAAATCACCGCCTCCTATGACCGCTGCCGCTGAAGCCAATCCCCTGCTGGATTTAGAGTACGTCCCTGCCTTGGAATCCATCGGCGATGATTATTACGATACCGTTTCTGCTGCGACGTTTCCCCAGCACACGCTGCGATTTCGGAATGATGACATCCTGCAACAGTTGGGGCTTGATCCCGCGACAGTCAGCGATGAACATTTTGAGGAGGCCTTTGGCCGATTCCAGGGGCGATCGCCCTTCCTCGCCTTGCGCTATCACGGCTACCAGTTTGGGGAATATAACCCTTTTCTGGGGGATGGCCGAGGGTTTCTCTATGGTCAGATGTATGGGATTGACGATGAGCTATATGACTTCGGCACCAAAGGCTCGGGGCCGACACCCTATTCGCGGGGGGGTGACGGGCGACTCACGCTGAAAGGGGGCGTTCGTGAAGTCCTGGCGGCAGAGGCCCTCCATGAGCTTGGTGTTAGAACCTCACGTACATTGAGTCTGGTGGAAACGGGGGAATCTCTATGGCGGGGTGATGAACCCTCACCGACGCGATCGTCGGTTATGGTGCGCTTTAGCCGATCGCACATCCGATTTGGCACCTTTGAACGATTGGACTATCTAAAGCGACCTGACTTAATCCAGCGATTGCTAGAGCACGTCATCGCCACCTATTACCCCACAGCTAAGACGGTCACGGATGCGATCGAACGCTATACCCAGTTCTATGGGGAATTGGTTGAGCGGACTGCTGAACTGACAGCGCAATGGATGTCGGTGGGGTTCTGTCATGCTGTTTTGAATACCGACAATATGTCGATCACGGGCGAGAGCTTTGACTACGGCCCCTATGCCTTTATGGACATGTATGATCCCACGTTTACGGCGGCCTATTTCGACTACGCTCACCGCTATTGCTACAAAAATCAGCCCGCCATTTGCCACTGGAATTTGCGAATGTTGCAGCGGCCACTCCAGCACGTTATGCCTCAAGAAGCGTTAGAGGCTGGACTCGCGACCTTTGAAGACCATTACTGGCGCTACTATACCCAGCGGATGTTGCAGCGACTCGGTTTTGATGAGCTGCAACATCCGCTGGATAGGGATCTTGTCAAGCAGACGATTGATTTGCTCAGCAATGTCCAGGTGAGCTACAACACGTTCTTTCTGGAATTGACGCAACAGTTTTCACCGACCTGGCAAACCAACCCTGACAAGATTTTTGACACTACTTTGCAAGCCTCGGATGCAGGTGCCCAAAGTTTGTTAGATGAATGGCGACAGCAGTACCACACAGCCCTGCAACACCAGTCACCGGAAGCATTGGCGCAAATGCCTGAGCGACTGCGACAAACGAACCCGGAAACGGTGCTGCTGCGCCCTGAAATTGAAGCCATTTGGGAACCCATTACTACCGAGAATAACTGGGAACCGTTCTATGAGCTGGTGAAGCGGGTTCAGTCTCCGTTTCTGGCAAAGCCCGTTGATCGCTCATGAACTCAACGCGACGGGTTGCGCGGATGGAGCAGCCAGCAGACCACAGCTCGCCTGCATAAAGCCTAGAAACAGGGGGTGGGGAGAGCTGGGACGGGACTGAAATTCGGGGTGAAACTGGCTGGCAATAAAGAACGGGTGTTGGGGGTTTTCGATCATTTCCACCAGCCGACCATCCGGTGAGGTGCCGCTAATTACGTAGCCCGACTCGACAAAGAGCGTACGGTAGGCGTTATTGAATTCATACCGATGGCGGTGCCGTTCATAAATCACCTCTTCGCTGTAGAGGCGACTCGCCAGCGTATCCGGTTTAAGGCGACAGGGATAGAGCCCTAGACGCATGGTGCCGCCTAAATCCACCACGTCCTGCTGTTCGGGCAGCAGACTAATAACCGGGTTGGGAGTATTGGGGGCAAGTTCGGAACTGTTGGGGCTGTCTAATTGAGCGACATTTCGTGCCCATTCCACAACCGAGCACTGCATGCCTAAACACAGGCCGAGGAAAGGAATTTTGTTGGCGCGGATATATTCGATCGCACGAATTTTGCCATTGATGCCGCGACTGCCGAAGCCACCGGGCACCACCACACCCTGTACCCCTCTGAGATAAACCTCGGGTTCCTGGGTTTCCAGATCTTCGGAGTTCACCCAGCGAATTTTGAGGCGGGCATGGGTAGCGATCGCCGCGTGCTGCAAAGCCTCGGAGACGGACTTGTAGGCATCATTGAGGCTGACATACTTACCGACGATCGCTATTTCGACATCCCGTTCCGCATTTTTTAGCCCATCGACAATCGCTTGCCAGTGGGTTAAATCCGGTTCCCGCTGCTCTAATCCCAGAATGTCTAATACCTGATGGGCGAGGCCTTCTCGTTCGACAATGAGGGGCACTTCGTAGATGCTGCTGGCATCTTGAGTGGTGATGACGCAATCGGCTGGGACATCACAGAACTCCGAGATTTTCTCTTTGATGTAGCGGGGGAGGGGCTTTTCTGAGCGACAAACCAGGATATCAGGCTGAATGCCAATAGACCGGAGTTCTTTGACGGAATGCTGGGTGGGTTTGGTTTTCACTTCCCCTGCTGAGGCAATCAGCGGTACCAGCGTCACATGCATGTACAGCACATCCTGACGGCCCACATCTTTACGAAACTGGCGAATTGCTTCTAAAAAGGGTAGGGATTCAATATCACCGACGGTACCGCCAATTTCGGTGATCACCACATCAGGATTGGTGTCCCGCGCCACGCGATGAATTCGTTCCTTAATTTCATTCGTGATGTGGGGAATCACCTGCACGGTGCCCCCCTGGTAGTCGCCCCGTCGCTCTTTGTTAATCACGGCCTGGTAAATAGAGCCCGTGGTGACGCTATTGAGACGCGACATGGCGGTGTCGGTGAAGCGCTCGTAGTGGCCCAAATCCAGGTCTGTTTCGGCCCCATCTTCGGTAACAAACACTTCCCCATGCTGAAAAGGGCTCATGGTGCCGGGATCCACATTGATATAGGGATCCAGCTTCAGGATCGAGACAGAATAATTGCGCGACTTGAGCAAGCGCCCCAAGCTAGCGGCAGCGATGCCCTTGCCAATACTGGAAACAACACCACCCGTGACAAAGACAAACTTAGCCATACTCCTTGTATCCCAAAGCCTAACGGCGATCGCAAATCTGTCGGCACTGCGGCTGAATGATGGCAACGCAATGACCGATGCTGCTTGAACCCATTAATTCTGCCACAGCCCTGGAATTTCTCAAGTGATGGTTTGCTGATGTTGCCACCGAGTTTGACTTAAGGGAAAACTCCAGTTTCTCAATCAAATGTGGTTATATGATGCACTTGCATAGAAGACGTCATCCCTAGCCCAACACTCACACCAGGAGACAAATCACACCATGCTATCGGAGCTGCAAACTCGGAAACTTCTCAAGCTGTTTTGCATGTACGACGGCGATCGCAATGGTTACCTGGTGGCGCGGGATTTTGAGCGGGTGGCCACGAAGCTGGCGGAGGTGAAAAACTTAGGCGCGCGATCGCCGAAAGTGCTGGCATTGAAGGAGCGCTTCCTCCAGGTTTGGAAAGGATTGTTGAGCAAGGCGGATGCCAGCGGCGACAAAAAAATCTGCCTGAATGAATGGATGGCCTACTATGCCGATGTTCTCAACGATGAGGCAAAGTACACCAAGGAGGTGAAGTCTTTGATGAAGCTCATCTTTGATGTGTTCGATACTAACGGCGATGGGGAAATTTGCCAGTCAGAGTGGGCGGAGCTGTTTCAGGTGTATAACATTCACCCGGCCTATGCCCCAAAGGCGTTTGAGCACTTGGATGAGAACAAGGACGGGGTCCTGAGCCAGGAGGAGATCTTAACGCTGGTGGATGATTTCTTTTGTGGGGATACAGCGGATTCGGTGGCGAATTCGATGTTTGGGCCGTATTGATGGGGGCTGGATTACCCACCAGAGCCCTGGTTTCTGCTGGATGTTCCCAAACTGACTGGGCAGCATTAGGAAAACGGGGCTCTTTGATAGCCTAATTGCCCATGCGCTTGCAACGTCCTGATTAGTCCAGAAGCTGAACCGCTTTCAGCATGAGGATTCAGGCTCTAAACAATGATGACAGCCTCTAGGCATGATATGCAGGCGAAAGTGTGATGGCTCAAAAGCTCACTTGTGTTCGACGCCTATTCGGAAGTCTCCTTCTAATTGGCATTTTAGGACTGACCGCGATCGCCCTTCTCACCCGTCGCTATGGATGGCCCATTTATCTAGAGGTGTTGTCCCATTTTCAGGTGCAGTATTTTGTTTTGAGCATTCTATGTTTGATGCTGCTGGCTCTGTGCCGTCAGCGCCGCCTATTTTGGATGGGATTACTGTGTACAGCGATTCTGGGAGCATCATTAGCGGCCTGGTACCTGCCTCCTAAGTTTCTGCTCGCTGCTAATGGCAGTAACTTCCGACTCCTTATCGCTAATCTCAACACCCAAAATAAACAGTACGAGGCCGTTTTGCAGTTCACTCGGCAAATGAACCCCGATTTGGCTTTGTTCATGGAAGTCGATGAGGCTTGGGTGCAGCAACTCAACACCCTCAGCGATACCCTGCCGTATTCTTCTGGTGAGGCCAATCCCTACAATTCAGGCATCATCGTTTACAGTCGCTCGGCCCTTGCCAATCCCCAAATCGTTGCTTTTGGCGAAGGGAGCACCCCTAGCATCACGGGCAGCGTCACTGTTCACAATCAAACCCTAGAATTTGTGGGCACCCATCCCTGGCCTCCCGTGCGATCGGAACCCTTTCACTCCCGCAATCGCCAGCTCGATCAACTGGGTCAATACGTAAAGACTGTTGCAGCTCCAAAAATTCTCATGGGCGACCTCAACCTCAGCATGTGGTCGCCTTATTACAAGCGCCTCATCCGCAATACGGAACTCAAAAATGCCCGCCAAGGCTTTGGCATTTTACCGAGTTGGCCGACGCCTGGCTCGTATCACTTCCTTCCCTATTGGGCACCGCTCCTTTTTGCCATTCCCATTGACCACTGTTTACTCAGTCCTGACATCCCCGTGGTTGATGTCCATACTGGCCCCAACCTCGGTTCCGATCACCGTCCCGTGGTCGTTGACTTGCAGCTTTGAACTCACCAAATAGTGGCATCCGTCTTAAACCGGATAGGACGTAATTAACAGTTCAGAAATTTTGCCTCGGCGCTTTGCATTGGAGTTAATTGCTCGCGAAGCATAAATTGTGTGGACATGAAAATCCTGATACAGCTCACGAATAAACTCACAATCCGAGTTTGACAGCATTACCTTGACCCCATGCTGAGCCAGCTGATGAAAGGTCGCTTGTAATCGCATTTGGTCCGCCGCGGTAAAGCCATAGCGGTTGTAGCCCGTAAAGCTACTGGTTGCACTAATGGGGTGATAAGGCGGATCAAAGTAGACAAAATCTTGGCAATCCCGAGCCCGGTTTAGGATGTCCGTAAAGGGTTCGCAAGCAATCTCGGTGCGCTGTAGAGCGGCTGAAGCCAGTTGCAGCGTCGCCATATCGCAGACATTCGGGCGCTTATACCGACCCATCGGCACGTTGAAGTATCCTTTGGAATTTTCTCGGTAGAGACCGTTAAAGCAGGTTTTATTCAGGTAAATGAGTCGAGCTGCCCGTTGCATCGGAACCGTGAGGTGCGTACAGGCGCGCACTTCGTAATAGTAAGCCTGGCAGTGTTGGTCTTGATGATCAGCCAACAGTTCAATCAGCGCGTCTACATCGTCCCGCACACACTGATACACGTTGACCAACTCGGCATTCAGATCCGCTAGAACCGCCCTCTGACAAAACTCATGCAGGTGAAAAAAGATGGCCCCTCCCCCTAAGAAGGGTTCATAGTAGCAATCAAATTTACGCGGCAAGTAGCGCTGATATTGATCAATCAAACGACCTTTACCGCCCGCCCATTTCAGGAATGGACGGGCCATTAATCGCGGTGAGACGGCTGCTGTCATTGCCTATCAGAGGCCGTAAGGGAGGGCTTCATCGCCTGGCCAAGCTGGCACTAGGGAATGCTTTATCATCTTGACGAACGAATGTACTGATTGCAATTGTTTACTGCGATGTATGCCATTAACGACTTCAACCTCTGACCTGCGATAGGATGATGACTGAGTTCTACTGTGGTAAGCGATCGCGCTACTGAAGTCATCAAGTTGCGCTGGTTTGAATTATGCAAGAATTTTTTAATAATGTTTCCCGGTACCCCAGATATTTGATTTCCTTTACATTGGGGATTCTCTTTAATGCGCTGGAGCCACTGTTGCCGCTGCTGCAACGGCCAGTGACGGCGATCGCGCTCGTGGGTGCTGTTATTGCGACCTTTGTGTTCCTCACCTTTACGCTGCAAGCCATGCTGGGGCTCTCCACGGTTTAGGGTAGCCCTGAACCCTGCTGCTGGTTGAGGAAATGAATCACCTAGTAAGAGTGGCTCCTCGGTGAGGCATCCGTGATTCAAGCCAAGCCAGAATGCATCATTCCCTTTGAGTTTCAAGAAGATATTTACTCGCCGAATTGAATGCGCCTCTACCTGGCCTGTTGGCTCAGGTGATTGACGCTCTGTCTCAAGATGGCTGGGTAAAGCGTGAGAGCCTATTTGGAGAGGAGTTTGCCATGGCGAACAGTCGTCGTATTGCCCGTGTTGCTTCCATGATTAAGCGTGAGGTCAGCCAAATGCTGATGTCCGATATCAAGGATGATCGCGTCGGGGCAGGGATGGTCAGTGTCACAGACGTCGATGTGTCGGGTGACTTACAGCACGCCAAGATTTTTGTCAGCATTTACGGTACAGAAGAAGCCCGTGTCGAGACGATGGCGGGACTCCATGCTGCGACGAACTACGTCAGAAGCACTTTAGGCCGACGTATTCGTTTGCGCCGGACGCCCGAAATTCTCTTTCGTGAAGATCGCTCCGTGGAGCGAGGCGCAAGGGTATTGTCCGTGATCAATCAAATTAGCGCCGAGCAGGCTGCTAAGGACGCCGCCAAAGATGCTGCCGCCGGTACCGGCTGGGAAGAGGAAGACCTGACTGCTATGGAGCCCCCCTCGGCTGAGGATGTGGAGTGACCAACCTCGGCTTACCGCAAGCAGACAGTTTGTCGCTAGAGCAGCAGGTTGCGCAGCTCATTATTGTCCGAGCATCCGGCTTGCTGTTTGATCATCAGCGGCGCTATCCCCAGTGGGAATTAGCCCAGGCCGACCTGCGTCATTGTGTGGAAGCGCTGGGCATTGGGGGCGTCATTGTCCTGGGTGGCAGTGCCGTGGAAGTTGGGGTGCGATCACAACAACTCCAAGCCTGGGCAGACATTCCTTTGCTGATTGCCGCTGATGTGGAAGAGGGCGTTGGTCAACGCTTCAGCGGGGCAACGCATCTGCCCCCTCCCATGGCTCTATCGGCCATTGCACGCACGGATTGGGCGCAAGCCTGCCAGTATGCCGAACAGATGGGGCAAATTACGGCACAGGAGGCGATCGCGATTGGTTTGAACTGGATTCTGGCTCCAGTTGTGGATGTCAACAATAATGCTGACAATCCAGTCATCAACATCCGTGCCTTTGGGGAGACCCTAGAGCAGGTCAGTGAACTCACCGCTGCCTTCATTCGCGGTGCCCAGCAGTTGCCCGTGTTGACCACGGCTAAGCATTTTCCCGGTCACGGTGATACAGCCGTGGATTCGCATCTGCATTTACCCGTGATTCCCCATGATCGCGATCGCCTTAATGCGGTTGAACTAGCGCCCTTTCGTACGGCGATCGCGGTTGGGGTGGATACCGTGATGACGGCTCATTTGCAGGTACCGTCCCTTGATCCCCAATTGCCTGCCACCCTCTCGCCCTCGATTCTGACTCAGCTATTGCGTCAGGATTTGGGATTCGACGGGCTGGTGGTTACGGATGCCCTGATCATGGGTGCGATTACTAACTACTACGGCTCCTATGAAGCGGCTGTCATGGCCTTGGAGGCGGGAGCCGATATCCTTCTCATGCCTCAGGATCCCGAAGGCACGATTCAGGCGGTTTGCGAAGCTGTGCGCACGGGTCGCCTCACGCCAGACCGCATCTTGATGTCGGTGGAGCGGATCTGGCAGGCCAAACAAAAGGTCAGTAACCAGCTTTCCGCCCCTGCTAATCCCAACCATGCTTGGGAACATCTCCCCCCACCCCCTGTTGATTTGGATGCCCTGGCCAAGCCGCAATCAAGGAACCTAATCACTCAAATCGCAACTGCCGCCATGCAAACGCAAGGACAGATTGCGCCTGCTAGCAGCCTTAAAATGGCGCGATCGCTGGTCATTGTGGATGATGTTTTAACCACGTCATGGCTGACGCCGCATGCGCCCGCGATCGCCCTGCCTGCTGCCCAAGGCTACAGTCCGCGCTTACTGGACACTGCCGCCTGCTCCCTGTCGCCCCCCAGTCCTGCTATTCCTCAGCCACCGACCCTATTGCAAATTTTTAGCCGAGGCAATCCCTTTCGCGGTAGCGCTGGTATCAGTGATCTCGCCTTGAGCTGGTTCCGCCTTTTGCAGGATGCCGACTGTCTAAGAGGACTGGTTGTCTACGGCAGTCCCTACGTACTCGATATGCTGCTGTCCGAACTCGCTGCTGATATCGCCTACGGCTTCAGCTACGGCCAAATGCCAGAAGCTCAAGATGTTTTGCTAGCGGCCCTATTTTCCATCAAAGCTGGCGTCACCCGCGACACCGCTTTTACCGATTAGCTGTCTCTACAGCTGAACTAGCGTTGGATGTAGCTTTTGCCAGCGAGCCGATCGCACGTCAGATGTAAAGAATTTGATTCCCCATTTCATCTGCTGTGGTGCTGTCCAGAATTGTCAGCAATCGCTTGACTATTTCTGTATAGGGTCTTCTGACTGCAACAATAATTCCAGAATGGGATCGAGCTGTATCAAAGTACTGCTGTGCAAGCTCTTCAAAGTCAGTCCGATTATGCGTTAAAATCGCGGCTCTTTGACTGGTTGCATAGGCTAATTGCTCAGCATCTGTTTTCCCGAGTTGCTTAGCTGGTCGCGCTGTTGTTGCATCAAAACTACGAGAACGCAAAAGATTTGCGATTAGAATATCAACATCTTCATCCAGATAAACGTGAATAAAGATATCGCTCATAGGTTGCGGACGCGGGGGGCAATCAGCTCATCCGGGATACGGTTACGCTCAATACATTCATGGATTTCTGCTTGATGATCCAGATAGTAGCTGAGTGCATCAAAAACTTGCGCCAATCCTATATGCGGCAATCGCTGTGGGATTTCTTCCGGTGAAACCCCAATACGCCACATTTCTACGATTGCTCTTACCGGCGTACGAGTTCCTTTGATGATGGGTTCGCTGCTCAGAATTTCGTCATTTCTGACAATGTGGCAGTGCTCGGTTAATTGCATCATCTTGATGTCTCCATGCAATCAATACCTCAGGTCAATTTGAGCTTGATACTTTCTTTTCAAGTCTTCAATCACATCTGCTGGCCTGCGAATGGTGATGGTGGTCATCGAGTGATTTCTATCTAACCGCTCTTTAAATGTTTCAGTTTTCATAGGATTCACGTTCTTCGCGGGTTGCTTTGCGAGCTGGAATGATGCGGAACCTGCCATTTTCACGTTCCATCAAAAAGATGAGATGACGTCTGTGCTAAACCAATGGGGGATCCTCCTTCATCCTCGGATGCTGCGATAGCGATCGCTGCGAATGCCTTCTAAAACCTGGTGAATCTCCTCAGTATTTTCGCCGAGAGTATGGAGCAAGTGGGAGCCTAGCTCCATGGCTGCCTCAAACTCCGGCTGCACCACTTCGCGAGCGCCTAGATGGGTCAGTAGGTCAATTTCAGCATCTGTATGGGAACGCGCGATGATGTCTAAATCGGGGGCGCGTTCCAGGGCGCGCTGGAGCAGGAGACGAGTGCTGGTGGGATCTGGTAGCGCGATCGCTAATGCTTTGGCCATTGCTAAATGAGTTTTCTCCAATACCTGCTCCGCATCCGCATCCCCATAGACAAAGGGGATATTACGGTGCCGGAGGCTCTGGATAGCCGCTTCACTATTTTCCAGCACCAGAACTGAGTAGCCGCGATTGAGCAGGATATTAACCAAGACCTTGCCGACCCGTCCATAACCCGCCACAATCACGTGACCGGCTAAATTGTCTGGGACAGAAAAGACTTGAGGTTCCGATAAACGATTCAGCCATGGCCGGAGTAATCGAATCCGCTGAAGGCCATTCATGATAGCGGGGGCACTTTTAATCCACGCAGGTGTGAGGACGAGCGTAATCGCCGTGGTGCCCAACAACAGCAAATACTTCCGCTCACTAATCAATCCCAAGGAAAACCCTTCCAGAGCTAACACAAAGGAAAACTCCCCAATTTGGTTAAGGCCAACGCTAACCAGCAGGGCTGTCTTGAAGGAATAACCAAACCGAAGAATGATCGGCAAAATCACACAGGCTTTACCAATCATGACCACGGTGACCAGGCCAAAAATAACCGCCCAGTTTTCGATCAGCACTTTGGGATCTACCAGCATGCCGACCGACGCAAAAAAGAGGCAGGCAAACGTGTCGCGTAACGGTAGAACTTTGCCCAGCGCCTGCTCGGAGTAGTCCACTTCGGCCACCATGAGGCCAGCGACAAAAGCCCCCATCTCGATAGAAAGGCCCAGTAGGGAGGTGATCCAGGCTACGCCCAGACAGAGGGCAATCACCGTCAATAAAAACAGCTCCTGACTTTCCGTTCCTGCCACGGTGCGCATAAGCCAGGGCACAAGCCAGCGTCCGAGTGCGAGCGCACCGCCAAGGAATACCGTAAATTTCACGAGGGCTGCGCCAAAAGTCACCCAAAAAGTCTCAGGTTGGTTCAGCGCCGGCAAAAAGGCCAACATCAGCCCCAGCGCTAAATCCTGGGCGATGAGCAACGCCAGCATTAGTTGCCCATGGACGGCTCCTGTTTCGCCTCGCTCGGTCAAAATTTTGAGGACGACAGCAGTCGAAGAGAGCGAAAGGACAAAGCCTAAAACGACCCCCTGTAGCGGTGATGTGGCCCAGCCCATTAGGAGCGAAACGCCGGTGACTAGGGCAATTGTCAGCCCCATTTGCAGCAGGCTGCCTTGAATCGCAATATTTTGGACTCGCCGCAGTTCCGCCAGGGAAAATTCAACCCCTAAGGCAAATAGTAAGAAAGCAACACCGATTTCAGCGAGGCCCTCGATTTCCTCAATGTTGTCGATCCAACCAAAGCCCGAAGGCCCAATCAACAAACCTGCCATTAAATAGCCCAACAAAGCAGGCTGACGGATGCGATGGGCTATTAACCCACCCACCGCCGAGGTTCCCAACGCGATCGTCAGGTCTAGAACAAACTGATGCTCAGAGGCCAAACTGATTTCACCACAACGCAATGGGCTTAGTGTATCCACCCTGGATGGGAAACAACGTCGTTGTTCACACCACTTGCCCACCAGCGAATACCGACGAATATCTTTCTACTGCCTGTACAGGTTGCTGAGGCTATATGATCAGGAGCGGCCTCATGGATAAAAAGAATGCTGACTATTGCATTGCCCAAAGGGGCACTACTGGTTGACAGTATTGACCGATTGAAGGCGATCGGCCTAGATTTCAGTGCATTTTTAGATAAGAGCAATCGACAACTCCAGATTACGACCCCTAATGGCAAAGCCCAGGGATTGCTGGTACGAGCGCAGGATGTTCCCGTCTACGTGGAGTACGGACAAGCCCAAGTCGGGATTGTGGGCTATGACGTTCTCCGCGAAAAGCAGTCGGTGGTTGCACAGCTTGCTGACTTGGGTTTCGGCCACTGCCGCATGTCTGTGGCGGTCAAAGCGGATAGCCCCTATCGATCCGCGCTTGATCTCCCAGCCCACTGCCGTGTCGCTTCTAAGTTCATAAACTGTGCGCGGGAGTATTTTCAAAGCATTGATTTACCTGTGGAAATTGTGCCGCTGTACGGCTCCGTAGAACTTGGCCCCATCACGGGCATGTCGGAGGCGATCGTGGATTTGGTCTCCACTGGGCGTACCCTGCGCGAAAACAACCTGACGGAACTGGAAGTGCTCTATCAGAGCACAGCCCGCCTGATCGCCCACCCCGTGAGCTATCGCATCAATGCCGATAACCTCAAAGAACTCATTCAGCAGCTACGCGAACCCCTGGCTGTGAGTGTTTAACTAAGTGGGTGGTTGTGCCAGATTACGGAAGCGGGTGTACTGCGGTTCAAAGAGTAGCTTGATCGTTCCTGTAGGGCCATTCCGGTGCTTCGTGATAATAATTTCGGCCAAGCCGCGATCGGGCGTATCCGGATCGTAGTATTCCTCGCGATACAGCATCATAATCAAATCAGCATCCTGCTCGATCGAGCCCGATTCCCTCAGGTCGCTCATCATCGGGCGCTTGTTGGTACGGGACTCTACACCCCGGCTAAGTTGCGATAGGGAGATGATTGGGACATTCAGTTCACGAGCTAGACCTTTGAGCGATCGCGTGATTTTCGACAATTCCTGGACGCGGTTATCGCTGCTACCCTCCATGAGCTGTAGATAGTCAATCAACACCAGCCCTAAAGCGCCGCCCTGTTCCGCTTGCAATCGTCGGGCTTTGGATCGCATTTCGTTGACTGAAATATTGGGCGTGTCATCAATAAAGATGGGCATTTCTGACAGTTGGTTAATACCCTGGCCCAAAATCGTCCATTCATTAGGATTCAAGCGCCCTGTCCGGAGACGACTGGTTTCCATGCTCAACTCACTCGAGAGCAATCGATAGACTAGCTGCTGTTTTGACATCTCCAAACTAAAAACGGCGACCGGCAGCTTTTGGATACTGGCGATATTCCGCGCAATATTGAGCACGAATGCTGTCTTTCCCATTGACGGCCTACCAGCGGCAATAATCAGGTCAGAACGCTGAAAACCCTGCGTCATGGCGTCCAGATCATAGAAGCCGCAGGGGAGCCCCGGCAGTACGATCCCCTCAGCTCGCTCTTCAATTTCAGCAAAGGTCTCAATCAAGATGTCAGCCGTGGAGGTAAGCGCCTGCTGAGGACGATCCTGGGTAATGGCAAACAGCTTTTGTTCAGCCGTATCCAGCGAGATTTCCAAGGGCTGATCCGCCTCAAAGCCCAGCTGCGAAATTTCGCCACCGATCTGGATCATGCGCCGCCGCATGAACTTTTCCATTACGAGGGTGGCGTACTGGTCAATGTTGGCGGCACTGAGGGTGCGATCGACGAGTTGAGCAATGCGACTTTGTCCGCCGATCTTCTCTAACAGTTCATGATCCCGCAGCCAAGCGGTGACCGTCATCAGATCACTGGGCAACCCCTTTTGGTTCAGCTCCATCGCGGCTCGATAGATGGTTTTATGAGCGCTGATGTAGAACGCATCGGGATTCAGCAGCTCCATGACCCGCCCGATCGCTTCCGGATCCAGTAGAATGCCACCCAAAATTGCCTCTTCGGCCTCAACATTTTGCGGTGGGAGGCGATCGCTATATCCCTGAAAATCTAGATTCTGGACCATCCATCGCTCCGGGGAAGGGCATGCGCTGATCACATCCGGATCCTCATGTTTTGCCTCAGAGGAGAAACGCTAGTTTCCAAATCGAATGTGGTTCAAGCATCCCTTACCGTAACGGATTGAGCGAATGAATGGGTGGGATTGCAATAATGAAAAAAAACCTGCGGCAGTCCTATTTGTGATAACGGCTTCCCTGCAAAATCGTCTTGGCCCGATACAGCTGCTCTACCAGGAGGAGTCTAGCGACTTCATGGGGAAAGGTCATCGGAGAGAGGCTCAACTGCTGGCTAGCTTGTTGTTTGACCGGGAGACTCAACCCCTCGGCACTTCCCAGGGCGAAGACCAAACGGTTAGAGTCGGCATGACTTAAAAACTCGGCAAACTCGATGGAAGAATAGGGTCTACCGTCTTCCGTGAGGGCAATGAGGCGATCGCTCCCCTCCACGAGGGATAAAATTTGCGCCCCTTCTTTAGCTGGTGTGGAATCCTTGAGTTCTTGCACCGCTAACTCAGGCAATCGTTTTTGATAGGTCGCGATACCCTCGCGAATCCAAGTTTTTTTAACTTTACCAATCGCGATTAAACGCACCTTCGGAAAACTACCCATAGCTTTACTAATTAGACTTGTTGTGAAATACGGGAAGATTGGCTGTGCCGATAGAGAATGATGCGGGTGTATCAAGATGATGAATTGAGAGCGAGTTAAACGGGATGACCGATTGCTACGGGCGGTGACCGGCCTGAATGGCAAGGCTCTCAAAGCCCTCCATCCTTCGTTTGCTTAGGCCCTGGGCAAAGCGCCCGTGCCACGTCGTAGCTCACAGTCGAATTGCCCCACAAGAAACCGCGAGGTGACGACCAGAAGGTGGCAAACTAAACCTTAGCGAGGAAGCGAGTGGTCTGTGAGCATGTGTTTGCCGTACGGTACTCATCAGGTCTATCGCAACCGCAAAGTCGTTTTTGATGACCGCTCGATGGTCACTGCGGTAGGGCTGTGGAACTTTTACCTGAAGGCGGCATAGGTTGAGCACACAAAATCGCCAGCTCCCCAACAACTGTTACATTACTCACTGTTTCACAACAACTCTATTTGCCAGAGAATGCGTGGACAGAGATTATTTCATTTCAGACGAATGCTCAAATAATCGATGGGGCTTGCACCGCACTAATACCTCTTGCAACAGTGTGTCGAACAGGCAAAGCAATGGTTGAAACAGTCAAAATCAGCGATCGCGGCAATTGCTTTGCAGTGCGGCTTTAATAGCCAAAGTCATTTCAGTAAACACTTTCGTGCAAAGATAGGCACGACCCCCAGCCAATATCGACGCAATTAGGTTGGCGTGTGCTCTACAAACGCTACGTGTCGCATTGCTGAGCTTTACTTAGTGCTTTTGCCATGACACTGTTTGAACTTCTTGTTGCTGCCACACCAGCAGGGCTCATTCCGCTTGGGCTCCAGAGGTGGTAAGTGTTCGCCATCTAGGTAAAACCAGCGTCCTTTCTGCTTTTTGAAGCGCGATCGCTCGTGCAGTTGCTGGACATCATCAGCACGAGCGATCGCCATAAACTCAACCACACCCTCATCATCCTCAGGCTGTCCCTGCACGGTGTCCAGTACCGTCAGTCCTAACCAGGTGGAGCTCTTCACGCTTTTGGTCAGAGCGTTGCGATCGCTGAATTTACGTTGAGAGGGATGATGGGTCGCCATCAGATACTCCACATTGCCCTGACAGTAAGCCGTGTAGCGCGATCGCATCAATGCCTCAGCGGTAGGAGCCGATTCGTCGCCTGCAAGGTAACGCGCGCAGCACTGGGCGAATGGCTGGTGACTCCCACAGGGGCATGGCGCAGAATTATTCATAGCACATCGACTATCGCGAGAGCATTACACAGCTGAGCAACCTTCCCCCTAAAAGGAACTACAAAAGGGCAATTTCAATATTGGAAGAGGCTGGTAAAGCCGCTTGGGGTTCGCTATCAGCGTTGCCACATTGAATACTGAGGGTCAGGTCACTCATCCCCCACACATCAAAGAACTGTTCTGATAGAACCTGGCTGGCTATCGTCATATCGCCATCTTCATCCAGTAGACCGCCGGTCAATACACGGCCGCCCTCCGTTTCCAGGTCTAGCCTTAAACGACCGTCATTCTCCTGACGAATAAACAACCGTCCATAGGCTAGAACCTGTCCGGCCCGACTGATGATGGTGCAACGCATGAATCATGGCTTCCGATAACTCTTACCACCATACCCAATCCTGTTCCGATCAGGTCGCCAGAAAGTTGCCCGCCAGCAGTGCAGGGTAATGCGTGATCCCGGTCATCACCGCCTGTTCTGTGATTGAAGGAACGGATGGACTGCACGGTGCGCCGGAAGAGTCTGCTGTACATCATCAGAAGTAGCAGGTTGGCTTTGGTGATTTTTCTCTGAGTCAGGCCTGGTCAAGCCCCCATCAGTAGGGCTCATTCTGCAAATCCAGACAAGCAATGAGGCAACACTCTCCTGCCATCCTGCCCCGCTATCCGCTACCCTTGCAGTTGCGTTGTGAGGTGAGTCAGCTCTGGCAGAATCAGGGTATCCATAGCCAACGCTACGGCTTTGGACGAACCAGGCATGCAGAAAATTAGCGTCGTATCGCAAACACCCGCGATCGCCCGTGAGGCCATCGCGCGGGAGCCAATTTCACCGTAGCTCAACATCCGAAAGAGTTCGCCGAACCCTGGCAATGTCTTGGTGAGTAGGGACGCGATCGCTTCGTAGGTGGTATCACGGGGGGCAATACCCGTGCCGCCATTCAGCAAAATGACGTCACATGCTGACTCAGTTAGCCAAGCATGAACTTGCTGGCGAACTTGGTCTGGATTATCAGGCAAGATTTGATAATCCACCACCCGGTGCCCTTGATCGAGGAGTTTTGAACGCATTAACTGCCCACTTTTGTCCGTCGCCGCAGTGCGGGTATCGCTCACTGTGAGGACAGCGCAGGTAACTGTACGGCTAGACTCATCCGGGTGGGGCGTGGGGGACATAGTCTACTTTTTAGTGAAACCTAAGCCGTTTTCTTCTGCATAGCGATTCATGAACCGCATAAAACGGTCCCATTCACTGACACTCTTGATGGCCAAAAGGGCTTCAATACCGGCAGGCTTCCCATCAATGAACTTGCCATTGACTTCCCGTGTTACTAACTCACCTTCTTCATCGACCAGGTACATGCCGGTGATTTCGAGTTCATCCTCAAAGGCCTTGGGATGGTCAAAGTAGAAGGTGGCAGTACCATTACGACCATCGGGAGAACGGGTCAACCGCACGTCAGGAGTCACCTCTTCCTTCTTACCACGGGCGAATTCAATGTGAGCCATATAGAAACTGCCTGGAATTTACAAACGTTAAACTTTAATTATTGCATTCTAAGGAAAGATGTCTGTCCTTATCAGAAATATTCTGGCGCGATCGCTCAAATGTAGCTTGAGACATTTAGGTTAGGACACTACAGAACTTTGCATATTTTGTAAGTCTCTGTCCAAAGCCTATTACAGGCGTAGGGACTCGATCAATCGCCAACCCCTTGCCTGCGACTTGGCTAAGATCATAGAAAGCGTATTCTGTACTTTCCTTGTCAACAATCTTATGAAATCCTAAAGAAGCGAAGCTGAAGGTTGCTGTGTAGCGATCGCACAGTTCCTTTCCTGAAACCGCCATACACTTTCCTGAAATCCTTGGGGCGCAGCTTTCTTTGTTCCCCTGAGCTCTCATCCTTAAGGCCACGTCAATTATGTCTATTCTTAAAGCTTGGCTCAATTTTCTAGAAACTCTAGAGTTCTTGAGTTCGCCATTGATGGGGCTATCAGGCTTGACGTTGATTGTTCTATGGCATGCAGGTGTGCACCAGGGTATTCCCCCCACCTGCCTCACATTAACCTGTCTATGCTTCATCGGTATTTTGTTCTTGCATGATGAAGGGAAGCTCTAAACAACTGGGGCTGGCACTGCAATTAGAGCTTCGGCAATAGTTGCCCCATCGCTTTCTGTAGACTGCTAGGGCTAAAGCTCTCAATTACCTGTTGCCGCAACCACTGACCATCGCAGCGGATGTCTTCTCCCTTTAGAATTTCAATACAGGCTTGAGCCACTGCCTCTACGTCTCGATGCGGTACGCGCCAACCAGTACGACCATCCTGTAAGGGGTCGGCAGAACCATCATCATTGCCGGACAGAGCCGGAACACCACAGGCCATCGCTTCTAGATACACAATGCCGAAACCTTCTTTAGAAGGCATCACATAAGCATCGGCCAGGCGATAATGTTCAACCAGTTCTTCATCCGGCACGAAACCCGCAAAGATAACGCGATCGCGGACGCCCAGATCTTGAGCTAATTGTTCTAGGCGAGGTTGATCGTCGCCTCGTCCAATGACCAGATATTTCACCTCTGGGAAAAGCGTCAGAATTTTAGGCAATGCCTGAATCGTGATGTCAACGCCTTTATAAATATCGCCTGGCCAGAGCCGAGCGACCGTCATGAGTACTCGATTGCCCTCCAATCCATATCTAGCCACTAGCTTTGGATTGGGCTGCCCCGGCGTAAATGTCTGAGGATTCACAATGCAGGGCAGCATGTGCGTGGGTAGTTTTTGCAGATGGTTGGCGGCACAGGCCATATCGCGACTATAACGACTGTTGACCCAAAGGCTGGCGGCCTTCTGCAACGCAATTTGTTGTTGCTGAGGGACAGTTTCCCAAACTTCTTTGCCATAAATCATCGCGGTGTAGGGAACGCCAAAGTAATGGCACAACGGCCCCACTAAGGGCGATAACAACACATGTCCGCAGATGACGTGACTGTAGCGTTGACGCAGTAAATTGCGCAGTAGTCCAGCGGCTAATCGCAGACGGCCAATGATGGCATTCGAACTTTCCAGATAGTGAAAGGTGAGCTTTTCGCCAGCGAAGGGATTCTCACACGCTTGACTATCCCGCAACAGAAAGACGTCGGCTGGAGGGGATGTCGGCTCCGCCAAGTAGGCTGTTAGAACGTCCTTAATGTAAGACTGAATCCCGCCTTCCCAGGCAAAGACTTCTAAAAAAACGAAGGCAAGGCGCGTTTGGTTACCTGTAAGCACGCTGAGAACCACAGAAGTGAGCGACACGGCATATGTGTAGAGTTCCCCACATTGTCAATTTATTGGGACCGGGGGCAGAAATTTGCCGTGACTGATTTGGCGCATAGGCTGACACACAAGCATGACTATGGAACCGAACTTTGCTGATTGGTTATACCCAGAATCAGCCCTACCGGGGATTCTGGTTACAGATTCAATCCCTTACAGACAATCCTTATCGAGTGGTGATCAGAGACTATGAACGATAGTTATTAGGGACGATACTGAGTGATCTCTAAGCAGTTTTGATCTTCGCAGCGTTGGTAGCTGACGTTATCCACAACGCGGCGGAGCAAAAACCACCCATAGCCGCCGCCTTGAAGCAGGCTACCGGGTTCAGGTTCGCTTAATTTATTGGGATCAAAGGGATCGCCTTGATCCCAGATCCGAATATCGATGCGGTCATCTTTAACGGCAATATCAATCGCAATGGGGGTATCCGGAGGTAAGGCCGCATGGGCATGGCGCACTGCATTGGTAAATCCTTCAGCTAGGGCGATATTGAGGCGATCGTGATAAAACCGAATCCATTCCCAATCGGTCTCCAACGAAACGCAAAGCTCCTTAAACCAGTGATGAACCTTCAACAAGGTTTCCAACCTACTGTCAACGAGTAAACGCTCATGTCGCGGCATGGGTATCCCTCAGTATTTGCGGCTAGCTGGCAGGCACTCCTGTACTTACATAGAAATGTCTTTAATCTAATCAACAACAAAGCCGCCTACAGAACCCTGCAGGCGGCTTTGTCATAAGCTCAGAAGCAATTAAAACAGACCCAGAGTCAAAGACTTATCGATAGGGAAAGTTGCTCCAATTCCGAGCCACAAGGTCACTGCGGTTCCAAAGAGGAAAACAGTTGTTGCCAAGGGACGGCGGAAAGGATTCTGGAACTTGTTTACGTTTTCAATAAACGGTACCAGCATTAATCCCAGAGGGATTGCCGTCATGCCAGCAATGCCCAGCAGCTTGTTAGGTAAAACGCGGAGCATTTGGAAAGTGGGATACAAGTACCACTCAGGCAAAATTTCCAGGGGAGTTGCAAAAGGATTTGCAGGTTCACCCACGAGCGCAGGATCCAAAAC
Organism: Cyanobacteria bacterium J06638_28; assembly: GCA_039819045.1. Taxonomy (GTDB): domain Bacteria; phylum Cyanobacteriota; class Cyanobacteriia; order Phormidesmidales; family Phormidesmidaceae; genus SIO1E4. Next base: position 123,774 of record JBCBSR010000005.1, read on the forward strand.
TGCTAGGGCAACGCAACATGCAATGGTGCCCAAGATCACTACTGGAAAGATGTAGAGCAAATCGTTAGGCCAGGCGGGCTCACCGTAGTAGTTATGCCCCATGCCCTGCTTCAGCATCTCTCTCAGCTTAGGATCGCTTAGATCAGGTTTTTTGATAGTTGCCATAGCGTGTCAACTCGGTCTCAAGAACTACAAGTTTACATGGAGCCTCAGCGAACGCGACGAGGCCTCATGATCATTTGATAATTGGCTTACAAAGGGCCAGAGATCCCTTGCTTACGAATCATCAAGAAGTGCAGCAGCATGAAGACTGCAATTGCCCAGGGCAGGACAAAGGTATGCAAGCTGTAAAAGCGTGTCAAGGTTGCTTGACCCACTGCCTCGCCCCCACGCATCAGTTCAACAATCGTTGAACCCACGATGGGAATCGCACTGGGAACACCCGATACAATTTTCACGGCCCAGTAACCCACCTGGTCCCAAGGTAAAGAATAGCCAGTTACACCAAAACTAACGGTGATAACAGCCAAGACCACACCCGTTACCCAAGTCAACTCACGGGGCTTCTTGAAGCCACCTGTGAGGTAGACCCGGAAGACGTGGAGAATCATCATGAGCACCATCATGCTGGCAGACCAGCGATGGATGGAGCGAATTAGCCAACCAAAGTTGACATCGGTCATCAAATATTGAACAGATGAAAACGCTTCAGTCACAGTCGGCTTGTAATAAAAGGTCATTGCAAAGCCGGTTGCAAACTGAATAATGAAACAGGTCAAAGTAATGCCGCCGAGGCAATAGAAGATGTTGACGTGGGGCGGAACGTATTTGCTGGAGATATCGTCGGCAAGCGCCTGGATTTCCAATCGTTCGTTGAACCACTGATATGTCTTTGAGTTCGTAACTTGCTTTGTAAACATGAAGCGAAGGCTATATATCTACGCAGTTCTTTCCTTAGAAATGTAACACGCGCTAAAACTCCCGTCAGAGGGTTTCCCGTGGAGCTGTTACGTTCTGTTACAAAAAAACTCCATTAGCTCATAATTTAGGCCTAAACGATCGCGCCAATCGGTATCAGCGATCGCCTTTAGTATCTCGGTCGTGAAAGGCTGTCGGCCCTTAAAACACGGCTCCTTCGGCCAACACTTCCTTAAGTCAATCAGAATCTAATCTTAAGGACGTTATGCCTTTAGGTAGATCATTGGCTTCGGGGTATTAATTTAAGTCAATCCACACCTGTGTGGCACTTGAAGATACTGCTTGATCCCAAAAGTCCCTTCTACAATCAAAGCGAGTGAGAAGAAAGGATTATGGGGAAAGCAATTCTACGGTCACTGGTGCTGGCTGTCTTAGTCGTGCTAGTCGGTTTAGGCTTGGGGGAGCGTCCCGCGATCGCCCTTACGAGTGAACAGCAATTTGTGGCTGAAGTCTGGCACATTATCAATCGTGCCTATCTAGACGAAACGTTCAATCAGCAAAACTGGTGGTTTGTCCGGCAAAAATTACTGCAACGAGACTTCGATAGCCGGGCCGAAACCTATCAGGCTGTGCAAGGCATGCTGGGCTCTTTGAGTGATCCGTACACGCGGTTGCTGCCTCCCGATCAATACCGTAGCCTCCAGACCAATACAGCAGGGGAACTCACGGGCGTCGGTTTGCAAATTGCCAAAGATGATCAAAGCCAAACCTTGCAGATCATTGCTTCTATTGAAGGTTCGCCCGCCGCTGATGCGGATTTACAGCCCTTGGATCACATCGTGGCCATTGATGGCTCGTTAACCACGGAACTGACCTTAGACGAAGCGGCTAATCGGATGCGGGGGCCAGTGGGTACAACGGTTGTGTTGACGGTCTCACGGACTGGGCAATCCCCCCAAGACGTGAAGCTGACGCGCGACGTTGTCAACCTGAATCCGGTGATGACGCAGTTGAAGCCATTATCCGAATCCGATGACCTACAGGTGGGCTACATTCGGCTCCGGCAGTTCAATGCCAATGCGACGGAAGAGGTGGCTACGGCAATCACGCAATTTGAGCAAGCGGGGGCTAGCGCCTACATTTTGGACTTACGTAACAATCCAGGCGGATTGTTATCTGCCGGAATTGACATCGCTCGCCTTTGGTTAGACGCTGGCACGATTGTGTATACCGTGGATCGCCGGGGCGTATTGGACAGTTATGAAGCAACGGGCACAACCACGCTGACAGCAGCCCCGCTGGTTGTTCTTGTGAATGAAGGGACGGCAAGTGCGAGCGAGATTCTGGCAGGGGCACTGCAGGACAACCAGCGTGCTCAGTTGGTGGGTAATGTCACGTTTGGGAAAGGATTGATCCAATCCTTATTTGACTTGTCTGATGGTTCAGGGTTAGTGGTCACTGTGGCAAAGTACGAAACCCCAGCTCACCACGATATCAATCGTTCTGGCATTCGCCCTGATTATGTGGTGCCTTTGGAGAACCTGACGCGGGAACAATTAGGGACAGCGGCTGATCCTCAATATCAGGCAGCATTACAGTTGTTAAGCCAGTCTTTGGTGGTGGCTAGTGTTCCCCAAGCGTAGGCGCACGTATCATGACCCCCTACATGGGGCGATCGCCCTTTCCCGACAGGAGCCGACAGAAGCCCTGTTGATTGAGCTCATCGATACGCCTGCTTTTCAACGCCTGCGTCGCATTCGTCAGCTGGGGTCAGCGAGCCTCACCTTTCATGGGGCAGAAAGTTCGCGCTTTACTCATGCTTTAGGCGTCATGGCCCTCACCCGCAGAGCTTTTGACCCCCTGGCGGAGCGCTACCCCCATTTACGTCCTCATCGCGCGACAGTTCTGTGCGCAGCGTTGCTCCATGATATTGGGCACGGCCCCTTCAGCCATACAGCCGAAGAAGTGTTCAAAACGCATCATGAACATTGGACACGGCGCATTATTCGTGAATCGGAGCCTGTGCAAGGGCTCCTGAACGGCCACCAACCGACGCTAATCGCGGATATTGAAGCGGCCTACACCCATCAGCACCCAGTGCCTCTGATTTGGCAACTCGTGTCGAGTCAATTGGACTGCGATCGCCTCGACTATCTGATGCGCGATAGCTACTTCACAGGCACCTCATACGGCTCACTCGATCTGGATCACATTCTGGGTTCCTTTGACTTAGATGAACACAGCAATCTAGTCGTTGCTCGCAATGGCCAGACCGCTGTTGAACACTACCTGCTCGTGCGCCATTTCATGTATGCCCAGGTTTACAACCATCCCAAAAACTTGGCCGCCACCTGGATCTTGCAACAAGCTTTTCAGCGGGCTCGCGAGTGTCAGGCCGATGAGCTGTACGCTGATGACACTGTCGGTGCCTGGTTGACCCATCCTGAAACCATGTTGACGCTAGACCATTACCTGCAAGCCGATGACATTGTCTTCACTTATCATCTGCAACGATGGCAATCCCATCCTGATCGGATTCTTGCAGATCTCTGTCAGCGCTTTATTAATCGCAACCTGCTGAAAACTCGCGATATTTCTGCCCTGCCTGACGGCGATCGCGCCGAGCTGTTGCAGCAGGCTCACAAGCAAGTCGCCCGCTATGGCTATGAACCTGCAATTTACTGTGGTTTCAGCCAAAGTCTTAGTCGCGGCTATACCCTCTATCAACGGGGGATTAAGATCGGTCTGGATGGCATGCCAACGGATATCAAAACGCTGTCACCGATTGTCGAAACCCTTACGCAGACTTATCAGCGCACTTGGCTAATTTATCCCTCCGAATTGACGTCTTGGCTAACATCGGAGCTGGGCAAACGGGCGATCGCCTAGTGGTCTGTCAAACCTCATTGGATGCAGGCATAACAAAGCTAGGGGAGCCAGGTAATCAGAGGTGCGGAAGAGCAATCGGAGATCGGATTTCTGGTTGTTGACTCGAACGCAGAAACCCGGTTTCTTAAACGAGTCTTACAGCAGCGCTACGGCTTCACGCAGCTGAGCAGTTTCAATTGCTTGGAGCTGCTCATAGGCATCACTGATCACACGCTTGCCACGAAGAAATCCGGTGTTGGCCCCAGGACAGATAGCGGCAAGCGTTTCTCCTGAAAACCGGGCTTTTAATCGTTCAATCTGCTGCAATTGACGTGGCCAATGGAAGGTCTTAGAGAACCTGAGCGGCATCAGCTGTCCCTGGTGATCGGGGAGCAAATGTCGTCCTGTAAACAACACGCCGCCCGCCCCTGCGTAATACACACAGGCTGAGCCTGGTGAATGCCCAGGCGTCCACAACACCTCAACACGGTCTTCAATGCGATATTGTTCGCGGTAAGTCACCACATTTGGGGTATCAGGGAGGAGATAGGCTTCTTGTTCCTGAACCACTACAGTACAATCCAGTGCTGCCTGAAGGGCTTTCGTTTGCCCTGTGGCCCCTCGATGGGTAATAAGCCACCATCTGACCCCGCCGTGCGCCTGTAAAAACGCCAGCATATCAGCATTGTAGGCCGGGGCATCAATGAGGAGATTACCAACCTTCGCTTGATCCTTGGCGACGATGAAATAAGATGTGCCTCCCAGCGTGGCTCGATTGGGCGCAAACGCGTAAATGTTTTCATCCAAGATGAGATGAGGCTGCTTGGCTGACACAGTGAGTAACGTCCTTGAGTCAATAGGTGCCGCGAATGGAAGATAAGGAACTTCCATCAAATCTAGCTTGTTCTTAGGGGTGCTAGCCTACCACAGCAAGCTATCCTAGCTAGGATAGGGTTAACTGCATTTGTGCAGTGAATGTAATTAGGGCAGTCGTTGATTTATCAGAGGGGTTACTTCTCTGAAAACACCAACTGTACTCACGGTCACCTAATCCTGTCGTTAAACGAGCAGGGCAATTAAGAACAATGCAACTTTGGTTTTTGCTCCTGCTGAGCGCCTTTACTTATTACGTCATTAAGCGGAGCGTGGCTGGCATCACCCGCACACCTACTTGGCTACTGTGGGTTGTCATGATGACACCTGCTTTTGTCCTGATGTTTTGGAGTGTCAGCGGCAATGCCGACAAGCCTTTTCCCCTAGAGGTGCTGTTGGGGCTCTTTGTATTGTGCCCGGTGGCTTACTGGCTCTTAATTCAACGGGGACGTATTCCGCTGAAGCAACGCGAACAAACGGCTGTAGGCGACACAATAGCTCCGCCAACGCGTTCCGAAGCCGCTAAGGCGATCGCCGAAGAAGCTACGCTCAGGCCCATCGACAAAGACGAAGAAGCAACCCTCAAGCATTGCTTTCCGTGGTCAGTGTACTATCTTCAAAATATTGAGTACCGGCCTCAAGCTTTGATTTGCCGAGGTCAACTGCGATCCGCTCCGTCGGTTGCCTACGAAACTATCAAAGAGAATGTAACGACCCACTTTGGGGAACGTTTCTTAGTCTTGTTTCAAGAAGGACTGAATGGGAAGCCGCTCTTTGTGTTGGTTCCTAATCCCGAGCAGCAAACCCAGCGAAAATCAGCGCGACCGCAGAAATTGACGCGACCTGGAGTAGCCCTGGGTTTATTTGTGACGACCCTGTTTACAACTACCGTTGTCGGTGCGTTTATCGCAGGTGTATCGGAGCAGTCGTTACAGCAGGATCCCTCCCTCTTTTTACAGGGATTGCCCTATGCTGTGGCGCTGATGATTATTCTGGGCGTGCATGAATTCGGTCATTATTGGATGGCTCGCCGCTACAAAATGAAGGCGACGCTGCCGTACTTTATTCCCATTCCCTTCTTCTTAGGCACATTTGGCGCTTTCATTCAATTGCGATCGCCCGTTCCCAATCGTCGCGCTCTATTCGATGTTGGCATTGCAGGGCCTCTGGCCGGGTTGGTGATGTCGGTTCCATTACTGTTTTGGGGCCTAACGCAGTCAGACATCGTACCGATGCCGGAAGATGCGAGCCTCCTGAGCTTTGAGGCGTTGAATCCATCGGCATCGATTGCCTTAGCCATTTTCAGTAAACTGGCTTTGGGCAGTCAGTTAACAGTTGAGGACGCCATTCATCTGCATCCCGTAGCGGTTGCTGGATGCTTAGGCCTGGTGGTTACGGCCTTGAATCTAATGCCTGTGGGGCAATTGGATGGGGGCCATATTGTTCATGCCATGTATGGACAGCGTATGGGGGCGTTAATCGGCCAAATCTGTCGTTTCCTAGTGCTAGGCCTAACGCTCGTTCATAGTGAATTGCTAATCTGGGCGATCCTACTGTTTTTTATCCCGACTGTAGATGAGCCCGCACTCAATGACGTGAGTGAATTAGACAATAAGCGCGACCTGTGGGGACTGGCAGCGCTCACGATCCTAGTATTAATTGTGTTACCAACTCCGGGTGCTTTGCAGGCGCTCCTGTTTTAGGGCAGGCGTCTGAATGAGACTACTTCTATGCCTCCGTCCTAGCAACCATTGCGATGACCCAAGATATTACCCGCTGGCTCACGGAAATTCGGACACTGCAGCAGCAACTGGCTGCTTCGCGTCAAGAGCGCGATCAGGCTTATAAAAGTGCGTCTAACTGGCGACAGCTGTACGACGCCGAAGCTAAACAGCGCCGTGATGAAGTCGAACAACTCCAGCTAACTGTTAACAGTTTACGAGCAGAATTACAGGCACTCCAGTCACAGGTTGCTCAAGCGCCTGTCATTGAGCTTGAACAGGCTTTGGCAACAGAGTCGGATCTTAATACGGTGGAAGGTCTCCGAACAGAGCTAGTTAAAGCACTACAGCAGTGCGATCGCTTGCAAAAAGCCTTGAACTCAGAGCGCCAAGAACATGCTGAAACTCGCCAAGCCCTAACGACGGCTTTAGGTGAAGCGATCGAGGCACTTGCTCCCAATCAGTCTGCCCTAATACACCCCTCGACCGGCAGTGAGCTGCAAGCACCCGATTCAACAGCGTCTTGAAAGAGGCGCAATGCACTGAGTTAGGCGTAGTGGAATGCTTGCCAGTGCTCGTGGCAGAGAACATTGAATCGGCATGAACTGAGTAACAATTTGTAAGCGTTTAGCGCCGCTCGCTTCAAACTCTGAAATTCATGCTGTTTCCGAATCTAACGCCAACAGTTGAACGCTGCCTGGGCCGCTTCCTCTCATCCTGTCACGCAAGCCTACTGGAGGATAAGAGGTGAGGCACCTGCGCGTGAAGCAATAAGTTATTTAGGGCGCGTCATCAATTAGGCTCGAAAGCCTTCGGTATCAGCATTGCCGCGCCCGCTTGGTAAAACTAGCTAGGGGCTGAACCGCTTTCAGCATGAGGATTCAGGCTCTAAATGATGACAGCCCCTAGGAAATTCGCTGTGTCTAAACAATACGCAACTGCCATATGCCTCATGACCGTGAACGTCACATCACTTGGGCTGTGTCTGGCAGGGCTCTTGTTGAATATGGGGTGGTACCGATTTTTATTGGGGATTTTCATTTTACCCCTATTGGCGCTTCATTTTGGTCTCCATGCCAGAATTGCGTTGGAAAAGAAACGCATTAGGCAAACCACAATCCTGTATTCATGCCTGAGTCAGGTGGCGATCGCGATCGCGTTTATTCTTTTCCCCGATGTCTCTGATGCGCCCGGTAGTCGCTATGCGGTGTTTGGCTTATATCAACAGCCGCCAGACTTTTTCTCGACCATCGCGCTCTGTGGTCTGCTAGGCGCATTTGTCCTGACCTTCATGACACTTCTCACTACCAGAAAGCGTCGAACCAAACGTCGGTTACCAGCAGAGCGCTAAACCCTGTTTATTGGATGCCTGACTCAATCACAGGTTGCACAGTTGCCACGACCCAATCACGCAACAGTGGATTGACCTGCTGAGGGACCTCATCATGGGGACAATGCCCTGCTTGAAGAAAGTATTCTTTCAAAGAAGGGTAATACTGCTGGAACTTCTCGCTCCGCTGACGAGCATTCATCCAGGGATCCCCTTCACCCCAAATCAAGAGCAACGGAGCCTGCATGCGTTTCAATAAGGCATCCACGGTGTCACCTTTAGGGGATTTAAACACCGCAGCAAAGACCCTGACGGCTCCAGGATCATCCGCTGGTCGACGGATAGCTTCTATTAACTCATCGGTGATAGCCGTCTGATCCAGATAGACCTTCTGTAAGGTTTGGCGAATTGATGAGCGCTGCTTGGCGTACTGAAATAAAAACCAATTGGGTACAGGTTGGAGTAAGAAAGTTTGGATGGCTTTGCCCAAGGCCTGTCGAAAGGGATTCCCCACTGGCTTCTGAGGAGCTGTCTCTTGAAAAGAGCCTGCACTGTTCAACAACACCACACCGGCAATATCGTCAGGGAAGTCAGCAGCGGCACAGAGACTAACGTAGCCCCCCAACGAGTTTCCAGCAATCACTACAGGGCGACCAATAACGGTCTGGATAAAATCGTGCAGCTGATCGCGCCAGAGTAAGCCACTGTACTGAATATCAGCTTTTGCCGAGCGACCAAACCCAAGCAAATCAACAGCCCACACCTCAAAATCAGCTTTCAACCCTTCGATGTTTTTACGCCAATGGTCAGTCGAAGCACCAAAGCCATGGATTAAGAGCAAGGGTGGGCGATCAGGACGGGCTTCGCCCGCTTTGACATAGTGAATGCTGTGCCCCCGCCACATCCAAATCTGACCGGGCAATGGAGCCTGAGGAGAGATTGCATCTGCGATCGCCGTTGTCATGATCGAGTAAAACCGAATGTGTGAAGAAATATGAATATATCCTAGCGAATTCTGATTCCTCGCGAGCGCGATTAAGCGGTGTAACCTGCAAAAACTTGCGTGATTTAGGCACCGTAGTGGATGACAACCGTATCATTTAGCGGCATGGTTCTAATGGCGACACGACAATAACGGTTATGGCTGCTCTTTCACGCACGCGCAGACGCTCCCCTTTTCTGAAAACCACGGTCCTCTGGTTTGAGCGTTTAGTGGCAATCATTGCGCTCTGTAATTTGCTCATCGTGCTGTTTGACCTGAGTTACATTCGTTTCCGCGATTTGTATCTCAGATTCCTGCCCGAATTTACAACGTGGTACGGCGAAGTGTTTAAGGGGATTGAGCCCGAGCGCTCGACAGTGCAATACCTAGAAACAGTTGCCAAGCTAGAGGAACAGGTTGCTCAAACTGGCCTGGATTCGGTGCAGTCAGAGGTTTGGCTCGATGAACTACAGACCTTGAGCATTGCCATGATTGACGAGAATCCCTTCGCGATCGCGGACAAGTCAGGCACCTTAGAGCGCATTAAAAATATGATGCGTGATCATGTTGAGGTTGATTCGGCCAAGCGCGCCTTTCAAGAATTTTGGAGTCGTGAACATCTGGAAGAGGCTGGCCTGCTGGCTGAAATCCAGTATTTCAACGATGAAATCAGGCCGCTCATGGAAACTAACTACTTCCGGGGCATAGGTGAAGATGGCCATCCGACTAATGAATTTCTGAAATTAGATGCTTGGTTTATCCTCCTCTTCGCCGCTGAATTGTTTGCTAGAACCTTCTATATCAGCCGCCGCTACAAAAATTACACCTGGCTGGATGCCCTATTGCTTCGGTGGTATGACCTCCTCCTGCTACTGCCCTTCTGGCAGTGGTTACGCGTCATTCCGGTCACAGTTCGCATTAATCAATCGCAGCTTGTTAACCTGGTGCCTTTGAGGAATCGGATTAACCGCATCTTCATCGCTAGTTTCGCGGTAGAGCTGACCGAGATTGTGGTGTTACGGGTTATCGATCAGCTTCAGAACGTGATCAAAGAAGGCAACATTGCCCGGACACTGCTGGCAAATACTGAACGCGGCTACGTTGACATTAACGGTGTCGATGAAGTCCAAGCCATTGCCAATCGGTTGACGACATTGGTTTTGTATCAAGTGCTACCGCAGGTTAAGCCTGAAATTGACGAGCTGCTCCATTACAACGTGACTAAAGCCTTCGACCAAGCGCCAGGCTACCAAGGCTTGCGGCGACTACCAGGCATCGGCGACTGGCAAACTCAAATGAGTCAACAAGTCGTGAGTTTAGTTTCGCAAAACCTCTATCAGGCACTGACAGGTGCCTTAGAAGATAAAGAAGCGGCTGCGCTGACCCAAAAGTTGGTGAGCAAAATCGGGGACACCGTGCGCGCTGAGATTCAGCGCGACAAAACCATTGATGAGCTTCAGCTATGGACGGTCGCGTTGCTGGAAGAATTCAAAATTAATTACGTCCAGCAGATTTCGGCAGAGGACGTTGACAGTCTCATGATTGAAAACTATCGCATTTACAACATGACTCAAGAACGCCAGAAAACCAATTGAGACGGCTAAGTCAACAGTTGCGCTTCTGAGGGTCCTTTTGAGCCTGTCTGATAGCGCCAGGGGACGAAAAGATGACGAAGTGGGATCATGGTCGGGCTGAGGAAGTCCGTAACACTGGCAAAAATATGCGCTAACATGACAGCCGGAACAAGTGTTACGACGCTTGTTTTTCCCTGACTCTAAGATTCATGGGAAGTGGGCCTACACCCACTTTTTTTATGGAGTTTTGTATGGCTCATCCTCTCATTCCACAGATTTTAGACTTAGCAGCCCCTTTAGCGGAGCGACTAAGCTTAAATGTGGTTGATGCGGTCTTTCAAACCAATCACTCACCTCCCATTCTTCGCATTGATGTGCGGAATCGCGTGCAGGAAGATACCAGCTTGGAAGACTGTGAACAGATGAGTCAAGCATTGGAAGCTGCCTTAGACGAAGTTGGCTTAATCCCCGATGCCTATGTTCTCGAGGTATCCAGTCCGGGCATTTCTTCACAGCTGTCGTCTGAGCGTGACTTCACAGTATTCAAAGGTTTTATGGTCGAGGTTCAGCTCACAGAACCCTATAAAGATCGGCAAATCTGGGTAGGGCAGCTCGTTCGTCGCGATGCCGAGACGTTGCACTTAACCCGCAAAGGTCGGCCTATCAAATTACCCAGAACCCTGGTGAACGTAGTGCGGCTCAGCGACCAGCCGCCCGAATGATGTCGTTGCGATGTCCTTGTCACCCCGTCTATTAGAACCCAACTTAATCACTACGCCCAGACTTTTAGGAGTTTGTCTATGTCTTTAGTAAGCCTGCCTAATCTCAAGGAGCTGATTGACAGCATTAGCCGCGAAAGAAATCTTCCCAAACACGCCGTTGAAAACGCCCTAAGAGAGGCTTTGCTAAAAGGCTATGAGCGTTTTCGACGCACTCAACGCTTGGCTGAGGGATTTCATTTTGAAGAGGATTACTTTGACAATTTTGATATAGAACTCGATATTGAGTACGAAGATGATCAGGGCTTCCGAGTGTTGGCAACGAAGACCATTGTGGAAGAGGTGACCAGCATCGATCACCAAATCCCTTTAGCTGATGTCTTAGAGGTTGCCCCAGAAGCTCAAGTGGGAGACACCGTTGTTTTGGATGTCACACCCGAACAAAAAGAATTTGGGCGCATGGCCGCTATCCAGACCAAACAAGTCTTGGCTCAAAAGCTGCGTGATCAACAGCGCCGGCTCATCCAAGAAGAGTTTCAAGACCTAGAAGGGACTATCCTGACGGCGACTGTACAGCGATTTGAACGTCAATCCGTCATTATGACTATCAGTAGCGGTGCGGGTCAGCCTGAAGTTGAGGCCGAACTTCTGAAGCGAGATCAGTTACCCAATGACAATTACCGTCCCAATTCCAAGTTCAGAGTCGTATTAAAACGCGTGTCGGAGGGCTCGCACCGAGGCCCTCAGCTGGTGGTTTCACGAGCCGATGCCGCGCTTGTGGTGGAGCTCTTTTCTAACGAAGTTCCGGAAATTGAGGATGAAATCGTTCGGATTGTGGCTGTTGCCAGAGAAGCGAATCCCCCTTCACGGGCAGTTGGGCCACGGACCAAGATTGCGGTTGATACAGCTGAGCGGGATGTTGATCCGGTGGGAGCCTGTATTGGGGCTCGCGGCTCTCGTATTCAGGTGGTGGTGAATGAATTACGCGGTGAGAAAATCGATGTTATTCGCTACTCGCTCGATCCGGCCACCTACATTGCTAATGCCCTGAGCCCAGCTCGCGTTGATGAGGTGCGGTTAGTGAACCCAGAAGAACGACAAGCCCATGTGCTTGTGCCTGAAGATCAGCTCAGCTTAGCCATTGGAAAGGAAGGCCAAAACGTGCGTTTGGCGGCTCGCCTGACGGGATGGAAAATTGATATTAAAGACACAGCCAAGTATGACCATGCCGAGGAGGATCGTAAGATAGCCGAGCTCATGGCGACTCGTCAGGCGGAGGAAGAAGCAGCCCAAGCAGCCGCCGAGGCAGCCCAAGCAGCCGCCGAAGCGGCTCAGCGCAAAGAAGCTGAAGCCCGCGCTGAAGCCGAAGCAGCCCGTGCCCGTAAGTTGGCAGCACTGGAAGCCGCCGCTTTAGAGGAATATGCCGATGAACTAGAATTAGAAGAGGCTGCCGCAACGGCTACAACTGATGAAGTTAACGAAGCTTCGATAGCTGTCGCCGCAACAGAACCAGTGACAGCCCCTGAGTCGTCAGCCGCTAAGGAGGGAACTGAAGAAGGCGAAGAAACGGTAGAAGCTACTGCTTTTGAAGATGAGGAAGATCCGAACCCGGAGGCTTTAGAAATAGAGGAGGAGTCAGAATAACTGAGGATGAAGCCGAACTATCGACGTTGCATCAGTTGTCGGGCGATCGCCCCCCGTGAGACCTTCTGGCGAGTTGTCAGAGTGTCACCGCAGCAAACGATTCAGCTTGATCAGGGGATGGGCCGCTCCGCTTATCTGTGTCCTACCGCTGACTGCCTCCAGATAGCGCAGAAGAAAAAGCGCTTAGGGCGATCGCTGCGAGCAGCGGTTCCGGCGGCGATTTATGATCAACTGTGGCAACGTTTAGCTAAGGCGACTTCCTATACCCGTTGAGTTCTCACAGAATAAAAAAGTTGGAACATTTCGCAAATTGTTTTGGGCCACTGACTGATTACACTTTGGATGGGGTTTGGTAGCATTGAACTCCACCCTAAGTTTTAGTCTTGATCCGAAGGATGGATTCGATGCTCGTTCCGAGTGTCGATAAGCCTGGTTTTGATAACTTGAGTTCTCTTGTTGGGCAGTCCCTGCCACGCAAGGATAAGTGAGTTTTGTCTAGCAGGGCAGGTTTTGTTCTATGACATAGCAGTATTGGCGAGGAAGATTTGAATGAACAATAGCAAAGTCAGAATATATGAGTTATCGAAAGAGCTCGATTTAGAAAATAAAGATATTCTGACAATTTGTGAGCGCTTAGGCATTGCTGCTAAGAGTCATAGCAGTACGATTACAGATGAAGACGCGCTTCGCATCCGGAGTGAAGTCAAGCAGAGTATTGGAAAGACGATTAATCGACCTGTGAAGCCTTCTCCCCCTCGTGCTCGTAAACCCGACCCGGCACCCGCCAAGGAAAAGCCGCGTCCAATCAAAAAGCAGCAAATTTTAGAAGTACGGCGGCACCATTCCAAGCCAGCGGCAAAAGCACCCGCGCCACCGCCTGCTCGACCTGAGAATCGACCGGCTGTTCCAACGACAGCCGGTGAAGAGGCTAGCGAAGAACTTGCTTCACCGCCGAGTCGTTCTGTTGTTTCTCGTAGCCCTTCACTGGCACCGCCGCCGCCTAAACCTAAGCCCCGTCGGCCAAGGCCTACAGGGACTGAACAGCCCGTTTCACCTTCGTTTGAAGAAGCGGCAACAGAGTCGGAAGGTGCTCCACAGCGACCTGGCGCGCCGCTTAAGCCTACCGCATCCGCTGCGCCTGAGAAGCCCAAGCTAGAGCTGGTGGGGCCACCTAGTCGGCCCGAAAAGCCCGAAAAGCCTGGTAAGCCAGTTCTGATTAAAAAGCGTGATCGCCGCGAACGCCCCAGTCGTGATGGCGATACGAACGGTGTCCAGCGCTTGACGGTTAAAGAAGTTGATCAAGAAGACCGTACAGCACAGCTCAAGCCCAAACCAGAGTTGAGGCGTCCGGCATCGAAGCGATCGGCTTCTAGCGAGGGCGTGGACAGTGACGGTGATATTGACGACAACGAATCTTTGGTGCCAGAGGAGCTGGTAGAACAGCCAACCCTACGACGCCCATCACCACCGCGTCAAAAGCGCAAAGGTAAGGAACGCGAAGAAGAAGAAAGACCGGAACAGCAGAAGACGGCTAAGGCCAACAAGAACAAGCGTCGCGGTCATGGCTTTATTGAGGATGAGGATGATGTCCTAGCCGATCTTGACGAAGAGGGGCTAGAGGGGCAGGAAGATGCAGCTGCATCTTCGCTGAGCATGTCGCTGGCGCGGCCTCCCAAACCTAAATCCAAAACAACGCCCAGGCCGACCAGTACGCCGAAGTCCTACAAGCCCCAGCAGCGGGATAGTGGACGCAATCAACGTCGCGATCGCCGGGAGCAGGCTACGCAACAGGAGCGACCAGAAATCATTACGCTGACTGGTGGCGTCACTGTCCATGAGCTGGCCGACATGATTACAGTGCCTGAGACAGACATCATCAAATCGCTATTCTTTAAGGGGATTGCCACCAATATTAATCAGACCTTGGACGTGCAAACGGCCAAAATGGTTGCTGAAGAGTTTGAAATCTTGGTTGAGACAGCAGAGGCCGAGTCGGAAGCTAAAAAAGTCACCGAGATGATCGAGGTCGGTGACCTGGAAAGCCTGATTCGTCGTCCGCCGGTCGTCACCATTATGGGCCACGTAGACCACGGTAAAACAACCCTGCTGGATTCCATCCGGCAAACCAAAGTGGCCCAAGGTGAAGCGGGTGGGATTACCCAGCATATTGGTGCTTATCATGTGGACGTGGAACATGATGGGCAAGAGCAGCAGATTGTCTTCCTCGATACGCCTGGTCACGAAGCGTTCACTGCGATGCGTGCGCGTGGTGCGAGGGTGACCGATATTGCCATTCTCGTGGTCGCGGCGGACGATGGCGTTCGACCTCAGACTATTGAAGCCATTAGTCACGCCAAGGCCGCAGGCGTGCCGATTGTGGTAGCCGTCAACAAAATTGATAAGGAAACGGCTCAGCCTGACCGTGTTAAGCAGGAGCTCATGGAGCATAGCCTGGTACCGGAAGAATGGGGCGGCGACACCATCATGGTGCCTGTCAGCGCCATCACTGGTGAGAACCTGGATACCCTGCTGGAAATGCTGCTGCTGGTTTCAGAGGTTGAAGACTTACACGCCAATCCGGATCGTCTAGCGAAGGGAACCATCATTGAAGCCAACCTGGATAAGGCGCGTGGCCCTGTCGCGACCCTTCTAGTGCAGAATGGCACCTTGAAAGTTGGCAACAGCATTGTGGCGGGTTCTGTCTTTGGTAAAGTCAGAGCCATGATTGACGATCGCGGTCAGCGAGTTGATGTCGCCTCCCCCTCCTTTGCGGTTGAGGTTCTCGGCTTGAGTGACGTGCCTGCTGCTGGGGACGAATTCGATGTCTTCGCGGATGAAAAAGAGGCTCGCAGTGTTGCGGATTCGCGCTCTGATCAACAGCGCCTGTCCCGCTTACAGCAAGCCATGGCATCCCGACGGGTTACCCTCAGTAGCTTGTCAGCCCAGGCTCAGGAAGGCGACCTGAAGGAACTCAACATTATCCTCAAAGCCGACGTTCAAGGCTCTGTGGAGGCAATTCTGGCAGCACTCCAGCAGTTGCCACAAAACGAAGTGCAAATCCGAGTTTTGCTCGGTGCACCGGGAGAAATCAGCGAGACTGACGTTGATCTGGCGGCTGCCAGTGGAGCCGTACTCATAGGCTTCAACACGACCCTAGCGTCGGGTGCCCGTCAAGCGGCTGATCGGCAGGGAGTGGACGTTAGGGATTACGACATCATCTACAACCTGTTAGACGATATCCAAGGGGCTATGGAAGGTCTCCTGGAACCCGAGCTAGTGGAAGATCCGTTAGGCGAAGTCGCTGTTCGAGCTGTATTCCCAGTCCGCCGGGGGAGTGTTGCCGGTTGTTATGTTCTCTCAGGCAAAGTCACCCGTAACTGCCGCTTGCGCGTGCGTCGAGGCGGGGAGGTTGTTTATGAGGGCACGTTAGATTCGCTGAAGCGGATGAAAGATGACGTGAAGGAAGTTGCCTCTGGCTTTGAATGCGGGATCGGAATTGACAAGTTCAATGATTGGAAGGAAGGTGATGTCATTGAGGCCTTCCGAATGGTCACTCAGCGTCGTTCCCTTACTCCTGCGTAATAAGCCATGACTGCATTGCGCCGTGATCCCCATTTATGGTTACACCTAGCGGGTTTAGCGAGTGTGCCGATTTGGCTTGATCTCTGCCTGGCAGGTCTAGCCGTGGGGGATCCGGTCGTCCCTCCATGGCTGGAAATGGGGCTTCTGGGTTTAATTGGGAGCGTCCCCTTATTGTGGATGCAATGGCGACGGCCTTTTTATCCTTTCAGTCTGCTGCTGGTTGCTGTTCGACCTGATTCACTCAGTTCTCAGCGGTTGCAGCTCCTGTCACGCCAGCGTTCCTGGCTAGGTAAAGTTCTGGCTATTGTTAGTGTGGGCATTCTGACAGGGGCTTTGGTGCTTCTGTATCCGCTAGCGCCTATGGCAGCAGGCTGTACGCCTTTTGCTGGACAATCGCGTGCTGTGGGCTGGCTTATAGCTGCGATCGCCTTCTTTCTGGCTAATTTCTTTCTTCAACTCGCGATGTCGGCTCTGCCACTCCTTTTGACGCCCGATCAAGCGCTGAAGAATACGGCGAGTTACGACACAGCCCATATTCTTCGCGACTTCACTGTGTCGGGAATTCGGCTGCGTCAGATTTTGCCGGAGTTGCAGGCAGATGCGGATGCTCTGTCTGAGTCACCTACTGTTCCAGTTACCACAGATGCTCTAAGTGATATTTCAGCGGTAACGCCTATTCAAGCTGCAACCGAGAACCCTTCCGAATCACCCGACCTTTTAGAGACGAATGAGCTTCCTGAGGAGGCTGCAATTGATCACCCTCTATCATCCCATCTTCAAGGGATCCGTAATTTCCCCACGGTAAGTCTTGAAGAGGAACGGGCGCAGGCCGCTGAAGTCATTGCCGAACACTCTGAAGCAGCGCTGCCGAGCCATCCGAGCAACCAGAAACTTGACACACCGTCTCAAAGGCAGGAATCCGATATTCCCCTTCTAACTGCGCCTCCTAAGCCAACATCAGACACCACAACAGATGGGAGTTTAGCCGAGCCAGACCTCCACGCCACAAATTCTGATAGCTTGGAAAGCCTTGTATTAGAAGATCACAAGGCCTTACATACCAATACTGCTTCAGCCGACATCAAGATTGAGCCATTTATCCCGACTACTCGTAGTACATCTGATACATAGGCGTTAATTCTGGAAGGCATTGAAGTCTGTTAACACCCATCTAAAAGTCTCTAAGATTAGCCTGTTATTTCGGTCAAAGTGTGGTTGTTCGTACAATGCCTCAATAATTGCTTGCGTTATTCTGGAGGATAACAGACGTAAGCATTTTGGCTTATTCCCTGATACGGGTAAGACCCATAAAACAGGGCTCATGAAATGTTCGTTCTCTCATAATGGAAGTGCGTATAGCCATGTCTTCTTCAAGCATGATGCGTGATGGTTCTGAGAATGCCGAAACTTGGGCAAGTCTCCGAGCCGCGATCGCCAATAGTTCTGGATTCCAAGGCTGGAAACAGCAGCAAGAGGAGTACTCACTCGAAACCCAATCCCTCGACAAGTTAGTCCGCCGTTACCTCCGTGAAACGCTCGAAACCCTGGCTTATTAGTCTGCTGTTTCAGTTACTGAAACTCAGGTTTTCTAATCATGCTCGCTTTCCATACTGGGAATATCCCAACCTGGAAGGCGAGCCTTATGAAATTAAATCACCGTTCTCTCCCGAAACGTGCCCCTCAGATGTTGGGGGCTCTGAGCATGGTTGCGTTGATAGGTTGTGCGGGTGCTTATGTTGAAGGCGATAGTGCTTCCTACGAATCGGCTCCAGCTGATAGTCTTGCCTTAGCTGAAACGGAAGCAGTTAACCAAGATCCGGCGAATAGTGAGCTGGACACGACAACGGCAACCGGAGGCCAACGGCGACCGCAGCTCATCAAGAATGCCAACCTGCGGATCGAGCTGGTCGATGTTGATGCCGCGATCGCTAATATTGCCGATATGCTGCGGCAGTATCAAGGCGATCTCATTGAACTGTCGGATCAAGATACTTCTACGCAGGCTCCTCGTCAGGTCTGGGTTGAGCTACGCGTTCCCCAAAATAACCTGGACAATGTTTTAGAAGAATTACGCGCTCTGGGAACCGTTCAAGCGCAAAGTATCACTGCCGAAGATGTTGCCAATCAGTTGGTAGATTTGCAGGCGCGGGTGCGCAATCTCCGCAAGTCGGAAGAAGCATTGCTCGAAATTATGGAGCGCTCAGGTGCAGTGGCTGATGTGCTGGAGGTTGCCCGTGAATTGAGTAACGTACGGGAAACCATTGAGCGGACCGACGCCCAATTCAAAAACCTGCAAAATCAAGTTGCGTATGCGACTGTTTCACTCACCTTAGTCAGTGATCAAGTGGCGGCCCCAATCACTGCACCCATTCGCGAAACCTTAGGAGAAACCTGGCAAACTGCAAGTACTGCGGCGCGGGAATTGAGTGTAGTCCTAATGCAGCTATTGCTCTGGTTACTGGTCTTTAGTCCTTATGTTGGCATTCTGGCAATAACTGGCTGGGTCGGGCGGTGGTATTGGCAACGGCATCGTCCTTCTGCATAAGGCTTGCATGAGCCCCTGCAAACGTGTCAGCTAGGATTGACACCGTTTTCCCTAAGCTCAAACCTAGGGAAAACGGAGGCCAAACTTTACCGATCTGGACACTACAGGAAGCTTTGGCGGCAATCTTAATTGCGAACAACAGAGACTGATGCCTCGATTCCATCAGCGTAGTGTGATGATTAGGGTTTAAGACCCTGACTGGAAACATCCAGGCGATACGGCTTTGTTACATGATGGTGATGGACAAATCATCTCAGTTCGGAGCCTGGCGTATAACATGCGCATCCAAGACATTGCCCATCACCTAAATGCTCGCCTCGAACCCCATGATATCGATTTAGATATTCACGGGGTCGCCACTATTGATGAGGCGACGGCACAGGATATTACCTTTTTAACAAACGCCAAATATCTGCCTAAGATCAAAACCTCTGCGGCTGGAGCCATTATCGTTTCAGAAACATTTGCTGCCGATGGCTTGACAATGCCTCTAGTACGCGTTGCTTATCCGGATTTGGCTTTTGCTCAAGCTATTGAGCTCTTTCATCCACAGTCTCGACCACAAGCAGACATTCACCCCACGGCAGTCTTGGGGCAGGAGGTGAAGTTGGGCCAGAACGTCTTTATTGGTCCCTATGTCGTCATTGGCGATCGCGTCACGATTGGGGATAACGTGGTCATCCATGCTCACTGTGCTATCTACGATGATGCGGCCATTGGTGCCGACTCAATCATTCACAGCCACGTGGCTTTGAGGGAAGCTGTCAAAGTTGGGGCACGGGTCATTATTCATAACGGAACGGTGATTGGGGCTGACGGCTTCCGGTTTGTACCACTTCAGGATGGCAGTTTCCATAAGGTGCCGCAGCCCGGCACGGTGGTGTTGGAAGATGATGTGGAGGTTCAGGCCATTAGCGCGATCGACCGGGCAACGTTGGGCGTCACTCGCATTGGTCGAGGCAGCAAGATCGACGATTTAGTTCAGGTAGGTCACAATTCGACCATTGGTCAACATGCATTGCTCTGTGGTCAAGTTGGCTTGGCAGGCTCAACCGAGATTGGGAATCATGTTGTTCTAGCCGGTAAAGTGGGCGCATCTGGACATCTCACCATTGGGGACGGGGCAATGGCCGGTGCCGGGTCTGGCATTGTGCAGTCAGTTGCTCCTGGCACCCAGGTGAGTGGCTATCCGGCCATTGAGCATCGACTGTGGCTCAAGATCGTGGCGACCATCAAGCAGCTACCGGATATTGCTAAGCGCCTGCGCAAACTAGAAAAACGGTTAGGAGCTGAGACGCATGAGTCGGTTGATTGATTTAAGTCATGTGGTCGAAGATGGCATGGTGACCTATCCAGGGTTGCCGGCCCCTATCATTTGTGATTTTTTAAGCCGCGAAGCTTCGAAAGCTTATTACGCCAAGGGAACCACCTTCCATATTGGCAAAATCGAGATGGTTGCCAACACGGGCACCTACATTGATTCACCGTTTCATCGGTATGCTGACGGTAAAGATTTAGCAGAGCTACCACTGGAGGCGATCGCGGACTTAGCAGGCATTGTCTTCAGGATCGATCCCGCAGTGAAACGTATCGATCAAGACTGCTTTCAAGGTACCGACTTGCGAGGGAAGGCCGTCTTGGTGCATACGGGTTGGGCTCGCCATTGGGGAACTGAGCAGTACGTGAAAGGAAATCCCTATCTGACAGCCGAAGCCGCAACTTGGCTTAAAGAAGCAGGTGTTTGTTTAGTCGGTATTGACTCCCTCAATATTGATGACACGTCAACAGGCGAGCGCCCCGTCCACTCAATATTGCTGGGTGCTGACATTCCCATCGTTGAGCATATGTGTAATTTGGAGGTGCTTCCAGAGACTCCCTTTCGATTTAACGCCGTTCCTGTCAAAGTAAAGAACTTTGGTACCTTCCCGGTTCGCGCCTATGCCGTTCTCGATAGCTAAATGGCGTCAAGATCAGTGACAGAAGTTCAAAGGACGGCATCCTCGTGATGGAAAAGCCGCCGGTCTCTAACAGGGTTCAATGGGGTGGCGAGGTGGTCATTTGCCTGATCCGAAGATGAGGCAAGCCTCGTTAGGTAGCCTGTTAGAGATCGTATCGATCGAACGCCTCAAATCCCTGTTTGAGCCTTGTAGCTGATTACGTCACATACAACGGCATTAACCCTGTGTCTGCAGCTGTTGATAACGGCCTAGCGCCATGAGCGGGAAATGATGGCGGTAGAGGTGGTAGCGAATGTAGAAGTGGCAGGGGAATCCAGTTCCGGTGAATTCCACTTCTTCCCAGGTGCCTTCGGTGGTTTGCGTTTCCAAAAGATGTTGGATACCGCGTTCTAGGGCTCTTTCAGCAGCGGCATCAGCACAGTAAGCTGCATCAATGAGTCCTAACAAAGCCCAAGCTGTTTGGGAGGGAGTACTGGGACCTTGTCCCTTAAGGTTGGGATCATCGTAACTGCGGCAGGTTTCGCCCCAGCCACCATCCGCATTTTGGCAGCTCACAAGCCAGGCCACACCCCGCTCAATCTGCGGGCGGCATTGTTCCGGGGCAACCAGGGTCAGGGCTGCCAGAGCTTCGCTCGTTCCGTAGATATAGTTCACTCCCCAGCGACCAAACCAGCTGCCATCCGCCTCCTGTTCCCGCAGTAAAAAGTCCAAGCCACGGGCTAGGCGCTCAGCACTTAAATCTGGTGCATAGCTCACAGCTAAAGCGGCATCGCGGGAGAGGCGACCATGCATTTCCAGTACCCGCCCTGTAATGTCGGCAGTGCTGGGGTCAATCATGGCTTTCAGGTCACCGTAGGGAACCGCATTGAGCCAGTCTTGATCGTTATTGATGTCGAAAGCAGCCCAGCCCCCGTCCTTGCACTGCATTGTGGCAATCCATCGCACCGCCCGCGCGATCGCTGCTTTCTTCAACTTCTCATCTGGCAATTGGACATCTTGCAGCGCCATTGCCACCACTGCCGTATCGTCCATGTCAGGATAGAAGCGGTTATCAAACTCAAAGGCCCACCCGCCGGGTTTACCTAGGGGATTTTTCTCAATCCAATCGCCGTAGTCCAAGATTTGCTTATCGAGCAACCATTCCCCTGCACGCACCAGGGTTGGATGGTCAGACGCTAAGCCGGAATCCGTGAGCGATCGCATCGATAGGGCGGTATCCCAAACGGGTGAAACGCACGCCTGCACCCAGTAGGTCTCTTCTGTCTCCACTGAGAAGTTATCAATCGCCTTCAATCCCCGCTGCACGACGGGGTCGTGTACGTTGTAGCCCAGGCAACGTAGCGCCAACATGGAATTGAGCATCGCCGGAATGATGCCCCCCCAATCGCCCGTCGCCTCTTGACGCTCCAGTACCCATTTCTCAGCCTTGCGCAGTCCCTCTTCCCGGAAAGGGACAAAGTTGATAGCTTCGGCAAATTTAAACATACCGTCGAGCAACACAAAGATATCGCTCCAGTCGCCACTCTTGGGTAATTCCCACCGAACGTTTTCAATACCTTCGGCGTACAGTTCGTCCAAATTAACGGTGGGTTCGACTACATAGACGGGACGCTGATCAAACACAACCAGTAGCGGCACTGTGCTGCCCCGTGCCCAACTGGAAAGCTCATAAATCGTGAAGGGAGACGGCTGCTCCAGCAGCATGACCCAAACTGGCAGTGACGGCAGCCCCCGCCAGTCGTAACAGCCGATGAGGGCAAGATGGAGCTTGGTGAAGATGCGGGTCTTACTAATGCCACCGCGAGCCAGGATAAATTGCTTGGCTTTTACCAGCGCTGGGTCAGTCGTGGGGACTCCCAGCAATCGGAGCGCCATGTAGGCTTCTACCGTAGTGCTGAGGTCACCCCCATCCCCATAGAAGAGTTCCCAGCCCCCGTGTTCTCGCTGATAGGAGCGCAAATACTGCTCTGACTTGTGGAAAGGGCGATCGCTATCGGTACCCCAAATTTTGTGGAGAATAATGATTTCAGCGGTGATGGTGACGTTGGATTCCAAATCCGCCCACCAATAGCCCTGAGGTTTTTGCAGCGCTAGTAAGTAATCCTGGGCCGCAGCGATCGCCTGACCTAGCTCCGTCGCCTGCTGCGGATCAATCGTCTGCATCCGTACTCCTCACATTAAGAAACGTATCGCCTTGGGGGCAGCATACGGCAAATAGTTCTGCCGGGAAAGTGGGTGGGTGGACAGTCTCTAAATAGGGTCTTAGCGTCAGCCTTTGCTGCGGCAACATGAGACGATGGTAAACCGTGTCAAATAAATAACAGCAGAAGGGCAATACCGGGTAACGCCAGCAGGAGTAGCGACAAGTTCAAAACATCGTTGTTTGAACTCGTATTCGACGGCTTGATCTTCTTCTGCAAATGTGTAGAGGATGCACTGAAATCTGCTACGGAGTTCCGCGCTGAAGCTGCATTAGCCGCGCTTGGCTCTGCACTATCGCTGCCAGCTTCAGCATCAATATCGACGTCAGTATCCCAGTCTACATCGTAGTCGCCAGCGCCCATATGGCCTCCTATTCAGACGTTTGCAAGCTTGCTCGGATGCAACAGCTTTTGTTGCCTAAGTCGTTAGACGCCTCCAACGGAAGCGCCCCCTTACGTACTATCTACAATCTGAAACTCACAGTTACAGAGACTCGCAGTTCATGAGATATCCAAATAACATCAGGAATCACATTGTCCACATCGGTGGAGCAAACGCCAGGCGTCAAAACAGGTGTACCCAAGTTACTTTCCTGCGACCACAACAACAATTGGGCATAAATTTGCCCTGCTGCATCCTGATGACGAATGTGGGGAGCATGGTCGCGAAGAGTTCTCTATCAATGATTTCGTAACGCTTCCATTCATCAGTGGCCAGCGCATCTAAATCGGCTGTCGTCCAGCGGATGGTTGTAGTGGTGTCAGACATTGCCAACCGCCTCACAGGGAGTGTGCGCGTTGACAAGGGCGATCGCGTTTATGATGCTGGTGAACGGAGGTGATGGATGACAATGGTCGGTGTGCTTTGGAGTCTGACGGGGTTGGCATTGCTCATTTGGGTGGGCATGTTGGTGTTTTGGGGACAATTTTGGCGGGCTGATCAGCGACTGGTCAATCAGACCCTAGCTGAACCCGCATTGTGGCCCAGGGTGACCGTTCTTATCCCGGCCCGGAATGAAGCCGAACTCATTGGTCAATCCCTGCGATCGCACCTCACCCAAGACTATCCAGGGCAATGGTCAGTCGTGCTGGTGGATGACCAGAGTGATGACGGGACAGCAGCGATCGCAACTCAAACCGCCACTGATCTAGAAAGATCTAACCAGCTCACGATTCTGACAGGTACTGCTTTGCCTAAAGGCTGGGCCGGGAAACTCTGGGCCATGCAGCAAGGTTTCCAACATCTCCAGCGACAGCCTGCACCCCCTGACTATGTGCTCTTTACCGATGCTGATATTGCCCATGCAGCGGACAATCTGAGGCAACTGGTTACAAAAGCGGAGGCAGAGAAGCTGGATTTAGTCTCACTAATGGTGCGCCTGCGTTGTCAAAGCTTCTGGGAAAAGCTACTCATTCCCGCTTTTATCTTCTTCTTTCAGATGCTTTACCCTTTTTCCTGGGTGAATAATCCTCGCAAAGGTACGGCAGCAGCGGCAGGCGGGTGTGCCCTCATTCGATTCAGTGCCCTGCAACGCATCCATGGTTTAGAACAGATTCGCCAAGCCTTAATTGATGATTGCGCGTTGGGAGCCGCAGTCAAAGCAGATGGCCCCATCTGGCTTGGGTTGAGTTCAGACACGCTCAGTCTGCGCCCCTACCCTGACCTGACAAGCATTTGGAATATGGTGACCCGCAGCGCTTACACTCAGCTCAACTATTCGCCCTGGCTGTTGATTGGCACGCTCTTGGGTATGGCCTTGGTGTATTTGGTCGCACCATTAAGCTTTGTTTTGGGACTGGTCTGGGGAGTACCGGGTCTAGCACTGACTGGATTAGCAACCTGGGTGTTGATGGCCCTAGCCTATTGGCCAACATTGCGGCTCTACGATGGGGGCCTATTGCTAGCATTAGCGCTGCCGCTCATTGCCTTTTTGTACACCCTCATGACACTGGACTCGGCGCGTCGTCATTGGGTAGGGCAAGGGGGAGCCTGGAAAGGCCGGGTCTATAGTGATGTCGGGTGAGGAGCATCGCTACTGGACACCGGCGGCGTTTACAAAAGCATGAATACTGCTTTTGTGTGGGTTGTAGCGAGTGGTTCGTTAAAGATGCTTGAGGAAAGCTAAATCCTGGCAATTTAGACAATCCTAAAGCGCCAGCTAAGAAGGCTTAAAAGGAGTGCATTCCAGTCTTGCAAGACTGGAATGCACTCCTTTCTGACTCTGTGAGAAAATCCGTCCGGTAGATTTAGCGCTTAAGCAAGCCCAGCTATTTACTCACCCAGCAAGCGCTGAAGGCTGCTACGAATATCGTTCATCATCTGTTCGAGTGCTTCCTTTAGCTGATGCCAAGCCTCTTCAGAACTTTCAGACAAGCCCTTTAGATCAACATTTGCTTGGTCAAGGTACTTTTCGAGATTTTCGATCTCTTCATGCTGTATTGCTTGCATGGACTGATCGCGCTCAACCTTTAGTTTTTCCAGCGTTGCTTTGGTTGTCGAAATTTGCGTTTCTAAATCGCGAACATAGCTAAGTCGTTCATTCATCGTCAAAACCTCATAATTGCGAGATAGCAGCTTCCGTCAGTTAGGCCAATGCAGTGATCCCCAGCAAAATACCTGGAATCAAGAAAAACACTGTAACGATGTAGGCAAAAGCTAGATACTTCCGCTCAGAGGCTACGGCGGCTAGAATTTCAGCTCCCTTCAGCGGTAAAACGCACAGGAAAGGAACTCCATAGATAATAATCACACCCAGCGTGTTGTATAGCAGGTGTACCATGGCAATTTCTAATGCGGGAACCGCCTCAGCTCCCGAAACTGCCGTTGCTGCCAGCAAAGCTGTGACACAGGTGCCAATATTTGCACCTAATGTGAATGGATACACCTGAACCAAGCCAAACACCCCAGCTCCGGCCAACGGCACCATCAAGCTGGTGGTGGTTGAGGAGGATTGTACCAAGATGGTGATGAATGTACCGGCCAAGATACCCGCGATCGGTCCCCGACCAATGGCTGTGTGCAAAATATCTTTGGCGCGACCCACCATCAACACTTTGAGGAGCTTGCCAATTAATGTGATGGTTAAAAAGATGAGACCGATGCCAAGAAAAATGAGCAAGATGCCATCAAAGGGAGCAGGCAAAACATGCGTTATAGCCTTAAACAGGTTCACGACCGGTGCTGTCACCGTTTTGACAATGTTGAGGTTTTTCATGCTTACAGAACCGCCCCCGACAAATATATTCGCCAGGAACAATCCCATCTTTTCTAGCGGATGAAAGAAGATTTCTAAGGGCAGAAAAATGACCACGCTCAACAGGTTAAAGAAGTCATGCACCGTCGCAGCGGCAAATGCTCTGCGAAACTCGGCTTTCTCAGTGACATGACCCAAACTTACTAAAGTGTTGGTAATGGTCGTACCAATATTGGCTCCCATAATCATGGGTACTGCGGTCGCCACAGGCAATCCGCCCGCTACGAGGCCAACAATGATCGAACTCACTGTACTGGAAGACTGAATCAAGGCGGTGGCCACCGTCCCTACAATCAGCCCCATAAAAGGGTTAGTTGCAAACGCAAATAATTCTTCGGCGCGCTCTCCTGTAGCAGACTTAAAGCCTGCTCCAATCATGCCAACAGCGACAACTAACAAATAGACAAGTAGAATAACGCCCAACCATTGCAGGGCCGTATTCTTTTGAGTGGAACTCGGTGTTTCTGTAACTTGACTCATGTAAATAATCCTCTAAGCATCAGTAAAGTCAACAATCGCAACCTCAAAGGATTTGAGATTCATATCAGATAAGTCTGATGCTTAGTCAACTCCTTTAGAGGTAGCCATTGCTTAAGCTCATGCATTCCTCAAGATCACACTGAATGCTAGAGCAAGCAGGTTAACGGCTGCCAATCAATGCGTTAAATTTCACCCGGGTTGATGCTAAATTGATGACTCAAATAGAAAGGGCTTGATTAGTTATGCCTGAAATAAGCCCCGTTTGTTGAGGTGATAGAAAGCGACGGTTTTTGTTGTGTGGCGATCGCACCTTCGTGTCGACTTGATCTCTAAAAAGTTGACAAGTCATAGTCATTTACTTTTCGTTAGGTTGGGTGAGCGCATAGCTAACGATGTACTACACAAGCTGATTGATGACGCAAAGCTCTCAATTCAGTACGAGAGACTTTAACGCATTCATGATCTGGGCAAACGCAACGCCTCGGTGACTGAGTTGATGCTTTTCCTCAGCGGTCATCTCGCCAAATGTTTTGCCAATACTCGGCACATAAAATAGTGGGTCATAGCCAAAGCCACCGTCTCCACTGAGACCATGGGCAATTTCACCCGCACAAATGCCTTCCGTTTCCAGCGCGATCGTCCCATCCGGTCGTGCTAAGGCCAAGGCACAGACAAACTGTGCGGCACGGTTAGGACTGTCGCCTAATTCCTTCAAAAGCTTGGCATTCCGGGTCGCATCCGTCGTATCGTAGCGAGCGGAATAAATTCCCGGTGCTCCGTCCAATGCATCCACCATGAGGCCCGAGTCGTCCGCGATCGCCCATTGCCCTGTAGCCTTAGCCACTTCCGATGCCTTAATCCGCGCATTTTCCAGAAACGTGGTGCCCGTCTCTTCCACGTCAATCGCCGATGGCTTGAGGGCCAGTTGCCAATCTAACTCAGTCAGGTAGGCTTCCATTTCCTTCAACTTGCCAGGATTGCCAGTCGCAACGATAACCGTAGGCATGGGATGTCGTTATAAAGGTGCAAAGACTGTGTAGCAGATTTGGGGAAGGGGTTTCAAGGGGTGGGTGGCGTGGATGGGTGACGGAGTAGGGGCATAGATGGGTGACAGGGTAGGGGGTGGATGGGTGTTTGGGAAGCGTCAAGGGTTTAGGAGGGGTGCGGGTAGGTAGTATTGATCTCAGAGTTCGCGCGCGATCGCCCTAGGAAAATCTACGGGCATGCTGAGTCGTGGGCCAAGCAACAAGCGGGTAATAGGTTGGAGAGACAGGCAAATGGCTGGATTCTTTTTCTTGATGGCGTTTGCAATCATCATGCCGATTTTGATGGTAATCTTTGGCCGTCGTTGGGCCCAAAACCATTATGCCGACCAGTCTGCCAGGGTGAGAACGGTCGGGCAGGCTTTGGGACTCTCAGATCGCGTTTCCAAGTCGGCATTGTCAAAAATTTTGCGCGAGATTCCAGGCTTCAGCTTGGGGCGATCGCACTCTATTCTCTATGCTTTGCAAGGAGAGCGTCATGGCGTCGCGATCACAATATTTGAGTTGAGCAGCCTGGCGAGTGGTAGCAATAGTCGCTCAAACAGCGGCGTCTATTTATTAATGCAATCATCTTCGTTAGACGCTCCAACATTTACGTTAGAACCGGCTGATATGCATATTGGGTCATTTGGCCTTCGGTTTGAGGCGGTGCCTCAGTTTGCTAAACGGTTTTCGCTACGGGGCACTGGCGACAACGAAGCGGCCCTGCGCGAGACGTTTACCCCGTCAGTTCTGACCTTCTTGCTAGAGTTCGCCAAACGCTTCCGGCTCTGGGGGTATGGCCCTTATCTGTTGTATGGCGCTAGCATCAATCGCTTTAATCAGGTGACTCACGCTGACAAGTTACAGGCTTTGATCGATGATGGGTTGGCCATTTTGCCGCAATTTGCCGCGATCGCAGAGTCCCAAACTGCCACGCCGACAACTCGTTCGCCGGGGGCGTGGCTGACTCAGGCGAGGGCTGCTCAAGCACAGTCAGCCCCGAAGGTGACCCGAAGGTCTAGTCAGAGTCGTCCCACAAATCAGCGAGAAACGGCGATCGCGGGGCGCATTGCTGACATTGTTGCTGGGGGTGGCACCTATAAGCCTGATGCCAAAGGGATGGGCGCTTCAGCCTATGATTTTCGGCAGGGACAGTTCAGCCATGAGGTGCCGGACACCGACCCACGTGAAGCGATCATGCGGGGCGGTCAGGTTGGCACCATGCGACGGGCGTGCAGCCGTGAACAATTCGTGAAGGTGGTGCAGCCCAATGCCAGTCTTTTTAATGCTGTGTTGAGTCGGGGTAATGGCGATACTGACAGTGTGGAGCAAGCGATGGCCAATCAAATTTTGGAGGCCGTCCGCGATCGTGGTGCCTGTCAGTTGAAAACCGAGCGCTATACGGTGCAACTTGCGGCGGTGAATGACCGCTACCTTTATCAGTGCAATTTACCGACCAGTCGCTATAACGAAGTCGAGCTGCGCCGCTCCTTTAATCATGCCGATGCTGTGCAATAGCTGATGCAACATCGTGCCAGCCTGTTTACTGATTGGTTATCAGCACCGCCAGATGGACAGTGACGCACTAACGTCAGTTGCGAGTTATGAGGATCCTGCTTGTAAGTTCACAGGTACGATCAGATTCCTGCCAGTCTATCCCCGTAAACTGCTAGCGTGAAACACGTTAGATTCACCGGATGCTCTCTTGGCACAACAGTCTAGTTATCGGCAACTGCTTCCCTACATTCAAGAGCGATGGCGCACAATTCTGTATGCGCTGTTGTGTACAGTTGTATTCACATCTTTTTGGCCAGTCTTAGCCTGGTTAGCCGGACGCATGCTGTCCCTTTTGGTGCAGGGGAAAGTTGTGGCACTGGCACAGACCGCTGGGTTGACCATTGCGGGCTTTGTGGTGCATAAGCTCGGGCAGTATGGCCAGGATTCCCTGATGTCCAAAGCGGCGCTGGAAGCCGCTTTGAAGCTACGAGTGCAAGTCTATAGCCACCTCCAGACCCTCAGTTTGGCCTACTTCGAGAAAGCTCAAACGGGTGACCTAGCCTACCGCCTTACTGAGGACGTGGATCGCATTGGTGAGGTCGTGAAGCGGTTATTTCAAGACTTTACCCCCAGCATTTTGCAGCTTGTGGTCGTGCTGATTTACATGGTTTGGCTGAACTGGCAGTTGACGCTAGCCACCTTTGTTCTAGTACCCATCTTGGCAATCTTAGTGGGATGGTTTGGCGATCGCATGTTGGACTATTCTCGTCGTAGCCAGAATTTGGTTTCTGACCTGTCGTCCCAAATGACGGAAGTCTTCAGCGGTATTCGACTCGTGCGCGCCTTTGCCGCTGAGGACTATGTGATTGAACGCTTCACACGGGAAGCTGAGCGTCACCACCAAGCCAAATACCGCGCGGCATGGCTGCTGGCGGTGCAGTATCCCGTAGTGGGACTCCTGTATGCGGGAATTATTCTCTGCCTGTTTTTAGTCGGCAGTTGGCAAATTGCGGTCGATAATCTGACGGGGGAAGCCTTTGCCAGCTACATTACTGCCGGATTGCTGCTCATTGACCCCATTACCCACACCACCGAAAACTACAACCTGTTTAAAGAAGCCGAAGCCTCGGTGGATCGAGTTTTTGAACTATTTGCGATCGCCCCTGGCGTCCAAGAAAATTCCCAGGCTCTGACCTTACCGCCCGTTTCTGGCAAGGTCGAGTATCGTGATGTTACCTTTAGCTACCAGATCGATGAACCTGTACTGCGAGGCATTAGTTTTCAGGCGCTACCCGGCGAAAAAATTGCCCTCGTCGGTTCCTCTGGGGCCGGTAAAACGACCCTTGTTAATCTCCTGCCCCGTTTCTATGACATCAGTGGCGGCCAAATTCTGATCGACGGTGTGGATATTAGTACTGTGACGCTGCGGAGTTTGCGACGCCAAATCGGTATCGTTCCCCAAGAAACCACCCTTTTTTCTGGCACGATTGCTGAAAATATTGCGTTTGGACAGGCGAACTACGATCTGGCAGCTATTGAAGCCGCTGCCAAAGCCGCTAACGCCCATGACTTCATCAGTCAGTTTTCCCAGGGCTATCACGCTTGGGTGGGTGAACGAGGCGTGAATCTTTCTGGTGGTCAGCGGCAGCGCCTCGCGATCGCCCGTGCTGTTCTCCTGAATCCCCGCCTGCTCATTCTAGATGAGGCCACTTCTGCCCTCGATTCCGAATCGGAAAAACTGGTTCAGGAGGCTCTGGAACGTCTAATGGGCGATCGCACCGCTTTCATCATTGCTCACCGCCTCGCGACCGTTCGGAATGCCGATCGCATCCTTGTGATTGAGAAGGGACAAGTGGTGGAGGCAGGTACGCACGAGGATCTCTTAGCCAAGGGCGATCGCTATGCTTACCTCTACACTCAGCAATTCCAGTCTTGATTGAGACGTTTGGCTAAGGCAACGTTGCGATTGTCGCAGAAGTTTTAGTTAGGGCCGTTAGGGATGGATCCGCGAGCCCTTGGGGGCAGGCCCCCAAACCCCCGAACTTGGGGAACTCGACTTCCCTACGCCCCTCGCAAGATTCTCGCAAGGCGCTAAAGCTGGGTGATGTGCCTAGATGATCGGGAGAGGATGAGCGATCTGACTCCCCTGCCCTAACCACATAGCTTTAGTCAGATACAACAAAGGCATTACTTCATGGCATGACTTTCGATTCCGTGACTAAAGTGAGGCTAGCCCAGCCTCCTTGAGCGGTGTATTGGCGAATCATTCGCTGACGCAAGTTCGGCTTTATCAACCAACCCACTTCCAAAAAGAGGGGTTGACGCGGCGTAATTTGAGTTGGACAGGTAGAAGAAGCTCCATCGGGCAGTAATAACACCTGTACGGATTGGGAACCCGTCTCGAAGCGAATGCGATCGCCCATAATTTTGCCGGTTGAGGTGATGGGTGGCACACCGTTGCCTATCGTTAAACGTTGCTGCACCGTCTCATCAGTACGGGCAATTTCTAACTGAGTGGAATAGGTTTCACTGGGACGCAGGTCAGGGTAAAGGGTCGTAGCTTCGCCTTGCCAGGTGCCAATCAATTGATCGACCGTGAGGGGCGATCGTTGCGAGGGAGTCGTGCCATCCAACTGCTCACGAATGAGGGTCAAGCGCGACAGGTGCTGATCCTTGCTAAATAGCTGGACAAGACGCAAACGATGATTGTGCTCAATCAGACCTAACTCCGCTCCAAATTCAGAAAACGGCCCCCACTGGATTGAACCCTGCGAAAAGGCACCGTTTTCAAAAAACAAGATGCTTCGTGCTAGAGAGCTGTATTCCAGGACTTTTACATTAGGAGGGGCATCAGGAGGCAATCGTTTCACTTCCTGATGCATGGTTTTGCCATCTTCCAAAAGCTCAAGCGTTACCACTGATGGCGTATCTTGTTGAACTTCGCCTGACGGTGAAAGTTGAGTAAAGGAGCCTATCCAGGCACCTCTATTTTTGAGTAATCGTTGCCATTGTGATACGACCATCGCCGACCTTGTCCTTTTTCTCAGGTCAAAATAATAAATTGCGAATGGAGCATTGATAACATGCCCCAACTTGAGCTACTTCGGCTATGTCACCGGCCTTACTGTCTAATCAACTGCTGACACGTCAGAAAAATCATCCATCCGAGGGAACCAATCATATCCTGAGTCGGTCAAGCTACCTATAGCATCTCCGTAGTTTCAAGGAGACTTGTTGTATTCGGCAAGTCTTGATTAATCATTCAACCGTTGGCATTTTTCCATGAATTCACGCAGTCTCTTCTCACTTTTAAAGACTTCTGCGGTGGTTTTTGCCCTCACCATGATGGCCGCACCCGCTCAAGCCTTCAATATTCGTCGTAACAACAATCCCAATGCGCTGCTCAACGTGCTGCTTGGCGATACGACTGGTCTCAGCAATATTCAGGTTAGAGCCAATGGACACCCGGCTGCATTTGGTACCTTTAACAATGATCCGTTCGGTCTAGGGTCAGGTATTGTCCTGACGACAGGCAATGTGAATCAGCTCAGTGGGTTCAATCAAAGACGTAACGATTTCACTGACGGTGCCGATGTCAATACATCGCTCCCAGGATACGACAATCCGGGTGCTAACCTCTTTGACATTACCCAGCTTACAATCAGCTTTGATGTTGACGACTTTGTTGATCGGCTTTTTTTCGAGTATGCATTTGGCTCAGAGGAGTTTCCCGAATGGGCCGGTAGCCGCTTCAATGACTTCTTCACGTTGCAGCTGAATGGTCAAAATCTAGCCTTGCTCAACCATTCTGTTGGGTCGGGTCGTCGCGTCAGTGTCAATAATCTCCTTTCCAGTCCTAATGGCATTCGCAGTCGCGACTATATCAACAACCCCAGAGGCGTCTACCGAACTCGCTTAGATGGTTTTACTCGCCCGCTCACATTTCAAGGCAATTTGCAGCCGGGCCAAAGAAATGTGTTGCGGATTTTCATTGCGGATGTGGCTGATGAGCGTTTGGATTCGGCGGTCTTTCTGAAGGCTCAGACCTTGGGGACTGTCCGACCGGGACAGCCGGTACCCACGCCCGAGCCTGAGCCCCCGACACCAGAGCCAGAACCTCCGGTTCCCGAGCCGGAACCCCCTGTACCCGAGCCGGAACCACCGGTTCCTGATCCGGAAGTTCCCGATCCAGTCGGTGGGAGTGGTGATCCGGTTCCGATTCCTGAACCTGGGTTTGTTGCCGGTCTTTTCTTCACAGGCTTGCTTGGTCTCAAGCAACGCTTAGCATCCAAAACAGCGCAGCGCTAAGAGCCAGGCAGAGGAGTGACTGTTGCACCTGTCGTATCAATTTTCAGGGGTAACGCCGCAACAATACTGATGCCTTGCTGCTCCCAAGTTGTAGCCATCTGTTGAGCGATGGTGTGTGCATTATCAGCAGTCCCTAGGGCTAGCAGCGTTGGCCCTGCACCACTGATGGTGACACCGTAGGCTCCTGCGGCGATCGCCGCTTGGGCAACCGCGTCGTACCCCGGAATCAAAGTTTTCCGATAAGGCACGTGAATGCGATCGCCCATTGCCGTCTGGAGCCAGTCACCGTTGCCAGTCCCTAATGCTTGGAGCAGTAAGCCTAAATGCCCCAGCGTGTAGATAGCATCAGCGCGCGCATACTGTTTGGGTAAAACAGCCCGTGCCTTAGCCGTTGAGACCTCAAAGGCTGGAATCACTACGATTGGTACGATATCGGGGTGCCAGGGGATTTCACAGATAGTCGTCGTGCCATCATCATCATTCGTTGCTAGACGACAGCCTCCGAGCAGTGCGGGTACCACGTTGTCCGGGTGCCCTTCAATCACAGTGGCTAAGTCAGCAAGTGCCGCTGACTCTAACGGCAAACCCGCGATCGCATTGGCCCCTAAAATACCCCCCACAATGGCAGTTGAGGAACTTCCTAAGCCTCTTGCTAAAGGTACATCCAGCATGATGTCCATCTTAAGTGGTGGCACGGGTCGGTTCAGATGCTCAAAGCATTTCTGAAAGGCGACATAAACCAAGTTAGATGCATCTAGTGGGACGCGATCGCTGTCGGGGCCAGTGACCGCAATTTGTAAAGGAGCAGACTCATCACCAGGGTAAAAATGAACGCGGTTGTAGCGAGTTAAGGCTGCACCTAGACAGTCAAACCCTGGGCCTAGGTTGGCAGTTGTTGCCGGTACAGACACTAAAAATGATTCAGACACAGTGATGATTCCTCTCTGGTAGAGCATCCCCTACCCATTCAGCGGATTGCATAGTACCATCCTCCGCAAGACTGTATAAGTCCGATTTGTTTACAGTTGTGAGGGTGTAGCCTACACAGGATTGTCTTGCGGGTCGGTTGAAGACAACTTTGGAGAATCGGGTGCTTGCGGTGACGCAGGTGCCTGCCGACCATTTTGTGAATTGGCTGTTTGCGAACCATTCTTTTCAATATTCAGAACGGGTGCAGCAGCTTCTGGCCCAGGGACAGCTGTGGGTGGTTTATCACGAACCGGTTCTGGCAAGGGTACTTCTTCTACTGCGGGTAATGTTTCCACACTCAGTCGCGTTGGGCGACTGCCGCCCGACAAACGCTGCAAGAGTTTGGGCTTCGGGTCGTGCAAAAGGTAGACGATGCGATCGCCTGCTTGCCAGTCGTCTTCCTTCAGGGAGACCCACATGCGGTCTTCTCGTTTCATCAATAGGGGAACGAGCTCACCATTGCGCATCAGGGCTCGTAAATGGGCTCGCTGCATGAGGGATCCTTTGCCTCGCAACACGGTTTCACCTAGCCGAACCGTTCCCTCTTGAAGGTAACTATTCCAAGCTTTCAAGGGAATGATGGAAAAAATTGCTTTCGGGCCAGATTTTTGGCCTGTCGAGGCATTGTTTTGTCCAGCTTTACCGTCCTTCACGTCACTCGCTGGAATCACTGAAACAACACGCGGGGGTTGAAATTCCTCTAAAGCTTGCTGAGCAATCACCGTGTTGACATCACCATTATTGGTCATTGCCAACAGTGTCGAAGCGGTGGCAATGCCGGCTTCCTCAAGGACTTCTGTATCCAGAGCGCTGTTAATGACGATGGGAATATTTTCCTGTTCGGCTTGTTTCGATGCCTCAGCATTCGTGTCAATTAAAATCACTGACTCGCCTTTCTCTTTGAACAAGCGCGCAATCAACAAGCTCAGGCTGTTGCACCCGACAATGACAGCTCCACTCCCCTCACGATGCAGCGTCACACGCAGCAATCGCGCTACCAGGCTGGCGGTAAGCCCTTGGGAGAGTACCGTGATGATAATGGTTAAGAACACTAGGGCTTTAATCGCATCGCCGCCACTAATACCGCGTTCAGTTAGCAAAATGGCGAATAAGGAAGCCACCGATGCCGACACAATACCTCGCGGCGCAATCCAGCTTAAAAATAGTTTTTGACGCCAGTTCAAATCACTGGAGGCGGTCGATAGCCAGATATTGAGCGGACGAATCACCAGCATGAGAACCAGCACGGTTAGTAAGGCACCGCGGCCCAAGGCAAAGATACTGGCAATGGAGAGATCCGCCGCCAGCAAAATAAATAAAACCGATACGGCTAGGATGGTGAGCTGTCCCTTAAATCGCCTCAAAAGCCGTTCATCGGGGACCGATAGCGCGCGTACAACCAGTCCTGCAACGACAGTTGCCATCAAGCCCGATTCGCCCTGAGTACTTTGGGCTAGACCATATAAGCCCCAAAGCCCAGCTAAGACGAGTAGGTTACGCAATTCCTCCGACAGAAAGTCAGCACGTTTGAGGAATATTCCTAGTAAGGCTCCACCGATCGCCCCGATGACGACACCAATACCCAGACGAAGTGTCAAGCCAATAATAATGAGCTGCGGATCAGCATCCCCATTCAAAATAATGTCCAGCACAACCACTGCCAGGATGGCCCCCACAGGATCGATCAGCACCCCTTCTCCCTCCAGGAGGGTCGCCACCTTACGATCAACCTGCACCTGCCGCAACAGAGGATTGATGACCGTTGGCCCTGTCACTACGACTAGCGATGCATAGAGAAAAGCCAAGGACCAAGGGAACTCACCCAGCCAGTGAGCGGCCATTCCCCCACCTACCAGGGTGATGAAGACACCCGTTGTCACGAGATTGCGGAGGCTGTCGGAAACTCGACCGAGCTCTTTAAGCTCTAGACTCAACCCCCCTTCAAACAGGATCAGCGCAACACTGAGGGAGACAACAACCTCTAAGCCAACGCCTAATTCTTGAGGATGCAGCCATGCAATACCGTCTTGCCCGAGGCCGATCCCAAAAATCAGCAAGAAGATAATACTCGGTACCTTCAAATACTCCGCAATCACTTGGGCCGTGATTCCAGCTAGTACCGTGATTACAATCTGTAGGGTGATGTCAAATGAGGTATCCATAGGCTTTGCACTAACCGGCTAGCAAAAAGCTACCTGTGGCAATTCCCGAGACTGCGGCCAACCAAATGCAACCAGTAATGCAACATAAATGCGACGCTGGACACCCAAAAACAGCAACCCCTTAATCTCCTAATCCAAGTGCCTGTATTGACTTAATCGGCTGAAAAACCGTGACCAAAAACAGAGGAATTTTTGTCGCTTAAGCAAATTTTAGTGGCGTCTTAGACAGTCCATATAACATAACACTTGATCCCCATCTAGGGATTCCGTAGCCTGACGTTACTCACGCGGGCGCAGTAAGAGGTAAAATACTCGACCATCCGTGTTAACTTGCCCCGCCTGGGCTCCTGCTTCATCACCCGTGCCCACGAAAACATCGACTCTTCCAGCCCCTTGAATGGCACCCCCCGTATCCTGGTTCAGGACATAGCGACTGATGGGACGGCTCTGCCAGGTAGCCGCTGCGTGCTGCTCAGGCCAGTCAAGCATCATGAGCGCGAGCGCGCCCGGTGGCATCAAGCTCTTATCGGTGGCGATAGAGCGTTCAGCTGTGACGGGGACGGAGAAGGTTCCGGTGGGAGGGCCTCCTGAGGTTTCACGAAAAAAGACAAAGCGATCGTTGCGTGGCAGGTAGACATCCAATTCCTCGGGATAGGCTTGGAAATGATCGAGTAGACGGTCGAGAGTGAGTTCTGAAGCTGGAATTTTCCCATCGTTAATGAGTTCTCGCCCAATGCTGGTGTACTCGTACTCAGTCCGGCCGGCATAGCCCACCGACATAAAACCACCGCTCGTCAACTGGAGTTTGGCTGAGCCCTGTACCTGCACGAGGAATGCTTCCAGCCGATCCTTTAACCAAACCAGTTCTAAGCCTTGCAACGGACCTTGATGACCTTGCAACCCATCAACACCCTCCAGAGCCCTGCGCGTGGGATGGGGCTCTGGCCATGTCTCTAATGTCGGAGGGCGGCGGTAGAGAGGATAGCGATAGTCTTCAGTAGGAACTCGACTGGCCTGAAAAGACGGTTCAAAGTAGGCCGTGAAATGAACGGTACCCACACCATCATAGCCAGCGGCCTGATACGCCACAAATTCCTGCTGTACAGCACTTTGAAAGGTTGCAGCGGATTCACTGGTTAGCAACAATGTCCGGAAGCGCAACAAACTTTGGCGTACGCGATCGCGAGTAATCCCTTCAATCGGATAGCTCGCATAGGCTTCAAGGGCTGCTGGCGTGTCTAGATACTGCAAACTAAACTCGATCGCAGTGAGGAGGGGCGCTCGATCAGTCGGTTGCCAATCGGCCAGGCGATCATCCGTGACTGTCAGGCTAGCGGGCCATTCGCCCAATGGAATTAACGGCGCAGGGGTTGCCGATGGTGCCGTTATGGGTTCTATGGCTGTCGCCGGAGGGAGACTCCCGGTTCCACTGAGGCTGAGAACACCCGCCGCGATCGCGCTTGCAATGCCCAATTTACCGTATTGGATCATTAATATCGTTCGATACTAGAACTGAAAATCGGCTCAACCCGAAGCGCTAAGAGGCGCGACGGACGAATCACCATATATTCGCCCGGATTAATTTTGGGAACCGGAACACTGATGAATTCATCGGAAGCGGCTTTCGGCATCAGCTCGCCGCTATACCACTTTTGGAAATCCTGGATCGTCGTAAACTTCACCTCTTGGTGATGTCCCCCCTCAAAGAGCATGTGGACGATGTATTCACTCGGCTTTCTCGGTTCTCTTGGCATTGTATTCTCGTCTTCTCAAGCACCGCCCCCATTATGGAGCGACAGGACAGACAAATTGTACCCACCCGTCCGTTTTGCTAAGCAATATTTTCTATCCTATCCAGCAAGCTATCCCCGTTTCACGACGACCTAAAGGGCACAGTCAACAGCGGCTTCCCGAAAGCGATTGACTTCGGCTGGCAAAATGCTTTGCTTCTCTAAACAGGCGATCGCGCTCTGAGTCCAGACGCCTTGAGACAAAAGCTCTCGCCACTTCTGGGTACTCAATGAACTAGGGGCAGCAGGCAGCTCTTTCAACCCTTGGCTATGGGACTGAAAACAATCCTGCACCCAAGGGACAAACGCCAAAACCTCACTCGGCAGTAGCGTCAAGCAAAACTGCAATTTTCTGGGTTGTTGGAGTCCGCTACCAATAAGGCGCTTGGGGGATTCAATCTCTAATCCTTGATTAACACCCAATCGTAGAATTAAAGGGCGCTCAGGAATGAGCACATCGGGTGCTGCATAAGCATAGATACAGATGTAGTTGCTTCTCTGCAAACTATCTACCCATGAAATCTTCGGTAGGTTACTTGAATAAGAACTGCCCTTTGTAATCGTAAACGGTTCATCAATCGTAGCTGCGAACGACTTATAGAACTCAGAGCGGACTTGACCCACTATTCGAATAGCTTCTGGCGTCATTGAAGAAATAAAAAACAAATTACGAATTAAGACAGGAGCTTTGGCCTACTGAGCCGATTGTTTCTGAGCCGATGATGGCGGCAAAATTGCACCTCTCAGAATTGTTTCACTCAAGTCAACATCACTCAGATCGACGTTAGTTAAATTGACTTGTGTTAAGTTGGCCTTCTTGAGATTTGCGCCACTTAAAATAACATCGGTCAAGTTGGCTTGCCTGAGATTGGCACCCGCTAGATTTGCTTTAGCTAGGTTTGCTCCCGCCAGATTAATGCCGCTGAGATTTATATTCCTCAAATTGGCTGCTATCAAATTGAGATTTCTAAAATCTCTTTGTCCAGCTGAATATCGGCTCAAAAGTTCTTTGGCATACATTGGCTTAACAGGCATGTGTGGCGATCTCCGAAAATTGACATCTAATTTCAAGTGTGCATCCCCTCTAATGTCCATCGCTTTTGACGAACATTAGGCACGCAAAACACTGTAAACGATTATCGAGAAATGGTTCAAAAAATAGACGATATGGCTAAGCCAGCAGTCGATTTCTGCGCGTGTCGTAGCGAGCAACATATCCAGTCATTCCAGTTTGTAGGTAGATGACTTGATTGAATTCCTTGGAATATTCCTCGATAGGCTCTACAAAAGGAAGTGATTCTGTTGTGCACTTCTCTTTATAAGCTGTAACCGCAGTTTCAAAATTTGTCATCAGTTACCTTAATGTGGAGAAATAGATAACTGCTTAGATAGCACATGCCATTAAGCTCAGCTAACAACAAGCATGCTACCTAACTCCTAATTGTTGTTACCTTAGCATGCAAACAGGTATACCCGTGAGCTCAAGAATAGCGTTCTTATTGATGAGGAGCTTCTCAAATACGCTCAAACCGCTTACAGCGAAGGTTTATCATTCAATTCATTAAGCAAGATATTGGGGGGA
Organism: Cyanobacteria bacterium J06638_28; assembly: GCA_039819045.1. Lineage (GTDB taxonomy): Bacteria > Cyanobacteriota > Cyanobacteriia > Phormidesmidales > Phormidesmidaceae > SIO1E4. The sequence goes on from JBCBSR010000005.1 coordinate 163,756, forward strand.
GGAACGATTAAGTGTTACCTTCCAATGCTTTGGAGGCAGGTTTTCTTTTGCTTGAGCACAGATCAGGGATCTATGGAGGCTGCAGCCTCCATAGATAAGGCAGCGGCAGAATTGTTAACCTAGCACTTCAGTAGAGAACATCCGCCACAAGGCGTCTTGATAGGGACGATAGTACACAGCATCTTGAACGTCGCTATATTTGGCGAAATAGTCTTGTAAGAGCGTTAACATTTCGCGTACTAGCTCCCAACGAACTTTGAGTGTTGGATAAAGCATGACACAAAGTGGAAAGAGCTCTTGTTGAATAGCAGAAATGTTTTGTTCTAAAACGCAAGTCAAAATGTAGATTTGAAACATCTCAACATCGCGAATACTTGATACTTTGATCGCTGGAGTATTAATCGGGCCACTGAAGGTTCGATAATCGGGATAACAACGGTGAACCTCCTCTACAATCTTAATCGCAATTTTGCTGGTGTAAGGCAATAAGTGGTGAACTGTTGCCAATCTAGGGTCACTCGGCTGATAGTTGGCAGCAGCTTGATAGGCTCGCTGGAGAGGCATATAAAGGTGGTCATCAACCACTTTGAAATAGGCTTTTAGGATTGCTTGCGCGGGCCCCATTACTTCAGCTGCAAGCATTTGACCACAATAATGAAACTGTAGACTCACAAAGCCAATGACCCGAGGATCGATAGCGGTATGTTTGCGGCGCAATACACCAATGTCTTCAGCGATCGCCACAGACAGCTGCTGAGGCGTCACATGGTTGGCAAAGGCAGACAATGACTTTTCATAGATTTGATGGACATCCCGAGAAATAGCCCAGGGATCAATCAAATCGGAATCAATATTATGGCGACGAATTTCATGAGCGAGCAAGGCTTCTGTTTTATGCCAAGCTTGCGCGCTCACAGGACGTAGCAAATCCATCAAGGCGCGCGCCATATCGATACGGAGTTGGGCCGCACTCAAGTCACCTAGGCGACTATCCTGCTCTTTGAGCTTACTGATATACTTCTTAGCCCATAGTTTAGAGAGAGAAGGTAAATCAGTTTCAGAATATCGACTTTCTACGGGAACATTTGCATGAGACACCGAATCCCTCCTTATAGTTTAAAGACAATCAATTTCGACAAAACAAAAATGAAATATGCTGTTTCCAACTTCCTATTGTTTAAAGTTTTGAAACGAGCCAAGCCCGCCTTCAGCTAACAGAAAGAACAAAGCTTTTTGAAAAATGAAATGCCCAACTCAAGCCTAGCGAAAACAAATTTACTAAAGGCAATTTTCTAAAGATTATACATTAAGGGATTATTAAAAACAGAAGTTCGTTAATATTATTTGAGTAATAAGGATTTCTGTAAATCTTTTGAGTCAGGCTTTTTCCATCGCTTGACTCAGCTTAAAGCCACCCAAAATAGCGGATACGTCATGCAAGCCGAAACTCCGAAAGAGGGCTTGAGGCAAGAAGCCGTAATGTTCCTCCTTATTCTGTTTGGGGAGTCTAATTACCTCTTTTGAAGAAAAATCTCTGGGGCTTCTCATTTGGCTTTTAAGTTGGCTCGATATGCTGAAAGGGACGTTTTAGTAAAGTTCTGCCATGCAGGTTGTGTCGCCGATTGAGAAAGATTTAGTGTTTGTGGGAGGCGGCCACACCCACGCGATCGTGCTGCGTAAGTTTGGCATGCAACCGCTGCCTGGCGTGCGTCTTACGCTCATTACGAATCTGGTAGACACCCCCTACTCGGGCATGTTGCCTTGCCATATTTCGGGGCTGTACGACTTTGATACGGCCCATATTGACTTACGTCCCCTCAGTCGTTTTGCTGGGTGTCAACTCTTGATGGATCGCGCTGTTGACATTGATGTCGAAAATCAGCAGGTGATTTGTGCCCATCATCCCCCGGTTGCCTATGACCTGTTGTCGATTGATGTAGGGAGTACCCCTGCGACTGTAGAGGTTCCAGGAGCTAATGACTGGGCAATTCCGGCAAAGCCCGTGCCTGATTTACTTAGAGCATGGCAACACTTTTTAGAGCAGATTCGCGTGTCGCCGCCAGGGCCAATTGCGATCGCGATCGTCGGGGGTGGGGTGGGGGGCGTAGAACTAATCCTGAATATGCAGGTACGCCTATGGCGCTTATTGGATGAGTTGGGGCGATCGCGCCAAGACCTGACCATGCATCTCTTTCATCGAGGCGCTGAAATTGCCAACGGTCGTAATCGTAGTACCCGTCGTCTGCTGCACCGTCGCTTCCTTGAGCGAGGTATTCAGATGCATCTTCAAGAATCAGTTTGTGCTGTGGAAGTCGCTAGTGAAGATCAGCGTCTAGTTCGCTGTGAATCGGGTCTGACGACGCTGTGCGATCGCGTGTTTTGGGTGACTAACGCATCGGCCCCTCCTTGGATTGCCGACACTGGACTTGCCATGGATGAAGCGGGCTTTATTTGGGTGGGGGATACATTACAGAGCATTTCGCATGCCAATGTTTTTGCAGCAGGGGATGTGGCGACGATGCAGAATCATCGTCGTCCCAAGGCCGGAGTGTTTGCCGTTCGCCAAGGGCCACCACTGTTCCAAAACCTGCAAGCGTATTTGAAAGGAGAAGCGCTACAGCCCTTTCAACCGCAGCAACAGTATCTCAACATTATTGATACGGGGGATGGCAGCGCGATCGCATCACGCGGTTTTTTCACCGTTGAGTCCAAGCTGATGCGCTGGTGGAAAGATCGGATTGATCGCAAATTTATGGGGCTCTTTGCGGACTTTCCCCAGATGTCTTCTCAGTCAGTGCCCACACCTACGATTGCAGCCTCCACCAAGGCTGCACCCTTGATGTACTGTGCGGGCTGCGGATCTAAAGTTGGGAGTACAGTACTCACACAAACCCTGGAACGGTTACAGCAAAATTATTTTTCCCAGGCTTGGCCCCATGCCGAGGATGTCCTGATTGGGTTGAATGCACCTGATGACGCGGCTGTGGTACAAGTCCCCATTGGTAAGTTAGCCGTTCATACGGTGGATTTTTTTCGAGCCTTGGTGGATGATCCCTTTGTGTTTGCTCAGATTGTGGTGAAGCACTGTCTGAATGACCTGTACGCCATGGGGGCAACCCCACAAAGCGTCCTAGCGATCGCCACCTTGCCCCATGCCGTTGCCGATAAACAAGCTGAAACGCTGTTTCACTTACTCGCAGGTGTTCAGAAAGCCCTCATCCCGACTCAGACACCACTGGTAGGGGGACACACGACGGCTGATACCGAATTAGCGCTAGGGTTAGCGTGCAATGGCTGGGTTGATCCTAGCCAACTTCTCCGTAAGCAAGGCATGCAAGTCGGCGATCAGCTGATTCTGACCCAGCCTTTGGGAACAGGGACACTCTTCGCTGCCGATATGCGCAAAGCTGCTAAAGGCCGCTGGATTGAAAATGCCATTACCCACATGATTCAATCCAGTGCGGCGGCTATACAGTGCTTGCAACAACACGGCGTGACGGCTTGTACGGATGTAACCGGGTTTGGCCTTTTGGGGCACCTGCAAGAAATGGTGCAGGCTTCGCAAGTAGGGGTTACGCTGAGGCTAGAGGATTTACCGATCCTCTCAGGTGCCCGAGAGACGCTGCAAGCAGAGATTGTGAGCTCTTTACATCCGCAAAATCTGGTCGCTGCGCGATCGCTCCACAATGCCGCTTCCTATGCCCATCGTTTAGACTACCCCATCCTCTTTGACCCCCAAACGGCAGGTGGCTTACTGGCCAGTGTCCCAGGTGAACAAGTGCCCTCGTGTTTAGAGCGTCTCCAGGCCGTGGGTTACACCGCTAGTACCTGTATTGGTGAGGTTGTGCCTATACCCAGCAGCGACCCGCCGATTACAATTAGGTCATGGTAAAAACCGTTGCAATCGAAGCATTTTGGCGTTCTTCTGGCCCCATCTTAGATGTCCGAAGTCCGGGGGAGTACGAACAGGGACATCTTCCAGGGGCGATTAGCTTGCCGCTGTTCACAAATGAAGAACGGGCTCAGGTCGGCATTTGCTATAAGCAGCGAGGTAAAGAGGCCGCTGTCGAGCTTGGGTTTGATCGCCTCGGGCCAAAACTTGGCGATATGTTGCGGCAGGCAAAAGCGATCGCGCCTGAACGTACCGTACGGGTTCATTGCTGGCGCGGGGGCATGCGCAGCGGGGGCGTAGCCTGGGGATTACAGATGGCAGGCTTTCAGGTCACCACCTTGAAAGGTGGCTACAAGGCTTTTCGGCACTGGGCTCAGGCTATCCACGCCACGTCTCGCTCCATCATCGTGCTGGGCGGCATGACCGGAACCGGCAAAACCCATATCTTGAAAGCGCTACAAGAGCAGGGTGAGCAAGTGCTGGACTTAGAAGGGCTGGCTAATCATCGCGGCAGCAGCTTTGGAAGTTTGGACATGCCTCCCCAACCCAGCACGGAGCAGTTTGAAAACCTCATTGCCGATCACCTATCACAGCTAGATTCAACACGTCCCGTTTGGATTGAAGCCGAGAGTCGTCGCGTTGGCACCTGCCGGATTCCTGACCCTCTCTTCAAGCTGATGGAAGCAGCCCCAACGATCGAGATCACCCGCCCCTTAGAAGAGCGACTCGATATTTTGATTGATGTCTATGGCCAGACGAATCGAGCGGAGCTGATCGCCGCGATCGAGCGTATTCGTAAACGACTAGGTGGACTCCGGACTCAGCAAGCGATCGATTTCATTCATCAAGACAATGCACCCGCCGTCTGCGAACTGGTGCTGGAATATTACGATCGCACCTACCGCTATGATTTAGAGCGTCGCAATAAAGTGATTCCCAAGATCGACATGACCGGTCTATCGTCGACCGCAGCGGCAAAACTCCTCGTTGAAAAGGCACCCTTCCTGACGACTGTGAATATCCCCTTGGAAACCTAGATCCAGATGTATGCGGAACTGGTAATGGCTTAACGACAACCCACCAGGGTTTCAGTAGAAACCCTGGTGGGTTGTTCAAGGATCACGGGTAGGGCATCAACGCTAAAGATTTAGAGTCAATTTTTCTCTACTCCCCTGCCCTTACTATCCTCTCTGGTTGACCCAGCCAGAACTATTAGCCCAGCAAATCACCCGTCTCCTGGAGCATGTGCAGACGATGGTAGAGGCCACCGTGACTGAGCAGATCCTCGTGACTACCCATCTCCAGAATGCGACCCTGATCGAGCACGACAATGACATCAGCATCGCGAACGGTACTCAAGCGGTGAGCAATGATCAGGGTGGTACGGGTACCTAAGATACTGCGCATCGCCAGTTGAATCGCTCGCTCTGACTCATAGTCCAAGCTGGAGGTGGCTTCGTCAAAGACGAGCACATCTGGGTTCATGAGCAATGCGCGGGCAATCCCCAAACGTTGGCGCTGACCGCCTGACAACCGCACCCCGCGTTCGCCCACGACGGTGGAGTAACCCTGAGGCATCTGGCGAATGAACTCATCCACCCGAGCAATTTGACAGGCTTCATCCACCTGCTCCCGTGACACGTTGGGATTACCGTAGGTGAGGTTATCCATGAGGGTGCCGTTGAAGACATCCACCTCCTGATGCACGATCGCCAACTGTTTACGATAGCCGGTGATATCCAGCTTGCGAATATCTTCCCCATCGATGAGGATGCGACCTGCCTGGGGCTCAAAGTACCGAAACAGCAGTTTCACAAGGGTGGACTTACCAGAACCGGAACGCCCTACCAGCGCGACCGTTTGCTTCGGCTGAATCAGCAAGTCAATGTCCTGGAGGACGGGACGTGTGGCATCGTAGCCAAAGGTCAGATGGTCAAAATGAACCTTCCCCGTGAACTGATAACGCGCGATCGCTTCCGGAGCCTGAGCCACGCTCTGGGCCTCAATTCCCGTAGGCTGCTGCAAAAACTCATGGAAGCGCAGCATGGAGGAGTAACGCCGGGCAAAAATTTCGGCCAGGTTACTCATAGGCTCCAACTCAGCGTAGGCCATACTGGAAACCGTCAGCGTGGTGACAAAGTGACCTAGGGAGATTTGCCCCCGCAGGGTCGCCAGCAAAGTCAACACCAGGACACCAAAGACACAGCTCTGAATCAGTAACTCCTGCCAGGTTGTGAGCACCACATAGCCTCGGTGGATGATTTGCTCGACGACGGTCAGCTCGCGCCCAAGACGTTGGCGCTGACGTGCCAGTTCATCGTGCTCGGCAGCGAATGCCTTAACCGTTTTGATGTTGGTAATAATTTCCGAGGTGCGGCTTTCGGTCGTTTCCATATAGCGATCCAGGGCTTGCTCCTTGCGGTTCAAGCGCACTAGATCCCGCATGCTGTAGCTCAGAATCACGACAAAGGAGAGGAAAAACAACCCCGCAATGCGCCAGTCGATAATCCAAATGACACAAAAGATGCCGAGGACTCGGGCCAATTTGGGAAACAGTTGACCGGCAATTTCGGGATAGGTCCAGGTGTGGTTAGATAATCCCCGTGCAACGCGACCGGCAATCCGACCGGGGTTGTGTTCGTCATAGAAACCGAGGGGCAAGCTCAGCAGCTTGCGGACGACTTCTATAGAGTGGTCGCGTCGGCTGCGCAGGGCAATATCCCAGTGAAACCAGATGCCTAACCAGGGCTCGATCGGTGCCCGAGCGACCGTGACGATAAAGATCATTCCGAGCAAGAGGCCAATGATCAGCGATCGCGTCACTTCGGTTCCGGCGATCGCGGCGACCGACCCCGCTAAACCTTGCGCTAATCGATCAATCGGCTGCTCTGAGAGAACATTCAGCAATTGCCCAATGGCATAGGGCACTACCAGGTCTAACAGCTCAAAGATGCTGCTCGCGACAATGCTGAAGATCGCGATCGCCCGATAGTTCTTGTAGTAGTTGATAACGTCTGCGAACTTAGCCATGACTTTCCCATGCGTTCGAGGTGCAACCTTTACTCCATCCAGAACTTGAGAGTTGCCAAAAGGACAGTTCAAGCTCCTAGATTGGATGGGGTTTATCTAGCTTATACTACAAATACTACAAATGACTTGTTGGCTTCAGACTGTGAACTAAGTTGCTGTTCTGACTCAACTCGCCCACACCCTTCTGTGCTGAAAACAATTCACTCAGTTAAGGCGATCGCATCCTTAACCAGCTGAATACCTGTTCTACGGTTAAAACCAGCTCAATTGAGCCTAAGACAATTAATGGCTCTTCTCCGTATAAAATCTCTGGCTGTTTCTGCGGCTGAAAGATCATGACTGAGCGATCCTCAGGGTCGAGCAACCAACCCAGCTGACATTCATGTTTGAGGCAGTGCAGTATGTTGCCTGTCACTCGATTAGGACTCTGCTCAGGGGAAAGAATTTCAATCGCCCAATCAGGGGCTCTCAACAGATCATCCAAAGGCTCGCCCGCTTCATCCAGTTCGATGTTTTGCCAGTAGAAAACCGCAATGTCGGGAATGATTGAGCGATCGCCAAAGGTACACCGCAATTCTGGAAAAGCGTAGGCAACCTGCTGAGCTTCCGCCACATCATTGATCGCATCCATTAGCTTGCCTTGAAGTCTGGAATGGCGGGTTTGAGGCATCGGCTTGGGGATGATTTCGCCTTGGATATACTCACTCGGCGGTTTCGTCTCTGGTAATTTCAGAAACGCCTTCAGTGTGATTGGTAGCGGTTTCGCAACAGTCATGCTCTCAACGTCTACGGAATCTTGAGAACCCGCTTTTGCTTAAAGCGTCCGTCGTGGGCTGCGCAGCGCGCCAAGCAGGTTTCTACTGCATTGAGTATGACATTTTCAATCTGGTCATCTTCAATCTGGTCATCAGTGATTGCGAGTGTCGTAATCAAAAAACAAGGCCAGAGAATGACTACGTTACCGAGTTTGAAAAATATTCTGCACCATTTGCTTGTCGCTACGGGTTACGGCCGCATCGAGCTCAGCCACTTCGCCCCCCTCTAAATGCCAGCCGAGTGCGCCAGCATTGGACTTTGCCTGAGCGAGGGTCTTCGCGCCGGGAATGGGGATGAAGCCTTTGCAGATGCACCAATTGAGCGCCACTTGAGCCATCGTTTTATCGCTTTCGGTGGCGATCGCGTCCAGCGTTTGCAGAATGGGCTGAACTCCAGGCAGTAGCTGACGGAATAGCCAACCGCGCAGTCCTTGCGGCAATGAAGCGCGATCGGTATATTTGCCCGTCAGCATGCCCAGCGCGAGGGGACTGTAGGCAATCAAGCGAATCCCTAGTTCTTGACACACGGCTGGAATATCCAACGTGGTGACGGGGTAGGTAGACAACAGCGAATACTGCACCTGTAGAGTTGCAATGGGCACACCGCGATCGCGCAAGCGAGGATAAATCTGGCGGAGACGCTGAGGCCCAAAGTTAGACAGTCCGATGCCTTTAACCATCCCCTGCTCGTATAGGTCGGCCAATCCATCCAACAATGCCCCCTCCTGCCATGGCGCATAGTTTGCGGTTGACCAGTGAAGCTGCACCAAATCCACCGGGCGCTGCAAACGTGTTGCAGATGCCTGACAAGCCTTAACCATGGATTGGCGAGTGAGTCGCCAGGGATAGGCGGCGAGTTTGGTCGCGATGCTGATATCGGCTTGGTGAGCGCCTGTATAGCTAGCGGCAAACTGCCCCAGCAGGCTCTCGCTACGGCCATTCAGTCGTCCCGTCCCGTAGGAATCGCCCGTATCAAATACGGTCATCCCTTGCGCCACGCAGTGATTAAAGACGGCCTGTAGCTCTGTGTCCATAGCGGGTGTATAGTTCCACAGAAGGCGGTTGCCCCAAGCCCACGTGCCACAGCCCATGGTGGGCAGCGTCAAGTTGCGGGTTGGGCGAGGTGATGGCTGCGTCATCTGGATAGGCTTCGAGAAAAACCAGTTTCCTGTGTGAGTTTAGGCCAGCGGGCAATCCACAGCAAGGGCGTTGACCTATCAAGCAGAATTAGACTATCTGAGGTGTTAGGATGCCCGCATTGCCTTAAACTCATGAAAACTCAGGAATCTTCAGGGCAGACACGCTAAACTCAGAGCATCGTCGGGGTAACCAACTTTATTAAAGTTAGGGCAATGGAGTTCGAGGAGGCTTTTCAGTGCGCTGATTTAGCAGTGCGGTCTATTCGTTTGGAAGGGCTGCGCGATATTGAGCGGGTTGTCCTAGAAGGATCCTGGGATGGCAAGACGTATCAGACTATTGCGGCAGAGGCAGGCTACACCGGCGGCTATATCAGTCGGGATATTGCCCCCGCCATATGGACCTTGCTATCCGAAGCACTGAACATGCCCGTCAAAAAGAAAAATTTGAAAACCGCGATTGAGCGGTGGGCTAAGCAGCATCCTCAAAATGGCCATCAGGTTGGCCCCTCTTCAGTCCCAGCGCCAACTTTACCACTGCCCGAAACCAATGGCTCACGAGGCATACCGTTACCCATTGATGTTACAGATTTTCGGGGACGGGAGACAGAGCTTGAAGATCTGAGCGCATGGATCCGCGATCGCGGTCGTTTACTCTGCCTGCATGGCATGCCGGGCGTAGGCAAAACCTGGCTGGCAGCTAAGTTGGCGGCGGATAGTGAGGCGCAATTCCAGCAAGTCATTTATCTGGACTTACAGGATTTTGCTGTACACCAAGCACCGACAGGCATCAATTTGGCGGCTGAACTCTTGCACCAGTTGTCAGGCTTAGGAGAGGTAACCAACGGTTCTCTATCCTCCTATGCAGCCGCTTTGAATCAAGTCCTGACCCAACGTCAAAGCTTGATTATCCTGGATGGCGCGGAAGTGTTCTGCAAGGCGGGCGAGTTCTCCGGCACCTGCGACCCGGCTTTCTTAGAACAGGAGCAATTGTTAGAAGATTTGGCGAGCTATGCTCATCAAAGCTGCATCGTGTGGATCGGGCAAGAATTGCCGCGTTTTTCCGTGTATACCGCCAGTTCTAGCACCCGTCTCTACTGGGTGCAGGGGCTACCAGAGGTTGCGCTGCCGGATCTCGTATGCTGGCCAGAAACCCTATGGGCGCAGGATGCTGATTGGCAATCGCTCGCCCATCACTACGGGGGCCTGCCCGCTCTGATGCGGGAACTGGTACCGCGTCTAGCCCTGTTCGGCAATAACCTGACGACTTGCTTGCAAGCGCTCCAGCAGGACGATCAGCCTGTCCGGCCTTATCTCGAAACCTGGTTGGCACGGCTATCCTCAGCCGAATGGGACATTCTGACGTGGTTCATGATCCGTCGTGCTCCTCTGTCCTTAGAGGATTTGGAAACTTGTTTGCCAACCCTCCCGCTGTTAGAGGCCATTCAGTCCCTCTGCGATCGCGGCTTATGTCGCTCTAGCATCGGTGCCGAACCTCGCTGGGAACTCACGTTTGCGGATTGGCTAGGTCAATACCTGTGCAATCGCTGGATTAGCCTCTTCGAGCAGGCCGATGAAGCGCAGCGAATGCATCTGCTGCAACGCTATCCCTTATTAGAGGCGGAAGCGTCAGAGACCGTCCGCCAATGGCAGCAGGAGCATCTCCTGGGGGTGGTTGCCGATATTCTAGCGGCGACCCTACCGCAGCTGGCAGACAAGCGTCAGTTCCTGCAACAAGCCTTTCAGGCAAGTCGTCACTGGGCTGATCCGTCAGGTCAACCCAGTTATGGATCGGGGAATCTGATTAACCTGGCCCAACACTGGCAAATTTCACTGGTGGATGTAAATTGCCAAAGCCTAGCCTTACGCGGTGCCGATCTTCAATCGGATTGTTTTCAGGGGGTTTCTTTTGCCAGTGCTGACTTTTCCCAAACGCTGCTAGCAAAGCCGCTTGGGCAGTCGCCCGTTATTGCCATTAGTCCCGATCAGCAGCAAGTAGCCGTCGGCGATCAAGATGGTCGCCTGCTCCTGTGGAACATCCAAGATGGTCGGCTGCATCGGATTATTGCGGTGTCAAACGCAGCCATTCGCTCGATCGCGTTTAGCGGGGATGGTATGGCTCTAGCCGAAGGCCGTGAGGATGGACGTGTGCGTCTATGGGAAGCGGCTTCTGAGTTTGGGCCAGAGCTGTTTACCGATACCTTGGGAACGGCTATTAGCGTCTTATCCTTCAGTCCCAATCAACAGCTGTTGGCTGCCGGTGATGAAGCGGGATATCTCTACATTTGGCGGTTGGCTTCGGGTGAACAGATCCACCGTATTGCAGCCCATGGGGCAGTCGTCACCGCGATCGCCTTTAGCCCCTGTTGTCGCTGGGTCACAACGGCTGGCCAAGACAGTGCTGCCGTGGAGTGGCAGGTAGAAACGGGGGAAGTGAATCACCGCTTTCAAGGACGACTCACCAATTGGCTCTGGACGGTCGCTTATTTGCCGACTAACCGAGACTCTGGCATGCAAACGATCGCGGTGGGACGGGATGACAATCAGCTGGTGCTGTGGGATATCCAGTCTGCGCGGCCCATCCGCATCATGCCAGAAGCCTGTGACATGGTCATTACGCTGGCTCTCAGTCCCAACGGCCAATACCTGGCGGTGAGTGATGTGAGTAATACTCTGTCGGTCTGGAATGTGCGCAACCGCCAGTGCCTGTATCAGCTGCCTGGTGGCAATTCGCCCATCGCAACTCTTGTGTTCAGTCCCGATAGTCGCGAGCTGATGACCGGGGGGGATTACACGGTGCAGCTCTGGCAAGTGAGTTCGGGGGATTGTCTTCGGAGTTGGCGCAGCGATCGCCACCCCGCCGTGGCCCTAGCTCTGGCCACACAGCCCCTGCAAATTCTGAGTAGCCACGACGATAGAACCCTACGCTGCTGGCAATTTGTGCCGGGAACGAACCGTTGGCTACCCTACGAGCGCCTCCAGATGACGGGATCAGCATCTTTGAGTGCGGTGCTGGCCAGCAACTCGGGACAGTACTGGATTGTGGGCACAGAGGCTGGCACCGTTCAGCTTTGGCATCGCGAAACGCAGCAGTGGCTTCCCTGGTCAATCCGTTTGACAGATGAGATTACCACCCTGGCCTTGAGTCCCGACGAAACCCTGCTGGCCGTTGGTGATGCCATGGGAACCGTCGCACTGTGGAATGTCACTACCAAACAGTGCCTGTGGCAAAAACCCAGTACCCATGGCGATAAAGTTGCGGCTTTGACATTTGCACCGGATGGTCAACAGATCTTCAGCGGCAGCCGCGATCGCACCATTCAAGGCTGGAATGTGGCGGGAGAAGCGATCGTCACCTTGGCGACTCACCGCCGTCGGGTGCATACGCTGTGCGTGTCTCAAGACGGGGCCACCCTCTACAGCGGCAGCTACGATGGCACTGTTTGTCGATGGGACGTCATTAACCAAACCCTGATTGACACCTGGCAGAAAAAGGATCGCCTCATTCACTGTGTCACCCAAGATAGTCAACATCAGCCCTTAGCCATTATTAGTGATACTCAGGTTATTGAAATTTGGAATTTAGCAACCGATACCTGCAGTGCTCATCTCCCTTTACATGAAGGGAGTCTGTGGCATGTTAGCGCTTCACCGGATGGGCAATCGCTGGTGAGTGCTAGCCAGGAAGGTACGATTCGCGTATGGTCGCTACCGGATGGAGCCCTACAAGGAGAACTGTGGGTCGATCGCCCCTACGAAGGTATGCAAATCGGTGGCGCAACGGGCCTCACAGACTCTGAGCGTCAGCTCTTATATTCCCTAGGTGCAACGGATTTCTAAGCCGCTGCTTCTCTACCGAGCTGCCGACATATCGTTAATGCTCGTGAGGTTAGTCGCTGTAACCGAACCGTCCTGGCCCACCATGGCCTCTGCCGCTACCAAAACATCTTTTTTGAACGCGAAAACTATCTCTTTTTTCTCCGGCAGTTTCGTCGCTATCTGGCTGAGACGACGGTGCATGTGATGGCTTACTGTCTCATGCCGAATCACTATCACTTCCTGGTCTGTGTGCGATCGCCTAACGTATCGGCGCAAATGGGACGGTTCTCGCTGTCTTACACAAAAGCGATCAATAAGCGACGTAAGCGCTGTGGGGGTCTGTTTCAAGGGCCTTTTAATGGGATTTTGGTAGATGAGGACAGCTACTTGCTGAATCTGTCTCGCTATATTCACCTGAATCCGGTAAAGGCTGGCTTCGTCAAACGAGCAGAGGACTGGGAGTTTTCCAGCTATCGGGAGTATGTAGCGTTACGACAGGGAACTTTACCAAGGTTTGAGGCGGTGCGCCAGCAGTTGGGTAGTCCGGCAGCGTATCGCCGTTTTGTTGAGGGCGAGGATTTGCTGCCTGCACCCATGTGGGAGTTGATGTTGGACGAGTGAGCGAGCGATCGCCCCAGATCCCAGGGTCTCCGGTTGCGTAAGCGATCGCCCCAGATCCCAGGGTTCTGTGAGTGGAATATCAGTCGTTTGATCACCGCCGAAAGAACCCTGGGATCTTTGAAGCTCCGGGTGCGTGTTCAGAACCCTGGAATCTTTGAGGCGCAAAACCCTGGAATCTTGCCAAGCAAATGGGCTTAAATGAGAGCAACAGGCCAGATTCCAAGATTCTTGGGATGCGTGGCCCAACGACTGAACAATCCACCCACAGAACCGGATCTGGAAGAATGACCGATCGCGGCAAATACCACGGTCAAAAACTCACCGCTAAAACCGTCCTCCAGCTCTATGCTGCTGGGGAGCGCGACTTTCGCGGGGCCATTTTGCGGGGCTGCAACTTTCGCGGAGCGGATCTGTCAGGAGCAGACTTGAGTGGAGCCGATATTCGCAGTGCGCGATTTGTGGATGCGATGCTGCGGGGCGTGAACTTTAGCTATGCGAAGGGAGGGCTCCAACGACGTTGGGTGTTGGGACAACTCGCATTAGTCATCGTGATTGCCGCTCTGGCAGGCGTTTTGCAAGGTTATTCGGGCTACATACTTAGTTTTTATTTCACAACCGGTGAAGTCACAGATCTAATTGCAGCGATCACAAGCGTCATCGTAATTGCTGTCATGGTCTTCGCGATCGCCCGTCAAGGCTTCACCATTCGAGCCTTGGGGAGCGTCGCTGTCGCTGGCGCTGTCGCTGGCGCTTTCGCTGGCGCTGTCGCTGTCGCTGTCGCTGTCGCTTTCGCTGTCGCTTTCGCTGGCGCTTTCGCTGGCGCTGTCGCTGTCGCTGTCGCTGTCGCTTTCGCTGTCGCTTTCGCTGTCGCTGTCGCTGGCGCTGTCGCTGTCGCTTTCGCTGTCGCTGTCGCTGTCGCTGTCGCTGGCGCTTTCGCTGTCGCTGTCGCTGGCGCTGGCGCTGTTGCTTTCGCTGGCGCTTTCGCTGTCGCTGTCGCTGTCGCTGTCGCTGTCGCTGGCGCTGGCACCAGCATTTTTCTCTCTTTGTATATTAATCGACGTATTCGTAAAGGTGACCCCAAGTTCGAAAATCTGCGCATCATTGGCCTCGCCTTTGCCGCCCTTGGCGGCACTACCTTCAGCGGTGCTGATCTCACCCACGCCACCTTCGCCCACGCCACCCTCAACAGCACTAATTTTGCTGACTCCCGCCAGCGTTCCACCCTCCTTACCCGTGTTCGCTGGCACCAGGCTCAAAAGCTCGATCGCGCTCGCCTCGGCACCAGCAACCTACAAGATCCCCGCGTGCGCAATCTCCTCACCACCCTCAACGGTACTGACCAAGACTTGTCTAACGCTGACTTACGAGGCGCAAACCTGTCAGGGGCACAGCTCCATCGCATCAACCTGAAAGGGGCTAACCTTAACGGCGCAACCTTGGCCGGAGCCGAACTCCATGGAGCTAACCTCACCGAAGCCCAGTGCGTCGGCACTGACTTTACTGGAGCCCAACTCACCGGAGCCTGCTTGGAAGCCTGGAACATTGACGAGACCACAGTACTCAAAGACATTGACTGTCAGTATGTGTTTCTCAAAGAGCATCCCGATAGCCTTGGCAATCGCGAACGCCGCCCCCACAATCCCGACAAAGTATTCCAACCCGGTGATTTCGAGAAGCTATTCAAAGAAATGCTCGACACCGTGCAAATCCTCATCCGCAATGGCGTGGATCCCGAAGCGTTTCGAGCGGCTTTTGAGAAAGTGATGGCGGACAATCCCAGCATCACCCGCGACGCCATCAAAGCCGTGGAAAAGCAAGACAACGATGTGCTGTTGACGTTGCAAGTGCCTGAGGGTACGGACAAAGCGCAGGTGGAGCGGTCTTGGGATGAGGGCTATCAGTCGGGACTCAAGGCGGGCTATACCAGTGGCCTGCTGGAGGGGCAAACGCAGCGGGCGGATGATGTGAAGGAAGTGGCGCTAGGGTTTAGTCAAATTTTGTCTTCAATTCAAATCAACAATATGAACAATCCAATTAATGCAGGTGACGGTAGCTTGATGAATACCGGCACCCAAGGCAACGTCAACACCGGGACGATGCAGGGGGACGTGGTGAACCTGGGAGAAATCAGTGGTCAGGTCACCAATCAAATTAATCAGCTCGCTGACGTTCCAACCAGTCCTGACCAGCCCAGTCTAAAAGACCTGCTGGCTCAGATCCAGGCAGCCGTGGAAGCCGATACGGAACTGAGTGATGACGAAAAGGCAGAAGCTCTGGGTGAGGTGGGGAAGCTGGCAAAAGCGGGGAAAAATCCGCAAGCGTCAGCGATGCAGCGGATGGCGAAGCGGGCGACGGATGCTTTGAAGTCCATTACGGAACCGCTGACGGAGGCATCCAAGCTGGCGGCGGTCTGTAAGACGCTGCTGCCCACTATTTGGGCTTTGTTTTGAGCAATCTATGTTGCGACACGATGTATCGCGTTGCAACATAAACCTCAACCCCGTGCCACAATGGGGACGCTCCCAGACTCATTGGCTTTTGGCTATGCGCGGCGACTCTAACAATCTGGTCATTATGATCGTGCTCAACATTGTGGGTGTAATGCTAGTAATGGGGGCAGGCATCCTCATCCTGCGGGGGCTCGGCTGGATTCAACAAATTCCGGATTATGTTGTGTGGGCGCTGTTGCTACTGGCGTTGGGCGTTGGCATTTTAGGCGGTATCCGCACAGCCCGCTGAGGAGACAGGTATGCAGCGACTTTCACTTCCGACTCAAGTTTTCCTAGGCATTCTGGCCTTGACCCTGGTGATTTGGATTTTACGAGGGCTCTCGATTCTGGCCTTCTTACCCGGAATCATCCTCTGGATACTGCTATTGCTGACCATCGGTTCCGGCGTATTCACTAGTCTGCAACGGATGCGCTAAAGGGTATGGGCCTTGTAGCTTGATCGCTTTGGCTGGGGAGTGAGGAGCTGAGGAGCAGGGGGACAAGATGCGTGGTGTGATTGCAAGCGCATCATCAAAGCGAAAGGCGCAACCTGTGGTACCGCTGCGAGGTTGCGCCTTTATTCGATCAAACGTAGGCAGAGTCAATTAATGAGCATTCCCTAAGGACATTTCCGCCTCGGGATCAAACACAACGGTAAAGGCAGTATTAGGAGTCAGCTTGCGGAGGGCATTCGCGTGGGCATCGGCATCTTGGTAGCGACGGAAGCGTTCGACGATAACACGCTGCATTTCGGGCAGTTGACGGACGAGACACCAGGGTCGGAGCTGATTTTGATAAGTCATAGGTCTGAAAGAAAATAGAGGACTGAACTTAACGAGCGAAGTGCTACTGATCGCAACACACCAGAGCATTGGTACTTTCGTGAGGACAGACAACGATTCGTATTGAAACGATTCGCGATGAATCTTTTCAGACACTGAACGGGGTGACCTAAGCACAGACCGATATCTGACAGCAGTCCTCTTGCCTTGTACTTGCAAAGCCAAGACCAACCCCACAAACCTTAGCCACAAACAACCCTAGCTAAAGCCTGCAGTTAACAAATATGGGAAGCGCAGAAAGAAGCCAATGACCCAAAAGCCCCAAACCAATAAATTGCATCGTACTTGTGGGCTTTCGCTCAGACTGTAGCACTCAGGCGAGAAATAGTGTTCCGTCTTCTCGTAACTACACAAAATGTAGCGTTCTGTCGAGGCACGGCACGTTCTGTGAGGCCGACCGACGTATATCATTTCCAAGAAGCGATCGCTGTCACTTCTCCTTAAAACCGTGGACGATGAGAAAGACCTGACTAACCAATCGGAAAACGCCGACAAGCCCAAACGTAAGCCTCGGGCTAAGCGTAGTAAGAAGGCGACTACCCCGCTTCCGGCCTTGCCCCCCGCGTCCACTCCCAATCTTGCCGGTGCCTATAAAGTCCAGGTATTTTATCTGGCCGCTCGCAACACCAATCCTAGAGCGCCTGTCAAAGATGCCCTGTGGTTCGCCACCTATCCCATTATCCCCAGAGTCGGTGATTGCCTCTTCCACGATGGAATCTACTACCAGGTAGAGCGGGTGTTCCTGTACGAAAACATGGGGCCAGGTTGGTACGCGGATATTGAAGTAATTTTTTATGGACGACGTTAGATCAGCCATAAATTCACTTTTGGCGTAGAGTCTAGGAGTGGCAAGCGCGACTAGGGATAAGGGGAGTTAGCGTGAATTTTCAGTCTGTAATTGCGACACTCCATGACTTTTGGAGTGAGCAGGGATGTTTGATTGTGCAGCCCTACGATACGGAGAAGGGTGCAGGCACAAAGAGTCCCCATACGTTTTTGCGGGCGATCGGGCCAGAGCCCTGGTCGGTTGCCTATGCGGAACCCTGTCGCCGTCCAGCAGATGGCCGCTATGGTGAGAACCCCAATCGCTACCAGCACTACTTTCAGTACCAGGTGTTGATCAAGCCCTCACCCAGCAACATCCAGGATATGTATTTGGATTCTCTCCGCGCGCTGGGCATCAAACCGGAAGACCATGACATCCGGTTTGTGGAAGACAACTGGGAGGATGCAGCAGTAGGGGCCTGGGGCGTCGGCTGGGAAGTCTGGCTGGACGGGATGGAAATTACGCAGTTCACCTACTTTCAGCAGTGTGGCGGGATTGACTGTCGGCCAGTGTCCATTGAGCTGACCTATGGTCTCGAACGCCTGACCATGTACCTCCAGGAAGTCGATGCGATCGCCAAAATTCAATGGAATGATCATCTGACCTATGGCGATGTCTACATGCAGAATGAAATCGAGAATTCCCACTACAACTTTGATGAGTCCGACCCCGAGCTTCTGTTTACCTTGTTCAACCTTTACCAGAAGGAAGCAGAGCAGCTTATGGAGAAGGCGTTAGTCCTTCCCAGCTATGACTATGTTCTGAAGTGCTCCCACACCTTTAACCTTCTGGACGCTCGTGGGGTCATTTCGGTGACGGAACGCACTCGCTACATTCGCCAGGTACGAGGGTTAGCGCGGAAAGTCGCGCAGCTGTATTTGGATCAGCGCGAGGCGATGGGATTTCCGCTACTTAAAGATGCTCAGGAAACGGCTGCATAATAGCGGCAAGTGTGGCATGTTAAGACGTGTTAAGCCTGGATGATGCAGTAAGGAGAATTTGTCGTGGCTTCTCAACTCACCGCTTTTTTGAAACCGATCGCGGATTGGTTTGCAAGTTTTAATATGCCTGCTCCCATTGTTCATTGGGGACACCCCTTGATGATGGGCATCGTGATTTTTGTATTGGGCCTGTACACTGCATGGGCGGGTTGGCAGGGTCGTACGGCTGAAGATACAGACGTCGCGATGAAAGCCCGTGGCGATCACCGCAAGCTAGCACCGATGATGTTTCTATTCATCGCGTTGGGCTATACCGGGGGCATTTTGTCTTTGGTTATGCAAAACCACCCGATTTTGGAGAGTTCTCACTTCTGGACGGGGTCGGCGGCGATCGGCGTTTTAGGTGTCAACGGTGCCATCTCAGCGTCTAAGTTTGGCGGGGGGCAAGCTGCCTTCAGAACTGCCCATGCTTACATCGGCACGATCGCGATGGTGTTGCTGGTTGTCCACGCAGCTCTTGGGGTGAAACTCGGCCTCTCCATCTAACGCAGAGTTAACACCATAGCTTTTTTCCTAAGCCCGTCGGTTGCTTTCATTAGCCGACGGGCTTAGGTATTGGATGCTCCGAGTTTTGCAACTGTGAGTAACTTCTCCCCCGCTCCCTGGCGCTTGAGGCTAACCGACCCCCAACGTTGTGATGAACAGCCCCTATAGCAAGCTGCCAACAGGTTAGGTCACTCCAGATAGCTGTAATCATCATCTGGTCAGCCTTGCAATGCCGCATTCCGCATTCCGCATTCTGCATTCCGCATTCTGCATTCCGCATTCCGCATTCTGCTGTAGGTGTCCTTGCCCAAATAGCCAGCGCTATAGAATGTGCAGTATGACCTCTTATTCGCCACAAACAAAACAGGAAACGCTGGAGCAGCGGCGGCAGGTTGCACTGCGTGTCGCTAGGGAGAGCGATCGCCTCCTCCGCGATCGCTTTGGTGCAACGGATGTCATTGTCTTCGGTTCTTTGGCCGGTCAGGGGCCGTGGCATTGGGATTCTGATCTTGATTTAGCGGTCGCTGGACTGACCTTTGAGCGATGGTTGCTAGCGGCTGATGCTGTACGGGCCATCATGCCCCATTGGCTAGCGGTGGATTTAGTTCGCCTGGAAGCCCTTAATCCTGCTGTTCGACGCCGTGTTTTGCAACCTGTCACCATGACCCAAAACAAGTTGCTGACCCTAAAAACCCATTTGGAAGACGAAGTTCTGGCACTAGATGCCTGTGTGGCTGAGCTCCTCCCTGCTATTGAGCGGGCAAAGGAGCGTCAAGAAAGCTATGACTTTCGAGCATTAGCCAGCTATATCAATGATTTTTATCGACGCTGTGAGCGTATGAGTGAGCGAGTAGCGGTAACCCTGGATGGTGGTTTACCGCAAGTACAGAATTGGCCTCCAGCTCTGTTGCGTCAACTCGCTGAGCCGAACGCGGATCGACCGCCTCTCTGGAGCGGTGCGTTATTGTTTGACTTAGATGAATATCGGCACTTTCGTCACGTTGTCCATCATAAATACGGTAGCGATTTGCGCCCTGACTATGTGATGCACTTAGCGGAACTGGCACCGGAAGTTACGCCCCAGATCAAAGCCGCGATCGCCCACTTCAATGACTGGTTAACCCATTCAGCCGATCAGTATCCAGGCCCAGCGAAGGCGTAATTGATGCTGTCTTTACCCACAGCGCGCACCATTCATTGAGGCTGCCAATTAGTACAGTTGCCGATTGGCCGTTAGCAGGCTTTCCCGAGGCGCAAACGTTTCAATTGCCTTCAACTCTTTGTAGAGAGTCCGTTCGCGATCGCTCAGTTGCGTGGGAATAACAACCTCGACTTCCACAATTTGATCGCCCCGCCGCTCACGTCCAATGGGGTAGCCCCGTTCGGCTAACCGCAGCCGCTTACCAGAAGGAACTCCCGCCGGAATCGTTAACTGGACAGAACCATCCAAGGTCGGCACGGTAATCTCGCCCCCTAATGCGGCCTCGGCGGGGGTGATAGGAATGCGACAGAACACGTCGTTATCGACTATTTGAAAGAAGGGATGGGGTTCAACTTCAATCCGCAGGTATAAATTCCCGCCGCCAATCCCCTGACCCTTTAAGCGAATGCGCTGTCCTGTGACCATTCCAGGCGGCATATCCACTTCTAAAGAACGTCCGTCTTCTAAGCGAATACGTTCCTGCCCACCGGCATAGGCTCGCTCCAAGGGAATCGTCAAACTGGCTTCAGCGTCACGACGGCTGCTACTGTTTGACCGCGACGGGCGCGATCGCGAGCTGGGCGGCTTATCGGAGTTGCGTCGAGACGATGGCTCCTTAACTTGAGGATCCGATGAGGATGTCGTTGGATTGCGTCGATTGAGCAGTTGCTCGACAAAGGTATTGAAGTCACCTAACTCGCTGAAATCAATGCTTTTGAAGGAAAATTGGCTAACCCGCTGCCGAAAGCCCTGCTGTTTCCAAAAACTACTGTACTCTTCGTATTGAGCCCGTTTTTCAGGATCCGACAGTACCTCATAAGCTTCGCCTAGTAACTTAAACCGTTCTTCGGCGTCCTTATTGCCGGGATTGAGATCGGGATGATATTGGCGAGCAAGTTGACGATAGCTCCGCTTAATCTCTTCGGCAGAGGCATCCTGGGTGACCCCAAGCAATTCAAAATAGTTGCGGAAATTTTGCATGCAAGCAGTTCGTTATTCTGACCTAGTGGTGTCAATCTAAGCCAATTAGACCTCAGTTCCTGGCGCACAACAACCTCAGTTTTCCCACGAGGAGTGGCTTTGCACGAGAGTGCTTTAGAGCATTACCTGCCGTCGCCCAACCTGATTACAGCCACTCGTCTTCGTCGCCCCAATCGTCATTCCGGAACGGTGTATTGTTACTCCGCTGCGCGTTGCCGTAGCCAGTATCCCAACTGGGCGCTCGATCATCACGGGGGCGATCGCTGCGGGGGCCTGGGGGGCGATCAAATTCGGAGGGACGATTGCGGTCACGCTCTTGGGGAGGCCGCCCCGGTGCGCGGTCTGACGGACCTCGATCATTGGCTTGATTCCAGACGTCTGTTTCGGAGGGGGCACGGTAGCGATCATCCTGGAAGCCTTGATCTTCGGGGTAGCTTCGATTCCCTGAATTCGGCGCGTAGGGTTGCTTGGGATAGCCCTGGGCTGGCGACTGAGCAGGAGGATTGTAATTCCGCGAATCCTGCAAACGATCGTCTCGATAAGGGGGAGGGGCATCATTGCGATAATCGTCACGACGATAGCCATCGTTGCGATAGCCGCCTGATTGAGGCTGATAGCGATCGCGCGGTTGACCGTAGGGGGGAGCCTGATAAGGATCGTTGGGATAGCGAGGCGGTGAACTGTAGGGATCATTGCCCCGACGATCGTTCCCATAGCGGGGCGCATCATAATCCCAGGCATTATCTTCCCAGGCGGGGCGGCGGTTCCAACTGTCTTCGTAGCGATCGTCTTCACCGCTAAACGTCCGCCGTAGGGTACCGCCAATTTGCCCTAGCAAATCTTTCTCTTCCGTATCGTCTTCGTAGAGATAGGCTTCGCGGTTCAGCTCGTAAACTTCGTCCTGAAGTTCTGTTTGGGTAATATCAATCCCTCGTTCGTCATTGTTAGCCAAACACTCGCGCAGTTCTTGAATCAGGCGTTCAATGCGGCGGCGGCGATCGCGGGCAAACTGCATGCCAAAATCAAGCACCACTTCCCGCAGTACTCGCTCGGCTTGGTAAGTTAGGGCTTCGGCTCGGTTACGCTTTTCAATTTGCTCTCGCTTCAGCCGATCCGTATCGGAGAACTCTTCCGCTTCCTGGATCATGCGCTGCACTTCCGATTCGTTCAGGCTAGAGGAGCCCTGAATCGTGAGACTCTGCTCCCGCCCGGTCGTGCGATCCATTGCCGAGACCTGCAAAATCCCATTGGCATCAATATCAAAAGAAACCTGTACCTGGGCCACACCTCGCGGTGCCGGGGGAATACCCATTAATTTGAAGCGTCCCAGCGACTTGTTGTCCCCAGCCATTTCCCGTTCGCCCTGCACCACATGGACTTCCACCATGGTTTGGTTGTTTTCCGACGTGGAGAAAATATCGGAACGGCGCACTGGAATCGTCGTGTTGCGTGGAATCACTTTCTTCATGACGCCACCAATGGTTTCCAACCCGAGGGACAGGGGCGTTACGTCCAGCAGCAGAATATCCTGTACTTCTTGAGTGAGAATGCCGGCTTGAATGGCGGCCCCAATCGCAACGACTTCATCGGGATTCACATTCTGATTCGGTGCCCGCCGAATTAAGGACTGCACCATGTTCTGCACCATGGGCATCCGACTACCCCCGCCGACCAGGACAACCTCGTCAATTTGATCAGGGGAGAGTCCTGCATCGGTAAGGGCTTGCTTGAGTGGCCCCCGGATCCGGCTCAGTAAATCACCACTGAGTTCTTCAAATTGCGGGCGGGTCAGGGTTGTTTCTAGGTGACAGGGGACACCATCCTTCACCGCAATAAAAGGCAGGTTGATTTCGGTAGAATTGACACCAGAGAGTTCAATCTTGGCTTTTTCAGCAGCTTCCGTGAGTCTTTGAAGCGACTGGCGATCGCGCCTCAGGTCAATGCCCTCAGCTTCTAAGAACTGCTCTGCCAGCCAATCCACAATTTTTTTGTCAAAATTTGAACCGCCGAGCTGGGTATCGCCGGCCGTTGCCCGCACCTCAAAGACGCCATCGCCAACATCCAAAATTGAGACGTCAAAGGTGCCGCCCCCCAAATCAAACACCAGCACCGTCTGACTATATTGTTGCTCAAGCCCATAGGCGAGCGCCGCAGCCGTCGGCTCATTCAAAATGCGCTTCACTTCGAGGCCCGCAATCCGACCGGCGTTGCGCGTAGCCTGCCGCTGCGCATCATTAAAGTAGGCCGGTACGGTAATCACGGCCCCAGTGATGGGTTGACCTAAATAACGACTGGCCTCTTCAATCAGCTTGCGCAGAATCATGGCCGAGACTTCTTCCGGCGCAAACTCCTTTTCGAGGCGAGGGCAGCGAATCCGCACATCCCCCTCAATACTTTTCTGAATCGTGTAGGGAACGCGTTTGGAATCAGGGCTCAGCTCAGTATACTTCCGCCCCATAAACCGCTTCACGCCGTAGAAGGTATTTTGAGGGTTCAATACGGCTTGGCGTCTAGCCATCTGACCAACGAGACGCTCACCATCTTTACTGAAGGCTACAGCCGACGGAGTTGTACGCATGCCTTCGGCGTTAGCTATTACAACTGGTTTACCGCCCTCTATCACAGAGACCACTGAGTTGGTTGTGCCCAAGTCAATACCAACAACTTTTCCCATTCGACTCGTGTCTCCTCGTTTGCTGCCGCGTCTGTGCGACTTCAGGTAACTTTTCTAGCCTGTATTGACAGCTTAAAACGTGCTGTGTGAAGCACAACACCCACGCTCTCATCATACATAGTAGTCTCTCGATCAATTTCGTGGAGGTCGCCAGATGTACAGGTTTCCGAAACGCAGCAGGAAACCTGTGCGAAGGGTGAAACTGTCGGATACTATAGATAAGCACGCGGATGTGGCGGAATTGGTAGACGCGCTAGATTTAGGTTCTAGTGCCCTCGGGCGTGAAGGTTCAAGTCCTTTCATCCGCATATTATGTGGCTTTAGCTCCTTGAGAGAAATAAGCCCGATTTTTAAGTAAGTCTGAAGTCAGGGTTTGATTTCGTCTAGGGAGCAGGGGAGAAATCAACTCGCGTCTTTCGAGGCGAACGGCATCGCCTTACCATGGACTACCGACCAGCGTAAAAGCAGCCCAGTAGTAGGGATGATCGATATTCCCTAGGCGTAAATTCGCCAGCTCAGGTGGGAGTGGCTCTGATCCTCCAGCCCAAACCAGATTGCCCTCTTCGACCGCGACATCTCCTCGCAGCATGGCTAACTGTGCCTGTCGCAGGGCTTCGGCCTTGTAAGGGCTTTGATTCAACTGCGCGTAGAAAGCTGCCATCAGCCCTGCGGTTTCCAGGTCACTGACCTGCCAGAGGGTTGCCAGGGCCGACTTTACGCCCGCCTGTACCGCTAGCCCCGCAAACCCAAGTTCCGCAGCGGTATCTCCCAAGGCGGTGCGGCAGGCACTCATGACCAGTAGTTCGAGGGGCGGGTCATTCAGCTGGAGCGTGCGAATTTCGTCGAGCCCTAAACGCTGATCCCAAAATTGAATATAGGAGTTGCTCGGGCCACCGGCACGGAATTCGCCATGGGTGGCCAGATGCAGAATGTCATAGCCAGAGGCTTGCCGCAGGGATGTGAGGGTTTGAGGCGTAAAGGATTCGTTCAGGCTTAGCTCTCCTTGACGGAGTTGGCCAACGATCGTCGCCAACTCAAAGGGGACCGCTGGCAGATCGGGCTGGTCGGCAAATTCTGACGCTCCCATGGCGAGCACAGGCGCTTCTCGCAAGTCGGTGTACCGCGTATCAGTCAAGGCCAGACTGGGCATTAAGCCAACGCTGTATTCCTCAATAATGAATTGTTCGCCATTGTGGAGAGCGGCGATGGGGAGCGATCGCAAGCCAGGAGCCATGATGAATGACAGATGGCCGACTTCTTCCTGGGTGAGTTCTGCTTTGAGCGGTTCAATCAGCCAGGTGTAGAGGTCTTGGGCCGGTTTAAGGTAGGTTTTCTGACGCCGACGGGTGCGATCCGTAATTTCAATTTGCAGTTGGCGCACTGACTGGGTGACCTTTTCACGGGTGGCCCCAGGCACCACCAATCGCTGGGGTTGACCGCCCGGCGTAACAAGAATCAACTCTAGAATGTCACTGGGCTCGCCTTCAAAAGGTCTGATCTGCTTCGATCGCGGCCCTTGAGCCACCGAGCTCGATCCGGCTGGACTAAAGCGGGCATAGACCAACGCTGGCGGTGTCCCCACTGTATCGGTGAGCGATCGCAACGTATCCTGACTCGACTCGAAGTCGGTTTCAGGAATGTTGGGCAGATCAAAGTAGGCGACAAACTCGTTGGCATAGTCGGTGTCGTCTAAGGCCCAGTCTTCATAGGCAATTTCCTCTAGCTCACCGCCCAAGTCTTCTTCCCCAAACTCGGAATCACCAATATCCTCCTCAAGACCTTCTTCCAGCTCCTCTTCCAGCCCGTCCTCAGATCCCTCTTCTGACCCTTCTTCAGCTCCCTCTTCGCCAAAACCTTCCCCGTCAGGATCGTCAGGCAAATCCTCGTCAAAAATATCCTCGAAGAAGTCATCGGGTAACTCGTCATCCTCAAAGGCCGGATCGAAGTCTTCGCAATTGCCAAAGCAGTCAAATTCATCAAAATCTGATTCAGTATTGGTCAGAATGCGAATGTTGCCGAATATCGCGTTTTCCAAAAAGCTGTTGGGAGGAGACACCGTATCTGCGCCGTTAGAAATAACTCCAGCAACTCCGTTTAAAGTCGGCGCTCCGACCTCAAAGGGAACCAGCCCATTCCCTCCGTGCTCCAGGGTGATCAGCGCACCGCCGCTCGTCACAATAGTGCCCTCAGCAAAAATAAAGTCAGGAGTGGCTAGGGAAATCGTCCCGCCGCCAGCATTGATGCCTTGCACTTCAATATCGCCAGAGCCACTAACGAGTTCGATATTGCCCCCACCTGACAAAATTGGCCCATCGACGTTGATAGCGAAGGGCGAGTTATTATCTCTAGCCCGCAGGCGAATGTTGCCGTTGTTGGTCGTTAAGCTCTCAAGGTTAATGACACCATTCCCGCTTCCATTGCTGTCAGCAATGAGGTCAAAGTTGACGCTAGTTCCCGTAATTGGCGCTATTCCGGTAATATCGCGTCCGGCTTCCAACCTGAAATTAAAGTTGTCACCATCAACACTAACAGGCGCGAGAATCTCGATATCACGTGCTGCTTGTAGCGTTAAGCTGCCGACAATAGCCTCTCCTAGAGATTCCGAACCCTCGAAAAGAAAAATATCACCGTTGCCTGGGCCTGTATTTCCGGTTGTGATGGTGAGATTGGTAGACATTGTTAGGGCTGACCCAATATCGGCCCAACTGAGTCGAGTCGGGTTTGTTCCTAAGGGAGCTGTGAAAGGATTCCCCCCAGGAAAAGCGACATTGGTAGCAAATTCGCCAATTTCAATATTGGAGGGGTCAATGAGCCAGGCTCCCCCTTCACCATTCGTAGCGCTGACATCAGGAATGCCTTGGCGATCCAAGAAAAGACGACCGCTGGTTTCAACAAAACCGCCGTCACCCGCTAATGCCCCGCCCCGCGCACTCAAGTCACCGTAACTGCGCGTGGTGTCATCGGACCACACAATAATGCGCCCCCCATTACCGTTGAGTAGGGCATCCGCCGTCAAGGATGAGGTCTCATCGATAAACGTGACTGTAGCGGCAGGCAGGCGAGCGCCCCCTTTATACTCACCCCCGACCCAAATGCCACCCCCGCCTTCGGTGCCAGAGGCATCCAGGACAGCCCCTAAGACACCCACGGTCTCGCCCAGAACGGTAATACTGCCGCCGATGCCATCCGCGATCGGCACTGTGCTAATCGTTCCGCCTACAATCGCGCTGCCGCTATCGGTGGGTAATGGTGTGGTAGAGCCCGTGAGCGTAATCGTGCCATCGGGGTTCACATCCACACCCGAGGCGGTCGCGATCGCATTGCCAGTCAGCAGAGTAGGGAGACTTGTCGGGGTAAAGGGAAGGGATGGCCCGGCATTTTCTGTCAAGGTTGCGACTTCTAGATTGAGCAGTTGTCCCGTTTGTTGAATCCGGACAAACTGGCCTCCCTCGATCGCACTGATGATAATGTCGCCGCCCGGTGCCGTGAGCGTGCCCGTATTAATTACCTGTCCGCCAATCAGCCGCAGTGAATTGCCAGAGGAAACAGCTAAGTCACCCGCATTCACAATGCTGCCAGGAACGGCCGCACTGAAACTGAAATCAGTAGGATTGCCCACCAGGGCTGCGTAATTGGGCGTCCCCACTGCATCCAGAAAGCCATTGGCAAAGCCCAACCTGTCGGCGGTCACAACGTTGAAGTCGCCTTGTAGGTTGATGGCAGAATTAGCCCCGAACAGAACCCCACTGGGGTTAATGAAAAACAAGTTGGCATTCGAACCGCTGACTTGCAGTAAGCCATCAATGTAGGAGGCGTTGCCCCCTGTGACTCGGCTGAACACATTGAGCATCGACGGGGTCGTCATAAACGTCGCCTGCTCACCCGTCAGCAAGTTGAAGTCAGAGAAGCTGTGGAAGAGATTCTGCTGATCGCTAGAGGTGGCTCCCCCTTCAATGGTGTAGTTAGAGCCAGACTGGTTGACTTGGGTTCCGGTGCCGTCATTAGCAGGCACAATGTCTGCCTGAGCCGAAGGCCCTGTAAGACTTCCGATAAGGATACCTATGGCGATTGCGATCGAATTGCGTGTCTGCATGTGGATCTCCGTAAGCCCAGTCACCATTGAATACTTGCTATCCTCGTGTCTCTTGCTTTGTAGCATCTTCCCCCGCAGAATAGCTGCCGCAAGTTCTAGGGGCTGTTATCATTTAGAGCCTGAATCCTCATGCTGAAAGCGGTTCAGCCCCTAGCTAGTTCTACCAAGCGGGCACGGCAATGCTGATACCGCAAGGCTTTCGAATTTAATTGATGACGCGCCCCAGTATCAGCCCATACTATGGGTGCGATCGCCGCTGCGCCACATATTGACCATGGATACTGACGGCATAGGGTACACAGTCGGTGAGCAGGGCTGAAAGCCAGCGCGCCCCGTTCATTTCGCCGTGCATCAGAGCCGCGCCGTGATTAATTGTAAAGAGAATCGTCCCGACCATGAGCGCAACCCGCAGGGCCATGCCGACTTTCGCGGGATCCTTTAAAGCTAGTCGATAGCCAATCAGGAATGGTGGTTTTTGGGATGGAGGTTGCTTTAAGGGCAATTGCTTTGGCGGCTGGGTCATCATACGCAGTCTTTCAATCAGACGTGATTGAAAGACTCGATATTCCCTCAAGCAAAAACCAGCAATCTGTACAGAGTCAAGGTTTAAAATCGCATCACAGCTGAGTAATGCCCTACCAAGTCCTCATTTTGAGCCTGTATGACGAGTGGAAATCGTTCAACTCAAGCCCCTTCATTTTTTCAGCGCGATCAGATTCTGGTGTGTGGCCTGGGGAGTTTAGGGCAGCACTGTGTTGCTAATTTGAAAACATTTGGCGTCATCGTCAATGCGATTGAATTAGCGCCGCCGACTCGCTGGGAAATACCTGACTTACCGAATCTGATTGATCGATTGGTGATGGGTGACTGTCGCCAATCTGATGTTTTAGAGCAGGCGGGGGTGCGGCGCTGCCGGGCGGTACTCATTGTCACCACCAACGAGCGGGTGAACCTGGAAGCGGCCTTAAGTGCCAGGGTGCTGCATCCAGGCATTCGCTTAGTAGTGCGATCGGAAAAGCAAAACTTGAATGAGTTACTGGAGCAGCAGCTTGAAAACTTTATCGCCTTTGAACCGACGCAACTGGCAGCGCCTGCCTTTGCACTCGAAGCTTTAGGCGAAACGATGATCGGTTTTTTCAAAATCGAAGGATATCAGTTTCGTGTCGTGAAACAAACGATTAACAGCCAGCATCGTTGGTGCGATGCTCGCAAGATTCATGAACTCTTGAATCGCGATCGCCAGGTACTCCGACATCTGAAAGCAGAGCTAGTGAACTTGAGTTCAGAAGAACAATTACATGGCGCGGATCATCCCTACAGCCCTTCGGCTCAGTTTTACACTTGGCTCCCTAACGCGACCGTCCATGCTGGGGATGTGATTGTCACTATCGAAGCAGAAACTACCGAAGGACTCTTGAATGGCCCCTTATCGCCTCGTTCGCCCCGTCGTCTCAAGGGCTTTTGGAGTGGTCTTAGAATTGCCTTGGCAAGGCTATCTCACCTGAGACCACGTCAGGCACTCACTGAGTTTTGGCAATCCAGTTACGAACATCAAATTCGTCGTGTGGCGCTGCTGTGTGGCGCAACGGTTATCCTACTTTGCCTCATCGGCATGGTCTTAGTTCGGTTAACTGGGTTAGCGCCGACTCTTGCTGACGCTTTTTACACTACCGTCGTGCTGTTGTTAGGGGGGTATGGTGACCTGTTCAGCGAATTTGCGCTGACTATGCCCATTCCCTGGTGGCTGCGTCTCTTCAGCCTGAGTTTGACCCTGGTGGGAACGGCCTTCATTGGCGTGCTGTATGCCTTGCTCACGGAAAAACTACTGACGCTCAAGTTTGAGTTCTTAGCTAAGCGCCCACCTGTGCCTGAAAAAGGACATGTGGTGGTTATTTCCTTGGGGCGCGTGGGTCGGCGCGTGGTGCAAATGCTGCAAGACTTAGCTCAGCCGGTTGTGGGCATTACCAGTCAGAATCTTGAACCTGACGTCTTGCCCCAAATGCCGTTGTTGATGGGACGCATCAGTGATGCTTTGGGAAATGCCAATCTGGCAACGGCGAAGAGTGTCGTTGCCGTTAGTGACGACGAAATCCAGAATTTAGAGCTGGGTTTGATGGCCTACCGCTTTAATTCCCACAGCCGCCTCATTATTCGAACCTATGATCAGCTTTTTACGGATAGGGTGGCTCACCTGTTTCCGTATGCTCAGGTATTGTGTGCTTCGGCGCTCTCGGCAGAGGCCTTTGCCGGTGCTGCTTTTGGCGAGAATGTAATTGGCCTATTTCGCCTGTACCACCAGACAGTTCTCGTAACTCAGTACCAGGTCGAGGCAGAAGATACGCTCCACAACCTGTTACTCGCAGATATCGCCTACGGCTACGGTGTGGTTCCAATTTGGTATCAGGGACGCACCGACAAACCCAAAGTGATGCCGTCGGATGACACGCTCCTTAACGCTGGCGATCGCCTGGTTGTGCTCTCCACCATGCGCGGCTTGCGTCGGATTGAACAGGGCGATCGCGCACCGAAGCAGCGGCTGGTTAGGGTTCTCAACGCCCAATCAGCTGATGCCATCTTTGAAGGCGGCACCGAAATCGCCCGCATCACAGGGTGTGATATCGGGGAAGCCCGTGATCTGATGCAGCAGCTCCCTGGCATCTTGCCCCATCGACTCTATCTGCATCAGGCGCTCCGCCTGATGCGGCGTCTACAGCGTCTACGGGTGAGCGCTGAGCTGCTACCCCTAGAAGACCGAAGCGGTCGACCAGGCACACGTTAAGGCTAGACATATCATTACGCGTTGCTATCCAGCTCAGCTGTCGTAATGCGGAATGTCGAGGTTTGCTCGCTCCGCTGTACTTTCAGACGCAGCGTTTGACCCACCCGACTATTTTCCACCTGGCTCTGTAGCATGTCCGCTGAAATGACTGACTGCCCATCCACTTCCAGAATAATGTCGCCGCGACGAAGACCGGCATCGGCGGCTGGCGTATCGGGTACCACACGAATCACCAGCACACCTTCCATTTCGGGGAGTATGATGCCCGCATTGGGATCTTCGTTGTTCCGGCGAGCCACGTCCGGCGTAAGAGTTGCTATCTGCACGCCCAAGTAAGGATGCGAAATCGCCTCACCGCGAGCCAACTGTCCTTTGATTTCCTTAGCCTTGTTGATGGGAATGGCAAATCCAATACCCATGGCATCGGCGCGGATGGCGGTATTGATGCCAATCACTTCGCCTGCCTGGTTGAGGAGTGGCCCACCCGAATTGCCCGGATTGATAGCGGCATCCGTCTGAATGAATTCCAGGCGTTTGTTGGGAATGCCCACCGAAGCACTGGAGCGTTTCAGGGTGCTTACAATGCCCAGCGTCACCGTGTTGTCCAAACCTAAAGGATTACCTACGGCGATCGCCCAATCCCCGACTTGGACGCCATCCGAGTCACCGAGCGGCGAAACTGGCAGGGCATCCTGACCCGCATCAATCTTCACCACAGCTAGGTCGGTTAAGCTGTCTTCCCCTTCCACAATGCCTTCAAAGCGACGACCATCCTTCAGCGTCACCGTCACCTGGTCAGCTCCGTTCACCACATGGGCATTGGTGAGAATGTCCCCCTCAGCCGTAATGATGAAGCCGGAACCCTGGCCCCGCAAGCGCTCTTCCTGGGGGTAGCTGGGTAATCCGTTGGGGCCAAAAAAGCCGCGAAAAAACGGATCGTCAAAGAAGAGATCGGGGGTATCCCGCACGATAGTTTTCTCGGTGTCGATGCGCACGACAGCATCACCAACGCGTTCCACAGCGGCGGCAACAAAGCTTTTACCGCCTGGAATCAGGGCCGCTTCAGTAAGCTCTCCTGGAACCGTTTCTACCTGCGCCCACGCTGGACGACTGACGGCATTCACCATCAACATAGCCATCGTGAATATCAGCAGGACACGTACCAAGACGCCTTGCCAAGCGCGTAACCAAGCCATGACTACCATCGCACTCTCCGAACTTGCTAGAGAAAAACTTAAAGACAGCCTTCTGCCCGATCGACAAAAGCGAAGCTTCCCACCTATCCTGTCCCACTGTCGGGAATGACGGGAGAGGGGGAAATCCTGTCCAGAAAAGCAGAAATTTCCGAATATTCTCATGATATTCAGCTGTAGGTTTCTTAGCATGGACTGAGTGCTGGATAAAAACCGCCATGAAACACACCGCAAGCCGCCATCGGTTACAGCATCTGCGATCGCTCGCAATCGGGAGTGGTGCAGCTGCACTGAGCTTGGTTGCAGGTTGCACTATGTCAGCGGATCAAGCCGCAGTGGACGCCTACAATCTCAGTCTCGCAGAGCATTTGACCGCGACTGGAGCCAAAATGTACGGCGCTTATTGGTGTCCGTACTGCGCCGATCAGAAAGACCTGTTTGGTAATGCGGTCGATGCCATTCCTTACGTGGAATGCGATGCGGCAGGCAAAGATCCGCAACCGCAACTCTGTCAGGAAAAAGACATCAAAGCCTATCCCACCTGGGAAATCAACGGCGAGTTTTATCTCGGTGCTCATCCCCTGGTAACCCTAGCAGAGCTCTCTAACTTTGAATCACAATAAGCGTCCTAGCCCAACAGGAGGGTTCGCAAAGACTTTATGACCATTGCCAAATCCTTCCCAACCCATGATGATGCTAATCTTCCCCATGAGCATGACCCCGCTACCCCTTCAAATCATCGACACATCCATGATCCCGAATCACTTCAGCGGATTCTGAATCGCTTCGCTCGCATTGAAGGCCATATCCGTGGCATTAAGACAATGGTGAAGGAAGGTCGCCCTTGCCCTGATGTTTTAGTGCAAATTGCGGCGGTACGGGGAGCCTTGGATCGCGTCTCCCGCATCATTTTGGATGAGCACCTGACGGAATGCATCGGTCGTGCTGCCGCTGCGGGAGGAAATATTGACGATGAGATTAAAGCGCTAAAAGCGGCTCTCGATCGCTTCTTGCCTTAAATTTTCGCCCTCTACCCACATCACAATCGTAAGATCGCGATCGCCCCAGCGAAAAAACCGAACCTGTGTTCTGAAACACCTCTGATAGCCTAGACATGAGGCACCGGTATACGCATGTCTTTACGGAGGTTCTTGGATGGCTGCAACTGACTTCAAAGACTATTACTCAATCCTAGGGGTCAGCAAATCAGCTAGCAGCGATGACATCAAGCGGGCCTTTCGGAAGCTGGCTCGTAAGTATCATCCTGACGTTAACCCGGGCGATAAAACAGCAGAAGCCAAGTTCAAAGAGGTGAGTGAGGCTTACGAAGTTCTTTCTGACAACGATAAGCGTCAGAAGTATGACCAGTTTGGTCGCTACTGGCAGCAGGCCGAACGGAGTGGAGCCTACGGCAACCCTGCCGATATGGATGGGTTTGACTTTAGCAACTACGGCAGCTTCGACGAATTTATCAACGAACTTCTAGGACGTTTTGGCACTGGATTTGGTGGCCCCGGTGGGCCGACTGCTGGGCGCTCTGCTTACAGTGGCTATCGCACCACTACCGATAGAGGCGGCTTTGGAACACCAGGCAGTGGGTTTGGTACGGGTACCGCTGCCGCTCAATCCTTTGACCAAGAAGCAGCGATTGCCCTCAGCTTTAGCGAAGCCTTTCACGGGACTCAAAAGCGATTCAAGATTGGCACGGAAGATGTCGATGTCCGGATTCCAGCAGGGGCCAAGCAAGGGACAAAGATGCGGCTCCGAGGCAAAGGCCAAATGAATCCCTACTCGGGGCAGCGAGGCGACATCTATCTCGTCGTGAATCTGCAATCGCACAAGGTTTTCCAATTGGATGGGGATACGTTGACCTGTGAAGTTCCCATTACACCGGACGAATCGGTTCTGGGCGGCAAGATTACGGTGCCGACCCCTGATGGCAGCGTCACTATGAATCTGCCTCCTGGCGTGAAATCAGGCCAGTCTTTACGACTCCGAGGTAAAGGCTGGCCCAAGCCTAAAGGGGAGCGGGGCGATCAGTTGGTCAAAGTCGTGATCACACCGCCCAAAGACCTGACCCAACAGGAACGCCAGCTCTACGAGCAAATCCAAAAGCAGCGAACGGCTGATCCACGTCAGCATCTCAACTCGATCAGCTTGTAAGCTTATCCCAATCAGTCAGGCAGAACGATTATGGTCAGCAGCTATCAACCCCCAGCCGATTACAACATCGATGAAGAAGCCTGGTGGGTACAGCGCTGGGTTGACTTACTCAACAACTACCGCTTCAAGAAGCGGCTGGAGCGAGGGCGCAAGTATGCCCGTGAAGGCAATATTCTGAATCTCGACTACAAGGGCTCTAAGGTTATTGCTCTGGTACAGGGTACGGCCCAAGACCCCTATAAGCTGTCTATCTGGCTCGATTCCTTTACGGATGAAGATTGGAACTACGTGGTGGATTCCCTCGCTGAGCATGCCTTATTTTCTGCCCAGCTTTTAGCAGGCGAAATGCCGGCGGATATTGAAGCGGTGTTTACTTCCAATGGTCTCAGCCTATTTCCTTTTCAGCTAGCGGAAGTCCATTCTCGCTGTGACTGCCCTGATCCCAAAAACCCCTGTAAACACATCGCGGCGGTGTATTACCAGCTTGGGGATTTTTTCCGAGAGGATCCTTTCATCCTGTTTCAGCTACGGGGGCGCGATCGCACCCAAATTCTGGATGCGTTGCGACAAAAGCGGCAACAAATGGCCGACATGCAGGCTGAAGCGGACACCGATGCGACGAGTCCATTAGAAGCAGCAGGGGAACCGACTAGCAGTGGGAATCAGGTCGCACCACCAGACGTACAGACCTTCTGGCAATACGATCAGCCCCTGGATTCATCTCTAGTTGTCATCACCCCTTCCACCTCTAACGTTTTAGACCTGCTGGACAATATTCCTTTGCCCACTAATGATGCTCGTGTGGTGATGGGCTACCTGCGCAACCTGTATCAAACCGTGGGACAACAGGCTGCGATGCAAGCCCTCGCGCCGAAAGCTGATTGAACTCATCGGCTCAGAAATCAGCTCACATGAGGCATTTCCATCAGAAACAGGGCGTGCGCCGAACGCTCATCTTTCCGTAAAAGCAGTAAATACTCGCGAAGATCCCACTAGCTCAACCATACTCGGCCGACGCGTGGCGCAAGTCGCGTTGGCTAGAAACCAATGAAAACTGTATTTTCTGTTGGCTTAAGCTTCATCACTGTGGTCGCGATGCCCATCGTCGCCCAAGCTCAAAGCCCCTACGAACTGTTCATTCAGGGGATGGCTTACTATGGTGCAGGGAATTACGCACAGGCTGAAGTGACCTTACAGCAGGCGCTGCAAGCGGACGTGAACGGCCACCATACCTTTGCCATTTACCACTCCTTAGCCAATGCGCTGCGGGAACAGGGACGCCATGAAGAGGCCGATACAGCTTATCAAGCAGCCCTCAAGGAGGGCAATAATAGCGACACTCGTTTCTACACTGATTTTGGGATTAACTTGGCTGCGCAGCAGCGATATGACGAGGCAGAAGCAGCTTTTCGGACGGCTCTGACCCTTGAAAATCCGCTTACATCCGGTTTAGGGAACCCTGCCCTCAGTGAGGACGGAGCCTATGCCCTCGCCTATCTTCATTTAGGAACGGCGCTGTACAACCAAGGTCGCTATCCAGAAGCGGAGTTGGCCTATCGCGACTCTATCGATCGCAATTCTGAGGATGTGAGGCCCTACATTTACCTAGGTAGTGTGCTGTTGCATCAGGATCAGGCCGTGGACGCCCAGGCCACGCTTCAAAGAGTCCAGAATATGCGCCCCGACGATGTCAGAGTTCACATCGTTCTGGGGGATATCTACCAATTGCACGGCTACTTCGAGGACGCGATCGCGCACTATCAGCAAGCCCTATCCTTAGCGCCTCAAGATCCTGAGGCACAGGCAAAATTGGCTGAGGCTGAGAGTCTGCGATTGCAGGAGAATGGCCTTGAATAATTTGATCATCCCTTAACAACCCAATCCTTTGCCATGCGGCCTCGTCCATCTCTGTTGCTATCGCATGTCCTGCCAGCACTCTTGCTGGGATTACTGCCGCTTTCTGCGTGCCGAGCGGACGAATTAAATGCACAGCAGCCAGAAGCCTCTAGCCTGCCAATGCCCGTAGCTCAGGATCCCCTAACGCTGGTACCGAATGCGATCGCGTTGGCCGATGGAACTACCTTCAACCTTTCGCTCCCGCCAGAATTTCAGATCACAGTCGCAGCGGAAGGGTTAAAGCGTATCCGGTTTATGGCCCAAAGTCCGGACAATCGCATCTTTGTGACGGACATGTTCAACTTGACCGACAATACGCGGGGCAAGGTGTACATTTTGGAGGACTTTGACGCAGAGCAGGGCACATTTGGGCACATTACGACCTATTTAAGCGGACTGCGCAATCCCAACAGTGTGGCCTTTTACACAGATTCTGAGGGAAATCATTGGCTGTATCTAGCGTTAACCGATAAGTTAGTCCGCTATCCCTACCGTAATGGTGATATCGCTCCCAGTGGTGAACCGCAAGTACTGGCCGAATTTCCGGACTATGGTCTGAGCTACAAATACGGTGGCTGGCACTTAACGCGCACAGTTTTGATCGCTCCGAATGACAAGGTGTATGTCTCTATCGGCAGTAGCTGTAACGTTTGCGAGGAAACGGAGGCAGTCCGCGCCACCATCATGGAAATGAACCCCGATGGGAGTGAGCAACGCTTTTTTGCCCGCGGACTGCGCAATTCGGTCGGGATTGACTGGGCCTATGGCACGCTCTTTGCTGTGGATATGGGCTCTGATCATTTGGGGAATGATCGTCCTGACGAAACCCTCTACGCCGTCACTAAAGGACAGCATTACGGTTGGCCCTATTGTTTTCAAGCGGAGGATCAGGTCTACGCCGATCCGCAGTTTCTGGACTCACCCCAACGCCTCGACTGCGAGACCGTGCCTTTAGCAGATGTGGCATTTCCGGCCCACAGTGCCCCCTTAGGCATTGAGTTTTTCGGGGAAGAGCATACAGCTTCCAACCTCCAGAACTATTTTCTCGTGGCGCTCCATGGGTCATCGGATCGCGATTTAGGTCGTGGGTACCAGGTCGCAAGAGCTGCCCCAGGGCACGCTCCAGACCCCTTTATTGACGGTTTTTTACAGGATGGTGAGGTATATGGTCGGCCTGCAGACATTTTTACGCTGGGGCCGGATACTTTTCTGCTCACGGACGATCACCGGGGTGTGGTGTATTACGTTACTAAGCGGCAGACAGCCATAGAGCAGATTACGTTGCCAGGGGGCTGAAGACTCCAGGCGTCAGGGGTCACAATCTAGGAGGGAACTGGCTCCCAGCTCCCAACTCTTGACGCCTGACCGGGGGATAACTTGCTGCTTTCAGTTTTCAGTTATGAGCCGAGTGCGTCAGGATAGGAGTAGTCCCTTTGCAGGTCAGGTATGGACGCGTCCAAGCAAAAAACTGGATCAGGGTTAGGGTTAGCGATCGCCACCCTGGTCGCCATCATTGGCACTCTATTGGTGAATTCCCTATCCAATATCGTTCCGCCCGGTGGTGAAAACGTCGGCGAAATCGCCAACACGACGCTGGCGGGGGTGTTGATTACGCCTGCCAACTATGCCTTTGCCATTTGGGGCCTGATCTACATAGGTCTGATTGCCTATGGCGTGTACCAGTTAGGGCGGAACCAGCGCCGCAATGCCACGATTCAGCGCGTGAATGGGTTGTTGATTGTGGCTTGCGTGGCGCAAATAATCTGGATTTTTCTCTTCACGCTGAAGTTTTTTGCGCTGTCGATAATCGCAATGTTGGCGATTCTGATTCCTCTGGTCATAGCGTATCTAGCGCTAGGGATTGGGCAGCAGACGGCCAAGCGATCGCGGCGCTGGTATGCCCACTACCCCTTCAGTATTTACCTGGCCTGGATTTCGGTTGCCACTATCATCAATGTGGCCTCAGCCCTCTATGTAGCAGGCTGGAGCGGGGGGTTAACAGATACCGTCTGGACGGTGGTGATGATTGGCGTCAGCGCTGTGGTGGGTATGGCTGTCATTCTGACGCGGCGGGATATTCCGTTTACGCTGATTTATCTGTGGGCCTATGGGGCGATCGCGGCTCGCCATGCGGACATTCCAGCTATTCAGATGAGTGCGTTGGGGGCTGGGCTTGTGCTGTTGATTGTGCTTGGACTTCAGCGATGGTTACAGAGGTCGTGATCAAAATAAACTGAGCTGGGATGCGGGTTTGGCTTGATTGTCCCAGGGCAAGGCGGGGAGGTCGGGATAGGTGACTTTCAGGGACTCATAGAAATGACGGGCGATCGCGGGGGAGCGGGATTCGTCAGGGCAGTGAACAAATAAGTAGACGGTTTTGCCCTGTGCCAACCACTGTTGCAAACGGGGTGTCCAGTCCATCAGGTAGGACTCGTTGAAATTCAGGTCCGGATGGCTGATGTAGCGCACCAGAGAAAAATCCGCCGTCAGGACGGGCTGTAAAGGTACCTTCGGCTTGCGGCGTTCCGAGGTGAACTGGGGATCCGCCAAGCCCTGCTCCACCCCGTCATACATGGGGCGGGTATCCAAGAGCACACGCCCTACGCCCAAATCGGTGAGCAGACTGTTGAGGTGGTCGGCACAGGCCGGTTGAAACCAATCGCGATGGCGAACTTCGACCGCCAGTTCAGCATTTTGGCGCGGCCAAGCGGTCAAAAACTGGGCGAGATCCTTGATCATCGCTGGCCCATAGCTGGGGGGCAGTTGCAAAAAGACGGGGCCAAGACGCGGGCCAAGACGTTGCAGCGTCTCTAAAAAGGCGAGGACATCGGGCAAATGGGGCAGCAGCGTTCCGCTATGGGAATAAACGCGAGGAATTTTGGGGCAGAACCGAAAGGTTTCGGGTGTTTGGGCCGCCCAGCGATCGACGGTCGCGGCATTGGGAATCGAGTAAAAGGTGGAATTACCCTCCACGGCTGTGAGACGCTCGCCGTATAAGCGCAGAAAGTCCCCTGCTTTGGCATTAGCAGGATAAAAATCCCCCACCCACGCGCGAAATGCCCAGACAGCACAACCCAAGTAGAACATTTTGCCCCCATGTCTCGTGGGAAAAGTGTAACAATCAGTAAGCGACGGCCTCTATGCGATCGCTCCATGACTTTTATCCATATTCCTAAATCCTGGCAACTGCCTGAAAGTGCTGCGACCCCTGAGTCTGCTTATTGGAACCGCCGTAAATTTTTAAAAACCCTCGTCGGTGCAGGTATCGGTGCCTCCGCCGTTACTTTAACGGCTTGCCAATCGGGGCCTGATGATATCGATCCTCAGCTTCGCAAAACCTTGGGGCGACCGCTCAATAACTTCACAGCCAATCCTGATTTCCAGGATGTCGGTCGCCCCATTACCGAACAAAAGTATGCAACTAGCTACAACAATTTCTATGAGTTTGGGGGCACGAAAAATATTTGGCCCAATGCCCAAAAACTCCCTACGGATCCTTGGACGCTGGAGGTCAGCGGCCTCGTTAAAAATCCCCAGAAGTACGACTTAGATGATCTGACCCAGCGGTTTCCTCTCGAAGAGCGGGTGTATCGCTTCCGCTGTGTGGAGGCTTGGGCGATGGTAGTGCCCTGGCTTGGCTTTCCCATGAAGGCGCTGATGGATGATGTCGAGCCGACGAGCGACGCTAAGTTTGTCCGGTTTACCTCCTTTTATGATTCACAAGTGACGCCAGGGCCAGCCTGGGGATTTGCCCAGAATCTGCCTTGGCCCTACACCGAAGGGTTAAGAATTGAGGAAATGGCGAACGAACTGGCCTTTTTTGCCGTCGG
The DNA here is from genome assembly GCA_039819045.1 of Cyanobacteria bacterium J06638_28. Lineage (GTDB taxonomy): Bacteria > Cyanobacteriota > Cyanobacteriia > Phormidesmidales > Phormidesmidaceae > SIO1E4. The sequence goes on from JBCBSR010000005.1 coordinate 203,523, forward strand.
ACTTTATGGCCGCACCTTACCCAAACAGAATGGCGCACCGATTCGCATGGTCGTTCCCTGGAAATATGGCTTCAAAGGGGGTAAATCCATCGTCAAGATTGAGTTTCTTGACCAGCAGCCCGCAACGTACTGGAATGTCCTGGCACCCAATGAATATAAGTTTGAAGCCAATGTCGAACCCGAGGTACCCCATCCTCGCTGGTCGCAAATGAACGAGAAAATTGTGGGCACCAACACCAATCCTTTTGATTGGGAACGACAGCCCACGATCATTTACAACGGGTACGGCGACTACGTGGCTGATTTGTACGCCTAATGGAGTTTCCTCTTTCATGCCATCGGATATTCCCGGATTGCTGACCGCCCTTAAAAAGTGGCGCAAGTCAGTCAAGAAGTTGCGCAAAAAGGGGAAACCCTTGGAAACCCGTGAGCAGAAGGTGGCAAAGGCCCGTCAGAAGGTGCTCAAACACCTCGGGGCAGAATCGGTGACCGATGACATTGATGAGGTGATCCATCACGCGATCGCCCCGGATGGTACCCCCGTGGAAGCGGTGCGCGAAACGCTGATCAAGCATCCTGTGCCCATCATCTGTACGGAATTGCGCACGATTCATCCGTTAGCGGTGAGCCGCAAGGAACTCGAAACCCTCATTCAAACGTTTTTGCAAACTCCCGATGACGAAAAGCCCGTGGCTGACAGTGAGGAGCTGCGCCAGATTTTTGTGCAGCTTAGTTTAACGATTCCGGAAGCCTACAAGGCGACGAGTGAATTGAGCCGCAAGCAAAAGAAACGCCGCAAGCGTGACTTGACCTTGGGGACGCTGAACACCGCGATCGGGATTGGGTTGATTGCAGGCAATAGTCAACTGGGCACCAACGTAGCGGACTATTCCTATCTGCTGGGGGGCAATGCGTTGATGCTGGCGATGCGGAACCTAGTGGGTACTCGGGTGGATGCGTCGGAGGATGAAGGTTAGGCGTGTTTGTGTGGTCAGAACCCCGGTTTCTGATTGCGATCGCGCCAGCATCGCAAGTCTTAGCTCCCAAGCAACCGGGGTTCTGACCTCAGCTCCCGAGTGCCCTGTCTCACTTGAGGCAAAATAGGGAGGCGTGCTGATCGCACCCAAAGGTTGCCACATGGTCACAACGTCAACCCAAACCCTTCCCCATCTGAAGTGGGACATTACGCGCTATCACGAGGCCGTTCGGCTGGGCGTGTTGGGCGATCGCCAATTAGAACTCCTGGACGGCGACATTATTGTTGTGCCACCGCCCGATCCCTTCCATGAATGGCTTATCCGTCAGATTATTGCTTTGCTATCGAAAGCTCTAGGGGACACCGCCCTCGTCGAAAAAAACCGACCGATTACGCTTTCAGAAACGTCAGAACCCGTTCCCGACATCGTTGTTCTAAAGCCTCAATCCCATGAATACAAGTATCAGCACCCCACACCTGCTGATATCTATCTGCTCATCGAAATTGCCAACAGTACCCCCGAACGCGATACCAAAGTGAAGCGATCGCTCTGTGCCCAAGCAGGGGTTGCCGAATACTGGGTATTTGACGGTCAAGCGGTTCAGCTTGTCGCCATGCCAAGGATTTTATCGGGTGAAGACGTGCTACCAGAGTTTGAGTTACAAGTCTGACCAGGCAAAGATCCCTGATTTCTTTCTGTCGTTGCGCCAGCAGCATCAAACTCAGCACCTAAGAAACCAGGGATCTATCTGCGTGCGCGAACAACTGCCCTACGCCACGACTCCCGCCTGAAAAACCCGCCCAATGACCTCTTCAATCGGCGGATCCGTCACCGTCAAGTCCTGTACGGGAAACTCAGCGAGAATCCGCGACACCGTCTGCGTCAGTGCCTTCCGCTGCACAATCAAGCTAGCCGAGCAGCCTTCAAACGTTTCCACTTCCCCATAACGAGCCAGGTGATAGGCATCCACAGGGGTCGCTAGCTCCACCTTCACTTCCCGATAGGGGGCAAAGCGGGTGAGCAATCCTTCTAGGCTGCCGTCGTAAATCAGCTCTCCTTGGTAAATCAGTAGGACGCGATCGCACAGCGCTGTAATATCCGCCATGTAGTGACTGGTCAGGAGAATCGTAGCCTGGTAGCGTTCGTTGTAGGCTTTCAGGAACTCGCGTACTGCCACTTGTGCATTCACGTCCAGCCCCAGCGTCGGTTCATCCAGAAACAGAATTTTAGGGCGATGCAGTAGAGCGGCTAACATTTCTGCTTTCATTCGCTCTCCCAGGGAAAGTTTCCGTACGGGCTGGGTTAGCTTGTCCTGCACATCGAGCATTTCCGCCAGTTCAGCCACTCGATCGCGAAAAGCGCGATCGCTCAATCCGTAGATCGCTCCATTGATGCGTAGGGAATCCAGGGCCGGTAAATCCCAGAGAAGCTGCTGCTTTTGACCCATTACGAGGGTAATTTGGCGTAAAAATGGCGCAGTCCGGCGAAAGGGTACCTGTCCGGCCACCTGCACACGCCCACCCGACGGATGGATCAACCCCGTCAACATTTTGAGGGTTGTGGTTTTGCCCGCACCATTCGGGCCCAGGAAGCCCACCACTTCGCCTGGCTCAATCTGAAACGAGACCTGGCGGACGGCTTCAATATTGCGATATTTGCGACGAAAGAAGTGCTGGAGTGTCCCCTTGAAGCCGGGTTCTTTCACAGCTACTGGGTAAACCTTTTGCAAAGCGTGAACGTCAATGATCGGCATAGAGGATGATCACCCTTCTTTATCAAAAAGACACAAAGTTCGGAGCGGTATGGTATCCACACGACAGCAAAAATCTCTGGGTCTTCCTTATCATGCTGGACGATGTGATCAGGCAGCAAAGGCTCAACCCCGATGGATCTGACCAAGATGGATCGAGAGGCTATCGGTCGCGTTATTGTGGCTCAGTTAGAAGCCTTTCAAGCGCATGACGGGATGCAGGCATTCTTTTACGCGGCACCTGCCATTCGGCAACAATTTCAAACCGTTGCCAACTTTATGCATATGGTGCGGACCTCTTACCCTGTAGTCTATCGTCCCCGCGAAGTGCTTTTTGGACAATTGATTGAAATGCAGGGCTTTCCCGCTCAAATTGTTTTTCTCATGTCCCAGGAAGGCGAAATTTTCCAAGCTACCTATTTAATGGAACAGCTACCGTCGAAGGATTGGCGCATTGCAGGATGTTTCTTAGCCCCGATTGAGGAAGCTTGAACAGCATTGGTTTGCCATCCAGATCCCTGGTTTCTTGTCAAAGGTTGTCAATGATAACGCCAGCTTTTCAAGAAACCAGGGATCTAATGAAGAAACCGGGGTTCTCTGGTTGGGGTTCTGAGCGATCGTTTCTCGCTAATAGCCGCTCAAGCTGCCCCGACGCTTGGCAATTCTTTCGGCCCATTGAAACAGGTATAGACCTAAACCCAGGTAAACCAAGCCATTCAGCAGCGCGAAGAGAAAGCTACTCCAGTCCAATGTGGTTCCCCGTGCCATCAGATCCCGCAATAGACCGGTACTGGGTAGCATGGGCAAGAAATACCGGAGATAGGTCATGGGGCCAGTCCACTCTTCCACCGGGGCAGCTAACAGGAATAGGAGCAGAAACTGGACAATACCCAGCACCTGCTGCACACGCTTAAAAATTAGCGCACAGCCCCCCATCACGAACGCAAACCCGTAGCCCGCCATTACCAGCGTCAGCAGCGGCAGTATCAGGGTGATGGGGAAGGACAGTTGGCTGCCGGTAATGCCCATCAAGATAAACACGATGCCCACAATTAGCACTAGCCGCAGCACTAGACTGGCAAAGGCTCGCGCCAGGAAAATCATGGGAGCTGGATAGGGCGATAGAAACACCTGCTCTAGCGTGCCGGTTTGGGCCTCCGACTGGAGCCCGATCGCAATGTCGTTAATGATATAGAGGGTCAGCGTCCAAACCACATAGCCCACCACGACGGCATCCAAGCGATCGCCAAAGGCAAAGTTTGGCCCCACCATATAGCGCGCACTCAGAAACAGTCCATAAAAGACCGAGGTCGTGATTACTAAGCCTGCAATCACTTCAGCAGGATAACGAATGAACTGAATCCAGGTGCGTTTGAGTTCGGCTGTAAATAATTCCACCATGGGCCTAGTTATGAGGATCCTTCACCAATTTCAGAAAAACTTGAGTCAAGTCAGCGCGATCGCGCTGCACCGAGAGCAGCGGTAGAGGACGCAACACCGCCAAGAGGGTGTATAGCGTTTCGGGTGAACCGGCAAAGGTAATGGCACTTCCCTCGACAGTCCCGCCCAAAGCAATCACTTCCTGCTGCTGGTGGGACGTCAACGTACCTTCCACTTCTAAGTGATAGGTAGAACTGGAAAAGGATTGCAGTAAGGACTCCGTAGATTGCTCAGCAATGATTTGGCCCCGTCGAATAATAGCAACCCGACTCGACAGTTCCTCCGCCACATCTAGTTGATGGGTCGTGAGTAGGATCGCCCGTCCCTCTGCTGCAATTTGCTTCACCAGGGCTTTGACCGTTTCGCCCGCTTCCACATCGAGTCCCAGGGTGGGTTCATCCAGCAGCAGCAGTTGGGGATTGTGGATCAGGGCAACGGCGATCGCTAGCTTTTGCTGCATTCCCCGTGAAAGCTTTTGTACAGGGGTATTGCGCTTATCTTCCAAACCAAAACGGTGCAGCAATTCCAGCCCCCGCCGCCGCGCGACTTGACGCGGCACCTGTCGCAGCACGCCAAAGTATTCCAGGTTCTCTGCGGGAGTCAGCCGCCAGTAAAGATTACGATTGCCTTCTAACACTGCTCCAATGTGACGGAGCGCTCGCGCGTGCCGGTGGGGATCCTCACCCATAACGTTGACCCGCCCCTGATTGGGACGCACCAACCCCGCAATCATCTTAATCGTGGTCGTTTTGCCAGCCCCATTCGGCCCTAAAAAGGCCAACACCTCCCCTTGATGAACCGTCAAGGATACCTGTCGCACCGCTTCAAATCGTCGCTTCCCGTTCCCATAAGTCTTTTGTAGGTCATGGGCTGCTAGAACCACTGTTTCGTTGGCCAGTTTGACCGGAAGGTCTTGAGTCGAACGGTTGATAAGTTGCACGGCACACTCCGCAATGACATCTGGCAGCAATGCCTGTTTACCAATCTTAATACTTTTCCAAGACTTAGGGGTTGGCATCGATGAGTGGCCGAGGCCTAGATCGTGCCACAATCGGGGCTGGGGTTTAGCGGGCAAAGTTTGTGAAAGCTGTATTCATCATCGATCCAATTAATCTGTTGGATCCAGGGCACGATACCAGTGTGGCGCTGATGGAGGCAGCACAAGCACAAGGCTGTGAAGTATTTATTACCCAAGTGGACTGGTTAGGGGTGGAAGGTGGCAAAGCAACCGCCCGACTTCAACCCGTCACCTTAAAACCCGTCGCCCTACAAGATGGACTCTGGGTGGCTGACGCTAACTGGTACAGCCTGGGAGAAATGAGCCATCAGCCGCTAGAGACCATGGATGTGGTTTTCATGCGGAAGGATCCTCCCGTGACGGTGCCGTACCTCTATGCGACCTACATCCTGGACTACATCGACCCCAGCAAAACCCTCGTCGTCAATTCGCCTCAAGGCTTACGCACAGCGAACGAAAAAATGTATGCCTTGCAGTTTGCTGAGGCCATTCCAGAAACCATTGTGAGCCGCGATAAAGCTGTGATTCGTGAAACGGTAGAGCGGTGGGGCCGGGCTGTGTTGAAACCCTTGGGGGGCAAAGCCGGTGAGGGCATTCTGTTTCTGGAAGCGGGCGATCGCAACTTCAATTCCATGATTGAAATCAGCACCCAGCGGGGATTGGAGCCCGTGATGATCCAGACTTATTTGCCCGAAGCCAAGGAGGGCGATAAGCGCATTATCCTGCTTCACGGTGATCCCATTGGTGCGGTCAATCGTATTCCCACCGGCAACGAATTTCGCGGCAATATGGCTGTGGGCGGGCGCGTTGCCCAAGTCGACATTACGGAGCGGGAGTTGGCGATATGTCGTCAACTGGCCCCTACCTTGCGGCAAGATGGCCTCATTTTTGTGGGCATTGATGTGATTGGGGGGTATTTGACGGAAGTCAATGTCACCAGTCCCACCGGCATCCGCGAAATTGATCGCCTCAACAACGTCAATTTGGGGCAGCAGGTGATGGAATGGGTTCGCACTACAATAAATCAACGAGCTAACTAGCGCTAGAGAATGCCTTGGATCAGTTCTAGAAAATACTGTTCGGTTCAAGACTCATTGCTGAACTCGATATCCCTGTACAGTTGACAATTTTCTTTTTTTCAAGTTCCTTAAGCAGTTCACTAGGCAGTCAAGGGGGAAGCGATCGTGAGTCAGCGTCGAATTATCGTGCCACAATCTTTAAATCGCAGACGATTCGTGCAGTATGGGGCTTTAGCCACTGGAGCGGGCATCTTGGCTGCCTGTACCCGTAATACGGGTAGTGCTCCCACGGACAGTGCTGCGGATACCCCAACTCAAGCATCGGCGGCCAGCAGTGAGTTAACCAAAGTTACCTATGGCACTAACTGGTACGCCCAGGCAGAACATGGCGGGTTCTATCAGGCAGTTGCCACTGGTATCTACGAAGCGTACGGCCTGGATGTCGAGATTAAGATGGGTGGCCCTCAGGTCAATGGCACTCAGCTGTTGATGGGGGGCGCGATCGACTTCTTTATGGGCTATGGTTCCGGCGCATTAAACGCCGTTCAAGAAGGGATTCCGAAAGTCACTGTCGCCTCTATCTTCCAAAAGGATCCTCAAATTATCGTGGCTCACCCCGAGCAGGGGATTGAATCCTTAGAAGACCTTCAAGGTAGACCCATCTTTATCTCTTCGGCAGCAAATGTGACCTATTGGCCGCTGCTGGCCGCCAAGTATGGGTTTACCGAAGACATGAAGCGTCCCTATAACTTCAATAACGGCCCCTTCCTAGCGGATAAAAATTCGGCTCAGCAAGGATACCTCAGTTCTGAACCCCTCAAAATCGCCAAAGAGGGCGGTTTTGAGCCAGTTGTCTTTCTCCTAGCCGACTACGGTTATGATCCCTACTCCACCACGATTGAAACTCGTAAGGAACTGGAGGAACAGGATCCAGACCTGGTACAGCGCTTTGTGGATGCTTCGATCAAAGGCTGGTATAGCTATCTAGAAGGCGATCCCACCCCTGGTAATGAACTCATCAAGCAAGACAACCCCGAGATGTCTGATGAGCAAATTGCCTATGGCATCGAAAAGATGAAGGAGTACGGCATTGTAATGTCTGGCGATGCCGAAGCGAATGGCATTGGCTCAATGACAGAAGAACGATGGCAATCCTTTTTTGCAACACTCGTTGAAGCGGGCGTTCTAGAGGCTGACCTCGACTATACCCAAGCGTTCACGCTGAAGTACGTGAACAAAGGTGCGGACTATTACCGATGACGGAATCTGCCACTGCGATCGCGCTCCATCAGGTCGATAAAATCTACAACAACGGAACAATCGCGCTACAAGGGGTGAACCTCACCATTCGTCAGGGCGAGTTTGTGAGTCTGGTTGGCCCCTCAGGCTGTGGCAAGAGTACGATTTTGCGGCTCATGGCTGGACTGGGAGAGGTGTCTAGCGGGTCACTCGAACGAGGGTTACCCCAACAGGACATGGCCTTTGTCTTTCAAGATGCGGCGCTGATGCCTTGGGCCACGGTGGTGGCTAACGTTCACCTGCCGCTAAAGCTCAAAGGACAATCCCTGCGAGCCAGCCGGAGTCGTATTCAAGAAGCTCTCAACTTAGTCGAGTTGCAGGGGTTTGAAAAGAGTTACCCACGGCAGCTTTCTGGCGGCATGAAAATGCGAGTTTCGATCGCGCGCGCACTGGTGACCCATCCCACCTTGCTGCTCATGGATGAGCCCTTCGGAGCGCTGGATGAAATGACCCGTAGTCGTCTCAACAGTGATGTTTTGCACCTGTGGGAGCGGTACCACTGGACCGTCGCTTTTGTAACTCACAACATCTATGAGGCGGTGTATTTATCGAGTCGAGTCGTCGTGATGGCGGCTCATCCAGGTCGCATGGTGGCCGACATCCCCATCACTGCTCCTTATCCCCGCACTGAGGCCTTCCGAACCTCGCCTGACTTCAATCAATACTGTCGTCAAGTGTTGAATGCCTTGACGATAGGTAAGCAAGCGAGTCAAGCGACCTTTGCTGCCATCCCATCGACTGACTAAACTATGATTCTTAAAGAATTACCCACCGCTTCGACGCCAACCCGCAGCTTGGTAGCGGATCGCCAACCGAAATCACCGGCTGCTTGGTGGCGATCGTTGATGCGTCCTGAGGTGGTAGCTCCCGTCCTGGTTGGTATTATCGGCTTATTGCTCTGGGAAGGATTGGTGCGTCTCTTTCAAGTCCCGCCCTACTTACTCCCTGGCCCCTTCCTCGTCTTGCAAACGCTGATTCAAGAATGGCCGCAGCTTTTCCCTTCCCTGCTGATCACGGTAAAAATTACGGTGGTTGCCTTTATCGCCGCCACGGTATCGGGGCTGCTCATCGCCGTGTTATTCACCCAAAGCAAGTGGATTGAACGTAGCTTCTTTCCCTATGCTGTGATTTTGCAAACGACACCGATTGTGGCGATCGCCCCCCTCATCATCATTTGGCTCCAGAACAGTACCTTTGCTGCATTAGTCTTGTGTGCTTGGATTGTGGCCTTTTTTCCCATCGTTTCCAATACGACATTGGGGCTCAACAGCGCTGACCACAACTTGCAGAATCTCTTTCACCTCTATGGCGCTTCCCGTTGGCAGACGCTCTGGTATTTACGCTTACCCAGCGCCATGCCCTACTTTCTAGGCGGACTCCGGATTAGTGGCGGCTTGGCTTTGATTGGGGCTGTCGTAGCGGAATTTGTGGCCGGGACTGGCGGAGCCCGCTCAGGATTGGCTTACCAGATCCTCATGTCTAGCTACAACCTGCAAATTCCGCGCATGTTTGCTGCTTTGATGATGACGACTGCCTTAGGCGTTTTGATTTTTGTGGGGCTCACGTTCCTGTCTGATCGCTTACTGAAGCATTGGCATGAAAGTGCGATCACACGCGAGAATTAAGATCTGGATAACTATATCGACAAAGTCGTTTTCCCTGTAATAGCAATCATAGTCTCAAGCCCTTTGGACTGAGTATTCTTCTTTATGGCTATTAGCCCCTATGTGGCAGTGCCCAATGCTTCCCATTATTGGCTCTGCAACGCACGTTTGCCCCTCGCCCTTTTAGATGAAACAGTCGCTCACAATCGGGTTATTGCTGATTTAGCAGCCCCACCCTTTGCGGAAAACCTAGTTGCCGCTGATGTCGAAATTAGGGCTGGATACATTGCCGCGATCGCCCCAGTCGGTTCAGCCCCTCACGATGCAACGACGGTCGATGTGAACAAAGGGCTGATTTTTCCCTGTTTCGTGGATATTCACACGCACCTGGATAAGGGGCAGACCTGGAATCGAGCCGCTAATGCAACGGGAACCTTCGACGACGCATTGCGGGCTATTAGAGGGGATGCGCGTCACTGGCAGCCCGAAGACCTGTATCGTCGTATGGATTTTGGCTTGCGATGTAGTTACGTTCATGGCACAAAGGCGATTCGGACTCACTTTGATGCCTTTGACTCGATGGCTAAGACCGCACTCGCCATCATTCATCAACTCCAGCAAGAATGGGCCGGACGGATACTTTTGCAGGCCGTTTGTCTGGTATCGCTGGATCACTATCTCACGCCTGAGGGCGAAAAGCTGGCCGATTGGGTTGCTGAGGCCGGTGGCATTTTGGGGGGGGTGGCTTACCCTAATCCCGAACTTAGCGAGCAACTGGATCGCGTGTTTCATTTAGCGAGTGAGCGATCGCTGACGGTTGATCTTCACGTTGACGAAACCCTGGATCCGACCTCGATGTCCCTCCGTCACGTGGCTAAAACCAAAATTCAACAGGGGTTTACGGCCCCTGTCGTGTGTGGTCACTGCTGTTCTCTGTCTACTCAATCTCCTGATGAGGCGGAAGCAACCATGAAGTGGGTCAAGGAGGCAGCGATTGGGATTGTCAGTTTACCGATGTGTAATCTCTATCTTCAGGATCGACAGTCAGCCTACACGCCTCGTTATCGCGGGGTCACCATTCTCCATGAGCTTAAGCAACGCGGCATTCCCGTTGCCGTAGCCAGTGACAACTGCCGGGATCCGTTTTTCGCCTATGGTGACCATGACGGTTGGGAAGTCTTTACGCAATCTGTACGCATCGGCCATTTGGATCGCCCCATTGCGGATTGGCCCCAAGTTGTTACCCGTACCCCCGCTGACCTGATGGGCTTAACGGATGCAGGACGCCTTGGCCTTGAACAACCCGCTGATTTGGTGCTGTTCAAGGCGCGTACCTTCAATGAGCTATTGTGCCGTCCCCAAAGCGATCGCCTAGTATTGCGACAAGGCAAAGCGATCGAGGCCACTTTGCCAGACTATGCTGAGCTGGATGACCTGGTGGGCCTAGGGGCTGTCATCATTTAGAGCCTGAATCCTCATGCTGAAAGCGGTTCAGCCCCTAGCTAGTTTTACCAAGCGGGTGCGGCAATGCTGATACTGCAAGGCTTTCGAGTTTAATTGATGACGCGCCCTAAGCTGACGATGGTCTACTACCAGTTCTGTAAAATAGCGCGATAGCTCTTAGCGAATGGGTGATGGAGTAATGGAGCAACATCTGCATCCTTGACTCGATGAATCGGGATACAGCTCTAGAGCAAGTCATCCAATAGCTGAATCAGGCGATCGCACTCCTCCAAAGTGTTGTAGTGAACCATGCTGACCCGGACTACCCCGGATTGATCGGCTAACCCCAGATCGTCAATCAGCCGCTTAGCGTAGAAATGTCCATACCGAATACCCATTTGATGGGGATCAATTTGCAGCGGAATCGTTGCGCTGTTCAGCCCTTCGACTGTAAAGGAAACGGTAGGGACACGTCGCTCAGGATCCGCCCCTGGATGACCGATGATGCGAACATTCGGTTGGCTGCGAAGAAAAGAGAGGAGGCGATCGCTCAAAGCTGCTTCATGGGCTTGAATTAAGGCAAACGCTTGAGCCAGTTGTCCCTTCGTATCGACAGCTGTCTGCTCACCCAAGTGATGCTTTGCCAATGCCTGGAAATAGGCTGTAATAGCAACCAGGCTACAGCTCAGTTCATAGCTGCTACCGCCCGGTTGAAATTTGTAAGGGATGGCCGTGTTTTCAATAAAGTCGTGGTTGTAGCCGGGTAAAGCTAATAGATGCTGTTGCTTGCCATAGAGTAACGCCAAGTGTGGCCCGTACACCTTGTACAAACTGAAGGCATAGAAGTCTACATCTAGAGCTTGCACATCTACTTGCCGATGCGGCGCATAGGCAACCCCATCGACGCAAATGAGCGCTCCACGGGCATGGACGAAATCAGCGAACTGGCGGATAGGATTAATGGTGCCCAACACATTCGATGTGTGCGTAACCGCTACCAAGCGAGTGCGATCGGTCATCAAGTTATCTAAATCTGACAGATCCAACTCGAACGTTTCTGGATTCACAGGCCATGTTTTCAGCACGATACCCTGGCGCTGCAATTCCATCCACGGACTGATATTCGCCTCATGGTCACAGTTGGTCACAATGATTTCATCACCCGGTTGCAGGGTTTGTCCGAAGCAATGGGCCAGGATGCGGAATAAGGCAGACGTACTTGCCCCCAAAATCACCTCTGTAGGATCCGCGTTAACCAGCTGGGCCATCGCCGCTGTCCCCTGGGCAACGCGGGCAGTTGCCGTCTGCGATATTGCATAAGAGGCTCCTAGTTGCACATTAGAGGTACACAGGAAGTCAGCAATAGAATCCACCACCGTTTTGAGAATCTGCGATCCCCCAGCGTTATCAAAAAAGATCCAATCTTTGCCAAGGGCTGGAAACTGCTGACGGACATAGTTCAGTTCTAAAGTCGGAGTCTGGGTAGCAAGCACGGGAGACATCGGTACAGCATTAAACAACTGCTTCATTATGAGCAGGAATCCCTAATCAGAACGACTCAAGAGCCATCAACTCAGAAGAGAATCCCAGAACCCTAGTTTCTCCTAGGGGCAATATCATCATCCGTAATTTCTCGATCAGCAACCAAGGTTCTAGACAAGTTGATTTTTGGAAAACTAAGATCGCAAAATTAAGACTTACGCAAAAGTCCCTGTGTCTCATAAATCTTTGGGGGTGTTGAATCCGATTTCTCAAAAGGCTTAATTGCCTGTCAGGTATTTGAAGCTAGAGCAAAGTCGTTTGCGACAGTTTATATAGTCAACTCCAGTGATGCAGCACTCCATATAGCCCCCATATAGCTAGCGGACGCAGGTAATGGCAAGCGCGGAAGGTGCCGAGGGCGGTGATGGCTTCGGGGGTGCGGAATTGGAGACCGTAGGTATAGATTTGGTGGACGACGGCTTCCGTGATGGCGAAGGCTTTGTCGGTTTCCCCCATTTGGGCGAAGAATGTGGCGAGGCCAAAGTTGATACCCGTCCAGACCTCTAGTTGATGAGTCCCGTCGG
>JBCBSR010000006.1:0-205351 GCA_039819045.1 Cyanobacteria bacterium J06638_28
GGAAGAGTTTGAGAATTTTCGTGAATGTGTTGATATGGCTTTTCGAGAATGTCCTGACACATACTCGTAGTGCTATATTGGGCGAACATATGGAGATTGCAGGCATAGAGCAAACCTGATCCGTCAAAAGTGGATGGTTCAGACGAACTACAGGCGGATAGCAACGCTAATTAACCAGCTTCTTTTCTAGAGGGCAGCGGAATCCGGATTAAAATGCCCTAAGACGATGGTGGGGTCACGATATTGAAAGAACAAAGCCTGCAACCAGTGTCAGCTTCTTCCACAATCTCGCGCCAAGAGTTGCGAGAACTTGTGCGATCGCAGTTGCAGATGCTTTTGGAGCAACAGAACCTTCCAGGTGCCAAGGCACTGCTGGTGCCTGTACAACCAGTTGACATTGCTGAAGCCATTGAGGGTTTGCCCGATACCATGCAGGCGATCGCCTTTCGGCTGCTTTCTAAAGACGAAGCGATCGAAGTCTATGAAAATCTCGACTCCAGCGTTCAGCAGGCTCTAACCGATGACTTTAAGCGGCAGGACGTTCTGGACATTGTGGACAAAATGTCGCCGGACGACCGTGCGCGCCTGTTTGATGAATTGCCTGCTAAAGTCGTCCGTCGTTTGCTGAGCCAGTTAAGCCCTCAAGAGCGAGAGGCGACGGCTCTTCTGCTAGGGTATGAGGCCGATACCGCTGGGCGTATTATGACGCCCGAATATATCGCCCTGAAAGAAGGATGGACAATTTCGCGAGCCCTGGAGCACATCCGGAATCAAGCGGATATGAGCGAGACAGTCTATTACCTGTACGTCACCGATTCAGCACGACGATTGACCGGCATTCTATCCTTGCGACATCTCGTGATGGGACAGCCGGAAAAAATGATCGGTGACATCATGACCCGTGAAGTCGTCTCCGTACAAACGGATACTGACCAGGAAGAGGTGGCGCAGCTTATCCAGCGCTATGATTTTCTTGCCGTTCCCATTGTGGACACAGAGCAGCGCTTGGTGGGCATCGTGACGGTGGACGATGTCATTGACGTTCTGGAAAAAGAAGCGACGGAAGATATCTATGCCCTAGGCGGCGTTCAGTCTGGCGGGGATAATTACTTTCAAACCAACCTTTTAGTCGTCGCTCGGAAACGGGTGGTGTGGCTGTCAGTCCTTCTCTTTACCAATACCGTGACAGCTTGGGTCATTCGTAGCCAAGAGGCCGTGCTGGAGCAAGTGGTGGTGCTATCAGCCTTCATCCCACTCTTGATTGGGACAGGCGGGAACGTCGGTGCTCAATCTTCCACAGTCGTTATTCGCGGCATTAATACCAATGAAGTCGCGAATAAAAGTTCCTTTAGCGTCATTCGACGAGAGGCGATCGCAGGTGCCTTTCTCGGGATTATGCTGGGCGTCGTGGTGACTGGATGGGCCTTCTGGCTCCAGGGTAGCTGGGCTGTCTCTGTGACGGTCGGTATTAGTTTGGTGGCGATCGCGATCCTCGCCTCTACGGCTGGGGCGGCGCTGCCCTTCCTATTCAATATGCTGGGCCTCGATCCTGCTCTCATGTCAGCGCCGTTCATTACAACGATTGTGGATGTTCTGGGCGTCTTGATTTATCTAAACCTGGCGCGACACATGCTCAATATTCACGGCTAGTTGGCAAGTGGTCTAGGGCGCGTCATCAATTAAACTCGAAAGCCTTGCGGTATCAGCATTGCCGCGCCCGCCTGGTAAAACTAGCTAGGGGCTGAACCGCTTTCAGCATGAGGATTCAGGCTTTAAATGATGACAGCCCCTAGGGTTTCGATACGTTAGCGTTAGCTGGTTGAAGTCCCGCTGTTAATTGTCAGTCTCGATACAAACCCCGGTATTATGATGTGAACTAGGCTGAATTTGTACAAGGCGTTTTATTGACGACACAAACATTTAGAGACAAATGTTTACAATGGTGAGTAACCCAGGGAAGCTTCTGATTAATTCGTAAGTAAGGTTCCTTGGAAAGCGTGCTCACCACAGCAGCTAGCTAGTTTTGAACTTGAGTCGGATTACCAGTGCTTCAGAAATTTAGACAAGATTTGAAGAACGACCTCATTGCCGGTCTTTTGGTGGTGATTCCCCTGGCGACGACAATTTGGCTGACGATTACCGTGGCCAATCTGGTGATCCGATTTCTGACGCGATTTCCGAAGCAGCTCAATCCCTTCACGGGGCTGCCACCGCTCCTGGGGGACATGATTAATCTGTCTGTGGGGTTTGCGGTTCCACTCCTGAGCATTTTGCTGATTGGTCTGATGGCTCGTAACATTGCGGGTCGCTGGCTATTGGATTTAGGCGAACGGATTGTTCAGTCCATTCCTTTGGCGGGTTCCGTCTACAAAACGCTTCAGCAACTCCTGCAAACGCTGTTTCAAGATTCCAGCACTCGGTTTCGGCGAGTCATTCTTGTCGAATATCCCCGGCGGGGGCTTTGGGCCATTGCCTTTGTTACTGGCACAGTCACAAAAGAAGTAGTAACAGGTACTCCCATGGTGAGTATTTTTGTTCCCACAACGCCTAACCCCACGAGTGGCTGGTACGCAGTGGTGCCGGAAACGGATGTGATTACGCTTTCCATCTCGATTGAAGAAGCATTCAAGGTCTTACTGTCAGGCGGCATTGTCGGGCCGGACTTAGCGGCCTCTATTCCACCGGAGCGTTTAGCCATGAGTGACATCAATGGTACGGGGCAGTCGTTATTGCCTCAAAATCAACCTGTGTTGGAATAATTCTGGGCGGGCCTATGTTGCCCGCGATCGCACCACCGAATATCGGTAAGTCAGCCTGTTAGAATCACTAAGCTGTGGTTTCCGGTATCCCTATGCAGGCTCGTCGGTTTGCGCGTGAACTCGCGCTGTTAGGCATGAGTCAACTGCCTGACAAAGTTAACTCAACTGTGACCCAAGATTTAGAAGGGCTCATTGCGGCAGCCGTGCAATCGCTCACCGCCGAAGCCCAGGACGCCCTCGAAGTTGCTTCGGGCGATTTGCAACGCAGCCAAGATCGACTGTTTGAAAGTGAAACTCGCACCAGTGATGTAGAAAGTGCGAAAGCGATGGTGCAAGAGGCTATGCTGGCCACTCAATCAGCGATTAATCGTTTGGGCAGTGCGCTGCAAATTCCCGAACTCGTACAGCGCTCCAATCGCAAAGAAATCCACAGTTATGCCCTTGAACTGTTGTCTACAACAATGCGTCATCGTTCCCAAGTCGATACCGATTTGGACGATGTGATGGTGGCATGGCAGGTCAAGCGTCTACCGCAAATCGACCGCGATATCCTTCGGGTTGCAGTTGTCGAGATGCAGTATCTAGGAATTCCCGATCGCGTAGCCATCAACGAAGCGATCGAAATCGCCAAGCAATATAGCGATGAGGATGGCTATCGCTTCATTAATGGGGTGCTACGACGGTGGGTAACCCGATTCCTTAAGTCATCGAGTAAGCGCAGTAAAGATACGGCTCCAGAGGATGCCCTGGCTCCCGATTCTGCCGCCGATTCCGAATCTTCGGTGTTGTAAGGTTAGAGGCAAGGTGTCTTATTCAGTTTGTTTAGGCGTGGCATGGTGAGTTTCAACTGGTTTAAGCGGAGTCATAACGAAGCCGCAGAGGAAGAAAAGGCAGCGTCGGTAGCGACAGAGGTCAGTGCTAAAGCTGCAAGTCCTGAGGTGGATGATTCAGGTGATGCAGCCGCTCAGTCTGCGGTTGCTGAAGACCGTCTGGCTTTTGCTAAAGCGCTCTATCAAAATATTCAACAACAGCAAGCGACAATACCTACACCAGCAACTGAAACTGCCCCTCCCTCAACCGGGACAACCGTAAAGGAGCCTGCCGAGACAGTCGAATCGGTTCCAGCGACGCCTCCGGAAGTAACATCAGAAGCTGTCTCAGAACCAGAGGTAACCCCATCAACCGTTGAGGCCACCGAGGTCAGCACCGCCACGCCAGAAGCTAAACCAGTGGCGGCAATAGCCGCTGAGTCTGAACCGGCCACCTCTGAAGCCGAAGTCCTCCAATCCTCGGTAGTGGAAGAAACGCCGGCATTAATGACGGTAACGGATGCTGAGGAAACCAGTCCTCCAGTCGATACTGCACCTTCAACCGTGGCCTCTGGCCCCGCTTGGATGCAGGCAACCGCTGAGCGTCAAGCTCGATTAGAAAAACTCCAAGAAACCGCGATCGCCGAGCCGGAGCCAGAACCGGAACCCGAAGCAGCCTCGACGACGCCATCAGCTCCCGACCTGGAACAGCTGTTACCCGATTTCGACTTTGACGAAGCATTTCTGTGGTCTGCCGAGGTACTGGCAGCACAGGGTCGTAAAGCAACGGATATTTCTGTTGAGGAAATCACCTGGCTGAATCGCCTCCGCCAAGGTTTAGATAAGACTCGACGAGGCTTGGTGAATCAGCTCAAAGCCATTGTGGGGCAGGGGCCACTCAATGACGAGGCGGTTTTTGAGATTGAGGCGTTGTTGCTACAGGCTGATGTCGGTGTTGAGGCTACAGACGCCATTATTGAGGCGCTGCAAAGTCGTTTACGCGAAGAGACCCTGCCGCCTGAACAGGCGATCGCCTACCTCAAAACAATTCTGCGGGGCATGCTGGATAAGCCCCTCGGCGAATCCCATAATCTCACCTTCGTGCCTGAAAAAGACACCCTGAACATTTGGCTACTGACCGGCGTCAATGGGGCGGGTAAGACGACCACGATTGGCAAATTGGCCCATATTGCTAAAAAATCGGACTACAACTGCCTGATTGGGGCGGCGGATACCTTCAGAGCAGCAGCGGTGGAGCAGGTGAAAGCTTGGGGGGCTCGGAGCAACGTCGAGGTGATTGCGAATCCAGGTCAGAATACAGACCCAGCAGCGGTGGTGTTTGACGCGATCGCGGCGGCCCAATCGCGCGATACGGAGCTGCTGCTAGTGGATACGGCTGGTCGTCTTCAGAACAAGAAAAATCTAATGGATGAGCTGGCCAAAGTCCGTCGCATCATCGATAAGAAAGCGCCCGGTGCTCAAGTGGAGTCCCTGCTGGTGCTGGATGCTACTTTAGGGCAAAATGGTCTTCGTCAGGCCGAAGTGTTTGCCGAAGCCGCAAATCTGAGTGGCGTCGTATTGACGAAGCTGGATGGAACGGCCAAAGGTGGGGTTGCGCTGGCGGTTGTGCAACAGCTCGGGTTACCCATTCGCTTTATCGGTGCGGGAGAAGGCATTGAAGACCTTCGTCCTTTCTCCAGCTACGAATTTGTAGAAGCATTGTTGAGTAGCTGAGTTTGGCCTGAAGGCATAGAAACATCAGCGATGCAGCCGTTCGTTGGCCGTGACGTTTAGTTCGGGAATCGGCGTTGCATGATTAGGGGATGCTTGTGAGGTTGAGCAATGGAGTGCCCAATTGTCAATCGTTTTAGACAGTTAGGCTAGTGGTCTGTCAGTTTTCAATTTGGAGGTTGGGTTAGCCCCCGGCGTAACCCAACGTAATTCTTGTCTCTGTTGGGTTTCACTGTGTTCTACCCAACCTACGCACAACCCACATTTGCAATGTTGACGCGGCACTAGGGCGCGTCCTCAATTAAACTCGAAAGCCTTGCGGTATCAGCATTGCCGCGCCCGCTTGGTAAAACTAGCTAGGGGCTGAACCGCTTTCAGCATGAGTATTCAGGTTCTAAATGATGACAGCCCCTAGAACACTTAGAATTGTTTAGGTGCTTAGCACCTCGTCAAAGGGCTCGCCGTCTGTAACGGAGCTGATGACGGCTGTACTCATTGACGGCTAAATAAGCAATAGTTGAAGCAGTAGCCAAATTTAGGGAAAGGGCCAGAGGCATGTTGGGACGACAGTCTTCGATAAAAGCTGCGCTGAAACAGTGGCAGCGACTGGGTAAACGTGGGCTGAGTCTGTTGCTGGTTGCGGTGAGTGCGATCGCGCTCACCGCCTGTAATCCGTCTCAGTTTACAAAGGCAGAGGCAATAACTTCACGGATTGTCTTTACGTCTCTGGGCGATCCTAAAACCTTCAACCCATCTCTAAACCAGGAATATCCCAATATTTTTCTCTACACCTTCAGAGGACTAACCGAAGTCGATGGTGAAACGGGCGACATGGTTCCTTCTTTGGCCGAATCCTGGACGATTTCCGAAGATGGCAAAACCTTTACCTTCACCCTACGCGACGGCCTGCAGTGGTCAGATGGGGAACCTTTGACAGCTGATGATGTGATGTTCACCTATCAAGACGTCCTCTTTAATGAGGCTATCCCGGCTACATCACGGGATCTCTTCCTCATTGGTGAAGCGGGCGAAATGCCCCGGATCGCCAAATTGGATGATCGACGCATCGAATTTACGCTGCCCGAACCCTTTGCACCTTTCATCAGAACGACAGCGCTCAGTATTTTGCCCAGCCATGCCTTAAAGGATTCCATCACAGCTTTAGATTCCGAGGGTAATCCAGAATTCCTGTCTACCTGGACAGCGGCAACCCCACCTGAAGAAGTGATTACCAATGGGCCGTACCGCCTCAAGCAGTATCTACCTAGCCAAAGGGTGATTTTCGAGCGTAATCCCTACTATTGGGAAAAAGACGGTGAGGGCAACCAGCAGCCTTATGTTCAAGAGCTCGTATGGCAGGTCATTGAGAACAGTAATAATCAACTGTTACAGTTTCGCTCAGGTGGGTTAGATCTCATTGGGGTGGGCCCCGACGAATTTGCCTTGATGAAACGCGAAGAAGAGCGGGGGAACTTCACCATTCACAGTGGAGGCGCAGCGCTAGGGACAACGTTTGTCACTTTTAACCTGAACAAGGCGAGCCGTGGGGGTGAACCGCTCGTTGACCCAGTTAAATCGCGATGGTTTAATTCCTTAGCATTTCGTCAGGCCGTTTCTTATGCCATTGACCGTCCTACCATGGTCAACAATATTTATCAGGGGTTGGGCGAACCCCAAGTTTCCCCCATCACAGTCAAAAGCCCTTTCTATGCCGGTGGCGAAGAGGGGATTCCCACCTATGACTACAACCTTGAGCAAGCGCTATCGCTACTAGAATCTGATGGATTCCAATTGAATGCTGAAAATCAATTGCTAGATGCTGACGGGAACCGGGTGCGCTTTACGCTGATTACCAATGCAGGCAACAAAATTCGCGAGGCGATCGGGGCTCAGATTAAGCAAGATTTAGCCAAAATTGGCATTCAGGTGGATTTTCAGCCTATTAGCTTTAGTGCGCTAGTCACCAAGCTAACGGATAGTCTCGATTGGGAAGCTCATATTATTGGCTTTACGGCTAGTTTGGAACCGAACAATGGCGCCAATGTTTGGTTAACCAGTGGCTCACTCCATTCCTTTAATCAGAATGCACTACCAGGACAAGAACCGATTGAGGGTTGGGAAGTCGCCGATTGGGAACAGGCGATTGCAGATCTCTATATTCAGGCAGCGCAAGAGGTTGATGAAGCCAAGCGTCGCGAACTTTATGTGGAAAGCCAGCGATTAACCCAGGAATATTTACCCTTCATTTACCTGGTCAACCCTTACAGTTTTGGTGCGATCCGCAACACCATCCAAGGGATCAATTTCTCAGGAGTAACCCGTCCGGCAGCCCTTTGGAATGTGCAGGAACTCACCCTGCTCGAACCTTAGGAAAATTAGGGAACATGTCAGGTTTGCAAATTCCTGAATAGCCCTCTCCCCCTCAGTCCCCCTCTCCCAAAAATGGGCGAGGGGGAGGCCCGACAAGGCTCTCCCTTCGCCCGTTCTGGGCGAAGGGGTTGGGGGATGAGGGCCGAGATGTGTGTACTGAGTAGCCCAAACTTGAGAGAGGGATTTAGGGTGAGGGTTCGAAAGTGACATGCTCCCGAAAATTAGAAGTCTAATGCCGACTGCCGCAGTCTGACTGCCGACGTCTGATCGGGCAGGCAACACACCTCCCCATATCAGCGATTATGGGTGGCGGCTACTCGCAAAACTTGAATCAGCCAGGCTGCCATGCGATCGCTGGCATCTGGCGTATCCCAGGGCGTTTCACCCACTAAGCAGGGGAAAACCTGCAAGTTTTTCAACTTATGGGCGGCTTGAGTAGACGCCATCGTTAAAGTAATCAGCGGCAATGAGACAAGTTCAGGGAGCGAACTGAAGATTTGTAGGTAAGCTTCCGGATTCGCAATGTCTGGATCGAGAATCGCCACGTCTGGACGCCACACCCGTCTCAGTAACCCCGCCTGCTCAAGATCGTCAACCTCTAAAACGCGACAGCCAAACTCATGGAAAATGTGCGGTAGTTGTAGAGCTGGCCCGTTTAGCTGTGGCGCATCCAAATCCGTTGCTTTCAAATACAGCACCGTGATGCGATTCGGCGGCGGCGTTATCGTCGGGGGCTGTAACAGTACACTTCCCAACGTATTTGCAGGCCACAAAAGCTCGCGATCAGCGGGCAACTCACCGAGCAAAGCCGACCATTGAGGTGGCACCAAAGCGACTAAGAGATGTTCGGTCTCATTTAACTGGGTCTTCAACGCATGCAAATGATCTACGCTCTGGAGACCTTCCACAAAGACCAAGATGATTGCAAGGGGCAAATGAGCCGTAATCTCGATCGCATCCTTAACTTTGTGAGTTAGAAGCAGCCGGTAGTTCAACTGACTGGCCTGTTGGCTGATGGCAGATGTTTGTTCAACTTGATTGGATGCCAGCAACAATAAAAAACGACTATTCTGCACTGGGATTGGCGCAGGGGTCGTCGGCAACAGTAGCGTTGGACAAGTCCCGTGCCGACTATGAGCCATCCATACCAGCTCACCGCCATGCAATTGAGCCAGCTTACGAACCAAAAGCCACTCTAGCCAATGTCCAATTTCAGACGCGAGGGTTGATGAGCCGCCTAGCATACTCGGAAATGGCAAGGCAAAACTGGTATCGGCTAGCTGGCTCGAGTTCAAGACCTCGTCCAATCCGGTCGCGATAAAGGCAACCCAATCATCAAAAATTTCTAGCTGTAGCGGAAATTCTGTCTGTTCCTCCGATTCCGTTACTTGAGTCACTAAGGCTGTTTGGATCAAGCACGTTAGCATCTGCTGCAATCGGGGCGGATCCGCCACTAGGGTGACCGTGGGGGCAGAAGCCTCAAGCAATGGAGGTAGATCAGGAGGTTCCGAGGTTTCCCGGCCCAAACGTAAACTTGCTTGGCGGTATGATTCGCGCCAAACATGAGCCAGATCCAGAATGTGAGGAATAAGTTTCAAGCTGCCGCTATCAATCCGTCCTAGATCGATAAACGTATTCACCCAGGTCGATAAGCGACGGCAATGCTGCTGAATCAAACTAACGTACCGAACCTGACGGGGATTGAGGTCGCCCAGTCGTTGGGTGCGGAGTAAACTCGCCAGCCCTAACAAGGATGTTAGAGGCGTCTTCAACTCATGTCCTAAATAAGTGAGTAAGGCCGTGTTGCTCTGGGAAATTTGTTGCTGTTGGATCGTTGTCTCTGAATCCATTGAATCTATTGGGAGCGCGATCGCATCAGCCGATAAACTAGCCGACGTTGATAAAGTGGTCGCTTGCGCGATCGCGGTCGCCAAGAACTTCCGAGTCGCCAATACCCCCAGATACTGCTGCTGCTGATTGACCACAACCCAGCAGGTTTCGGGAGCACTCGCAACCTGAGTAACAATGGTCGTGATTGGCAGGGTCATATTCAGAACCGCCATGGTCATGGGCGAATATTCAGCTAAGGCGCGATGGGCGACTGCATCGGCTGGGTAGGTTGCCCCTTCACCAGCAATATCGGGAGCCAATATCCTGTTTGCCGTCGGCTCTGAGATGCCTAAAAGATAGTGCAGCGGCATCACCCTTAAAGGAACGTCTTCACTATCCACCAAGACCAGTATGTCTGAGTTGCCAGCCGCAATACAGTCCTCTAACCACTGAGTGGGTACCCCGGTAATCAGACTTGTCGGTGCAGCATGAATGAATTCCCTTAGCGGTGGCATAACCATTCCATCACCGCTTGAAACAACATCGGCAATGAGTCATCAGAGTACTCCCAAGGCTGCAAGTATGATGCTTGGGCAACCTCTAAATCATCAGGTCTATTCCTTAATAATATCTACAGAATTAACAATTACCTGCAAACAGCTAAAAAGGTTTGTCAATCGAATATTTAGAGCACGGCCTCATCCATGATAGCTGTAACCACGTTTTGGTTAGACTGGCAGGCTTTTGGAAGCTAGTACACATCATGCACTACGATAAATGAGGGTCGTGCCGGTATTAACCGATAAGCTTTGCTAAGCTTACATCCTTCTATCAGCCTTTTTATGAACCTATATCAAGCCAGAAGGATCACATCAGCAACTTTTAAGTGAGTTTAAGACGTTGCATTCACAACTCCTGATTGGTAGCTTTATCCAGTCTCCGGAGCTATTGCAAGCTCTGGAGACTGAACTGGATGCACAGAGCTACCGTATCCACACGGGCGTATCGGAGGAAGCTTTTTCCCAGTGGGTTAGCCGTAACCGCCATCGAATCGATTGTTTGATTCTAGAACCGTCGGCAGGCTTACTCGCGCTTCTAGAAAGTCTTCAGGCCAAGGGTATTTTCTTGCCAGCCCTTTTTTGGTCCGATACAGCGTCCGCATCAGAGCCATCTTCTCAATCATTTGGGAATAGCCAAGACGTTGCCAACGCCTATCACAAAGCCATTCTCAATTTGCCTAGCGTTGATTTGCCAAAGTTAGAGCACTACATTCATCAAGCGATCGAGCAGTTTCTGAAACTACCGCACAACAACGGGGATGAAAACGTCGAATTGACCTCCCTGGAGGACACCCACCACTTTTTGCTGAGTCTTCAGCAGCAGCGACTTGCCGAGAAGTTAAAAGAGCGTTTGGGGTATCTAGGGGTTTACTACAAACGTAACCCAGAAGGATTTCTCCGCAATCTGTCTGCCTCTGAACGGCTACAAGTATTAGAAAAGCTCCGGTCCGATTATCGGGCCATCATCTTACGCTACTTCGTTCAAGACGACACCCTGAACGCCAAAATTGACGACTTTGTCAACAGTGGCTTTTTTGCCGATGTCTCGGTGTCACAAATTGTTGAGATCCATATGGAGCTGATGGAGAGTTTCTCTAAACAGCTCAAGTTGGAAGGTCGTAGCGAGGAGATTCTGTTGGACTATCGCTTAACGCTAATCGATGTAATTGCTCATCTGTGTGAGATGTATCGTCGTTCTATTCCTCGCAATATGTGACGACGCCCCTCTTTTGCCGATAACTGTCTACGGTAGGCTAATACTCTGTCTCCCTGATCTCCCCTGGATGACTAACTATGAGCGCATTGAAGAAAACCTATATCCTCAAGCTCTATGTGGCGGGCAATACCCCCAATTCAGTTCGAGCCCTGAAAACTCTTAACCAGATTCTGGAACAGGAATTTCAAGGCGTCTACGCCCTCAAGGTCATTGATGTCCTGAAAAATCCCCAGCTTGCGGAGGAAGATAAGATTCTGGCGACGCCTACCTTAGCCAAGATTTTGCCCCCGCCAGTGCGTAAAATTATTGGCGATTTGTCTGATCGCGAGCGCGTGTTGATCGGCTTGGATCTGCTTTATGAGGAACTGCGGGAGGATGAGCCCTATAACTAGTTTTTAATGATAACTAACCCTGATTGCAGTCTTGAAACGGTCACAACATATCTGACTTGTGTGCGATCGCGCTACCCTAGGGTGCCAAACTAGATTAGCCTAATCACTTTAGAAACTTTAATTAAAATCCGCCGTTATCTCTCCATGAATCAACCTGCCCCAAGCGATTCTTATTCCATTAACCGCTCAAATAGTGGCATTGCCAAAATCCGCACACTGATTGAGGGATTTGACGACATCAGCCATGGTGGTTTGCCCATTGGTCGAACCACCCTTGCCAGTGGAACATCAGGCACGGGCAAAACCTTGATGGCGGTTCAATTTCTCTATTTGGGGATTGTCCATTTTGACGAGCCAGGGGTATTCGTAACCTTCGAAGAATCCCCCGCTGATATTGTCAAAAACGCCTTGAGCTTTGAATGGGACTTACAGAAATTCATTGATGAAGGTAAGTTGTTTATCCTGGATGCCTCTCCTGATCCTGAGGGGCAAGATGTGGTGGGTAACTTTGATCTATCAGCGCTGATTGAACGCATTCAATACGCCATTCGCAAATACAAAGCCCAGCGAGTTTCAATTGATTCAGTAACGGCTGTTTTTCAGCAGTATGATGCTGCTTCCGTTGTGCGGCGCGAGATCTTTCGCTTGGCTGCGCGTCTCAAGCAAATGGGCGTAACCACCATCATGACCACTGAGCGGGTTGACGAGTATGGCCCTGTCGCTCGCTATGGTGTCGAAGAGTTCGTTTCCGACAATGTGGTCATTCTCCGTAATGTCTTAGAAGGTGAGCGGCGGCGACGCACCATCGAAATCTTGAAGCTGCGGGGAACCACCCACATGAAAGGGGAGTACCCGTTCACCATCGTTGATGAAGGAATCAATATCTTCCCCCTTGGGGCAATGCGTCTGACCCAACGCTCTTCCAGTGTCAGAGTATCTTCGGGTGTGCAAACCTTGGACGAAATGTGCGGCGGGGGCTTTTTCCGTGACTCGATTATTCTGGCAACCGGGGCAACGGGAACTGGGAAAACCTTGTTGGTCAGTAAGTTTTTGGAAAATGCCTGTGCTAACGGTGAGCGAGCGATGCTTTTCGCCTATGAGGAATCGCGCGCGCAGTTATTGCGTAATGCCACATCCTGGGGCATTGACTTTGAGGATTTGGAGCATCGAGGGCTGCTCAAGATCATGTGCGCTTACCCAGAGTCAGCAGGCTTAGAAGATCACCTCCAAATCATTAAAACCCAGATTTCTCAGTTTAAGCCGGCCCGCATCGCGATCGATTCCCTATCCGCCCTGGACAGGGGGGTCAGTAATTCTTCTTTCCGTCAATTCGTCATTGGCGTGACGGGGTACGCCAAGCAGGAAGAAATTACGGGTTTTTTCACCAATACAACCGAGCAGTTTATGGGACTGCACTCAATTACGGAATCCCATATTTCGACCATTACGGACACCATCCTGATGTTGCAGTACGTTGAAGTTCGCGGTGAGATGTCGCGGGCTATCAACGTCTTCAAAATGCGGGGGTCTTGGCACGACAAAGGCATTCGGGAATACACCATTACCGATAGAGGGCCGGAAATCAAAGATTCGTTCCGCAACTTGGAGCGCATTATTAGTGGTTCACCCACCCGCATCGCTGTGGATGAGAAGACAGAGCTCTCGCGTATTATGCAAGGCGTACAGGGACAGGAAACCCCATAAGCGGCTTAAAAGAAGCGACGAAGTAAAGCTCAAATCTGACTATTCAACTGCTGAGCGGCCATTGAATCGATTCATGGACTGCTCTACACCTTTGAATAGAGCGACTTCAACAGCTTCGGTCGCCCACTCTAACGCTGATTTCAATAGCGCTTTCTCATCGGGGGCAAACTTGCCCAAAACGTGCGAAACCACAGCGTTATCGCGATCGCCAGCCTTGTTGACATTCCCAATGCCCACTCTTAAGCGAGGAAACTCCTGAGTCCCGAGGTGGGAGATGATGGACTTCATACCGTTGTGGCCCCCTGCTGATCCCGCTGGGCGTAGCCGAATGCGACCGACCGGTAAATCCATATCGTCGTAGATGACGAGTACTGACTGAGGAGAGAATTTGTACCAGTCCAAAACCGCTCGAACCGATTGCCCTGACCGATTCATAAACGTTGATGGCTTCAGCAGCGAAACCTTGTGCCCCGCTTGCGCAAACCCATCACCGTAAGCGCCCTTGAATTTGCGATGATCGCTTAGAGAAATATGCCATCGATGGCTGAGGGCATCGACGATGTCAAACCCCACATTGTGACGCGTGTGGGCGTATTGTTCGCCTGGATTTCCTAGACCGACAACAAGTCTAGGGGACTCGATCAATGGTTCGCCCATAACTTTGATAGCGATTGTACGGGTGAAGAGGGCTCAAGCTGCTTGCGAATCTTCTTCTGAGTCAGCCGCTACAGAGGCCTCTTCTACTGTCCCAGCAGCTCCGTTTTGAGTGAGCTCTGCTTCTTCCGATGGTGACAGAACCTTGGGTTCAGGCCGTTCAATGGAAGCCTTCATGGGCTCCGTTACTGTCTTCTTAATCGCATCGGCTTCTTTTTTGAATTCAGTTTCAAATTCCTGCTGAGCCTTTTTGAAACCATTCAATGCCTGTGCCAGGCTCCGGCCGATCTCCGGTAACTTTTTAGGGCCGAATACCAGTAGGGCTAATACCAAAATTAGTGCCATTTCTGGCAGCCCAATACCAAATACGTTCACAATGCTCTCCTGAAACCGATCAACTTCGCTTGTCCAAAACTCCTGCCTCTATCTCTTACTCAGCATACAGAGGCTCCCACCAACAGCACAAAGGGGCAGAAGCAATGACTCTCCCACCCCAGGGGCAAACAAGATCTGGATTTTCTTGAGCTAGCTGCCGAGGCTACGCCAATCGACATCGACGCTTTCCAGCAGCAATGAAGAGTTGTACAGCTGGAGAATAATTAGCAAGAAAACCAAAAACAGAGCCATAAAAACGCCCATGAGAGGCGTTGTTCCCCAACCGGGAGTAACCTTTCCGTATTCAGAGTTTAAGGGCTTCAGCAAATTGCCTAGCCGCGTTTGTTGTGCCATGGGTCACCTAGACGTATGCGCCACTTCGCTGACTCTAATACAGAGTCTTAATAAAGCTATCTCATTATTAACTCTTTAATCAAGGCATCTTAAATCGGCTAGCCTTTACTTCTTTAGCTTTGGAGCCTCTCTTGACGGCGCTTCCCTAGCCCACGTTGAGGTGATTGTGTCGCTGGAACGCTGATTGCAGTCTTGAAATAATGGCTGATACATTCTTTGCATTCTGTAATATCGCAAACACCGCGTTGACTGGAGCCATGTGCTCACCAAAGCTAAATGCATCGGCATTATTGTTCCCCAGGATAATTGGATTTGAGGTTATGTTAGGTGCGTCAGGGTTGAATGGCTCGCGTTAACCCGTTTGGCCTTGTTGATGAAGGCCTTCAATATTATGCTCTCCCTGGATTTCCCGCGACGTACACTGCCCGCGATCGCCCTATCCCTCTGTCTCCTTTCTCCTTGGGTGACTCGAAGCGTTGAAGCCCAAGGAGCAGAAGAGCTCGGCCCTTACTATCAGTCTGTGGTTGACAACTACGAAGCGAATCCGGTTCCCGCCGATGCCCAGGACTGGCAAGCAGTTGATAATTTAAACGGGGCGGCCATTGCCTACCGTTATCTAGGTGATTCTGAGACTGCGTGGGACTTGCACCAGCGAGCCCTCACCATTGCCCGAGCTATTGGCGATCGCAATCGCGAAATTGGGACACTACAGAACTTGGGGAATACAGCCAGTCAACTCGGAGACGATCAGGGAATTGCTTTTTATCAATCCCAGCTAGCCTATGTTCGTCAGCAAGGTGACTTAGAACTCGAAGCGCAGATTTTGCAGTTCCTGAGCTTTGGCTACCTCACTATTGGGGACAACGCAGCGCTTGTTGATCTTTATGACGCCTATATTCCCGTACTCAAGCAGTTGGAGTCTTGGGATGAGGTGGTTTACACCCTGTTAGGACAGTCAACGCTTTACTATAGCTATCTGTCTGAACCCGATACTGCGTTTGCCCTCCTGGACGAAGCGCTGACGATCGCACAGCAGCAGAATGCGCCCAACTTGATCCAAAGCGTTCTGGTCAATCAGGCGGTTCTGCATCGCATTGAAGGCAATACCGGTAAGCTCATTCAGCTCTATCAGCAAGCCCTGGAACTGGCGATTCAGTCGGGCGACGACTCGGATCAACTGAGGTTGCGTCAACAATTGGCCCATGCCTATGAAGGACAAGATCGCATCCCGGAATCCATTGCCCTGCTGGAAACCAATTTAATCCTGGCTCGGCAGCAGGGCGATCGCCACTGGGTTGCTTGGACCATGGACGATCTGAGCTTTGCCTATCGTCAACTCGAAGCGTATGAGCAGGCACTGAACTGGCAACAGCAGGCTTTGGCACAACATCGTCAGTTAAGTGCGCAAGGGGCAAGCAACTTTAATGAAATCAACGCTTACAACAACCTGGGCTGGATTTATCTAGCGCTGGGTGACTGGCCACAAGCGGAACAAGCGCTGCGGCAAGCCATTCAGGGCTATGAGGCAACCTCCCGCGATTTGCAGGAGAATCAGGGACTCTTTGGCCAGAGTAATGATGATTTGCAGGTCAATTTTCAAGAAGGGTATGTTGATGCCTATCAGGCGCTCCAGGAGGTCTTAGTGGCCCAGGGAAACGTGGAAGAGGCATTAGAAGTCGCGGAGCAAGGCCGGGCTCGCAGCATTGTGAATCTTCTTGCCTTGAAAACAACCTCTGAGCGCACCCCTCAAGTCACACCACCGGATATCACTCAAATGCAGGCAATCGCCCGCAGCCACAACACTACTCTGGTGGAGTACACCATCCTCTACGACAAGCCGCGCAGGACGTTTCACAACCGCTTCAATCGCCGCCCCTGGGAAAAAGCCTTGCTTATATGGGTGGTGCAGCCGACAGGCGAGGTCACCTTACGCCAGGTGGATTTGCGACCGCTCTGGCAACAACGCGATCGCAGCCTTCCCCTCGATACCCCCTTGATAACCCTAATTAAGCAAAGTCGCGAAGCGCTGGGCATCGCTGAACGCGGGATTACCGTTGTCAGCCGTGTGGATACACCGTCCTTAGACGCACCGATTCCGCAATTACAGCGTCTTCATCAGCTTTTGATTGATCCCATTGCCGATTTATTACCGACCGATCCCACCGCTAGGGTCACCTTTATTCCCCAGGATGTCTTGTTCTTCACGCCCTTTGCCGCCCTAGAAGATGAAGCTGGGACATTCCTGATTGAGCGTCACACGATTTTGAGTGCGCCCTCGATTCAGTTTCTAGCACTTACGCAAGCGCGTAAACAGCAGCTCGAAACCCAATCAACTACTGCCAAAACAGCTGTTGTCGTAGGTAATCCCATCATGCCTGCGATTGCAGCTGAGCCTAATGGCCCGCTTCAGCCCTTGCCTCCGCTACCAGGTGCTGAACGGGAAGCTGAGGCGATCGCTCGTCTACTCAATACTGACCCCCTGATTGGGGGTGAAGCAACCGAAGTCGCCGTTGTCGAAAAATTCCCGGATGCCAACATCATCCACTTGGCAACCCACGGCCTACTTGATGACATATATGGTTTTCAGAGTGCCCTTGCCTTTACCCCTGGCGGTGGTGAGGATGGCTTATTAAAAACACGCGAAATTATCAACTTTGATTTGCAAGCCGAGCTGGTTGTTCTCAGTGCCTGTGATACCGGACGAGGCCGCTTAACCGGAGATGGTGTGATTGGTTTATCACGAGCTTTTATTGGCGCTGGAGTACCCAGCATTGTGGTTTCTCTCTGGGTTGTGCCTGATGCGCCCACTGCCGAACTTATGACCGAGTTTTATGAGCAATTAGCTCAAGGGCAAGATAAGGCTCAATCATTACGGTTAGCCATGCTAAAAACGATGGCAGAGTATCCTGACCCCCGCAACTGGGCCGCCTTTACGCTTATCGGTGAAGCCGAGTAATTAAGTCAAAATCGCAAACGGTGGTTGGCGATCGCGCATCGCTCCAACATCATACGAAACGCAGGAATGCGATTGTCTTTCAGCCCAGTCCCCTACTATTCGGACAGAACGCCTACTGAGGTTAACCGTTACTGTGCATGTTGTTGTGGGTAAGCCGGGGCTTTGCATAAGTTCAACTAAACCGGTAAGGCTGGACGCTACCGTTACCCATCTTTGAATCTAACGAGCACCTTACTGAGTGCCTGACGTAGGTAAGCCTCGTATCGTATTCACAACTTAATCAAAAGAATACGTAATTTCCCGGAATCTTTATACGAAGCTTACATAGTCTTTGCGAAAATTTATGCCAGTTCATTAGGGAGTGCTTTCTCGACTATCGTCACAATTTAAATTTTTTGGAGGCGCTTATCATGGCAACTTTTACAGGCACTACTGATCCAGATCAAATCCAGGGAACGACCGATGACGATACCATCAGTGGCGGCAATGGTGGTGACACCATCAGTGGCGGTAAAGGTGATGACACTATCAATGGCGACAACGGGGCCGATGTCATTGATGGTGGCAACGGTGATGACACCCTAAACGGGGGGAATGGTTCCGACACAATTGATGGTGGTAGTGGTAGCGACACAATTGATGGTGGGTTTGGTAACGACACCATCGACGGTGGTTCGGGAAGTGATTTTATCGATGGTGCTCAAGGCTCCGACAATATCTCTGGTGGCGCAGGCCACGATACCATCTTTGGTGGCAGCGGCAGCGATGTTATCGAAGGCAATAGTGGTAATGATGTCATCAATGGCCAAGGCGATATGGATTTCATTGATGGCGGCAGCGGTGATGACATCATCAGCGGTGGGGGAGATGCCGACGTAGTTGACGGTGGCGTCGGCAACGACACGATCTATGGCGATGAGGGAGACGATATTTTAATTGGCGGGAGAGGGGACGACCTCATCTATGGAGGTACTGGCGATGATTTCCTCATTGGTGAAGAGGGTAGTGATACTCTGACGGGCGGTACGGGTTCTGATATTTTTACCCTCGAGAAAGGCGTAGGTGCCGACACTATTACTGATTTCGAATTGGGTCTCGATGGAATCGGACTATTTAACGTTAGCTTCGATGACCTCGTGTTCACGATGAATGGAAGTGATACCAAAATTTATATGGGTGATGATTTGTTAGCAACTGTAATCGGTGTAACAGTTACGGCAGAAAACACAGCTTTCTTTGATGTTGATTACGACGTCAGTATTGATGCTAGCAATGGTGTTGCCTCTAGTTACGTCTCTTTGGCTTCTTTAACCTGATTAATGGTCTAAAGTCCTTTCAAGCACTTTTCCCCCTTGGTCGTTTTCGAAGGCAAAGGGGGAAACAAAACAGTTCTAAAACCGCGAGAATATCAGCCACATAGAGGGCGGTCTAATATCTTGCCCTAATACACAGGGTTACAACATTACTCACCCTCGGCTCCTCTTTGAAATCATTACCTACCGCTGTGAGGTATTTTGAATTGCGTAAGTCCTATTAATACATAACCCAAATACTCAACAGGGATAGACCTGGGTCTATCCCTGTTGACAGTATGAGCGAGAGCGTTCTCACCCTAGCCTAGAAATTCGGCAAATTGGTTTAGACGAGGTTTTCGTTAGGGATAGGATTGATCGCCAATAGGGAAGAATCACTTACTGAAAAGGCATCACCGAAAGGATCCTCAAGCTGACCATCGGAGTTAGTTGAAGCGCCTATTGAAGTCGTATTCACAACGATTTCGCTGTCAGTTGAGACTTCTAGAGGCATAAACGCACTCCCTATTTCTGGCAACTCGTTACTAGATAGGTCAGTCATTGCTCCTCCGAAGTTTGTTAACGGGGCGTTAGCCACTGAATCGCCTGCTAATTGTGCTGTCATGCCGATGAGAGGGTCACCGACAACTGGGATTTGATTAGGTGCAGAATCAATGAAGGTTCGCAAGTCGTCAATGGTGCCTTCCGCTTCGCCGGTCAGAGCGTAATACACCATACCAGCGTCGGAAATGTCAGCTTTCCCTCCAGCTTGCATACGATCATAGACCCACTGCCAATTGGGATCTTCGTTTTGCATCCATTTCCAAGGACCAAACTCCCTCTTAGTTGCAAATCCTCGATTTTGATCGCGGATGTCAATGAATGATACGCCTAGCTTCTCAATGTCGGTGCGAGTGTGACCACTACCATCGC
This sequence comes from Cyanobacteria bacterium J06638_28, assembly GCA_039819045.1. Classification (GTDB taxonomy): domain Bacteria; phylum Cyanobacteriota; class Cyanobacteriia; order Phormidesmidales; family Phormidesmidaceae; genus SIO1E4. The sequence goes on from JBCBSR010000006.1 coordinate 19,936, forward strand.
CAGTGTTTTTGTCATTGACGCTAGAATGGGATAAAACCTGCACGTAGTCTCGTTTTTGTGGGTCAGAAAGTTTCACCGCTTGGTAGATAACTTCCATTGGCCCTGCACCAATGATGAGCAGTTTGTCATTGGCTGACGAGGCATTTATGGCTGCTGCCAGATGCTGTGTCACAGGGTTATTCGGCCCATCTGCTTGATACTCCGTGAGGGCATCAAAGAAAACACTTTCATCAAATCCCATAAGGTCGGCACTGCCATAAGCACTGGTGCGCATTTTCTCATTTCTAGAGTTAGTCGCTTTTTGCCAGACCTGTGAATTGACATGGTAATGAACCAAACTTTCCTGTAAGCCAACGTGGGCCAACATCGCTAATCCAGCTGGCGTTGCGCCAATGTCGTCAGGGTCACCATTGCCATCGGCACTAATAGCAATGCGGTTAAAATCAAACATTTCGCTGCCGCTGCCATTGCCACCTTCCCCAGGATCTGGATCTGGCGTCGGCTCGGGTTCTGGTTCAGGGACGGGATCCGGCTCCGGTTCGGGCTCCGGTTGTGGTTCGGGCTCCGGTTCTGGTTGTGGTTCGGGCTCCGGTTGTGGTTCGGGCTCCGGTTCTGGTTGTGGTTCGGGCTCCGGTTCTGGGGTGGGCTCCGGTTCTGGTTGTGGTTCAGGGGCGGGATCCGGTTCTAGTGTCGTGCTATCACCCTCAACGACGCTGTAGGTAAAGTCAATGCTTTCAATGACATCGCCCTTTCCACGTCGTTTGGTGTAGGCAGTTGCCTCAACGGTAAAGTCACCTAAGCTAAGCTCTTTGCTGTTAAAGTTGCCGCTCTTATCACCGAATAGGGCATAGGGTTCTAGGTTTTCAGTGCGATCGCCTAGGCTGGACTTAAATTTGACGCTGCCTATTTTCTCTGCATCAGGGTGATTCGGATTCACAACTGCGACTAGATTGAATTGGGTAAAATTCAAGTCGCTAAGGTCAATTTCGGGAGTTGTGCCTAAATCTTCGTAGCCTTGCTGTATTTCACCGGTCTCGGCATCAACTAGGGCTAGTTTAAGTAAGGATTCCGATCCTGACGGTTCCGATGTTGGTGGTTCCGGTTCTGGTTCGGGCTCCGGTTCGGGTTCCGGTTCGGGCTCCGGTTCGGGCTCCGGTTCGGGCTCGGGTTCCGGTTCGGGTTCGGGTTCGGGCTCGGGTTCGGGTTCGGGCTCGGGTTCGGGTTCGGGTTCGGGCTCGGGTTCGGGTTCGGGTTCGGGCTCGGGCTCGGGTTCGGGTTCGGGTTCGGGCTCGGGCTCGGGTTCGGGTTCGGGTTCGGGCTCGGGTTCGCCACCATGATCCGCATCCCCCTCGCGGACAATGCGATCGCCCCGCAATGAGGGATCATCGATCGCGGCCCAGTCTGTTGTCGGGAGCGAATCTTCAAACGCTGAGACGACTTCAACCGTAACGATATCAAATTGAGCTGGGTCTACCTGATCCAGACGAACAGTCGCTCCATTCGCAAGGATTAGCTCAGTAGAGATGATGTTGGGATCTTTCTTCCGTTTGCCCGGTTCCTCAATGCGGTTAACTTGAGCAATCGCGGATATGCTGCGAAGGGTATCTACACCTAGTTTGAAATCTTCGATAAAGGTTGTTTCATTACTGCCCCCTTCGCCGACTTCAAAGGTGTTGGCACCGGCACCACCAATTAGTCGGTTGGTACCTGCTCCCCCGCGCAGAATATCAGCTCCAGTGCCTCCGTCAAGAATGTCATTGCCACCCTCACCAGCGATGAAATCGTCACCATCACCGCCAAGAATAGAGTTATTGGCATCATTGCCATAAACGACATCATCTCCCGAACGGGCATCGATGTTGACTTCCTCATCAACCCCTCGACCCTTGCGAGGTCTGAGAGTAACGCCTCGGAAGTCCAAAACGTTGTCATCACCATCGGGGCCATTTGCACCCACAATGTCTGGTGCTTGAATCGCTTCAATGCTGTTCTCTAGTCGCGAGAAGTTTTGCAGACCCAGGATGCGCTCATGCACCAGAATGTCATAACCAGAACCGCCATAAAGTTGATCCGGCATGTCGATGTCAGCGACTTCATTCCCAGATGGGTTAATGCGATTGCCAATTCGAATCATGTCGTCCCCGGCACCACCGATCGCCACATCAAAGCCTGTCTCGACTTGAAGAACATCATCACCATCGCCCCCGATGAGAATATCGTTCTTCCCAGATAGGCCATGAAGCATATTGTTCTCGTCATCACCGATGGCATAAATCGGTTTGCCGCCGCTTTTTTTCTCAGAAGGAATATCTAAAGACGTGTGCAGCGAGCCCGAATTGTCTGCCGTTGCTGGGTCAGAAGCATTCACTACGTAGTAGCCTGAGGTGTCTGTCAAACCTAAATCATCTGCAGTTTGAGGACCTTGTACATCATCAACTAAACGACGTAGATCAAGACCAGGCTTCAAATCATCAGGGTTAACGTCAGTGGGCAAATCAGGCGTCCAGACGGGATGGGTGAAGTCCATCGTTGGCTCTTCAAAACGACCCAGAATTGTGATGCGATCGCGAATAGTTTCAAAGTCAGTAACGCCTCGAAGCACAATACCAGCACTCGTCAACTCGTCAGGTGTAACAAAAGTGCCGTTACCAGGAGTGTCCTGATTCCCCCACGTAATATAAATTGCCCCTTCGTCATTGCGACTACTCGCGTAGCCATCATTCTCGTTATCTGGATTCCAAACAATTTGAGTAATTTGCAAATCACTGACCTGACTGACACCAGGAGCGGCAATTTCAATACGGTCCTCACTAGGATTAAAATCTTGGAGGATTTGAACACCCTCGGCACCAGCCTGGAAGGTATCTTGACCAGCATTACCTTCAAGCCAATTGAGCCCTGCATCGCCTCGCAGCGTATCGTTGCCTGCCTCACCGATGAGATGATCATTGCCGCCCATGCCAGAGAGCCAGTCATTACCTTCGCCGCCGAACACAGCCTCGTCTTGTTCGACGCCACGATACAAATCGTCACCCCCCAGAGCACTGAAGTGAACTAAGGATTGAAAGACAGCTCCACTAAAGTCCAGGTGATCCGCCGTATCTGTCCCTGTGAACTTCCAGAAGGGATCCCCTTGCTGCGGACCTATCGCTTCAATGGATTGTTCATAGGCACTGAATCGGTTAAAGGCAGCCCCATAAATGCCAGCGCCAATGATTTGTAATGTGTCGTATCCTTCGCCGCCAAAGATACGGTCAACCCAAGGATCTTCGCCATTGATAAGGAAGGTATCATCGCCCTTGCCGCCAATCATGACATCGCGATCAACACCTAAATCGTCCTGAGTTTCTAGGCGATGCTTGGTGCGGATAAAGGAACCAACCATGACATCGTTACCGTTGCCACCGATGAGAACATCATTGCCACCTTCCCCTTGAAGAAAATCATTACCGTCACCGCCTACCATGTAGTCGTGGGTGATGCTGCCGTCGTCAGCCGCCATTACGTCCTGACCATCGGTACCGATGTAGGTGGTGTCGGTAAAGTCAGGTCCGAATGAGAGGCGGACTTGCTCATCGGCAAACCCGATCGCGGTTAAACCGTTGACACTGATACCACTTGATCCGGCCTCACCGATCGCCACTCCGGTAACATCATTCAGCGCGTAAGTGTCACCCGTTTCACGAGCAATATCCCCCTCAGCAATCACAGTGACATCGGTGAAATCAATGCCTGAACTGTCTTGTAGCAACACCCCATTTTGCGTAACGCCCCACAGTGTCAAGTCGTTGACGCCGACCCGTGCATCGTGGCTAGTCACTTCCATGTCTTCAGTGACGAAAATTGGATTCAAATCATCGTCACCATCGGGGTTGCGCTGTACTAACCAGAACACCGCACCATTGCTGATGTTACTGGCTTCAAAGCCATCTATCCCTTTAGGTGGAGTTGCACCGACGGCAATGCGATCGCTATCTTCAAAGCCAGCCGTTTTGAGTGCTTGGTAAGCTTCGGTCTCAACAATGGTGCCGTCTTCTTCACGAATGCGCAGATTCCCCACAGCAACCGTCATGGCATCTTTGTTGGCAAGTTCCCAAGAATCGGCAAAGAAGGTAATCGCCGTCGGCGCACTTGCTGCTGCGTTGTCCTCCATTATGATTTGGCCTGCGCCTTGCACCCAATAAGCCTCTGTGCGGCCAAAGTCAAAGGAGAGCGTGCTATTGGCCGGAACATCAATGTTGTTATTGGGATTGCCAGGATTCCAGAAATCAAGTCCTTCGTTGCTATCACCGGCTGCGACAGTGTCGCCAGTAACTTTCAGCACAAAATTGTCGCGCCAAATGCCGATTTCATCGCCTGCCTCCGCGACAATGCCAGAGCCCGTTGTTTCGTAAGAAATACTGTCAATAATGTTGAGGTGCGACTGGTGATGAACAATGCCCCAACCAGGCGATCCTTTAGTTACAACACCGACCGCTTCAGCCGGCTGCTGCGTGATGTCCTCTGCCCCTGTACGGTGGAAGTGTAGGCTATAACGCCCTTTGGCATTATCCTCACTGTCAGCCATTTTGCTCTTATCCGAGCGACCCAAATCTAAAAACGCCGCATTATGTACTTGCACATCTGAGTTGTGCATGAACATCACATGGCCACGCTCATGAACGTCCCCGCCATTTTCTGGCATGGTCGCTTCACCGGCTTCACCCGCAACTGTGATGTTACGGGTCAGATTGGCCGCGTAAATGTTGAGTTCAGAACTATCAAAGCTCTCCCCTGCGGGACGAGTGTGGTCAAAGCGCAATTCGTTCGACCCGGTATCAAGGTTCTGAAACTGAACTGTAACAGTACCGTCACCATTGTTAGTCAGTTCAGTGATTTGGAGTTCTTCGTCGTGGAAGCGAGTATTGTCAGCATGAGCGCCATTCGGATCCGAATAGGTACCTGCAAGAACAAGGGTGTCACCAATCGCCCAGCCATCAGCAGAGCCTTGAAGCACGAGTTCTGTATCGTTTGCTTGGGCATCTTCCGCTAGTGCCAGTTTTGAAGTCTTGGCTGCTCCAAAAATATCAACACTGCCATGGGTGACAATGCCCTTCGTAAATTGACCCGGATCCCAGGCACGCTTATCCACAGGAGTGCCATCAGCGCGAATAAAAATATCCGTAGAAACATTGGCGCTAACGGGATTTTCTTCAGTCCCAATAGTGAAATCACTGCCTCCAGCCGTGATGATGCTGTCTACCACCATTTTGGTATTCACGTCGGGGGCAAACTCTAGCCCTCCTTTGACGTAGACGATATCTAGCTCGTAGTCGGCAACATCGTCATAGGTCACATCCACTGTCGCAGGGATATAAACCATCGCATCATCACCAGGAATCTGGCCTCCTTCCCAAGTCTGGGGATCGAACCAAGAGCCTGACTTGATCGCCCGATGGACACGGTTGGCATTGTCAATCAAATACCCTTCGACAGAGCTAAATATCCTTTGATGCTCGTTCTGCTTAGCTGTTGTAGCTGGATCACTGTGCCCACCGTGCCCACTGAAATGATCCGCTGGATCGCCAGATAATCCATCTACACCTTGGCCCATATCAAAACCAGGCCGTTCTTGCTCACTGCCATGACCATGTCCGCTACCGTGACCATGCTCTGCTGCATCGTGCATGTTGTTGTCGTCATGGGAGTGCATACTGTTGTCATGCGAAACAGCCATGTCATGAGTCGATGGAGCATCATGTTCCATCGTGTCTGTGGTGTGCATGTCTGTTTCGAGCATTGGCATATCCATTACAAAGAATCTCCTTGTGTGTTTTGGGAACGAATCAATCGAACCTGTGTGATAACGGTCAACGGCAAAACTTATCGAAGCTCCACAGCGCAAGCTCGCATTTTTTGCGATCACAAAGCTATTGGGTAGATCACAAAGCGATCGAAAGCCCTGCAATCAAAATCATCGAGACATCGCAAGCGCTAAGGATTTAAGTAGGGGAAGATTGAAGACCAACGGTATGACATTGCAAGCTGCTCGTTGCTGATTGCCCACATCTGACAAATTCAGCAGCAATCAAAACAACGTATTTTTGCAACTAGTCGGCTTCAAGGCTTATGGCCAGTAACGTTGGCTCTTCACACCCTGTGTTCCAGAAAATCGTATTTGGGTCACTCAACCATAATTTCTGAACCTTGGTTGAATAGGGAATGATTTAGACTTTGCATGAAGTTTCACGTCAGAACCGATAACAGATGTGTCGCTTGAACGTGATTCTTTACAGTGAAAGTCATGGAATCAAAGACTGAAATTCTATTCACAGATAAGCCTCTAAGGTTGATCTTGAATTTACCTTTGGTAGAACCCATCATTGAGCTGTACATTACTACCTTTTCAAGTCCTAGACAATGTTGAAGATAGTCTTGACCTTCTTGCAACTTTGCAGTAGATCATCAACTATTAGCTCCTGATGAACTAATAGAAAATGTCAAAAGGGAGCGCAAAAAGCATGAAACATTCATGCCAAGAGAATTCGGAATCCTGTAGATATTGTTCAACTCTAAAACTGCCTGAAACAACTTTAGGCGGGGGCCTTGTTCAGAGGCAGGTTAGAGGATGCTGGTTCTTGGAGTCAGTGAATGCAAAGCCAGCTTGATTTTACGAAACCTAGTATTCTCGTAAAGCTGGAATACAACCAGCATACTTAGGTGGAAACCTCTAGTCATCGCTTGCCAAAATAATTCGTTTCAGAGATGTCTCCTGTAAGACTCTAGGCAGTTTGATTTTTCACCTGACGCTATCTCCAAGCAACAGAAAACTATTTCTGATACTCTTAGAATCCTGCATGTGCTCACATTCAAAGACTATTTCGTCTCTCTAAAGTTCCTTTGATTAAGTTGCTCTTTACAAAGACAACCTTAATGCTCGAACAAACAAAAGAACCTTAACTTGCAGACAAAAGTTCTCCTACATAACATCGCAGTTTGGAATCCAAAAATTTCTATCACTCTAAGCTTTTCAGAAATATATTTTAGAAAAGCAGTGCATAATACTCGCAGTTCGAAGATTTTCCAAAATACACTTAGGCTACATTCTTAACTCATTCCGACATTGAAAATGCAGATGCATAATCATACCTGAATGAATCATGGATGAGATTGTGTTAAGCACACTAGCTCTTGAATTTGACATTCAAAAGGTGCCATTTCAACAAATTGGATCAGGCAGATGCATGCCAGCCTGTACGCTTATCTTCAACCCAACCAACAAGTTAGTGCAAAGCTTTTAAGAAGATAATGTTGAAATCACTTAAGTTGGGATGTGTTGATTTGGAAGGGGATATCGATAAAGACCGCTAATTGTCAGGAGTAAATCATCTCAGCGTTAGTGGATGACACGCTGTGTTGTGCGCACTATCCAATTTTTTCCTATATTGCTGTACAAAGATACCGAGTCACAACACACCAGGATAATCCATGGAAAAGACACCCCCTAGATTTCAGCCTTCTGGACGCCTTTACCTTATGGTTGCCATTGTGATTTTCGGAGCAGCCAACGCTATCACCCGTAAACTTACTGAAGTGGGTGCTGAGAACTTAATCGATGGTCGTAACCCCATCTCCTTTTGCAATGTACTCTTTGTGGGCAATCTGTGTGCTTTGATACTGTTGGGCTTTATCTATCAAGGACAATGGCGTCTGCCAGTCCTGCGGCGGATTGCTTGGAAGCAATGGCTCATCATGACTGTGATTGCGATTCTAGGTGCAGCCGTTGTCCCAACGCTTATTTTTACAGCCCTCTCAATTACGGCCGTCAACAATGTGATCTTGATTGGCCAAGTTGATACGCCTCTGGTGCTGGCACTATCTGTGCTGCTGTTAGGCGATCGCGTCAATCCCTGGGTGATTGGAGGGGCCGTCGTTTCATTTATTGGTGTTTCACTCACGGTATTACTGCAACCACCCAGCACCGACATGGTGTCTATGGGGATGGGGGTTGCATTGGGGCGTGGTGAAATCTACACATTACTAGCTGCAATTTTCAAAGCAGTTTCTAACCTCATTAGTAAGGTCAGCCTCCAGCAGATTCCGCTCGGTATTTTCAGCGTGTATCGGATGTTCATCGGCACCGTCTTCTTCTTTGGCGCGACAGTAGTCCTCTATGGCGCAGAGCACTTTATCGATGTGGCATCACCATTCCTTTGGCAGTGGATGTTGTTCTACAGTGCGGTGATTGTCGTGGGTGGCCAGTTAGCCTGGTTTAGTGGCTTAAAGAGCAGTTCCGCTAGCGAGGTTTCCCTAGCCACAGCGTTTAATCCGATTGCCGGTGTATTGGCCGCCTATCTCTTTTTGGGTGACCTCCCCACCACAGCACAGTACATTGGTGGGGCTGTGATTTTAGGCGGTATTGTGCTGAACCAAACTGGTGTGCAGCGACTTCACGCAACGGCTTCCAAACCCGAACCCATGCCTCAGGAGATGAGCGAGTCAGTTACCTTCAAGGGGGTGTAGATTCCGATTCTAGCGATGTGGGTCAAGACACTTCGGCTCTTTTCGATGCTCAGCACGTCACCCAATGACTTGTCGGCTTGCCCTAACGGAGTTAGCGACGAGCACAACCTTTAAAGCTCACTCTAACTATGTCAATCATCGAGCAGGTACAGGTACACCTTGCCCTTATCTAAACTCTGGATTCTTGCGTGCGCGAAAACCCTAGTTTCTAGAACCTTTATGGTTTGTGAGTCGATTTGTAAAATATAGAAACGAAGTATTAAACCTTGGCAGTACAGTGGCGACGGCTCAGTTTGACAAATGTCCACTATGCGAACGGTGGGTGGAACTAACCTTCCATCATCTCATTCCCAAAAAGTTACATCGTCGCACTCGTTTTAAGAAGAGCTATGCCAAAGTGGAGCTCAATCGTGGCGTGTTCGTTTGTCGCCTATGCCACAACGGTATTCACGATCATTATGATGAGATGACGCTGGCCAAGGAGTTTTATAGCTTCGAGAAAATTCAGTCTGATCCAAACATTCAGCGGCATTCGGAATGGGTTGCCAAGCAAAAGATCAAATAGTGAGCCTTAATAGGTATCTGCTTTGGCTTGAGCTACTGACGTTGTTGGGTGAAGTTGTTTGGCAAAAGGAAAAGATGCCGTGATGAGTGAAAATCACGATCGGCAATAGAGCAGCGATCGCCCTCAAGCGTAAACTAGACAGGTATTTCGCAGTATCTACCAATGCCCCAAAGTCGCCCCACCATTTTAGTAACCCGATCGACTGAGCAATCCAGCCTTTTTACGGACATGTTGCTGGATATGGGGTTTCTAGTCTTGGAGATGCCTGCTTTAGAAATTCGTCCCCCTTCTAGTTGGGTGCCAATGGACGCCGCGATCGCCCAGCTGCCTCAGTTTGATTGGTTAATTTTGACTTCGGCAAATGCTGTTACCTACTTTCTGGATCGCCTCGATCAAGTGGGCAATTCGGCTGATTTAGCTTACGTCAAGCTCGCTGTTGTCGGCAAAAAAACCGCTAAAGTCTTGAAGCACAGGGGACGTACACCTGATTTCATACCGCCTAACTTTGTAGCGGACTCTCTCGTGAAAGATTTTCCTGTGCCCGTCACCGGGTTACGTTTATTGTTTCCTCGGGTGGAGAGTGGCGGGCGCGATGTGTTGGTAAAAGCCATGACGGCGGCTGGTGCCACTGTGACAGAAGTCGCTGCCTATGAGTCCGGTTGCCCGCTCCAGACCGATCCCTATGCCATCAAAGCCCTTAAAAACCAAGGCGTGGCGATACTCACCTTTGCGAGTTCTAAAACGGTTCGTCACACTTGCCAGCTCTTACAGCAAGGCTTAGGTGACAAGTGGTTGACCTATTTGCAGGATGTTGCGATCGCCTCCATTGGCCCCCAAACCTCGGCTACGTGTCAAACCCTATTGGGACGGGTAGACATTGAGGCTCAAGAATATACTTTGGATGGACTGACACAGGCGATCGTACGATGGGTCAGCGTGTAATAGGACTCACCGGCGGCATTGCTACCGGCAAAACCACCGTTTCGCGCTATCTAGAATCGCACCACGGGCTACCCGTGCTCGATGCGGATATCTTTGCTCGCCAGGCGGTAGAGCCTGGTTCTGCTATCTTGAGTGCGATCGTTCAACGTTATGGCCCTAGTCTGCTACACGATGATGGGACGTTAGATCGTTTGCAGCTCGGTCAACTTATTTTCACCGATGCCGCCGAAAAAGTATGGCTAGAGCAGCAAATTCATCCGTTTGTACGCCGACGATTTGCAGCCGCCATGGCCACTTTAAATACTGAACCAACAGTTGTGCAGGTGATTCCCCTTTTGTTTGAAGCTAATCTAACGACTCAGGTGACTGAAATTTGGGTTGTGATTTGCTCTGAAGCAGTCGAACTGGCCCGACTTATGGCACGCAATCATTTATCAAAAGCTGCCGCTCAAACACGCATGACGAATCAATGGCCCCTTGCCACTAAAGCCAAACGCGCCGATGTCGTGCTGGACAATAGTTCTACGTTGGAGAATCTTTATGCACAAGTCGATCAGGCATTATTAGCCGCTGGCTGAGCTGTAGTGATCGTGCCAATCGTTCCCTGAACCACAATTTGGTACTTTGCCGGCGAAAGCAACAGCATATGTCCTCGCTTACCCGCTGAAACCGCAATATCCTCAAATCGAGTGGCCGAAAGGTCAAGATAAACGGGGTAAGGCTTTTTGCAACCCAAGGCCGTAACGCCCCCCCGAATATACCCCGTGAGTTCCTGCACTTCCTTTAAGGGAACGGTGTCTACCTTCTTGTTGCCCGAAATCTTAGCCAAAGCTTTGAGATCGAGATGACTATTGGCTGGAATCACGGCCAAACACACGCCGGCGCGATCGCCACGAGCAACCAAGGTCTTAAACACCTGCTCATGGGGAAGACCTAACTTATCCGCAGCTCGTTCAGCAGCTAGGTCATCGGGATCAACTGCATAGGTTAGAAGCTTGTAGGGAATGGCATGCTGGTCAAGGATGCGCGCCGCATTCGTTTTCATGGGGCTTAGGGGGAGTTCAGACAGTACATCTGGAAAAACAACCTTCATGGCCTACGTATGAAGCCAGCGAAGGTTAGCCGCTAAGCATAACCTAACCTACTTCCCTGTCTAAACAACCCTAAACGTTCTGCATCGCTTGAGCGTGAGTCCCAATAATCGTTGCCAACTCAGGGACAGCTGACTCCACATCATTTTTTACCGAATTACGAAGCTTATTGTAAGAGGCTTTGATCAATCCATCCGAATGTTGAATTCTGGCATCTGTGACTTCTAGCAAGGTGTCGGCAGTGCGAGCCTGATTCTGAATCAGATACGCCACTGGATCGCCATGCTGTAGGCCTTCGTTCCACATCGGATCCAGCGCAGCAAAAGCTTCTGGCAACAGTCGTCCAATGGCACCTGGAATGTATTTAGCTCCAACTCCCTTAACGATGCCGTAAGTCGTCTTCAGAGCCAGACCAGACAACCCTTTCTTAGCAGCTACTTGAGTCTCAACCAATTGCGTACAATCGGCAACAATGTTAGCTTTGACGGCCTTGTCCTTGATGAGATTTCTGAGTGTCATGGGGGTCAAACTCTCCCTATCTGCTGCCATTGCTGCACTGATTGTTCACACTTTTGAACAGAATGTCAGTATTAGCCCCTAACCTTCTGAATTTCTTCATAGAACTGTAAACTTTCACGTGGTCTGTTCGCCTGGTTTACCGATTACATCTGAGTCACGCTTAAGAAGATCCTGAGAGACCTGATCCCCACGCGGATAGTCTGGAATCGGATCAGTAAGATGAGTCATGTCAGGAAAATCCTGAATTGTTTATCTACCTTCGTCAAAGGTGTTCATGCTGAATCGATTGAAGCTGGCTCCCAAATTTACGTTGATCTTGCTCCTCATCTTTGTCCTCGGCAGCGCGCTAGGAGGGATGGTCCTTGCACAAGCCTTGCAACAGCGGGCCGAAGCCCGGATCACGGCTGAGGGCATCATGCTGATGGAATCGATGCAGGCTGTGCGTCGCTACACGGATCAGCAGGTGCGCCCGTTACTTGAAGCCAAAATGACGACAAGTGACGATTTTTGGCCCGAGATGGTACCTGCTTATTCTTCACGGCGCGTTTTCGAGATCCTTCAGGAGCAAGGCGACCTCGTCAGCGATACGGAGCATATTTATAAGGAAGCAGTCCTCAATCCGACGAACCCTGACGACTTAGTGGATGACTTTGAAACAAGTTTGGTCAACGATTTTCTGGCGCGCCCAAACATAAAGGAGCTTTCTGGCTTTCGCGACTTACCGCAACAGGGGCTCATGTTTTATAGTGCGCTGCCGATTATTATCAAAAACCCATCCTGCTTAGAATGTCACAGCACTCCAGAGGTAGCCCCCAAAGCGATGCTCGCTCAATACGGCAGCGAAAACGGCTTTGACTGGGAGCTCAACAAAGTCCTCGGCACGCAAATCGTCTACGTTCCCGCAGCCGCTGTATTTGATGCTGCCAGACAAGCCGTATCCTCTGTGATGACTGCGTTCTTTGCCGTATTTGCGATCGCTCTACTCTGTCTCAATCGCATCATTAGACCCCTTGTTCTGCGTCCCATTCAAGATCTGGCGCGCATTGCTCAAAAGTTAGCCAGCGACGACATTAAATCGGAAGCGGATTGGTCCGCTGTGGGAAGTCAGAAACTCGCTCGCGTGATGCAGCGGCAGGATGAACTGGGACAGCTGGGACGAATTTTTCAGCAGATGGTTAACGAAGTGGTCGCTCGTCAAGAACGACTGCGTCAGCAGATTCGCCAACTCACCATTGAAATTGACGAAAAGCGTAAGAATCGCGAAGTTGAAGAAATTGTTGAGACAGACTACTTCCAGAGCTTGCAAGAGAAAGCCCGCGAAATTCGCGATCGCCGACAGACTTAGGTGGGCTTTCAGTCCAAGCGTTGAGAGGGGGCTAGCCTCAAAGAAGCCAAGGGAGCAGGGAGCAGGGAGATATTACTGCCATTTTTAGGTTGACGCTTTCTGCTCCCTTACTATCGACAAAGGTCACTATGCTCCTAACTGCCGTATTCCTCATCCACACGGGTGCGGCACTCAGCTCCCGGTAATCCTTCAGCGCGGCACTGTTCCCGAGCAATTTGCCTCACCATCGGTGACGGGAGCTGGTCAGCATATTCCAGTGCTTGCCCAAAGGACTCAACACTTGCGTCAACTTGTCCCAGTCGTTTGAGAACCTGAGCCTTCAAATACAGCAAATCGGGATTTTCAGGGGCGGCGGCGAGTGCCGTTTCAACCGCATCCAAAGCCGCTTCGTTGTTGTTGAGATCGCGGTAACCAATCGCAATGCCCCGGTAGGAGACATAGGTAGGATGACCGTAATTTTCCAACTTGGCAACAGCCTGTTCCGGATTCGCAAACGGTAAGTTTACGGCCAAGAGTAAATCCATGAATCCTTTCAGAACACTGAGTTCCGGATCCGTCGAATCAATATCTTCAGCCGCATCCATGTAGTCAAAAACCTGTTGCAGCATCCCCAGCGCTTTGGGGGTTCCTTGGGCAACCCCTTCCGCTTGCAGAATGTAGGCTCCTTCCATAAAAATACCGACGGCACTATAGAGATTGCTGCGGAGCGCATCCGAATTGGCGATCGCGGCTGCCGATTCCTGGGTTAGCTTAGCCTGTGCCAACATATCGTCCCAGTCGCCATCCAGGTAGTTTAGGGTCGCGGCCATTGCATGCACCATCGGATCCTCATTGGAGCCGATATCTTCTAAATAGGTCTGCGCTGTTACATAATCACCATCGCGAAACATCGCGTAAAACATTTGCTCCGCTGTATCGCTAATGTCGTGGGGGTTTTCGGTACGAAAGGGGTCACCGGCCCAAGCCGCTTCGCCTAAAGGCATTAAGATGGCGGCAGTTCCAACTAATGCCAAGCTCAGCCTGCGCCAAGGTTGACTGGTTAGTATGTTTTGCATGGCATTCATAACTGACTGTTGCATGGGATAGATGAAAGGGTAATTTGCCACAGATATGGCCGCGATAGCACCCATCAGTGATTTCAAGCTTTAATCCTACGGGCAATACGAATAGACAGCCAATATCGGCTAGCGTCGTGCTTTGTGACAATACTCTATGACGGTTAGCAAGTTTGAGGAGTTCCATGCAGCATCATTGTATAGACACAGTAGACATCGTTGGGAAGCCCCCGGTGAAATATCGGCTGTGAAAGCCCACACCCTCTACCGATTACGGGTACCTTAAGAAAAGCTCTCGCGTCCAGACAGCTCGCATGCTCTATCTTCGCAATTTGGTTTATCACCCAGCCTCAACGCCCAAGCCGATTTTGCAAGACATTAACTTGCAACTCGCGCCTCGGGAGTTGGGGTTGGTCGTTGGCCCTAGTGGTTCCGGCAAAACGACGCTGCTCGAAATTCTAGCTGGGTTAGCTTATCCCACCACGGGACAAGTGTGTTGGCGGGAGCAAGTACTGACGCCAGAAGCTTTACAGCAGCTCGCTGGACTTGTCTTTCAGTTCCCCGAACGGCATTTCTGCGGTCACAACATCCTGGAAGAACTCCGGCTGGGTCATCCTGAACTCCAGCGCGATCGCATTCAACAAACTTTAGAATCGGTTGGCCTGGGGCATGTGTCTTTAGAGAATGAGCCCCACGCGCTTAGCGGTGGGCAGCAGCGCCGACTGGCCTTAGCCGTACAGCTCATTCGTCAGCCTTACCTCCTGCTGTTGGACGAACCTACAGCTGGGTTGGATTGGTCCATGCGGCAACAAGTGATTAGCTTGCTTAAGGAACTTAAACAGGACTGGAGTCTGCTCATTGTGTCTCATGATGCGGGTGAGCTGATGAAACTAGCTGATCGCGCCTGGACACTCAACCACGGTATTTTGACCCCGACTCCCGTAGCCACTGCAGTCGAGGCTACGGCATGATTTCCATCGCACAGGGTCGCTGGATCCCGTCGGAAACGATCCCGCTGTGGCAGCAAAGCCTGCAATGGAGCCCTTCGGCAACACAACAGGAATACTTTCAAGTCCTTTATACGCTGATTCTCAAGGGTAACGAGCAGATGAATCTGACTCGGATTACCCAGCCCGATGAATTTTGGGAAAAGCATTTGTGGGATTCGCTCAGTGGTCTTTGGCCCTGGCTACAGGCTTCAGCAGATCAGCCTGAGTGGCTCACGGCACTATCAACCCAGTCCATCCACCAGGTGATTGATATTGGTACCGGTGCTGGGTTTCCTGCTTTACCCGCGGCTGTCGTGTGCCCTACCTGGCAAGTCACCCTACTGGATTCGGTCAAAAAGAAAATTCGCTTTCTAACCGAATCGTTTGGGGAATTGGGCTTGAGTAATGTCCGAGCGATCGCGGATCGGGTTGAATTTTTAGCTCATCAGCCCAGTCATCGCGAACAGTACGACCTGGCCCTGATTAGAGCCGTTGGTTCAGCTCCCACTTGCGCTGAATACACGCTGCCGCTTTTGAAAGTAGGCGGCATTGCGGTTTTGTATCGAGGGCAGTGGACAGCCGAGGAAGCAAAGCAGTTAGCGCAAGCCACCCAGCAATTAGGCGGTGAAGTGCTTGGGGTACAGCCCTGGCAAACGCCTTTGACTCAAGGGATACGGCATTGTATTTACTTGCGAAAATCAATCCCAGTCAGTGATGATTTTCCTCGTCCTGCCGGCATTCCGGCTAAACAGCCGTTGGCTTGAGCGCGTTCTCGTACTTGATAATCCTGGCGTGCAAAAATGGCATTAAGGCACAGTCAGAACACTTGAACGCTGTTTGACGACTGTCGTATGTTTTAGCGGTCTAGATCTCACCTCGGATATCTTCAATCACACCATCACGCAGGAGAATCTCTACCTGCATCTTTTTGATTAGGTTGTCACCTTGACCAACCATGAAGAAGCTCTCCATTTGACCTTGGTTGACTTCTTTGTCCAGCTCTAGGGTTTGAACCGTTTGCAGTTGCTGTAGAAACTGGTTTTTCTGCTGGAGAAGCTTACTCTTATCCTGATTCAGTTTGTTCTGCACGGAAGCAATTTGCTGCTTAACCCCCGGATCGTCAGGGTTATCGTTTTGCTTTTGAACTTCAGAGACGACCCGCTGGCCTTGTACTTCCAGCTTTTGGAGGTTGCTGTCAACCTGATTGATCTGATTTTGCAGTTGTTTTTGAGCTTCCTCTTTCCAGAGAGGGGTCACAATCGCTTTGATAGTGATATTTCTTTTAAGTTGCAACTGAGACATGACTGTATTTGGCTAGGGGACTCTAAATGCACCATCTACGAAACTGACACTGGATGTGCCTACTTGCAATACCTAAATCTGGAATTCGTAAAAAGTTCACAAACCAAAATGCAACCCGCTTGAAATGCGATCAAGGCCTGTCGTTTTAGACAAACATCTGGTCAATCAGGGTACGATAGCGCTCCCGCACCGACGGACGTCTGATTTTGAGCGTTTGGGTCATCAGGCCGTTTTCCATGGAGAAAGGTTCGAGGATAATGCGGAAAGGCCCGATGCGATCGTCGGGGCGATAGCCGGGGCGATCCTGTACTTGCTGTGTTAATTCTGTCCGGAAGAGCTTTTGAATGCGATCGTCTTCCAAAGCAATGGTCTGAGCGCCTGATGGTTTTGGGGTATCTAAGTCGGGAACCTCTAAATAGAGCGATTGGTTACTTGCCCACTGCTGTAGCGCATCGAGATTGGGGACAATGAGCGCTCCCAGCGATCGCTGATCCTGGCCCAACAGCATGATTTGATCAATGTAAGGACTGCGGACACAAGCATCTTCAATGGGCTGCGGTTCAATATTTTCACCATTAGTCAGCACGATGGTATCTTTGGCGCGTCCGGTTAGGACAATATTGTTGTCGTAGGTCAGCCAACCTAAATCACCTGTATCAAACCAACCTTCAGGATCGATTGCTTTCTGGGTGGCTTCCGGATTTCTGTAATAGCCATTCATGACCTGAGGACCGCGGGCCAAAACCAATCCTTTCTGTCCTTGAGGCAGTGCTTTACGGGTATCCAGATCAACAATCTTGAATTCGGTTTGCGGGATAGGCGGGCCAGAAGCGCCGCGCAGGTTACGCCAAATGCGGCGAGCTGAGAGAACGGGTGACGTCTCCGTTAGACCGTAACCGACTAAAATCTGGACATCCATCATTTCAAAGAAGAGGTCAATATGAGGCGGCAGGGCTCCCCCGCCGCTAATCAGCTGCTTAACCTGGCCGCCAGTGGCCTCGCGCACCTTCCCGTAAACCAGCTTCTCGGCCAGCAGATGTCCCGGCAAAAATATCCAATGCAGAACAATCGCTCCCAATCGCCGCAGAGCACTAGCCTCCGGATGATCCAGGCTCATCTGCTTAGAGGTTCGTTTATTCTGAATATGTTTTTTGCTAAGCAAGAGCAGGGTGTTAATTAGGCGCTGTTTGCTCGCCGGTTGCTCGCGAAACTGTTTCTGAACCCCTTCGTAGATGGATTCCCAAACGCGAGGTACCCCAACCATATATTGAGGTTTGACCTGCTTGAAGTCACTCTTAATGTGACGAATGCTGGTGTAGGTTTGCTGGCATCCCTGGGAATACATAAAGTATTCTGCTGTACGGCCAAAGGTATGCCAAGTCGGCAATAAGCCCAAAACACGATTGCCAGGTTGTGGCTGTACGACAGCTCCTAGCGTTGTAATCTGGTGCATCAGATTTGCGTGGGTAATCATCACGCCCTTGGGTTTCCCCGTTGTACCGGACGTGTAAATTAAGGTTGCTAAACTTTCTGGTTCGATAGCAACAGGCTGCCAGGTATTTTGGCTTCCAAGTGCGAGTACCTGGGCATAGTTCACCATTTTGCAGGGTGCATCCTCAGGAACAGACTCGTCCGACAGGAGCACAACCAGCTCAATCGGTAAGTTTTGGATGCGATCGCGCAGTCGCTGCCAGAGCTTCATGTCCTGGACAATGAGCACTTTACTGCCGCTATGTTCAGCGATGTATCTTAATTCCTCAGTTTCGGCTTGACCACTGCGGACAGCATCAATGCCACCGACTGCCATGATGCCCTGGTCAGCAATGAACCAGCGATGACTATTGTCGGCAAAAAAAGCCACATGGGTTTGAGGAGCGACTCCTAGCGCTTGGAGGCCTGCCGCAAATTGGCGAATCGCATCCCAAAGGTCTTGATAGGTTAACTGGGCTGGCGGATGGTTGTGGGGGTCATCCATGGCCAACTGATTGCCATACCGTTCAGCGACGAGGGGCCAAATCGCGGTCAAGGTCTGAACGTGGCTATAGTCATTGATGGACTTGATACCAGCACGATCACGCTGGTCAAGGGTTTTAAGGACGTGGGAGGCGATCTGACTCATAAAGGGCAGACTCATTGCTAGGTTGCCTGCGGTCAATCCTACCGCAACTTCTGATCCAGCTTAGCCATGGGTTGGTTGCCGACTCATTGGGATCAGGACACAATACAAAGTGACCGAAATCAATGGGCATTTACGGTGATGATAATTGCCCGTAATTCTGGAGTTAGGAAAAGGTATGCCTAAAGCTATTTGGAATGGTGCTGTTCTGGCTGAGAGCGATCGCTGCGAAGTGGTTGAAGGGAACCAATATTTCCCCCCCGATTCCCTCAATCGTGAATATTTCCAATCCAGTGACAAAAAGACAATCTGTTCTTGGAAAGGGACGGCTTCGTATTACACCCTAACGGTGGATGGGCAAACCAATCCTGATGCCGCTTTTACCTACGAAGAGCCCAAGCCCGCAGCTCAGAATATCAAGAACTACGTAGCGTTCTGGCGCGGTGTCACAGTAGAAAGCTAGCAGGTTTAAATCAATGTATCGGGATCCACGCCGAGCGATCGCAAATGTACCGCTAAACGCTCTGCCCGCTGCTGCTCTTCCGCTGCCCGCTGCCGTTCTTCGTTGGCCCGCTGCTCCGCTTGTTCAGCCCGATGTTGAGCCTCACCGATTGCTTGCTCTGCTTGAATCCGTGACTGCTCCGATTCGTCGTAGGTCAAAAGCTGGGTTCCGGTGCGCGGGTCAAAGAAACGGAGTTCCCTTGCTATAGGGCCAACAGGCGATGGTAGGAATGATTTGTTAGACAGCGGTAATAACCTCAGCTCCAAGCCCAATACTTGGCTGGCAATAGTGATGCTGCCATCCGGCAGAGTCTGGGGGGTAATCAGTTGATAGGCTCCATTAACCAGGGTTTGACCTTTGAGCTGTGATCGCAAATAGTCCCCAGTCGGATCGTATTGGAAATATTCTTGAATCCCAAGCTGGCTGTACAGCAAGGGCTTCGTTTCTTCATCCTGTTTTCTGGTAGTCTTGGAAGTCAGTTCCAGGACAAAGGAGGGAAGCTTACCCCCTTCTTGCCAGGTTTTGTAGCTGCGCCGGGCTCGCTTGCTCACCCCAAAAATCACAAATACGTCTGGTGAAATATTTTGAGTCGGATTTCCCTCTTCATAGTAGATAAACAGATTGCCAGAAACGTAAATCTGGGGCTGACCTTGAAAAAATGATCGCAGTGCAGCAATGCAGTAAATCATGTACGTGCGTGTTGCATCGCTTTCTGTCATGGGCTGACCATCGGTTTCAGGATATTCGATCGCTGGGGAGGGCACATAAGGTTGCTGAACCATGGTTACCGAGGGTTGCTTCAAACAAACCTGAACGAAACAATTCTGCTGTCCATTGTACTTACACCAATTCTCTAAACCTGGACTACACATCCACATATTGATATGGATCCCCCCAACCCCCCTTGAACAAAGGGGGCATGCCAATTCAGTCGGTGAAGAGCCCCTTTGTATAAGGGGGCGGCGACAGCGGGGGATTCTAGATCTGTAGCGCTATCACATAGAATTGGTATTAGACGGTCAAATAGATATCTGACTCATTGATTGCCTCTGGTGGGGCTGACGCCATTCTGCGGGATCTGGCCCCAAGGGAATAATCCCGCCCGGATTCAAAGGAAACAGATTACCGTAGTAGTCGCGTCGGACAGTCTCGACATCACAAGTAGCTGCCACACCGGGTTGCTGATAAATGTCGCGAGCATAGGGCCAGAGATAGGCATACTCGCGAATACGCCGCCGATCGCACTTAAAGAGGCCGTGATACACCGCATCAAATCGAAACAGGGTGGTAAATAACCGCACGTCTGCCAAGGTTAGGCGATCGCCACACAGATATCGCTGTTTTGCCAGTAGCGCATCAATTTCATCTAGCGTCTCAAATAGCTCCGTACAGGCGGCTTCGTAAGCGGTTTGAGTCTTGGCAAAACCGCATCGATAAACGCCATTATTGACCGCATGATAGATACGCTCGTTCCAGGTATCAATAACGGTTTGTTGTTCTGGTGGAGATAAATCCAGTTCGGAGTGAACTGCATAATCATTGAAGGCTGCATTTAGAATGCCAATGATATCCGCACTTTCATTGTTCACAATGGTGCGTGTCTGCGTATCCCAGAGAACAGGTACCGTACTGCGTCCGGAGTAACCGGATTGAGCAACTTGGTACAGATCGGGGAGCGATCGCCAATCTTCGGTGGGTTCGTCAAATAGCCACCGTCCTTCCGTTGGGGAAGGCGAGACCTGCCAAACCGGAATCGCTGATTCCAGCCCCTTCAGTGCTCTTGTAACTAATGTTCGGTGCGCCCACGGGCATCCCATGCCAACAATTAATCGATAGCGATCGGCGGCTGGTGCATAGGGGCTACCCTCTGAAATCCCTTGGCGGAATTCACTGGGGGGACGGGTATAAGATCCTGTTTTATCGGTAGGGGCTAACCGCGACATCATCATCTGCCACAGCGTTTGCCAAACCGTTTTACCCAGTTGCACCACAATGCCAGGGGGCAAACCGGCTTTAATACGACGAGAATTAGACATACTCCCCCTGGCTTAAAATTGAGCACCGAGTCCAAGATGGCGACAGACAAGTACCGATTGAAGCCAAGCAACTCCGACTGAATAGAGGAAGCCAGAAGCCAAAAGCCAATCATCTCTTGACTCCTAGCTCCTGACTCCTGAATGCTTGCGCCACCAACATTTCCTACCTGAAATCCATATCCAGGAATACACCTATTTCCCGACCGGATGTGATGTAGTTTAGCGCTATCGCAATGCGATATTGGACTCCGGCACATTCGACTCTTGCACATTGGACTCTGGGACAACAGCCGCAGGTACTGTATCGGTCACTACTGGAATTTCCAGAAGCTCCAGAGCACGCATAAGTGCTTCCGTTCGTGTCTCGACCATTTGCTCTACAGGAATAAAGCGACGGACGCCTAATTTTTCTAATCGACCAATGACCTGAGCCGTTGCTCCGACGACAAAGACTGGACGACCTTGCTCGTGGGCTTCTTGAATTGCATTTTCCAGCGCCAAAGATGCGGTTACGCCCAGGATGGGGACATCCTGTAAATCCAAAACAAGGACATCGTGATCCACCATGGCGTTATGCTCCCGTGCGATCGCCTTGGCTACCCCAAAAATCATCGGGCCACTCAAGTGAAACAGGAGAATACGTCCATTTGCCTGGTCGAGCAGCGATCGCTCCTCATCCGTCATCTTCAGGTCTTCATCTTCATCGGCATCGGTAATGGTTTTCACGTTGTCGACTTGGAGCTTCGTAAGACGGTCAATCGTGAGGATATTGGCGACAAACATGCCGACACCAACAGCGACGATCAAATCAACAAATACTGTCAGTAACAGCACTCCATACATAATCAAAGTGCCTTTCAAAGACACACTGTGAGCTCGCTTGAGAAAGCTCCAATCCAAAATATCGATACCTACTTTGATCGCGATCGCGGCCAGAACGGCCAGGGGAATCGGCGCAATCAGGCGCGACGCACCCAAGACCACCACCATAAGCAGAACGGCTCGGAATAGACCCGATAGGGCTGTGCGTCCACCCGTTTGAATATTGACAACCGTACCCATCGTGGCACCCGCACCCGCCAACCCACCAAACAAACCGGAGACGAGATTACCAATCCCCTGACCGATCAGCTCTTTATTCGAGTCATGCTGTGTCCGTGTCAGGCTATCAGCCACCATAGAAGTCAACAGCGCATCAATGCATCCGAGTGCTCCTAGCACGAGAGCATTGATAATCATGAGCTGTAGCTGGTCTGGCGTAAAGGTCGGCAGTTGAATTGCCGGCAATCCAGCGGGAATTGCCCCAATGCGGCGGATATCAATATCGCCAAAGGCCACAATTGAAAGCACTGTTCCGGCAATGAGAACGAGAAGCTGGGGCGGCAAAAACCGCTTCAGGCTCTTTGGCATAAAGAACAGTACAGCCAGCGTCAGAACGGAAAGAATCACCTCAGGGATGACAGCGTTCTGCAGAAGTTCTGGGAGATGGGTAATCACGCCGATCACCCCTCCAGAGGGCGCTACCTGACCGAGAAAGGGGCCTAGCTGCAAAATGATTAGGATGACCCCAATGCCAGACATAAAGCCCGAAATCACTGTGTAGGGCATGAGGGTGACGTAGCGTCCTAGCTTCAGGAGTCCAAAGATAATTTGGAAAATCCCTGCCATCATGACGACAGTGAAGGCCATCGCCATGCCGTTTTCAGGATCGGCTGCAATCAGTTTGGCGATGACAGCCGTTAGGACAACCGTCATCGGGCCAGTCGGCTCTGAGATTAGGGTCGGCGTCCCCCCAAAGAGCGCGGCGAAGAAGCCTACTAGAACCGCACCATATAGTCCTGCTTGAGGGCCTGCCCCAGAAGCGACACCAAAAGCTAGCGCCATGGGCAGCGCAATAACGGCGGCGGTCAAACCGCCAAATATATCTCCACGCAGGTTTTTCAAATGAATGCGGTTAGTCAGTGGCATATAGGCACCTAGACGACAACTGATCCGAACAAATTGGCGAGAAGTTTTGAGGCTGTTTTAGCTGTTTTAGATCTGCAAGTAAAACACTGTGAATGAATGCTGGCGATCGCCACCTGTTAGCAGCAAAGAATTAAAACACTTTCCGATAATTCTGCGTTGGGTTGTTGCCGTGGCATACCCGACATGTTTGAACTCTGCTGATCTGGTAAAGCTTTACAGCTCCCTAATAAGATTTTCTCTATTAGTCGTACCTTTATCTTGATAACTTTATATAAGAATTATCTATGCATCGATCGCACCCAGCCCCTTAGTCTTTATTCCCTGAACGAAACGAGAGGGCACCTGCGATCGCAAGTGCCCTCTCGTCAATCAGCTATATCCACAAACGCTGTTTATAGAGCGTTACCGCGAGGCAGTACCTCTTCGGGGAATACAAACTTCTCGTGGGGCTGGTCGGTCGGTGCCATCCATGCCCGAATACCTTCGTTCAACAGAATGTTCTTCGTGTAGAACGTCTCAAACTCAGGGTCTTCCGCTGCGCGGATTTCCTGGGACACAAAGTCATAGGCCCGCAGGTTCAAACCTAAGCCCACCACGCCTACAGAGGCCATCCACAAGCCCGTTACAGGGACAAACAGCATGAAGAAGTGCAGCCAGCGCTTGTTGGAAAACGCAATCCCGAAAATCTGAGACCAGAAACGGTTGGCTGTCACCATGGAGTAGGTCTCTTCGGCCTGGGTCGGCTCGAACGCCCGGAAGGTGTTCGCCCCATCACCATCGTCAAACAAGGTGTTCTCAACGGTCGCACCATGAATGGCACACAGCAGCGCACCGCCCAAGACACCGGCAACCCCCATCATGTGGAAGGGGTTCAATGTCCAGTTATGGAAACCTTGGAAGAACAGCAGGAAGCGGAAGATAGCCGCGACCCCGAAGCTGGGAGCAAAGAACCAGCTCGACTGACCCAGGGGGTACATCAAAAAGACGGAAACGAAAACGGCGATGGGAGCCGAAAAGGCGATCGCGTTGTAAGGACGCAGACCCACCAGACGGGCCACCTCGAACTGACGCAGCATGAAGCCAATCAGGGCGAAGGCACCGTGCAGAGCGACGAAGCTCCACAAACCGCCAATCTGACACCAGCGAATGAAGTCGCCTTGAGCTTCAGGTCCCCACAGCAGCAGCAGGGAGTGACCCATGCTGTCAGCGGGCGAAGAAACCGCTACGGTCAAAAAGTTACAGCCTTCTAGGTAGGAAGAGGCTAAACCGTGGGTATACCAGGAAGTTACAAATGTGGTTCCAGTCAGCCAGCCCCCGATTGCCATGTAGGCGCAGGGGAACAACAGCAGACCAGACCAGCCGATGAAGACGAATCGGTCGCGCTTTAGCCAGTCATCGAGAATGTCGAACCATCCTCGCTGGGCTTGCGCTCGTCCCATTGCTATGGTCATGTCAAATCCTCTTATCTATAGCAAGGAATCCAGCATTTCTAAGATGCAGAACTTTGCACTTTATTGCAAATCCGCGATCGCAGCAGTGCAGGAACTATTCTCTATTTGACAGAGAGAACTACACCACTGCATCCAAACAGAGCCATGAACCCTGTTTAGAATTATGCAGGTTTCTAATTATGATAAGGAGAGATCCTAATTTTTACAATCCGATACTTAAGTATTTGACCAATGACAATATCGGCAAAAGCTAACAAAGATAAGGTTTTGAGATATTCTGTACTAGGATCACGCCGCCTCAGTAATTACTGGTGGGCGACCGTTATCTCCCTTGGGGCAACCGGTTTTTTCCTTGCTAGCCTGTCTAGCTATCTTCAGACCAACTTACTGCCGTTTGCCGACTCGACCTCTCTAATCTTTATCCCGCAAGGGATTGCGATGGGATTTTATGGTGTCGTCGGCATTCTACTTGCCGGCTATCTGTGGATCGCTATCCTGTTGGACGTCGGTGGCGGCTATAACGAGTTCAATCAGGAAACCGGCAAGGTGCGTATTTTTCGTTCCGGTTTTTTAGGGAAAAATCGCAAGATTGAGATTGAGCATCCTTTAGAAAAAGTTCAGGCTGTACGGGTCGATATTCGTGAAGGTCTGAATCCCAAGCGCGCCTTATATCTGAAGATCAAAGGTCGGCCCGATATTCCGCTCACCCGTGTCGGACAGCCTTTGCCCCTATCGGATCTAGAGAACCAAGGGGCAGAACTGGCCCGCTTTCTCCAAGTACCCTTGGAAGGATTGTAATCCTAGCGGCAGCAGCAACAGCAGCGACCCCTCAATACGCTATCGCGATGTTTGGGCAAGCGTATGATTTTGTTGACGGCCTTCTATGAGAGGGCTGTATCGACTTGTTGATTTGAGTAAAGACAGTATGACGATGCGTCTGCAACAGTGGCTCTGGACCGTGTGTTTGATGACGGTTGTGTTTACACTCAGTGCCTGCACAACGAATGATGCGACCAATGATGTTACGGAGTCATCAAGTCCTGCTGAAGTGCCCATCGTTCCCGAGGTCACTGAAGCTCTACGGCCTGGAGACGGATTGCCTGTACTACTGGGTGCTGCAACGGTTGAGATGCAAATCAACGGTGGTCGTGTGCTGATGACGCTAGACGGTGAAAATGCACCTATAACAGCAGGCAATTTTGTCGATCTTGTCCAGCGAGGTTTTTATGATGGCGTTCTGTTTCATCGGGTGGTGAAGTCGCCGGAACCTTTTGTGGTGCAGGCAGGCGATCCACAGACTAAAGATCCCTCGATTCCTGAAAGTTTGTGGGGAACAGGTGGTTTCGTTGATCCAGACACGCAACAGCCTCGCGAGATTCCCTTAGAGATTAAGCCAGCAGGGGCAGCAGAGCCGGTTTACAGTAGAACTTTTGAAACGCTGCGAGTTCAGGAACCCCCTGAGCTACAGCACACGCGCGGCGCGATCGCTATGGCGCGATCGCAGTTGCCGGATTCAGCCTCTTCCCAGTTCTACATTGCTTTGGGTGAGCTTCCCTTTTTGGATGGTAGTTATGCTGTATTTGGCTATGTGACGGAAGGCATGGACATTGTTGATGATATTGAGATGGGCGATGTCATTGAGTCAGTGACGGTGACTTCTGGGTTGGAAAATCTACAACAGCCGGAATAGCAACTTCTGTGGGTTGAGCGTTTGCTGCTGAGACAGTACATCACTCTATAATCACGGCCGAGCATTCTCCAAAGGTCAGCCATGACTGTGGTGGTTACAGGACTGGGGATGGTGTCTGCTTTAGGGCAAGAGACCAGTCAAATTTGGCAGCGCTTGATTGTTGGTGCAAACGCGATCGCCCTACGCCAGCCTTTTCCTGAATTAGCACCTGCCCCGATGGCCATGATCGGCAAAAAGCCTGCGCAGGTGGATGCGCTTCTCCTCAAGGCCACAGCGATCGCGATTCAGGATGCAGGTCTTTCTTTCCCTATGCCTCAATGCGGTGTGGTGATGGGCAGCAGTCGAGGGCATCAAGCACAGTGGGAAGAATTTATGGTGGCTGGGCAACCGTCAGACTGGCTGTCTAGCTTACCCCATATGGGTGCGATCGCGGTGGCGCATCACATTGGCTCTACCGGCCCGGTTCTCGCGCCTATGGCCGCCTGTGCAACCGGCTTGTGGGCGATCGCACAGGGCTATCATCTAATTCGATCAGGACAGTGTGAGCGAGTCATTGTAGGAGCTGGTGAAGCCGGCATTACTCCCCTGACCATTACAGGTTTTGCGCAAATGCGAGCCATGGCCCATACAGGCTGCTATCCCTTTGACTGCGATCGTGAGGGGTTAGCCTTGGGCGAGGGCGCAGCTGTGATGGTTTTAGAAACCGCAAAGGCCGCTAACGAACGCGGTGCTCAGGTTTACGGTCAGATATTAGGAACGGGTTTGACGGCTGATGCGAATCACGTCACTGCTCCAGATACTGCTCATCAACAGGGGGGGTTAGTTGCCATCAAGACCTGTTTGCAGCAAAGTCATTTGCAACCGGCTCAGGTTAGTTTTATTCATGCCCATGGCACAGGAACGCCGTTGAATGACGCCTACGAAGCATCCCTGATTCAAGCACTGTTTCCAGCATCGGTCTTAGTCACGGGGACTAAGGGTGCGCTGGGACATACGCTAGGGGCTTCAGGCGCGATCGGGGCTGTCATCTGCTTGTTAGCCCTGCATCATCAGTGTGTGCCCCCCTGTGTGGGCCTGCGCCGATCGGCGTTTGATTTAAGTCTGGTGAGACAGGCGATGTCAGCAAAGTTGTCTACAGCACTTTGTTTCAGTTTTGGTTTTGGTGGGCAAAACGCTGTGATTGCCTTCAGTCGTTAGTGGGAAAAGCGGGACTGATGTGTGCGATCGCTGTTTTCCCTCCCCCTAGCTCCCTCTCCTTCGCCCAAATTTGGGCTAGAGACAGATGTAGCTGCGTCAATCTTTAAAGACGCGAGACGAGAAATGAGATCGCTTAACATACTTTTTCCTGATCCAGACGTTTGGGATTGGAAAACTGGATTAGTCATGCTGGTTGACATCCTTTAGCCCCCTTCTTAGCGATTTCGGTCAGATACCTTCCTCTTCCCCTTGCCACAGATCGCATTGGCTGCCCCAATCACCTGCCTGCAGATGTGATCGAATCTACCCATCGTGCTGTGGATTTTGCATAGCTCAGTTATTCCTTACGTTGTGAGTGCATCCCGTGAATAATCGTCGTTGGCTACCCATCACAGAGTACGCCTTGCTCCTGGGGTCAGGAGCTGGAGCCATTACTTCGATCGTGACGCAAAATGCGATCGCGGCATCTTTGCCCGTGACGGCTTTAGTTGCCTTCGGCTTGCTCAACAAGCGGCGAGTGGAGCAGGGCTTACAAGCCAATGATGAGCGTCTGGATATGCTGGAGGATCGAGTGACGCACGAAGTCATCGACTTGGCTAACCAGATTTCTGCCCTGCCAACACCTGAGACCATTACTCAGGTGCAGCGGGCCGCCATGGAGCACAGTGATAGCGCCATTATTCGTTTCTCACACGTCTTAGAACAAACGAAAGCGGATATGAGACTGCGCCTTGAGGAGATCGAAAGCCCTGACTTGAGTCATCTCTACCAGGACACGGCGCAATTGCAAGACCAGTACACCTATGTTTGTACTGCCATCAGCAATCTGAGTAAGCAAATTGAGCATCTGTCTAGGCTGCCCCGTATGGAAGCAACTGAGGCCGACGTTACGCACCTTAAGACAGAACTCATGCAGATGCGGGTCAATTTAGAGACCCTCAAGAGCGAGAGTAAAACAGCTCAGGCGACGCTGCATGATGCTGTTCGTCACCTGGATCGTCGGCTGCGTCGCGTCCCCCACAATGCCGATCCTTCCATGTTGAAAGGAGAAGTCAGGGAGCTGGTTAAAGCTGTCGGAGATTTGGTGCCCCGACGTGAGTTTTCAGCTTGCACCGAAAAACTTCAGCGAGTGTATGAAACGCAGGAAAATCTCCGCCAGACGGTGGATCGTTTACAGACAGATACTTCGTTAGCCGAGCAAAATGGCCATGGCGAAGGTAAGGGGACGACACTCAAAACCCTGGAAACAGACCTGACTGCTCTCACTGATGCCGTTGAGCAGATGGAAGTGCGCTTAGCTGATATCGCCGTGCCGTTTGATATCACTACAGAGATTCGGGCCACAACCGCGACGTATCTCAGTAGTTTGCAGTGGCAGCTGGCCTCACTAGAGCAGAATACGCAAGATTTAATTCAAAAGCAGCAAACCCTACCTTCCCTGCCAGCGAAGGATGTAGCCAATCATGGGGCACACCTCGCTGCTCAAAACACGACGACACCAGCGGGTGAAAACCCTTTGCAGTGGTTGATGGCATTTCGAAGTGACGATACCGAACAGGACTGGTCGAACGTTGATCAGGCTCTATTGCAGGTCTTAGATGAGGTGTCTGAGCGGGCTGTGTTGGTGTGGCCGTGGTCATCAGCGATGTCGCTTGATAGTCGGCTGATTGAACGCTTCACTGAAATCTTGGAACGGGGTTGCCGCCTGGAAATAGGTTGGTGTCATCCAGGCGATCGCCGCGACGGCATCCTGCTGAAAACGATCGCTCAACAATGGGAAGTGACCACGGCTGAACGTAAACTGCTCAAATCGACGCTGAATCAACTGCTGCCCCTCAAAAAGAAATACCCCAAACACTTTTCCTTCAAAATTTTGGGGACCAATGAGCAATTTTTAGTTTGCGATCGCAAGTATGCCATCGTGGGACTACAGGCTCTACGAGCTGCTAGCAGTACCTTCCCAGAACTGGACCTGCGGGTGAAAACCCTGGAAGCAAGTGTCATCAAGCGTCTGCTGAATCGATTTGATCATCCCGACATGCTGACGGAAGATACCGCTGCTTACTTCAACCGCGCTGTGACGCGTTATGACTTGAAGGATATGGCTGGGGCGATCGCTGATTTTTCTGAAGTGATGAACATGAGCCCTGATGATGCGGTTGCGGCGAATAATCGCGGCGTCATTTGGGCTGAGAAAAAGCAGTGTCAGCGAGCCGTGGAAGATTTCGACCAGGCTATTGGACTCGACCCTTACCTTTTCGCCGCTCGGTGTAATCGAGGATGGCTACGCCTCCATCAAAACCAGCCTGAGATGGCGGTTGATGACTTTAATCAGGCTATTAAAGCTGAACCCAGCCAGGCAATTCCCTATTTCTATCGAGGGACGGGCCGCCAAAAGCTCGGTGATAGCTTAGGGGCGATCGCTGACTATACCAAGACCATTCAGATCAATAGTCAGGTGGCATTTCCCTACTGCTACCGGGGTGCTGCCTACCAGCGACAGGGCAATATTCTCGGCGCGATTACCGATTTAGAAATGGCCGCCTCCCTGCTCCATGCCAAAGAGGATCACCGGGCGTTGGCACAAGTGACGCAAATTTTGTCGTCGCTCAAGCAGTCAGAATTTACGCAGCAACCGCTACGATTGCATTCGGCTTAGTATTTTCGGCGTTAAATCCTGTTACGGCTCTCCAGCCCTTGAGTCTAGAGAAGACCGGATTCAAAGTCCCCCAGAATTGGAGATTTAGGGGAACTTTGCGTAAGCTTTATGCATTCTGAAACGGCGTTCTTTGATGGCTCTCGTTAGCAGAAACGGTAGCATGACAGGCAGACGTCGCGCATTGACAGCATGAACCATGGCGAATCTGCCTGTCCTCACCACCGAAACCGTTTGGGCTATCTTGAACAACGAACTCGATGACGACACCGTTAACCAGCTTGTTTGGTATCACCTGGGCTATCGTCAAGAGGGAGAGCGCTGGCTGAT
Organism: Cyanobacteria bacterium J06638_28; assembly: GCA_039819045.1. GTDB lineage: Bacteria > Cyanobacteriota > Cyanobacteriia > Phormidesmidales > Phormidesmidaceae > SIO1E4. Next base: position 50,192 of record JBCBSR010000006.1, read on the forward strand.
AGACGGCGTTGATGCTGCTTGGATTGAGAAATATCCAACGCCGCCCAATTTTATTGAGAGCCGTCCCGCTACCGTTCAACTGACGCGCTCTATTCCTAAGGCAAACAAGCAGCTCTTGAAGGAATACTTAGGCTTCAAAGGCTACAGCGTAGATCAACTGATTCCCCGTTTGACGCGTCGGGCGACGATGGCCAATTGGCTGCTGAGTGTGATGCAAGCGCAGGGAAGCTTGCCGTAATTCTACTCACCGACCGTCTTTTCTAAGACATCTACGGCTGGCTCAACCATAGCCCAGGTGCCATCGGGCTGGCGGCGCATCGCTGCGAACTGTAATACCTGCCCCCGACCAATCACTTGACCGGCGGCAACGGTACCTAATCGGGGGCGTTCAATGCCGCAGAGCCGAAAGAGGTAAGCCGGAACTTCGGGGCTACTAAAAGCCACACATTCGTTTTCAGTGGGTTGGACTTTGCCATCGAACGGAGCCGTCACTGCGCTGCCACGTAAATCAATGGAGACATCGCCTAAACTCCCGACAACTTGATAGCCGCCGACTTGACTCCCCGGTTGGAGTGCCCATTCTTGGTGAATCGAAATGTTGCGAGGTGGTACTTGGGCTGCAGAAAAGCCACAGGCGCCTAAGCCGACTAGCACCAGCGGATAGAGGAGAACAGACGGTAGATGCGATCGCATAGCCATGGCTAATACAGAGAAGAAGCTCAATAGATAAACAAAGTGAATAGAAGACACTATTCGCGACGGAAACTGAAGTCAAAACCAGCGTATTCGTTGTTCTTGTAACGCACGATGAGCCAGGTTTGGGGGTCAAACTCCAGTGGATAGGCCGCCCGCTCTGTCGTGGTTCCTTCGCTGAGTGCGATCGGGGCAAGGGTGCAGTAGGGTTCACTGACTAAGGTCTGCACAGTGTCCTGAGGAGAACCTTCTGGCACCGTCAATAGCTCAGAGAGTTCAGCGCGGGACAAGACCGATTGCGATGCTACTTTCTGCTCGCAGGCATTGCTGACGGGCTGAGGCTCCTCTGTGCCCGGCTTAGGCACTACGACTAAAGCAGCTAATGCTAACATCCCGCTACCCGCTAGCCAAACCTTACGGGAACGAGGCTGCCGCTGAACTTTGCGCCGCCGTATGGGGGAGGGTTGCGGTTGTCTAGAGGTATGGGCTGCTGTACCAGGGGATGGCTGAGGTTGCCTGGGTCTGGTAGCTGTTCTAGCTGGAGTGGACTGTGGCTTGTGCAGAGTAGCGGTTACCGGACGCATCCGTGCCTGTAACGGGGGCAAGTTCTTATTGGGATAGCCGGATGCCTCACGATGACCATAAGCAGAGGAACAATGGCGACTAATTTGTGTACGCGGATTTGGACGAGTCATGGGTGCGCTCCCCAAAAACAAACGACAGTGGACTAGCTGGGCGACCGATTGTTCCATGCTGATGAGCGCGAACTGGGTGCCTTCAGTAATCTCTTTTAGATAATAGTACATATGTATTTAATCGGTAAAGATATCGTCAACTTTGAAGATTTGCTAAGGTGCTAGGGAAGTGTCACAGGGTTGTGAGCCCTTTTTGAAAGGCTTTTCCTTTTTATTGGGGCGGGTCTGGCAGTCTTAGTCTGAAAATCTGTAGCCGCGTCAGTTGTTCTATGAACCGTACGGTTGTCTGGTTTCGTCGCGATCTACGCATCTGTGATCATGAGCCGCTGTTGCGGGCGGCCAAGCGGGGGCTCGTAATTCCCGTGTTCATCTTCGATCGCGCTTTACTGCATCATCCTGAGACTGGTGCGGGGCGAGTGGCTTTCATGCGCGATTGTTTGGCTGCTTTGGCTGCAGATTTGCAATCGAAAGAGGGGCGTTTAATTCTCCGATCGGGTAATCCTGTGGCGGTTTTACCGCAGCTTTTGCGGGAAACTGAGGCGGAGGGGATTTATGCCTACACCGATTGCGAACGCATCTATGGGCGTGTACGCGATGCCAACCTGAATCAGTCGTTGGCTCAGCAAGGCATGAAGATTCGGTGGTTTGAGCCGCCTGCCAGCGTGCCCGAGTTGCTGCCTTATCCGCAGTATCGGCTTCGTTGGTTTCGGGATATGGCGGCACCGCTAGTGCCGGAGCCGGAGCAGGTCTCGGTTCCGCCTGAGATTGTGAGTGAGCCCTTACCTACACTGCAAGCGCTGGATCATGTTCCCGATCGCAAGCATGTGCCTCAGGGTGGAACAATCGCTGCCCGTCAACTTCTAACTGATTTTCTGAGTGATAAAAGCGATCGCTATTACTGGCAACTGTCCTATCCCAGTGCCGAAGCCACAACCGGCCTGAGTCCTCACATTAAATTTGGGGCGATTTCTGTACGGGAATGTGTGCAGACGATTCAGCAGACGACCGATAACGGCGATCGCCGCATCAAGCGCAGCCACCAGCAGCTGATTGCTCGTCTACGTTGGGGCAATGGCTTTACCCAACGGTTTCGGTACTTACCCCAATTGGAGTTGCGATCGCTCTATTCCATCTTTGATAAGGACGGTTGGGACTTTGATGAGGACTTGTATCAAGCATGGCAGGTTGGGCAAACAGGTTTCCCCATCGTGGATGCTGCGGCTCGATGTCTGCAAGCGACGGGGGGATGGCAGGCGCTGAACTTTCGCTCGCGGGCTATCTACGCCAGCTTTTTAAGTAATCTGTTGGGCATGGACTGGCGCTATGGTGCTTTGCATTTTATGCGACACCTGATTGATGGGGATTGCCCGATTGACCATTACCAGTGGGCCATGCAGTCTGGGGTTACCCACTGCCTGGATAAAACCTGGACCCGCATTTATAACCCTGGACAGGTGGCCGTGGATCGCTGTGATCCTGAGGGGGCCTTCATTAAGCGATGGGTGCCAGAGCTGGCCCATCTCGCGCCAGCAGCATTGGGAAATCCTCCCCCGGTCAAAGGTTATCCGGCTCCTATCTTGGACTATCGACAGGCCCGGCAGCGGCGCATACAGCAACTGGAAAAACAGCGCGATCGCTTTCTTCAGACCCATAATGTTGTTCCCTACTTGGCTGACCTCCCGGAAGATTTCACGCCCTTTGGCAGCGATCGCTATCCTAGTGAAATCGCTTGGGCCCAACCTTTGCATCAATCTCTGTTTCCGGAACCGCTGGACTTGTCCAGTTTGGATGCGTCTCAGGCAAAAGTACTCCGCACCTGGTTTGTCGCTCATGTGAATATCACACCCCCGAAGGCACGTAAGCGCAAACCGCGATCGCCGGTTGACCAGCTGGTGTTGAATTTCAGTGTGTAGTGCTGGGTAGACGTTGTTGTTTGTTTAAGGCTACGGGTTAGGAAGGGGAGTAGGGGGGATGGATGTGGAACAGGGTATGAATGGTTCGCTTTAGCGCTGTTGGGCTTTGCGGTGTCGATAGGAGGGAAAGCGATCGGGGATGTAGTTCAGGTAGAACCAATGCTTGAAATCACTCAAGGCGGAGGCTGGATAGAGATAGGTTTTGAGATAGCCGTCGGTGGTCAATTGGGGTGAATAGTCCAAACTGCGACGGAGGTAGGGCACACGCTTGCCATGCTGTTCCCAAAGTTTATGGATGTACCAGTACTGGCTCCAAGCTTTTTCAATATTGCGAGGACTGGTGAGCGGGACATCAAGGGGTATCCCATTCTGTGCGGTACCGAGTTGTCCTCTGGAGGCGATTTGGAAAACACCGAAGTAATTGTCGGGCACTTTGCCTCGAAGGGGGCGATCGCTCTCAGGCGGTTTCGCTGCGGATTCAGATGCGGAAGGCTGCTGCGCGATCGCATTGCAGATGAAGTTGGGCAACTGCTGTTCGCTCAGGATGCGGAGGCTATTGCGTGCGGCTTCTTTATTGGCGGCGAAGGCATAATAGTCCAAAAAGGCCATGCAAACCTGGTAAGGATAGGCGGAAACGTTAGCCTTGCCACCGAACTTCACCTTGCTGGGTAGACGCAGAAAAAGGCGATCGCCCCTGTAGTGATAAGTGGTCAACAGATTAGCCAGTTTACCCGCGCGATATTTGCTCCCTACTTGGGGAGTGAACTCGCCCCAGCTCACTAACGTGCTGTTAGAGATGCCACAGGCTTTTGCTAAGCCGCGACCCGATAAAAAAGGTGTGCCATCCTGCAATAGGCCAACTTCAATGGGAAAGCCTGCAACGGCAATTGATTGAATGACTTCGAGGTTGGCTGTAGGCAGCAGATTCTGACTAGACATATCGCTAAACGGGATGGCGGTTAATGGCGAAGAACCTCTGCATCTGGTGCGATCGCCAACTATATAAACACTGAATCTTGGAAAGATTTCACTAGATGTAGAGCTTAGTGGTTAGTTTAACCCTTCTGCTGACAATATGTAGCGTATGACTCGTTTCTTTAAGTCTCAGACTGTTCTGATGTGAGTGGATGGCTCGATACAATAAGCCATAACTGGGCAATAGCCATAACTGGTTTCCTTCTCATCAGCCATGACAGCTCAACTCCTTTCTCCTCGTATTCGGGAAGCTCATGTTTTTCCTCAAGTCAGCTGGCAACAATTTGAAGCCATTGACCAAGCTTTTGATACGGTTCCAGGGGTTAGGTTTCGTTTTCTTGACGGCGCGTTAGAAATCATGCCTATTAGTGAAGAGCATGAGGACTTCAAAACTAACTTACGGATGTTGTTAGAGGCTTACCTCCGGGCTCAGCGAATTCGTTTTTACGGGCGTGGGGGGCCATCGTTGGGGGATAAGTCCTTGGGAGCAAGGAGTGAGCCCGATGAATCCTATAACTTGGGGAGTCGTAAACCCTATCCTGATTTGGTTCTAGAAGTCGTGATTACCAGTGGTGGTATTAATAAGCTGGAAGGCTACCGTCGCATGGGTATTCCAGAGGTTTGGTTGTGGGAAGACGGGGTACTGAAGGTGTATCACCTCAATGCTGATAGCAGTGCTTACGAGGCCACTCCCCACAGTCAGCTCCTCCCTGATTTGCCCCTAGATATCCTGTGTCGCTACGTCACATACCACGATCAATTTGATGCCGTGGATGAATTTTGCCGCGCAATTCAAAATTAAGTTGCTAGGGCGCATTATCAATTAAACTCGAAAGCCTTTCGGTATAAGCATTGTCGCGCCCGCTAAAACTAGCTAGGGGCTGAACCGCTTTCAGCATGAAGATTCAAGCTCTAAATGATGACAGCCCCTAGGGTCTGAGTTCAGGAGCGTCATCGCTTTCTGATACGATCTGTAGAGCTTGGTAGCAGTGAGAACGCGCTATGGCCTCTCCTTCACGTCCTTTTCAGAGTCAGGTGATGACTCATGCTGTGCGACTGTATCATCGCCTAACGGCAACAGGGACTCAATGGCTACGCGCCTGCCAATCGACGACCTTATTGTGGACTCAGGTCGCGCTTTATCCGGCCTATGTAGCGTTACAAACAACTCGGGTCACCCTTCGCAAGGCTCGATCAATCACTGCTCAGTGGCGCGATCGCTTGGGCTTAAATCCCAGCTCTCAGCAGTTGGGTTGTCAATTGCCGCTCACATCCGACTGGGCCATTCAGCAGATTTTAGCGGCGGTTTTGCCTGTACAGGCGGCAATGTCTGTAGGACTGGCTAACAAAGCTGACCCCAAACCGGTATTGCTCAACCGTGGGCAGATTTGGCCCCTCTGGCCCGCTAATGCTAGTGGCGAGAGTTCCTTGAAGCCCCTCATAATGGCAGGACTGAGGGAACTATGCCGAATTGTTCAGGTTGACCGATTTATCCCTGCATTCAGCAACACGCCCAACCGGTCTTTGCAGGGAATGCCTGATTGGGCGTTGAAAGTGAGTCCCGAACAGCGGCCTGTCGGCATGCGAATTCAGGGGCTGGCCAGTGCGCTGGAAAATCGCGCACTGGTTTTAGTGGGCACTGATAACCAGATAGTGGATGGATTGTCAGTTGCCCAACAGGCTGCGATCGCGAGCTTCATTACCCAACTGATGGCCGCTTACGGCTCTTGGCAGCGACGGCAGCAGCGCTTGCGTCGTTTACAAGCTGAGCCCTTGCCCTTGCCAGTCGTCAGTTCCCATGCTTGGTGGCCTGTGCGCATCGTCATGTGGCTGATGGCTTGGGTCCAAACGGGAACGGTTGCCAAAACGATGAACCTGTTTCAGGAGGCGGGGTCTAACTACCGTTTACCCGCCCCTTCATTGCCATTGTTGAGTGGTCAACCTTGGGACAGTGCTCGGCGACTGCGGCCTCAATCCTTGACCCAATTCATCACAGTTCTAGAAAGTCAGTTGGCTCACCGTCGGTGGGTGCAGCAGTGCCTGCACGCCTTGCAAGACCTTCAGACACGTCTGACATCCGGAGACGAATCGCGAGAAGATCGCGCACCTACCATTACTTTCCCACTTGAGTTACTTTCGGCTTGCAAAACCCCTGACCTGATCGGCCCCTTTCGTTCCGGCTATTGGCATGGGGCGCAACAGCTGTGGCTACAATCGCGACTGCCCTGGTTATCGATTCCGACCGGGCGGCTTGTGCAAGTGATGTCGCCACCAGAGCCAGATGCCTTGGTTCCGGTGGCTAAGTTTGCAGTGAGCGACGCGATCGCTTTCACGCCCCCTATTGCAGTCTCCACGCTAGTGACCGAGGAAGTCACCACCTCTGCCGTTATCACTTCAGACAACAACGCGGTCAGAGATTCGGTCGTTGCTACTGATGCAGAGAGCTGGGCTGAGGATTGGATTAACGTTGAGGTGTCAGCGACGGAATATCTTGAAGATCCCTTCCGAAGACTCCTGCGTTGGTTGGATCAGCTGTTGGTTTGGTTAGAAAAGAGATGGCAGTGGTTGTGGCATCAACTGCCATGAATATTGTGAGGTACTAAGGCAGTAAATCATTGCCTAGAGACGCTTGGACTTAGCATGCTTGAAAGCAAGGAGAAAACCTCTGGTGTGGATGACTGTGACAGTCCTGTTAGCTTAAAGACGATAGGGAAGCTGATGAGGACATATGGCAATCACAAGGCTAGGTATCGGGGCGATCGCGGCAGGAATACTGGCCTGTAATTTAATGGGGTGTGCTGACTCAGCGCCTGTTTCAGAAGTACCCACACCGAAGCCTACTGAAACACCTGCCCTCTCACCGGCACCCACTGAAGCGGTACCCTCAGACCCGATCACGCCCCCTACAGTGACGTGGATTGAACCCTTGCCCGAAGCAGAACTATGGGCGCGATTACAGCAGCAGGATGTGCCCTATTTTGTATTAATGCGTCATGCTCTGGCTCCCGGTACCGGTGACCCGGAGGGCTTTCAACTGGAGGATTGTACGACGCAGCGAAATCTGGATGAGGTTGGGCGATTACAGGCACAGCGGACGGGTGAAGCGTTTGTGGCTCAGGGGGTAACGGTCGATCGCGTGTTATCGAGTCAGTGGTGCCGCTGTTTGGATACGGCGGAGCTAATGGCGTTGGGCACAGTGGAGCCGTTTCCACCGTTGAATTCATTTTTTAGCGATCGCTCGACGGAACCTGAGCAGACTCGACAGGTGCTGGAGTTCATAGGTAGTCAGGCGAATCAGCCTGGGGTGACGGTGATGGTGACCCATTTTGTGAATGTTGCCGCGATCGGTGGTAGTGGGGTGAATTCGGGGGAAATGGTGGTGCTGGCGTTAACGGAGCCGGATCAAGTTACGGTGCTGGGTGCGATCGCTCCGCTATAAGTAATGCACTCCTTACACAACAATGCCTTCGTTGCGCACGTTTTGCAGGAATGGTGTATGGCTATGTTGGAACTTGTCAGATGCAATGAAGTGCGTAGAGATTACAACATCGTTGTCTAGGCACAACTGTGCTGTGAATTTACCTGTGCGATCGATCTCCTGATAAGGATTAATAGGGCCGTCTAGAACAATAAGGATGTCAATGTCTGAAGCTTCGTGGGCGTCTCCTCTAGCTTGAGAGCCATATAGAACGACGGCTTTCAATTGCTCACCATACAGTTCGCTCAAATACTGTTTGACACTGGACAGAAGGTCGTCTTGCTGAGGGTGCTTCATTGTTGGTTACATCCCAAGTCTATTCAATACTGTAGCTTGTATATTCAATTGACTAAATGTTTAGATATCTTCTTAGAAAGAGCTATGCTACTCTCCAGTCTCCAAAGTAAATCGACTAATAATTTGACGAATTTCTATGACTTCAATATCTGACTGGTCAGACTTTGAATAAATATCCAACATTACAAGTGACGTGCTTAACTCTAGCCAGTAGATTAATCGATACCCAGCACTTTTTCCTTTCTGGTTGTCACTATTCTTAATTCGTACTTTCATTACGGTGAAACCAACACCAGGAATTTGGTCTCCCAGGATTTCACCTTGCCCTAAACTTTCAAGAACTGGCAAGAGGTCATTTTTGATCTGTCGATATCTCTTGGATAAGGCTTTCAGTTTACGCTGAAACTCTGGAGTAAAAAGGATTTCACGAGATTTTGACTCAGTCATCCTCAATTCCCTCCCAGAGTTGGGAAAGGGGAAGGGTTTCGCCAGTCATGGCTTGTTGCCAAGAGGTGCGGAAGCTGGCGACAGAGAAGCTGGTATCTTCATTTTCAACAGAGACTTGTGATTCTTGGTGGTGTTTTTGCTGAATGATACTGGAAAGTGTCTTTAGGAGTTCTAGCTGCTCTGATAGCGATAGAGACTGAGCAATTTGGATGGCTTGCTTGAGTTCAGTTGTCATTAGTTATGCCTCTATCTTTAATTTTGAACTTTGAATTTTGCAACTGCTTCTGTACCTATTGCCACAGTTATTTGGTAAGCGCCTTGGCAGCAAATCGCTATACAGCTTGCAATACATTGGGCTGAGGAATGGGAATGCCTTCTTCTTGCCAAGCTTCTAGATACATCTCAATCACTTCTTCACCCTTCTGAATTGCTTCTTCGCGACTTATGCCATAGGTACAAGGCATCATAACTCGCTCTGCAAACTCAGGAATGGTTACCAGAAAAAGCTGATCCTCATCGAACCACTGAATCATCATGCTATATCGATTCATGCTTCATCTAATTCAGGAACATATTTCGCTTCATAGTTTTCGATCAGTACACCGATCACATCCATCATTGAGGCAAGGGGATGCTTCTCGTCTTCACCAACTTGGTCGATGAGATTATCTAGCAATTCGACTAAATTGTCGTATTCTTCTTCAGTGTGAGGAACAAACACAGTGTTGGCAATGGGCCGCCAAGCTGCAATGGTTTGGTCAAGGTTAAGACTTTGGATCATTTCTTCCACTTTCCTTCGTCATATGCTGCATGGGTTAATACAGCTCGGATATAAACTTTCTTGCGGTTATAGTGAATTGCTGCGATGAGTCGGATTTTGTTACCTCCAATATTAAAAACGGTAAGATTGCCCACTTGATCGGCAGATGGAAAAAGCTTGCGAAGCTCAACAAAAGAAGAGAAGTTATTTTGCTTGATAAGGGTGTACCACTGAGCAAGAGATTTTTGAGTAGTGGGATGAAGCTTGGCAAACTCATTGAGTCGCTTGCGTGTAATTATATGCATGTCGATTTACTTATATCTCCTCCTCTTTAAATTTGGAGTTCTAATTTTGTATTTCTAGTTTCTCCAACTGTTCCTGCGCCCATTGCCGCAGTTTCTCGTCAGGATCTTTGGCGGCGCAATCTCTCAGCATGTCCAGGTGTATAGGTTCCATGAGGCGATAAGTGCATAGTCCCTGTAGAGCAAGTAATCGAGGATTATTTTGCCAACTTAATTTTCGAATAAATGGGTCTGTCTGTACTATGGTGATAAGTAGCTCAGAGGTTTCAGTTCTATTTAAGAAATATTTGACGATTCCATCTATGGCGGCTGAGCGTACTTCCCAGTCTTGATCTTCTTTACTAACCTTTCTTAGAAGTGGGAAAGTATCTTGGTCATGACTGTAGTATGAAACGATAGCTCTAGTAGCATCAAGACGAACCCCCCAGTCCGGATTCCTTTGAATATTTTCTCTTAGCCATGACAAAGTTCCCAAGTCACCGTGACTATAATCAGCTATTGTCATAATTGCTGCACATTGCACAACTGAACTTTCAGTTGAATGTACACGTTGCTTAATCCAGTCTATATTTTGGAATCGCCAAAAGCTTCCTGCAAGCCTATCTAGAATTTCACTAGCAGTTGCACGAGTTAGCCGAACTTCTGGATTCAGTATTTTCTGCTTGAGTGCATTGGCTAATCTATCTGAGGTTTCAGGAGACTTTTCTTTCGCAATTTCTGAGAAGCAATCTGAAGCTAAAAATAAATATTTTAATCCTTTTGGTTCGAGACGCGGCTTCCCAGTATAGTGGAGCCACTCCTTATCTAAATATTCAGAATAATCGAGCTTTTGATTCATTAGAAAATCAATTAGATTTTCAGCAAAATTTGTATTGATTAACCCACAGATTAGGCGAAGAACTTCATGCCAAGTTTCGTCTTGCCAGTGTTGCCCAAAGACCTCATCACGAAGTTGTTCAAAGGTAAGAGTGCGTTGTTTTTCGAAGCGATGAACGATTTCGACGGCGCAGAAGTATTCCAGAAACGTGCGGTGCATGAAGCTATAGGTGTCGGCTCCGCGATAGCAGAGGATAAAGTCACGTTCTCGTAGTTGTTTAATGAGTGAATTAGCTTGTTCACGGGGTTCGCTGAAGCCTTGATCACGCAGGTAGCCGGTGAGTAGGCGGATGAGGCGATCGGCGCTAATGAGGTTGCCTTTGAGTCCTTCGTCGCCTGCCTGCATTTCGTAGGCAATGAGACGGAGCATTTCTTGCTTTTCTCGTCGCCCGATCGCGTCCATGGGCAACTGCAATCGTTTATGATCCACGTCCCAGTGGTACAGCAGCACGCGAGAGGCTTGGTCATAGAGATCGGCTCTGTCGCGGGGCAGTTCCTGACGGCGATTGAGAATCGCCATCATAGTCAGCAGCAGGGGATTGTCTGCCAGAGTTTGGATGGCTTTAGAGTTGGCGATCGCGTCTTTGAGCCGCTGCTTCAGCCGCACTTTGTCCGGGTCGCTGCCCATGGATAGGTCGTACCAGCGATCGATGAGTTCGTGGATTTCCGATTCATCTAGAGGTTGGAGGGTGAATTGGCGAAAGTTAGCGTGTTGAAACCGTTCAGGGTTGTAGCCGATGATGCGGGAGGTCACCAAAACACGAGTTTGGGGGTATTGCTGGGCCAAACGGATGATGTCATCCACGATCGCGGCTTGAGTGGAGCGCTCAAATACTTCATCTAAGCCATCGAACATCACCAGGGTTGAATTTTCCAGTAAGTGTTGATGCAGCTGCTGTTGGTCAAACTGCCAATCGGCACCGCTGCCTCGATGGAGAAAGTCTAAGAAGCTAGCAGATTGGGCCAGCGCGTATTCCCGCAATTCAATCAGCAGGGGCAGGGCCTCGGTTTTACCTTCTACCCAGTCCAAAGCTAGAAACTGTAACAGCGTGGATTTCCCTGCTCCCGGATCCCCTAAGACGACTGCATGTTGAGAATCAGCAATCGCTTCTAACACCTTGCGGGCGGGCTGCTGAAAATAGTCGCGTCGGTATCGCTCTAACGCTTCAGGGGACAGATCTGTTTCGAGCTGACCGGATTCCTGGAGTTGGCGTTTTAAGTCCAGAGGCAGATCATAGCGGATGGGAGGCAGGGCTTCCCGCACGGTTTGCTCGATGAACATGCGCCAGAGGCGAACGTTGTCGGCGTGATCGGTGCTGTCGAGGGTATAGAGCTTCAGGTAACCGTAGCTGCTTTGCAAGCTAGTGCGATAAGTAGCGACATCAAAACCTGGCGAGAGGGAAGTGGTGTTTTGGGCAATTTCTGTGAGCAGGTCAGTTTCGAGGAGCGATCGCAATTCTGGATTAGCCTTAACGATACCCTTCACCTGTACTACGTATTCTTTGGCGACACCTCGCCAATCAAAATCCTCAGTGGGGAACTGCCAACTGGAATCTTGATATTGGGTTGTCCAAATAGTTTCTAATTGGCTGTCATCAATCTTTTTGCATCCGGTTTCAAAGGCTTTGCCTAGGACAGCACCGACGGCCTGATCGCGCATGAATCGCCTGATGGCCGGTTTGTAGTGGTGATTGATGCTGGTATCAGGGATATCGTTGAATTCCAGTTCTTTGATAAACCGCTGCATGAAAAAGCCGATCGCCTCTGCCATTGGTTGCTTCAGAGTGGATGCCTTGAGTCTTGCGACACCGCTATTCAGGCAGTCTTGAAAGAAATCCTGAACGTATCCTTCTAGGACAGGCTTGCTTAGGTCAAGCACCTGCTCCAAAACAAACTTACCTAGCTCTACCCCGGTCGTAATGGCTAGTAATTCCAGCATGCGATGTGACGTGATGGAGTTCTGACTCTACTATGGCATTCGCTTTATTTCTAAACAAAACCCCTGACTTCAAAGAGCCAGGGGTATCAGAAAATTAGAGCTGAAACCGAAAGTTAATCAGGCTTTTTCTCGGGGAGGAGGCACTTATCAGAGTCACAACCAGCAGGGCCAGCCTCGATCAAATCGCCGCGATCGTAGGTTGACAGTGCCGCGTGGAAATTATCCGTACCGCGACGGTCTTTTACCTGGGCCACCATCGCATCGTAAGTTGCCTTGTCAATCGGCTCAAACGGCAAACGGGGGAAGGTTTGCAGGTTATCGAAGCGGGCCAGGAGGGCGGCGGAGATGTAGCCTTCATCATTTTGGATGGCATCGGAGATGCGCTGGCTCAGGCCGTCGATTTCGTGTTCCCGCAGTTCGATGGTGGCGGAGGTGTTGTGAGCCGTGTAGTGCTTCTGCACCTGCATGTAGAAATCGAACTGAGCCAGCGCCGAGAACTTCTCAATGGAGATTGCATCGGCACCGGGTAAGTTAGCCCAGGAAACCTCGACCGGCATTTCTACCAGCCACTCGGTGCAACGAGGATCAAAAGGATCCGTCAGCAGGTTGCCGTTTTCATCCTTGTCCGACTGGGAGGGAATCACGGAGTAACCGTAGTCAATACAGGCCATCGCCACCGGGTCATTCTTGCGGAAGGTGATGCGGCGGATGTAGCGCTGGGCCTTGGGGGGATGCCAGCCGGGGCTCGCGCCTGTGAGCAGCGACTTGGTACCGGCGGGTTGCACTGTAGTGCAGCGGTTAGGGCGTTTGATGCCGTGGCGATCGCAATAGTCCCAAACGGTATTGTGGACAATCTTCTTCCAGCGGCTCAGATAAGCCTGTTCCCGCGACTTGAACTCCAGTCCCTGGATGGTGTCCGGACGCCCGGCTTCCCACCAATGCAGCCAGTCCACGCCAAAGGCTTGCACAAAAAAGTCAAACAGTCCCGTGAAGGAAACCCCGACGATAGGATCTTCCTCGCGGGATTGACGATAGCGGGGTTCCATAAACTTATGATTCAACAGACTCGCGACTGCCAGAGCGCCTGCGGTGAAGGCATCTGCCTGCTCTTGCTCATTGAAAGGATCGAGCTGATTGAGATGGATTTCTGCCAGGTTGCAATGGAAATCCTGACCGATAATTTCCCCGCAGGGGTTCAAACCATAGCGACCAGCCCCCCCAGCACGGCGCTCCGCTTCTCCTGCCCACTGAATAGCCCCCTCGCCTGAGTAGAACTGCTTGCGCACAGCCGCTGTTGTTTCTTCCAGATTGGGCTTGTGGTGGAATACGCGGGTGTGATTCGCCATCCGGAGGGCATCCCGCTCGGGATCAATGCGCCAATTACCGTTTTCATCTTGCTGCCAGAGATTATCCTTGGCGGCGGTCGCGAGTTCATCGTCGTGGGCAAACTGACGCATCCCGGCCGATCGCCGAATGTTGCCTGCCACCACGCAAGCAGCGGCCTCGTCAATCAGCAGGCAGCACTCTACCGAGCTTAGCTGCCGCCCGATCGCTTTATTCAGGATATTGGCGCAGCGTTCGTACAGTGTCGGCAGCTTTACCGGATTGGCCACACCGCCAAAGCCCTTGAGCTTTTCGCCGGCCGGTCGCACATGGCCCAGATCCACTTCGACATCCACATCAGCGGTGAAGCGATCGTCGCTCGCTAGCTCCAGAATAGTCTGGTAAGACTTCACCCAACCCTGACGGCTATCGCCGACGCGAATGCGAACGTGATTGCCACTGTAAAGGGCTTCGGTCACTTCACAACGTTGATCCACCGGGACGGTTCCGATCGCGCCTTCCTGACGAACCCTCAAGCGATTGCGAACCATCGGTAACTGATTGATGTACTTCGGTTCTAGGACGGCACCCGTGCCACAGCCCATCATGGCTAAATCCATCATGAGACCAAAGGCTTGCCAATCCACAACATTCGTACTGGTGCAGTTGTAGGCTCCGGAAAAATTCTCCGGTTTCTTGCTCCAGGCTGTCCCCCCTACCCAGAGCCAACGTCCGGAAGGCAAGGCTTTGATCTCGCGCTGCATACGTGAAACCAGTTGAGCCTCGGCATCGGTCAACTGACCGAGTTCGATGAGACCCGCAATCGAGCGATCGCACACCTGTTGCCAGGTCTCCCGCTCGTCATCCCCCCTTTCACCCTTACGGCTGTAAGTGCGGTAAAACACAGGATATGCGGTCGGAGCTGTTGCAGGAAACGTACTTTGGACGCGGATGCGAGGAAGTTCTTGAACCATGGGGCAACCTTGTGGCAACAGGATGAAGGATAAGACTCAAAATGATGGCAGCGATGCACCCTAGCTAGCATCGCTATGTTGAGGTAAGAGGCTAAACTTACACTCCTAGATGGACAATCATCATAGGTCACATATAGGGGAACCAGGTAAATAAAAACAAAATTTACGCTACCGCTAGGGTGTTATCAAGTTGTCCACCAGCTAACGTTTACACGTTAACACAGCGTTTACAGTCGTATACATGAGTTATCATCAGGTATAGAAAGCTTGGTGTTTGGGCGATCGCACGCCTGTCGTGAAGGGTAGTGTGAAGGTTCCATGACCGTAGCCACTGACACTATCCCTAGCGTGAACTGATGGAAGGTTTTACCCGTCAAGAAACCTTGGCATTGACCCAGACCACCTCAAGTCGATTGGCCTATTTAGATCGTACGAGTGTGGTGGTGCCCCAAAAATACGGTAATCCCAAGAAGCCAACCGTCATTTATACCTGGGAGCAGCTTCTGGAGATTCGCACCATCACGAATCTGCGTAAGCAAATTTCGCTTCAGATGGTGCGCAAGCTAGTACAGTTTCTCGATCAGCACGGTTTAGATGCCACATTGCACGATAAGCATTTGGTCGCGACGCCGAGTGAAGTTTTTTTAGTCATGCCCGATTGGTCTGATATGCCCCACGTCATGAAAGTGGCGGATCGCGAAGGGGAAGGCCTGGGGCAGCTTGTATTGTTGGTGTTGCCGCCCTTGAGCACCACCATTCAAGAGATTTGGAATGCGGCTCAGAATTCTAACCTGGTTGATTTTGAAAGCTTTAAACAACGGGCGAAGACGGTTCCGGCTTCGATGGAATCAGCCTGACGGTTACCTGAGTCACCAATGCCGAGTTTCCCTGAGAGGTGAGGTTGGGGGGATAACTGAGCTAGTGGTCTGTCAGTTTTCAATTTGGAGGTTGGGTTAGCCCCCGGCGTAACCCAATGTAATTCTGGTCTCTGTTGGGTTTCACTGTGTTCTACCCAACCTACGCACAACCCACATTTGCAATGTTGACGCTGCACTAGGGTTGAAGAAGACTGAGCAAGACTAGGGTGCGTCATCAATTAAACTCGAAAGCCTTGCGGTATAAGCGTTGCCGCGCCTGCTTGGTAAAACTAGCTAGGGGCTGAACCGCTTTCAGCGTGAGGATCCAGGCTCTAAATGATGACAGCCCCTAGCAAAGGGCCTTTGGCGAGGGCCTATTTGAGGATGCGTGAAGCACCACGAAATTGTATTTTCTAGCGGTCTGTCAGGAAGAACGGAATTCTATGGCTCGTATACTGCCTCTGTACGGCTATCCCTCTAATAGTCTGAGTTATGCTTATAATATCTCGGGTAAGATGGAAGGCCCATGTGTCTCGTTCCATAAGTCTAATCCAGCATAGAAAACAGTAAATCCTATAGTCTGAATCTCTATTGTTAGTAGCTTCGGCATAGTGAGTCTTAAACTCATCGTAACTGTCAGTTTCATTGCCATGGAGTGCAAACGCCTTCATTTCGGATAGGCTCTTGTGCGACTGCACGAGCGTTTCATATACACCTGAACATGCTTCCCGTGGTATGTTTTTGCTTTCCCTTTCTGGCTCATATGGGTTAGAAGAAAGATGTTCCTTTGTTTAAGGATAACTGTCCCTAATTGTGGATGGTTGTCGGTTCCCTGTATCAATTGAAACTTCAAACATACATGTCTATTACAACTCAACGTCTATCTATTTTTGTAGATGGCAATAATATGTTTTATGCCCAGCAAAAAAATGGCTGGTTTTTTGACCCTAAACGGGTATTGGAATATTTCACCAATGAAGACGGTGGTTCAAGTTTGGTGAATGCGTTTTGGTATACCGGCCTCAAAGATCCACAAGATCAAAGGGGTTTTAGGGATGCTTTGATTAGCTTGGGATACACCGTACGCACTAAAATTCTCAAGGAATACTACGACGATAATTCTGGTCGCTATTCACAAAAAGCAAATCTGGATATTGAAATTGTGATTGATATGTTCAACACCGTTGAACAGTACAACCGAGTTTTATTGTTTAGTGGAGATGGTGATTTTGAACGTGCGATCGAGCTTTTGCGGTCTAAAAACACACACATTACCGTAGTCTCTACTGAAGGAATGATTGCCCGTGAATTGAGGAATGTCACGGATCGCTATATTGATTTGAACTCTATTCGCTCCCGGATTGAAAAAGTGGGCAACTATCACTAAGTGCAGGGCGTCTAGTTGTTGCGAAGTAAACTCTATGTTTCGGTGGGTTTTGCCCACTTGAAGCTGAAATTATTTCTATGTAGGCGTCAGGAGTCCTCTATTGAATTCAGAATTCAATAGAGGACTGGCTCTTGGATGCTTGCGCCACTGATGCTTACTGGATTGAACGACACGTCCTCAAAGAGAACGCTACCCTAGAGGTTATGAAGCCACTCATTGAACTCCGCAGCGTTAGCAAGATCTATGGCATGGGCAATACGGAAGTCCGTGCGCTTCAGGATGTTAATCTGACGATCGCTGAAGGCGAATACTGCGCCATTATGGGGCCGTCCGGGTCGGGTAAATCCACGGCAATGAATGTGGTTGGTTGCCTGGATCGCCCAACTCAGGGTGAATACTTTTTGGATGGCGAAGATGTTGCCCATCTGGACGACATGACGCTGGCGGCTATTCGGAACCGCAAAATTGGCTTTGTGTTTCAACAGTTTCATCTGTTGCCGCAACTCACGGCCCTGGAAAATGTCATGTTGCCGATGGTATACGGTGGCATTGCAACAGCGGAGCGCCGCGATCGCGCAGCCATGGCCCTACATCAGGTCAAGCTAGAGGATCGGATGGGTAATAAGCCAACTCAGCTATCGGGGGGGCAGCAGCAGCGGGTTGCGATTGCCCGAGCGATCGTGAATCGCCCTCTATTATTGCTGGCCGATGAGCCGACAGGTGCGTTAGATTCCCACACGACTCAAGATGTATTGGCGATTTTTTCCGAGTTGAATGCGACTGGCATTACCGTGGTGATGGTGACCCATGAGCCCGATGTGGCCAGGCTGACTCGCCGGATTGTCTGGTTCCGTGATGGGGAAGTGATGAATGATAATTTGTCCCCTGAAGACATCGGTCATCTCACGGCGACGGTGTGAACGTCCTGCAAACTAATGTTTGCTCATAAAAATCCGCAAAACCCTCCCCAACTTGCACAGATTTGATATAACTACAGGCAAATCTGTCACCGATGAGGCTAAGACACTATATCTAGTCTCCAGGAAGTTAAATTATGGGCATTTTACGATATCACTGGCTGCATCTTGTTGGGATTACCCTGAGCGTTGGCTGGGTCGAGGCTGTAGCAGCAGGGCCTATGCCGCTGGCACTGGCTGAGCGGCCTATTCAGATTGCACAGCAGGCACCCACAACTGCTTCCGATGCAGCCTTAGAGCGCGGGCTGATGTTGATTCAGCAAGGTGCGGTGACTGACGCGATCGCGGCGTTTCAAGAAGCGATTCAGCTTGATCCCAATTCGGCCGCAGCGCATTACAACTTGGGGCTAGCTCTGCGACAAGTGGGGCAATTGCAGGAAGCCGCCGATGCCTTTTGGCAAGCCTTAGCGATCGATCCGGAGTTTGCTATGGCCTACTCCAATTTGGGCGGTGCTTTGTGGGAGGGCGGAAACCTGGATCAGGCAGTGGATTACCTGGAGCGGGCGATCGCCCTCCAGCCGGATTTAGGCAACGCCTATTACAATTTGGGGCTTGTCCAAATTGATCAGGAAAACTACACGGCAGCGCTCGATACGTTGCAAAAAGCGGCTGACTTCACACCCAATGCACCGGAACCTCGCTTTCATCGGGGGCGTGTGTATTTGCGCATGCAGGACTATGAGGGGGCGATCGGCGCTTTCAACTCAGCGTTGGAGGTTTTCCCCGAGTATGTGGAAGCGCACTATAACCTAGGTGTTGCCCTGTATGGCCAGGGCAACTACGACGCGGCACTCGATGCTTTTCGAGAAGCGACAAGACTGAACCCTGATTACGCCAATGCCTACTACAGCGCCGGGTTAACCTTTATTCGCCTGCGCGATTACGGCGAAGCACAAGGGGTTTTGGAGCATGCCAAAACCCTCTACATTACCCAACGCAATCCTCAGTGGGCCTCGAATACGCAAGCTCAGTTAGATCGTGTGACAGAACTCTCTGGGCAGTAGTTGGGAACTCATGATTGGTGATGAAACACCTTAAATGAAGGGACTTTAGGCACCTTTCCTAGGCTCCGTTTACTTGCATGTTAGAGAGAGGCGGCTGGTCGAATTTTATGCCTCTTCACCCCCGCAGACTTCTTTGCCAAGCCTCTCGCTGCCTCTCGCTACCCGTTGCCGGATATCTACTTCATTGCGCTCAATATCTATTTCAACTTCTATTGCATTATTGTTGATTGTGAAGGAGCACGTCTCAGGAGCGACTGTATATTCGAGCGCGCCTCTTTTATAGTATTTGGCCTCAATTGTGTAGGTGGCTCCTCGCTCGGCAACGAAGCTTTTTCCTGGGCATTCGTCATTTCCATTTCGCCCATGGCTGACAGCCGGCGTAGCATCGCTCAAGGATGTAATAAGCCCAGTGAGGCTATTACCGTTTAAATCTTGAATTTCAATGTCGGCGGTGCCATTGCGCCGACCGTCGTAGCAAACGATGAGATTAACTGTACTTTGCTGTGCATGAATTCCTTTGATACTAGGCAAGATGACACCCAATGTGGCTGCTAGTGCAACTGATGCAACTGAGACAAGGTTGCGAATACGTAGCATGAGTCCGTCCTTCTTAGATAGCAAATATACTCAAACCGAAAAACTGATGTCAGGAATTGCTTAGGATTTAGTCTCTCTCATAGCGCAAACTACTGCATTAGACAAACTCGAATTCGCGCGGCCTTCTCCTATTACCGTTGTCACAAAATAAACATTCCCTTCAGCGTCGATAGTCATACTTTGGGCCTCTACTAAAGAGGACGAGTTTTCTGTTTGCTGAGGTGAAATTTTGTTCGGAGTCGATGCAGCTGCTTCAGGGGTCACCCAGGGAATATTGAGCCCATCAGTTACCGATAGGTCGCTAGCATCAGGCGGTAAACCTCCCGCACCAGTGACGATGAACTCGCCGCCGGTATCTGTGTTACCGACACCACACCCGCGAGCAATTTGATTAGCTCTATCAGCTAGGTTGGTGGGCAATTCAGCTAGTCCTTGGCTGGGATCAATATCAAGGGTGTTTAAGGCGATCGCTCCATCATCGCCACTGCGGGAGGTGGCACTGATGTCGTTAACGCTATTACCCCTCAAATTGTCCAGAAATTCATCCCTTTGAACAAAACCCAGGACGCTCAGAGCATTGATGGTAATTTGTCCACCGTTGCCGCTTTCGGCGTTAGCGAGGATATCATTATCTTCGTCGAATGGAGCCACCAAAAAGTCTGTATCAATAACAATATTGCCGCCGTCACCCGCAGTGACATTTGTATTGGTTGATTGAGCATTAATGAGGCTGCCCCGTCGTAATGCAATGCCGCTGGTGTTGAATCTTATCGTGCCTCCCCCCTCCTCAGAAGCAGTTTCAGCCGATAGTTCAACTCTATCCAGCACTACTGAGTTAGTAAATATACTCAGCGTGCCAGCTAGCCCAGAATCCGTTTCTGTGCTCTCGACGGTTAGTTTTGTTAACCCGCCAGGCGGCTGATCGCCATTGATAACCAAATCACCCGGTGTACGAATGACGATGTTGCCACCACTTGCTGCGCCTGACGTTGATGCTGCAATTGTGCTGTCTGAACCGCTCAGGGTGATGGTCATCGCGACATTGCCATCCATCGGCTCGATGACAATGTCGCCTGCCGATCCAGTATTCTCAGTACTGCCCCTAATAATGGAACCCTCTTTAATGGCAAGATTATTAGTCGTAATTTGAATGCCTCGACTATCCCCCGTACCTGCTGATCTGACGGCACTGGTGATGGCGGCTGCATCTTCTAAAACAAGTTGTTCTGCGGCCTCAATGGCAATAAACCCTGCGTCACCGCTGCCAGATGTCAGGGCACTGATCTCCGATTCACTGCGTAAGAAAACCCTGTTTGCTGTGATGCGAATGCTACCACCGTTCTCCGTGTCACCGATGTTAACTGCTGTGCGCAGTTCGGACCGGTTTTGAATCGTTACTTGCTGCGCCTCAATGACAATATCGCCACCACTTCGCGCGTTTAACTCTGATTCATTATCGATAAAGACTTGCTCAGCCTCAATTTGGATGTCGGCTCCATTGATTGCCGTTAAAGAGGACGCTTCATCCAAGAGGACTTGGGAAGACTGAATGCGAATCCCACCACCTGCCTCAATATCGGATTCCTCAATCAGGACTTCTCCTTGATTGTTAGGAAGGGTTGTCAGGATCACTGCGCCCGACCCCTCTTGTTCTAAGGTGACAGACTCCATCGCAATTTTGGCAGCCTGCAATGTCAAGTCGTTGCCGCTATCTGCTTCGATATCGGCGGCTACCGTAATCAACTCATCGGCCTGCAAAATAACAGCTGTGCTGTCGAGTGCCGTTTCAATGGTGTCAGCTCCAATGGTGGTTGCTGTGTTAGGAGTGTTGGTGCCTGGATTACCCGTGATGGCAGTTGCGCCCGTGTCGTTGATCGTCAGCTCTACTGGATCGAGTAACCAAGTCCCGGTTTGGCCATGCACTGCATGCGTGTCAACTTGGGCTGTATTTTGAATCATTAAAGCTGCCGCCCCAGAGGTTTCGATAAAGCCCCCGTCGCCGCCCTGAATGCCACCCCGGGCAGAAATTGTGCCCCCAAATTCAGTTATCCCATCAGCCCAAACAATAACGCTGCCACCATCCCCGCTTGCCCCGGCATCGGCCCAAATGTTTGCGCCGGATGCAATGCGGGTTTGCTGCGCATTGGGAATCATGCCATTGCCTTGGTAATCGCCACCAACCCGTACCGTGCCGCCACCAGTAGTTCCGGAAACATCGATCGCGGCTTGGTCGCTCAGCATAATTTGGTTACCGAGTACCTGCACCGTTCCTGCAGTGGCTGTGAGTGCTCCCTCACTCGTCACAGTGTCACCCAACAGCGTCAAGCTTTGCCCTAGCCCAACGGCTAGGTCACCTTGGTGGGTAATGCTGCCTTGAGGTTGATCGTTGAACTGTACGCCCAGCGGCACGCTGACTGACAACAACTCGTTACCGGTCGGAGTCGCACTAAACTCACCGCCATCGGCAAAGGCAAAGCTGATGGCAGTGCTGGTGGTAAAAGACCCGTTGACATCGAGTCGTGCATTGGGGCCAAAGATGACGCCGTTAGGATTTAGCAAAAAAAGGTGCGCATTGCCATCAACGCCTAATAATCCATCAATATTGGAGACATTGCTGCCGGTTACTCGCGTGAGGATGTTATCGATTCCAGCAGGATTGGCAAAGTACACCTGCTGCCCGGTGTTAACGTTGAACTCGGTAAAGCTATGGAATAGGTTCGCACCGCGTTCTGCACCCCCTTCAACCAGGGTTGCAGGTAATCCCTGGATTAACTCTGGCGTTACAATGGAGCTTTCTTGACCCAAAGTGTCGTCAGGGATGAGTTGGGCAAAAGCTGGCGTTGTCAGACAAACATTACTGCCCAAGACTCCTAATAGGCTGGTGATCCAGAGACTCAATATCGTTTCGCGATGAACACCACCGTTACCCATCGCTCATAACTCCTGTCACTCTAAATAAACTTAGAATAAGTCATCCAAATACGCCTGTAATTGTACGGGCTTCAAGCGGATTGCCTGAGTTTTCAGGCTTGCGAAAACACGTAAATTCACAGAGGGTGAAGCAGACTGGGCGGTAGATACATGGGGTGTCCTGCTACCGCGTACCTGAGAATTGCAGTCGTATTTATGCCTTGTAGGGAGTGATATAGGCAGCAAAGTTCACATGATTTGTTGAGGGCATTTGTCCTAACCAGCGCGCTGCAACCTGAGCAAACTGCTGAGGTTCACCACTGACAAAAAATTGAGTGGGCTGGCGCTTGTTCACGCTGCTGAGATCTAACAAAGCTAATTCCTGAGCTGCCGCCTCTACCATATAGCGGGCTGGATCAATCCGTTGAATGGTTGCAGGTAAAAAGGTTTGAAATAGCGGTTCTAAATGCGGGTAGTGGGTGCAACCGTAAATGAGCGTGTCAATATGGGCTTCAATGAGGGGCTGCAAATAGGTTTTGGCGACTTGTAGCGTTGCGGGCTCCTGGAGGCGATCCTGTTCAATCAGGGGGACAAACTGAGGGCACCCGACTTGCCAAACCTGTGTTGCTGGATTGGCCTCCAAAATGGCATCGCGATAGGCATTGCTGGCAACGGTGGCTGGGGTGGCAATGACCCCCACACGCTTGCCTGCCTGGACGGCCGCTCGCGCACCGGGCCAAATCAAACCCGAAATAGGGATAGGAAATTCCTGCTGTACCTGTTCTAATGCGAGGGCAGAGCTCGTGTTGCAGGCCATCATCACCATCTTGACCCCCTGCTCCATCATCCAGGTCATAATTTCCCGGACAAATTGCCGAATTTCTTCGGGGGTACGGCTACCGTAGGGCAAGCGAGCCGTATCGCCTACATACACAATGGACTCATGGGGTAGCTGACGATGTAACTCCCGGAGGACGGTTAAGCCACCAACGCCGCTATCAAAAATACCGATAGGAGCAGTGTTGGACTGACAGGAAGCATCGCTACGCTGAAAAACCATAGACGTATCAGAGTCCATTGCGAATGTTGCTAGAAGTTTAGGAGAGTTTCTAAAGTTTGCGGGTGCGATCGCGCGTTGTAATGTTCTCGAAGTTAGCGATCGCACCTGTTCAAGCTAACGAAGCAGAAGCGGCGATGTGACTGAGGAAGCTGGATTACTCCCCGACTGCCGCCGTAATAGCTTCCGTTTCTTCATCAGGAGAGGGCGGCTCCGAGTCTTTGAACACGACTCGCAAAAGGGGCGGCGCTACAAAGGTGGTGAAAATGACCATCACAATAATGGCTGCTTCCAAGGCTTCTGATAGGGCTCCACTGGCCGAGCCAACCCCCGCAAAAACTAAACCGACTTCCCCCCGAGGAATCATCCCCACTCCGATCGCGAGACGATTGATGCCAGGTTGCCCAAAGATGGCAAATCCTGTAATCGCCTTACCTAGAATGGCGACGACGACTAAGAAAGAGGCAATAATTAACCCTTCGCGGTTACTCGGTTCGAGAGGATTTAACACGCTGATGTCAGTCCGTGCTCCAACCACCACAAAGAACACAGGAACCAGCATGTCCGCAATTGGTGTGATCTGCTCTTCCAATTCCTTACGCTTGGACGTTTCGGCCAAAATTAGACCTGCGGCAAACGCCCCCAAAATGGCTTCGAGCTGGATGGTGGCCGCAATGTAGGACAGGAAGAAAGCAAAAATGAGCGAGCTGATAATGACCTGCCCCCGCGTTTGCATCTGGTCTACTAAGCCGACGAAGAGGGGACTCAACAAACGACCTACGAAAATTGCCCCCACCAGGAAAACCGCTGCCCCAATGATCAGGTAAACCACATTGAGGATTTCGATTTCGCCAGTTTTAGCTAAGCTGGCCACAACTGCCAGGACAATGATGCCCAAAACATCATCAAGGACTGCCGCGCCAATAATGATTTGCCCTTCCTTAGAACTTAATTTTTGGAGTTCCGCTAGGACTTTAGCCGTGATACCAATACTGGTTGCCGTCAGGGCCGCGCCAGCAAAAACCGCCGGGACCGTGGCAACTCCAAAGAGCGCAATCAGGCCAGCCGTCCCGAGGGCAAAGGGCACAACCACACCCACGACAGCGACGATCGCAGCCTGTGGCCCCACGCGAATGAGTTCTTTCAGATCCGATTCCAAGCCAATCTCGAAGAGCAAGATGATGACACCCAACTCGGCCAGGATGGACACGACCTCACTTTCACCGCGAAAAACGCTCAATAGCGACTCGGGTTCCAAGCCTGCTGTGGTGCCGACCAGCTGCATCAAAACAGAGCCTGTTTCGCCAGCTCCTTCGGGAAATACAATCAAATGCAGGGCTGAGACGCCGACGATAACGCCCCCAATCAGTTCTCCTAAGACGGTTGGCAGGTTCACCCGAGCACAAAGTTCACCCCCAATTTTGGCCGCAAGATAAACAGTGATCAGACTCAGGAGGACTCCAGCGAGAACCAGCGGTTCCATCTCCGCTTCTGATGTTTCCGCGAGTATGGCCACCCCCCTAGCAGGTTCCGATGCTGCTGCGGAGAAACTGCCTACGGTGCTTAACCAGGAAAGTGCATCCACCATTCAGTCTGAAAAAACGCATCCTAACTACATTACCTGAGTTCAGGTTTTACCTAATGTTCAAACCTGCGGTTTTGCGATGAAATTTTCAGAAATGCTGGGATTAAGGCGCAATTCTCTTGGAGCCAGGTCAGTATTCAGGGGCAAAACGGAATTAGGGTGCGATCGCGCTAAGCTCCGCATCTTCGCACTCTGCACGTCTGTTTGTCGGCTCTGTTTGTCGGCTCTGTTTGGAGCGTGAACCAGGTGCCATCGGACTGATGGTCACGGCGAGTGAGAGTGAACGTTCTTCAGTTTTGCCTGCAAACTCTCTAAAAATGGGATCTGTGCCTTAATAATGTGCTGCCTAGCTTTCGCCAGCGAAAACCAGTTGGCGCGATCAACTTCTGGAAACTCGCGCATTTGTCCGGAGCGAGGCGGCCACTCAATCGTGAATGTATTGCTGTGAATGAGGGAGGGGTCGCAATCGCCTTCAAAAGCCCAAGCTTTGACACGCTTGCTAGATTGCTTGATCTCAGGGAGTTCTAAAAAGGGGGCACGGGGCTGTAGGCTGGTTTCCTCCGTGAATTCGCGACAAGCGGTCTTGAACAGATCTTCGCCGGGTTCCGTGAGACCTTTCGGAATTGTCCACACGCCCAAGTTGCGCTTTTGCCAGAACGGCCCCCCAGGATGCACCAGTAAAACTTCCAGCCCCTGTGGTGCGTGGCGGTACATTAAGAGTCCGGCGCTTTGCTTGACCATGTTGCTAAGGATTGCGGGGAAGAACAGATAGGGCGCGGAATGAGTTACCGCACAGCAATAGACGTACTATCCAGAACGCTTGACCTCAGTGTTATGGGGCTCATACTAGCTTTGGGCCTATGCCAGCAAATCCATGCCGCCAATGACTGAGTTTAGAGAATAACCCTCTAAGTGAACTAGGTATCAGACCACACTGCCAACGTGTTGGTGTGTGCGTGCCAGTTCTGGAATATCCCTGATGAATTCTGTATGGTTGCTTTCAACCATAGTCAGAGTTTATCTAATCTCAGGAATAACGCTGTTGTAACTTTGTCAAATTGATTATCCTAATCACCGTATCGCTCAGATGAGCTGTCAGTGTTTGGAACTTCGCTTACAGTTTGGCTGCAAGCGTTCAGTCTTGCTTGGGGTTTTCCTACAGCAGAAAGGTGAGCCAGCTTGCGTGTGATCAAGATTCAATGGCCGAACTCAGACGCAGTGTTCTGACGCGATCGCTCAATTTTTCCTGAGTGTTGAAGCAATTTAACCCAGCGTTCGGCTCAAGCATCCGGCAATCCTCTGCAATTCATGGATTGATAGGTTTGAGCTGGCTGTCCAAGTCTATTAATGGCAATGCCACTCCATTGTTTTCCCAAGCGAACGTTGGGGAATCCTGTTTGCCTAAGTGATGACCTTTGGCCTCAGTCTTCCTATTGTCCCCTTAGAGGCGGTAGAATCGCCTTCACGAGTCTCAGGAAAATCTCAGTCTATGGAGCTTTAATAGCTCGTCAAGGTTACATATTTCCTCGAAGTACTAGAGCCGCAGATGACGATGGCTTTAGTCCATTCACCTATACCCGATAAACGAAGGAGAAACCCATGAACGCTAAGTATTTGGTTGCTGTTGCCGTTGCCGCGTCGCTGACCGTCGGTACCGTGGCTTGTGCCGGTGGTGATGGTGGTGTTGATCCCTGCGCTGGCCAGGAGCAAGTTGACCCCTGTGCCGCTGACCCCTGTGCTGCCGACCCCTGTGCTGCTGACCCCTGTGCCGCTGTGGATCCTTGCGCGGCTGACCCTTGCGCGGCTGACCCCTGTGCTGCCGACCCTTGCGCGGCTAACTAAATCAATCCAACAAACTGTCGAGGAAACCGCAATAGCGCAGTTTCCAGACTATGCTTGCGAGCCTGGAGAGTTGCGACTCCCCAGGCTTTTGCAATTTTGCCAATGGTGACCGGTATCGACCCATGCCTGAAACAGGGGCTAGCAGTCGTTAGAATGCCTTTCTATGAAGACTGGGTGTAGTACCCAAGGAAGGACAGCTTATGGCAACGCTCCCCCACAGCATTGAGTGGCGCGATGGCGAACTCTACTTGCTTGACCAAACACGCTTACCTTTGGAAACTGTCGTCGAGCAGCAATACAGCCTGGAGCAGGTATGGGCCTCCATTCAGTCTCTGAAAGTGCGGGGTGCTCCGGCCATTGGCATTGCTGGAGCCTATGGTTTGATTATCGGTTTACGCGATAAAACTCATCTGTCCCCAACAGCGTTTTTGACGGAGCTTGATCGTCAGGCCCAGTATTTAGATAGTGCGCGTCCAACGGCGGTGAATTTGCACTGGGCGCTGATGCGGTTAGTGAATAGAGCTAGAGCGATCGCGGCTTCTCCACCGGAAATCTTGGCAGCCCTGGAACAAGAGGCGATGCAAATCCATGCTGAAGATCGCCAACTCTGTCGTGCCATTGGTGAGCATGGGTTAGCTTTGATTCAACCGGGTATGGGTGTCCTCACCCACTGTAATGCTGGTGCGCTAGCCACAGCTGAATTGGGAACAGCCCTAGCGCCACTGTACTTGGCCCATGAGCAAGGACGTTCGTTTCGCGTCTATGCAGATGAAACGCGTCCTCTCTTGCAAGGGGCTCGGCTTACCAGTTGGGAACTCCAGCAGTCTGGGATTGATGTGACGCTGATCTGTGACAATATGGCCGCTCATTTGATGAGCCAGGGATTAGTTGATTTGGTCATGGTGGGGACGGATCGGGTGGTGGCGAATGGGGATGTAGCGAACAAGATTGGCACCTTGGGGCTAGCGATTGTGGCGCGCTACTTTGAGATTCCCTTCTATGTTGCCTGCCCCTATTCCACCATTGACTTTGCCACGCCCCATGGCAAAGCTATTGTGATTGAGGAGCGGGGTGAGGCTGAGGTGACCCATTTTGGCGATCGCCGCACCGCACCTGAGGCAATGAAAGTCCGCAACCCTGCATTTGATGTGACGCCCAACGTTTTAGTCACAGGCTTGATTACTGAAAAAGGCATTCTCCATCCGCCCTATGCCGCCAGCCTGAAGCAGCAGTATGCTCAGGCGGCTGTGTAGCTAGCCAGCTTTCCTTCTACCCTGAAAATAGGGTTGGAGTAGAACACCGTGACGACAATCTTGCGATCGCTCCACGCAGCGATATTAGTCAGTGATTTAGACCAAGCAGCAGCCTTTTATGGTGAAACATTGGGCCTGGAAGCAGCCCCCCGCGCCTTGAATTTTCCGGGATTGTGGTACCAAGTGGGTGATTTTCAGCTCCACTTAATTCACCACGAGGGCTGGCAAGCTCCCGACCCGCGACCGGATAAGTGGGGACGGAATCCCCATTTGGCGTTTCAAGTGGAGGATTTAGGGGCTGTGAAAACAAAGCTCAGCGATCGGGGCTATCCCATTCAGATGAGTGCCTCCGGTCGCGCTGCCCTATTCACCCAAGACGCCGATGGGAATGTCGTTGAACTCAGCCAGCGCCCTTCTGCGTAGGCAGCATCGGTAATGTTGGAGGATTGGCGTGCTGTTGTAGCGTGGGCGATCGAAACACCCAGTTCAAGATTGGCAGCAGGTAGAGATAGACGGCGTAAGGAATAAACCCAGCATCCGTCAACAGAATCGTTGCGGGTACAAAGCCAGCGATATTCCAGGGAATGAGTGGTGCTAGCACCACTGCCGAATTTTCAATATCGACAGCAAGCTGTTCAGCACTGGCTTGGGTCGCCACATAGCGAGGTCGAGCAATCTGCTGTGTCAATAGGATAGCAATCGTTTGGGTACAACCAAAGGCACTGGTCAATCCCCCTGCCAGTACTGTGCTGCCAAAAAGCCCGCGTTTGCCTGACCACCGAGCCAGCCACCGCCCGAGCGGCTCAAAGGTACCCATTCCAGCTAAGAGTCCTGCCAGTGCTGTCGAGACTAAAACCACAGCACAGACTTTGCCCATTACGAGCAGTCCACCGCCTTGAAAGATGGCGCTTAAGGTATTGGTTGCTGGTAATTGCAGTCCCCAAATCAGAGTCTTCAGAACGGTTGCTAAGGATTGCGACTGTAGAGTCATCGCCAACCCGATCGCACTGCCCAAACTAATCATTAATGTGCGCCGTACAGGCAGACGAACAAGCGTAAGCATGACCAAGAGCATGGCTGGCAGCATCGTCACAGGATGGACGGTAAAGCTGGCAGGGATTGCTTGAATGAGATCACTTTCCACTACAGCCAGTGGATGTTGTAGAGAGGCTACCCCATAAATCACGATGGACAGCCCCAATGCCCCCCATCCGGTGACCAACATATGGCGTAAATTGCGATAGATATCGGTGCCCGTTAGGGTTGCGACGAGATGGGCGCTAGAGGACATGGGAGAACAGCGATCGCCCACGTAGGCACCTGCAATCACAGCGCCAGCCGTCCAGTGTTCATCGACGCCAGCCCCCCGCGCCATAATCATCAGGGCTAACCCAATCGTCCCGGCACTCCCAAAGGAAGTGCCTAACAATGCAGATACCAGCCCTGTTAACACAAATGCTGACACTAAAAACCATTGGGGATGAATGAGCTGGAGACCGTAATAAACCAATGCCGGTACCGTCCCAGCCAGCAGCCAACTGGCGACGACTAGGCCAATCAATAGCAAAATACTGATTACGCCAGCTGACTGGCGTATCCCCTTGATCATCAGCGATCGCAGTTCCACCAGAGGAATGCCCCGCAGTCGATACAGGAGCGTCATGAGCCCCAATACCCCCAGCAGCGGATAAACGATGGCAATCCCACGGTTCACTGCCAGCAATAGTCCGCCAAAAGAAACCGCCAGCGCGATCGCAACATCCATAAATGACTTCGCTCCCGACTAAGCTGCATTGCTGTTCAGGCTAGCAGCGACATCTTCTTCGACGCGAGCAATTGCCTGAATGGCTGCGATGAATTGTTTTCATCTAAGAGCAATTCGCTAAATTCTGACTACTGATCTTGCGCTCTTCCTCTATTGCTGCATCTGTCATTCTGTTAAGGAGAAACCGTATTACGGCTGCTCGATCCATGCCAAATGGTCTGTTGCTATACAATGCCCTTGCATCGATTTTCTGAGGCGTTGTCTATTCAACATGTTTGTGACTGATAAGCCTGTGACGCCTGCCGCGATCATGGCAGCCGTGAATGCTAACCAGAGTCTGGAGGGTCGTGACCTCTATCAGTGCAATCTACAGGCGCTGCACTTGTCTAAAGCTATTTTCACGCGGGTAACGCTTGTTCGTGCCAACTGTAGCCAAGCTCAGCTCCAAGAAGCTGACTT
Source organism: Cyanobacteria bacterium J06638_28 (assembly GCA_039819045.1). GTDB lineage: Bacteria > Cyanobacteriota > Cyanobacteriia > Phormidesmidales > Phormidesmidaceae > SIO1E4. The sequence continues at coordinate 80,557 of JBCBSR010000006.1, forward strand.
AAGCCATGCCGACTTACGGGCAACCAGCTTTCAGCAAGCCTCTTTGCAAGATGCCAATCTCAAGGGCGCTTGTCTGTATCGTGCGGATTTGAGTGGAGCCGATTTAACAGGGGCAGATCTAACCGATGCTCAGCTCAAGGGCGCCCGTTATGACAGTCAAACGATATTTCCAGAGGGGTTTGCTTTCAAATCTTCCGGTGCGATCGGGCCAGGTGCCAATCTAAATGGTGCAGCGCTGAACACAGCTAACTTAAGTGATGCCGACTTGCAAGGTGCGAATATGTTAGGGGCTTATTTGGGTGGGGCTAACTTACAAGGTGCCAACTTGCAAGGGGCAAGGCTTGTTCAAGCCGATGCGCGACGGGCCATTTTGACGGGGGCATCTTTGTGTAATGCGCGTTTGAATGGCGTTAATTTGAGCGGCGTTGATCTACGGGCCGCTGACCTCACAGGGGCCGCTTTTGAGGCATTTGAAAGTATTGCTGGGGCTGACTTTGCGAAAGTCCAGGGGCTCAGTGAAGCGATGCGAGCAATCCTGTTAAAACACCCTGCTGATCAACTAGACACCCTGCACCCCCTTACCCGTAGAACGACACGAGCCAGCCTGAGCGGTTGATCAAGCCACTCATCGACTGACCTGCAATGACTGGTCTGGGATTATCCTTGGCGATCGCTTTCTATGACTTTAAGGATTGGCATCAAATCGTGTTCTAAAGCTGCCGTATTTAATCCAGTACTGTTTAAGTTTGTGACTTGGGGTTAATAGACTAGCCCTTACGCGATAAAGCATGACCTGTCGATGGTTGCCCATCCAAATCTTATCGACCGGGTCAACGGCAATGACAGAACCTCCTAAGGTTGCGACGCAGTTAGAAAAGCGTTCGATCGCACCATAGTCCACAGTTTCAAAAACGAAGAAACTGCCTGAACAAATGAGATGGCGACTGCGAATCCATCCCTGCATCTTTTTCTCGGCTTCTGGAGGTAACATTTTTACTGGAGCAACATCCAGAGTGGTCAAGTCTTTTTTAGGCGGTGATTGTAATTTCATCAGCAAAGCTCTCTCGCTTTTCAAAGCGTAGGGAGCCATGTTCGGATCCCCAAACCTGTTCATCCGTATTCACATCGAGTCCTTTATCGAGACTGACCCAAGTGGAGTCTGTGATTTCGACATCGCTGACCAGATAAGTCTGACAGCCATTTTTTTCAATTAAACATAAGTTGCCAGGCTCCACTTGCCCAATAAATTTGTCGTCCTCGCGGTGAAAAACCATTGAACAATGCTGACGTCGACGAATATTCGCCGGTGTAATTGTTTTAAGAATTGTCGGTTCCCTTGCTGCTCCAGCATAGAGAAAAGCATCAACTAAGCTGTAATTTTCAATGTAGATATGGTCACCTTTATCGACTAGGCGGTGAATTCCCTGACGATAAGGAGTCCACAGGTCATAGTCGTAGACCTGTTCAGAATAAAAGCCAATGTCAGCAAAGAAATCAAAGGCTAAAGGCCGGAAAAATACATGAATGTGTGCATACTCTCTAGGATTATCAAAAGCTTGTTGATAGTTGCTAAAATCGCCAGCCATCCAACGCGCCAGTGTTACTAAATCATTTGACTTTTGATGGATTACAGACATCGTTGAAAGTTCCATGATTCAAACATAGTGCAGACTTAGAATGGTTCATTAATGAGGTGGCGTCAGTATGCTTGATATAGCTAATTGGCGGCATTCAACTGTCTCACTTCGGATGAAAATGAGGCCGTTACAACGCCTGTTCCCGAGCTCGTTTTGATGAGCGATACGCGGCAGCGAACATTCGGGTTAACAAACCAGATCTTTTCTTCCGCTGCTGCTCGATCATAGTTAGTGAACAAGACAAAAGTCCCATCTTCAAGAATGCGGTAATCACTGGCAGCGGGCATCGTTTCGGCATATCCTTGCTCGCGCAAAAGCTTCCCACTGTTGGGGTGATCACAGTCGGGAACGGGCACTAAAACAGAGGACCCTTTGAGAACTTTTTCGCCATCATCCCAGTCGGAATAACCCTCCCATGCCATTTTGAAGGGAGCAACCGTTTGCGTGCGATCAACACTGTAGGCTTTGCAGAGTTGAATCACAGCAGCATCGTCGGAGGATAAGGCTTCAATGTCGATAACTGACTCAACGGCTTCAAAATGGCTAAAGGCCAAATGATGAGCACTCCGCTGCGAACGCCATTGCCCTATCGACTGGTGAACAAACTCCTGGATATCCATTTAAAGCCGCACTCTTGGGATGATTAAAAGCTAGATGTTTTAATGAAGGATAGAATCAATCGCTAGCAGCAAAACTCAAAAATTGGAGCTACTCACCTCATCTATATTCTAATTAAACTCTGAATCAGTTCGGCGAAGAAGACAAAGAAGTTAAGTAATCTTTTAGCGAACCAATGATGAGGATACTTGAAAGTCAGAGTTGGGCGTGTTTGCCGCTAAACCCCGACTTTTGAGTTGTCAAAGCTCATATTTTAGCCGCACATAACCCTAGCGAAGTCGTGTTATCTGTTATGCAACAGCATTACCTAGTCCACTTTCTAGGGGTGTCGCTATCTTTGATAGTTTAAGTTCTCAATATAATTGCTATCGAGTAGCTTAAACCCTGGGGCAACTTCAATGATTTTGACAACCTTGACCGCCAAATTTTTTGAGTGTTTTGAATATTCTTAGGCAGCTATGCTCAGCTGACTTTGAAGATCGCATGACTGTAATAGACACACGCTTCGAAGCTAGATTGGTTAACTGTAATTCGGAAGCACTGACCAACTTTGCTGTAGAAACCGTTTCACGAGCGAGGCTAACAGTTTTGGCACCACAGTCAGCCGCCACACCACTCATCAAAATCGCAACTTAATCTGAATCATTGGTAACGTCGTCTCAATCGAGCGGACAAGTTCGATTGAAGCTGACGCTCTTAATGCCAGGTTGGGTCTTGTGGCCACGGTAGTAATGGGGTCACCGTTAAAGTATTTGCCATGGCTGACGCGAGTTGCCGCTCTCGCATCAACCATGGCGCTAACTCAGTTAGGCAACTTCGGTGATGCTGACAATTTTGGCACCGCTGCGATTGATGCGCTGGATTTGCGGGGTCATTTTGCTAGCCGACACGACGTATTCGGTGGTGCTGATGCGACGAGGCGCGTCAAACTTAGAGCCGCTTACTAAAATCTTGAAGCGCTTCTCAGTCCCAGAACCAATGACAGTTGCGCTAGAAGGCTTGATGACATTCGCCATATTGCCGCCTAAAGCAGCGACTAACTGGGAAGCTTTAACGCTGCTATCTACTTGAGCAGGGCCACGATCCAAAGCAAAGATACGGTTGTAGCCAACCTGCTTGGGATTTGCTTCACTCTGTTGTCCGCGATAGAAAGGCACTACATTCTCACCGAAGGCAGATTGATACTCGTCGCTGTCAATATAGGAATCGATTTCGGCATCGTATCCTTCAGCCACGCAGCGAACGATGTGCTCAGACACTTCACGCTGATCTTGAGGCGCACGCCCCAGCAGGTGCAGAAAGTTCAACTCGACAAAGCGATAAGGTGCGCAGGACTCGAAGTAGCGAGAACGATAAAACTCTGACTTAGCCGCTGCTCTGACGAACTCGCGGACGGTCAGGGAGCGATCGCAAAGTTGGGATTCAGCTGTCGTCAGCCGCTCGCTATCCATAACATGGGGATTGCCCCAAACTTGCTTATAAACAGCACGGATAATAACTTGAACATCTTCTAAAGTGCTTGTGGGCCAAAGCTCCAGCATGACAATCGGTCTCCTTAAAACGACTAAACATAAACACTGTTCAAAAAATCGCAGCACCCTATCGACGACAGGATGTCGCTAAATATTTCATCAGTTGCCAAAAGCTGCCCTGCGCTGCGCGATCGATCACCGTTTTTGCTCTGTGGCCAATTTACCCGCCATCACAGGGCTTAAAGATCACTGCCTAGACAGCCGTAATACTGGCAATAACGCCACCTTGACGATGGATGCGCTGGTAAGTTTCCGAGAGCTGACTGTAGGGCACTAAGTAGACTTGATTAGAGCGGCGGAACTTAGAAACTTTCCGAACTGTATTAGCTCGGTAAGCTGTGACCTCGATACGGTAAATCTTGCCGTCGGCGGAAGCGCCCACCCCTTGACGCTGACGCGATACCATCGGTGGGTTACGGAACGTTGCACCATCACTGCCAGGCGATACCACCGCAATAGGCGTCTGTTGAATAACGAGGGAATTTAGACGCGGGCTCTTGCCAGCCAAGTCGGCTTTCAGACTGCTAGTCGAAGCGCCCCGCACCAGTTGGAACAAGTGCGTAAACTGCACCATCGTTTCACAGGCTTCAGTCTTATAGCCACGAATGTAGGGAACAATATTCTCCCCAAACACATTTTGGTATTCGTCGCTATCCAAATAGGAGTCGATATCAGCCTCAAAGCCCTCAGTATCCAGAATGGTACTGTGCATGCGCATCTCTTCGAGATCACGAGGAGCCCGTCCCAGAAGATGCCTGAAGTTCAACTCAGTAGCCCGATAGCGAGGGCAGTTTGTAAAGAAGCGCGAACGATAAAGCTCTGACTTGGCAACTGCACGAACAAATTCACGGACGCTTAACTCGCCTCGCTTGAATTGAGACTCAGGGACAACCAGGCGCTCACTTTCCATGACGTAAGCATTCCCTAAGACCTGACGATAGACAGCGAGAATACAGGACTCGGCCTCTTCAGCAGAGCTGCCGGGAACCCGTTCTATGGGGGGAGTTTCGTCAAATAGGCTGACACCTAATCTTGATGCTGGTCCAAAAGGCATTCAAATACTCCTGGCTAACGGCAGAGGTTAAGCAAATATTGCAAACGCTAGATGCTGTAGTCGCTACCCTGAGCTGCGAACCAGATCAGGGATAGTCAAAACCATATGCCCAACCCTTTACAGCCTAGAGTTCACATAGACTTTAGAGAGTTTTATACGGTTTGTTATGAACAATCTTCCAATAGACCTGACGATTCTTATTAGAGAAGTTCACCAATGTTTACGTTTGTATTGGGTATCTCAACGTAAGTGTAGTCAAGCGTGATACACCCAAAAGCTTACTATTTGTGCAGAGGTGTGCAGTCTGTTGCGCCATCGGGGGCAGCATCCTCAATTGACTTGTGCACAAACTCAGCCTGTCGGGTTGCCAGCGATCGCGACAGTGGCAGATATCCTAAGCGTTTTTGGTTTAAAGGTGCTGTCTAGTTGACTTAAACGGGCCTCGGTCGCCCTGTGTCACCGCTGTTCCAATTACGGCTCAAGCGCGTTAACGCGGCAACGGTCACTCACTCGGTTGCGTCTGCTCGCATCAATCATTCAACTGCCTGATTCGCTCGAAAGGACTGGCGAGCTTCACGTAGCCGTTGCACGATATCTGTTTGTCCTTGGCGAGCCGTGATCATGAGCGTCGTTTCCCCATAGGGGTTACGCACCGTGATATCAGCTTCATGATCCAGCAATAAGTTAATGATGTCGCGGCGATCGCTTTCCACCGCAAACATCAAAGCCGAGTAGCTAGAACGATTCTGAACATTGATATCGGCTCCTTAAGCTAATAGAAGTTGGGCAATCGCTAGATGCCCCTCCGTCGCAGCCCACATCAGGGCTGTGTTGTGCCCGTCTGTTTCTACGCCTTGGTTCGTTGTATTAGGATTTATCCCTTGGGCGAGCTGTTGCCGAACCGTTTCGGCCTCACCACGGATAATGGCAAGGATGAAGTCTTTTGGCGCTACTGGCATTGCTTAGGGCACGTCATCAATTAAACTCGAAAGCCTTGCGGTATCAGCATTGTCGCGCCCGCCTTGTAAAACTAGCTAGGGGCTGAACCGCTTTCAGCATGGGGATTCAGGCTCTAAATGATGATAGCCCCTAGGCCCCAGCAATTGTGACTTTGAAGACGCTGTCCGCAGGTCTTTGCGCAATCGTGGTATCCCAGTTGATTTGCTGTAAAAACGCTTCACCAGATGCTGTTTCCACAACATCGACACCCCATTCCCCAGGTTGCAAAGCGGTGGGGGAACTGCTGGTGGGTGGCGTTGTCTTCACCCCTCCCAAGATCAGAATCGTGTGCATACCAGACGCGGACGATTGCGATCGCCGTTTCCCTTGTAAAGCCTGAGCGCATAACTCACCGACCTGAATGGGTGTATAGGTCTCGGTCGGAAACTGTATTGCTGCGATCCAATGGGGATGATCAATGGCTAGACAGTGCAAGCCACTATGGGCGCTCAGTCCAGTCTGAAAGACCTCAACAAAAGCTTCGCGACTCAGCGCTGGGACAACCTCTGTAGACACATTGAAATTATGGGAAAGTAGCATTCGTCCCTGTTGCTGATCACCCAAAACTTTCCACCTACTTCATGAAAGTTCATGTTTTTAGCGTACCACCTGCGATAAGCATGGAGAGAGATAATTAAATTTCGGAAAAGCGATCGCCCATTGGCTGCGATATTAACCACGCTGGCATCGACCTAGATTCTTGGCACCGTGCGTTTGATGATGGACTGTAAAGCTGGGTGGCCAATCGCTTTAGGACTGAAAAATTGGTTGGTGAGCCTGAGTTTTACGCCTAACAGGTGAGAAACATTCTCATCAGCTTCATACAATACACACGGGTAATTCAATTAATGGCACGCACTGGTATTTTGCTCCTGAATCTGGGGGGGCCTGACAAAATCGAGGATGTTCGTCCTTTTCTCTATAACCTTTTTGCTGACCCAGAAATTATTCGCCTCCCCCTTCCGTTCTTACAAAAGCCTTTGGCTTGGATGATTTCGACCCTGCGTGCCCAAAAGTCCGAAGCAAACTATAAGAAAATTGGTGGGGGTTCGCCCTTACGCCGCATTACTGAAGCGCAAGCGATGGCTCTGCGAGAGCAGCTTCAGCGGCAGGGGCAAGACATCCAGGTTTATGTAGGGATGCGCTATTGGCATCCGTTTACCGAGGATGCGATCGCTCAGATTAAGCGCGATCGCATTGAAGAACTGGTGATCTTGCCCCTCTACCCCCAATTTTCCATCAGCACTAGCGGTTCTAGTTTTCGGGTTCTGGAACAGCTGTGGGAAAGCGACCCCGATTTGCAAAACATTCAATACACCGTCATTCCCTCCTGGTATGACTGCCCAGGGTATTTGCAAGCGATGGCTAACTTGCTCCAGCAAACCCTTGAACAGGTAACTCATCCCGAGACGGCTCACATTTTCTTTAGTGCTCATGGAGTCCCCGTCAGTTACGTTGAAGAAGCAGGCGACCCCTACCAACAAGAGATTGAACGCTGCGCAGCCATGATTATGCGGCAGCTAAAGGGCTCCAATGCGTATACCCTGGCCTATCAAAGTCGGGTTGGCCCAGTCGAGTGGTTGCAGCCGTACACCGATGAAGCGATTCAAGAACTGGCTCAGCAAGGGATCAAAGAATTGGTCGTTGTGCCCATTAGCTTTGTCTCAGAGCACATTGAAACCCTCGAAGAAATTGATCAGGAATATCGTGAAGTTGCTGAAGAGGCCGGCATTGAAACCTTTGCTCGGGTTCCAGCTCTGGATGCCGATCCCATTTTTATTGAAGCTTTAGCTGACCTCACCCTGGAAGCATTACAAGATCCACCCGTCACCTTTGCCGAAACGATTCGCCCCCAACGCACCACCAAGCTCTATCCCCAGGAGCGTTGGGAATGGGGAATCACGCCCTCAGCAGAAGTTTGGAATGGGCGCTTAGCAATGCTGGGTGTCGTGGCGGTTCTCCTAGAGGCGTTCCTAGCAGAAGGCCCACTCCATGCTTTAGGCTTAATGTAAGGTCTGGATTCAGGACAATTCTGTGTTGCCTTAGACTCCAGCATGACAGTAGCAAGGAAATGTAATAGAAGCGCTCGTCATTTCAGATTATGGTGGCGTGTTAAGGGTTCCTTCCTTGTAATGTGATCGGCTGACCGATGGGTAAAGTGTTTTGAGAACATGCTCATATCACTGAGGACTTCAAAAGTATCACTGTTGAGATGATTCTCTACCCTGATCGAGCGCTAAACACGAGGCAGCACAGAATCGATACCCCCTGAGTGAAAACTGCTTCTTCAAGTCTATGCAACCATCCCTGCGAAGCCTCCAACATTCTTTAATCAGCCAGCTAGCAGACTGTATCGAAGCTATATGGCAAGATGGCTTGTCTTTAGCGCCTTATCATATCCCTGAGGATCTGGGGTACATCGAGGGTTGCTTAGAAGAAGAAAAGGTGGTGATCGAAAACCGCTGTTATCAGACGCCTCAGTTTCGTAAGCTTCATATGGAACTGGCTCAAATTGGGAATGGCTTAGACATTTTGCACTGCGTGATGTTCCCCAACGCTGATTACAACCTCCCTATTTTTGGCACTGATTTGGTGGGCCGTCGCGGCGGGGGGATCAGTGCTGCCATTGTCGATCTTTCCCCGATTAGCGCCGACCGCTCTTTGCCACTGGCCTATCACAGCGCCCTAGAACGCCTGCCCGATGTTGCCTTCTCACAACCTCGGGACCTTCCCGAATGGGGCGATATTTTTTCTGACTATTGCCTGTTTGTACGTCCGACTGACGCAGCGGAAGAAGCCCAGTTTCTACAGCGTGTGAAGGATTTTCTGAGCTTGCATTGTCAAATTGCTAGTCAGAGTCAGCCACTCACCGCCGCACCGGACATCCTCAACGTCGTGGCGGGGCAACGCCATTACTGTACAAAGCAGCAGCAAAACGATAAAACCCGCCGTATTCTAGAGAAATCCTTTGGTACCGAGTGGACCGAGCGATACATGACCACCATGCTCTTTGATATGGGTACCAGTATGGAGACGGAGCGGCAAACCAGTGACATCATTCAATCCAAATGATTTGTCGTCTATCGTTGAGCATCTTTCGGTACAGCTGAGCAGTCCCAATCTCAAAACGCGCATTTTGGCGATGTTGGAGTTGCAAAAAGAAAGGGTGCCTGCGCAAGCTGCTTACCCGCTTTTCCGGCACGCATTACAAGATGAAGCCGAACAAGTCCGAGGGATGGCCGCGTTTGCGCTGGGGATTAAACCCGTTCCCCAAAGTTTGCCGCAACTGGTGTACACGCTGGAATCTGACTCAGACTACAACGTACGCGCAATGGCGGCTGGAGCTCTGGGCTATTTAGGCGATCGCCAAGCATTAGCGTCCCTCAGCCGTGCTTTTTGGGAAGATACGAACTGGCTAGTGCAATTTAGTGCAGCGGTTGCCTTAGGGAATCTTAAGGATCCACAAGCGATCGCCCTTTTATTAAAAGCTTTAGAGAGTGAACAAACGCTGCTGCAAGAAGCTGCCATCATGGCCCTGGGCGAGATTGGTGCGGTTGATCAAGTTGAACGTTTATTGAACTTTGTCACCGCTAAGGATTGGATGATCCGCAAACGTGTGGCTGAGGCATTGGGCAACATGCCATGTCCCCAAAGTCGCTCAGCCCTACAATATCTGGGCCGCGATCCCGATACCCAAGTCGCCGCTGCTGCCCAGCTAGCTCTAACACAGTTAGCGGAATCGCTGTAACTGAACAATCAGGTGCTCAAAATAAGGTTCTAACTCCGCTGCTGGGGTGTTGGTGCGCGCCAGGCTAGCTTGTTTGATACCTTCTAAGCCCAACACCATGGCATCTAAAGGAACCTGTAGTTCCTGATAGAGAAGCTGCATATGATGCAAACCGTCAGCACTCGTGTAATCAGTCCGCTGTCCGGCAATGCCATAGGTGATACATCGCAGAAAATGCCAGAAATCGCGCCAGCAAGCCTGGGCTCGTTCGGCTGGGTAGAGGCCGCCCCCTGGTTGCGTAATATTTGGCAAGGTCTCTAAAACCGACATCCGAGCTTCATCGACGATATCGTTCACCTGATCGCGTAAAAATTGGGCGGTCATTAACGATGCTGTCATGCCTGGCACTAGACCTACTAGCTGATGACAGTCTGCATCGGTCAAGTAGCGGCGTTCATCATCCGCCATTTGAAAATATTGAATCGCTTCTGCTGGGTAAATTGCTTCCCAGGTTGCAAAACTAACAATGCGCGATTTGCGAATCAATTCTTCAACTTTTGCACTTAGGGGCATGGCCGATACACCATTGGTATGTAAATTACGATCATAGTCAGAAACAATTGCAGTGGCTTGGGAAAGATAATTTCAATGTTCATCTACCCATAAAGCTATTGAGATGATGATCGGCAGTGAGGGCTGTAAGCCCCTTGTCGAAACTGAATTAGTGATAGCTATAATAGCGGACAAAACTATTCATATCGTGAACCTTGACAGTCATTCAAACGTCTGGTGTGTTAAAGCATACGATTGAAATCGGCTTCGCGATAGAAATCAAAACAAACTATCTTCTCAAAAACGTCTTTCGCGCAAGATCATTCTTCATTCTGATTAAATCGAAACATCTGGTGGAAATTATGTCTGGCTCAAGTGTTCCCAAGCCTATTTGTGTATGATTTCTTCTTCAAGTTCTTCGATAGAAAGCTTGTTAAGCGACAAATCTCCTTCCGAGGAAAAGTTGCTAAAGGCTTTAGCCCTCTGTGAGGCAGAACTATCGATTCACCCCACATCAGCCGCCTATTGGCAACAACGCAGCTACTATTTAGCTCGTTTAAGGCGATATCAAGAAGCTATCAACAGTTACCAGAAGACACTGGTAATAGCGGTTAATGACCCGAAGGTCTGGTGTAACTATGGCAGTACTCTAGCTGCTGCCCGGCATTTACGCGAGGCTGTAAATGCCTACGATCGCGCCTTGGACCTAGCTCCTGCATACACGAGCGTTTGGCGACGTCGAGGCAATACGCTCTATCGCATGGGCGAATATGCTCGTGCGATAGAAAGCTATGATCAAGCCCTTGCTTTAGAACCTACCGACGATCGACTTTGGTATCACAAGGGATTAGCGGCTTACCACTTAAACGATATTGATCAAGCTAGACAATACTTCAACATTGCCCTTGATAATAATCCCAATCATCAAGCGGCTCATTTCTGCCTAATCTATATTTTTGCCAAAACAAAGAATTACGAAGCAGTCATTCAACATCTTAAACCACTCCTAAATCGAGGATGGGCTGAGCCCTCTCTTTATCACTTTTATGCTTACGCACTCCAGCAAAAAGGCGACTTTCCACAAGCATTGAAGCAACTTAAACAAGCGGTTTGTTTAGCGCCTCACAATGCGCAACTGTGGTTTCACATCGGTCTAATATCGGTAAGACTGAAGCGTTACCGAGAAGCCCATGATGCCTTTCGCGAAAGCTTAAAATATCGAGCCGATCATACTGAAAGCTGGCTGGCTCTGGGGATGACATTGCGCAAACTGTCCTCCTACGAAGCTGCGATCGCGGCTTTTAACAAAGCATTAGCCATTACGCCTAATCACCCACTGGCCTTCTTTCACCAAGCCTGTTGTTATGCTGCCCTAGGCAATCAGGAGTGGGCAATCGAACACTTACGACGAGCGATCGCCCTGGATGCAGCAACCTATTTACAGAAAGCGCAGCAAGAACCCATACTTAGTTTTTCTGGTAAGCAGCTGATAACGATGTCTTGAGCTTCCGGTCAAGTCAGCATTGCCACTTATCAGGAGCATGACGACCAAGCTAATCATCGCCAGCCCTAAATGTTGAGGAGCGTGACAACTTTGTCAATCCAAAACTCTTTATTTGATTTCTTGAAATGGCTCAGGCGTGATTTGAACACGCGACCAAGGGCTTATGAGTCCCCTGCTCTACCACTGAGCTACTGAGCCAAGAGCAATTTAATCGCTTTATTAAATTAGCACAAAAACACAGCAGAATTAAAAGCTAGACATACTGAAGGACGGAAAGATTGGCCTGTTTAAATCTATCCGTTGATGTGTCAAAACATAAGCTCAAGGAAGCGAGCCATCGTCGCTTAGAAAACGAAAGTTTTTGCTTCAGGAAGCATGAGCAATCCCAAAAGCGATCAACTCATCAATAAAAAGCAGGCATCATTGATGCCTGCCAGTCAACACAAGTTCAGATAGCCGCTACCAATTATCGACCTGGTAAGAGAGCCATTGGGTTCACTGCTCCTTGATTGGGCAAATGGATCTCAAAGTGCAAATGAGGGCCCGTGCTGTAGCCCGTGCTTCCCATCTCAGCAATCTTCTGACCTTGACTTACTTGCTGACCGTTTGCAACAACATTACGACTGTTGTGAGCATAGCGAGTCATACTGCCATCGGAGTGACGAATCTCAACCAGGTTGCCATACCCGCCTGAGTTCCATCCTGAACGAGTGACTACACCAGGAGCTGCGGCAAAAATTGGGGTACCAACAGGCCCTGCCACATCAATGCCACGATGCATACGGCCCCAGCGCCAACCATACCCTGATGTCAAAACCCCTTGCGCTGGCCACAAATAGCCATTTATTTGGGTAGAAGCGGGAGCTTCAGGCAGATACTCATCTTGCCCAGGCAAGATCGGCATATCTGGTGAAACAACACGCCCCTCAGGACGTTCCAGCACTGGAGCATAGACCTCAGATCCTAGCGGCGCAGCTGCGAGCAGTTCTTCTGAAGAGAATGCACTCGTGTCGAGCTCGTCCTCAAGGTTCGAATCATTGGGTACCCCTGGAAACTGAGGATTGGTTACCTCAGGAGATGAAAGGCCGATTGTTTCAGCACTACCTGATGGGTCAGCTTCATCATGCAGCTGACTTTCCGGAGCTACGGTAGCCACAGTATGACGACTGGCAACTACCGGCTGAGTTTCGCGAGTAGCAGCAGTGACCTCCGCCACCAAACCAGCAACATAGGGGTCGGTGGGCTGGTTGTTTGTGGCAGCAATGGGAGATGCGGATGTTTCGACGGTCGAAGTACTTTCTAAAGCACGAACCGACGGAACCGAATTGAGGTCATCGGCATCCTTTTCTTCGCGAACCTCATCGGCTTGCAGTTCCTCCGATTCAGGCTCGCTATCAATAACTGTCTCTGGCTCCGGAATGATGAGTTCATCGCCAGGAAGAATCAGAGCAGCATCATCAATTTCGTTGACCCTAGCAAGCAAATCCGGATCAATGTCATGGATTTGAGCAATAGACCAAACCGTATCGCCCTCTGATACTGTTTCCGAAGGCTCATCGGTAATCAGCTCACCTGGCAACGATTCCTCAGCCTTAGTTGGCAAAACCTCGGGGGTTGGCAACGTTAACGTATTTTCAGGAGCGATCGCTTTGGTAGGAGAAACTATTTCGGAAATGCTCATCGATTCCCAGGAGCCATCACCTAGCTGAAGAGGGCTAGAACTCTCAGCAACCTCCGGAGCGCTTTGAATGACCTCTGGAGACCGCAGTCGATCAGCTTCGACGCTTTGGATCAACGTTGAGGCAACGACATTCTCAGACTGAATTGAAACCTCACTGCGGTTAACGGGCTCAGTTGCTGATGGAACCCGAAGCACCTGACCGACCTGAATAACCTGCTCCGTGGCAATACCATTCAGGGCTCGAATCGCTTCGACAGCAACACCGTGCTGTTCAGCAATGGCCCATACGGTCTCACCTTGAGCAACCGTATGGTAAACGGCAGAAGCACCGACAGAGCGATCAGAGCCATAGGAAGCTCGAATGCTCGGTATACCAGTAGCTGATGTAGAAACTGAAACCTTAGTGGTAACAGCAGCATCAGCGCTGGAGAACAAACCTCCAGAAATCCCCAACGAGAACGCCATACCGCAGATAGTAAAGGAAGCACGGACTCTGCGTGCGGCTTCCGAAACATCCTGACAGTTCTGCACCTTTGTAAGGCAAACCGGTAGACTCTCTCCACCTGGGACAGTTTCCTGACTAAAAACAGGCTTCAAAGGAAAATCCTCCTCATAACCAAGCGCTACAGTTCCACGGGTAAAAGCCGCAAACAAATACATTCAGAAGCATCTAACCTTCAGGAACTTGACGATGTCCACAGTCAAAAGAGCGTGTAGCTCCGAGACGTAACAATACATTGCTTATCCGCTTTAAGCAAGTTTACACAAGTCACTCGAAAGATCAATCGAATTATTCAAAAAATCCGTCAGGAACTTATGTTGCCCCAATCAGCATAATCGACTCTAAAGTCTTAATGTCTAAAGTCCAGAATCAAAGTATTACTTTATAAAGCTAGTTGAGTGCTTCATAAAATTTCGGGAGACTCTAAGGTGCGTCTACTTAAAGTTATTAGCCGCCTTATCCAAAATTGCTGAATTCCCCCAGGGAAGAGCATTTCAGGTAGCTATACAAGTTTTTGTTTGCCCGAAGATAAAAGCTCTTAAGCCGCCTTGAAGACAATGATTGGGTGAAACCACGACTGCCCTGTAGTGATAGGAAATTCTTATTTAGTGAGTGAAGAATTGGTATCTTAGAGAACGAATCGATGATTTTTTATTGTCTGATTAACTACGTATATGCGGTTTAGGTCGCTAATAAGTATTTAAGTGACTCACGCGCCATCTAAATTACTCTCAAGTAATGTACTGCCAGCTACGGCGGCATAAAGTCAGCCATCTGTCTCAAGTCGATGCGGCCAAAAATCACTTTAGAGTCAAGGACAGCTCTGAATGCTTCTCAACGCTTCAAAGAGCCCTATCGCTACACTGACTGATAGATTTAGACTGCGGACACTAGGCTCTTGCATGGGGATACGAGCTGTTATGTCACAGGCTTTGAGCATGCTTGTCGAGAGCCCTGCGGTTTCTTTGCCAAAGAGCAGCCAATCATTACTGGCGTAAGTGATATCTAAATAGCTTTGCGTTCCTGAAGTGCTGAAGCCAATCAGACGGCCTCCGCGTTGGTGAGCTGCGATTGCGAACGCCTGCCACGATTCATGAATCTGGAGCTGGACATGTGGCCAATAGTCTAATCCGGCCCGTTTAAGATAGCGATCGCTCAATTCAAAACCCAACGGTTTTACAAGGTGTAGCTCTACTGCCATAGCCGCACAGGTGCGCGCCACATTACCTGTGTTGGGTGGAATTTCGGGATTAACAAGAACAACGTGTGGCATTGTTAGCTAGAAAGTTGCTTGGGTGAAGAGATATCACTGCAGAATCAACGGCAGCACAGTTGATTGCGAGACCGTACCGTATGGATAGCTATACAACTTTTTTATCTTTTTCAACTACCTGGGTCGTTCTCATAGGATTTGCGGTTGACAAAATTCGTAGCGTATGATTTTTCTATGTCAGACAGGGCAAACAGAGTTCTTCCGCCAAGGCTCGATCCTGTGCCTCTGCTTCCTGAATTGCCTGGATGAGAATGTCTTGAACGTTCCAGCCCTTGCTGTGAAGGGCTAACCATCGCTGAGCCTCATTGCCTGACTGCAAGATTTGAGTGATCGGGGTCAAAAAACAGCTAAATCCGTGCTGATGGGCAATTGGCCATAAGGTTTCGTAGAGATCTTGAATCCAACTTTTGGCTGTGAGGGGATGACCGTCATACCAGTGACGCACCTCGGCATCCAAACTATCGCGTGCAACCGCTTTTTCATTGTTAGCGGCGATCGCGAGCAGATTTTCGTGGCGCGTATGTTCCGGCAATTGACTAGCAACGAGTGGATCGAGGCGAGGATTGGCGATCAGCTGTAGCAGTCGGGCTTCCAGCAAAGCGGTAACGGCCAAGAGATGCAAAGGGTTAATCACTAAATCGCAAATTCGCAGTTCCAAACGATTCAAGCAATAGGGGCGGCGATCGCCATTGGGTCTAACGGAACTCCACAAATGGCGCACATTACGCATGCTGCCCTCAGCGAGTTGTGTTTCTACCCAGTCGATATGGTGTTGATGACTTTCAAATAACGGCACATGGGCAGGCGTGGCTGGAAACATCTGCCAGCGGGTTGAATGGGAGCCTGTTACGGCCCCATCTAAGAACGGTGAGGATGCCGTCAACGCCAAATATAAAGGAGCTTCCAAACGCACTAGACGACAGGCTCGCATCAAAACTTCAGGGTCAGCGATGCCAATGTTGATGTGAATGCTGGCCGTCACAACGTCCGTGTGGTAAGTGTCCTCAATGTAGGCGTGATAAGGGTTTTGCGGATCGGAGCGATAGAACTGGCTACTGTCACCCAGCGATAGCGTGCTCCCTGGAATTAACGTGTACATACCCAGGGTTTTCAGATACTGACGCAATGTTTGACGTGGGCGAACTAACTCACATAACAGTTGCTCGTAACGTAATAGAGGGGCCGTCGTGTACTCTACATTGCGAGTGTCAGGTTCGCGCACAAACCCGTTCAAGTTCGCAACAATCCGGTCGGAGAAGCCAACAATCTCTCCTGAGGTTGTTCCGGTATACACTTCAACTTCAAATCCTTTGGACAGCGACACGGTGAATCCCCTGTTAAGACATCTGTGTTCAGACACGACTGGTTGAATCAAAAGCTGAGCAGTTGCAACGGTCAGAAAACCTCTGGGCTCAGTCACGAGGGCTTAGTCGCTTAGCCACGCTCAAAATCAGTTGCAAGCTTGTTCAAGCCATAAACTCCTTGTATCCACACCTATAACTATAGATGTATAGTATCCAGCGATCTGACATCTTCCGCGTGGTGGATTGCGGACTGGAGTCTGGTAGGACGCCGCATCAATTCCCTCAAGCCTTGTGATCAATGGCTGAAGCCATATGGCGTCGCAGTTGGCATCGCTCCAGGCGATTAATCAAAAAATTGTAGGGTTTATAGAGATAATCGGGGGAGCATGTGATGGATGGGTGATGTTATGACTCTCAAGGTTCCAAGTCGATATCTCGCCGGGGCGATCGCAGTCTTTGGAAACCTTGTGTTGGGAGTGACTGTGAAGGCAATGACCCTATCATCATTGATGAGCCTTGATCTTGAAGCTGCTCCAGCTGATCCGTTAGCACAAGTGGATCCCAATCAAAACCGGTTTCCACCCTCAGAACTGCCCCCTACGCCTGTCAATGAGGACTCAACGCCCCCATTGACAACTCCTCTAGAGTTGCCCGACGCCGATTCGGAAACTGAGTTCAGGGTCACCGATATTCAGGTGGTGGGCAGCACCTTGTTTGATAACGCAACGTTAGCAGCGATCGTCGCCCCCTACGAAAATCAAGACGCTACCTTGAATGACCTGCAACAGGCGGCCAACGCGATTACTCAACTGTATTTAGCCGATGGCTATATTACCTCCCGTGCCGTTATCGAACCCCAAACGCTTGTGGATGGCATTGTGCAGATTCAAGTCATTGAAGGGGAACTGGAAGCGATTGATATTGAAGGCACCGACACCTTACAGGCATATATCCGCAACCGCGTTGCCCTGGGTGGTATTCGTCCCCTGAATCAGGCTCGCTTAGAAGATCAGCTACGACTCCTGCGACTTGACCCGCTCTTTGCAACGGTTGAGGCTAGTCTTCGGGCTGGGAGCGGTGTCGGTAAAAGTCGCCTAATTGTCCGCGTAAGTGAAGCTGAACCGTTCTCGGGCTCAATCTTTAGTGACAGTTATTCACCGCCAGCTGTGGGTAATGTTCGGGTTGGCGCGCGATTGGAGTATCGCAATCTGGCAGGGTTAGGCGATACCTTATTTGGCTCAGCCACCTGGACGACGACGGCGGGTTCCAAAGTCTATGAACTCGGCTATCGCGTTCCCGTAAATCCAATGAATGGGACCATCACGGCTCGATTGACGCCGAATAATTTCCGCATTACCGATCGCGACCAGCCCACTTTTGCCTTGGACACTGAGGGCTCTACCGATATTTATGAAATCACCTTCCGCCAGCCTCTGAGACGGACTCCCAGAGAAGAGTTGGCCCTCTCCGTAGGCTATCGTTACCGAGATGGATCCACGTTGATTTCCGGTGTCATTACAGACGATACAACCATCCATGCTTTTAACGTCGGGCAGGACTATATTCGTCGGGGTGCCCAAGGTGCTTGGGCGCTGCAATCGCAATTTCGTTTCGGCGAAGAGTTAACGAACGCAACGGTCCTAAGTTCCAGTGGTAGACAGGACTTTTTTAGTTGGGTGGGTCAGCTACAGCGAGTTCAACGCCTCAATGCAGATCATTTACTGCTGTTTCAAAGTAGTATCCAGCTTTCCCCCAGTACCCTCCCAGGGTCGGAGCAATTTTTTGTCGGGGGTGGCCTTTCGGTCAGAGGCTATGATCCCAACCAACGGTTTGGTGACAGTGGCATTCGTTTCTCTTTAGAAGATCAAATCGTCATTACCCGTGACGATAATGGCCTCCCTTTCTTTCAAATCGCACCCTTCTTAGATGGTGGTTATGTTTGGCTGACGGACATGGCTAATCAAACGACAGACAATAACTTTTTGCTCGGCATCGGGATGGGGCTGCTATTCAACATGGGAGAAGATTTCAACGCTCGCGCTGATCTTGCCTACCCCTTGATGGATATTGCTGAGCTTTCCACCGATGATCCGCGAGGACTACAGTTTTCCTTCAGCTTAGGTTATCAGTTCTAGCCAGTCATGGGCGCAGCGGATCCCTCCGCATTCTTACCGAAGTCAACTTATGATTGGAGCGTTTAAGCTAACCGGGTACTGTTTGTTATCCAATCTAGCGCTCATAACAACCATAAAGACGACCGCTCCGCTAGCCTTGTAAGCCCCATCGCTAAATGGATCGACTAGAATCCGCAAATCTTATCTGACGGTATCTATGTACCCGATTTGGGTTCAGAAACACCCATTTCCAAATCGAAAACAGAAGCGTATCTTAGAGCACGATTTCCCAGCAATCCCAAAGAAAATCCGATAGCTTGGCCCCAGTTGGCAAGTTCTTGGGCTAGAACAGACGGGCACCATGTCCCATACTTACTGACTACGGGAAGATACATGGGACATATAAATAGATGGCGAAACGAGCCACGTTTTTTCGATTGTTGCAAATCTGCATTTTTTATGGAGCTTTAGTTAAAAAACAATCTTTGTGGCTATGATAGGGCTCTTATGTGGCTGTTTAGCAAGGGACCGACCACCAAGCTTCCGAATTCATCAATGTCAGCGTATTAACTGCGTATTTACACCGCACAGGAGTGAATTTAGAAATGAATCCGATACAACAGCAACAGCGTTTGCTCCTGCAAGCTATTGTGTTCTGGATAATTGCTCCCGCGATCGCCCTCTCTCTAATTCTCTAGTTGAAAACTTCGCCTTCATCAAGTGCTGCTGGGGCTTCCTTGCTCCCTTCCGAAGCTAAGCAGCATTAACTTTAGGATTTCCTTGAACTTGTATTCTGCGACTGCCCGTCCTGCATCAGCTTCGAGTTGATGCTCTTTCTGATTGGCACAAGGGCTTTTTATGGCAATTATTGTGTCGTTTAGGTGCTACGGCCCTTGCAGAATGTTGAGGACTTTATCAGTCTGTAAAAGCTTGAGATGTTTATCTGTTGCTGAGGGAAGACAGTCCCTATAGTGAGGAACATTGAACAACTTTCCTTGCTGGGGAGCCTGTCTGCTCGTGTTAATCTGCTATCCATCATTGCAGGGGATTCGATTAAGGCTCATACAGCAGTTTTGACATCACATTAGGAGACTCCCCTTTATGAAACTGGCCTATTGGATGTACGCGGGGCCGGCTCACATTGGCACTCTACGAGTTGCCAGTTCTTTCAAAAATGTGCATGCAATTATGCATGCTCCCCTAGGCGATGATTACTTTAATGTCATGCGTTCTATGTTGGAGCGAGAACGGGACTTCACCCCTGTGACCGCCAGCATTGTGGATCGCAATGTTCTAGCTCGGGGATCGCAGGAAAAAGTCGTTGATAATATTGTCCGCAAGGATAAAGAAGAAACGCCGGACTTGATTGTTCTGACACCCACTTGTACTTCCAGCATTTTGCAAGAGGATTTGCAAAACTTTGTGGATCGCGCCAGCTTGGATGCCCAGTGCGATGTGGTGTTAGCGGATGTTAATCACTATCGCTTCAATGAACTGCAAGCAGCCGATCGCACCCTTCAGCAGATTGTGCAGTACTACGTGGGACGAGCCCAGAAAAAGGGTGAAATTCCAGTGGACAAAACAGCGAAACCTTCCGTCAATATCATTGGTATCACGACGCTAGGTTTCCATAACAACCACGATCGCACTGAATTGGTGCGGTTAATGGAAGCGTTAGGCATTGAGGTGAACCTGATCCTGCCGGATCAGGCATCCGTGGCGGATATTAAGACCCTGTCACGAGCCTGGTTTAACCTGGTGCCTTACCGGGAAGTAGGACATGCAACGGCAGCGTATCTGCAAGCTACCTTTGACCAGCCGATGGTAGATATCGCGCCTATGGGAGTGGTGGAAACGGCTCGCTGTATCCGCGCGATTCAAACTATTTTGAATGCGCAAGGGGCCGATGTGAACTACGACAAGTTCATTGATGAGCAAACGCGCTTTATCTCGAACGCGGCTTGGTTCTCGCGCTCGATTGACTGCCAAAACCTGACGGGTAAGAAAGCCGTGGTGTTTGGCGATAACACCCATGCCGCCGCGATGACCAAAATCCTGGCGCGAGAAATGGGGATTCATGTGGTGCTGGCTGGAACCTACTGCAAATATGATGCCGATTGGTTCCGTGACCAGGTGAGCGAGTACTGTGATGAAGTCCTCATTAGTGAGGATCATGGCGAAATCGCCGATAAGATCGCTCGGATTGAACCCGCTGCTATCTTTGGCACTCAAATGGAGCGTCATGTGGGTAAGCGCCTCAATATTCCCTGTGGGGTTATTGCCGCTCCCATTCATATTCAAGACTTTCCCGTTGGCTATCGCCCCTTCTTAGGCTATGAAGGCACCAATCAAATTGTGGATTTGGTGTATAACTCGTTCACCTTGGGCATGGAGGATCATCTCCTGGAAATCTTCGGCGGTCATGACACGAAAGAGGTCATTACCAAAACGGTTTCTGCCGATGCTGATCTGAATTGGACCAAGGATGGTTTAACGGAACTCAACCGAGTTCCTGGATTTGTCAGGGGTAAAGTCAAGCGCAATACGGAAAAGTTTGCTCGCGATCGCGGCTTTACGGATATTAGTGCTGAAGTTCTCTACGCGGCGAAGGAGGCAGTTGGCGCTTAGGCAACGAGGTATGACCGATCGACTCATTAAGCTACTCGGCACATACTCCATGGGATAGGACCGTTGAACCCGGTCTCCCACAGTGCAAACTGAAACCATACATAACTGCCCTAGAGCCGCAATGCTAGGGCAGTTACCTCACTCTCATCAGAGTGATTGGCCCTTCTTGCTAACTTCACGGGATTTTCTCAGGGCGGGTTCAGTTAGATTGCTTACCGTCTAGATATAGCTTTGGTTGGAAAGCCGCCTGTATCATTTATGAGCTGAAAGTCTCAGCATGCATTCTTTCTGACACCACAAGTGCCTCAAGCTTTGCGACCCTTGCTATATCTTGAACAGTAAGCTGAAACGTACGGGGGAATGATGGTGGCTGTAGATTATGACCTAGTAGTCATTGGTGGCGGCTCGGCTGGTCTTGTAGCGGCCAGTGCCAGCGCCCAACTCAAAGCCAAGGTAGCCCTAGTCGAAAAAGAGCCGCGTCTTGGTGGGGACTGCTTACACTACGGCTGTGTTCCCAGTAAGTCCCTTATTCATGCGGGGCGGATTGCTCACGACGTGAAGAACGCTGCTATTTACGGGATTGAGGCTTCCATTCAAAATATCCACATCCGTGAAGCCTTGGGTCACGTCCATCGCGTGATTGACACGATTCAAGAGCATGACTCAACCGAACGCTTTGAGTCTCTTGGGGTCGAGGTCATCTATGGTGAAGGGCAGTTTAAGGATGGTTCGACCTTTGTAGTCAACGGTCGTGAACTCAAAGCGCGATCTTTCCTCGTTGCTACGGGGGGCCGTCCTGGCTTACCCCCCATTACGGGTTTGAAGGAAGCAGGCTACCTCACTAACGTTGAAGTCTTTTCGATTGATCAGCGGCCGGCATCCTTAGCTGTCATTGGTGCAGGCCCCATTGGTTGTGAATTGGGTCAAGCTTTCTCGCGGTTGGGCAGTGAGGTCACCATCATAGCCAGTCGCCAATATATCTTGCCAAAAGAAGAACCAGAAGCGGCTCAGGTCGTGCAAGCCCAATTACAAGCGGAAGGCATCCACATCCTGACCAACACCCGTGCCAAAGAAGTTCAGGTAGAGAACGGGAAGAAAGTGATTGTGACGCAGGCAGGCGATCGCATTGCTGTTGATGAAATCATTGTTGCGGCTGGACGGGTTCCGAATGTTGAAACGCTGAATTTGCAAGCTGCTGGGGTTGAGGTGGGTAAGGAGGGGATCGTGGTGAACGCCAAACTCCAAACCACTAACCCGAAAATCTATGCCGCGGGTGATGTGATTGGTGGTTACCAGTTCACCCATGTTGCCGGCTATGAGGGGGCGGTGGTTACTCAAAACGCTCTGATCCTGCCGACCAAAAAAGCCGATTATCGGGTGATTCCCTGGGCGACCTTTACCGAGCCCGAATTGTCGCGGGTGGGACTGACTGAGGAACAAGCTCGCAAGCGTTACGACGATGACATTATGATTCTGCGTCATGACTTTGATCATGTGGATCGAGCTTTGGCGGAAGGTGCTGGGATTGGTTTTGCCAAATTCATTACCCGCAAGAATGGGGAAATCCTCGGAGCACATATTGTTGGGCCTGCCGCGGGGGAATTAATTCACGAAGTCGTGCTGGCGATGAGCTACAAACTCAAGATTGGTGCGCTCAAATCCATCATCCACGTTTACCCAACGCTGTCAGAAATCAACAGTAAAACAGCGCTCCAGTTGACGAAACAGACCTATGGGAAAAACTTGCGCCTCCAGGGTATTTTGCGAGGGTTTTTCAATTTCCGACGATCGCTGGGATGGTAGGTGAGGGTTGCTGGCTGATAGTGGCAGATGTTGAATTAGTGAGCAGGGGAGACTAAGGCGAGATGGTAGTAGAGGTTTGAGCGTTCTCTAGCTGATTGACGCGCTCTTCTAGCGATCGCACTTGTTGTTTGAGCTCAATGGCTAGGGTCGCTAGGTTATCGAATTGAACATCTAAGGGAGGATCGTTCAAAGAGGGGGAACCTGTGTTGAGCGGTGTAATTTCACCGAGCTGTGAGTTTGCGAGGCGTGACCCGAGCTGGGTGAGTTGGGATTGTACCCTTGAGAGCCCGGATTCTAAGCGACTGACGCGTGACTCCAGACGCCGATCACCCATCGCCTGCCCAGACAATGTTGTGCCAATCCAGCACAGCAGCACCAACAATCCGACAATCAGGGTTTTTCTCATGGTCGCGATCGCCTCTGCGTCCGTAACTGAATCTCTGTCTATGGTGTCAAAATTAGTTGGAAGTGTGGGGCCATACTGGTCGGTTATGCAGATAACTGGATGGGGCAAGGCAAGCGGGCGATAGGAGCAGAATCGGCATGAGCTATCGAGACTTTACCTGGTCAAAAGCCAAACAAGATTTTGGCCTCAAGACAATTGAAGGCGCTCGCTTTTTTTCTGAACTGCCGTCAGTTGCTTCAAGTGAGTTGATCCAAGAGACTTTGAAACGAAATGTGCTATGGGCGATTGCAGTTGGCAATGAAAAAGCGCGATCGGAGGCGCTCATCAATCCCATCCTTTTGGAAGTCAAAGCTATTCTGGGTGGTCAGATTAGCGTTTTCTCAGGTGAGGATTTTACGGTTGATGCTGAAGCAGGGTTGAGTGGCACCTGCAACTTCTTGCTCAGCCAATCGCCGGAACAGCTGGCTGTGGAAGCTCCTAGCCTAGTGGTTGTGGAGGCCAAAAAAGAAGACCTCAAGCGTGGCATGGGGCAATGCCTGGCTGAGATGGTTGCAGCTCAAAGGTTTATACCAGGCCCAGCAGCAGCCCGTTGATGTGGTCTACGATAGTGTCAGTACGGGAACCATTTGGCGGTTTCTGAAGCTGGAAGGTGCTGTCGTCACCGTGGATTTGACGGACTATCCAGTGCCGCCTGTGGAGGCAATTTTGAGTATGTTGGTGTGGATTGCCAGGCAAAACTCCACAGGGCAGTAGCCCTCAGCAGCTATGCTCAAAGGTGCTGCATGAACTGAGGCAAGGCGACACTGTGGGCGGCAAGCTTTATCTAGCCATTACCAATCATGGGTTTGGTCATGCGACTCGTGCGGCTTCCGTTGCTGCAACCGTCAAACAATTAGCCCCAGACATTGAAGTGATCGTCAGCACGACAGCGCCCCGCTGGCTGTTGGAAAGTTATCTCGATGCCCCCTTTGGGCTGCGGGAAGTGGCTTTGGATATTGGAGTGCTGCAAAAAGACAGCCTTAATATGGACAAGGCTGCGACCCTGACGGCGCTTAAAGATATTCAGGCCCGACAAGCCGAACTGATTGATCGTGATGCGCAGTTTTTGCAGGAAGCTGGGATCGGTTTAGTGTTGGGCGATATTCCCCCCCTGAGTGCAGTAGCGGCTAAGGCCGCCCAGGTGCCCTGCTGGATGATGAGCAATTTTGGCTGGGATTTCATCTATCGTCCTTGGGGTGGCGAATTTGGGGCGATCGCGGATTGGATTGCGGAGTGTTTTCAGCAGTGCGATCGCCTCTTTCGTCTGCCTTTTCATGAAGATATGGCAGCATTTTCGACCATCATCGATGTGGGCTTGACGGGGGGAACACCTCGCTATCCAGAAGATGAATTGCGATCGCGGTTTAACCTTACAGCTCCTAAGGAAAAGACTGTCCTCTTAACCTTT
Source organism: Cyanobacteria bacterium J06638_28 (assembly GCA_039819045.1). Lineage (GTDB taxonomy): Bacteria > Cyanobacteriota > Cyanobacteriia > Phormidesmidales > Phormidesmidaceae > SIO1E4. The sequence goes on from JBCBSR010000006.1 coordinate 105,338, forward strand.
GGGGGCTTGGGGCTAGCCCAAATTCCCTATGAAGGTCTCCAACGATTTCCCGATTGGCAGTTCATTACCTTCGATCGCCAAGCGCCCGAGTTGCCCAATTTACATAAGGTGAGCGATCGACAATTGCGGCCCGTGGATTTTATGCCCTTGTGTGGCCGCGTGGTATCGAAGCCTGGGTTCAGCACTTTTGCTGAAGCCTGCCGTCTGGAGATTCCCGTAGTCACCGTCACTCGCGATAATTTTGCAGAAGGCCCGGTGCTCGTCAAAGGACTGCAAGATCACAACCCTCACCAAATCCTTCAACCCGAGCAATTAATGACAGGCACCTGGGATTTTTTGAAAGCAGATCTACTACCACCTCGCACGGATCAGCGATTGGATAAGGCAGGGAATCAGACGATTGCTCAGGCGATCGTTGAGTATCTGGCCTCTCTATAAAATCGTAGCTGATTGCCTTAAGGGGTTGCAGACATATAAGCGGGTGGGGGGAATCGAACCCCCATCATTAGCTTGGAAGGCTAAACGCAATCCTGTTATTTCAATACCTTCAGGGTTCGACACACAAAATTACACCCAACTTACACCCAAAAGTTTTAGCTTCATCATTCCTTTATATTGCTGATGAGGTCATTCACCCTGTTTATCCCTTTCTGACTTTTGAGCGGGGTTGTCTTTTTGCCGTTCCCTGACCGCAGCTTCGAGCAGGTAGCCAACCAGATTACTCAGGCTACGCTTCTCATCGTTAGCCCACTGCTCAAGTTCCTCATATACCGGATCGGGTAGATAGGCCGCTAGTCGCTTCATATCCGACATCATGACTTCACCCTTAATCAAACCACTCTTTAACCGCTGACAGGTCACTGTAAGCAGTCTCAGAGCTAATCTGACCCAATATGACACAAATACATATCAAATGAGTGCCATACTCAAAAATGAACCCCATCCGCTCGTTTGGTCGCGCTCGGATGGGGTTGCTCCCTGAAACAGAGGTCTGTTTATGACGACAGAAACAAAACAACCTGAAGCATGGGTTGAGCAGGATGTTGCCGCTATGGTGCCGACAACGGCAGCTCAGCCCTTGATTGACCTGAGGGATAAGCCATCACCGGATATTTTGCGGGTGCTGGCGATCGGGAGTCCTCAGGTGGTTCATTCCTGTGTGTTGACGCTGTATCGGCTGGGTTATGCAGAACCAAAGGAATGGTCGAGGGCTTTACCAACACCTAACCCTGGTGAGGTGATGCGGATACTGACCAAGCGGGTGATGTTAGCCGCCGAATAGTCAGCACGGTGCCCTCAATACCGGTTTAGGAGCCTTGTCGGATGATGAGGCTCTTTTGTTATGAATACTGATTGGGTGGGGTTGTCGCTGAATGAGTCTTTGGGGGCAAATTAATCTCAGGGACATCACGGATGTTCTTGCTTATTTAGCGATCGCCCCTTCCCTTCATTCCCCTCCCCTCATCCACGGTTTGCCCTATGGGACGCAACGAAGCCGATACCCGTGCCCAACTCATTGACCCAGCTTTGCATCAGCGGGGTTGGACAGAAGCACTCCACATTAGACGGGAACAGACACCGGGGGCGATCGACATTGTGCAAGGTCGGGGCAAGCGGCGCAGTCGGGGGCGGATGGATTATGTGTTGCGGCTGGCGGTGCAAGCAGGGCAACAGCCCGTTGCCGTGGCGCTGATTGAGGCGAAACCGGAGGACTATGCCCCCGCCCACGGATTGGAACAGGCGAAAGCCTATACCAGTGGCAGGCTACATAACCTTCAGTTTGTCTATGCCACGAATGGACATTTGTTTGTGGAATATGACCGCAAAACGGGACAAACTTCAGCCCCTCGTCCGTTAGCGGAGTTTCCCACCCCGGCAGACTTGCGGCGGCGGTATGAGGCTGAGCAGGGCTTTAGTCTGGAGAGCGACATTGCCAAGCCGTTGCTGACTCCCTACAAAACGGGTGAGAACCGCCGCCGATACTATCAGGATGCGGCGATCCGGGCCGCGTTGGAAAAGATTGCCCGATGTACCACCCAAGGGGAACCGAGTCGGGTATTGCTGTCGTTGGCGACGGGGGCAGGCAAGACCTTCATTGCGGTGAACCTGCTGAAGCGGATTTCGGATGCGGGGTTATTGCGACGGGCGTTGTTTGTGTGCGATCGCGATGAACTCCGCATTCAAGCCTCAGGCGCATTCCAAAATCTGTTTGGGGCCAACGCTGCCACGGTGGACTCTAAACATCCGCAGAAAAATGCCAAGGTGCTGATCGCCACTTATCAGACGTTGGATGTGGATCAAGAAGACTCGGACGCCAATTTTTTGACCAAGCATTATCCCGAAAACTACTTCAGCCATATTGTGATCGACGAGTGCCACCGTTCCGCCTGGGGCAAGTGGTCACAGGTGCTCACCCGCAACCCCGATGCGGTGCAAATTGGCCTGACGGCCACCCCCCGTCAACTCACCATCACGGAAGACAACCCCGAAGCCCAGCGAGACTTACAAATCACCGCTGATAATCTGGCTTACTTTGGTGAACCCGTCTACGAATACACCATTGCTCAGGGCATGGAGGATGGCTATCTCGCCGCCTGTCAGATTCGGCTCAATCGGGTGAATCTGGATGATACGGGCATTACCAAAGCTGATATTTTGGCGCGAGGGGCGATCGATGCCAGAACCGGAGAACCCATTACCGAAGCAGAACTCGACGAGCTATATGCTCACACTGCCTATGAAAATCGGGTGATGCTGCCCGATCGCGTCTTTGCCATGACCCAAGACCTGTTCGACTACCTGATCCAGACCGGGGGGCCAGAACAGAAAACCATCATCTTTTGTGTGCGGGACTATCACGCTGAGCAAGTAGCGATCGAACTGAACAACCTCTATGCCCGCTGGTGTGAGGAAAATGAGCTCACCCCCCGTGAAAACTATGCCTTCAAATGCACGGCAGCCTCGGGGGGCAAAGACTATCTGGCGGATTTGAAGGGGAGCAATCGTAACTATTTCATTGCCACGACGGTCGATCTGCTCTCCACGGGGGTCGATGTGCCCAGCCTGCGCAATGTGGTGTTTTTCAAATACATGAATTCGCCGATTTCCTTTTATCAGATGGTGGGGCGGGGTACCCGCATCGACGAAGAAACCGAAAAGCTCATGTTTTGGCTGTATGACTACACCAACGCCACCCGGTTGCTGGGGCAAGACTTCGTCACGCCGCCCACGCCGTCTACGCCAACCGCAGGAGAACCACCGGGAGACTATGACCCGGATGACAATCAGGCTCGGTCACCCATCATTCAGGTGGAAGGGTTTGAGGTGGAAATTCGGGATGATGGCGTGCGGATTCCGGTCTATCTGAACGGGCGGGATGTGATGGTGACGGTGGCAGAATATGAGGCATTGCTGACCGAACGCCTAATCGACTCCGTTCCTACGGTTGATGAATTTTTAGAACGGTGGGTGGTGCCCGAGGCCCGCTTTGATTTGCTGGTGCGGCTCCATGATGGCGGCCTCTCAACCTCCGCCCTGCGCCGCATCCGCGAAATGGATGAGTATGACTTGTATGACTTGCTGGCGGGGTTGGGCTATGATTTGGCACCCAAGACCCGCACGGGCCGAGTACAGGTGTTTTATGACCAGCAAGATCTCTGGTTTAATGAGATGCCACCGCAGTCCGCCGCCGCGTTGCGGGCCGTGGTCGCTCAGTTTGCAAGCGGGGGGACGGATAGCCTGGAAAGCAACCAACTGTTTCGGGTGCCCTCGGTGATTAAAACCGGGGGCGTGAAGTCGCTGAAGCTGTTGGGCAAACCGGTGGAGGTGTTGACGGAGATGAAACGGAAGCTGTTTGCCGCATGACGACGAAGACGATTGAGGGGAAACGGGAAACGGAGCAAGGGGAGCAGAAGGGGCAGGGTAGAGCATTGCCCGAAGGTTGGCGGTGGGTAAAGTTGGGAGATATTGCGGAAACTTGTAGCGGAACTACACCATCAAGAAAAATAGCTGACTATTACTCGGGCAGTATTCCTTGGGTGAAAACAGGTGAGCTTTTGGATAACGCCATCAGTGACACTGAAGAATATATAAGTGATTTAGCTCTCAAAAAGACCTCTTTAAAAGTCCTGCCTGTTAATACTGTCTTGATAGCTATGTATGGACAGGGTAAAACTCGCGGAAGGACTGGCCGACTTCTAGTCCCCGCTACAACAAACCAAGCTTGTTTTGCCATACTTCCTAATCCAGAGGTTTTTGATAGTGAATTTATTCAATGGTGGTTTCGCCATATCTACTTGAAACTGCGTCAGGAGACGGACGGAAGAGGTGGAAACCAACCGAATCTCAATGGTAAGTTACTGAAAGCTCGTATCGTTCCGTTGCCTCCGATCGCTGAGCAGAAGCGCATCGTGGGGATTTTGAGCGATCGCCTCGCCGCCGTAGACCAAGCCCGCCAAGCCACCCAAGCCCAACTCGAAGCCGCCCAAGCCCTCCCCGCCGCCTACCTCCGCCAAATCTTCAACAGCCCCGAAGCCCAAACCTGGGAGACATTACCATTAGGCGATTGCCTGACTCACATTCAAGCAGGGAAAAGCGTTAGTTGTGTTGAGATTCCTGCAAATTCAGACGAATGGGGTGTTCTGAAAGTTAGTGCGGTGAGTTGGCAGAAATTTGATCCAGAGGCGAATAAAGTTTTGCCGTCAGATTTCACTCCTGATCCTGAACATGAAGTAAAAACTGGAGATCTTTTAATCTCCAGAGCTAACACAACAGAGCTAGTTGGTGCAGTTGTTCTCGTTAGGAAAACACGACCACGCTTGATGTTGAGTGATAAGACATTGAGGCTTGATATCAAGCCTCAGAAAGCCGTTAAGGAATATCTGGAAATTGTTTTGAGAGAAAAACAAGCAAGAGCCTTCATTGAAGAAAATGCAACAGGTACTAGTGATTCAATGAAGAATATCTCTCAAAAGTTGATCCGTAAGATTCCGATTTTGCTGCCATCTCTCGAAACTCAAAAAGTCATTTCAAAACGTATTAATAACAGAGAACCAGAAATTGAGCGGATGCGTCAGTCGCTTCAAGACCAACTCGACACCATCAACGCCCTTCCCGCCGCCCTACTCCGTCAAGCCTTCAACGGTGAGCTGTAGGATGAGGCAGAAGGCAGAAGGCAGAAGGCATCGCTCCAGCCACCACAGCAACCCGGTTTCTCACCCCCGCATCCTTCAACTTCGCTGCATTGCAATTCCCGTGAAGCTGCCCAATCCAGATCAAGCCGTTATTCCAGCCGATAAGCTAGAAGGGTATTCCCTCAATCCCGCTCATGCCGAAGGACGGCACAAAGCAACGGTCTTTCAGGCCGCACTGGGGTTGAACCAGACCAATGCTGAGGCGCTACGATCTGCTTTGAAACAGGTTCTTAAAACCCAAGATGCCGTCCCGACTACACGCAATCCCTACGGACAAAAATATCAAATCGACTTTGAGATGACCCACAATGGCAAAACCGCATTGATCCGCAGTATCTGGATCATCCGCCAGGATGAAAACGTTCCCCGACTGGTGACCTGCTACATTCCTTAATCCAGGAGAACAGACATGAAACTATTAGATGTCGTTGCCCTCACCCAAAACCTACCTCATCTCAATCTGTTCAAAGGCCAGGTCGGCACCATCGTAGAAGTGTATGAGCCCACCGTTTTTGAAGTCGAATTTGTAGATCTGCAAGGCCACACCTACGCTGTTGAAACCTGCAATGCCGAGCAGCTCATGCAGCTTCACTATGCTCCTTTGCCGCAAACGGCCTAGCCCACTTATCCATTGCGCTTGTCACTAACTGCTCGCCAGGAGACCACAAAATGACTCTACTCAACCTGGTCAAACTCCCCATCACCACCATCGACCTGTCACCCGGTAGCCACCTGCTGATCAACGATGTCACCTGGGAGCAATACGAAACCCTGCTGGCTGATTTGGGGGGCGATCGCCGCGTCCCCCGCCTTAACTACTGCCATGGCACCCTCGAAATCATGTCTCCCCTGCCTGCCCACGAACGCCCCCACCGCATCATCGCCTACATCGTGACTGCCATTTTGGATGCCCAAGATCGTCCCTGGGAAGACTTTGGTTCCACTACCTTCAAAAAGCCGCAACGAGCCGGACTTGAGCCCGATACCTGTTTTTACATTCAAAATGCCGAGCGGGTACGCACCCTGATGCGGATGGATATGGACACCGACCCGCCCCCCGATCTCGCCATCGAAGCCGACGTCACTTCCAAAACCACCCTCGACGCTTACGCTACCCTGCAAGTCCCCGAAGTGTGGATTTACGAGAATGGCCGTCTGACCATTCACTTGCTCCAAAACGGTGACTATCAGCCCGGTACCACTAGCCAGGTCTTTCCCAACCTGCCCGTCGCCACTTGGGTACCGGAGTGGGTGCAAGCCGCCTTAGAAAATGGCACCAGCACCATGCTCCGTACCCTGCGGCGACAACTACAAACCGGCGAAATCGACCTCTAAAATTTCATCCCTCTAATTTGAATTTCAATTTTGAGGGCTTTTTTGAAATTCGCGCCGCCTGAATTTCAAAGATCGGCACAACCAAGCCTCCCATTGCTTGCCCACTAAGGATTTAAGCTTTTTCAAAGATGGCCAAGACGAGCAACAGCAACAGTAACAACGGCAACGGGCGTCTGTTCACCACCCAACAAAGCCTCGATAGCTACGTCAAATCCATCTGCGACATCATGCGCCGCTCCAACTGTGCGGGTGCCTTGCAATACGTCCCCGAACTTACCTGGATCTTGTTTCTCCGCATCCTCGACGAACTCGAAACCGACGAACAGGACGAACTCGAAGCCTTGGGGCAAACCTTTACCCCTTCCCTGGGCACCCCCTACCGTTGGCGCGAATGGGCTGCCCCCTATGACGCAGAGCCGCTCAAGCGAGTCGATGGCCTGCCCCAAGGCTGGAAACGGAAAGAACTCACCGATGGGGCCGAAAGCGAGTTTTTCAAATTCCTCCATGACGACCTGATTCCCCATCTGAAGGGACTCAAAGACCAACCCAACGCCACCCCCCGGCAAAAAGTCATCAGCGAAATCATGTCCGGTCTGGAACGCACCCGCATCGACACCGAGAAAAACTTTCAGGACATCATCGACAAAGTTCACGCCATCAGTCAGGAAAACATCGACACCACCCATATCTTCGCCCTCTCCCAAGTCTATGAAGGGCTGCTGCTCAAAATGGGCGAAAAGGGCAACGACGGCGGGCAGTTCTTCACCCCACGGGTGGTGATTCGGGCCATGGTCAAAGCGATCGATCCCAAAATTGGCGAGACTGTTTACGATCCGGGCTGTGGTACCGGAGGCTTTTTGGCGGAAGGCTTCAATCATATTCGCGCCGCCTTAGGCGACACCATCGACGCCGATCAACAAGAAACCCTGAAATACAAAACCTTTTACGGACGGGAAAAAGACAACGCTATCTACCCCATCGCCCTCGCCAACCTAGTCCTCCACGGCATCGACCTGCCCCACCTCTGGCACGGCAACACCCTCACCGGGGGCGTTGCCTACGAAGGGTTGTTCGAGGGTGCCCCGTCTCAGTTTGATGTCATCCTCATGAATCCGCCCTTTGGCGGCAAAGAGGGCAAAGCCGCCCAAACTAACTTTGCCTACCAAACCGGCTCCACCCAAACCCTCTACCTGCAACACACCATCGCCTCCATGAAACGAGGTGCCCGCTGTGGCATCGTCCTCGACGAAGGCATCCTGTTCCGCACCAACGAAACCGCCTTTGTCCAAACCAAACGCAAGCTGTTAGATGATTGCGACGTGTGGGCGATCGTCAGCCTGCCCCCTGGCGTCTTTACCTCAGCGGGTGCCGGTGTCAAAACCAACCTCGTCTTCTTCACCAAAGGTCAACCCACCGAATCCATCTGGTATTACGACCTCAGCGATCGCAAAGTCACCAAAAAGAAACCCCTGCTCGATAAAGACTTCGACGAATTCTTTAAACTACTGGAGAGTAAAGGGGAGAGCGATCGTAGTTGGACAGTCACCCGTGCTGACATCGAAGCCAAGAACTTCGACCTTAAAGCCGTTAACCCCAACAAAGTCGTTGAAGAAGATACCCGCACCCCCACCGAACTGCTCAACATCATTGAGACCAAAGGGAAGGACGTGACGGCAGCGATCGCTAAATTGCGGAAGTGATAGTGTCGACACCATAGATGAGTTCAGGCTACTCCATACCCTGCATCAGGTCTTGCAACTCCGCCAGCAACTCCTTATGTGGCTTCCACGCACTGACTTCACCGCTTTTATAGACCTTGGCAATAAACGGTGATGGATGCTCACGAGTAAATGCCTGCATTTTCATAAACGCTTTGAGAAACACCTCAATCATGTCTTGCCCTGGCAAGTCTTGAGTTGCCAGCACAAACATACGAATATTGGCACTCGCCACTGCTAACCGCTCCGATGTCCGTTTGGCAATGCTTTTGTCTTTGGTCAGGACTACCCAACCCCGTTCCCCAACGTCAGGCAACCAATTTTCATCCTCCGCATTTTGCGGAAAGTGGTCATCATGAATTTCTACTGTGATGCCAGCTTTTCGCAACGCCGTTGCGAGTTTGACACTGCCCAAACAGCGATCAATGAAAAAACGGTTGGCTGTGGTTCCGTCTCAGCGGGTTTTGATTCCGTCTCCGTCATGCGGCCTGGGGCTGTAACTCACACCGAATGGCTTCTTCAACTTTGAGGCGATCGCAACGGTAATCCTCGGCCAAGTCGTCTATCGAGTCTCCAGCCCGATACCGCTCCGCCAAAATACTGGTGGGAATGCCTGTGCCCTCAATCACCAAACGACCAAAGGAAATGCGCGGGTCAATCACCACAATGCGCGGGTTATTTTCCTCATGAGCACGAGTAAAGGGATACAGCTTGATTGCCAAACCCGAATCATCTGGTTCAATCCGTTCCAAATGAGCTTGAAGTGAGTCTTTCAATTGGGTTTGACCATCATTGGAAGCGTTGATCAGGTCTTCGTATCGCTCAATAAATAGATCCACACCATCAGTCCGAAACTCAGTATGGGCTAAGGGGTGAGCAACTTCTAACTTCCCTTCGATAAAGTCGAGGGCAGTACGAACCTTGTCTAAATCAATGTTGTGATGCTGACGGATTGCCCGCAACACATGCACCTCAACCATATTGGTGAATGAGAGTAGTTTCGGCTTCCGGTTCGGAATCAGAATTAACGGTGCAAAGAACCCCTCACCCTCAGCTTTGGGGTATTTGCGCCCCACCGTCCAAGAGCGAATCGTTGCCGCCGGAATCCGCAGATACTTAGCTGCATCACCAATCGAGTATGTCGGGATATTTCTAGGGTCTAAATTGCCATAGAGCTTGCTCACAGACCACTCTCCTGAGTTGCATAACAGCATCATGACTATGTTCTCGCGTCCATCATCGAAAACAAAGCATTGAGTAGACTCTCACACTAATGAGAACTTATGTTAGGAAGTTTGTATTCCTATCTTTATTATCGTGTCTATTAAAGCTGTGAGTATATTCGTTGTCATTAATCTTCGATACTGCTTTCATCCAGCATTCTAATAAAAACAGAACGCTATCAGTCCCCTCACTACCAAACGAACCCATAGAACCCCTATGAATTGGCTTGCCTGTGCCCTTGCAGCGTGTTGAGCCGTTCCAATGCCTGCATCAGTTGGCTGTTGATATGGCTCTCATATCGTGCCAACAGCGCCACACTCTGAGGAATGGGGGAAGCGGTCAGGCGATCGCGTTCCGCTTGCTCACGTTCCATCCGTTCCGCTTCCGACTGTCGCTCTGACTCAATCGCAGTTAGCTTGTCTAACCTGCCTGAAACGCCGCAAACTTTGCATGCGGTGACTGCAGCGCCAACCCGCCATTTAAGCAGCTCGTGAGGTTGAAGCGGGTGGGGGGAATCGAACCCCCATCATTAGCTTGGAAGGCTAAGGTTTTACCACTAAACTACACCCGCATTTGGACTATCAGACTAGCACAGGTTTTGGTCAGGGTGGAAGAGGCGTGAAGTGGATGGGGTAGAGAGTGTTGAGTGTTGAATTTTGGGTTCTTAGTTCAACTCAAAACTCAACACTTAGGGCGCGTCATCAATTAAACTCGAAGGCCTTGCGGTATCAGCATTGCCGCGCCCGCTTGGTGAAACTAGCTAGGGGCTGAACCGCTTGCAGCATGAGGATTCAGGCTCTAAATGATGACAGCCCCTGGAACTCAAAACTCATGCCTAACTTCTGACGCCAGGCTCCTAACCAACAACGTATTACCCTTTACTATCAACCAGTAACGAATCACGAACCATCAATAAACCAACATCTATGTGCCGATTGTTGGGCTACCTGGGGCCGCAAATCCAGCTTGATTCCCTGTTGTTGGAGCCAGATCATTCACTTGTCGTGCAGTCCTATGCGCCGAAGGAATTGGAGGTTGCCAAGCTCAATGCCGATGGGTTTGGTTTCGGTTGGTATCCTCTGGAGCGCACTCAAGCACCGTTTACTTACCGTAATATTCTGCCGATTTGGAATGATCCCAATCTGACGCCTCTCTGTCGCTACATCACCACGGACTGTGCTCTGGCTTACGTGCGGAGTGCCACCCCCGGACAGGGCGTCGATATCAGTAACTGTCAGCCCTTTCAGCAAGGTCATCTGTTGTTTACCCACAACGGCTATATCAAGCAGTTTCGGGAAACTTTGTATCAGCCTCTGCGACGGGCCATGAGCGATCGCGCCTATCAGACTGTCCGAGGTAGTACCGACTCCGAGCACATTTGGGGATTAGTTTTGAGTGCCCTGGAGGCCACACCTAATTTAGCGTTAGAAGATGCTTTGATATCGACCCTCGCAACATTGGTGGGCTTGGCCTATAAGTACAGTGCGCCTGTAGCGGCAAACATCTTGCTAAGTGACGGCAAATCTATCATCGGTGTTAGATTCGCGTCCCATAGTCGCGCTCCTTCCTTATACTGGCTGCGGGACGCATCTAAGTTTCCAGCCTCAGTCATTGTGGCTTCTGAGCCATTGTTTGAGGGAAACTGGGTGACCTGTCCAGAATCCTCGTTGTTTACTGTAACCGCCGACTGTGACGTCCAGTTTCGTTCCCTCAGCCACCTCCGACCAGTTGACGCTGGCTGAGTTACGTGAGGCTCTCAGGCAAGACATGATTGCCTGTCGCCAAAGCACTCTCCAACTTATTGAAAACATTACTGAACTCGAATTTCGTCAACAGGCGGATCCGGCTTTCAGTCCTGTAGGCTGGCATTTGGGGCATATTGCCTTTACAGAGTCTCGATGGCTGCTTGAAACGTTTAGTCAAGTGCCTTGCCCGTATCCCCATTACCAAAAGCTCTTTGCCGCCGATGGGTTACCGAAGGAAGAACGGGAGAATTTGCCGGATTTGCCCAACGTTCTAGCCTTTTTGCAGGACATTCGCGATCGCACATTAGCCTACCTAGACATCGCCCCACTTCATGACCAACTGCGCCTGTGGCGTTGGCTGTTGCAACATGAAAGTCAACATGCCGAAACCGCAACCTACGTCCTCACCCTCCATCGTTGGTCATCAATCGCCTCCGATAGTGCTGCGAGTCCAATACCCACGGCGACCATTGCACCAGACCTGGGCTCTACCGCCAATATGGTGCTGATTCCACGGGGCGCGTTTGTGATGGGCAATGATGACATCGATGCGCTGGATAACGAGCAGCCCCTTCACAGCGTAACGTTGACGGATTACTGGATTGACCAAACCCCCGTCACGGTCGCTGACTACACGGCCTTCATGAAGGCGGGCGGCTACCACAATAGCCAATGGTGGCACCCCAATGGGTGGAGATGGCGGCAAAGACACGACATCACTCATCCCCTTTATTGGCAACCAGAAAAATCATGGCAAAAGACACCTGTGTGTGGGGTGAGTTGGTATGAGGCCGATGCCTATGCCTGTTTCATGGGCAAGCGCTTACCGACTGAACCAGAATGGGAACGGGCCGCTCGTTGGCAACGCAATACCCACCAATTACAGCGCTATCCCTGGGGCAAGGCTCCCTTGACAGCTCAACGAGGTAACTTTGGGGGAATAGTCGGACAGGTCACACCTGTTGGTAGCTATCCCGCTGGGCGCAGTCCGGCAGGATGTGACGACCTGCTGGGTAATGTCTGGGAGTGGACGAATACTTGGTTTGATGGGTATGCCGATTTTATGGCTTATCCCTACGTTGGCTATTCGCAAACCTACTTTGATCAGGCCCATCGTGTGCTGCGCGGCGGCAGTTGGGCCACCCGTCCTTGGGTGCTACGTCCGACTTTTCGCAACTGGTATCACCCCTGGATGCGGCAAATGTTTGCGGGCTTCCGATGTGCGCTATCTGCATAGTCCTCACCCACGTCCGATGGCAGAATACACAGGGATTTCTAGCAACTTTTCTAACAAATTCAGGATACCTATGCCTGTCAACACTTCTCAGACACCTTTCCCCTTTCAGCGTGAACTTGCGCAATCGCCACTGGCACCTGTCCTGTCGCGCGATCGCCTCATTATCGAGTACCGGACACCCGCCACTCGACTCATGAACGGAGAAAGTGGTCATGATGTGGTCAGCGGACTGACGCAGGAGCCAAAGTCGCTACCGCCCAAATATTTTTATGATGACCGGGGTTCTCAGCTCTTTGAAGCCATCACTCAACTCCCAGAGTATTATTTGACCCGCACAGAACGGCAGATTTTAACTAAGTCGGCAGCGGCCATTGTGGAACAGGTAGGCCCCTGCGACCTCATCGAGTTGGGTAGTGGTAGTTCTAGCAAAACGCGAATTTTGCTCAATGCCTATCAGCAGGACAATTGCGATCTACGCTACGTACCTGTAGACGTCAGCGGCGGAATGTTGGAGGAAAGCGCCCGCGCGCTGCTGAAAGAATATCCAAAGCTGACTATCCACGGGTTGGTTAGCACCTACGAGGCTGCCCTCGCAGATCTACCCGAAACAACGCTGCCTTGTCGTCTGATTGCCTTTATCGGCAGTACGCTGGGCAATTTGCCCCCGCAAGACTGCCAACAATTTTTTGCCCAGGTCAGTCAAGCCTTAAAGCCCGGCGACTATTTTTTGCTCGGCGTCGATTTGCAGAAAGACAAAAGCATCCTTGAAGCAGCCTATAACGATCAGCAAGGTATCACCGCTGAGTTCAATTTAAACATGCTGAACCATCTCAATTGGCGATTTCAGGGAAACTTTGACACCACTCAGTTTCGACATGTAGCAGCGTACAGCGATCGCGAGCATCAAATTGAGATGTACATCGAAAGCCTCCAGGATCAAACCATTACGCTCAAAGCGCTGAATTTACAGCTTCGCTTCACAGCAGGGGAACGGCTACTGAGTGAAATTTCCCGCAAATTCAAAGTCACAACCCTAGCCCAAGAACTTATGAAGCATCGTCTGCACATCACGGATACTTTTACCGATGAAAGTCAGTGGTTTGCCTTAGTCCTTTGCCAGCGACAATAGGGCTTCTTACTTGTGCCTAAGACGCTAAGAATAACTATCACTCGCGAATCCAAAATCTCACTAAACGGTTAGCGAAGATACCATTTATGCTCTCTTGCGCCATCAAAGCGACTGCCTCAAAAGCACCTACAAGTGGCCAGAATTGTAAGGCAATAGCCTCACCCCTTGGCCGAGAGTGAAAACACCTGTTGAGGCAATATTCACTGCCTCTGAAAATCGTCGCGCGCGGCTTCGCGGCTAGCGCTCTAACGGTAGAACGCTGCTCAAATCGTGTCGATCAGCCTCTCTTTTGAGAGGAAAACAAGGTACTCAGGAAGTTTTCCCATTTGAACCCATACAGGGAAAGTAAATTTTTGAGCAAATACCTTTAGAATCCCTCAAGGTTTTGCCTCATATTCACTTTTCCAGCGCCTCAGAAACAAACAAGCCTTTTTGCAGTGCAAAAATCTTTTGGCCTGAGTTAAGACAAGCAAGGTTCAACGCCATTCACTTAGGAAAAATAAACATATATTCTCTTTATTTTTAGTTGGTGTAGATAATCACACTTTTCCTGGAAGCCTTGCTGACACTTCTGTGTAAGAAAGCTTTCACTCACATTATGATTTAGTTGTAAATAACAATATCAACAAACATTAAGTGATAAAGATGGAAATGACCCATTGAAAAGCTCCAGCTATAGGATGGAGTTAATTCTATAGAGAGATTTAGCGTCATATGGAACCGCTACAGGCACAGGTCACTACGCTGACCCATAAAGTTGACGCACTTCACCAGGCGATTGACCAAGTTAATGTTCGTGTTTCCGAGATTTTGTCTACGACTCAAACGCAAACTAGAGAAGCTAGTTCAGGCAATAGCCGCTATCCACGCATGGCTTCCTACAGCAATGCGCTAGCTTCTGAACCAACCACAATTCACAAAGATATTCTGGTCGATGCAACCTACATTGACCCGGAACGTTCTGGTGATGAGATGTCTTTATCCCCTGAGGTGCAAATTCAGCGTTTAACCGCTCAGCTAACGGCTGCTTACAATCGCATTGCCGCTTTAGAAGAGCAGCTACTCGCCAGTCGTGTACATTCTTAACGCTGTAAAAATCGGGATCTTTAACGGATGCCGTTTCTCGTTGTCTGCCGCTACAAATTGAGTTCCGGAGAAACGGGAGCCATATAGCTTTAGCCATTGAGGGCTTCGTCTACTGAGCTGGTAATTGCTTTGCCATTAGGGAGTAAAGTTTTAGGCATGCCTCAATCACCCATTGTTGGATGCGGTGACCGTCCAGCCTTAAGCTGTTGCTCCCAAAGTGCTTCGATGGCCCCTAGTATCTGTGCTTGTTGCCAATTCTGGTACAGGTGACCCGCGATCGCGCATCCCCCAGCCGCAACGCCTTCCTTCACATGGCCTGCTTCATAACGTTGTAGCTCAGGATAGCGTGACGCGGCGAAGGAAAGTTGTGTCGCCACCAAGGGAACATCGCCAATAAGTTCTGCCAACCCAACCGTGTCGCAGGTGGGGTCTTCAGCAACCCAGCGAGTTGTTCCTACAATAATTCGCTCCGACTGCCAGGCAATGTGGCGATGGCGGGCTAGGGCCCGTGCTAAAGCGTAAACCGCCAGCATTTGAGTGCCTCCAGCCAATAAGACGGCACTGTGACAACTGGCAGCCAAAGCCATCCCTGCAACCACAATTTGCATGGGATCGCCGATCGCGGCGACTAGATGCAGGGGATCAATCGGAGTTTTAGCTTGCTTGCGCGATCGCCACTGCGCCAATCCTTGAGCCACAACGGTCTTTTTCAAATCATGATTACAGACGACATGGCTACTCCCAACTTTGCCATCAGCGGCGATCCCTAAACCCTGTAATACTGCCAGTGCAGTGGTCGTCCCGCCCACTACACATTCACCCAGGATCAAGTAGCCCGCTCCGGCTTCGTTACCGAGTCGATGCCCCCAACCCAGCCCCTTGCAAAATAGCGCATCAACAGTCTCCATCGGCATTGCCGCTCCCGTTGTCAAGCAGGCTGCAGGCGTACCCTGCAAATCAATGTGAGGGACAGTAGGGTGCTGAGGTAGACCGGCATTAAACAGATGCAGGGGTATTTTTTGAGCCGCAATAATCGCCCGCGCAATAAAAGCGGGCGAAACCCCTGAGGTAAGCGGTGGCAGGGCATGTTGAGGATTTGCCCTCACACCGTGAAACAGAAACTCAGCATCGGCGATCGCGGTCGTTTGGCGATCTTCCGGAGTCATGCCAGCAGCTGAAATATTAGGAATGAGTCCTGTGGCTGTAAATCCTAAAACACAAGCCAGCCGAGGGCGATGCCCCCAGTAGCGCCGTAACCAGAACAGACCTTGAGATTCCTGCGTGTAGACACGGATCATGCTTTCTCGGCGTCGCTAACCTTCGATCAAACGCTGTACCCAAAGTGGCGGCGGCGGCATTTTTTCGCCTAGACGCTCGAGCAAAAGGTAGGCGGCTAAATGCACTGTAAACAAGTAAACGATTGAACTCGTTAAAACAATGACAAGCGCAACCGCCTCAACCAGTAATGTGTCACCGTAACTGAGGCTCCCCCAGCCCAACAAGCCCCAGTCAATGAGCTTTTCCAGGGCCCAATTAATAAACTGCGTCGCCTGATTGATCAGGTACACCCATAGGTCTTCGCCTAGCATGAGTGACAGTAACCATATCCGCACAAAAAAACCTAGCGATCCCAGTAATGTACCAATCCCAATCGACGTATACCAAGAGGCTCCTCGCCGCCACATCCATCCCAATTGCACCCCCATCACGCCATAGGGCATCAGGAAGAGCAGACTGCGAGGTGGTCCCATCAGGACAGCGAGCAAAAGGCCAGAAACGAACATGCCCATCCAAGCAGCGCGAGTCCCCCACCGCAGATACACGAGGGCGATCGGCAACGGAAATAGAATCCTGAGTAAAGGCCCTGGCGGAAAATATGCATTCACCAGCCAGATCAGACTTGCCGCACTTGCCAAGAAGGCAGTTTCCACCATTGCAACTGGGCCACTACTGGGGAGTCGTCTAGCTGCAGCCGTCGGCGATTTCGTTTCTGGCAGTCGATATTCTAGGTAAGTCTCCACCTCCGCCAGCTCTTCAGCGCTTGGCATCGGCACATCACCCAGCCAGGATTGACTGTCCTGTGGTTTTTGCCCTGGAGATGAGTCATTCATGGGGCATCTTAGACCAGTAGTTTTTCAAGCGCCTCCAGATCGGGAATACACATCACATCCCGATTGCGCTTAACAAGGCCCTTTTTCTCTAATTTATTCAGCACACGGGTAACCGTTTCGCGCGCCAAGCCGCTCAGACTGCTGAGCTCTCGGTGGGGAAGATTGGGAATCTCAACGCCGGCATCTTTTGGGGTGCCTTGGCCATCAGCCAAGAACAAAATAATGTCAGTCACCCGCGACGTACTGTCTGATTCACGCAACCGTAGACGTCGATTAACCTGCCGCAACCGTCGCGCCATTAGCTGTGCCAGCCGAATGCCGGCCAATGGTTCAGAATGAATCAGATTGACAAAGTCTTGAGCTGGCAAATTGCCAATAACCGTCGGAACAAGGGTAATCACATCGGTTGAACGCGGCACTTCCTCAAGAGGAGCCATTTCGCCAAACAACTCGCCTTTGCCCAAAATGTTCAACGTGACTTCTTTCCCATCCAGATTGTAGGTGCGAATTTTAACCCAGCCGTCGAGGATAAAGTAAACAGAACTTCCCCAGTCATTCTCCAAGAGAATCACTTGGTTGGCAGGGTGACGACGCGTCACGACCTGAGCAGTAGCTTGCCGCACGACATCTTCAGGTAGCCCCCCAAAAAAGGGAGTCTCTTGAATCGGTACACCCCCTACCGTATTGTCACGCGATCCATAGCGGCTATCCATTTACTTAAACGTGATGTTTCCTTTCTGAAATAGCAAAGCTCAATAAGATGTACCTGACCCGCTCCCAATGCCCTAAGCGCCCTTAACGAGGATAAGCCGAAGTCGCAAAATTAAGGCTTAAACAACCTGCTATGACTACCGCTGATGCTACCACTACCAAACACATTTTGATGATTATGCCTTAAAGTCCTAAGATACCATTCATCATCTCCTCGCAGGAGACTCTCAAACAATCGGCTTGCGCCAAAGTGCCTCTAAAAACGAGTTGATGCACGTATGATGCCAAGGTCGCTTTTGAATTCGCTGTCTGTTGTCAACTCATAACAACCACGTTGCCCGTGAGTTTAAGTGGAAGTTGCCAGAGTCCGCTCAGGTCTGTCAGATGAGGTCAGATGCGCCTGCCTTGAGGCCCAAATGCGCTCATTCCGTCACATCTTTGTTTCAATGTGTGACCGTTTTAGAGGGTCTGTCATAAACTTTGGGCAAATCAGGTGCCTCTGAAGTAATTCAGAATTAAGCAGTGGGCATGCTTAAAGGCACTAAGGTCAGGGCTTTTGTCTACACTGCAACAGAAGGTAGACACTTGATCTGCCCTTCGCCCAGGATGTCTGTCAGATTTTAGGGGTTCATTGTGACTTTGCATCAAGTGCAACTTCAGGCGCTCATCACCGAAATTGAATCGCTGTTGGGTAAAGCAACTCCTCGGCTCCCTTGGGTCATGGCAGGCGAAACCAACCAGCAACGACAATTACTGGAACAAGTTCTCGAGCATCTGAAAAATAGTCAATCTGTTGAACAGCAAGCTTTGGCTGGCAGTTCAGGAGCCGTCAACCCAGCGATCGCCACTACGACGCCCGGTGCCGAAGCCACTAGCCAACAGCTGCTTCAGGCACTGCTGCAAGAAGTGCAATATCTGCGGGCTCAAGTTATTCAACCCCTGACTAATGAGGTTGTCGCACTGCAACAGCAGCAGCAGCAGCTCCAGAATGAAGTTCGTCAGTTGGAATTACAGCGATCGCAGCTCACTGGCCAAACCAATACCCCCCAACTGGATGCCGCTTGGGTAAGCGCCATCGTTGAAGAGCTCCAGCCAGCCCTGATGGCGCAGATCGCCCCTCAATTAGAAGCATTGCAGGCTCAAATCAATGATCCTCCGCTTCTTTACAGCGCCTCCCAAGATCCGCGTGAAGTTGCAGCCGATTTGCCGGTTCTGCATCCTCAGCAACGGCTAGAGCAGCTGCGGCAGATTCAAACTCAAACTGACGACATGCTGCTGAAGTTGGATGCCAATCTGCGCACCGTCTTTGATTCCCTTGATCAGAGTATTCAAAGCTATTGCGATTCCCTGACGCAAGGGTTGGATGCCATGCATGGTCTGGGACAACAAGGTGAAGTTGTCTTTCGGGCATTCATCAACCATCTGGCCCAACAAATAGGCTCAGACTCTACCTATGTTTCTGTCGTCGAAGATAGCGCTTCGCCGTTGCTGGAGGGCGAAGACATAGACGATTATGACGTCTATGACGAGGGATATTTGGATGGGGAGGAATATGCTTCCGCCGAAGCATCACTTGACCCGTTGATGAATCTGGATGATCTGGATTTGGATACGGAAATGCCCGATGGTGAAGAGATTACGCTCTTCCAGCTAGACGAAGAAATCACTCAACTCCAGTTGACCGATGAAGACGACGTTGATGTCTTGGCAGCGGAGGAAGACATTACCGTTACTCAAGATGATGATGAGACCTTCATTCAAATAGATTCAGGAGCTGAGGCTACGCTCACTAGAGAGTCTGCCGAGGCAGCCGATGACCTCGCAGCCACATCGACAGACACCGATAGTGAGTCAGGACGGGGCGAAGAAATTGATGCGCTGTACGAAAGTCTCTTTGGCGACTCCCAGGCGTCCTCTAACGCTGATGAAGCGCCCCAAGCCAGTGACGCGGATTCTTTAACCACCGATTCAAGCCCAGCAGAAACTCGATCAGACAATTTAGACACCACACTTCTCGCGATCGACCATAACAGCAACTGGGAGGCGCAGAATGCGGCAGACGCTCTCCCACTCTTTGAAACAGAGGACCTTGCACCGGCTGAAGAGGCTGCGATCGCCGACGAACGATCATTCCCAGCAGACAGCACGCTAACCGATTTACTCGCCTCCCCAGCAGACTCCGATCAGGAAATTTTTGACTCGATTGAACCTGACTCGTCTGATGAGGCTGCCGTTGCCGACTCAGCCCCAGAATCAGACCCGAATTCCGACAACGTTTTGGCCGATTTCCTCGGCGCTGAGGTAGCGGAAGAACTCACATCTCCCGCGAACGCCTCATCGGAGCCAGAAGTTATCACCTCGTTAGCAGATCTATTGCCCGCGACCGATAACACCAGTCCGCAACGCTTTGGCGATTTGCCTGGAACCTCAGAGGATGCCTCTGAAGACGCCTTCATTCCCGCACCCTTAGAGGAAGATTTACTTGCTTCTGATTCTGACGAGGCTGCTTCAGTCAGCGAAATTGCGCTCTCATTAGATGAAGAAGCCTTGGGCAACCTTTCCGCCGACCTTTCCAGCCTCGAAGGACTGTCTTCTGCCGAAGTCGGTATGGACGAATTTCTACCCTTTGAAGACGGTCCAGAAACTCTATCCCAGCCACCGGTAATCGATCGCGAAGTATTCCCTGAAGCTACTCAGGTATCAGAGGCATCTGATGAGTTTGAGGTGCTTTCAGACCTGGCATCAGTGGATCCGTTATCGGAACCAGTCCTGGAATTCGCCGATCATGAGACGACTGCCCCACCATCAGCCTCTGATGATTGGGAATTCGACGTAGAGATAGTTGATGCCCCAGTGAATGAAGATGCGGATGCTTCAACCGCATCGCTTCTATCAGAGTCCAACCTCGATTTATCTAGCGATCTTGAGCGCCCAGAGGAAGGGGAATTGGATCGGCTTTTAGCGGCTAGTCTCTCTATTGAGGAGACATTAGCAACGGATACCGTCATACCGTCTACCGATGTCGAGTCGTCCATAATCGACGATTCTTCGGCAATGCCGGAAGAAGGGGTTGATGATGTTGCGAACCCAGCGATGCTGTCGGTAGAAACAGCCTCTGAGCCTGACGATGGGGCAGATGATTTTGTTTTACCTGATCTAGAGCTAACGGACGATGCTGGTACAGACTCCTTTGCCAACCAAGCTTGGGCAGAAGCTAGCGATCTCATTCCCGATGATGCATCCACAGTTGAAGATGCATCGATCGAAGCAGATGAAGAAGAACCGGCAGCGATTTCCTTTGAGTTCCCAGATACGACAGAACCTTTGATTCCCCCATCGTCAGAAGCAGACGACGACATTCCCGATAGGATTGTCGATTTCTTTGCCGATACTGACATGAGTCCGATGGCAGAAGCACCGCCTTCGATCCTTGAGGAGGAGCTATCGTCTTCCGGCATCGAGGATGCGCTGCTGTCTACAGATGTTTCGACCGAATTACCCACTGTCGATATCGGCATTGACCTATTTAGTGATGCAACGCCAGGTAGGGTAGAGACTTCCGACATCACAGCAACAGACGTCGACTCATCCGATATCACAGCCGCAACTGAAGATGCATCGACCGAGTTACCGGATGTGGATACCAGCCTTGATTTTTTCGGGGAAGCGACTTCAAACACTGTAGAAATAGATTTCGACTCATCGGAAACAAGTACAGTCGCAGAAGACGAAGCCTTTTCCTTGGGTGAGAATCTGTTCGAAGATACTTCAATATCGGCTCAGGAATTTGCATCCGACAATGATGGGATGGACTCGTTAGAGGGTTTCGGCAATCTCTTGAGGGAACCGGAGGATCTGACCGAAGATGACGCAATTGATGCGATCGCTGCCAATCAAGCGATCGACCTCGAATCCGACAGAGAGAATAGTGACGCCTCCATCGTTCCGGAGCTGTTTTTAGAGGACGATATCTTTACGGAAACCGAATCCTCGGAAGACATTTCGGAAGAGCTAACCTTCCCACCAGAATCGGAACTATCAGCTTTACCGACTGAAGATGCAGTCACATCTGATGATTTGGTGAATGATTTGAGCCAGGCTGAAGCGTTCGATCAACCGATCCTTGATAACGCTCTCGAAGCTGTATCAGCAGAGGCCACCCCAGAAGCCTCTGTTGATCCGGAAACGGACTTCTCTTTCGGGAATCTGGATTTTGACTTTTCGCTCGATCCAGAAGAGGCGACTGCTGCTGATCCGATCAATGAGCTGAATCAAACTGAGGAATCCGACGCACAAACGCTTGATAGCTCTCTCGAAGATTTACCCCTAGAGGCTACCCCAGAGGAGTCTGTTGATCCGGAAACGGACTTCTCTTTCGGCGATTTGGATTTTGACCTTTCGCTCGATATCGAGCCTGAAACAGAGCTAGAAACAGGTTCAACTGAAGGTGAAGTACCTGAAAACGAATTGGCTGCCTTTGAAGAAGCACCCTCTGCAAGCACTGAAATACTTCCTTTAATGACTGAGGAAGATGAGGCTACAGCAGGATTCATCTCGGAAATATCTGAGAATACGCCCAGCGTGCAACCCTTCAGCGGTGTGATTGAACGAGAAGAAATGGCCTCTTCTTCTTTAGAGCCTGAATTCGATGATTTGCCAATGCCAGCGGTCGAGGATTCAGATTATGTGACGGCAACCGATGAAATCTTACCGGCGATAGATGGTTTAGACGTTTCAGGTTCCGAGGAAGAAGGTTTTGACCCGATGTCGGCTCTGGACAATATGGATCTGGCAATGACCTTTGAAGATTTGTCAGTTTCGGAGGTGCCGGAGACTACGGCTGAAGCATCGGCTGACGAGAACAGCGAGGCGACATCGGTCATCGTATCTGACACCCCAGAGCTATTTGACCCAGATGCACCGTCAGCCACAAACATGCCTGCGGCGGTGCTGTCAGAGGTGCCCGACTTCACGGCTGAGGAGTCGCCAGAAACTAGATATCTCTCCCCGACAGAGGCGCAGTTTGCGGTCCAAGCTCCCCCTCAGCCCACTGAATCTACTCTCGAACTGGTCAGCTCGGATGAGGCCGGGGTCACGATTATCCCCGATGAGTCCACCCTCGACCAGACCTTTGAAACTGTCTTGGCCGATGTTCCAGAGAATGATGATTCATGGACGGTGCTGACTCCTACCGCATCGTCAGAAACGCCACGCACAGCTGCTCCTGAAGCAGCTCCATTGTCAGAAGATGAATTAGCTGAGCTGCGCTCGTCCGTTTTGGCTGCGTCAACGGCAGCGAATCTGGCTACTCCCGCTCCCATTGACGCAGCCGATGTCACTGATCCAGAAGCAACCGTCGATCAGCTTGAATCCGATCGCTGGGAGAATTTGGAGGAAACGGTAGCCGCGCTAAGTGATAGCCCGCCCGAAGATTTTGCTGACATTTCTGGTTTGCTCAATAGCGAAAGTGAAGCGATCGCGGACGACACGATTGAGCCTGAGACAAGACCCGCCGTCGATATCGCGGACGATGAGGATAGCGACGCTGAGAATGGAATTGACATTGAGGAACAGGCTACAGGGGCACTATCAGCAGCTGAGCTTGCTGAACTCTTTCCGGCCACAACAACATCCGCCTCAGTCTCCCTACCGGTTGAAGCAGTCATCGAAAATTCGGAAGATCCGCTCTCAACCTCTACCGAAAGCAATGCTGACTTTGCATCTCAGGCGTCGTCCGCGACTAGCCTGACCGATACCGAGAATTCTTCAGGCGATGAGGATAGCGTTGGGGATGAGGGCAATACCATCGCTGAACTGGATCTAGACCCGGATGAGGATTTTCTAACGCTTTCAGAAGGACTTATTGAAGATACTGACGCTTCGCCATTGGGACGTTTAGGTGCTGTCGAAATTGATCTCGCTGGGCTCGATGACATTTTTGGTGCCAACGAGGATGTCGATCAGGAGTTTTCACTGGATACAACGCCTGCACCTGTCGAAAGGCTCGGTACCGTTTCCCCTTTTGCAGAAGATTCGTCAGACTCTACCGTTGTTGATCGCGATATTCCGAGTTCTGAACCTACCGAACCTGACGTTGGCGAAACAGCTCCTTCCCAAGCAGAATCCCCACTTGCACAGGAAGATTTGTTGGCTGCGGATTTATTGGCGGATCGTTCTCCCACGACGACGGACGACGAACCGCCTTCCAGTATCGAGCCTTCGCCTCAATTAGAAGAGTGGTTTTTAGGTATCGACTTGGGGACAAGTGGCTTGTCAGCCGTCCTCATGAACCGTGTTACTGGGGCAGCTTATCCCCTCTACTGGGTCGATAGTCGTTTGGGACAAGGTAATGAAGCCACTTTCCGTTTACCGGCGATCGCCACATTAGCCCCTCAGGTCAGTCCTGAGGGTGCTACCTGGGAGTTAGCAGCTGTAGGAACCACGGTGACAGCTGGGAGCACGACTCAGACCGATCAGCTTCTCATCAATGCCCTGAAACCCCTTCTCAAAATTGGCCTGCCGCACTCAACTTCTGAAGGGCGAAGGGCACCGCTGGTGCAGTGGACCACGCAACAAACCGTACCGCTGCAACTGGTTCTAACCAGCGTGCAGGCGCTTCTATCCCAAGTGCGTCAAGCCAGTGAAGCTGAAGTTGAGCTGGGCGCAGCAGGCTTGGAAGGAGCCGAATTACATCGTGCCTTTGGTGCCTTACAAGGGGTGATTGTGGGACATCCTACCCAATGGGCCGATACCTATTGTCTCAACTTACGGGAAGCGATTTTGGCTGCCCGTATCGTTGCGGAACCCAGCCAAATCTTTTTTGTTGAAGAGGCGATCGCAGCGATTTTGTCCGGGTTATCAGATCCTAACGAACCCGCCGCTGATCCCGGTAAGACGACGCAGACGCTCTATCAATCCGATTGGCAAGGGGGCACGGTGGTAATCAGTGCCGGTGGTGCCTGCACAGAAGTCGGCATGGTTGATTTGCCCCATCCACTGGATACTTTGGAGCGTGATGACTTTGCCTTGCGTAACTTTGCCTATGGTGGTGATGCCTTAGATCTGGATATCATTTGCCAACTCCTCCTGCCTCCGGAACGTCGCCAACCCCGAGCCCCTGGCAACCGACGTCAAGGGATTGATACGGGTTGGAGTTGGCGACCCACACGCCCCGAAGTCGTGAATGCTCGTTGGGATAGCCTCGAACTGGAGGCGATCGAGACGCCCCAACTCGCAGAGCCCGATATTAGCCTCCGCGCCAATCTGCGTCAGCACCTTGAAGCATCGCCTTTGGGGCAAAGTCTCTTAGAAGCGGCTCGTTACCTCAAGCTAATCTTGCAAAACCAGGGGCAATATCAGCTTGAGTTAGCCGATCAATCCTGGCGAGTACTGCGGCGCGATTTGGAAAGCCGCGTTCTAGTTCCTTACATCCAAAGGTTAAACCAGCACATTAATGCACTGCTGAGCCGGACAGGACTCTCATCGCAGGGTATCAACCAGGTGATTTGTACAGGCGGCAGCGCCTCCTTTGCGCCGATCTCTAAATGGCTACGTCAGAAGTTCCCTAATGCCACCATCATTCAAGACACCTACCCCAGTAATCGCTTGCCCAGCTGTAGTCGAATTGCCTACGGTCTCGTCAATTTGTGCCGTTATCCACAACTGTTAGACGTACCCCGGCACCAGTACAGCGATTATTTCTTACTGAGTGAGTTGATGCGTGTTGTACCCGATCAGCCCATGCCTGTGAAAGGTATTTTGCACCTGTTGGAAGAGCAGGGCGTCAATACAGAAGCCTGTCGCGATCGCATCCTCGCCATCCTCGAAGGACATTTGCCACCCGGTCTCGTTGCGGATGCGTCTTCGCGAACTTACTTAAGTCGCACGACCCTCAACAGCGAGACCTATCAGGCAATCAGCGGTAGCACGCTTTTCACGCATCAATCGGGGCAAATATACATGCTGAATGCTCAGCAACGCGACCGGCTCCAAGCTCACTTATCCATGCTCATGACTGATAAATACCAGTCACTAGCAGAACCGCTGATTGCTCAATTGGTCGTTCCCTAGTCGTTTGTCTAGTCTCACAAGCCCCTTGAGCTCTTGATGTCGGTGCCTTGATGTCGGTGCTCAGTCTCGGAATTAATTTTCCATCAGACTTCTAGTGAACACTCATCCAGTGACTTGAGGCATTGCCAAAGAGAACTCGGGGGTCTTTGCAGCTAAGCCATGAGCGGACTGCCAGGAACGAGCCCTATTAGCAAGCCCAATATTCCACCGCCTAAAACCAGTTGCCAGGTGGGGGTTTTCCAGCGAATAAGAGCAAATAGGGATGCGATCGCGATGGCACCCGCCACGACTGATAGCCACCAAACCGATTGGGCCACAATCGCTGTCTGGATGAGCGGGATAGCGGCCACTGCAATCGCCCCAATTACAGCGGGTCGTACACCAGCTAAAAATGCCTTAGCCCAGGGATTTTGCCGGAGTCGGAGCAGTAAAGGTGCCCCTGCCATGATGAACAAGAACGAAGGGATGAAAATGCCCACAGCGGCAACCAGCGAGCCTAACAAACCTGCTACCTTAAAGCCCACAAATGCGGCCGTCAGCACCACTGGCCCAGGACTCAGTTGACCAATCGCAATCCCATTCAGGAACTCTGTACGGGTCAGCCAGTGGAGATTATCCACGACTTCAAATTCCAATAGGGGAATGATTACCAGGCCGCCACCGAAAATAAACGTCCCTGTTTTCAAAAAAAAGCTCAGTAGAGGCCAGAAAAACTCGGCAATTCGCTCAAATCCCCACAGACTTGAGAGCGTTAGTACCTCGACTGATGTCGTTGCCAAAGGCATGCCTGCCATTAAGCCAAAAGGAATGAGTAGCGGTTGAGGTGTTCCGGCCGTTTTGGGACGATAGGGCCATAGTCCTACCAAGCCTGCCACGATGAAGGCAATGAGAGGACTCAGATTACCGAACCCAATCGCTAAACCCACCGCAATCGCAATTGCGATGCCAATCCAGTCATGGACAGCTTTTTTGCCTAATTTCCAGCAAAAGCCAAGAATGATGGCAATCATGACGGGGGAAATTCCAAAGAAGAGTGCGCCTAACTGGGGCACTGCTTGAAAGGAAAAGTACGCCCAGGACAAAACCACCACAATTAAAAAAGCGGGGGCAATAAAGGCAATCCCTGATACCAAAGCCCCAATTTGTCCCGCTCGTACGTAGCCTAAATAAATGCCCATTTGGGTTGAAGCTGGCCCTGGCAACATTTCACACACAGCAAGACCATCACTGAACTGATCCTGAGTCAGCCACCGACGACGGACGACCGCCTCATCGTTTTGCATAGCAATGTGAGCCTGAGGCCCTCCAAAGCCCAGTAGTCCCAGTCGACCAAAGATTTGTACTAGCTCACGGAGGCGATCGCCTAAAGGCACTGTCGAAGTCATGGGTTTAGAGAATAAAAGAGATTGAACTTGGGAGCGCAGCCGTATTTTTGGAAGCAGGGTACAGAAGCCAGACACGGGGCTCAAAATTCGCTGGGAATCTCAAACGCTGTCTCCTAGATCCCTGCTCATCTGAATTCAGAAATATCTGCCTCTATGCTTCAACCTTCTTCAAAACTTGTCTAGTTCTCACGGTATCTTTTTGCCAATCGCGATGATTAGTCTGACAAAACGCTATCCACTTGCGGCACCCAAACACGGAGTCCTGACGTCAGATTGCCATTGACTTTAAAGTATGGAATTCCTTGAAGAAGAAGATGGTATAGATTTTTAATGCAAAGATGTCAAAAACTAATAGAAATTAGTCTATGATGGGGTCAACTAGCTTAAGGGAGAAAACCGTTGTTTCACGCAACGCTGCACCAACTTAAGGTTTTTGAAGCTACCGCCCGTCACGGTAGCTTTACGCGCGCCGCAGAAGAACTGTACCTAACACAGCCGACGGTCTCTATTCAGGTCAAGCAGTTGACAAAGGCTGTGGGTTTACCGTTGTTTGAGCAGATTGGGAAACGGTTATACCTGACCCAGGCTGGCCAGCAGCTCTTGGATACCTGCCAAAAAGTCTTTGAAGGACTTGACCAATTTGAGATGTCAGTGGCTGACCTCAAAGGGATGAAGCAGGGGCAATTGCGAATTGCTGTAATTACCACGGCCAAATATTTCGTGCCTCGCCTGTTGGGCCCTTTCTGTAATCGTTTTCCAGGTATTGACATTTCCCTGAAGGTCACTAACCACCAAAACATTCAGGAACGCATGGTTAATAACGAGGATGACCTCTACATTATTAGCCAATCGCCAGAACAGCCGGATTTGAAGATTCATCCGTTCCTGGAGAACCCGCTGGTTGTTATTGCGCCCAAGGATCATCCGCTAGCAGGTAAACGGGATATTCCCATTCAGGCTTTGACGGGTGAACAATTCATCATGCGAGAACCCGGTTCGGGAACTCGTCAAGCTGTTCAAGGCTTGTTTGAAGCCCATGATGTCGAAGTGAAGGTTCGTTTGGAATTGGGCAGCAACGAAGCTATTAAGCAAGCGATCGCAGGGGGACTTGGCATTTCTGTACTTTCCTTGCACACGATTATTTCTGAAGGAACGTCAGGCGAGTTCGCCATTTTAGATGTCGAACATTTCCCTATCGAACGCCATTGGTACGTGGCCCATTTAGCTGGTAAACAGCTATCAGTCGTTGCCAACACATTCCTACAGTACCTGTTAGAAGAAGGTCATCCCATGGCTGCTAAGCTGTTGCCGGGTATTCGACCCGCAGCGACAACCTTAGAAACGGTCAAAGAATCAGTCGCGTCTTAACGGTTTGTTCAACGGCTAATTCACTGTTGGAGAAGTTGGGCTTCTCTGTGAGTTGTCGCTTTTGACGGGCTAAAAGCTGTCGCAGGCTTGTAAGGGCATCTGTATTATTTTGAGGCGCATAGTAGTTGGTCGATACTGGCAAACTGCTGGTTTTTAACGAGCCTGATTTAAATGTCATCAATCGTTTTCTAGGCTGCATGAAAGTAGCGCAAACGATTGAGTTTGCTCACTCAGTTCAGACTTTAACCAAAAACGTCAGTTGGCTTCTTGGGGTGGAATCACCTGACTAAAAAGATTTAACTGTAATTCTGGCTTAACGCGCATCACCACAATTGTGACGTCATCTTCTGTATGGCGATCGCGGCCTACAAATCGCTGTAGCATCTCAAAGAGATAGTCCAATATTTCCTGCGATGTATTGCGGTTGCGGCAGGCCCACTGCAAAGCGTTGATCAAGTTCTCTTCATCAAAACGCTCTCCCTTGGGATTGGCAGCATCGGTAATGCCGTCCGTGTAGTAGAGAATCGTGTCGCCTGGGTTTAGCTGTACTTCTTCTTCATAATAGGACGTGTCAATATCAAGTCCTAGCAGCATCCCGATCGTATCTAGCCGAGTGACCGTATTGGTAGCCGCTCGCCATAGAAACGGTGGATTATGCGCCGCATTGCTATAAGCCAAGATGCGTGTTTTAGGATTATATTCACCGTAAAACAACGTCACGAATCGACTGGAATTTTCCAAGTCCGTATGCATGACGTGGTTGAGATGATGCAAAATTTGCGCAGCGGAATAGCTATGCAGCACCTCAGCTCGCAGCATCCCCCGCAGCATCGTCATGATGAGACCCGCAGGCACCCCCTTCCCCATGACATCCCCGATCGCAAAGCTCCAGGGGGAAAGCGATGATTGTTGGGATTCTGGGTGACGAATTTGGTCATAGGTGGTAGGAATAAAGTCGTAGTAGTCGCCCCCAACCTTATTTGCGGTGTGACAACGCGCCGCCAAGTCAACGCCATCAATCGCTGGAAATTGGCGTGGTAAAAGCTGAAGCTGAATTTCAGCGCCAATTTCTAACTCACGGCCTAACCGCTCTTTTTTGCGCAGAGCGACCGTTAATTCTTCATTTTCAATCGCGACAGCCGTTTGGTCGGCAACTAAGCGCACCAGCTTTTGGCGGGTCTCGGTCCAGGCATAGTCGCGCTCACGACTAAAGACATACAGGCGACCACGCTCAACATTCTTGACGATGATGGCGGTTCCGAACACCTGGAAGTCAGCACCTAAATAGCGATGCACATAGCGATCTAAGGACAACATAGCGGTGCGGGCGATCGCGCTAGTGCTGCTAGATGCTGAGCTGGCGGGCGAAAATGCCGTCATGACCTGTCGCGTGGCAGCTTCCAAGGCCATTTTTACTTCTTGACATTGATCATCACTTTGGCAATGCAGTCTTTCCAGACGAACTTGCCCATCCGGACGAAAAAGAACCAAGGCTCCGCCAGTTGCATCTGTGACCCGACTCGCAATCATCGGGATGAGTTCTAAAAACTGGTTGAGGTTATTCAAGCTTCGCAACGCAAAGCCCAGCGAACTCAGGAGATCCTGAATCTTGAACTGCTCTCTTTGCAGACGCGTCACGAGTTCCTTCAAGGCATACGCAGGTGTAGCCTCTGGCCGTGCATCAGGCCCAGAAGTATCCGGCGAGCCAGGTTGCATAGGTAATGCGGTCATTGACTCTACAGCTTAACGGCTACAGTCCCACCGAGTTTGACTTGACAATTGGCGCAGACGTATTGGGGATTAAGCATAGCATCCCCTGCCAAAATCGATCCGCCTGATCATAGGATTGGCTCCAGATACTTTTGCCCAGGGTTTGATATGAGCCTCAACCTTAAGAAACACAAGGGCTACAGGAGAATGCTTCCTATCTTCCTCAGCCAGTGTTTGCTAGCGATTAATGACCAACTCGGCTCCTACAGTTTTAATCCCATGCAGTTTGTTGGTGCTGCAAAGGACTCCGCTAAAACCCATCCAAGTACTGTTTAAATCAGCGGCCATCGTCTGCGGGAGGTAACACTTCCACCTCAACATTCACAGCTTCTGACGCATCTTCACGGTTATCGGTGATATCTACCGCATTCACTTCTACGGTGCCATCGGGAACAAAGCGTTCAAACCCTTTTAAGGTTGCCTTCAAAGGGGTCTGACAATTGGGACAGGTAATCTTGGCCTGATTCAGGCTAGTCAGAGGCGTTTGACATACGGGGCAGGGGCTTTCTACCAGGTTGCGAGTAAACCACCAACGAAAACCAATAAACGCGATGACCGGTGCAATTAAAAGCAAACCAAACAGCACCACGAGGGATTTAATCAGCCACCCTAAGCCGACTGCTCCCAATAGCCAAGCAATACCAATAACGGTTAGCCAACAGCCCCAACCAGAAAAATTAAGTTGATAATTATTAGATCCTTGTGGATACACGCCAGTGTCCTCACAGCCTTACTTTCAGGTCATTCCCAGCACCAGCGTTGCTTGCCAGATGCCATTCATTCTGAGGAAAGTGGCAATGGATTCAAGAGTGCTAATGACGTGTCTACAGGCTAAAACACATTAACGAGGAATGCCCATCGTAATGCCCGAACGAGCTTTCTAGCCTCCGTAAGCTCAGCCCTTACAGAGGCAGAGAGCCCGTTTACTGAGACTTTGAACCTACAAACGTACAGGCGACCTTCTAACCCTAACTATCTAACATAGACAGATTTTCGTTCCGTCTAACGATCAACTCAGAACTTACACGGTCGCATCTGATTGTGGCCCCCAGTGCCCAAGTTGAAGGAAGCCCCCATTCAAAGTCTGCTTGAATGGGGTGTTTGGAGAGCCATGGCGGAAGTCCTACAGCACCCAAATCGACTATTATTCGGCATCCTCATTGGTCGATTCGCGGGCAGTTTGTAAGATCGCGGCTAAATCAAGTAAAGGTTCTAGAGCTTCATACAGTTGACTATATCCCTCGACCACGCGATCGCCCTTCACAACGATTTCCGAGCTGGGATATACGCGCATCAGCTCCATTAGCGTGACCTGATTATCGTCAGCGGCAGCCCCAATTAACGCTGCCCTTAATGCCGTACGGCCACCAGCCTCGCCCGAAGCCGGCTGAATCATTTCGCCTAGCTGATCAAGCAACCAGTCTCCTGGAGGGCTACTCAAAGCCATATCGAGGAAACTGGAGTTTAGCTCGACCGGCTCATTTAATGTTGTACGTAGAACTTCTGGATCCTGGCTAGTGACATCCAGAAGACGATCCAATTCATCAGAGGTTTCGCCTGTATCCGAAAGGGTCTGTAAATCTTCAATGGGAATATCTACCGACAAAAAACCGTAGGTCAATACCACCGTTTCAGCCGCGATCGCAGTCCCGCTTAACCCTACCCAACCTGTTGCCAGACCACCCATCCAGAGTGCCCAGTGCTTCCAACCCATGCTCATGCTTTCCCTCCTGGCGATCGCTTGCCGCCTAAGATGCGCCAAAGTATTCCTGCTGTTATTCCTAGCATCCCCAGAACGGGAATGACTCCACTCATTACTCGGAAAGACGATGGAGTTTGGGGTGGAGTTTCCGGGATGGTCGCAGTTTCTGTTGTTGATGCCGTATCAGATTCACCCTCTGGTGTATCAGGTTCACCCTCTACTTCGTTGGGCTCAGCCTCTACGTCTGACGATGAAGCGTTTGCTTGAGCCGCTACCGTCACATCAAATCGCAGATCAAAAGGCGTAAATTCCGCTCCTGCCGTTGGGCTGCCAGTTAAAACTAACTCGTAGGCTCCGACAGTTGGAAACGTTACCGTAGCCCCTGGAATACCCGCATACCCTTCGGCTGATACCGGAACCAGTTCGGGCATCGCGATGGCAGCATCATCGGCATCGACCAACGTCAGCGAACAGTCACACGTTTCGAGAGGAATGACAATGCCCCCCGGCTGCGTCAGGGCAATCCACACCTCGGTAGGTGTACCTGCTTTGGGAATGTCATCCGGCTCAATATGGAGCGTCGCTCCCACATCCTCTGCCACCTGTACTTGGTGGGCAACCGCAGGCAAAGACAAAAGGCTGCAAAGCGCACCCATGATCAGGGGCTGATAGTTCATAAGCGATTTACCCAAAATTTCATAGACCCACCGTAGATAATCTTAAAAGCTAAAGATTGGGCGATCGCTCATGGGCAGGAATCAGGGGATATTAATGATGCCTTCACCAACTAACCGTGATTGATTAACTGCGCTAGTGGCTGTCATCATTTAAAGCCTGAATCCTCATGCTGAGAGCGGTTCAGCCCCTAGCTAGTTTTACCAAGCGGGCGTGGCAATGCTTATACCGAAAGGCTTTCGAGTTTAGTTGATGACGCGCCCTAGCGCTTGGAGCAAAATTTCGTTTTGGTCTTCTGTTCCGACGGAAATGCGCAGTTTGTTGTCTAATCCAGGTTGGTTGAAGTAACGAACCAAAATTCCTTGCGTTTTCAACGCTAAATAAAGGAATTCGGCCTTACCATCTGGCGGCGTCACTAAAACAAAATTGCCATGGGAGTCCAGCACCGTAAATCCCAGGGTTCGCAAATTGGCTGTTAGCTTGGTTCGCGAGGCTTTTACTTTGGCCACACAGGCATTTTTGTAGGTTTGATCCCGAATCGCCGCAGTGCCGAGCCTGACCGCGATCGCGTCAATATTGTAGCTATCCTTCACTTTGCATAATCCTGATAGCAGTTGGGGATTGGCCACCCCAAAACCTATTCGGACTCCTGCCAGGGAATACCCTTTCGATAAGGTCCGCAAAACAATCAGGTTCTCAAACTCTTGAACCAAGGGCAACGCCGAGTATTCAGCAAAATCAACATACGCCTCATCCACGACGACCACACCTGACACCCTGCGTGCGATTTCCCGCAAATCCTGTAAAGGAACCATATGCCCTGAGGGACTATTCGGCGAGGCAATAAACGTAATGGCCCCGTTAGCCGCAATCAACTGTTCCACAGGTAACTGGAAGTTCTCAGAATAGGGAAGTTCAGTGACGCTGGCTGGCTGCATTGCTGACAACGTTCGATAGAGCACATAGGTAGGGGTTGGGTAAACCACTCGGCGATCGGATCCCTCAGCACAGGCCCGTACCAAAATATTCAGTAAATCATCACTGCCGTTACCCACGATTACCCAATCGGCAGGCACATCAAACGTATCGCTGACGGCTCGACAGAATTCGCTTGCCAAGGGATCTGGATAACGCCGGAGCAACTCACTATCGAGTTGGTGCAGAGCTGCCATTACCTGAGGCGATGGTGGATAGGGGTTTTCGTTGGTATTGAGCTTGACAACGTTAGTACCGGGTAGCGGTTGTTCCCCCGGAACATAGCTAGCCATCCTGTCAATTGTGGAACGGAAGTAACCCATCGTCACCGTCCTAGCTCTCTTTATCACTCAAATAAACTGACCCATGCCATTTGGGGTATGTTGCTACAACCTAAGGCGATTCACAGTGGGGTTTAGAGGCGCGAGGTGCAGAGATAGTAGCCGCTTTAGCGGGGGTATACCAGCGCTTCAAACCGAGACATTGCCATAGGATGGGCGATCGCACCGCTAGCACCAGCATCAAACCAGTCCCCAGCATCACACTGTGCATCAGCGGTCGCCCTTGCCATTGCAAATTCCCCAAATAGCTAGAGCCCGCTAGGGTAGCGTGCAATCCGCATAGCAACAGAGCCGGAATGCTGAGGAGGTGGAGCGATCGCCAGCCACGACCGAGAGTCTGTTGAGCCCACCGAGTACTCGTTAAGGTCAAGGGCACCATCAACATTAAGGCAATGCCGCCCGCTAAGATGCCCCACTGGTGCTGAGGCAGCATGAACTTCACAGCCGCAAGGTTCCATTTCCAACTGTGTTCCAACATGTGGAAGGTATGAGCAACCCCCAATACAAAGGCCCCGACCCCTAGCAATCGGCGAAATTTCAGCGGTTGCGGCCAGAGTTTACAAATGGGACGAGCAATCAGTGCGATCCCTAAACAGAGGATGGCGAGGTGGCCCGTATAGTCCACCATAAGGTCGCCGGTTCGGGCTAGGGTGAGAATCCCAATCAGTAGCGTAATCCATCCCCCTAGCTGAAAAAGCTGGGTGGTGCGATCGCGGCTCAGCCAAGTGCTGGAAACGCCCAACCCCAGCATCATCGGTAATGTACCCAGCCCAAAGGCGAACATCGTGGCTGCCCCACCCCAAAGCGAGCTGGTCTCTGCCGCTTTGATCTGGGCGGCATAGAGAAAGCCACAGGGCACTAATCCCCAAGCCAAGCCCAGGAGTCCCGGTGTCCACCAGTGGCGATGGCTAGCCGTATGACTCATCGCCTGCTGGAGTCGTTCATGGAGGACACCTTGAAGCGGATGCAGTAGCGGTAATTTAGGCAATATTTGGGGCGCAATCTGCCGTAGTCCAACCAGAATTAATAAGCTGCCTGTGAACAAGGCAATGCTACGACGCAACAGACTGCCAACCCCTGCGACTTGCCCTCCAGCCACCAAAACGGAACCCAAACCACCAATGGCTGCACCCACTAAAACGTAGCTGAGTAAACGACCCAGATTTAACAAACTGTGAAAGA
This sequence comes from Cyanobacteria bacterium J06638_28, assembly GCA_039819045.1. Taxonomy (GTDB): domain Bacteria; phylum Cyanobacteriota; class Cyanobacteriia; order Phormidesmidales; family Phormidesmidaceae; genus SIO1E4. The sequence goes on from JBCBSR010000006.1 coordinate 140,294, forward strand.
CAATTTGTGTTTGCTGTGTCTGGGAAGGTGTTGGGTCATCACTGGCTGGCGAGGACAAAGAGAAGGCCACTGCAATCGGCCCACACATGCCGACACAGTGCCCAAAACTGCCTAGGAACCCCAATGTCGCAATTAGCCCCAGATCCACCAACACTGTAATATCTATCCTTCTAACACCAGGAACTGTTCGAGCGCGTCTGCCATTTTCGGGGGCCAACGACGAATGTTACGGATCCAGTCCATGTCTTGGTAGCGCTTGTCGAGGCCGGAAACGGCAACCCACTGGCTCTCGGCTTCGCCTCGCTGACCAGCAGCCCATAATCCAGCTGTGAGTGCAGCCCGCGCATCAGGAAAGTTGGGATACTTGCGCACGACTGAACGCAATACACGTATTGCCTCCTTAGGCTGTTCGGTTTGATAAAGCGCTAACCCATAGTTGACCCTTGCCAGGGCAAAAGTCGGGTCTAAATCAGCCGCCTGACGGTAATCCTGCACTGCTACTTCCCAGTCGCCTGCGCCCCCTCGGGCATTGCCGCGATTGTTAAGGGCACCGGCTTCCTCCGGGTCAAGCGCTAGAACGTGGTTGTAGTCGGCGATCGCGGCTTGCCACGATCGCTGCATTTCATAGGCCGCACCTCGATTTAGATAAGGATCAACCGAATCGGGAGCGAGGGCAATTGACTGCGTATAGTCGGCAATGGCGTCATCCAGATGATACTGGCTGGCCCGCACAATCCCTCGATTACTCCAGATGGCCGCTTCCTCGGGTAAAAGTTCTAAGAGCTGCGTCCAGTAATCTTCGGCCAACTCGTACTGGCCCGTTTGACTGGCCGTAAAGGCTTGGGTGCGCAACGTGGCGATCGTCTGAATTTGTTCTTGCGTATAGGAGGGATTCGCGTCCGCTGCGATCGCTGGAGCAGACCACCCAACGAAGAGCATCCATAGACACAGGCACAGAAATCCCAAAAATCTCATCATCCCTACAGTCTCTAATAGCAGCTCGCGATGGCAAATAAGCTTTGACTTGTTTGCCAGCTGTCTTGTTGATCATAGCGATCATTGAGACATTCCCTAACGGCAATGACTCAATGCCATCACGGTTTTCACCTCAGCCAGCAAGTCTTCCTCCATTTGAACACCACCAGTTGCTGATCGTTTTGCCCACTCATTGGTCGCGACTGGCTTGCACTCAGAGCCTTCCAGGCGTTTACTCATATTCTGCAACAGCATTTTTACTGTCTGCGCATCTATGAACTCAACGTCACTGGCTGCACCTGATGGAATGATGCGCTCCCAACACCTGTAATGCATAGGGCTCCAGTTGCCGTAGGCGAAGACTACGGCAATCCTTTCGCTGCGGGAATTCAGATATCTTTCCATCCTATGGACACTCCACAGAACCAGCACAAGGCTGCATAAAGTTTGATCGCTCCTTTCTTTAACTTAGAATTTACTCTAAGTTAAACTCTTGTTTACCTCTGCTTGCTCACTGCCCTTTGAACAAGCGGGGCCTTCTCTCAAGTGAGGCGATGTCCCCTGTTTTGCTGAAATCAAGCTCTGTGAAATCATCACCCTTTAAGGGTTCAGCGGCTAGCTGGCCCATCATTAGATTTTTTTTGCTCCTAGGATGTTTAGCTATCGGCCTATCGGCCTGGGCAGGCTATCGCCAAGATGACTTGTTGCACTACTTCGACGAAGACAGCATTCTGAATTGGCTGTCGGGGCTACAGTTGTTAGCCGTGGCTATCATTGCCGGTGCTATCTACAGTCTGCGCCGTCAGCAACAGACGAGTTGGCGTTCGCCTCAGCTGCTATGGCTACTGGTGACTATTGGATTTGTCTTTTTGGCAGCAGACGAGCTTGCTTGGATCCATGAGTCCATTGATCTGTCCATCCATAGGACTTGGCAGCTAGAGGAAACCGGACTTACTGACCGGATTGATGATGTTATCGTTGGAGCCTATGGAGCGGTAGCAGCTATGATTGCCTATGGCTTTCGGCATGAGATCAAACGCTATCGTCATCTATGGCCGCTGATACTGTGTGGCTTTGGCGTGACGTGTCTGATGCTCGTATTTGATACGCTGACTAATCACTTCGACATTTTACCCATGCTATTTGGTCGGGCCAGCTATGCTTTACACCTCATCCTCAGTGTTGCCGAGGAGTTCTGCAAACTTGTTGTGCAATCGATCTTGATTGGCAGCTTCTACCAGGTTTTCTGGATCGAAAAACAGGCCTATCTTGCTCGACATGCTGACCCAGCGACCCAATCCGTCGGTACGCACGTCAACTAAACGTTGCCCCATCATGCCCCTGCTACTTTCCCAATCACCCCTGTAAATGTCCTCAAAAGTTCACGAAAACCTCCAGGTGGTCAGGGTTCACTGGGGCGGCTAGGTGCGCGATCGCCATAACGTTGGGTCACGCCGATTATCACAATTGCGGTCACAACCTGGAGTCGACACGAATCTCTGGGCGCAATACCAGTCACGCTTCATGCCTGTTGCCTGACTGATGCTTTGATTTCATCGCAAGTGAAGAAGATGTTGTCTGGCTCGCGCTCATGATGGTCATATAGATGTGCTGAAATAATCGGGTAAAGTACCAGCAGCAAAAGGAAGTCTATCCATGCCTACCTATCTTCTCATCGGTGCGAGCCGAGGCATCGGCGGCTCGACTGCTCAATATTTGGCGTCTAAAGGAGCCGAAATCCTCGGCGTTTCGCGCTCACCAGCACTCGCTGGCAACTGGATTGAGGCAGATGTGGGAACAGACCGGGGCATCGATCGCATCGTGGAAGCAGTCAGCGATCGCGTTTTAGATGGGCTGCTGTTTCTGGGCGGTGTGTGGGAGGAAGGGGCCTTCACCGATGCCTATGATTTTGTTTCTAGTCCCCAAGACGAGGTGCGAGCGCTTATCTCGGTCAACTTGGTTGCACCGATTTTGCTCGCACGGGCGCTCGCTCCAAATTTGGCGAAGGCAGAGAACCCTAGAATTATTTTGAACGGAGCGCTCTCTGGGCTGCCCAATGCGGCGACACCAGAAGTCGCTAATACAGCGACTAAGTTTGGAATACAGGGCGTAGCACAATCGCTGAACCTATCCCTGCGCGCTTACGGCGTGGGTGTAACGGTTGTTAATCCAGGCAACGTAGCGACGCCTGAGGTCATGGAGGATATTGCCGCAGGACGCTTCGGGAATCAAGTGCCAATCCCAATCGAAGACGTCTTGCATACCTATGAGTATGTTCTGCGCCTAAGTTCTAGCACTGTACCCGTTACGATCAATTTGACTCAGAAAAAGCCCGAGTTAGATTGATCCATGATGGTGGAGCCAAGCGAAATCTTGATTTTTGGGGCAGACGTAGGACTGGCTCGGTGGTAGGTCCAAAATCTGTCATTCGACGCATTGATCTTGATCTGTTTTGGACACTTGCATCGGTGTGCTGCGATTCAATGGGCACGGTTACCCGTTGAGTGTAGGTAACGATTTGCCGCAGTAATTCTTCCATTAGCGTGTTTACAGTAGCATCTGAAAAGATGAACGCTAGATACAGAGGATGCGTGGCTGAGTATCAACCCTCCTTATTGTCATCACGGGATTGGAAAGCGGCTGAGGTTTCTTGGGCTTATAACCAGAGTCCTTCGTCGGATACTGCCATTACCGACAGCGAACTGCGCAGTTGGCAGCAACGGATCTGGCAGTTTCAGCAAACCGTAATAGCAGATGCAACACCGAGCCAAGGCTGTCTTTTTGATCTGGCGACGCCGTCTCTAGTCGAGGACATTGATCCATTCACGCTGCCCCAGCGGAATGCTGAGTTCTGGCGCGAACAGTTTAATGATGCGGGCAATGCTGCGCTTTACTTTGTGGTGGATCACGCAATTCCCATCCTGCTCTATGTGGGTGAAACGGTGAAAGCTAATCAGCGATGGAAAGGAACTCACGACTGCAAGCGCTACATTCTCAGTTATGTTGCCGCCCATCGTACCTACAACTTATCGGTACAGGTCAACATTGGGTTTTGGCCCTATGCGCCGGCAGCCCGGAAGGCCCGTCAGTCTTTGGAATCAGAATTGATTCACAAGTGGAAATCCCCCTTTAACAAGGAAAATTGGGGTTTCTGGGCAACGCCTTTTGTGGGTAAAGCATCGGCTTAAAGGGCTGATGCAATGCCTAAGTACGCATCACAAGTCAAAAAACCTGCATTCACCTATCTATTCCCAGGGGCATAGGGCATTCTTTTAAGCAATACAGTGGCTTCATTGTTCCGAATCGCCAGTCTGACTGTATCTGTTGCTTGCAAGGATTTGCCATGATCAGCGATCGCGCGCTCTATGAACGGACGCCAGCTCTCCTACAAGCAATGGATGCCCAGGGCATCATCATCGCCGTTAGCGACGCTTGGCTAGCTGCAACAGGCTATCAGCGAGAGGAAGTCGAAGGGCAACTCTGGTGGCGCTTTTTGACTGTGGAATCGCAAGCGATCGTGGCGTCACAACTGTTAGCTAACCATCCAACTGTCAGCAATATCCAAGATTTACGGCTGCACTTGGTGAAGCCGAATCGTACCGTCATAGACGTAACTTTTACAGGGCATTTTGTGGCTTCTGAGCCAGGGCAACCCGCTCATTGCCTGGGAGTACTCACGGAGGTTATCGAATCCCCAGATGAGGCATGCAACCTAGCAGCCCAACGTTCCCGGTTAGAGCAACTCGTCAGCGAGCGTACGGCGGCACTCACTGAACTCAACCAGCGACTTCAGCAAGAAATGCATCATCGCCAACAGGCCGAAGCTGCATTGCGGCAGAGTGAAAGGCTCTATCGCACGAGTTTTGACTATATTCCGGTCGGTATTGTATGCACAGCTGCGGATTGCCACTTTATGCGATTTAACCAGCGATTTTGCCAGATGCTGGGGTATACCGAGGCTGAACTGAGAGAACGACAGGTCATGGGGATTACTCATCCTGATGATCAAACCGTACATGTGCCTCACTATGAACAGCTGCTAGCAGGCGAAATTCAGCACTTTACTGTAGAGAAACGCTACTTAAAAAAAGATGGCAGTATCCTCTGGGCCAGCACAACCATTACCGCTGCCCGCGATGAGGCCAACCAAATTCTATTTACCCTGGCACTGATCGAAGATATTAGCGATCGCAAAACAGCCGCGATCACGCTACAGGAATCGGAAAGACGCCTACGCCTGATTACGGAAACGATTCAGGATCATTTCTGGATTGATGATGCCCAGGCATGTCAGTCGGTTTACGACAGCCCTAGTGCCGAGACAATTTGGGGCGTGTCTGCCAGTGAGCTCAAAACCGGATTACAGCCGCTGATGGAGCGTGTACATCCAGATGACCGGGCAGCGTTTCGCCAATCCCTGACGCATCAGCGACATCAAACCCACCCCCAAGAACAAGAATTCAAAATCATTACGGCTGAAGGCGAAACCCGTTGGCTCTACGAACGCACCTTTCCCATCTTAGATAACCAAGGCCAGCCTTACCAGGTGGTGGGCGTCACCTCAGATATCACTCAGCAGAAAACCATACTGGCTGCTCTACAGCAATCGGAAGAGCGGCTACGGCTGATTGCTGACAACATTGCCACAGGCTTCTGGCTCATGGATGGGCACACGCATCGAACGATATATGTTAACCCTGCCTTCGAGAGGATTGTGGGACTCGCGGTAGAGACGCTAAACACCATACCAAAGGCTTTTCTCGAACACATCCATCCAGACGACCGCGATCGTGTTGCAACCTTAATGCAGCCAGATCCCTCTCAGGGTAGCCAGTTTAGTGAAGAGTATCGCGTCTGTCATCCCGATGGCACCGTGTGTTGGATTCACGACCGCTGTACTCTCGTCATGCAAAACGACGGCGAAGTTCGCTATCGCATCAGTGTCATCACCGATATTACCGAACGCCGCCAAGCTGAAGAAGCCTTACATGAGTATCAGCGAATCATCTCAGCGACGCCTGATCCTGTGTGTTTGATCGGTTCAGACTACATTTATCGTTTAACAAACACCGCATTCAACGCCTGGCTAGGCAAGGGACAGAGCCTGACCGGGCTTTCTGTAGCCGACGTTGTGGAGGCCGATTTTTTTGCCCGTGTCTCGCGGCCTCGAATTGATCGGGCTCTGGCTGGCGAAACGCAATCCTTTGAGGAATGGGCCTTCAACCCCACGAATCCAGGGGAAGAGTTTATTAGCATTACCTACGCTCCCTACTACGAGGCAGACGGGACTATCTCCGGCGTTGTCAATAGTATCCGTAATCTGACGCCCCTTAAAAAAGTTCGCGATCGCTTGATGCAAACCAGCGAGCGTCTCCGTTTGCATATTGAGAACTCCCCGCTAGGGGTTATCGAGTGGGATATGGATCTGCGGGTACGCCACTGGTCTACCCGTGCAGCAGGCATTTTTGGGTGGTCAGAGCCAGCTGTTAAAGCACGGCACTTGCGTGAGTTAACCCTCTTCCTGACGGAGGATGTACCGACGATTGAGGCCCATATTCATACGCTAAGTTGTGACCCGAGCCGCCATCAGACAATTCTGACCCGTAACCGCAACAAGCAGGGTGAAATCATCTATTGCGAATGGCATAACTCTGTCTTGTTGGATGATGCGGGGAATTTAGTTTCCATCCTGTCACTGGTTCAAGACGTCACGGAGCGACAGCAGACCCAACAAGCTCTACAGCAGAGTGAGGAACGTTGGCAACTGGCATTACACGGCAGTAATGAGGGGATTTGGGACTGGCAGATTGATACCAACACCGTCTTCTTTTCAGCCCGTTGGAAAGAACTCCTCGGCTATGCCGATCACGAGCTCCCCAATCGCCGCGAAACCTGGATTAGCCGAGTGCATCCAGAAGATATGCCCACGGTTCAAGCGGCGCTTGAAGCTCATTTATGCCGCGAAACGGTCAATTACGAGGCAGAGTATCGTATGCGTCACAAATCTGGCGAGTATCGCTGGATTTTGGCCCGTGGCAAGGCTGTATTTGACGAAAATGGTCGCCCTGTAAGGGTTGTCGGCTCGCATCGTGATACCAGCAATCGCAAAGCCATGGAAACCGAACTACGCGATCGCCTGCAATTTGAGCAATTACTCAGACGGATTTTAACTCAACTGGTGGATTTGCCGGGCAAGGAACTCGCAACTGGCATTCTCCGAGCTTTGCAAGAAATCGCTAGTGTGCTGCAAGTTGAGCGTGGTTTTGTCTGCTTGCGATCCGTGGATAGTTCACAAGTTCTGCTGGCGAATGAATGGTACGCTCCCGACCTCTCCCCGCTCCCAGAGGCATGGTCAACTGTACCTATAGAGACCTTTACAGAATGGTTTCATCACCTCATGCAGCGCCAGGTGATTACCCTATCTGATCGAACGGATTGTCCCCCTGAAGCCATGCTCGAAAAACAAGTCATGGCGAGTACCGGTCTGCGATCGCTGGCATTAGTGCCCATGTTTTATGGCCAAGTCATGATGGGCTATGTCGGCTTAGCAACGGAAACACGGATCAAAATCTGGATAGAGAACGAAAGTGCTCTACTGCAGTTAATCGGGGACGTCTTTGCCAATACCTACCGACGTCAGCAAGCAGAAGTCGCCCAGCGCGAGAGTGATTTACGGTTCCAAGCCTTTTTTGAGCAATCCGCCGTTAGCATGGCGCAGATTGCCATGGATGGCACCTACATCCGCGTTAATCCAGCTTTCTGTCATTTAGTAGGTCGCAACGCGATCGATCTTATTGGGACACATTACGCTGAGGTCACTCACCCCGCCGATTTGGCTCATGACGTCTATTTGAATAATGAAGTTATTCAGGGACAAGTCACCGCCCACGTCATTGATAAACGGTTTGTGCGTCCCGATGGTGAGGAACGATATGTTCAAGCTGTGATTACAGCCGTTTCAGGATCAGAGGATGCGATGCCTTTCCTCGCCTGCGTCCATAATGATGTGACCGAGCGTGTGGTTGCCGAGAAGACTCTCCGCAATATTGCAGCAGGAACTGCTGCCGTTGTCGGTGAAGACTTTTTTGCAGCCTTAGCAGAGCACTTGGCACAAGCCCTCAACGCTGATCATGTCCTCATTAATGAACTTCAACACCTGACCTCGCAGTCAAGTACGACGCCCGTTCAAGTGTTACAAACGCTCGTATTCTGGAGTGATGGACAATTACAATCGCCTCATACCTATCTTGTGTCAAACACACCTTGTGAGTTGGTGCTGCAAGATGGCTACTACATTTGTCCAAGCGGTGTGCAAGCGGCTTTCCCTAGCGATGCCGATCTGACCATGCTGGAGGCTGAAAGCTATGTCGGGGTTGCCTTTTATGATACCGAAGGCAACGTCATTGGTGAGATTTGTGTCATTCTCAAGCAACCCCTCAAAGCTGTCGACCATACAACGGCTATTCTCCGAATTTTTGCTGACCGAGCAGCGGCTGAGCTCCAGCGTCAACGATCGGACCAAGCCCTCAGAGAAAGTGAAGCGCGACTACAGCATCTCGCCAGCAACATGCCCGGCGTCATCTATCGTTATCATCGCTGTTCTGACGGCAGCGATCGCTTTAGCTACGTAAGTCCCGGCATTCGCGAGCTGTGGGAACTGGAGCCAGAAGCCCTTTACAAAGACGCTGCCGCTGCTTGGAATCTGGTTCACCCTGATGACCTGCCCGACTTTGGTACAGCAATTCGTCATTCGATTAAGTACCAAACTCACCTCCTCTGTGAGTTTCGCTTGATTACACCATCAGGGGTTCAAAAGTGGGTTCAAACAATTGCACGCCCCGTTCCTCAAGCAGAGGGGAGCCATGTTTGGGATGGGTTGGTCATTGATATCACCGCTCGGAAACATATTGAGCACGCACTGCAGACCAGTGAAGCCCTCAACCGCGCCATTTTAGAGGCACTTCCTGATCTGCTTCTGCGCGTGCACCGTGATGGGACGTGTTTGGATATGCAATATCCCAGTCATTTCAAAGTGCTCTGTCCTAAGGAAAACCAAATCGGACGTGGCATCAGCGCGATCCTCCCAGCCGAGGTTGTCCAGGAACGCATGACGGCCATCGAGCAAGCCTTCGTGAGCGGTGAGATGCAAATTTATGAATACGAAATTTCAGTTAATGGACAGTTGCGTTGGGAAGAAGCCCGCGTCGTCCCCTTAGCCGATGATGAAGTTTTGATTCTGGTTCGTGACATCGAAGAGCGCAAACGAGCCGAAGAGGAAGTGCGTCGCCTATATCAAGCCCTGGCGGATCAAAATCAGCATCTGGAAGAACTCGTCGAACAACGAACCGCTGAGTTGTTGACCTTTATGAACAGCTTGCCGGATCAAGTTTTTGTGGTCGAGCGGGACACTCACCGGATGCCGTTTGGTAATGCTGCGGTTACGCGCTTTGCTCAGATACACCATCAACAAGATTTAGAAGGTAAAACGATCTTTGAATGTTATCCCCCCGAGCTTGCGACTCACTACGCTGCTCAAAACACGCATGTATTCGAGACTGGCAAGGTTTTGCATGTGGAAGAAGCGATCGCCACACGCCAAGGCACGCTCTATTTCGATACCTATAAAATTCCCCTCAAGCGTTCTAACGGTGAAGTTTATGCCCTGATTGGCTCTTCACGGGATGTGACTGAGATTACGAAAGCTCGGCAAGCACTTGAAGCTCAAAGCGCTCAACTAGAAGCCACAAACCAGGAGTTACAAGCTTTCTCGTACTCGATATCCCACGATTTGCGAGCCCCCCTACGACATATCAACGGCTTTATTGTGGCGCTTCAGCAGCGATTAAGCAGCACCCTGGAGAGGGATAGCAAAGTTGCCCACTACCTTGACGTCATCAGTAACAGCAGTCATCGGATGGGGCTGTTGATCGACGGTTTGCTCATCCTCTCGCGGGTAGGACGACGAGAGTTGGCTATGCGCCCTGTTGATCTTGCCGCCCTCGTTGACACAACCCTCAGCCTGTTAGAAGTTCAGATAGAAAATTCTGCCGCTATCGATCTCACCGTGGATGCGTTACCCACAGTCCAGGGTGACTCCATTCTGCTTCAGCAGGTTCTCACGAACCTATTGGACAATGCCATCAAATTTAGTCGCGATCGCCAGCCCGCGCGCATTCAAATTGGTCAACGTCCCGAGGATGGAGCCATTTTTATCCGCGATAATGGCGTGGGGTTTGATATGGCCTATGCCGACAAGCTGTTTAGCCCCTTTCAACGGTTGCACAGAGTAGAGGATTTTCCCGGTACCGGCATTGGACTCGCCATCGTCCAGCGCATTATTCACCGTCACCAAGGACACATTTGGGTCCAGAGTATGCCTGAGCAAGGAACGACCTTCTTCTTTACACTGCCCTTACAGCAGAATTCGGAATCCTGAAGTCGGAATGCGGAATTGAAAGACTGACTAGATGATGATTACAGCTATCTGGAGTGACCTGACCTATTTGCAACTTGCCATATCACCTGGGAAATCTCATCCTTGAGCTAGAACCACGGGCAAGCTGTATCGGTAACCCATCAGCATCCTTTTTGCGCAAAGATACCGCGATGGCGAGGGTCAGTCGCTTGACTAACCACATCCTGAAAGCCAAGCTCCCGAAGCGCAGCCTCAATATCAAACGTGTAGTATTCGTCGCTCCAGGGTTCCGTACTTTTCATCAACGTGAACAAAACGGGGGGCAGATTTTGGAGCACGAACGATTGAGGATTGTTATCGGCGATCGCCAGCGTGCCCCCAGGCCGGAGTAAGCGCTGTATTTCCTGGAAAATAGCGATCGTGGTCGCCTGAGGCAGTTCGTGGGTCACGAACTGAAGTGCGACTAGATCAAAGCTGGCATCGGGCAAGCCGGATTGCTCTGCCGGAGCGTGAATCCATCGAGAAATGAGGCCTTTTGTATCCAAGTGCTGAGCGACAGTCAACATGTAAGGTGATAAATCTAGCCCTGTCGTGCGTACCGCCTGCTGCTGCTGAAAATAATGGTGCAGCCAACGCGTTGAAATACCCACAGAACATCCAACATCCAGAATGTTCTGAACTGAACGGATACTTGTGGGATCATTTTGCGCTGACCTGTTCAGATAATCTGATAGCACCTGATAAAACTGGCCTCGTAGCCTATCTTGGGCAGCTTGCCAGGTGAGCTTCTCCTCGGGCCACACCCGCAGCGCGATCGCATAGGTTGCCGGTGTCGCTTCAAAGGCAGCCTGCCAGCACAAATTACCGGCGTCATAGGCGTGAAAGGGAACCTGATAGTAGGCAGGATAGGTCACAACAGGATTCGTCAAGTCCGCCAACTTCGCCTGTATCGCCGAGGTCTCTAGCTGCGTGCAGATATCCCGCCAAGGGATCCCCTGAGTCTCAGCTGTGCGAATCATGACGCGTCGCGCTTGCCACTTCATTAGACTGTACAGTGGCTTAATTTGAATGAGCCGATTCACCCAGCGAGACAGGGTATCTTCGCCAGCCCATGGGGGCTTTTGTTGACGGGTTGCAACCATGCTGTTCTCCACAATGCTTGCGGAGTTATCCTACGGCAAGTTTTGACCGCAACCGCTAGAAGTTATCGGGATTTAACGAACGGCCAGGACTGCGGTTAAGTTGGGAACCAGTACCCCCATCACGCGGGTCTAAAAAGGGCTGCAAATTAATGCTGCGGTTGCGACGGGCAGAAGTATTGCCAGAGGGCAAACCTAAGACGTTTTCCAAATCATCGAGAACCGTACTACCGTCTTGAAAAGTAATGACGCCCTCTGTGGTCTGTCCCTGATCGGCTAGGGCTAGATTGTTGAAAACGCTATCACGGGTAACTAGCGGATCCTGTCCGGGTGGAACGGTGAAGACAATGCGACAACTCGCATCGTTTTCCGTCGTTACACAAACGGTGTCGTAACCGTTTTCCAGCCCTGTTTGGAGTTCTAAAAGTCCATCAGGACGATAGGATTCCAATCGGCGACTGATTTCATTACAACGACGTTCGGCTGGCCAGGCACTGCCTAAATCGCCGGGTGTGGCCCAGGGATAGACTTCACCGGGTTGGCTGATGGGGGAATACATGACCGTGGGTTGACCATTTTCCACCTGGCAGAGAAAGCGTGGGCCATCTTCCTGCTGGGCTAGGGCGCGATCGCTTACCCCTATCATCAACGCGACACTCACTACATTTAGGCATCCTAGAGTGCCAACTAGCTGCCGCGTTGTTGCCATGGTTGCGTCCCCTTTTGCTGTGTCTTATCTGTTGAAGTTTTCCGTTCTAAGCTGAATGACGAATTCCGGCGAGCTGAAGTTTCCGTCGTTAGATAGAGCAGAATTCGGCATGCTGAGGTCGGCATACGGAATTGAAAGATATACCAGATGATGATTACAACTATCTGGCAGGCTACAACCTGTTTGGAGCTTGCTACACCTGGCAATTTTCGAGGAAGTAAGCTGGGTATTATCGTCAACCCAGCTGATCAATGCATCAGTTTTGCGTACAAGACCTTTAAGAAGGGACACCCTCTGCATCCACGATCTGAGGTGAGGCGTCAAGTTCCTTTGGCGCAAGGGCATCCAAACGATCCCAAATTACCTGCATCAATCCATCAAGATTTTGACGCGTCACTGCCGAAATCGTAAAGACCTGCTCCTGCCCAGCTTCCGCCATCAATTCTAGAAGTGCTTCACAATCCTCGGGCGGAAGCGCATCGATTTTGTTGAGGGCAATCAATTGTGGGCGATCGGCTAAGCCATGTCCATAGGCATCCAACTCCTGCTGAATCGTGTGATAGTCGCCGATGGGATCCTCAGCCGTCGCATCTACCAAGTGCAGCAAAATGCGAGTGCGTTCAATATGACGCAAAAACTCGTGACCTAACCCCAAACCCTCGTGAGCCCCGGCAATCAACCCAGGAATATCCGCGAAGACCGTTCCATCGCCGGTGGGCTTGCGTACCACGCCCAAATTAGGAACCAGCGTGGTGAAAGGATAGTTGGCAATCTTGGGACGAGCCGCCGAAAGAGCCGCAATTAAGGTGGATTTGCCAGCATTGGGCAAACCAATAATGCCCACTTCTGCCAGTAGCTTCAGTTCTAAGCGAATAGTTCTTTCTTCACCAGGTAAGCCCGGTAAGGCATGTTCAGGGGCTCGGTTACGATTACTCAGGAAATGACGATTACCCAACCCACCTTTGCCGCCCTGAGCAACGCAGAGGGTTTCTTGGGGAGACACTAAATCGCCAATGACTTCGTCGGTCTGGGTGTCGTAAATCACAGTGCCGCAGGGGACTTCGATATAGCGATCGCTACCAGATGCTCCGGTGCGGTTATTGGGGCCGCCTCGCTGACCGTGTTCAGCCTTGAATATGTGAGCGTAGCGGAAGTCGAGCAGGGTCTGCAAATTAGCATCAGCAATGAGGTAGACCGAGCCGCCGTTGCCACCATTACCACCGGATGGCCCGCCCGCAGGCACATATTTTTCACGTCGGAAGGCAACCATCCCATCGCCGCCTTGACCTCCAACGACCGTCACCTCTGCTAAGTCAATAAATTTCATAAGGTCTTTGCCCCACAGATATCAATGGAGCAGCCTGCCTAGCACTGAGCCAATCGCCATTGTTGACTTCAAGGATAAACCCATCTGTTAGAAACAACCTACAGCAGAATCTTGTCGATAAAGGCATACCAGGAGTGAGCCATGCTAGCCAATGAATTCAGGAACAGCTCCGCCAAAAGGATCTCTATCCTATAGTGCGTTCCCCGCTAATGCATTTCTGAACAACGAACGAATGTAGACTCGCATAAATGTCAACGATCAGTAAGTGTCAATGATTAACTGATCGGCTCACCTTCAAAGATCTCCCTAGAGGGCTTCCTTTTCGAGGGCCATATCAGCAGGAAGGCATATCAAACCATCGCCATAGGCCGTGATGATGCCTCGCTGTCGCAATTTGCCCATGAGGCGCGTAATCGTGACCCGAGTCGATCCGATCGCGCTCCCAATTTGAGCGTGGGTCAAGGGAAACGGTAGATAGTAACCCTCGGGACAGGATTCGCCAAACTCCTCAATCAGCAAGGTCAAAAAGCCGATTAAACGATCAATTGTGCGTCGTTGCCCCAACGTGCTCAACCACAGGAGCTTGCGCTGATGCTGGTGACGAAAAGCATCCAGAACCTCCCGCCGAAAATGAGGCCAGCTATCCAGATCATGCCAGTACAGCCAGATTACGGTTGTTTGGTCAACGTGGGCGAAGCTCTGTAACGAAAAGGGAGACTGAGCGACGATCTCAAAAGGTTGCCCTGCACCGACAAACCCTAGAAAAGCCTCTTCATCTTGGGCCATCAGAGGTGTCGTACTGACTTCTTCATCAGAAGCCACATCAACATTGAGCTGAGCATTCCCTGTCAAGCGAACTGCACCCCGCTGTACCAAGTACAGCAGCCCAGTTCGCGCTGGGATACGCTCGTCCTTCATAAAAGTGCGGCAACGATAGTGTTCTTGAGCCCAGTCAGAAATGCGCTGCCATGTCAAAAATGGTCGGGCCTGATTAGCTGAAGGTGATGGATACATATGTGTGCCGGAATGAGACTATTTAGACTGTTTGAACGGAAACTGCCTCAAGCTCAATTGAAAACACACGGGTGGCTCTCACAGTGCCTTGCGGGCAGATGCATGATCTTCAGGGAACGGAGCACCCAAATAATATGCGGAATCTACGGAACCAGGTGCTTATATTTTCTTCATATTAAACTAAAGTCTCCGTATTGTTTCTCGTGAATCTCAGTTCAAAACTACAGATTCCGCTCTGTAAAAGACAGATATTGAGCAGCATCAAAATATCTACTGGCACATGGTAACCTCATCCGGAGAATTCGGCGATATGGTTGATTCCATCGCCGCAAAAGTAATGTTGCAAAAAGCACTCTTTGAAAAACTTGATAAGAGGATTCAAGGTGTCATTTTTTCTCCAGAACAGTTCCCCTTAGCGGGCATTGTCGTACCAACCGGAATTGCTTACCGGTCTGCAATTGCCCTTAAATTGGCGGCTCAGACATCATTATTTGCTGACATCGTAGCTCATGATCTGAGCCAACATTTCGTGGAACGTCCATCTTTAGAAAACAGGCATTCACCAATGATATGGGCAAATTGGTCAATCCAAGTACAGGCGTCGGGTTGGATCACCTTTACCCTCTCTGACCATGGAATTAGTGAGTGGCTACAGCACCTATGCTCAGCTTTTACGAAGCAATCGCTGGAACCATTGGCTTGCGATCGCTCATGGGTAAATCTCAACCTTCCTACTCAGGAACTTTGCTATCAACTACAGCTGTCTCTACCGCTGTTTTTCCAATGGAGCTACATACGATGCTGTCGTTGGCTACAACAGATTGAAGCCTGTCAGCGTCACGCGGAGGTGACAGCACGGTCAACGGCTCATGCCCCAAAACCGCAATGGGGATGGACTGCAGCAAGTCCATTGCCTTGTCACCACTTGCTACAAACGCTTTGCACTGCTGTTGATCGGATCATCACCGCGCCAACCCAGTCGAGGATTTTGCTAGCTCAGGGATATACTGTGGCGGCAGCGTTCTATCAGTTTCAATGCGCACTCCCTCGCGGAACTGTGCATAGCTTATCCCCCGCAGTTCAAACTTCAATTTGGAGCCTGCATCAAGCCGTCCGCCATATGCTGGCTCAGGTAATCATCAAGGTTTATCAGCAGCAGCCAACTCAAAGTTTTTAGCCATGGGACGCAGGAGGGGCTGGGCAAAGTACAGCGCAGCAAGTGTCCACAACGGGTACTCGCGGCTGCTAGTCAGCAAACTTAGGGGCTGTCATCATTTAGAGCCTGAATCCTCATGCTGAAAGCGGTTCAGCCCCTAGCTAGTTTTACCAAGCGGGCGCGGCCATGCTGATACCGCAAGGCCTTCGAGTTTAATTGATGACAGCCCCTAAGGCTTCGCTTCTGTTTCAGCGACTTCAATAGCAGCTGTAATCAAAGTTTGCATCACGGCATAGCCTTCTAAAGCTGCAGCCTGTTCTGCTAATTTCCGGGAAGCACCTTTCCCAGACCCTAAACAGCGATCGCGAAACCAAGCCTCAGATTGAAATCGCTGAGGATCACCGTGAACGGTACTCACTTCCGCTGTGCGGTACTCCGGCAGGATTTTGTAGTGCTTTTGCATAAGTTCCTGTAGGGCTGTTTTGGGGTTATGCTGCACGGGATTTTGGACTAACGCCTCCACCCGCTCCAGCAAGAAAGGATCCAGCCAAGGTCTTACCAACCGTAGATCACCCACACTCAAATACAGCACGGCCAGAATGGCTTCGATCGCATCAGCTAAGCGAGTGGGTCGGGCCGCTATGTCACCCGCCGCCGCCGTCGAAACCTGTAAAAAATCTTCTAGATCTAATTTTTGAGCAATGCTAGTCAGCGTTTGATCGCTAACCAAATGAGCCCGTAGTGTCGATAATTCACCCACCGTTGCCTGGGGATATCGTTCCATCAGAAACTCTGCTGTAGCCAAGCGCAGGACGGCATCCCCACAGAACTCCAAACGCTCGTTATTGCGCTGCGTGGAGGCAGAGGCATGGGTCAACGCTTGATCCAGTAATTCCCAGTTAACTGGAAGATCAGTTGCCATACCCAGACGAGTCAGACAACGCCGGAGCATGGGAGGAGGCGGCAACGGAGAATCGCTCATAGTCAATTTCGAGTCAGTTAAAAGCGGTCTTTCATACCGCGAATACGGGCAAAAGTCTGTATGGGCTCTGTTGTTTTGGCCGTCGCTTGTAACGCAGCAACATCCCACCTTAGGAAGGGATTCGTCTGTTTTTCAACACCCAATTCAGCTGGCACGGTGGGCTTATCCTGCTGGCGAGCTGTTTGGACAGTTGCCATTCGGGATTGCAACGCAGCATTCTGCCCGTCCACCGTCAGCGCAAATTCCAGGTTTTTAAGGGTGTATTCGTGAGCGCACCAAATGCGGGTTGTATCGGGCAGCGATCGCAACTGCGTTAGGGATGTCACCATTTGTTGGGGGGTTCCCTCAAATAGGCGGCCACAGCCACCCGCAAATAACGTATCGCCACAAAAGAGTTCGCCCCAATCGCCACCTTGAGCTGGGGGAAAGTAATAGGCAATGTGGGCGCGGGTGTGTCCAGGGACAAAAAAGACCGCAGCTGTTCTGCCGCCAAAGGAAACAGTATCGCCTTGTTGAAGATATATCTGTTGGCCTGGAATCCGGCCTTTATCCTCAGCCCCTCCGTAGACAACAACTTCTGGAAACTGCTGCAAAAGCTGTCGATTAGCCCCCACATGATCGCCATGGTGGTGAGTGTTAAAAATTGCTGTTAAATTCGCTCCCAGTGCCTGTAGCTTTTTCAGCACAGGTTGATATTCGGCTGGGTCTACCACCGCTGCCGTTTGAGTCGTTGGATCGTGCAGCAGAAAAATGTAATTGTCCCAAAGCGCAGGAATCCGATGAATGTCCATGGGCAAACAAGGTAGCTAAGAGCGTACACATTACTTCAGTGTAGAAGGGGAATCTGCTAGCACTTCTGAGTCGCGGCATAATTCAATGGTAAATCTGAACCCATAGCTGTAAACAGTGCCATGAGAACACGACGCCCTCAGAAATCTCACTGAATCATGATGAGGATGTTATCTGGACGTCTCAGCAGGCTGATCCAAGCGTTCGGCCACTCTGAGCTTGGCCGAACGCGATCGCGAGTTGGCTTGCACCTCTGCTGCCGTGGCTACGAGAGGTTTTTTAGTCATGATTTTGAGCCGCTCATCGCCTTTGAAGGCATGTTTGACAATGCGATCTTCCAGGCTGTGAAAACTAATCACCACGATGCGGCCACCAGCAGCCAACCAATCGGGAGCACGGGCCAGAAACGTTTCCAAGACCTCTAATTCAGCATTCACGGCAATGCGGAGTGCCTGGAAGCAACGAGTCGCAGGGTGAATACGCCCATGGCGATATTTTCCCGGTACACATTTAGCGATCGCGGCTGACAACCCCGTTGTCGTTTGAAAGGGACGCTGCGCCACAACCGTCTTAGCAATCCGTCGCGACAAACGCTCTTCGCCATAGAAAAAGAAGATACGGGCAAGTTCAGCTTCTTCCCAATGATTAATGATGGTCGCTGCGGTTAATTCCTGACGCTGATCCATCCGCATATCGAGGGGTGCCTCATGGCGAAAACTAAATCCTCGTTCGGGAATATCCAGTTGAGCGGAACTCACGCCAAGATCGGCCAAAATTCCGTCAAAAACCGTCGTTCCTGGATCAAAGTTGGCAAAATTCGTGCGCTGGAATTGGACGCGATCGCTATACGCTTGCAATCGCTCCTGAGCTGCTGACAAAGCCAAGGCGTCCTGATCGAGGGCAATTAGCCGGACTGTTGCATCGGCTTCCAGAATTTGTGTACTGTGCCCACCACCCCCTACTGTGGCATCTAAGTAACATCCTGCGGTCACCACGTTCAGCCCAGTCAAGACGGCTTCGGGCATTACCGATACATGATGAAACGCTGGTGGAGCATTCAGTGAGGCGGTATCGTCCATCATTCGTGCCATAGGTAGAGATATCGGTCGTATAGAGAACCCTCATCATCCATACTCAGCTTCGGTTATGGAAATGCCTGGTTATTCTGAGGGTAGACCCTCTATATTAATTAAGACAGCACAAACGAAATCACCTGTAAGGTTTTGCAGAGTCTTGTTTGGGCTTGCTCCTGGATCATCCCCTTGGTGGGCTGTTCACCCTCGTAGACCCCAGCCATAGCGTATCTATGTCACGCATTGAAACCAAAACTGAACCCATGGTTATCAACATGGGCCCTCATCATCCCTCTATGCACGGGGTGCTGCGGCTCATCGTAACTTTGGATGGTGAAGACGTTATTGATTGTGAACCGGTCATTGGTTATCTCCACCGTGGGATGGAGAAAATCGCTGAAAGTCGTACCAATGTCCAGTTTGTGCCCTATGTCAGCCGCTGGGACTATGCCGCAGGCATGTTCAACGAGGCCATTACGGTCAACGCACCGGAACAGCTTGCTGACATTGAAGTGCCCAAGCGTGCCAGCTATATCCGAGTGATTATGCTGGAGCTGAACCGTATCGCCAACCACTTGCTATGGCTCGGGCCGTTTTTGGCCGACGTCGGTGCCCAAACTCCTTTCTTCTACATCTTCCGCGAGCGGGAAATGATCTACGACCTGTGGGAAGCGGCCACGGGGCAACGCCTGATCAACAACAACTATTTTCGCATTGGTGGGGTAGCTGCTGATTTGCCCTATGGGTGGATTGATAAGTGTCTTGATTTTTGTGATTACTTCTTGCCCAAAGTAGATGAGTACGAAAAGCTCATTACTAACAACCCCATCTTCCGACGTCGGGTCG
The DNA here is from genome assembly GCA_039819045.1 of Cyanobacteria bacterium J06638_28. Classification (GTDB taxonomy): domain Bacteria; phylum Cyanobacteriota; class Cyanobacteriia; order Phormidesmidales; family Phormidesmidaceae; genus SIO1E4. The sequence continues at coordinate 159,719 of JBCBSR010000006.1, forward strand.
AGGGCATTGGGGTTATTTCACGGGACGACGCAATTGGGTGGGGTCTGTCGGGGCCAATGCTCCGGGGCTCTGGGGTGAAATGGGATCTGCGTAAAGTCGATCACTATGAGTGCTATGACGACTTTGACTGGGAAGTTCATTGGGAGACGGCTGGTGACTGTCTAGCCCGGTATAGCATCCGCGTCCGGGAAATGCGCGAGTCGGTCAAAATTATTCGCCAAGCTTGCGCTCAACTACCCGGCGGCCCTTACGAGAATCTTGAAGCCAAGCGGATGGCAGAGGGGCCCAAGTCTAAGTGGAATGATTTTGAATTCCAGTTTGCAGGCAAGAAAATTCCGCCAACTTTCAAAATTCCCGAAGGCGAGCACTATGTACGCTTGGAAAGCGGTAAAGGTGAACTCGGCGTCTTTATTATTGGCGAAGATAACGTCTTCCCCTGGCGTTTTAAGATTCGTCCACCCGATTTCAACAACCTGCAAATTCTACCTCAGCTGCTGAAGGGCGTTAAAGTTGCTGACATCATGGCAATTTTGGGCAGTATCGACGTCATTATGGGCTCCGTTGACCGCTAGGTTTCAGAGTCTTGGTTTTAGCGAAGTAAGGGCTGCAGGAATGCGAAAGTTGCATTCCTGCAGCCCTTGTTCTGTATGCAGGGTCGTAAATTCTCAGTCATATCCAATGACGATTAGCGACAGAATCATCACAATGGGAACAATGGAACTCCCTTGTGTGCATGTCTCATTTTTTCAATCGCAAGTTCGCTGTATATCTGTTGGGGATGGGCGCGATCGCGACGGTCTTAGTCAATCGCACTACACTGCCTGCTTCGATTAAAGATTGGTTAGGTAACGCCTCACGACCCAAACAGGTTCAGGCCAACCCTCTGCCCACACAGTTTTTTGTGGTTGCCGGTGGTGGTGCCCCCAGCTATAACGAAATTGCCTTGGAGAAAAATGTCCGTTACTTCCAGCGCACACTGCAATATTTAGGATTCAATCCGGCGATCGCGACGATTCTATTCGCCAATGGGAATGATGGTCAGGCCACAATACGGTATCTCAACCCGCTGGGACAGGAGCGCTTCAAAGTCCCTGACATCGAGAATCTGACGGGTGCAGCAACAGCAGCCAATGTGAATCAGTGGCTCCAGGATTATCCCCAAACTGTGCAAGGCTCGACTCACTGTCCAGCTTTTCTCTACTTCACAGGTCACGGGGCACTCGATCGTGAGAACCCCGATAACAATGCCCTCATCCTTTGGGAAGAAGACTTCTTGTCCGTCCAAGCTCTTGCTCAAACGCTGGATCAGTGGCCTGCGGAAATCCCGTTTGTCACGATGATGGCGCAATGCTACGCAGGATCTTTTGCCAATTTGATTTATGAAGGTGGGGATCCTGACCAGCCCGTAGCTTTGCAGACTCGCTGCGGTTTCTTCGCCACTGTCAAAACCCGCCCGTCCGTCGGCTGTACCCCTTTAGTTAATGAAGCCGACTATAAAGACTACAGTTCCAGCTTTTTTGCTGGAATGAGTGGTCGCGATCGCGTTGGTAATACCGTCGCTTCCGCCGACTATGACGCGGATGGGCAAGTTTCCTTTGCGGAGGCTCATGCCTTTGCCAAAGTAGACGAGGAAACTTCCGACTGGCCGATATCCACGTCTGAGGCTTGGCTCCAGCAGCAGTCCACGAGCACCCAAGTCCAAAGCATTCTGGCCACACCCATGCAAACGTGGCTGGAGCAAGCTCGACCCGAGCAGCAATACGTCATTCAATCCCTAGCTGCCAAGTTAAAATACGACCTCAAAACCTCTCTAACAGATGCCCCCTTGCCAGAGTCGGGATGGTTTAGCGAACCTCAGGAGGTCTTGACCGCTTATTACAAGCGCTTAGAAATGCAGCTCATCGCTGTTGGTGTGGAGATAGAGCTGCGGACAGGGGGGGATGGGGTAGCGATCGCCACACTGGCTAAGCTATTAGCTTGTGAAGCTAGCACCTGGTAAATATCTCAAGCCTGTGTTGATGGGTAAGGGAAAGAATATCCATCAACACAGTAAGCACTTGACAAAGGTAGGACAGATAAGCGCCTAATCCCTGTGACTTATACTCTGGCTGTAGCAGCGGCCTCCATCTCATCCTTTTGAGGATGAATGGTTTTCCCTTGCTGCTGGGTTGCATAGAGGCGATTCAGCGCATTCAGGTAAGCCTGGGTCGAGGCTACAACAATATCCGTATTGGCTGCGTGTCCCGAAAAGACTTGTCCGTCATAGCGCACGCGGATCGTAACCTCACCGATCGCATCAATGCCAGCTGTCACCGACTGCACCGAAAACTCGATGAGTTCATTAGCGATGTTCACAACGCGATTGACGGCCTTGTAAACTGCATCCACTGGGCCAGTCCCGGTAGCAGCATCCGTTAACTCTTCGCCATCCGGGGTCCGCAAGGTCACAGTCGCCGTGGGGCAGGCGTGATCCCCACAGGAAACCTGCACCAGTTCCAGGTGGAAATGCTCGGGAGCCTGTTGGGTCTCATCGTTGACCAGAGCCAGAATATCCCAATCAGTGACGACCTTCTTCTTATCAGCCAGGTCTTTGAACCGCAGGAAAGCCCGATTTAATTCTTGGTCACCGAGTTCGTGTCCGAGTTCGCTCAAGCGCGTCCGGAAGGCGTTGCGACCGGAATGCTTGCCCAAGACAATCTGATTGTTGTTCAATCCAATGGATTCGGCATCCATGATTTCGTAGGTGAGCTTGTTCTTCAACACACCATCCTGGTGAATGCCAGACTCGTGAGCGAAGGCATTGGCTCCCACGATCGCTTTATTCGGCTGCACAAACATCCCGGTCAAGTTAGAAACGAGACGCGAGGTCTGATAAATCTCCTGGGTGTTGATGTTGGTGAGGGGCGCTTCCGAGTCAGCAGGACGTCCGAGGAAGGGATTATAAAAATTCCGGCGCACATGCATCGCCATCACCAGTTCTTCTAGCGCAGCATTCCCAGCCCGTTCACCAATCCCGTTAATGGTGCATTCCAGCTGCCGAGCCCCGTTCTTGACAGCCTCTAGGAAATTAGCGACCGCTAAACCCAGGTCATTATGGCCATGAACCGAAATAACGGCCTGGTCAATGTTGGGAACATTCTCTTTGATACCGCGAATCAGTTCACCAAACTCAGTCGGTGTCAGGTAACCAACCGTGTCCGGGATGTTAACCGTCGTTGCGCCCGCTGCGATCGCGGCTTCCAGTACTTGATGCATGAAGGCTGGCTCCGAGCGACCCGCATCTTCTGGCGAGAACTCGACATCATCCGTAAAGGTCTTCGCGTAGGCGACCATTGCTTGCGTAATGGCCAACACCTCTTCCCGACTCTTCCGCAGCTTGTACTGCATGTGAATGTCAGACGTGGCAATAAAGGTATGGATACGGCCTTTAACTGCGGGTGCTATCGCCCGTCCTGCGGCTTCAATATCTTGCTTGGTTGCCCGTGCCAAGCCACAAATTGTGGGGCCATCGGCAGTACCGACCTGCTCGGCAATTTTGTTGACGGCTTCAAAATCCCCTGGGCTCGCAAAGGGAAAACCCGCTTCAATGATGTCGACGCCCAGTCGTGCCAGCTGCTTCGCGATCGTGAGCTTTTCATCCACATTGAGCGTTGCGCCTGGCGATTGTTCGCCATCACGCAAGGTGGTGTCAAAAATTAAGATGCGATCGGGTTGCGCCTGGTTACTCATTGGGACTCACATTCGGTAAACAACAAAATTTGTAGCAACAGTGACCATTCTAGTCTTCCAGAAAGAATCTGCGGACACTCTGAAAGCATCGTATTTGTTGATCTTCTGACTTAAGGAACTCACTGTTTCACCCACTTCTTAATAGAGCGAGGGAATGCTCGGCAAGGACTCATGCCAAATGATTCATTCTATTAATCGTTGAATTCTACCGTTGTGGCTCTAGAGGATGAACCCACCGGTCCGCAAAACGAGGCAGCAGCATCTTTGATGTTTAGATTTTGATGCCTGGAACTTGACAGCTGTATCCCAGATAACCGACAGAGCTTAGCCTGTCTTGCCATGCTTGATGACTGTGCTTGGATTTCTGCGTCTTGGTAGAAGAGGGATTACCGTGAATAAATTGGGTCTTTTGCTGGGGACGCTCAGTATCTTGCTGGTTACGCCCCTCGCGGCATCAGCTGCAAAACTGTCATTAACAGGCCGTGTAGAGCTGACATCAGCATTATCGCCAGTGGGTGATGCTAGGGTTACCGTTACCTTCCACGGTCACGAAGTTGGGATCCATGAATACACAACGACCCGCACCGTAAGGGCACGCACCGATGAATTTGGCAATTTTATTGCTGAGACAAAGGTTTCGAATCGACGCTACACCTGGACGCACGCGACCGTTGAAATTGGCGAAACCGAGATTAGTAAGAAGACTCAGACTCAGAGCATTTGTCAAACTGACCCGACCGGAGGGTGTCAGTCAGAAAAGGACTTCCAAGTCAGACCGTTATGAATCAACTGACATACCTGTGAATCGCACTACAAAGAGCGGCTTACTGATAGCGTCAGTAAGCCGCTCTTTGTCAAAAGCCTTGAAACCTACCGAAGGCGATGCGTTAGCAAGCTCCGGAGCGGCGGGAGAGCAGGTGCTGAACCGTTTTGAAGATAAGCTCTAAATCGTAAAGGGGCGTCCAGACCTGCTGGTAGTGCAAATCCAAGTTGACGATTTCCTCAAAGTCCTTGATGGTAGAGCGGCCACTTACCTGCCATTGCCCTGTTAATCCTGGTTTAACATCCAGGCGTTTCCAATGACGGGGCGTATATTGAGCAACTTCATCAGAGGTGGGAGGGCGCGTTCCCACTAGACTCATTTCACCTCGAAAAACATTCCAAAATTGAGGAAACTCGTCCAAGCTGGTACGCCGTAAAAAACAGCCGATGCGAGTAATGCGCGGATCATTTTCGTTCTTGAAAATTTGTCCCTGAGCCTTATTTTCTACCAGGCTTTTGAGGGCATCAGCGTTTTGAACCATGGAGCGAAACTTCCAAATCCGAAAGATGCGTCCGTGCAGTCCATGGCGTTGTTGAGAATACAGAATAGGACCTGGGCTATCTAACTTGATGGCGATCGCAATCGGCACAAAAATGAGAGCCAAAATCATCAAACCAACAAGACTGCCAGTAATATCAAGCAGCCGCTTGAAAAGGCTAGAAGCAGAGGGGTGGGGTACATTAGCGTGAAAGAGGCCCTTTATCTCTGAAGTCTTCACAGATGCGACTGTAGTCATGATTTTAGAGTGATGACACTACAAATGATGGTGCGGATAGGCTAAAGCAACCTGGAACCATATTCTTCTCATCCTTATGTGGACGAAGTTATGCGATCCCAATCTTTTTCCCCAGATCGATCAGCTTAGATTCACTAAAAAAACACATTAGTTTTCATTTCGCTGCTCTGTGTAAAGTTCTCACAAAGAGTAGACAGTGCAACCAAAGCTAATAGAGGGGTACAAAATCACCTTGACACAGCTCTTTTCGTTTCACACCTGCATGACGATAGAACCTCAAAGCAAGTTCCTGGTCTCTAGTTGAGCGTTTCTGCAGCAGCAAAGGATAGGCATTAGAATCAACATTCAGTCTGTATTTTTTGACACAAAAAAACGAAAATACAACGAAGAGACTTATCTTCATAGACACGCCCTCTTCATGTTCTGGTTAGGGTTCTCAACGCCATCGAATCGACCAGCAAAAGCGCGCTTTTGCTGGTCGATTCGATGGCGTTGTCGTTAGTAGCGGATTCGCGACCTATTCACCCTCAGGTGAGTCTGGGGCTGGAGCACTGGGCTGTCCATCGGCTCCACAGTAGGTATTGACCTCGTTGATAATAGAAGCCTCTTGAACCGAAAGATCCTGAATGAGTTGTACAGCTTTTACCGTTTCTTGCTGCGACTCCTCGATCTTGGCGGGTAGTTCCGAGTCGTCTTCGACCGCTTGTACTAAGTTCATGGCATCACTTGCTTGGTTCAAGGCACTGCTGAATCCCTCTACCATGCCAATGTAACCATCGCGATACTCGATAAGTTGCTCGTCGGTGAGTTCAATAGCGCCGAGTTCAGTCACTAAGCTATCTAAGTTGCCTACAACGCTATCGACGGCAGCCACATACTGATCGGCAGCGGCCTTGATATCGTCTAAACTTTGTACCTGAGCAGCATTCGTGCTGAAGGCCTGAATATCACTTTCAAAGGCTGGCATAAACCCCTGGGCCTTGTTCACAACTTCGGCCAAGCGATTACACTGAGACACTTTGGATTCGCTACAGCTAATGACGAGCAAGGCGATCGCAGCGCCGATTGGAACTCCCCAAGAACGTCCGCGAAATGTCAGCATGAAATCCCTCCTCATCTCAAGACGTGCCTACGCTCATGCACATGACTGGAGACATGATACTTCCCGATTCGCGCAATGCCACAGGGAATTCGCAACCCTCTTCAGCTCAGGATTGAAACCTGAAACGTAATCACAATGGGTAACTGAGGCCGTACTTGTCGCATCTGTCAGCATTTACATCCTTGACCCAGGATGCCAAACTTTAAAAACCTGATTGCTTAAGTCCTGAATACTTGAGCAATCAGCCTAGCGCCGCGTCAACATTGAAAATCTGGGTTATGCGTAGGTTGGGTAGAACACAGTGAAACCCAACAGAGACCAGAATTACGTTGGGTTACGCCGGGGCTAACCCAACCTCCAAATTGAAAACTGACAGACCGCTAGCGGCACTCCTGAGCGTCAATAGCTGGCGAGCCTGCCCTTCAACTCAACCCAATCATTGATGACACTATCGGTCTTAAGGTCTTATTTAGGTATTCCAGAAACAGTAGAGCAACCTGTTAGTATCACAAAGAGTGTAGAGAGCAAACATGCCTGATAGAGGGGCTGAGAGCCTCTCGTAAGCAGTGATCGGAACGTGCTATGCCAACACCAGCCGAATTTCTTGAAGCGACCAAATGGTTTGGGGTTGCGACCCTGACAATGGCCGTAATTACTTTGATGGCCTTCCTCTTTGGATGGAGCTTTCGTTTTCGCTTGGTGGGGATCACGAGCTTTATGGGCGTTTTAACGGGAGGTGTTTTGGGTTTGAGTTTTGAACCCTTTACGCAAACGGTGGTTCCGGGTGCCATTCCCTATGACACTGTTTATGACTCTGGGGCCGCTCAAATTGTGATTAAGGTTCCCGATACCATCACGGAATCGGAGCTTGATGCCACACTGCGCCAAGCTGCTCAAAATCTTTTGAAGCCTAGTCGATTGGGCGTTCCTGGCAAGACACCCGTCATTCGTGCCCGGACGATTCAGCATGTCGAAGGTGGTGTCTCGCAGCTTTTGTACCTGGGCCAAGTGCAACCAGCTAAAGGGTCTGACCAGGACGATGGGTTAGCCATCACGCTGCAACCAGAAGCCTTAGAGCAACTCTCTACCACCCTCAATAGTAATACGTAAGTACTGAATTGACCGTATGATTCGACAAACTCCGCCGTCCTTGATGGTTGCTCCCGCTGAGGTTGTTCGGGGAGCCGGTATTTTAGCCACGATGGGCCATCAAATTGCTCGCCTGGGTCATCGTCCTCTGGTTGTGGGGGGCGATCGCAGCCTGGCCACAGCTGCCCCTTGGCTACAGACAGCCCTGGCTGATTTAGCTGTGGCTCAGGCAACCTATGGTAGTGATTGTAGTGAACCGACGCTGGCTAACTTACACCAAGCTGTCGCTGCACATGATGCCGATTGCATTATTGGGGTCGGTGGCGGTAAAGCACTCGACACCGCGAAGTTGATCGCTCACCAGGTTCAGAAACCCGTCGTCACGATCCCCACATCAGCCGCAACCTGTGCTGCGTGGACAGCCTTGTCGAATGTCTATTCTGACACCGGGGCCTTTCGCTATGATGTGCCTCTCTCGCGCTGCCCTGATTTACTTATTCTGGACTACGACCTGATAGCCACAGCTCCCCAACGAACCTTGGTTGCAGGTATTGGGGATGCGATCGCGAAATGGTATGAAGCGTCCGTTAGCAGTGGCACCTCAGAGCAGGCACTGATCATCGCAGCGGTTCAGCAGGCTAGAGTGCTACGAGACTTGCTCTTTCAGAAAACACCTGCCGCATTGGCATCTCCTGGTGGCGCTGAGTGGCGTGAGGTGGTGGATGCCTGCGTGTTATTAGCCGGTGTCATTGGCGGCTTAGGCGGAGCCCAGTGTCGGACAGTCGCGGCCCATGCGGTTCATAACGGGCTAACCCATCTCGCTCAGAGCCATGGCACGCTGCATGGTGAGAAGGTCGCCTACGGAATCTTGACTCAGTTACGCCTAGAAGAAATGGGGCAGTCATCGTCGCTTGCTGCGACGGCTCGTCAGCAGCTTATCCAGTTTTACGAAGCTATAGGACTGCCGAAAGATCTTGCTGATCTCGGAATGGCCGACGTTAGCCTTCGGGATTTGCAGCAAGCAGCAGCAGTGGCCTGCCGCCCCAACTCAGACATTCATCATTTGCCGCTGACCGTCACACCCGAAGCCTTGGTGGGGGCGTTGGTTTCAACAACGGTGGCTGAACTACGCCCGCGCACCAGCACCGTGTCGTCCGAGAAAGCAGCGCGTGTGCCCTCTAGTTGAATTTCGTGCAGCATCAATGAGAGGGTATGGAGAGGTGTTGAGGCAGGGGCCACAATAACGTTTACTGATTGATTCGAGGATTAGCAGGTATGAACCTGGATTGGCTGCAACCGGCAGAGCGTGTCCGTCGCCTGCCTCCCTATGTGTTTGCCCGTTTGGACGAACTGAAAGCGGCGGCGCGCGATCGCGGTCTTGATCTCATTGATTTGGGTATGGGTAATCCTGACGGCCCGACGCCTGAACCCGTTGTTGAGGCCGCCGCCCGCGCCATTGCAGACGTCGCCAACCATGGCTATCCCCCCTTTGAAGGGACTGCTAGCTTCCGCCAAGCCATTACTGAGTGGTATTACCGCCGCTATGGCGTTAGCTTGGATCCCAATGGTGAAGCGCTGCCGCTGCTGGGATCCAAAGAGGGCTTGACCCATTTGGCCATGGCCTTCATTAATCCAGGGGATACGGTGCTGGTGCCCACGCCTGCTTATCCGGCCCATTTCCGTGGCCCCGCGATCGCGGGCGGTAACATTATTGACCTGCCGTTGACGGCGAAAAACGACTGGCTGATCGACCTTACAAAGATTCCCGATACCGTCGCTGAGCAAGCCAAAGTCCTTTTTTTCAACTATCCCAACAATCCCACAGCGGCTACGGCACCGCGAGAGTTTTTTGAGGAAATTGTGGCGTTTGCGCGCCGTTACGAGATTATGCTGGTTCACGATCTCTGCTATGCCGAGTTGGCCTTCGACCAGTACCAACCCACTAGCCTGCTGGAAATCCCTGGGGCCAAGGACATTGGTGTAGAATTCCATACCCTCTCCAAAACCTACAACATGGCAGGTTGGCGAGTTGGATTCGTGGTCGGTAATCGCAATATTATCCAGGGTCTGCGAACCCTGAAAACCAACCTGGATTACGGTATCTTCGCTGCCCTGCAAAAGGCCGCTGAGGCTGCACTCCAGCTTCCTGATACGTATCTCAAGGAAGTGCAAACGCGCTATCGAACCCGCCGCGACTTTCTGATTCGGGAATTTGCCTCGCTGGGATGGACGGTTCCTAAAACCCGCGCCACGATGTATCTCTGGGTTCCTTGCCCACCCGATTTACCCTCAACCGACTTTGCCCTATCAGTCATGGAGCGCACCGGAGTCGTGATGACACCGGGTAATGCCTTCGGTCAAGGGGGCGAGGGCTACGTGCGGGTAAGCCTGATTGCAGATTGCGATCGTTTGGGTGAAGCCATGAATCGCTTACGTCAAGCCAATATTCGCTATGAATCCATCCCTGTCAGTGCCTAACGTTGAGTCTGTGGGACGGTCGTACACACTGCCAATCAGAGCCAGCGAGGACAGCATTCGGCGTTCAGCGAATGCGCGACTGAACGCCCCCAGGATCGCAATAAGGATGCAATACTCTTAGGTAGATCAAGCGTTGAGGGACAGAGCTTGCCGAGTTCTGCGTTCCAGTTTTTGAATTCCCTGATTAGTAATACTGACGAGAATCAAACATGTTTAATCTTGGCTGGACAGAGGTAATTGTTGTTATCGGGGTCGCCCTCTTGATTTTTGGCCCCAAGAAAATCCCTGAACTAGGCAGTGCGGTTGGCCGCACGTTAAGGAGTTTTAAGGATGAAATGAATGCCCAGGAAGATGACGAAGCCTCTTTACTGGAAGAAGATCAAGATACCGAAATCCGATAGAGTACATCAAACCTCAAATTTGGGGTCTGGTCGGTCAGGGGAACGGGATTCGTTAGCGGAGAGCAAATTTTCTGACCGCTACTAGGCTTCCCATCAAACCCACGACCCCCCCTAAACCCACAAGCGCGCTCGGCATGAGAATTGACTGTTGAGGGGATAGCTGTAGGCCACTCGCCAAAAATTGGATGAAATCGGGTTGATGACTTGCCAGTTCCTGGAGGAAGCGCTGAATGCCCATGAGCAAGCCCCAGGAAATCCCAGCCCCAACCAGCCCAAAGAAGGCTCCCTGAAGAATAAAGGGCAAATAGATCCAGACGCTTGTCGCACCGACCAGCTGCATCACCTCAATTTCGCGACGACGTGCCATCACAATCAGGCGAATCGTCGTAGTAATGACGGCGATCGCCGTAAGACTCAAAATGCCAATCACGAAAAAGCTGGCCCAGCGTAGCCCATCATTCAGCTGCTCCAAGCGCTGTACCGCTTCATCCACGTACAGTACTTCGGCTACCCCTTGAATGTTCGCAAGCTGAGCCGCCAATTCTGGCACGCTTTCCGAACGAGCCGCTTTAACGCGTAAAGCATCGACCAAAGGGTTACCCTTCAGCTGTTCAGTGGCCCCCGTAATATCGGAAATTCCCAGCTCAGTGACTAATTCTTGCCAGGCGGCTTCCTTCGGAATGGCCGTTACATTCGTCACATCGGGAATGGCCGCGATCGTCGCCGTCAAAGAATCCGCCTGTACCCCACTCTCGAGATACGCAGACACCTCTAATTGACTACCAAACTGGTTGAGCAGTCCTTCTAGCTGCCAGGTAGCTTGCAAACTAATCCCGAACAGGAACAGGAGGACGGTCATCGTGCTAATCGCCGCCCAATTCATCCATCCGCCTCGCTGCAGGCCCAATAGGGTTTCACGAAGTAAATAATCGGCTTTGGTAAACGCTTTGAGCATGTCTATTTGCGGGGAATTATGTGCACGTAGGCGATTCCTAAATCGTCAAGCACCCTATCCAAACAGGCTGTCCTAACGTATGTCGGCACTTGCGAAAACCCTGTAGCACGCGGTCGCAGTCACTCCATGAGCCGGTATAGCTGTCAACATTTCCGTGAGGACAAAACGGTGAGCCTTTGGGCTATGCGCCAAGCATCGGAAGGATGCCAGGTGTTGTCACCTCAGTGACTCAAGCTATATCGCTGGGAACCGCTATCGAACCTAAGTCGCAACCCATCTCGCTAAGCTAGGCGGGTTGAATAGATGCTGTCAAGCCCAGTCTTCAAATCGTAACTGGCTGTTGTCAGGACTGTCGCAAAACTGCTTTTTTCCTTTATGGAAGTGCCCCAGTTCAGGGATTCTATTGCTACACTTCTGTAGCATTTTAACGCTGGTGATCCTCTGTGCTATGGCCGTACGCCGTCGATATCGCAATCTGGCTCAAGAACGCAAAAGACGCAAGCGGAGGCGGGTAACGGGATTATCAGTAGCGTCTCTGTTTGGCATTATTTGTGGCACGGTGTTGTTAGAAGCCTTTCAGCTCGCCAATAGCTATCTCGAAATCCCTCTAACTGTGGGTTCTGCCACTGTAGGGCGATCGCTGCAAACAACCCTCTTGGCGCAGGGGATACAGGATTTGCAGGCGGCCAATGGCCGCCCTCAACTCCGACCGCAGCCAGCCGCTGAAGAAGTCTGGGACTGTGAAGTCGTTGTTGTCGGGGGCTCTTTAGGAGGCGTTGCAGCAGCAGCCCATGCCATGCAGACTGGCACACAGACCTGTCTGTTAGAGCTCACGCCTTGGCTCGGCGGACAAGTCAGTTCACAGGGCGTTTCTGCGATTGATGAGTCCCGTGCGATGCGTTGGCAGCAGAATTTTTCCGGGAGCTGGCAGGATTTTAAGCGACGCATTCGCAGTCAGCCGGTTAATTTGCCTGCCTGGACAGGCATGGGCGATCGCCGTTGGGTACACGAAACTAATAGCTGTTGGGTCGGCAGCCTCTGCTTCCTACCCCAAGCAGGTGCACGGGCCGCCGAGCAGCTATTACAGAGTGCCGCTAGTCAGGCACCAGGGAGTCGTTGGTCCACCTCAACGGCCTTCAAAGGGGCTGTCTTTGATGGTTCGGGTCGCCATATTACCGCTATTTATGGCGTTAGGCGGGTTCCCAAAGAGCCAGACTATGCTCCGGAAGGGCAGTTATCCCAAGAGCTATCGACCTGGTACGCCTGGTCTGGCAGTGACGTTTTTGACAAAATTCCCATTCGTTTGCAAGCGCCTCCCGGCAAGCGTTTGATTGTGATTGATGCGACCGACACTGGCGAGTTGGTGGCCTGGGCTCAGATACCCCATCGAATCGGGTCTGATGGTAAAGATGTCCTTGGTGAGGCCAGTGCTCCCAGCCAAAGTAATCCGGCCTGTACGCAAGCTTTTACCTACCCCTTTGTCATGGCGATCGCGGATGACCAAGGGCAAAGTCAACAAAGTCTCAAAGATTTAAGCACAGGTATCCCGAAAGCAGAATATCGGCGTAACTTTGAGATGGAAGGCTTCCCGATGTACCACAATCGGGGATTGTTTAACTATCGGCGAATCGTGAGTCGCGTTTCTGGCACAGCCGCCGTCAGTCGCTCTTCGCCGGGTGAAATGACCCTGGTCAACTGGAATCGGGGTAACGACTGGAACATCATGGATGACCCGCTGATTATGATTCCTGAAGCTTTGGCGCAATCAGGTCAGTATCAGAATTGGATTGGAGGACTGTCTTTACAGGCGTTGAAAAATGCGGAAAACAACGCCTTGTTCTTTGCCGAATGGCTGATGGAAACCCAGGCTCAACCAGGTCTACCGCTGGCCTTTTTGTCAGGCCCTCAGTCTCCCCTAGCGACTCATTCGGGGCTTAGCATGATGCCCTATATTCGCGAGGGGCGGCGGATTATCGGACGCCCCGCCTATGGTCAGGAAGCGTTCATGGTCAAGGAGGCCGATCTACGGATTGATATGGCAGGCGAACGTAACTTTGCCGACACCGCCGTTGCCCTCACCCATTACGACATTGATATTCACGGCTGTCGCTATCGCAACTGGCAACCCTCCTATGAAGCGAGTCAGGCTAGTGTCAATGAACGTTTGGTACAGCCACTGCAAGTCCCTCTGGAGGCACTGATTCCCATCGGCGTCGAAAATCTTTTGATTGGGGGTAAAGCGATCGCTACTTCGCATATTGTCAATGCCATGACCCGCGTTCACTATGGTGAGTGGAGTGTCGGAGCAGCCGCAGGTGCGACCGCTGGTTGGCTCATCCAGCAAGGGCAACCGGCAGACCTAACCCCGACTCAAATCTTGGTCACGAATCAAATTGGTGACTTGCAGGCTTATTTAGTTGAACAAAACTTGCGATTTACTTGGTAACAGGGGCAGCTATGGAACAAGGTCAGGAACAGTTAGCTAGGGATTTGAGCCAGCCCAACCGGATGTTATCTTCCTGGGCCGTTATGATGCGGTACGGTCGAGTCTTGCTGGGGATGTGGGTGCTATTGCTGTTTACAGGCTGTACCCTGCCTCAGATCAGCGCCGAAGAGCGCATCTTCTTGCCCATTACCGTCGAGCTGCTGGATGTCGTCACCCTACCCCGTCAGACATTTGAGGATACGGTCGTCGGTGGTTTATCTGCCCTCACCTACGATCGCAGCCGCGATGTTTTTTACGCCCTATCGGATGATCGAGGCAGTTTTGCATCCCCTCGTTTCTACACGCTAGCGATGAGTATCGCTGATGCCACTGCTGAGCGCCCGCAAATTGGCTCAGTGAGTGTGTCAGACGTCACATTGCTGCGGGATGCAACAGGTGAGGTTTATGAGCGCGATCGGCTGGATACCGAAGGGATAGTACTTTCACCCCGACAAACTCTCTTCATCAGTAGTGAGGGCGTAGCCAATACAAAAAGTCCTCCTGCCCTCAACGAATACAACTTGGAAACGGGCCGTTTAATTACCGAATTCCGTATACCAGACCGTTTTCTACCCAGCTCGGATCCGGCAGCTACCGAGCCGGAAGTGGCCCTCCAGGGGATTCGCAGTAATCAGGGATTTGAAGCATTAGCCTTAGGCCCCACCTCCAGTGCTGGCGACTTTGAGCCATTCCGCCTGTTCATGGCCACTGAGTCGGCTCTGGCGCAAGATTTTGACAACAATCCGGCCAACCCTCTGACTAGCCGCTTCCTTCACTATCTCATTTCACCCGAGCAATCCACCTTGATTGCCGAGCACGCTTACCCTCTTAGCCTGGAACCCACTGGGGCTGTGAGCCATGGTTTAACCGAGTTGGTTGCTATTGATGCAGGCGGTCATTTTCTGGCTTTAGAGCGAGCTTACGGCATTCGAGGGTTCGACATTAAGTTGTTTCAACTGGCAACGGGGGGAGCTACCGATATTTCGACATTCTCGCGGTTGGTCTCGTTGGAGGGGGTTAACCCTATCCGGAAACAGCCATTGTTAGATTTCGCCACATTAGATACGTCAGAGACCTCTGGAAACGTCATTCAGAATCTTGAAGGTATGACGCTAGGCCCCGGTTTACCCAACGGAGCCATCACTTTATGGATCATTAGTGACGATAATTTTGCTGATGACCAGACCACGCAAATCTGGCTGTTCCGCCTGCAACAAAGCTAACCAACGCATGAATCACTGGGTGGAAAACCGTACGTATCTAGCCAAGTTTTCCTCAAATTCACAGTAAGAAAGTGTATTTTCACCCCACCAGTCTTTAAAGAAATTGTGTAACAAGGGGACACTAACCTGATACATTGAGCGAGTATCGGCACAGTGTTTGATAGATCGACATGAGAGTCTTAGTCATTGGCGGCGACGGTTACTGCGGTTGGGCGACAGCGCTTCATTTATCTAACCAGGGATATGAGGTAGGTATTTTCGATAGCCTGGTGCGGCGTCATTGGGATGCTCAGATTTGCGTTAACACCCTGACCCCAATTGCCCCAATCCAGACTCGACTACAGCGCTGGAAGGATTTGACCGGTAAGAGCATTGACCTTTTTATTGGGGATCTGAACGATTACCCCTATCTCGAAAAGGCCCTACTACAGTTCCAACCCGATGCGGTCGTTCACTTTGGTGAGCAGCGCTCCGCACCGTTCTCCATGATTGATCGGGAGCGAGCTGTCCTGACGCAGTCAAACAACGTCGTAGGTACACTGAACCTTCTGTACGCCATTCGCGATCATTTCCCCGATTGCCATCTTGTGAAGCTCGGCACGATGGGTGAGTATGGTACGCCCAATATCGATATTGAAGAGGGCTACATCACCATCAAGCACAATGGTCGCGAAGATACCTTGCCCTATCCGAAACAGCCAGGCTCCTTCTACCACCTGTCGAAGGTGCATGATTCTCATAACATTCACTTCGCTTGCAAAATCTGGGGTATCCGGGCGACGGATCTGAATCAAGGGATTGTCTACGGCGTCCTCACTGAAGAGACCGGGATGGATGAGCTGCTGATTAACCGGCTTGACTATGACGGCGTTTTTGGCACTGCTCTGAATCGCTTCTGTATTCAAGCAGCCGTAGGGCACCCCCTCACCGTATACGGCTCTGGGAAACAAACGCGCGCCATGCTTGATATTCGCGATACAGTACGGTGTGTTCAGCTGGCTCTTGAAACACCGGCCAATAAAGGCGAGTTCCGCGTCTTCAACCAATTTACTGAGATGTTCAGCATTAATCAGATTGCCGAACAAGTGCAGCAAGCAGGTTCGGCGCTGGGTGTTAAGGTTGAAGTTAATAATTTGGACAACCCTCGGGTCGAAGCAGAAGAGCATTACTTCAATGCCAAGAACACTAACTTGCTAGACCTGGGTTTGCAGCCTCACTACCTGTCTGACTCTCTCCTTGACTCACTTTTGAACTTTGCTCAGAAGTACAAGGATCGAGTGGATGCCAGCCAGATTCTACCGAAGGTGAATTGGCGTCGTTAAATCCCAGAGAATAGGCGTTGGCTTGACTAGCGGTCGATGAATTTGGCTAAGGATAACGGTGAGACATCGCGGCGCTAGGAGGCTGGGTGTCTCATTGTTTTCTATGCCACGGAAAGTATCAAGTAGCTAACCTTTGACCTTTTGGAAACTGTTCATGCGCATTGCCCTGTTTACTGAAACCTTTTTGCCCAAGGTTGACGGGATTGTCACCCGGCTCAAGCATACCGTTGAGCATTTGCAGCGCCTCGGCGATGAGGTAGTTGTTTTTTGCCCTGAGGGCGGCTTAACCGAATATAAGGGAGCACGCATCCAAGGGGTCTCTGGCCTGGCCTTTCCACTGTATCCAGAACTTAAACTGGCGCTGCCCCGTCCCTCCATTGGGGAGTCTTTGGAGGCATTTCGGCCCGACCTGATTCACATCGTGAATCCTGCTGTGCTGGGCTTAGCTGGATTGTTCTATGCCAAGACGCTGGATATTCCCCTCATGGCGTCCTATCACACCCATTTACCCAAGTACCTGGAGCATTATGGACTCGGGGTTTTTGAAGGGGTGATGTGGGAATTGATCAAGGCTGTTCATAACCAGGCTCGCGTGAACTTGGTGACGTCAACCGCGATGCAGGAGGAGCTCACCGAGCACGGCATTGAGCGCGTCAAGGTCTGGCAGCGGGGCGTCGATACAGAATTGTTTCGGCCTGAACTTGCGAGCCGTGAGATGCGATCGCGCCTATCCCAAGGACATCCCGACGCACCGCTACTCTTGTATATCGGTCGCCTATCGGCAGAAAAAGAGGTGGATCGTATTAAGCCAGTTCTGGAAGCGATTCCGGAAGCACGCTTAGCCTTAGTCGGTGATGGCCCGCATCGAGAGGAGTTAGAGCAGCACTTTGCAGGCACGAATACCCATTTTGTTGGTTACTTAGCGGGTGAAGCGTTAGCTTCAGCCTATGCTTCAGCGGATGCCTTTGTCTTCCCCTCGCGGACTGAAACCTTAGGTCTCGTTCTCTTGGAAGCGATGGCTGCTGGGTGCCCTGTTGTGGCAGCTAATTCTGGCGGGATTCCTGACATCGTGACCAACGGTGAAAATGGCTTCCTCTTTGATCCCAAAGACGAGAACGGATCCATCGCGGCGACTCAAAGGCTGTTTGCGCGGGGAGCAGAACGTGAACTCATGCGTCGCAACGCCCGCATTGAGGCCGAAAAATGGGGGTGGAGTGCAGCTACTCAACAACTCCAGACCTTCTATCAGGCGATCGCCAGTGGTTCAGCGATGCCTTTCGCGGCTTAAAGCGAATGTCCCTCGGCTTGGAATAGGGAGCCTGCCAACACTCAACCCTGGCCCATAATGCTTGCCGGTGACACTCGGCGACCCCAAAAGCCGTTACGCTGAAAGAGTAGTTTTAGGCATCACCGGTGAGACGGCACAAGAGTTGGCTCTTATTGGGTATTGTGGCCGCGATCGCAGTGCCGATCACAGTGTTGGGACGACGGAATCTATCCTCATCCAGGGCACCTGTGGCTATTTTTCCGGATGCTCAAACAGCACCTGCACCTTCCGCTCCAGAGCCTTCCATCATCAAAGAACTCAGCGCGCAGGATATTGAGACGATTCAAGGTGTGATCTCGGAGCAGCTAGCGGCTTTTCAGTCCGAAGATGCTGAGACTGCTTTTAGCTATGCCAGTCCTGACGTTCAGCAGCGCTTTCAAACACCCCAGCAGTTTATGTCGATGGTACAGGCTGCCTATACACCTGTTTATCAATCCCAGTCAGCGAACTTTGAAGCGATCGAGGTTGTACAAGGTCAGCCTGTGCAAGCTGTAACGCTTCTGGGGCCAGCAGGTGAGTGGGTAACGGCTTACTATCAGATGGAGCGGCAAGCCGACAAAACCTGGCGCATTGCGGGCTGTGTCCTAGTTCCGTTAGAAGGACAAACCATCTAGACCATATCTGAGGCCGAACAACTTATCAACGCCGCCGAATTTTACTCACCAGCTTGCGCGAAAACTGAACATTGAGTGATTCGCGTTCAGCCCATTCCTGCAAGATGCGGTAGAAAAGTTGGCGATCCGGTGCTTGCAAGACAGCAGTTTGATCGGCGGTTTCAATCACATAGGGATAGCCCCCGCCAATAATAACCTCAGCCTTGACCCAATCAATGACCGTCTGAGCTAATCCTGCCTCCCAGAGCCAGTAAGGCATTTCAAGTCGGGCTGGGGGTCGATCGCGAGTGGTCTGTAGATAGGTGAAAATGATCTGATCCTGCTGATCGCCATACTTATCTAAAATGCCTTCGCGACTGCACCGCAGCAGTGGTGTGCGATCGCCCCACCCCATCAAGGGTCGCAAGATTTGAGCATCATGAATAGCCTCAACTGATCGCAGCTCAGGGTCAAACTGCTGTAAGAACGTCGTAATGTCACGAGCATAGGAGGTATCAATGAACCCGACTAAGGGAACCTGATACTGTGCGCTGGCTCCTAGTAAATTGACCATTGCCTGAACATAAGCCTGCTGGCTTTCAGGATCAAACGCATCGGCAAAGGTCACCACCAAAGAACCATCGAAGAAGGTCAAAGCCGTCGCTGACGCATCACAGGATTGCATATACGCGCTCAGCCGTTCTGTCTCCATCTGAAAGCGCCGAATATTCACCAGGCGATCAACCGGCTCGTTACTACGGTTGCTTCGCAGGTCATCCGGCGTCAGGATATCCAACTCAATATCCTTGGCATAGCGTCCATCGGCAGTATGACAGTTCTCAAACCAGCCAATTTGCACCAAGGCAACCGGCAATGAAATATCTTTGCTGGGGAAAATCTGCGAACCGTCCACCGCAAATGTGGTGACCCCTGATAACTGCGATCGCACCCAGGCCATGCTTGCTTCACGATTCCCCCAGTCATGCTGTCCTGGGATGACGCCCTGCTTGACTTGATCATAGGTCTCTAACAGCTGCGCTCCAGTCGTATTGGTCTTCAGCAAACCTTGTTGCTCATCCGCAGTAGCAAATTGGGTAAAGCGACGCCAAGCCTTGCGGTACTTTTGCAAATCAAAAACCAGGGTCTGATCGAATTGAGCTAACGCATCTCGTTTCGATTGCAGTACATGGCGTATCTGAGCAGGGCTAACAGGCATAGCGACGATATCATCCACCAGAACGAATGTATTGTATCGCTATCAACCGTAAATAGCCCTTCCTCCAGTCTAAAGATTGCTGCCGTGCGCGATTGTCATCGCCATAGACGCCTATAGCAAAACGAGGAACTCGCTAGAGAATTCCTCGTCCCTCAACCGTCTTTGTACTGAAACCATATTTAGGTATGCAGCGCTCGCCGCAGGCAAACTTCCAGTTACCCATCGAATGCAGATCGGCAACTAGGATAAACGCCCTCTAGCAAGCGCCCTTGCGATTCAGAACCGCAGCAACAGTCTCAATGATGAGACGAACATCGTAAAGGACAGACCAATTCTCCTGGTACCGCACATCCATATCGACGATCGCTTCAAAGTCAGAAATGCTGGATCGACCTCTGGCCTGCCACTCGCCCGTAATACCAGGCTTGACTTCAAGTCGCTGCCAATGACGAGGCGTGTACTGAACCACCTCATCAATCGTGGGAGGGCGCGTACCTACCAAGCTCATGGTTCCCAGAAAAACATTCAAGAACTGGGGAAACTCATCCAGACTTGTCTTACGGAGAAAGGCTCCCACCCGCGTAATGCGAGGATCACACTTATTCTTGAAGATAAGCCCTTGAGCCTCATTCTGAACTAAGTGCTTTAACTCATCGGCGTTGGTCACCATCGACCGGAACTTCCAAATTCGGAAAGTTTGGCCACGATGCCCACATCTGACTTGGCTGTAGAAAACAGGGCCAGGATTATCCAGTTGAATCGCTAATGCAATTGGAATAAGTAGAATCGCTGTAATCGTCAAGCCGACGATGGCACCAAGAATATCAATTAAGCGTTTAAAGACATTGCTGACTGATGGATGGGCAAACCCCTCTTCCGTCAGCGTGTAAGTAGTTGGATAAAACTGATAGTTAAACATTGTCCCTTTACGGGAAGGTGCAGATGCAGTTCGCAGGTTTCTAGACAAGCTGACCACAGGAATACAGACTCCTTGGTAACGTGTTGAATTAGTATCAGGCTATGGCAAGCCTCAGCTACGTGAAACCCCTGAGGCAGCTTTTCATGAAAACTTTATGAAAGAGCCCCTTCTCTGTGAAGGTACTTAGGGGACGGCTGCCTGGCCGTTACGACTACACCCGAGCTCATAGTAAACGCCAAGCCTGCGAAGCATGTTGAGTGAGAGTACTGAAATCAAAGGCTTTTCGGTGTTTGAGCCAAATACGTAATTCTATAGAGGGCATCGTTCAATGATCAGCATAGATTCCTAGACTTTATTGAAGTTGCTTGGCCAAAGCGAGGACTCATCTGTATCTCATTACACAAAAAAGACTGCAAGGGCATGGAAAGTGATTTTTTATACAAAACAGCGCCTTTCGATTCCACAGAGATAAAGGACATCCTTTGTTACGTGACCCTCATACCCAATACGGATAACTGCGGTATGCTTTGGCCTCCGCGCCTTCGGCAGTAAGAAGGAGGCTGACTATTTAGAGTAGATGTCTGGCCAAAGCTTGCTGAAGCATCCAAATGCTTCCAATACTGGCAGCACCCATCCAAGCTAAACGGCCACTGTGCAAATGCTCCGTAACCAGGCAAATTCCCCCCAAGATCAATAGCCCCATTGCCCCCAAACCCGCGATCGCCAACATGGCTCGCATCGCTTGCGTAGTGGCCAAAATTTGCGCCGCCAAGTCATCCTCAGCACCCAAGGGAACTGACGCTTTGAGTGCAGCTTGAAAGGACTGATACTTGTTTAAGTCCACTTGATAGTAGGTGCCGAGTTCTGGATCCCTTAAGCCTCGAATCGAATACAGCCCAAATTGCTTGGCGTAGGCGATCGCGCTACGAATCTGGCGCTTCGTTGCCAGCGATTGAAAAGCTGCCAAAATCGATTCGCGATAAACTCCCGTTTTCGCCATTTCTAAAATACGCTGGCTTAATTCTGTTTCAGATAATCGGGAGGCGATAGGAGTCATATAGCAGAAGTCGGAATGTTGAAGTCGGAATGCAGAATTGAAGGTCTATCAGATAGTCCTTACAGGGTTTCAGAATGACCTAACCAAACTACGGCTGTTCATGACGTTGGTAACAGGATTTCAGGTTTGAGGGGTTTGAACCCAGTTTCAACTCAGGAGTTTAGCGCAAAGCATCGCAAGCTCTGAACGCAAACGATCGAACATAAATAAGCGTCGATACCGGTAAGTCCTATCGAATTGTAGTACGCTTAAACTAAATCGCAAGGATCTCTAAAACTGAGGCAACGCACTGTTGCGGCTCCTCAGGAGTGCTTTTTTGCAAGCTTTGATATATGGCTTTTTCGGCCGATCCATTCACCCAATCCACCCAAGCAAACCCCCAACCTCATACGAGATCGGGGGCAATAGGAGTGTAAGTTTAGCCTCTATCTCCATTCTATGGGCTGCACCCTATGGGTAGGAGGCTGGAATGTGAACCTATTTTGCAGCGAACATTACACCTTGCAACGGCCAATTACTAATTGCAAAGTCATCGTCTGGCGTTAACCTCCTGGTTAAACGCTTCACTCAACACCAGCGCAAAACACTGAGGGAGATTTTCAGAGGTTCCCTCTCAATTGAAGTTAAAAACAGGTTAAGTCGCGGCTGTTATGCTGATGGGATATCTATTTTTAGAATGATGTCTTTGGCAAGCACAGGAGCATTTTATGGTGACCACGGTCGATACTACAGTCGCAGTATTGGCAACGCAGGCTGTTGGTACCTATCTGGAACGGGCTGAAGGTTACGAGAAAGCTGTCCTTAAGGACCGTGACCCTGAAAACTTACATCAAATGCGAGTGAATCTGCGTCGGCTCCGAACTGTCATGCAGGTCTTTGCGCCTGGTATTCAGCTGCCTCGTCAGGGGCAAGAAGCCCGGGTTGCTCAAGTTGCACGACGTCTCGGTAAGCTCCGTGATTTGGATGTGATGCTGCTAGCCCTCCAGGATCGCTATGCGCCTGACCTCCCTGATGCCGAACGCAAATATCTCAAAACGGTCTTTAAGTATTTACGCAAGCAGCGCCGCCAAGCCTTTAAGCAGGCCAAACGAGAACTGCGCGGCGATCGCTATCGGCAATTGAAGAAAAGTTTGCACCGCTGGATCAAAAATCCCCACTGCACGCTGACTGCCCGCTTAAGTATCGAGCTACTATTGCCAGACTTAACCCTCCCAGTGGTTAGCGAGCTTTGGTTGCAACCGGGTTGGCTGGTGGGAACACAATTCGCCACCAGCAGCATCACACCTCAGACCAATTTACAGTCGCCTGAAGTCGATGCCTTAGTTTTGGAGCACGACGAGCGTTTGCATGATCTCAGGAAGCAAGTGAAGCGTGTGCGGTATCAACTGAGGACGGTCGCTGATTTTTACGGCGATCGCCTGCAGCCAACTATCGAGCAATTAGCCACTTTGCAGGATACGCTGGGGGATTTGCAAGATAGCCTGGTGCTTGAAAGTCATTTGCAAAAGGCGCTGTCGCGCTGGGAATCCCGGTTACCCACGCTGCGATCGCTGCTAGCCGACAGTCGTTATGCAGCGTGGCAACAATGGCAAACGTTACAGCAACATTTTCTGGATACTCACCATCGCGAAGCACTGCGCCAAATTCTGCAAACACCGGCAATGAAGAGGCATCCAGAGTCAGCAACTGTGAAACAAGCGGAACCCCCTGCGGTTGAACAAACCGTCACAAGTACCGTCAGCGATACGACACCTAACTCAACCCATTCGGCCAGTCAGGTCTCTTAGAATCAAGCCCCTCGCTCCTCCAGTATGGTTCTAGATTTTGTCGGTTCTAAAGTAGAGAACTAGCGACGCATTATCGCCCACCGTAGATTTGACGGAATAGGCCCCGCTGCTGCTCACTCCCTAAAACCAGGTGTCGCATGAGGTCAAAGGCCCAGAGATATAGGGGGGATGTGGCATGGGCGGAGAGATTCCGGAGCTTACTAACCTGGTCGAGCGTACTGGCTACGGTTTCAGCCTGATGATTAAACCACTGTCCTAGGGGATGCTCCCACTGCTCCAAAAATTCTGCTAGTAAAGCGCGATCGCGGCGGTTCAGCGGCTCTTTCGCCTGGGCCTGGCAATACAGCTCATTGTCACCCGGAAACGTCCGGGACTTCAAAACCGGCGATCGCAGTGATTGCCACTGGTCAGCTAGTAAAGGGGCGGCCATACCCAACGTGTACTGCCGGCCTGGGCTCAGTTCAATGCCCCCAAGTGCAGGCCCACCATGGGTTAACAGAAACTGATACAGATCCTCAAAAAAGGGCTGGATAATCTCTCGCTCCACCACAAACCCTAACCGCAGTCCAGCTTCGGAATAATCCGCCAGACGAGCGTCTTCACTGTCAGTACTGGTCAAGGCAGCCTGTTTATAGGCCGCGTAGAGATCTTTATGACTTTGGCTATTGAGGCAGAACCAAACTGTGTCCCCAACGGCATCACGCACCTGCTGTTTAATGACTTTGGTATCTAAGGAGGGCATGGGCTGATGAATTTGCTGCTGCAAGTTGGCAATGTGAGCTTCTTGCGTCTGAATCGCCGTTTCCTGGGCTTTGACCTCAGCCTGTAACACTTTGAACTGTTTCTTTTCTGTGGAGGAAAGGGAGGTCTGTTGGGCCTGTAGCATCTGAACTTGCTGCGTCAGCGTGGCGATATGATCATCCTTTTCCGCCAACAATTCGTCCTTTTCCATCAGGAGATGCGTTTTTTGTCGAATTTCTAACGCACTCAATCCGGCTCGAATCAGGTTGAAATAATAGGCCTCACTCACATCGACTGGGCGAGCCGTTTCGCCAGGAATACAGAGGAAGCCCTGTCGATCCGGTAAAAGCACCACCAGCACTTGCCCTTCGGGATTATGAATCTGCAATTCGCGGGCCGTTCCCTCATTGGAAATCCGCGCCAGATATCGCCGCCGACTATAGGAGAATTCTGTTTGGGTTAAGGGTGAAGAAAGTGATTCTGAGGTTTGCGCCGTTTGCTCATCCATTGCCGGTAGCGGCGAAGCGGTGGTAGCAGCTGCGGGGGATGATGCTGTCGATAAAATTTCCTGATCGCCTTTATCGGCAGTATCTTCAGAGGCTCTCGGAGTGGCGGTCGGGGTTTCAAACGGCAACTTGAGCGTGTGGGCCGTAGCCGCGATCGCGGGGGAAGTTCGAGACTGCTTAACAGGCGATGGCTGAATTTGGGTCGGTGGACGCACCCCCACCAGTTCCAGTTGCAGCGCTATATTGCCCTTCCATTCATTCAGCTTTAGCTTGTAGGCAATGTCAATTCGATTCGGTAGAGGACAATAGTCGCCCCAACGCCAGGCGATCGCTTCAATGGCATCACTGCCCTCAGCATCGGCAACCGACAGCTTCAGGTGAGACTTGTTTTTGCCAATGGTGCGCTGCTCGACGATGCGCACATTCGGTGTCCAAAATATGGGATCAGGATTGCCCATCCCACAGGGATGCAGGTAGTCAATCTCCTGCTGGAGATCCCGCGTCAACTCAGCTAGCGAGGCTCGCACATCCACGTTCACGAGGGGCTTTAAATGCTCCGGCTGGAGCGTCAGATGCGCAAAGTTCACCAGCCGCGATTTGACCTGTCGCCGATACTTGGCCGGAAAGGAAAAACCACCCGCTGCTCGGTGTCCCCCAAACTTGGGCATCAGATCATGGCAGCTTTGCAGGGCTTCAAACACATTGAATTCAGGGATGCCGCGAGCGGAACCCCGAATTTCTCGCTGTTCATCATCCTCATAGGTGCAAATAAAAACGGGCACCCCGTAGCGTTCCACTAGGCGCGAGGCAACAATACCAATCACGCCATGATGCCAATCGGCTTGCACGACCAACAGCACGCGATCGCGCTGCAAGTCCACGCTGCCTTCCTGCTGCTGCGCCTCGATCCAGGCAATGGCTTCCACTTCAATGCGATCGCACATTTCGCGCCGGGTCTGGTTGGCCTGCTCACACTGCATGGCCCGTTCCAGCGCCACCCCGACATCGTCCGTTGTCAGCATTTCAATCACAATCTGCGGATCGCTGATGCGGCCAACCGCATTGATCCGTGGCCCCAGGCGAAAACCAATATCCTCTGGCTTGAGGGTGTCGTTTTCTTCCCCCAGTCCCGCCACTTGAATCAGGGCTTGAATCCCAATGATGCGGGATTTCGGTAACAGCCGCAGACCGCGACGCACCCAACGCCGATTCACACCCGTCAGGGGAGCCAAGTCAGCAATGGTGCCCAAGGTAAACAGTTCTAAAAGGGGAGCCGTCAGGTCTTGAGTTTGGCCCAAAGCTTGCGCCAAACACACCGCCAGAATATAGGCGACCCCGACTCCGGCAACGCCGCGATAGGGCGAATCCTCAGCAATAAGCTTCGGATTCAAGATGGCGTGGGCCGGGGGAATTTCGGGGGGGACATCGTGGTGATCCGTCACAATAACGGTCATCCCTAATTCACGAGCGTAGGCAATGGGCTCGACGGCAGCAATGCCGTTATCCACCGTTAAAATCACGCTAATGCCGTCGGCATAGAACTCTTCCACAATGCGGGTATTGATGCCATAGCCTTCCTGCATGCGGCTCGGGATGGCATATTCGGCATTCGCCCCTAAAAAGCGCAGGGCGCGTATTAGCAGTGCGGTGCTGGTCATGCCATCTGCGTCATAATCGCCACAAATGGCTATTTTTTCTTGTCGGGTAATGGCATCCAGCAATAGCTCAACGCTCTGAGCTAAGTCAGGAAACTCATCCAGCGGCGAGGGTAATAAGAGGCTTTCTGGATCAAGAAATTCCAGCGCGGCTTCTGGCGTTTGAATATCCCGATTTAGCAAGACTTGAGCCAGGAGTGGCGACAGGCCAGTCGCCTGAGCTAACCATTGGGCCTCGCCCTTGAGCGCGGGATAGATCGACCATCGCTGATCTGGCATGGCAAACGAGGTTCCGGCGATCGCTGCGGCGTTAGGAACCGTGTCATCAGAATTACGCTGGGCCGGGTCATTTGCCAACGGCTTTACCACATTATTGCCAATTAGATCACTTGCACTAATATATCGTCTCTCATCAAAAGTGAAGCGATTTCAAGCAACCGGATAGCCTCTGCCCAGAACGCCGGTTGCTTGAAGCGAAGATGCAATTATCCAGTCACTTCTGAATGAGAAACCGGCGTTCTCTCACAAGCCTCTTAAAACCCTGTCTTTAGTGCCTCGCGTAGCTCGAAAGCCACCGTGTCATCAACGCTAGACACCATAATCATGACCGTTGTGGTGTCGTTGCTATCCAAACAGACAAAAACAGCCCTCGCGGTTGCCGTCATACCGGCCACACTACTCCCCTCTACCTGAATATTTTCAAGTTGTTGCTCGTTCAATACAGCGGTGGAACGGTCAATACACTGAACCACATCACCATTAATCGATCGCCAAGAGTAGTAAATCCCCGGTGCTTCTGCTCTGGCAGGCAGGCCCACTAAGGCCAAACTGGTACCCAAGACTAAAGTCGACCAGTATCGCAACATGACCATGAATGCCTCCTTCTAAGTCTGACAACGGCAGAAAACACTAGAACCCAAACTATATGATGCTGCCTAGTAATGTATTCACATGTGTGCCGGAAATTCCATTTTTTTGCTAGATAACCTTATAAAGGGATCCAACAACTCAACAGTTGACAAGTAGTCAGGCTATGCTGGGTAGCGTTGAGGTATTGGGCTGAGCAGAATGCAGGAACAAATGCGCAAAATTTTCCTGGGTTTGATGCTGAGTTGCTGCGTGGGGGCGATCGCGGCCTGTCAGAATGCGACAGAGACCCCGGAAACAGTGACCTCTGAATCCGATACCTCCACAGAACAGACGACTACTGACACAACCGAGCCTACGTCTGAACCTGAGGCCACTGAGTCTGAAACGGCTGCAACGACTGACACAACTGACTCGGCAGCGACGGCATCAAAGCCAACGGCGGCTGCCAACCAAACCACAACCCCTGGCGCAGCCAAACCCGTCCCACCCTTACCGGCTGAATGTACGAACCCGCAAGACCAAGCGGCCATGAATCAGTGTGCAAAGGCGGAGTACGAACGAGCTGATGTGCAACTGAACAATGCTTATCAGTCCGTGCAGGCTCCACTCAGTGAGCCGCAAGCAAGTGAGCTTGTCACCGCTGAAAATGCCTGGATTACCTTTCGCGATTCCTATTGTGACTTTGTCAAAGCCCAGTTCGCAGGTGGTTCAATTGAACCGACGGTTCACTTTGGATGTCTAACACAGCTCACCAAAAGTCGGACGAGTGAGCTACAGCAAACAAAATCGGCGTCAATGAGTTTTGAAGCGGCGGATCAAGAGCTCAACGCCGTGTACCAAGATTTACAGAGCTATCTCTCGCCAGCGGATCAGGATTTGTTGATCGACGCTCAACTTGCCTGGTTAGAGTACCGCGATGCCCACTGTGCGTTTGAAACGGGGGACTTAAATACCTGTCTGGCCCAGGTCACTGAAACGCAAGTGCAGGAGTTGAAACAACAGCTTGACACCCGCTCTTTGTAACGATCTGAAACTTGCCCAGGGTAGCGTTGACGTGAAGACTCAGAGTGATGGCGCCTAGCCGAGTGACATCATGCAGACCACGGTTGTCACACTACTCTGATACTTAGCCGCGAAATGATATTCACTGTAATCGGCCAGGTCATCCATCCCCATTAGCGTCAGGATGATTTCTGCTGTTAGCCAAACTGCCGATTGCTGTAGCAATCGCTTCCATCGAATGTTCACTTTCACCTCCTCACGAAGAAAGGGGTCAGTTTTCTTCTACCTTGGTCAAACTCAAGATTCCCGACAGTAAAAAGGGGAAACTTCTAAAAATTACGGATTCTTGACCGCAGCCATATATTGCGATGCGTATTTTTGCCGATGTGGCAATTACGGCTTTAGCCACTGGCGGTAGAAGGCGGAAGGCGGAAGGCGGAAGGCGGAAGGCGGAAGGCGAAGATCCACGGCACAAAGCTGGTACGGAATGGTTGACGGTACAGTCTATTCAGCCTTGGTCTGGGCAGAAGATTGACGTGAGTGACAACTTCCCTCGAAAAAGAGGCTTACCCCCCATCCCATGACCGGAAAAATTGCCCAGGTGATTGAGCCTGCCGTTGCGAGGTTGATACCCACCATGAGGGCACTACCCAGGCCATATTGCGTCCAGGCTTGACGTCGCTCACGCTGCTGAGCTGCGGATAATGCTGCCTGCTGCTGCTCAACGACAGCTTGCGATCGCCACTGCTCTTCAGCCAATGACAACATTGCCGGTTCGATATTAAGCTCCGCTGCCATTTCTTGAAGCTGACTCACGGAATAGGTTTCCGAGGACTGCAGCGCTAACGCATGGCTCAAAATATGCTGAATCGCTTCTGAGGAGTATTGACCCCTGAGTGCAGCAACCGACTGGGTCGTAGCTTTTGGAGAAAGATCGCTATAGGTCATAAAACGAATATTCAATTCATTGCATATATCGTAGATTTTTTACATCAAATATGCAACTGAGTGTATATAGGCTGTATCAATCGCCCTTGAGTGTCTTTAGCAATTTCTACCTTTATGTCTAATGAGAAATTCAGATGGCGTCACTACAATGAGGTGTGAAACGTTCAGCTAACCGTGAGACGGACCCTATGGCACAAAGTTTGTTAGAGCAACTGCGTGAAATGACCGTTGTGGTTGCCGATACGGGTGATTTGCAAGCGATTGAGCAATTCACACCACGGGATGCAACAACCAATCCTTCTTTGATTACAGCCGCCGCCCAAATGCCCCAATATCAAGGCATTGTGGATGAAACGTTGCTTAAAGCCAAACAAGATGCGGCATCAGCAACCGATAAAGAAATTGCCAATATGGCCTTTCAGCGCCTGGCGGTAGCTTTTGGACTCAAGATTTTAGCGATTGTTCCTGGCCGCGTATCCACCGAAGTCGATGCGCGGCTGTCTTACGACATGGAGGCCACGATCGCCACAGCACGGGACTTGATTGCTCAATATGAAGCAGCCGGGATGAGCCGCGATCGCGTTCTGATCAAAATCGCCTCCACCTGGGAAGGTATCAAAGCCGCCGAAGTCTTAGAAAAGGAAGGCATTCACTGTAACCTGACCCTGTTGTTTGGCATCCATCAGGCGATCGCTTGTGCTGAGGCTGGCGTCACCCTGATTTCGCCTTTCGTCGGGCGCATTCTCGACTGGCACAAAAAAGAGACCGGCCAAGACTATTCGCCGACCGAGGATCCGGGTGTGCAGTCTGTTACCAGCATTTACAACTACTACAAAAAGTTTGGCTACACCACTGAAGTCATGGGAGCTAGCTTCCGCAACATTGGTGAAATTAGCGAGCTCGCAGGCTGCGATTTGCTCACCATTTCGCCCAAACTTTTGGCCCAGCTTCAGGATGCTGCAAAACCGCTGGAGCGTAAGCTTGATCCGGCCAAAGCGACGGGCCTGGACATCGAAAAAATCACCATCGATAAAGCTACGTTTGACCAGATGCATCAAACGGATCGGATGGCTTCGGAAAAGCTGGACGAGGGGATTAAAGGCTTTAGCAAAGCTCTGGAAACCTTGGAGTATCTGCTAGTTGATCGCTTATCTAAACTGATAGCTGGCGAAGAATTAGTTCACCAGGCATCCCAAGAACTGTTTGAAGCCTATGACCTGGATGGCGACGGCTTTATCACCCGTGAAGAATGGCTCGGTACCGATGCAGTGTTCGATGCCTTAGATGGCGATCACGATGGCAAGGTCACGGTAGAGGAGATGAATACCGGACTCGGAGGCGCATTCCAACTCGTCTGAAGCTCGTTTTCTAGCCGCGATCGCAAGCGGTTTCCTGTCTTGACGAGATATCAAAGCTGTGGCCCCGGCTGCAGCTTTTTTTCAGTCTTAACGGTGGCAGCCTTGGCAAGTTCGTGAGCCCAGGCAGCGCGCTGACAGAATGACGCTACGCACTATCACAACGAAGGAAACGTCGATCAAGCGCAAAGCTGCGACGACTCAGAAACAACTGCAGTTGAGCTTTTCTCTTTAATAGACGGTAAGCTTCCCATCCATTGCTTTAAGCCTTGAGTTCTTTGGGTGTAACTCGCGCGTTGCCAGCGGGGGTATTCAGGCGCAGAACTTCTACGTGCTTTGGGCTCTAGCGAAGTCATTAAAGCAACAACATCCTGGAGCTGCTTTTCATTGAGGTAATCAAGTTTTTGCTTCAGCTTTTCCATCTGCATGGCGAATGTCCTCAGGCAAAAAGCACATTAAAACGGGTTCACACCCTCAAAATATCCCTTCTAGCAAGAAAGGTGCCCTACTCAGACGCATCCTGTGAATACGCTTACAGAGAGTTCCCTAAACAAAAAAGATTGGTGCTACGGGGTAGACACACTATTTCGATTGTGATAATAGATACTTTAGTGCGTGGTTCTACTGAGCTTAAGCTTTCTCAAAGATTTGAGGCTAGAAGAATTCCCTGCGTTTGGGATGCGGTTGTGGATTGTGGCGATCGAAGCCGCATTAGCATTAGCCTCATCAGCAAAATCTGATGGATATTCTCTATTCGCTGAGTGCTATCAGCCATCTGAGGGGAGGGACTACTAGCCACTTGGGAGCAGCCTTTGCCAAATGGCATCGGTCGCAAACCTCAGTCAATAGCTGATGCGTCGATTCGGTGTGCATCTCAATAACAACAGAAAAATCACCCCTGATTCCGGAATCCGTTCTGGATTATCGTTAAGTGATAGGGCGACGTAAAACATCAACTTTTTACGTTGATTGCAGTATAAACACACCTAAGAGGCAACCTTCCTGCGTCATCGTCAGGAAAAATTGTGGACGCCTATGAACTTACGTCAGAAGACTTTACTGCTGACCGTTTTCCCGCTTGTGGGCCTAGTTGCCATTTTGTACAGCAGCTTATCCACGGCTTTGCAACGCAGCTATGGCCAATTGGAAGAACAGGACGCTCAGCGCAATCTTCAGCGCATTGAAGAAGTTCTCACGAGTGATCTCAATCAGCTGCAATTTCTGACTGAGGATTGGGCTGCTTGGAACGATGCCTATACCTTTATTGACGACGTTAACGCAGATTTTATTGCTTCTAATTTTGAAGATAATGTCTTCGCGAGCCTAGAGCTGAATTTCATTGTTTTCGTCAATATGGAAGGCGAAATTGTGTACGGCAAAGGGTATGACCTGGAAGCTGAAGAGCCTATTCCTATTCCCACAAGTCTGCAACAGCAGCTCCAGCAAGACAGTTTACTGCTGCAATTTCCCCACATTGCTCATCATTATTCAGGTCTGATTCCTGTTGATGACCAGGTGCTTTTAATGGCGGTGGAGCCCATTCTCCGAAGTGATGAAACCGGCCCCATCAATGGAGCTCTGCTCATGGGGCGATACCTGGATGACGCCAAAGTGGCCGATCTGGCCCTGCGGACAAAGTTAAGCCTGGAAGCTCATCGAACCAATCAACCAGACCTGACAGCGGCTTTGCAGGACACGATGACGGTGATGCAAGAGGAGGGCGATCGCGCCGTTATTGCCAATTTATTGCGCCCCCTAAATGCCGACTCTCTCGCAGGCTATGTGCTGTTCCCCAACCTCTACGATGAACCGCAGGTTTTAGTTCAAACGATTCTACCCCGCGATATTCATCATCAAGGGCAACTGAACTTACGCTATCTGGGGTTAGCTCTTGTTGGTGCTTGCGGCGTCTCAATTCTCAGTATTGGGTTGCTGTTAGAGCGCGTTATTCTCAAACGGCTGGTCAGGCTCAGCATGGAGGTCGAAAATATTGGTCGTTCTAACGATCTAAATCAGCGTGTACAGGTGCAAGGTCAAGATGAATTAGGGAGCCTGGGCCAATGTGTCAATGACATGTTGGCAGCCCTGGAATTGAGTAACAAAAAATTAGCACTTGAGCAAAAAAAGGCTGAACAGCTATTACTCAATATCTTGCCAGCCCCGGTTGCAACTGAACTCATGCAAGATGAAGCTTCCATTCCTCGTCACTTTGATGAAGTCACGATTCTGTTTGCGGATATTGTGGGCTTTACACCGCTATCGCAACGGTTACAGCCAATTGAGTTAGTCAGCCTGTTAAACCATATTTTTTCCGCATTTGATTCTTTAGCTGAGCAACTTGGGTTAGAGAAAATCAAGACAATTGGGGATGCTTACATGGTGGCGGCTGGTCTCCCTATGCCACGCGAGGATCATGTGGAGGCGATCGCGGATATGGCTCTGGCCATGCAAGACGCCACAACTGCCATTCGACGCCAGTCGGGCGAAAACTTAGAGATTCGGATCGGCATCAATACAGGCGTTGTCGTCGCGGGTGTGATTGGGACGAAAAAGTTTATTTACGACATGTGGGGCGATGCAGTTAATATTGCCAGCCGCATGGAATCTTCTGGTGAACCGGGCCGCATTCAAGTCACGACTGCCACCTATGAGAAACTCAAGGACAAGTATCTGCTAGAAAAGCGCGGGCTGGTCACGGTGAAAGGTCGCGGCAAAATGGAAACCTATTGGCTGAAATCTCGTTACCACGAGAGGCTGTTTGGTCAGCTGCCAGCAGCGGTTTAGCCTTCAAGCCTATTCATTGGCATCGACGTCCTGGATGAGGACGTTAGAGGAATCAGCTCAAAAGTATACTCGTCTTCGTCTACGGTCAGAGTTAGCTGCGTTTCATCGGGGCTCCAGCGGACAGCTTCGACGGAGTCTGAATCTAAAGGCATGAAACAAAAAACGTAGTTGTCTTCTTGATCGATGTGGTGCTCAAGTACCCCTTGAATCACATAAGGATGAACGGAGCAGCCGAGTAGTCCGCCATGTTCTTTCAATGTGATAACGGTGCCACTCGGAGCTTCAAACGTGCCAAAGGTGTTGGTTGCATACATAAAAAGCCCCATGACGGCGATTGTTCCTGCAATCGGCATAGCCCCCATACAGTTCAAGATGTAGATGCTTTTGAGCCATGGAGGCGATCGCTGAAACGAGACTTTGGCGATGACCCAACCCGTAGCAATCATCGTGGCAATCAGCAGCAAAATTTCCAGAGCATCCCCTTTCAAGGAAATGCCATAGCGGAACAGGAGCACCATGTGGGTGAATAGGAGTGCTTGCAAACTCAGGGCTATGAGCCACATGGTTAGCTGAGGATAAGGGACATTGAACCGGTGATTAACATCAGCGTTTGCCGTCATCATTCCGGATCCTGTGCCTTCAACCACTCATGCTTTTGGTATGTCTCGCCAACCTCGTATGCTCAAACCCAATTACAGCCATCACATTACTGTGCGCTGTAACAATCGCGAATTTCGCCTCATACGTGAAGAATGAAGTAGCGAAACAGTTGGTGTCAAAAAACTGCTTTAACCCTAACGCCGAGGCGTGCCCGCTGGATCACGGATTGCATGATTACTGCACCCAACGACGGTCAGGGGGAGGAGACTGGGTCATGGTGAAAGAATGAGCCAAGAATTGCTGCCACCATCATAGTCACCTTTGATAGCAATAAGCTGGAGTTGAGCGACTGCATTTCGAGCATGAGCAATGACTTCCACATCACTGCCCGCTACATATCCCGATGACTACATGATGACTGAGGCCGATGCATAGTCCTCTATATCGTTGCAAAAGAAGGGTTGGTTAGGACAGTTAGGGATGGGTGTGCGAGCCTTGGGGGCAGGCCCCCAAACCCCCGGATGTGGGGAACTCGACTTCCCCACGCCCCTCGCAAGATCTTCTCAAGGGGCTAAAGCTCGGTCATGTGCCTGGATGGTCGGGAGAGGGTTAGCGACTGGCAAATGCATTCAATGAGTCAAATCATGATCGGATTCAACGGTGAAACTCTCATCAATCGGGTGTGGCATCCACATGTCGCCACATGTAAAGCGCCAGGTAGGATCGATGGGGGGCAAAACGGGCAGCGGTACGCACTGTTTTGCGCCGTGGGCTCGTAAGTTTTTCCAGGGTTTTCCGGGCTGTGACATCACCATCGGGCCAAATGTCAGGATCGCCAAAATAAAAAATGCTCATCATGTCTGCCGTCCACTGCCCGACGCCCCAAATGGCGGTGAGACGCTGGGCGCGATCGCGAGCGTCAAGTTTACTCAATGCAGCCACATCTAGCTGTCCGGCAAGGGCTGCTTCAGCCACCGCCCGTACCGCTTTCGATTTGGCTGCCGATAAACCACAGGCTCGCAGGGCCTCAGCCTCAGCCTCAGCAAAATGTTCAATTAAGGGTCTGTTCACCGCACTATCAACAACACGACCCCAAATGGTTGCAGCGGCTTTAAGCGACAGCTGTTGCCCCGCGATCGCGCGACAGAGTCGATCCGGAAACGGCATGTCTTGGGAAGGCACAAGCTGAATTGGCCCTGTGTGAGCGATCGCGTCCGCCAGTGCTGGACTTAAGTCCTTCGCTATGGCAATGAAATGGGTGTGAATTGCGTCCGACATTTCTCCAGCCTAGCCTGCATTCGCCTCAGCACGAAACTAACCCTCCGTCCGGTTTTGGAGAGCTGGAATGGCCTGTGCAGCCATCGCCTTAGCAAACGCTTCATCCAACGGTAAGTGCTGCACTAGCAGGCGATAGTAAATTGAGCCATACAGAATGTCCATGGCTAGATCCGGGTCGAGATTTGGGTCAAACTCCCCAGACTCAATGCCCTGAACAATGACCTGTCGCGCCGCCTCACGGCGAGGGTTAAGGAAGCGATCGCGAAAACTCTCCAACGCCACCGGATCACTTTGTCCCTCCGCAATGATTTCCGCCACAATGCGCCCCACATCCCCGCTAAACACCTGCACCACGCGGGCGATTTGCAGGGCTAGGGACTCCGCAGCCGTTTCAGTTTCAGGAAACGGTAAGACCATTTTTACCTGGGCCAAAAAGGCATCCACCAGAACAGCGGCGCGACTGGGCCACCAACGATAGATCGTCGTTTTGCCCACCCCCGCCTCACGGGCGATCGCCTCAATGGAGACCTTCTTCACGCTGCACTGCTGTAGGAGCGTCCAAGCCGCCGTCAAAATCGCTTGCTCCGATTCCACTGACCGGGGACGCCCAATCGAAGGCGGAACAGACTCAGTCGCTGCCCTTTGAGACAAGCCCTCGGAAGACTGTTTTTTCGCACTGGCTTTTTGGCGTGGCATCTCTCTTCCTCAAAGCTTTTCGAGCTTTTTCAAGCAACACATACGATACGTACCGCAAATAAATCTTGCCAAAGGTGTTGACACTTTCGCAACGGATCGTCTAGAAATTAAGTATACGAAACGAAGCGTTTCGATTATAAATTCCCAACGCTGATGCAACATTTGACAACTTTGAGAAGATTGCCGGGCGTCAACCCAAAACCTGGTATGACTTTGCTCAGCAATACCAAGCCACCATCCTGGCTTGAGGAGATTTGATGATGAAAGCAATCTGGTACACCCAACCGGGGAACGCGATAGACGTTTTACAGTACGGCGATCTTGACATTCCTGAGCCTGGGGCAGGCGAGGTGCGAGTGCGAGTGCATGCCTCTGGGGTAAATCCCTCCGACACCAAGTTTCGCAGCGGCTGGATGGGGCTCCGGCAGCCCTATGACCGCACTATTCCCCATAATGATGGCGCTGGCATTATTGATGCCGTGGGTGAAGGAGTTAGCTCAGCGCGAGTGGGGGAACGGGTCTGGATCTATGAAGCGCAGCGGGGTTCAGCCTCGGGTACCGCTGCTGAGTACGCGGTAGTGCCTAACCACAAGGCCGTCACCCTGCCGGAATCCTTTGGCTTTGACGGCGGTGCCAGCCTCGGCGTCCCCGCGATGACAGCCCACTTCCTGGTGTTTAGCGAAGGCCCGGTTGAGGGCAAAACCATCCTGGTTCATGGCGGCGCTGGGGCCGTCGGCATCTACGCCATTCAGTTGGCCAAGTGGGGCAACGCTAAAACCGTGATCGCCACCGTCAGCAGTGATGAGAAAGCCGCGATCGCCCAAACAATGGGTGCCGATAGCGTCATCAATTACCGCCAGGAAGATGTGGTCGCTCGGGTACGGGATGCGGTCGGTAAGCGGGGGTGCGATCGCATTCTGGATGTCGCCCTAGCCGCCAACATGGAAATCAATGCCCAACTCGTGGCTCGCAATGGCGTTATTGCCGCCTACGAATCCGGCGATGCTCCTCAGGTCACCCTCCCTTTTTACGACTTGCTCTACAAAAACGCCGCTCTGCGGACGGTGCTGGTCTACGCCATGGATGACGTCGCCCACACCGCCGCCGCCCGCGACATTAATCAGGCCATTGCCGACGGAGCCCTTCATGCCCTGCCCACTAAGCGCTATCCCCTCGCTGAAACTGCCGCTGCCCATGATGCGCTGGATAGCGGCCAGATCATCGGCAAAGTGGTCGTGGACTGTTTTGTCTAATCCACGACATCGCGGCGAATCCCCATGATTAGACTCGTCCAACCTCGCTATCAGTGCTTTCAGCCGTCAATCCTCTCCCAAACATCCAGGCACACCACCCAGCTTTAGTCCCTTGAGAAGATCCTGCGAGGGGCGTGGGGAAGTCGAGTTCCCCACATCCGGGGGTTTGGGGGCCTGCCCCCAAGGGCTCGCCTATCGATACCCAGCTGTTCTAACCAAAATCGCTGACGTAATCGCCACAACAATAGGACAAAACAATGGCAACACAACACCCAAAACGCGCTTTGATCACCGGAGGCAATCGCGGCATCGGCTTCGCGATCGCCCAAGGCCTCCTAGCCCAAGGTTACGAAGTCATCATCACCGCCCGTTCTCTAGATAAAGCCAAACAAGCCGCTGAGCAATTGTCAGACGCCGTGATTCCTGTGGAACTTGACGTGAGGGATGACGCCTCCATAGAGCGCGCCGTAGATACCATCGGTCAACGGATTGATCGCTTAGATGTGTTGATCAACAACGCTGGCGTCTATCCCGACAGCAATGTGAGCGTGCTGACAATTTCCCGTAAATCGCTAGATACCGCCATACACACCAACACCTTTGGAGTGATTCGCATGGTGCAGGCCTTTTTGCCCCTGTTGACCAAATCCCAAGACGCCAGAATTATCAAC
The DNA here is from genome assembly GCA_039819045.1 of Cyanobacteria bacterium J06638_28. GTDB lineage: Bacteria > Cyanobacteriota > Cyanobacteriia > Phormidesmidales > Phormidesmidaceae > SIO1E4. The sequence continues at coordinate 197,320 of JBCBSR010000006.1, forward strand.
CTGTCCAGCGGTATGGGAGCCCTGGATGGCTTAACGACCACTGCCCCCAGCTACTGTCTCTCCAAACTCGCCCTCAATGGCGCAACGATCATGTTGGCCCAGTCTCTGCAATCGCAAGGCATTGCGGTGAATGCTATGTGTCCCGGCTGGGTCAAAACTGATATGGGTGGGGGTTCCGCACCGCGATCGCCCGAGCAAGGGGCCGATACCGCCATCTGGCTCGCCACCAAAGCTCCCCACAGTGAAACCGGGAAATTCTGGCGCGATCGCCAAGTCATTGCGTTCTAGCGAAAAGACCTGTGAAACCTTATCGCCGCAGGGTAAAGGCCCACCCCGCTCCAAAGTTTTCCGCCTCTTGATCCCCTCATCAATCTTGTCCTAGTGGTCTGTCAGTTTTCAATTTATAGGGCCCCCAGCGTAACCCAACGTAATTCTTGTCTCTGTTGGGTTTCACTGTGTTCTACCCAACCTACGCACAACCCACATTTGCAATGTTGACGCGGCCCTAGTGGTGTTCGGAGCATTTCTGAATCCGCTACCGCTGTTCCTCAGAACGCTCTTGCTCACCCTACTGCTCGTTTTTCTGATGACCTATGCAGTCATGCCCTGGATGAACCGTCGCTTTCACGGCTGGTTGCACTCGCAATAAACACCCCATTCCAACATTGGAGAATTGCACGATGACAACTTCAACGCGCTCATCAACCTTCAATTTAGGCGGAGACTTGACCGTTAATCGTCTGGGTTACGGCGCGATGCGCTTAACCGGACAACCCGGTAACTTCGGCCCCTACGCTGACTGGGAAGCGGGCCAGCGACTTCTGCAACGGGCGGTTGAACTGGGCGTTAATTTCATTGACACTGCTGAAGCCTACGGGCCAGAACATAACGAAGCCATCATTGCCGATGGCCTGCATCCCTACGCCGAAGATTTGGTCATTGCCACCAAGGGCGGAATTCATAAACCCGCACCTGACAATATCAAAGCGGACGGCAGCCCCGACAGCCTGCGTCGAGGGGTGGACGGCAGTTTACAGCGACTCAAGCGCGATCGCATTGACCTGTATCAGCTCCATCGTCCCGATCCTCAAGTCCCCTTCGCTGAGTCGATCCAGGCACTGGCAACCCTGCAACAGGAAGGCAAAATCCGCCATATTGGCGTCTCGAATGTCTCCCTTGAGCAGCTCCAAGAAGCCCAAACCATCGCGCCCATCACATCGGTGCAAAATCGCTTTAGCCTGAGCGATCGCAGTCACGAAGCCATCCTGGACTACTGTACTGCCCACAATATTGCCTTCATTCCCTATGGATCACTCGGCGCTCATCCCCTCAAACGTGGAGCGCCCATCGCCCAGGCAGGAGGTACTCTGGCAGAGATTGCGCAGTCCTACAGCGTGACACCCACTCAAATCGCCCTGGCCTGGCTACTCCACCGTGCTCCGAATATTCTCTTGATTCCAGGAACCACCACCATTGCTCACTTGGAAGACAACGTGAAAGCGGCCTCACTACTACTCTCTGAATCAGAATTAGCCCGGCTCAATGCCCTGTCTGAGCGTTAGCACCCTGACGTCAATCCCATGAAATAATTAGGCATCCAGCTTCCCTTGATACGGACATGCCCCAACCCCTGCTCAAAAACTACATTAACGGTGAGTGGTGCCTTTCTAGCACCCGCGATCGCCTTCCCGTCAACAATCCAGCCACGGCTGAGGTGCTGGCTCAGGTTCCCCTCTCCCCTGCCGCTGAAGTCGATCAAGCCACCGATGCCGCAGCCCAAGCCTTTGCCACCTGGCGACGGGTACCGCCCACAGAACGGGTGCAGTTTCTGTTTCAACTCAAGGGACTGCTGGAGAGCCATGCTGACGAAATTTCCCGACTGATTACCCAGGAATGTGGCAAGACCTTGAAAGAGTCCCGAGGAGAACTCCAGCGGGCTATTGAAAATGTAGAGGTTGCTGGCGGCATTCCCACGACAATGCAGGGCACTTTTCTGGAAGACATTGCACGGGGCATCGACGAGTTCATGATTCGTCAGCCCTTGGGGGTAGCCGCCGCGATCGCTCCCTTTAACTTTCCGGCCATGATTCCATTTTGGTTCATGCCCTATGCGATCGCCTGCGGCAACACCTACATCGTCAAGCCTTCGGAAAAAGTACCGCTGACGATGCAGAAAATCTTTGAGCTGATTGACCAGGTAGGCTTTCCACCCGGTGTCGTAAATTTGGTGAACGGTGCGAAAGAAACCGTTGATGCCCTGTTGCAGCACCCCACTATCCGCGCCATTAGCTTTGTCGGGTCGTCCCCTGTGGCCCGCTACATCTACACACAAGCTGCCGCTCATGGTAAACGAGTGCAGTGCCAGGGCGGGGCTAAAAATCCCATCATTGTGCTGCCCGATGCCGATATGGCGATGACCACTCGCATCGCAGCAGATAGCGCTTTTGGTTGTGCCGGACAGCGATGTCTAGCTGCATCACTAGCCGTCACTGTGGGGGAAGCTCAGGAACCTTTTACAACGGCGATCGCCACTTCAGCGACGGAACGAGTCACGGGCAATGGCCTCGATACGGATGTCCAAATGGGGCCAGTCATCACGGCTCAAAGTCAAGCTCGTATCGAGTCGCTGATTCAGACAGGCGTCGACGAGGGCGCTCAAGTCCTGGTGGATGGGCGAGCCCCCACCATTCCAGGGCTAGAGCAGGGGAACTTCGTGCGTCCTACGGTGCTGCAAGGCGTCTCCCCCGATAGTGAAATCGCTCAGACCGAAATCTTTGGGCCGGTACTCGGACTCATGCATGTGGACACCATTGAAGCCGCGATCGCGCTCGTCAATCGGAGTCCTTGGGGCAATATGGCGTGTCTATTCACCAATAGTGGAGCCGCAGCGCGCAAGTTTCGTTACGAGGCCGAAGCAGGCAACATCGGTATCAATATCGGCGTCGCTGCCCCCATGGCCTTTTTCCCCTTTAGCGGCTGGAAGGATAGCTTTTTCGGGGATTTGCATGGCCAGAGTCATCACGCAGTGGAGTTCTTTACGCAAACCAAGGTGGTCGTTGAACGCTGGCCCAAGGAATGGAGCCGTCAGTTTTAAGCGATTACTGCGCTGACTTTACCAAGATATCGAGCATATGCTCAAACATCACATCATTGAGTCGTTTCAATCAAGGCGATATTTCGGCGCATCCAATCGTTCACAATCGTGCTGACATCGCTCCCCTTGGCCTCAGCAAGTTTAGCGACAAATGCTGCTACGTCGGTATCGAGGTAGACAGGTATGTCTAATTCGATTGGGGAGTGGTAAAACTTGCCTCTTTCTGCCTTTGAAAAGTCGTACTCATCCTTCATAAATCCTCCTGATATTGCGTGCTTTCTGATGCAGTTGCTTTACGCGCTGAAATAATTCTGATCTTGCAACGTGACGTAGTCATTTCTGTAAAGGTGTGAATTACAACGAGCAGTCGCCCAAGGTCATCCAAACCTAAGGTAATCTAACGTTCTTCATCTTGACTATGCTCTTCGTCAAACAGGGACAATGCATTCGGATCTTTGAAAACAGTTGCTGCTTGGTCGAAGCTGATTTTGTGCTTGTGGCTATTGATCTGAGCTTTTTGAGGATTCCACTCAAACGTATATTGCAATGTGTGTTCTACTTCAGAGCCTTCTCTCAAACAAGGATACAAAGCTTGAATACGGATTCATTGTTAAAAGGCGATTTACTGAATCTCTCATTAGACAAACGTGCAGGGCATCCGGATAGCCTGTTGCAATAGCTTACGGTAATCGCGGCTGGCAACAATGTAAGCTCCGAACCGCTCCAGATGAGGGTTCATCATTTGGGCATCAAACAGCAGGAAATGGCGCGATCGCAGTCGTTCCACCAACTTCACCATCGCCACCTTAGAACCCTCGGGAATTCGGTAAAACATCGACTCTCCAATGAAAGCGCCTCCCAAGGAAAGACCCAAAATGCCCCCCGCCAATTCATCGCCCTGCCAGGTTTCAAAGCTGTGGGCACAACCTGCCAGGTGTAGTTCCCAGTACATGTCCTTCAATTCATTGGAAATCCAAGTGGTGTCGCGATCGGCACAGCCCTCTACCACAGCGGCAAAATCACGATTAATCGCCGTTTGAAATCGCTTCTGATTCAGCACCCGCCGTAGCGATTTGGGATACCGAAATCGTTCATCTAAGGGAATCAACGTTCGCTGACGACTGGAATACCAGCCTAAATTGCACCCGTCATCATCGGCCATTAAGAAATAGCCTTTCGCATACCCCTCTAAAATAGCGGCAATGTCGTACTGAAATGAACTCACGACTGCTGGGAATGACCTCGCAATTAATCCCTATTACGCCTGCTGCTTTTGTAAATCAGCATAGGCGGCGTAGACTCCCTGAACGTTATACCAGTTGAGAAAAATCCGTGCCACTTCCAACGCCAGTTGGGGGCGACCCTGGTCAATCAGCCACTGTAAGAAGGGTGCCAGCGTCTTTTCATTCAAGCGCCCGCCTAAAGATAAAACACCCCACAGAATGCGGTGTAGCCAGGTCATCTGAATCATGAGTCGGACATCCCAAGTGGGGTGCTTTTGGTAAAACAAAACACCCATGCGGCCCCGCTCGATTTCCTTCTGAATCAGCGACGGGACTTGTTCCAAAGTAAAGGGTGGATGCCAGTGATACCCTACCGCTGCAGGCACCTTGACAAGCGACAGTCCCAGATTCTTGAGTCGCACGCCGAGTTCTAAATCTTCCCAGCCATAGAGCTGAAACTGGGTATCAAAAAGGCCCGCTTCCTCTAGCCAGTGGCGCGCGATCGCCACATTCCCCGTCGCAAAAAAAGCTTGGGAATAGTCGGTGACTTTGAAGGGTTCTGAAGTGGGCTGGTCAAAGTTGCAGGTATTCACCACGCGCCCATAGGTAAACACGCGATCGTCGCCTTTCGCCTGATAGGCCTTCAACAACTCAGTCCCATGATGGTGTAAAAAGTCCTCCAGCACCACCAAGTCGCTGTCGATAAAAATAATCGTGTCGCCCTTGGCTTCCTTAACGCCAAAGTTACGGGCGATCGCAGGGCCTTTATGATCCTGCTCAAACAGGCGTACATGGGGATAGGCCGTCGCTTCTTCCTGCAACCAAGCCACCGTGCCGTCCGTTGAGCCATCATCAACGACTACAATCTCATAGCCCTTGACAGGGCTACCCGCCGGCAACTGCTGCTGCTCCATGGCCCGCAGACACTTTTCCAAAATAGGTTTGCGGTTGTAGGTGGGAATGACGACACTAAAAAACACAGCTCACCTCACATCAGCAATCCCATCCTACTTCAGGGATTACAAGGACAAATACCCAAAGAACCGGACAGTCTTACGGAAGATGTTTGCGGCCAAATTGGCACTGTCACGAAGATTTTGTCCTTTGTTGACAGCGAAAATGACCTTAGTCTGCCAAAATAAGACCCTTGTGAGGTTATTTAGGGAATGGGCAATGGGTCGTGCAGAAAGGGTCGTACTGGCATATTCAGGTGGGGTCGATACGACTGTATGTATCCCCTATCTTAAAAACGAGTTTGGTGTCAAAGAGGTGATTACCCTAGCGGCTGATTTGGGCCAGGGAGAAGACCTGGAACCCATTCGTCAAAAGGCGCTGAAGGCTGGAGCCTCGGAGTCTTTGGTGGTCAATGCCCAGGATGCGCTGGTCAAGCACTATGCCATCCCATCCATCAAAGCGAATGCAATTTATGAAAATCGCTATCCGCTATCAACAGCCCTCGCGCGTCCCCTGATTGCCAAACTGTTGGTGCAGGCTGCCAGTCAATGTGGTGCCGATGCCGTGGCCCATGGCTGTACCGGCAAAGGGAATGATCAGGTGCGCTTTGACGTTTCCATTGGCGCGCTCAACCCAGACCTGAAAGTCCTCGCACCGGCCCGCGAGTGGGGCATGAGCCGTGAGGAAGCCATTTCCTATGGCGAGAAATTCGGCTTGACCTTTCCCGTGAAAAAGTCTTCGCCCTACAGCATTGATTTCAACCTGCTCGGACGCAGTATCGAAGCTGGCCCCCTGGAAAATCCCTGGAATGAGCCGCTGGACGAAGTGTTTATCATGACCAAGGCGATCGCGGATACGCCAGACGAGCCTGAATACGTCGAAATCACCTTTACGGCGGGTGAACCGACCGCTGTGAATGGGGAAGAATTTGGCCCAACCGAACTGCTGCGAACCCTCAACCAAATTGTCGGCAACCATGGCATTGGTCGCATCGATATGATTGAGAATCGCCTGGTGGGCATTAAGTCGCGCGAAATTTACGAAGTTCCAGCGCTGCTCGTCCTCATGGCAGCCCACCGTGACTTGGAAAGTTTGACCCTCACGGCAGATGTGACTCAGTACAAGCGGGGCATTGAAGAAACTTACAGCCGTCTGGTGTATAACGGCCTATGGTACAGCCCCTTAAAGTCAGCTTTGGATGCCTTTATCGAGCATACGCAAGTCCACGTTAACGGAACCGTGCGGGTGAAGTTGCACAAGGGCAACGCTCAGGTGGTGGGACGCCAGTCGGATAATGCCTTGTACACTGAGGCGCTAGCCACCTATGGTGCGGATGATCAGTTTGATCATCGCGCCGCTGAAGGCTTTATCTACGTTTGGGGCTTACCCACCCGCATTTGGTCTGATCATATCCGCGAAGATGATTAAGGTTTAAGCTATGCTCGACGGCTCAAATTAGCGGCAGCAGACAACATAATGAAAATCAGGATCAATGGCCCTTGTGCTCCGCTGCATTTGAGTTATTAGCCTTCTGCTGATTGCGTTTTAGTTTCGTTTCATTGTGAGTGATTCATCGCGTCTGCTTACAGTCTGAAAGCCGAAACGCTCATAAAGCCGCACTGCTGGATTATCCGCCAAGACGCTCAACGAAATAGGTGATTGCCCACATTCAGATGCAAATAAGTGATTAAGCAATTGGGTACCGACCCCCTGACCGCGATATTGGGGGAACACCGCAATACTCAGTTCAGCGGTATTGTTGTCCACATAACCATAACCTTTGTAGTCTCCTATCGGTAGGCGTAACCATACGGCACCGATACATCGTTTGGTTAGTGTCTCGCTACCCAAAAAAACACAATCGCCCTCACGTCCCCAGCCTTGAACATAGCGAGCAAGCTCTGGGATTTGAACTATCTCTCGCGGCAAAGCAGCTTGCCCCTTAGGTACATGTATGGCTTGATACAATATTTCCCAGAGAAACGGCTCATCTTCTAATCCAAGTGGTTGAATGATGCAGTCCATATTCCCAGTTTGCATCAAAGCTGTGCGCAACGGCCTAACGGCAAAGTTGAACCGCCGTAGGTAGCCTTGAACACTCAACAAGTAACTGTTTAGCCGTCAACTCTAACAACTGATTAGCCTGCTGGTGGGCAGATTATAGTCTACTTAAATCTGTAAATGCAGCTTCCTCTGCATCACACTCATCAACTATCAGTGCTTGGTATGCTTAAGTGTTATGCCGACAGCTTTAATCTCATCATATAGGCACTTTTTACGCTTTCCTTTGATTCCGTGGCGTAATACACAAAGCCCACTTTCTCATAACATCTGATTGCACGATGATTCTTAGGATGCGGATCAAGGATTATTTGCTTTGGCTGATGTTTTGTGACAATCATTTCCAGAAACAATTTAATTGCGGCTGTGCCAATACCCTGATTAATGTAGCCTGCTTCTCCAATGAATTGATCGATGCCAATGGTGTCTTTAGAGACAATGTAGTACTGAAAATATCCGATTGGGCTTTTTCCTGCCTCCGTGGATTTCATCAAAATAAATCGAGCGATGTTAGGTTCTTCCGCCCCATAATGCAGTGCTACTTTCTCTAAGGTATCGTCTCCATCATTCCACCATTATTTGACATGATCCGCAGCGAGCCAGGTTAGGAGTAGTGGGGGAATATGTCAGGTTTGCAGATTCCTGAATAGCCCTCATCCCCCAACCCCTTCTCCCAATATTGGGAGAAGGGGAGCAAGCA
>JBCBSR010000007.1:0-174595 GCA_039819045.1 Cyanobacteria bacterium J06638_28
TGCCCGTTTACCGGCATAACCCTGGGTCTCTAGAGGCTTTCTCATTAAGCCTCTCTTATTGCTGTGACTAATTACAATTAATATTTGTAATATTTCGATCTTCTTGTTAACTCAAAAATTAGAAAAAACTGTTCAAATTCAAGGTCAGGGGGGAATCTTGCTGGAAGTAGTAAGTGCTTAGTGAGTTTAGTCAATATCAATCATAGCTTGATAGATACTTTGCTTTTAAAGGCTCACCTCATACTGAAGCACTTTGAATTTCTGGTAACTCCAAATCAATAATAATTGAATGATCAAGACAACTGTACGTAATGATGAAAACAGCCGTACAACAAATAAATTCCTCAAACTTTTTCTGCCTCTGACAGCTTTGGTCGGTACAGGATTTGTTTCCTTTTATCAGATTCAGGCTAATGGGATTCGTTCCGAAATGGCGAGTGCCGAGCGCCGTGAGATAGAAGTAAAATCAGCTTTTTTTGCTAACCGTTTTAGTGATATACGAGCTGACCTGATGATCCTATCAGGTCAGCATGAACTGCGGACACTGCTTGAACCGATCAGTTCTCAAAGCATCGCACGAGCGATTAGAGAAGCTCTAGGAGAGGAGTATTTAGTTGTATCGCAGCAGAAGCAACTATACGATCAAATTCGCTTTTTGGACACGACTGGTCAGGAAGTCGTACGAGTTAACTTCAATCAAGGGCAGCCTAGCATCGTGCCCGATGAGGAGCTGCAAAATCAGGCTGAGCGCTATTGGTTTAAAGATACGATCGCACTCCAGAACGGTGAAGTTTTCATCTCGCCCTTAGATTTGAACATCGAATTAGGCAAGATTGAGCAACCTCTAAAACCCATGATTCGCTTTGGTACACCTGTATTGGATGCTCAAGGAAATAAGCGAGGAATCGTAGTTCTCAATTATCTTGCTCAGGCCTTTTTGCAAAATTTATCACCAGCAAATTTCCTGTCATCTGGCGACATCTTGCTACTCAATGCGGAGGGGTATTGGCTAAAAGGATCTAGACCAGAAGATGAATGGGGATTTATGTATGACGATCGCCAGGAACGCACGTTTGCGAATGTTTTTCCTGAAGCCTGGCAACAAATCCAGAGTCAGAAAACAGGGCAGTTTCGAACTAATCAAGGGCTCTACACTTTCACTACAATTTATCCATTTCTGGATATTCAGGTGGCCCGCTCAAGTACAGGTTCAGGTGAGGCTGCAGGAGCTAGTCGGGCACCAGTCAATGCCGAATCCTACGCTTGGAAGCTAGTGACCCACGTCCCTACAGCAATTTTAGTGCAGCGATCGCAGTCAATTCGCAACCAATTGTTGTTCCTCTTCGCTGGATTCACCGCCTTCATTGCAATGGGTTCTTGGCTATTGATGCAAGCTAAGTTTAAGCATCAAAAAAGTGAACAACAGGCCAAAGGATTAGAAGAAACTTTGCTAGATGTACATCAGAATCAAGCGCAATTAATCCAAACCGAAAAAATGGCGAGCCTGGGGCAGTTGGTTTCCGGAATTGCCCACGAAATCAATAATCCCGTTAATTTCATTCATGGCAACCTTAGGCATGCTGACGACTATGTTCAAAATCTTTTGGATTTGATTCAAGTTTATCAAAAGCACTATCCTGAGCCGGTCTCTGAAATTGACAGCAGAATCGAAGATATTGAACTAGATTTCATCCAAGAAGATTTGCCTCAGTTGTTATCCTCAATGAGGATAGGCTCTGAGCGCATTCGTGAAATTGTGTTGTCGCTACGTAACTTTTCACGCATCGATGAATCTGAGTGTAAGGCCGTTGATATTCATGAAGGGCTTGAAAGTACACTACTGCTTTTGAAACATCGAATTGAAGCTAAACCAGGAAAGCCATCAATTAAAGTGGTTAGGGATTACAGTGACTTGCCCCTAGTGGAGTGCTATCCTGGGCAGCTGAATCAGGTGTTTATGAACATTCTGGCCAATGCGATTGATGCGTTAACGGAAACGAACTCGCAACGAAATCCTCAGGAAGTCAACGATGACGCTGGTCAAATTACGATTCGTACAACAGTGCTTGATTCCCAACAAGTAGAAATTGCGATTGCCGATAATGGTCTTGGCATGCCCAAACAAATTCAAGATCAGATTTTTACCCCATTTTTCACAACCAAGTCAATCGGTAAAGGAACTGGGATGGGAATGACCATTAGCTATCAAATCACCACTGAGAAACATGGTGGTAAGCTGCTGTGTTTTTCAAGCCTTGGTGAGGGCACAGAATTTGTGATTCAACTTCCTCTGAAACAAGCCGATGTTTTGTTTAAGGATGCGCCAAAATCAAAAAATGATTAGCCACCTACTTTAGCAGGGGCAACAGAATATGCTTGGTGCTTCCACTGATTTCGCCCGTTTGCTTTGGCGGCATAGAGAGCCTGATCAGCGGCCTTAATCAATCCTCCAGGCGTCGTTTGAGCGGATGGCACACAGCTGGCAACGCCGAGACTCAGCGTGACCCATTTGCCGACCTTCGAGCCCGAATGAACCATCTGCAAAGCCTCAACCTTGGCGCGTATCTGCTCCGCTAAATGACAAGCCCCCTCTAAAGAAGTGTTGGGCAGAACAACGGCAAACTCTTCACCTCCGTAGCGAGCCACTTCATCACCCGGTCGTTTGGGAACCTGCATCATGGCTCGGGCAACGGCCTGAAGGCAGGCATCTCCAGCAGGGTGTCCGTAGGTGTCGTTATAGATTTTAAAGTGATCCACGTCGCACATGATTAGGGAAAGGGGCTGCTTTTCCCGAAGCATCCGTCGCCATTCTTTATGTAAGGTGTGATCAAATCGATGTCGATTAAATAGTCGAGTGAGGCCATCGACAGTTGCCTGGTGTTGAAGCTTTCGATTGACTACTTCAAGCTGAGCATAGAGGGTAGCCTGCTGAATCGCCAATCCGACTTGAGCAGCTACCTGAGTGATGAGGTTGATTTCTGATTTTTGCCAATGCCGAGGCATTTGATGATTCAGAATTAGCAGCCCCCAAAGTCGCTCCTTAACCTGGATAGGCGCAATACAGGTTGCCCGCACACCTAGGTAGCGAAGAAATCGAGCCTTGCGCGATGAGTGATCCGCTGCTTGCAAATCAGGAACCGAGTGAATTCTACCTTTGGCATAAAAGCGCGTGTCGAACTGAGCCAAGATTGCCTCCATCCCCTTGTTTCCCTGAACTTTAGGGTTGTCATTCGCGACCATCTCCGCAACGATTCGGCCCATTTGATTAGGCTGATTGGCAACCTGATAGATTAACGTTCCGTCTACCTGAAGGCACTCACTCATCTCAGCTACAGCGGTCTCCAAGATGGTTTCTAATTCCAGCGACTGGCGAATGCGCTGAGTAATGCGATTCATTGATCGCTCACGGGCGAGCTGTTGCTGTAAGGCTTTTTTGGCTCGCTGTCGTTCCCGTACGCCACGCTGCAACTTTTGATTTGCCTCATCCAGATCAGCAGTGTGATGATCAATCACGTGGGCGAGCGTTTCCAGAGTGAGGTGAGCTTCAGATGGATCAACACGCTGCAACAAACTCGTTTGCGCCAAAATTCCCAGCAGGAAACCCTCGGCATCAACTACTGCAAGGCGTCGAATTTGATGGGATTTCATCAAATCGTGGGCCTGCCAAAGGGTATCCGTGGGCAGAATGCACCGAGGGGGCGTGCTCATGATGTTCTGCGCCTGTCGTTGCTCAACGGAGCGATCGCTCCCCCAAGCTCGGATAATGTCGCGCTCGGTCACAAACCCTAGCGGCTTCAACCGATCAGAGGTCTTAACCGATTCACCAATAACGACGCAGCTGACACGATGACAGGACATTAAATTGGTCAGTTGAACAAAGGTCGCCTCTGGTGAAGCCCAAATTATCTGCGATGTCATGACTTCTGACACACGTCGCAGCCGTAGCAAATCGACTGGGTTGAGCAGGCGGCTGAGATTATCGTGGGTAATCATCCCCACCAAGTGTCTCTGGTCATCGACAATTGGCAGATGACGAATTTGATGGCGCTGCAAAAGTGCTCTGACGGCTAACAGATCAGGAATTTGCGCCATGCAGGCTGTCACTGGTTCGGCTGAGCTCACCGCAACTAAAGAGGTCTCTGGTGAGCACGGGTGAGTCGCGATCGCATTAACTAGGTCGCGCTCAGTGAATACGCTAACGAATTCCCGCGATGATCGAGTCACCACAATGTAGCTGCTGGCCGCTGCTTGCATCTGAGTGAGTGCTTCCCGGATAGAGGTCTCAGGTCGGGTCGATGGAGGCTGATGATTGATTGCCTGCTCTAGAGCAAACCGGAAAGACTTAGACATTTTGTGCCTCAGGAACAAACCGCACTTCATCCCTAGTATTCCTAGCGGATTGTTGACGCTACCACCTGTCTAAGATTTGCAACCTACGTCTCCTCGGCACGTTCTGCTCTCGGCAAAGCAAATTGTGACCAACGATCCAGAGATACTCGCTAACTGAGAACAGAAGGCTACTCGTTACTATTCGGGGATTCATTCAAGCGAATGTCAGCACCTATCATATCGGTGTGGTAAACGAGGATTGTATCGCCACTGTGCACTTGCACTTGCCATCCTGGAATGGCAATCTCAGTACAGGCTTGATCCGGTTGCATAATGCCTAAACAGCCATTCCACGTTTGCGGGATGGCTTCGGTAATTTGCAGTTGTTCGATCGCGATACCAGAATCTGTTGATGCAACGGCCCGCACCCGATCGCCGACAGAAGGTGGCAAGTTATTGTCTAAATAGGATTGACGAACCGAGTCCCCAGTTGCATCGGTGCGATAGAACCAGCTCTGGTCATTGTGCTGGACTTCCAACTGCCAACCGTCCACCAGTGCCAACGAGCAGCCTTCATCGGGGAGCCCTATACCCAGGCAACCATCGGGCCAAACCTCTTGGTTCAGGCGCAAGAGAATGAGTTCCTCGCGAGGTGCTCCCAGATCTTGTGCAGCCTGGATAAGAACGCGATCGCGCACCGATTCAGGCGGTAATGCAGGCGGGACAGGGGAGGAAGGTTGCTCAATCACGGGAACTTCCGATTCTGGTGACGGTGATTCTTTAGGAACCGTGCAGGCAGCCACTAAACTGGAGACCACCCCGGCAACCAGCAGGTACTGCACTCGCCTTTGAGCAAATAGGCCGCGTGAGTAGAGACGATTCGAGAAGAGCGTCATAGGTCATGCCCTCAAGGACACCGGCAGGTTTCCATGCTATTCCAGACTTCTTATCATTGTGGAAGTGCCAGTGAGTTTTCAATACAATCGCATTATTCGATTTGCGGATACGGATGCGGCGGGAGTCGTTTACTTTGCGCGCATTCTCAGCATTTGTCACGAAGCGTATGAAGAATCTTTGCGGCAGGCGAAGATCGATGCCAGAGCTTTCTTTAGTCAGGGAGCGATCGCGGTGCCGATTACCCATACCGAAGCGGATTTCCGTCGCCCTTTGATGTGCGGTGACGGCATTACGGTGCAACTGACACCCAGGCAGATAGCATCAGATAGTTTTGAGGTGGAGTATCAGGTGCAGCATGAGGGGAAGGTAGCGGCGATCGCATTGACGCGGCATGTCTGTATTGACACCGCCACGCGCCAGCGCCATCCCCTAACATCGAACCTGCTTCAGTGGTTGCAGGCTATAGCAAGCCGCAGTTAGGTTCGCATGGGATAGATCGCTGAAGCTTTGATAGGTCAGGACTTCCGATTCTGCCTTCTGCCTTTTTCCTTCTGCCTTTCGCTATAGCAGCACTGGTTCTGCATTCGCAAGGGACTGATTGAGCCCCGCCAGCCAGGTGCGGCTAGCGCCACCATTGCCGCTGAGTGGGAGTGCCCTTACGAAGGAATGTACATGTTCTAAAACGACTACTGAGCCTGATGCAAAACCTGTTCTAGAGCTGTTAGCAAAGCCTCAACTCGATCCGGATAACTATTGGCCCCCATCAACCCGATGCGCCAAACTTTGCCCCCCAGTTCACCTAAACCACCGCCAATTTCAATATTGTGTTCTTCAAGCAGCAGACGATTCACCGTTTTGGCATCAACGCCATTGGGGACGCGTACAGTCGTCAGCGTAGGTAAACGATAATCGCGCTCGACATGACATTCCAAGCCCAGCTGTGTCAGACCATCCCAAAACAGTTCGGCTGTTTTTTGGTGGCGCTGCCAGCGGGCTTCCAAACCTTCTTCGGCTAGCAACCGGAGAGCTTCTCGCAAGGCATAGGTCAGATTGATGGGGGCCGTATGGTGATAGGTGCGATCGCGGCCCCAGTACTTCCTTAGGAGTCCTGCATCCAAATACCAGTTTTCCACCTTACCTTGACGACGTTCCATTTTCGCGACCGCCCGAGGCCCCATGGTAAAAGGCGACACTCCGGGTGGACAGCTCAAGCCTTTTTGACTACAGCTATACGCCAAGTCAACCTTCCACTCATCCAAAAAGATGGGCACCCCACCCAAACTTGTGACCGTGTCAGCGATTAATAAGCAATCAAACTCCCGGCACAGATCTCCCATCCCTTCCAAGGGCTGTCGGGCTCCCGTAGAGGTTTCGGCGTGAACCAGTGCCAGCACAGCAGGACGATGTTCTGCCAATGCCTGACGAATTTCTTCAATACTAAAAACCTGTCCCCAGGGCTTGTGGATAGCCTGAACTTCAGCACTATAGCGCCCCGCCATATCCACCAGACGATGCCCAAAATATCCTTTGACGCCGACCAAAACGCGATCGCCCGGTTCCACAACGTTCGCCAAGGTTGCTTCCATTGCAGCAGTTCCTGTACCTGGCACCGGATAGGTCACTTCATTATCGGTTTGCCAGGTGTAACGCAACAACTCCTGAACCTCATCCATCATCTGTAAATAGGCCGGATCCAGATGACCGATGGGTTGTTGGTTCATCGCTGCTACAACAACTGGGTCAGCATTAGAAGGCCCCGGCCCCAGAAGGAGTCTGGCTGGCGCTTGTAGCGGTGCGAGCTGAATGTGATGCGTCGTATTAACGGTTGGTGTTGAAGTTGAAAGCATTGAAGTCATGGCCTTCCTGCATTTCCAAGAGTTCTTTATGATTTTCTATTGTCGAACGGGATGGAACGATTACGGTCATAGCACGCCGAAAAACTTCCGCTCAACCGACAAGAATGTAGTCTATGAACACTCTCAAAATCGATCTTATGGTGGCTTTAGATAGTATTCAGTTCGATCAGGAATACCAATGCCAGTGTGATTTAAACATTTATAAATCGCCTGCTGGTGATAGTTTGGTGACCCAAGCAGAAGCGGGGCGTCAATTGCATGTTTTAGCAAAGCAGACACAGGCTCTCTGGGTTTGTACCTGTGACGATGACTATCCAGGATGGTTACCGATTTCAGAAATCGGCAAACTGTCGCTCGCTGCTCAACCCTATCAGGCTGCTACTGTGGACGCTGCTGCGATTCAAGCTTTAGTACCGACCGTCATTCAGTTTGCTCAAGCTGCAATGGCTACGCCCAATACCTATCGATGGGGGGGCACCGTGGCTCCCCATTATGACTGCTCAGGTCTGATGCAAGCCGCTTTTCGAGCGGTGGGTGTCCAGCTACCGCGCGATTCCTATCAGCAGGAAACCTTTGTTCAGCCGGTTGAGTTGGCTAAATTGCAGGCGGGTGACCTGATCTTTTTCGGGACTCCCGAACGAGCCACACATGTCGCTCTTTACTGGGAAGATGGACGATATATTCATAGTTCCGGCAAAGCCCAGGGGCGTAACGGGATTGGCGTTGACTCCATTCAAGACCTATCCGATCCCATCAGCCGAACCTATTTTCAGCAACTGCGGATGTGTGGACGAGTGGTCAAAAGCTATCAATCGACTGGTCAGCCCATGCAGCTTCGTTAAAAGCGTACTGATCGAGTCTGGTGAACTTTACCGACAGCGCTTGCCAATTGCTGCAAATTACTGATTGGCTGAACGATTTTTCGGCTGTGTTCGGAGGTCAACAGAGGCTCCATGGGAAGGCAATCCTTCTGCCTCGGTTAAGCGAGCGATCGCGCTAGCGACTTGATTCAAGGCATTCGGCGAGTATTGGATAAGACTGGAATGCTTCATAAAGGTCTCTGTGCTCAGTGCCGAGGCGTAGCGAGCTGCGCCAGACGTCGGTAAGGTGTGGTTAGGCCCCGCCAGATAGTCGCCAACAGCTTCAGGCGTAGAGTGTCCTAAGAAAATAGCCCCGGCATGACGAATCTGTTCGATGAGCGCCCAGGGATCCTCGACTTCTAACTCTAGATGCTCTGGGGCAAACTCATTGGATAAAGCAGCCGCAGTCGCAAGCGTATCGACTACAATCGCTGCGCCATAATTCGCGATCGCTTTTTCCGTAAGGGTCTGACGGGGGTGCCCTTCTAACTGCTGAGCGACCGCTAAGACAACCTGCTCAGCCAGATTCGCATCCGTCGTAATCAAAATAGCCGCTGCGATAGGGTCATGTTCTGCTTGAGCTAATAGATCAGCCGCTACATGGGTTGGATTAGCGGTTGAATCAGCAATGATCAGCACCTCTGAAGGCCCGGCTAAAGAGTCAATTCCTACGGTTCCAAAAACATGCTTTTTGGCCAACGTGACATAAATATTGCCGGGGCCAGTAATGATATTGACCGCAGGGATCGTTTCAGTCCCGTAGGCGAGCGCTCCAATTGCCTGGGCTCCACCCACACGGTAGATTTCGGATACACCAGCCTCTTGGGCCGCCACGAGTACCGCTGGGTTAATCGCGCCTCCCTCACCCGGCGGCGTCACCATAACAATGCGCGCAACCCCCGCAACTTTAGCAGGAATCGCATTCATCAACACTGTGCTGGGGTAAGCAGCGCGACCGCCAGGGACGTAAATGCCCGCCTGGTCGACTGCGGAATACCGCTTGCCTAAAACAACTTCACCCTGAAAGCTGACCCAGCTACTCGGAATGCGTTGACGATGAAAAGATTCAATGTTGCGATGCGCCAGCCGAATAGCATCGATCAGTTCCTTGGAAACCTGCTGGTAGGCGGCATCAATTTCTGAGCCTCTAACCCGCAAATCTTCCACAGACAACACTTGCTGGTCAAAGTCAGCAGTATATTGCAACAGAGCCGCATCCCCTTGACGTCGCACTGTCTGCAAAATTTCCCGAACCGTCGCCTCTTTATGGAAAACCTGATCGTCATGGGTGCGGTTACAGATACGCTGTAGCTCCACATGAGCATCCGGCAACTGGTTGATAATGCGCAGCATGTGGCACAAAACCTGACTCAATTAGCAAACAGAAATCCTAGACTAAGAGGCGCTCAAGGAGCGCAATGCCTAGGCTTAGCTGGGCCTACACCCAACTGTTTTATAGCTTAACGCGGCTCGCCTTGCCTATTGGCAAAATCCCAAGTAGTTTCTTGAATTAAATGCTATGATAGCTTTTCTATTCAGTCGTACTGTGTAAGTTGGCGAGCTGTGGCAAACATCAAATCTGCAATTAAGCGCATTCAGGTTGCCGAGAGGAACCGTCTTCGCAACAAATCATACAAGTCAGCAATCAAGACCCTAACGAAACGATATCTAGCGGCACTCACAAGTTATTCCTCTGAGCCTAGCCCAGAAAATCGCGAGTTGGCTCAAAAAGAAATGGGTGAGGTTTTTAGCAGAATTGATAAGGCTGTAAAGCGGGGCGTGTATCACAAGAATGCGGGTGCCCGTCGGAAATCCGGCTTGAGCCGAGCTTGGAAGCAGGTTGAAGCACAGCAGCAATCACCTACATCATAAATAGGCTCAAGCGTTCTTGGGATTTTCATGCAGCTAATTGACACTCATGTCCACATCAATTTTGAAGCCTTTCGTCCAGACATGGATGAGGTCGCTGCTGCATGGCGTCAAGCTGGCGTGACTCACCTTGTGCATTCTTGCGTCGAGCCGACTGAGTTTGCTTCCATGCAAGCGATCGCTGATCGCTACCCAGAGGTGTTCCTATCGGTTGGACTGCATCCTCTGGATATGGACAAGTGGAGCTCTGAGACTGCCAAGCTAATCAGGGACAATGCTTTATCTGACCAACGGGTTGTGGCAATTGGCGAAACCGGGTTAGATCTCTACAAGGCAGCCGATCGAGATATTCAGGAGGCTGCTTTTTGGGAACAGCTCAAAATCGCCCATGATTTGCAGTTGCCCGTCATCATTCATTGTCGCGATGCGGCTGTAGAGGCGGCTCAACTGATCGAAGCTTTTCAGGCAGAGCAGGGTGTGGTGTCTGGCGTCATGCATTGCTGGGCTGGTGATCCGCAAGAAACTCAGCGCTTCTTGGATCTAGGCTTTTACATCAGCTTTAGTGGCATTGTTACCTTCAAGAATGCCCGTACGGTCAAAGCATCCGCTCAGTCTGTTCCGGCTGAGCGACTTTTAGTTGAAACGGACTGTCCTTTCTTGACGCCTGAACCACGCCGTAAAGAACGTCGTAACCAGCCAGCCAATGTCTTTCATGTGGCTAGTTATTTAGCAGAGCTACGACAAATTCCCCTGGAGGAATTGGCTCGCCAGACAACAGCTAATGCCATGCAGCTCTTTCAACTGCCTTGCGAAGTCAAGACAGTTGAGCGTAGCAATTTCAACCTGACGCCTGTTTGAGTGCTCAAAGTTTCCTATTATTGCCTGATCAATTACTCAAGTATTGACAAAAGCTTCAATTTAAGCTCATTTCTGTTAGGCTTATCGACAACTGGGGTATAAACTTGTTTTTGGGGTAGTCTAGTGGTTTGACCAAACTTTACATTTCACCGATCTGCGCTAAAGGAATAAAAAAGCTTGTCGCAGTGACTAAGCTGAGCGACGACTGTTTCAAAGCTTTTCAGCGCCGTATACGGTTCAGCATTTCAGATTGGCGTCAGCACTGTAATTTAACTTGAGTCCATTGCCTTCTTGTCATACTTTTGAAACTTCAAGTGTCAGCGACTGCATTCTATTTCCCGATTTCCCGCCATAGCAACGCTTTCTATTGATTCGCTTCTGTAGAGATTGTAGGATTTGTCCGCCTGAGGAGACGCATGACCGACCAAATGACAACGGCTTCCACCTTCGCATTGCCTGATCTTGTTGAAATTCAGCGATCAAGCTTCAGATGGTTTTTAGAGGAGGGGCTGATTGAGGAACTCGATAGCTTCTCGCCTATTACTGACTATACGGGTAAGCTCGAACTTCATTTCTTGGGAAAAGACTACAAGCTTAAAAGTCCCAAGTACATGGTAGACGAAGCTAAGCGGCGCGACGCAACCTATGCAGTGCAAATGTACGTGCCTACCCGTCTAATTAACAAAGAGACGGGCGAGATCAAGGAGCAGGAAGTCTTTATTGGCGATTTGCCGCTCATGACTGACCGCGGTACGTTCATCATCAACGGTGCCGAGCGCGTCATTGTGAATCAGATTGTTCGTAGTCCTGGGGTCTATTACAAGTCTGAGACGGATAAGAATGGTCGCCGCACATACAATGCGAATCTGATTCCGAACCGGGGCGCATGGCTGAAATTTGAGACTGACAAGAACGGTCTGGTTTGGGTGCGCATCGATAAAACTCGCAAACTTTCAGCTCAAGTGCTGTTGAAAGCTTTGGGTCTGACGGATGGCGAGATTTTTGATGCTCTGCGTCATCCGGAATATTTTCAGAAGACGATTGATAAAGAAGGGCAATTTAGTGAAGATGACGCTCTGCTAGAGCTGTACCGCAAGCTGCGTCCGGGGGAGCCACCAACCGTTTCAGGTGGTCAGCAGTTGCTCGATTCACGCTTCTTTGATCCGAAGCGTTATGACTTAGGTCGAGTCGGTCGCCACAAGTTGAACCGGAAGTTGCGGCTGAGTACGCCTGATACAGTTCGGGTTTTGACGCCTCAAGATATTTTGTCCGCGATCGATTATCTGATCAACCTTGAGTTCGATATCGGTAATATTGACGACATCGATCACCTAGGAAATCGACGGGTTCGTTCGGTGGGCGAGCTTTTACAGAACCAAGTGAGAGTCGGCTTGAATCGTTTGGAAAGAATCATTCGGGAGCGGATGACGGTTTCTGATGCTGATTCTTTGACGCCAGCTTCTTTGGTTAACCCGAAGCCGCTGGTCGCTGCAATCAAGGAATTCTTTGGTTCGAGTCAGCTTTCACAGTTTATGGATCAAACGAATCCACTCGCCGAATTGACTCACAAGCGACGCCTCAGTGCTCTAGGGCCGGGTGGTTTGACCCGTGAGCGGGCTGGTTTCGCGGTACGCGATATTCACCCATCCCACTATGGTCGGATCTGTCCAATTGAAACGCCAGAGGGGCCGAATGCCGGTTTAATTGGTTCGCTGGCAACCCATGGTCGGGTAAATGCCTTTGGTTTTATCGAAACGCCTTTCTATCGGGTCGAAAACGGTCGGGTTCGGCGTGACCTACCTGCGGAATATATGACTGCGGATGAAGAGGATGATCTGCGCGTAGCGGCAGGGGATTTGCCCACTGACGCTGAGGGCTACATTCTTGGCGATATGGTGCCGGTTCGCTATCGTCATGATTTTGCCGTTTCGCCGCCTGATGAGGTCGATTATGTCGCCGTTTCACCGGTGCAGATTATTTCCGTTGCAACGTCGCTTATTCCCTTCTTGGAGCATGATGACGCTAACCGAGCTCTGATGGGCTCTAACATGCAGCGGCAGGCAGTTCCTTTACTACGCCCCGAAAGAGCCCTTGTAGGAACAGGATTAGAAGCTCAAGCAGCTCGCGACTCCGGCATGGTCGTTGTCAGTCGCACAGCCGGTGAGGTTGTGTATGTGGATGCCAAGCGTGTTCAAGTACGGGATCCAGAAGGCTACGTCCACGAGTATGAGTTGCAAAAATATCAGCGTTCCAACCAAGATACTTGTCTGAACCAGCGTCCTTTGGTGTTTCAAGGCGATCACATTCGTGCGGGTCAGGTACTGGCCGATGGTTCTGCGGCTGAGGGCGGCGAAATTGCCTTGGGTCAGAATGTTTTGGTTGCCTACATGCCTTGGGAAGGCTACAACTACGAAGATGCCATCCTGATCAGCGAGCGGTTAGTTTACGACGACATCTATACTTCCATTCATATTGAGAAGTTTGAGATTGAGGCGCGTCAAACGAAGCTAGGACCCGAGGAAATCACACGTGAAATTCCTAACGTCGGTGAGGATGCCCTACGGCAGTTAGATGAGACTGGCATTATTCGGATTGGGGCTTGGGTCGAATCAGGCAACATTTTGGTGGGTAAGGTGACGCCTAAGGGTGAATCCGACCAGCCGCCTGAGGAAAAACTACTAAGAGCCATCTTTGGTGAAAAGGCTCGCGATGTGCGCGACAATTCGCTCCGAGTTCCTAATGGTGAGAAAGGACGGGTGGTCGATGTGCGCGTCTTCACTCGTGAGCAAGGGGATGAGTTACCACCTGGGGCGAACATGGTCGTTCGTGTTTATGTGGCGCAAAAACGTAAGATCCAGGTCGGCGACAAAATGGCCGGTCGCCATGGGAACAAAGGTATTATTTCGCGGATCTTACCGATTGAAGATATGCCCTATCTCCCTGACGGTAGCCCCATTGATATTGTGTTGAATCCACTTGGCGTTCCTTCGCGTATGAATGTGGGGCAGGTCTTTGAGTGTTTGCTTGGGTGGGCTGCCGAAAACCTGGGTATGCGTTTCAAAATTACGCCCTTTGACGAAATGTATGACAAAGAGGCTTCGCGCAACACCACCCACGGCAAGCTCCAAGAGGCTCGCGATAAGGCTGGCAATGATTGGGTCTTTAATCCTGATAATCCCGGTAAGATTCAGCTTTACGACGGACGGACGGGCGACCCGTTTGATCGACCCGTAACCGTGGGTAAACCCTACATGTTGAAGCTGGTGCATCTGGTGGATGATAAGATTCATGCCCGCTCAACCGGGCCTTACTCACTCGTTACGCAACAGCCCTTGGGCGGCAAAGCGCAGCAGGGCGGGCAGCGGTTTGGTGAGATGGAAGTATGGGCGCTAGAAGCTTTTGGTGCTGCCTACATTTTGCAGGAACTGCTGACGGTTAAGTCAGACGATATGCAGGGTCGTAACGAAGCACTCAATGCGATCGTCAAAGGTAAAGCCATTCCCCGACCCGGCACGCCAGAATCCTTCAAGGTACTCATGCGTGAACTGCAATCTTTGGGTCTTGATATCGCCGTACACAAAGTTGAAACACGCGAGGATGGTACGAGCCGTGATGTTGAGGTTGACCTCATGGCCGATGTGAGTAGTCGTCGTACCCCTTCACGCCCAACCTATGAGTCTATCGCAGCGGCTCCTCCAGCCCCAGAGCTGGAAGAAGTTGAGGAATAAGACTACAGCGGAGTTGGCAGGCATCTTCAACTGCACGTAACTCCGCTTACCAGTTAAAACGACGCGTATTTGCATTTAAGGAAAGAGCTGAGCATGCCTAAGCTGGAACAGCGTTTCGATTACGTCAAAATTGGTCTGGCGTCTCCTGAACGGGTTCGTCAATGGGGAGAGCGCACACTCCCAAACGGGATGATTGTTGGCGAGGTTACCAAGCCTGAGACGATCAACTACCGTACGCTCAAACCGGAGATGGATGGTCTCTTCTGTGAGCGTATTTTTGGTCCGGCCAAAGATTGGGAATGCCACTGTGGTAAGTACAAGCGTGTGCGTCACCGGGGCATTGTGTGCGAGCGTTGCGGCGTAGAGGTAACTGAATCTCGCGTTCGACGTCATCGGATGGGCTACATCAAGCTAGCTGCTCCAGTTGCCCATGTTTGGTACCTCAAAGGAATTCCTAGCTACATCGCGATCTTGTTGGACATGCCTTTGCGCGATGTCGAACAGATAGTCTATTTCAATGCCTACGTAGTGCTTGATGCTGGCAATGCCGATAATTTGTCTTACAAGCAGTTGCTGACCGAAGACCAGTGGATTGAAATCGAGGATCAGCTCTACGATGAGGATTCTCAGCTGGTTGGCGTTGAAGTTGGCATCGGTGCAGAAGCTCTACAGCGTCTTCTGGAAGACCTCAAATTAGAGGAAGCGGCCGAGCAACTGAGGGAAAGCATTGCCGTTTCTAAAGGGCAAAAGCGTGCCAAGCTGATTAAGCGTCTACGGGTGATTGACAACTTTATCGCCACGGGTTCGAAGCCAGAATGGATGGTTCTCAACGTCATTCCGGTGATTCCGCCTGATTTGCGGCCCATGGTGCAGCTGGATGGTGGTCGATTTGCGACGTCAGACTTAAATGACTTGTATCGGCGCGTTATTAATCGCAACAACCGTTTGGCCCGTCTTCAGGAGATTTTGGCCCCTGAAATCATTGTGCGCAATGAGAAGCGGATGCTGCAAGAGGCCGTTGATGCTTTGATTGACAATGGTCGTCGAGGGCGTACGGTCGTTGGGGCCAATAATCGACCGTTGAAGTCCCTCTCAGACATTATTGAGGGTAAGCAAGGGCGTTTTCGTCAGAACCTATTAGGTAAGCGAGTTGATTACTCTGGGCGTTCGGTTATCGTGGTTGGCCCTAAGCTAAAAATTCATCAATGTGGCTTGCCACGGGAGATGGCGATCGAACTCTTCCAGCCCTTTGTGATTCATCGCTTGATTCGCCAAGGTTTAGTCAACAACATTAAAGCAGCCAAAAAGCTGATTCAGCGTAATGATCCCAGCGTTTGGGACGTTTTGGAAGAGGTGATTGAAAGTCACCCCGTGATGCTTAACCGAGCCCCTACGCTACACCGATTGGGGATCCAGGCATTTGAACCTATCCTTGTCGAGGGGCGAGCAATTCAGCTGCATCCGTTAGTTTGTCCGGCCTTTAACGCTGACTTTGATGGCGATCAGATGGCGGTTCATGTCCCTCTATCTTTAGAGGCGCAGGCAGAGGCTCGGTTGCTCATGTTAGCTTCCAACAATATTCTCTCGCCAGCTACGGGGCGGCCTATCATTACGCCCAGTCAGGATATGGTTTTGGGCTGCTACTACCTCACAGCAGAAAATCCCTATCAACAAAAGGGGGCTGGCTCTACCTTCAGCAGCATGGCCGATGCCGTGTTGGCGTTCGATCAAGGAATGATCGACCTCCATGCTGAAGTGTGGCTTCGATTTGATGGGCCCGTCGATATGTCTGCGAAGGAAGATTTAGTGGAGGAGACGCAAGAGTCAGATGGAACCATGCGGCGTCTCTACACGAACCGTCGTACCCGCGAAGATGCTGAGGGGAATTTGATTTCGCAATACATCAAGACAACAACAGGCCGAATTATCTACAACAAAGCAGTTCATGATGCCTTAGCCAGCTAGTAAGCGGGCAGGACTTTGTAGCGGTAGATACCTATCTACTCGGTCTTCTGGTACTTAAAGCAGCAAACATGACGAGGGCGGAGAGCAAGCAATGGCAGAGCAAGGGTCTAATCAGTCTCCAATGGTTTTCCGAAACCGAGTGATTGACAAGAAGCAGCTGAAGAAGTTGATTTCCTGGTCTTTTGAGAATTTTGGTACGGCTCGGACGGCTAAAATGGCCGACGAGATGAAAAACTTGGGTTTCCGATATGCGACCCGAGCAGGCGTTTCAATCAGCGTTGAAGATTTGCAGGTGCCTGCCGTCAAGCGGGATCTGCTAGAAGCTGCTGATGAGGAAATCCGTGCTACTGAGGAACGTTATACCCGTGGCGAAATTACCGAGGTTGAGCGTTTCCAAAAAGTAATTGACACCTGGAACGGTACCAGTGAAGAACTTAAAAACCAGGTGGTCAAAAACTTCCGTGAGAACAATCCCTTGAATTCCGTCTACATGATGGCTTTCTCGGGAGCCCGAGGCAACATCTCGCAGGTGCGCCAGTTGGTAGGAATGCGTGGCTTGATGGCTAATCCTCAAGGGGAGATTATTGACCAGCCAATTCGAACGAACTTCAGAGAAGGACTATCGGTTACTGAGTATGTAATTTCCTCCTACGGAGCCCGTAAAGGCCTTGTGGATACGGCCCTACGTACAGCTGACTCAGGCTATTTAACGCGACGCTTAGTAGACGTTTCGCAGGATGTCATCATTCGGGAAAACGATTGTGGCACTGAGCGAGGTATTCCTCTAGGCAGTATGGTGGCTGGCGAAAGGGTGTTGATTCCTCTGGTCGATCGCTTGCTGGGTCGTGTTTTAGCACGCGATGTGGTTCATCCCGAAACGGGTGAAGTGCTAGCTTACCGAAACGAAGCTTTATCTCAGGATCGCGCGGATGAGCTGTGTGGCGCCGGCGTCGAGGATGTGTTTGTTCGGTCAGCGCTCACCTGCGAGGCGACTCGTTCAGTCTGCCGCCACTGCTACGGTTGGAGCTTGGCGCATTCTGAGATGGTTGATTTGGGTGAAGCGGTCGGTATTATTGCAGCCCAATCGATTGGTGAGCCGGGTACTCAGCTCACGATGCGAACCTTCCACACAGGTGGAACATTTACGGGCGAGATGGCTCCTCAAATCCGTTCCAGTCAAAGTGGGACTGTGGGACTGCCCAACCAGCTCAAAAGCCGTCCTTTCCGCACCCGACATGGGGAAGATGCCCTTTTCTTGGAAGGATCGACGAAGATTACGGTGCAGAGTGACTCGGGCAAAAAACATACAGAAACCCTACCCCAAGGGTCGATTATGTTTGTCAATGATGGCGATCGCGTGACGAAGGATCAATTACTGGCTGAGCTTCCGGCGAATAGTCGTACCCGTAAAGTGACGGAGAAAGCCACTAAGGACGTTACTAGCGACCTATCTGGCGAAGTAAAATTTGCAGGACTTGTTCAGGAAGAGAAGACAGATCGTCAGGGTAATACCACCCGCTTGGCTCAGAGAGGGGGACTGATTTGGGTTCTGTCTGGCGAGGTTTATAACTTACCTCCTAATGCTGAACCCGTGGTTAAGAACGGGGATACGATCGAAAAAGGTGGCATTCTAGCTGAAACCCGTCAGGTCAGTGAGCGCGGCGGATTAGTGCGTTTGCCTGAAGCTGGGGATGGGCAATCGGCTCGTGAGGTCGAGGTTATTACTTCCTCCGTCCTCCTGGATCAAGCTGAGATCAAAATGGAAAGCGGCCAGGCTGGTGAGCACTACGTGATTGAAACAGCCAATGGTCAACGCTTTTCTTTGATTGCTACGCCAGGGACTAAGGTCGCCAACAGTGGTGTGGTAGCAGAACTTGAGGATCAGCAGTACCACACCCATACGGGTGGCATGATTCAATACTCTGGTGTCGAAACAGCGAAGAAAGGCAAAGGCAAACAGGGTTACGAAGTGACTAAGGGGGGGACTCTACTCTGGATTCCCGAAGAGACCCATGAGGTCAATAAGGATCTGTCGCTCTTGTTGGTAGAGGATGGTCAGTTTGTTGAAGCTGGAACCGAGGTTGTTAAAGATATCTTCTGCCAAAGTGGTGGAGTCGTCGAAGTCACCCAAAAGAACGACATTCTACGGGAAATCGTTATCAAACCAGGTGATTTGCACATGGCTGATAACCCAGAAGCTGTGATGGAACGCGATCGCACCATTGTGCCTCCGGGTGAAGAGGTTATGCCTGGTGTGACGACTTCAGCTCTCAGCTATCTAGAGTATGTTGAGTCGCCGGAAGGGCCTGCCATTTTGTTGCGCCCCGTTGAAGAATATACGGTACCTGATGAGCCACCTGTTCCCAGTCAGGAATCGACCAACGATGCCAGCGGGAACATTCGTCTGCGGGCTGTGCAGCGAATTTCCTTTAAGGACGGCGATCGCGTCAAGTCAGTCGAAGGGCAAGAGCTTCTCCGGACTCAGCTAGTTCTCGAAATTGGTGAAGAATCTTCCCATTTAGAAGCCGACATTGAGCAGGTGCCTGACGAGGCTGACGCCGACATCATGCGCTTGCAGCTGGTCATTCTTGAGTCCATTATTATTCGCCGCGACATTACCGCTGATCAAACTCAGGGCAGTACTTTAACGCGCTTGCTGGTTGAAGACGGACAGCAAATCTCCCCAGGCGAAGTAGTGGCTCAAACTGAGATTCAGTGCAAAGAGGCTGGTGAAGTTCGGGGTATCCGCGAAGGCATGGAAGCGATTCGTCGTGTGCTCGTCGTTCGTGAAGCAGATCGCTTCGGAGTTGCTTTAGATGGACAACAGCCAAAGGTTAAAGCGGGTGATTTGATTGTGGCAGGCGGCGAAATAGCACCTGGCATTACCATCGAAGAATCAGGTCAGGTCAGTGAAGTGTCAGAATCACAGATCACGCTGCGTACGGCTCGTCCCTACCGTGTATCGACCGGTGCAGTCCTGCATATTGAAGATGGTGACCTGGTACAACGGGGTGACAACCTGGTGATCTTGGTCTTTGAGCGTGCCAAAACGGGTGATATTATCCAGGGCTTGCCGCGAATTGAGGAGCTGCTAGAAGCGCGTAAGCCCAAAGAAGCTTGTGTGTTGTCTGAACGTCCAGGTGAGGCTCAAGTCGTTTTCGTCGATGATGAAACACCGGAAATCAAAGTTGTTGAGGCGGACGGAGTGATTTCGGAATATCCAATCAATCCAGGCCAAAATCTGATGATTAATGACGGTCAGAAGGTTGAAGCGGCGGAGCCACTCACGGATGGTCCCGCGAATCCTCACCAAATTCTAGAGGTCTTCTTCAAGCATTATCTGGCGGAAGGACATAGCATCAACGATGCGGCGATGAAGAGTTTGCAACAAGTACAGACCTTCCTTGTGAATGAAGTGCAGTCGGTTTATCAGTCCCAAGGGGTTGATATTTCGGATAAGCACATTGAGGTGATTGTTCGTCAAATGACCTCTAAGGCCCGTATTGAAGACGGCGGCGACACTACTATGCTGCCAGGTGAATTGATGGAAATCTATCAAATCGAACAGGTGAACGAGGCAATGGCCATCACTGGCGGTGCGCCAGCTGAATACACGCCTGTGCTATTGGGCATCACGAAAGCGTCTTTGAACACGGATAGCTTTATCTCGGCGGCCAGTTTCCAGGAAACGACCCGCGTCTTAACTGAAGCTGCCATTGAAGGCAAATCAGACTGGCTGCGGGGGCTCAAAGAAAACGTCATTATTGGTCGTTTGATTCCAGCTGGAACCGGTTTCAATGCCTATGAAGAGACCACAGCAGCTGAGATTGATCCCTCTACTGCCTATGAAGGCGAACTGATCGACGATGCGCTTGCCCGTGATGTTGTCCTAGACGATCAAACGGCTCGTACCTATGAGTTTGAAAGCGGTCTAGGCATCATCAAAGATGATGACATTGTGGGTTTCCCAAAAGAGCAAACGCCTCCTGAAAAAGAGGGAACTCCTCCTTTACCAAACGGTTCAGCAATGTTGGATGACGACTTGCTGATTGATGACAATAGTGAAATTCTCTAGAACGGAAGTTCACAGCTGTCCGAATTAAAAAGAGCCCCCAGATTTGGGGGCTCTTTTTTTGATCAATGAATAGCAGTCGCCAGTTTGATAGCGAAAGGCAGAAGGAAAAAGGCAGAAGGCAGAACCGGAAGTCCTGACCTATCAAAGCTTCAGCGATCTATCCCATGCGAACCTAGCTGCGGCTTGCTATGTTAGGGTCGGACAGTAAACCGTTGGGTGGTACGCTGCGTCGTTATCCTAAGCTGAATCAGCCGCGATTTATTTCTCTAGGCGCACAGCATACCACTGCATTGTTTTGCCCGGTTGAAGCTCGAATTCGCAGGCTGTATTGAGAAGATATTTGACTTGCTCAGGAACCGTGGAAAACTTCTTCAAGTCATGGGGCAAACTATCCTGGCGATCGCCCAAAATCTCGCTCAGCTTCTGTGTGATTTCCTGCGAGGTCAGGATTTCTTCTGCTTCACCAGGAATCAAGAGAACAAAATGTTCTTCCTCATACATGAGTGAATAGTCAACCATAAAGCGCTCCAAGCCACTGCTTTCCCAGCTAGCCTAACAAGTTATTGCGGCAACTTGGAGTCGCTACGTTAGTCAACAATAATGGGCGATACTGGGCTCGAACCAGTGACATCCTGCTTGTAAGGCAGGCGCTCTACCAACTGAGCTAATCGCCCGTCCATCGGTTTTCCACTATAGCAGACAAAGATGGCAGTAGCATCTAAAATCCGGTAAGACTGACTGCAACTTCTTTACCTTTCTGTTTCATGCCCTCTGGTAAAACCCATGATCGCATCACGCTTTGGTGTTTCCCGTGGGTGATTCTGCTGGCTCAACTAACAACACGGCATTGGGGCTACACCCTTCTAATCGGCGCCAGTTTTCTCTTTGCAGGATTGATGTTCGGGCCTGATTTAGATATTCGCTCGATTCAAAGTAAACGGTGGGGATGGCTGCGGTGGCTGTGGTTTCCCTACCGAGGACAAATCCGTCATCGTTCCTGGCTGTCCCATGGTTTTCTGGCAGGGACTGTGCTGCGACTTATCTATTTATTTGTATGGATTCTGCTAGGTATTTTACTCGTGCTGGAATTTAGCAACACGGCAGGACAGACCCAGGTGACTTGGAATGATTTGGGAAAATCTATTCTGACCATTTTTCTCCGGTACTGGCGAATTTGGGTCGCTATTGCGATCGGCATCGAAATGGGAGCGATGAGCCACTCCCTTAGCGACTGGACTGTTTCATCCTGGAAGCGACAACAGCGCCGAGGCAAAAACAAAACCTACACCCGGAGACGAAAATGAAGCTGCTTCGTCGCGAAATTGCGCCTCTACCCCTCTTACTTTTGCTGCTTAACCCAGCCTTTAAAGCTTAGGTTTGACAGCCCCCTCAGTCGCTGGGCCCGATTTGCTAGCAATCCATCCTAGGGCCTCGGCTGCGGAGTTGACAACGCCTTCAGCACAGGCTAGCTCCACAGCGGCTAACCATTCGCCGATATGAGGCCCAGGACGTACGCCTAAATGTTGCATCACATCTCGTCCACTGACTAATGTACGAGGATGGGCAATGGGATTTTGGGGATCTAAGAAGGCGTCAATTAATGGATCTAAAAACTCTAGCGCCATACCTTCGGCTAAACCCACCAAAACCAGTGATGGGAAGCTGCTTCCTACAGTTTTGAACAAGTAGTAGTGTTGACGCCGTGATGTTTCGCCCATGGCCATTTCGCGTAGCTGAGGTAGGGCTCGGATAACGGCCAGAACAACCTGTTGTTCAGCCCGACTATATTTGAAGTGAGTCAGTTCGGCTTCAGCTTCGGTTAGATCCGTGGACAGTAACTGGCTCAGTTTGGCCGCCTTGAACCAGCTGCGGTGAAATCCTGGTGAGGTCTGCTCTTTGGCCCATCCTGAAAGTAGCTGGGCAAATATCGGGCGACAGTTGCATAAACAACTGTAGGCATCATCAACGGCAACTAACTTCTGCAGTTGTGCTGGATTGAGTTCAGGTAGCCAAGAGTTGAGCACCTTATCTTGCCAGGCTAACTGTATCAATGGTGTGCCTTCTTCCTTACTCAGTAAGCAATCCAGTTCACCTCTTACGCGCTCGGCAGCAACCTTACCCAGTAGGGGGGCTAGCTGATGGATCGTTGATCGAGTTTGAGCATCCAGCACAAATCCTAATTGTGCTGCTTGCCGATAAGCCCGCAGGAGTCGTAAGGGATCATCGGCAAGATTATCGGCTGACACCATCCGCAGGAGCTGACGTTCTAAATCGGCACAACCGCCTAGAGGATCAAAAATTTGTTCGGTGTGAGGATGATAGGCGATCGCGTTGACGGTAAAGTCGCGCCGATGCAAATCTGTCTCCAAGGTGTTACCGACCTGCTGGGCAAAATCAACAGTAGCCTGAGGGAAGACAACCCGAGCGATTTTATTTTTAGGATCGAGGATAACGAAACCGACCTCATAGTGACGCGCAATGGCATGTGCGGTTTCTATTGCCTCACCTGGCAGCACAAAATCCAAATCCAAATAATCGGCTTTACGCCCCAGCAAGGCGTCGCGCACACTGCCACCGACTAAATGTGCCGATGAGGGCAGTAGAGCTAGATCAAAAGGCCAGGTTTGCGGGGATAAAACAGAGCTCACGGACAAAGCTGTGGCAGCAAAAGGGGATTGATGGAGAGAAACGGCGCGCAATGAACAGTGATGGGGTAAACGACAAAAACTTTAGAGTAGGCCAGAAAAACCCAACGATATGAAAGTCCAGCTTTTCATTTTGCAACATCGTTCTCTTTTGAGCGAGCAGCTCGCTAGGAAGTTGCGCTAGATTAGCGAAAACATACCCTTCTAGGGTTCACCATAGATTGCTGTTTCGTCGGGAAAGACCCATGTGCATTTGTGTCAACTGCCATTATGTAGACCGCTGCACCACTTATCACGCGGTCGAAAATCAGCATCAACAACCTCACTTGACCCTAAACCCTGACTTTGAAGCAGTCAACCCAACCATTAACGTAAATATCCGCAATCAAAATGAATTGATTGAAATGGAATGGGACGTGGTGGGTTGTGAAAGCTTCTCGAAAGAAGCTGGCAAGTGGTCTAAGCTACGTCCGGGTGAACTGGTACCGACCTAGCGGTCACCATAGCTCTCAGTACCTGTCGGCGCATATCGATCGGTAGACCTGTCGAGATTCAATTAGGGATCTAGGGCGCATCATCAATCAAACTCGAAAGCCTTGCGGTATAAGCATTGCCGCGCCCGCTTGGTAAAATTAGCTAGGGGCTGAACCGCTTTCAGCATGAGGATTCAGGCTTTAAATGATGACAGCCCCTAGGTCAGGAGATTTTACATTTCATTACATTTGAGCTGATTGGGTTCCTCGAGAAAGAGGCATGGGGCACGCTGTACACAACTTGGATAAATGATTTGGCAGTCCTCTCGGATTGTTCTGTTTTAGCCAAGCAATTAGCCGTGAAGCTCTTAAATAGGGCTAGAACTAGGTGGGTGGGGAGTTGTCCCTATAATTAACGCTCTGAGTATCTGTGCTTGACCCTTATCACTGTCCTCCTAATGACGGACAGAAAACGTCTCAGCTTGATCCTACCGCTGTCCCATCGACAGCTACAAAGCTCCCCGCGCAACTATCGCTATTGTCGCTGCTCGAAAATGTAAGCGATGGCATTGAAGTATTTGATCTGTCTGGGCAACTGATCTACATCAATCATGCAGCAGCCATGATGCAGGGCTATCCCTCTGCGGAAGCGTGTTTCGTAGGCCAAGACAATCATGGGACAGCTCTGACCTATCGCGATAAGGCCGGTAAGGTTCTCTCCGGCAAGGACTTTCCTCGGTTTAAGGCATTACAAGGCAACGCTAGCACAGAACAAATTCTGTACTACACCGATCAACAGCATCAGGAACGCTGCTGTTGGGTAAAAACCCTGACACTGCGAGACGATGAGGGCGCGATCGCTTATGGTTTGGTGATCACGCATGATCTAACCGACCTCCAGACAGCACAACAAAAGTTGCAGGAGCAAACTCAGCGGCTGTATCAAATCACGGATGCTGTGCCCAGCATGATTGCTCATCTGGATGATTGCGAACACCACCGCTATGCCAATGCGGCTTACCTAGAGACCTTTGGGCATTCAATGGCGACGATCGCTGGTCAACCTTTACAGGCGGTTGTGAGTCCCGCTCTTTATCAGCACCTTCAACCCGTTATTCGGCAGGCCCGGCAAAATGGCATTGCCGAATGGTGTTTTCCCCTGCAAGATCAAACATCCCAGACTCGCTATAAACATCTAACGATCATTGCTCAGCGCCAAGCAGATGTCGTTGAGGGGTTATATCTTCTGCTAAACGATGTCACAGCCCATCGACAAGCCCGTGAGCTGCTGACCGACCAAGGAACTCATCTACAGCAGGCTTTAGAAGGCGGTGCCGTTGGGATTTGGTCCTGGGACTTAACCCAAGACACAATTATTTGGTCGCAACAGCAGGAAGAACTGTTTGGGTTGTTACCTGGGAGTTTTGACGGCAAATTCACAACCTTTTTGGCTCTAGTTGATCCACTCGATCGCGATCGCGTGATCAATCAGTTGAAAACGGTCAGCCAATCACAGCAAAAATTTGCGGTCAAATTCCGAGTAGTGTTAGGGGATGGTTCCATCCGTTGGCTCAATCATCGGGGGCATGTCTCGCTAGACAAGCATGGCAAGGTGGTGCTTTTATCGGGTGTAGCTTACGACATTACACCCCAGAAAACAGCCGAAGAAAAAATGCTCCGCCAGGTAAACCGCGAACGCCTGATCGCGAAGTTCTCTCAAGAAATTAGTCGAACCCAAGATTTGGACGAAACTGTGCGGCAGGTTATGGCTGAGGTGCGTGCCTTTATGGGCGTTGATCGGTTAGTCATCATCAACCTTAATGACAAAATGGCTGGCACCGTTCAGTATGAAGCCCATGACGACAATGTCCGCTCCATGATGGATTGGACCTTACGACATACCTGGGTTATCCGAAAAAAGCTGCTGGCTCGCTATCGTCAAGGCTACCCCACGGCTGTCACCAGCATCCGCAATCAAAAGCTAGACTCATCCGAACTGACCTTTCTTGAATATTTTCAGATTGCTGCTGACCTGACGGTTCCGTTGTTACAGGACGACAGCCTATGGGGTCTGCTTTCTATCCATCACAGTCAGTCCCGTGACTGGCAGGGTGAAGATCATCGCCTGTTGACGACCTTAGGAACGCAGTTTATGACGGTGATTCAGCGCTCCAAACTCCATCAAGCTTTAACGGAAGCTAATCAAAAACTGCAACGCTTTGCTTACCTAGATGGCCTTACCCATGTGGCTAATCGGCGACGCTTCGATCAGTTCCTATACCATGAATGGCGGCGGCTCATGCGGGAACAGGCTCCGCTAGCCATCGTCATGGCAGATATTGACAATTTTAAAGCTTACAACGATCGCTATGGTCATCAAGCTGGCGACGAGTGTCTCCGCCGAGTCGCGGGCGTTTTGCGGAGTGTTATCCAGCGCCCAGCCGACATGGTGGCACGTTATGGGGGCGAAGAGTTTGTCATTGTGTTGCCCAACACGGGTCTAGTCGGAGCCGAGACCGTCGCTGAAAAGATGCGAGTTCTGATTCGACAGCAGAAGATTCCCCATCAGGGCTCTGTGGTGGATCGGATTGTCACCCTAAGTCTGGGGGTTGCCTCCATGCGACCTCATCCCCTCAAATCTTCCGACGAGCTAGTCGAAGCAGCTGATCGGGCTCTTTACAGAGCTAAGGAAGCCGGACGCGATCGCGTGGTAACAGCGACTCAGCAAAAATAACTTGACTGTTCCAGTTTCGGCCCCCTCTGCTTCCTAGCCACTAAATGGTCGATCAATCCGCCAGTTATGGGTCAGGTTAGCTCCGAGAGCGAGGGAGCAGAAGGGCAGGGGTGCAATTACTCACAATTTTAGAATTGACGCTGCCATCGTAATCGTGTCAGAACGGATGCCACGAAGTCCTAAAGCAGAGATTTGTAGAGCATAATGGCGTCGACGTAGCGGCCATCGGGTAAATGAACCGCTTCCGGAACCCGGCCAATGGATTGAAATCCTAGTGACTCCCAAATTTTGAGCGAGGGAAGATTGGTTTCAAACACCAGGTTGTACATGACAGCCCGATAACCGCGATCGCGCGCTAGCATCAACATATGTTCCCCCATAATGCGCCCAATTCCTTGCCCCCGAGCCTCAGGTGCAACAATGAAGCCCGCATTACAGATGTGGCTACACCGACCGGGAAAGTTGGGCTTAATGTAAAATGCACCCACTATCCTGGAATCAGCCAATTGCTCAGGCTCAGTCATCGAGGTATTCGTTTGTCCTAGCCGCACAACAAAGGCATCTCCCTTCATCCAATAACTTGTAAAAGCATCGGCGCTCAAGGGGGCGGCATGGGGGTAAGTCACACCTTCCAGAATGACGGCATTAAATAGGGCTCTAACCGTTTCTGTCTCCGTTGGTTGCATGATATCCAACTCAACGTAAGCAGAAGATTTTGTTTGACGATAAATTGGTAAATCCACTGGCAATCTAAAAGTGGGAATCAGGGTTTGTTGATCAATTTGAGTGTTGCATGGCGATCCTACATGGAAGCTGGTTAGCAGAAAATCAAAGCTTTTTTCTCTGGGGCGAAATTTGGCAGCGTCTTGAAACGACTAAGCTGACTGCCGAGCCAGCAGTCAGAGAGCATCCTTTTGGGATGGCAATTCAGCCGTTGTTAGAGAGCTTGAAGGCGATTGGCGGTCTGCCCAAGTCTTTTTGGGTAGAAGCTGCGATCGCCCCCAAAAAAGGGCGGAGCAAGTCGCCAGTCTCACAGCGGCAGCTCCTACAATTGCTGTCGCTGCCAACGAGCGTTACCGACGCACATTATTTACCGAAGCATTCGGCCGACACCGTAATCGCTGAAGATGAGACGGTTGTGTTTCATCCCTGGCAAATTGCTGGTGTATGGCTAACCCCACCGGAGGCAGCGGCGTTTCTGGAAAGCTTACCGCTGGGGCATCAAGAAGTGGCCGGGGTTGTGATTGGGCAGGACTTGCGTTACTGGTCCCATATCGCACGCTGGGGGTTGGACTTACTGGCTCGCGGTAAATATCTGCCTGCGATCGCCCTGCCGCCCAACAAAACCCCACGCGCCTACTGGCGACTTTTGCTCGATAGTGATGTGGATGCGGGGCGGTTACGCCTGTTTACCCAGGTGATGCCTTTGAGTTGCCGCACCTATGAGTCCGTTCCTAAAGCGCGTAAGGGCAACACTAGGGGGCTCAGTGTACCTTTGCCAGCGACTACAGAACCTCTGCTCTGTAGCTTTCTTGAGGCACTGGTGGATGCTCAGGTACGGTCTCAGGCCGAACCTGGGAATACCAGTGCTGAGATGCTCAGCCCTGATTTGCCCATTCAAGCCTGGTTGCAGGCGCTGAGTGGCAAAGTCGAGACAGTTGATGGTAGTGCGATCGCGGCAGCTCGTTTACGTGACGCCTTACATACGTGGACCGCTCCCCTGCAAAATAGCGCCACCACTCAAAATCGTTTTCGCGTCTGCTTCCAACTGGTGCCACCGGAAGATGGACAAGGGGATTGGCATTTGGTTTATGCCCTCCAGTCCCGTGATGATGAAGCCATTCTGATTCCCGCTGAGACGATTTGGCAGTATCCCGTTGAGCAAGCCGTCATTGAGGGACAATTCATCCACGCGCCCCAAGAAACATTGCTGGCAGGTTTGGGGCGAGCCGCGCGTTTCGCAGACCAAGTGCGCACCAGCTTGCAGGCGCAACGACCGAGTGAGGTACAGCTTGACCCGGCGCAAACGTACGTTTTTCTGAAGACAACCGCCGAAAGATTGCAGGATAGTGGCTTTGGCGTTATGCTGCCGCCTGGTTTGGGGGGAGCAGGGCAATCGGCTAACCGTTTGGGCATTCAGGTGCAAGCAGCCGCCCCTGATCGCAAGCAGCGCCAGCGTCTCGGACTCAAAAGCCTGCTCAATGTGAAATGGGAACTGTCGTTGGCAGGCAAGAGCGTTTCGCAAAAGGATTTTGAGAAGCTCGTCTCACAAGAGACCCCTTTTATTGAAATTGAGGGGCAGTGGGTCGAGTTACGGCCTCAGGATATTCGTTCTGCCCGCGAATTTTTCAAGAAGCGGCAAGATCCCATTGAACTGAGTGTGGAAGATGCTCTGCGCATGAGCACGGGCGATACGCAGGTAATTGATAAACTCCCCGTAGTGAGCTTTGAAGCTTCGGGTGTGCTGCAAGACTTGATCACAACCCTTACAGAGGGAAACCAAACCCTGCAACCCATTGACGATCCAGAGGGCTTTGAGGGACATTTACGTCCGTATCAGGCTCGCGGGGTATCCTGGCTCGCTTTTTTAGAACAGTGGGGCTTGGGGGCTTGTCTGGCAGATGATATGGGTTTGGGTAAAACCATCCAGCTCATTGCGTTTTTGTTGACCCTCAAGCAGCGTGAGCTTTTGAATGCCCCAGTGCTATTGGTCTGTCCGACGTCAGTACTGGGGAACTGGGAACGGGAAATTCACAAGTTTGCGCCTGAGTTTAAAGTGCTCATGCATCACGGCGATAAGCGATCGCACGGCGCTGCCTTTGCCCGTAAAGCCAAAACGTCTACGGTAGTGCTCACCAGTTATGCTCTGGCCCAACGCGACTTGAAGGATTTTGATCGTGTGGAATGGCAGGGCTTGGTGCTGGATGAAGCGCAAAACATTAAGAATCCAGATGCCAAGCAAGCCAAGGCGGTTCGCCAAATTGATGCCCAGTTCCGCATTGCCCTCACGGGTACGCCTGTGGAAAATCGCTTAGCCGAGCTCTGGTCCATCATGGATTTCCTGAATCCAGGGTATCTCGGCCCCAAGAATTTCTTCCAGCGGCGGTTTGCGACACCAATTGAGCGCTATGGAGACACGGCATCCCTTAAAACACTGCGATCGCTGGTGCAGCCTTTTATCCTCCGGCGCTTGAAGACCGATCGCACCATCATCCAAGATCTTCCTGAAAAACAGGAAATGACAATCTTCTGTGGGATGTCGGGTGAGCAGGCGGAGCTATACCAGAATGCGGTAGAAAATGCCCTGCGCGAGATTGAAAGCTCGGAAGGGGTACAGCGACGCGGCAAGATTTTAGGTCTATTGACCAAGCTCAAGCAGGTTTGCAACCATCCGGCCCAGTTCCTGGGGGAAGAGGGGAATGTGTCACCGGCCCGCTCTGGCAAACTGCTGCGCTTTGATGAAATGGTGGAGGAATTACTTGATGAAGGCGATCGTGCCTTGATTTTCACCCAGTTTGCCGAATGGGGTAAACGTCTCCAGGCGCATCTAGAAAGCTCCTTCAAGCAAGAAACCTTGTTCCTCTACGGCAGCACCTCCAAAAACAAACGCGAAGAAATGGTGGATCGCTTCCAGCATGACCCCAACGGTCCTCGCCTGTTTATTCTTTCGCTTAAAGCGGGTGGCGTTGGCCTGAATCTCACTCGTGCTAACCATGTCTTCCACTTCGATCGCTGGTGGAACCCAGCGGTGGAAAATCAAGCCACTGACCGCGCCTTCCGGATCGGTCAAACGAAGAATGTGCAAGTCCATAAATTTGTGTGCAATGGCACCTTGGAAGAAAAAATTCACGACATGATTGAGTCGAAAAGGGCCATGGCTGAACAAGTCGTAGGGGCTGGCGAGCAGTGGCTCACAGAATTGGATACGGATTCCCTACGCAATCTGCTGCTGCTGGATCGTTCAGCTGTAATCGATGAAGCGGGCTAGGGGGCTGCCAATCCTAAAAGCAGAGGGTTAAGTCAGTCCAAAGAAGGCGGGGAAGCAGAGGAGTAGGGGAGGAAATTACTCACAACTTCAACTTTGATGCTACAAGAGTCTCAGATTCTCCGTTTGCGGCTTCTAAGGGGACTTTGGGGCTCCCTAAACGTTTTGCCGATGCGCCAAGTCACGACGTACACCGCTGACACCTCGGCTCCGTGGCCCCTTGTTCAACCTGTAGCTATAGCAAAACTGAGAGTCCCTGCACCTAACAGAAACCTAGCGCTGGAGTTGAGTCCCACAGGCAGGACAATAGCGCGGGTTAAGGTTTTTTCTACCTAGGTACTCGTGACAGGCTGGGCAACGCCAGTTGTAGAGCGTGAAGATAAACATACCCACAATCGTGCTGACAAAGACTGACCAAAATAGAAACGGCGGGATTCCGAATGCTATGCTACCTGTCTGTTCAGCCGTGCTAGCTATGATGAAGAGGAAAACCATGAAAGGAACGTACAGCATCATCACAATGATTTGTCGTCGTTTGGCAACGGCAAATTTTCTGGCAAACTCGCGTTGCTGCTCCGGCGTATATTGCAAAAACGTTCTTCCTTCGTCACGATACTGAGACAGAACTGGTATGCTAGCTCCCTAGCCCTGAAAATTTCAGAATCTTTGAAAGTATTATATGACCTGGCACTTGGTTAAACGCCGGCCTCACTGAATTAACTGCGATCGCTTCATCAGCTCAGTTGAGAAGAGCATATTGTTCTTAGGCACTCTTGACGCCACTATTGGTGCGATTTCTTACATTTAAGCTTGATTTTTGTTATTCACTAGGGCGCGTCATCAATTAAACTCGAAAGCCTTTCGGTATGAGCATTGCCGCGCCCACTTGGTAAAACTAGCTAGGGGCTGTACCGCTTTCAGCATGAGGATTCAGGCTCTAAATGATGACAGCCCCTAGCTTGATAACAGTCCTGTCTGTCTCGATGTTTGGTAATGAAACACAACGGTATGAGTAGCAGTCGTTCCACTACAGAAAGTCCACAAGATTCGCGTCCCGCAAAACTTGCTGCACAGCAGGACGCTAAAAAGAAGAAGGACGCTAAAAAGAAGAAGGACAAGAAAATACAATCTGCCCAGAAGTCCAAGGCTGCCAAGCAACATCAGCACAAGGACTCATCAGCCGAGCGAAAAGTATTGCGTTACACCTCTGAGGCAGAAGGTAGCTCGAAGTTGGCCAAAAAGTTTTACGAGCAAGAACTGTCACAGCTACAGGTAGAGCTTGTCAAAATGCAATATTGGGTCAAGCATACAGGTAGCCGCATTGTCATTCTGTTTGAAGGCCGTGATGCAGCCGGGAAAGGGGGCACCATTAAGCGGCTTACGGAACCCCTCAATCCTCGGGGATGTCGTGTGGTGGCCCTGGGAACCCCTAGCGATCGCGAAAAAACGGAATGGTATTTTCAACGCTATGTTCAACATTTGCCCGCAGCTGGCGAAATCGTCTGCTTTGACCGTAGTTGGTATAACCGAGCCGGGGTTGAACATGTCATGGGATTTTGCACCGATGAGCAGTACCAAGAGTTCATGCAAACCTGCCCGCAGTTTGAACGCATGTTAGTCCGATCGGGCATTATCCTCCTCAAGTATTGGTTTTCTGTTAGCGATGAAGAGCAGGAACGGCGCTTCCAATCACGTACGACGGATCCGGCTCGTCGTTGGAAGCTAAGCCCTATGGATTTAGAGTCCCGCGATCGCTGGGTAGAATATTCTCAAGCCAAAGACAACATGTTTGCCCATACCAATATTCCAGAAGCGCCCTGGTTCACGGTTGAAGCCGACGACAAAAAGCGAGCGCGGCTCAACTGTATCAGCCATATTTTGAGCAAGATTCCCTATGTGGATATGACACCAGAGCCGTTAGAGCTCCCGCCGCGCAAAAGTGCTCCGTTGGACTATGTGCGCCCCCCGCTAAACGAACAGTTTTTTGTCCCGCAAAAATATTGATGGGTTGGATGCTGAGACTGATCGCACCGTCTGCCAGGCGATTTCTCATCGCAGAACAGACGGTGCAAAAATGCTGCGACGCCCAACAGTGCAATCAAAATGCGGATGGCGAGACTCGAACTCGCACGGCAAAGCCACACGCCCCTCAAGCGTGCGTGTCTACCAATTCCACCACATCCGCGTGGAAGGCTACGGTGCTCAGAGGGATTGCAAGAACCGCTTAACCAAGATAGCTCAGATTGAATCATTTTAATGGTGAAATTCCCATAACCTATCTTTTTCTCATCAAGCATGTCCTTCTGACGCACTACGCAAATCCATGTTCTGAAGGCAACTTGGAACGGTAGAGTAAGGGACACCTATCACCTATGATTTGCAAAAGTTGAAACTAAAGAAGAGCGGCTATGGCTGATTCCAGTGTCCTCAGTCGGGGTGTTGTCGCAGCAGGGCATCCCCTCACGGCTGAAACGGGAGCTGTGATTCTAAAACAAGGGGGCAATGCCTTTGATGCCGCGATCGCGGCGGTAATGACCGCTT
Source organism: Cyanobacteria bacterium J06638_28 (assembly GCA_039819045.1). Lineage (GTDB taxonomy): Bacteria > Cyanobacteriota > Cyanobacteriia > Phormidesmidales > Phormidesmidaceae > SIO1E4. Next base: position 32,816 of record JBCBSR010000007.1, read on the forward strand.
GGGTGACCGAATCTGTCCTCACTTCAGCGGGGGGCGGCGGCTTTCTATTAGCCCACACTGCCAACGGCAAAAATTGTCTGTTTGATTTCTTTACTCAGACCCCTTGCTGTAATCAACTGCATCAACCACCAGACTTCTACCCCATCTGTGCCAACTTTGGCGATACTGTGCAGGAATTTCATATTGGTCTGGGTTCAATGGCGGTTCCAGGAGCCATTGCCGGACTGCTCCACGTACATCAGCGCTTGGGCCGTTTGCCTTTAGCCGCGATCGCCGAGCCCGCCATACATCATGCCCGGACAGGCATCACCGTCAGTCCCTTTTTGGCTTACTTGTACGAACTGCTAGAACCCATTTTGACCGCGTCCCCCGCAGCGAAGGCGCTTTATACCCTGAATGGTCAGGTGCTGACGGTTGGGGACACCTTAAAAATGCCCGACTTGGCGACGGCGCTACAGCAATGTGTGGCGAAAGGTGCAGCCGTATTTTATGAAGGGGCGATCGCTCAGCAAATCGTCCAAGACTGTCAGGCAATAGGAGGTTACTTGACCCTGGCCGATTTACAGCAATACACCGTGATTGAACGCCAGCCTTTGAGCTTGCAGTATCGGGACACCACCTTTCTCACAAATCCTCCGCCAAGTTCGGGGGGGATCTTGATTGGCTTTGCTTTGAAATTACTCGAGCAGGTCAATCTGTCCCAAGTAGACTACGGTTCACCAGAGCACATTACCTGTCTGTTCAAGGCCATGGCTCTGACCCATGCTGCTCGTCGCGATGGCTATGACAGCCGCCTGTATGAGACGGATGTAGCGGAAGCGTTTTTCGCCGCAACCCACTTAGCTCCCTATGAGACTATTTTTCAAAGTGTGGTCAATAAGCTGGGCAGTACGACCCACGTCAGTGTTGTGGATAGTGAAGGCAATGCTGTTAGCGTCACAACCTCGAATGGGGAGGGTTCCTCCTACGTGATTCCCAACACCGCCACCATGATGAACAACATGCTGGGGGAAGAAGATCTCCATCCTCAGGGTTTTCATCGTTGGGTTCCGAATCAGCGAATTTCCTCCATGATGGCTCCTACGATGGTGCTGCGCGATGGCAAACCATCCTTGGTGTTAGGCTCAGGAGGCTCCAATCGCATCCGCAGTGCTATTTTGCAGGTGATTTCCAACGTTGTCGATTTTGGCATGCCACTGCAAGCCGCTGTTGAGGCACCGCGATTACATTGGGAACAGGGGAAATTACATTTGGAGCCAAGGTTGGCACAGCAACTTATAAAAGCCTCTGATTTTGAAGGTATAGCCGAGGTTGTGCCCTGGCAGCAACAAAATATGTTTTTTGGCGGTGTCCATGCGGTAGCTTCCGAGTCAGGCAATCTATACGGGGCTGGCGACCCGCGCCGGGGTGGCGCTGTACAAATTGCTTAAGGTCAGATGTCTTCTGACAAACAGAAAATCCCTCCTCAAACGAAAAAGGGCTGCAACATTGATGTTGTAGCCCTAATATTGAAACGTGATTCAAAGACTTCAGCTGAGGGCGCTATTCCTCAACAGCGCTGAGTTCCTCACCGTCAGCCTCATCAGGGGTATAATCGTCACTCTCCTCGACTGACTCACCAGCCGCTTCAGCGGCCTCAGCCTCAGCCTTCTTCAAGAGCTGTTCGCGATACTTCGCAGCCATTTCCTCAGCTTTATCAAATACCAGGTCAGGGTTCTTAACCATGTCCCCTGGTTCAGGCTCAAGCTGCTTCGTTGACAGCGAAATACGCCCCCGCTCAGCGTCTAGGTCAATAATCATGACCTTAATCTCATCATTGACGTTGAAGACACTATGAGGTGTATCAATATGGTCGTGGGAAATTTCCGAGATGTGTAACAGACCACTCACACCTCCGATGTCAATAAACGCACCGTAGGGCTTCAGACCACGGACAGTGCCGAGCACGACTTCGCCCACCTGAAGACCATTCATCTTACGCTCTACCAGAGCCCGACGATGGCTGAGGACTAGGCGATTGCGTTCCTCATCGACCTCTAGGAACTTAAGGGGCAGCTCTTCGCTGACCAGATCCTCTTTCAGCTTGCGCGTACTAATGTGTGAGCCAGGAATAAACCCGCGTAGTCCCTCAATGCGAACCAAAGCACCGCCTCGGTTCGTCGCAAAGACTTCAGAACGAACCGTCGCGTCTTCCTGTTGAAGCTGACGAACGCGCTCCCAAGCGCGCATGTATTCAATCCGACGAATGGAGAGAGTGAGCTGACCATCTTCGTTTTCGTCGGTCAGGATGAAGAATTCACGGGTTTCGTTAGCTTGCAGAACCTCATTAGGAGCTTCAACACGGTTAATCGACATCTCTTGGATAGGGATGTAGGCGGCAGTCTTAGCACCAATGTCAATGAGCGCACCGCGAGGCTCCAAGCTAAAAACAGTCCCCGCAACGGTATCACCTGGGCTGAAGTGATAATCGTATTTGTCTAGCAGCGCTGCAAAGTCGTCATGGGTAAACCCAATGTTTATGTCTCTTTCCTGCTCTACCTGATTGACCATGCTAATGTTTACCTACTGTTGTCTCCGTAATGGGTATTTTTTTATACTTTAGGCTGTCGAGCTGACGACCATTGTCTCTAACCGGGCGAACTTCCTTTTGATAGGCAGCTTGCGCTAGCAGAGGTATCCCCCCGCAAGATCTCAAATTATAGCTGAAATCATAGCGTTAAGACGCTCAATTCTGAATCCCTTGAGCACATTAAGACGGTGAGCCGGGAACTGTCAAACAGCAGCGAATTCTTTCAAGCCTTACATTCGCTGCGAAGCGGCCCTTACCGTTCTACGAAATCATAGCGTTGAGTCGCGAACTCACGGTTGTGTCCGGTGAGGTTTCGATCGCTGAATCTCCATCGAGCTGGTTAAGGGTTTCCACAAAGTCCTGAATCCCTTTGAATTGACGATAGACAGATGCAAACCGGATGTAAGCAACTTCACTAATTTTTTGCAGCCTTTTCAGGACAAGCTCACCAATTTCATGGCTTTCGACTTCACGACGGGCCAATTGCTGTAGCTCAGCCTCAATATCATCCACTAAGGCTTCTAACGATTGCGCCGTGACGCCAGTTTTTTCGCAGGCGCGCACCATGCCTCGCAACACTTTGGAGCGATCAAACGATTCGCGATCGCCACTTTGCTTGATCACCGTAATAGGAACGTATTCAATCCGTTCATAGGTCGTGAAGCGACGCTTGCACTCTAAGCATTCCCGCCGTCGGCGAATGCTTCTGCCCGCCTCAGCCGCACGGGATTCCAAGACACGATTATTCGGATGCTGGCAGAAGGGACACTGCATACAGCTAAATGTCTCCTGTAGAACTCGTCGAAAATAAAGGGCTAAAACACCTGCCTGGCAGACATTGCTGCACCGGTCACGAGTCTGTTCTTTATTATCAGACCTTATCTTTTACCAATACTATCGAACTCTCAAAAAATGAAACGATGGCTAATCCGAAGATTGCCATCGTTTCATTCCAAGTATTCGTACCAAGCGACTAAATAGCCATGCCGTCTTGGTCGGTAAATTGTTCTAATCCTTGGTGATCCGGGGGGGTTCACGGAATGCGATTGCAAAGAACAGGGTTCCAATCACACAAATGAAGATAAAAATGTAAGCGACGCTCTCCACCTTTAATATCTCCTACTCTGACAACTTATGTTTAGTCTACGGGATTTATGAAAAAAACGCTTGGCCTCTAGCGATCTTTCTCGGAAGTTGGCCAAGCGTTCAATTGTGCTTTATGCAACCCAAAAGAGCTTAAACAAGCTCGTTCTGGGTACGAGTAGACTTATCACCTACCTTCTGGAAGTAACCCCACTCAACCTGCTCAGGCGACAGGTCAGGGTCAATACCGGCAAATACGTCGCGGTAGAGAGTCCGTGCGCCATGCCAGATATGTCCAAAGAAGAACAGGAGGGCAAACACAGCATGGGCATAGGTAAACCAACCGCGCGTACTGGTTCTAAAGACACCGTCGGAATTTAACGTTTCACGGTCAAACTCAAACGGCTCACCCAACTGCGCCTTACGGGCGTAACGCTTTACAGCTGAAGGATCCGTAAAGGTCTTACCATCAAGCTCACCACCGTAGAAAGAAACGGTGACACCTGTCTGCTCAAAGCTGTACTTAGACTCCGCACGACGGAAAGGAATGTCGGCCCGAACAATACCATTCTTATCCAGCAAAACAACTGGGAAGGTCTCGAAGAAGTTAGGTAAGCGACGAACAGAGAGCTCGCGCCCTTCACCATCTGTGAAGACAGGGTGGCCTAACCAGCCCTGAGCAATGCCATCACCTTCATTCATGGGGCCAACGCGGAACAGACCACCTTTCGAAGGGCTGTTGCCGACATAGTCATAGAACGCGAGCTTCTCAGGAACCTCAGCATAAGCTTCATCGATCGAAGCTCCGCTTGCCAAAGCAGCCTGAGCGCGACGCTCAATCTCCTGCTGGAAGTAACTGCTGTCCCACTGATAGCGAGTCGGGCCAAACAGCTCAATCGGCGTAGCTGCGTTGCCGTACCACATCGTTCCGGCAACAACGAAAGCCGCAAAGAAAACAGCCGCGATACTGCTGGATAGAACGGTTTCGATGTTACCCATACGCAGAGCCTTATAAAGGCGCTGGGGCGGACGGACAGTCAGGTGGAATAAACCAGCGATAATGCCAACAATACCGGCGGCAATATGATGAGCAACGATACCGCCAGGATTAAAGGGATTGAATCCTGCGGGACCCCACTCAGGTGCCACAGCTTGAACGTGACCAGTCACACCGTAGGGATCAGAAACCCACATTCCTGGTCCCCAAAGACCCGTCAAATGAAACGCTCCGAAACCGAAGCAAAGTAAACCCGATAAAAATAGGTGAATGCCAAACATCTTGGGCAAATCGAGAGCCGGTTCACCGGTTCTAGGATCACGGAAGAGTTCCAAATCCCAGTAAACCCAGTGCCAACAAGCTGCCAAGAAGAGCAAACCAGACAGAACGATATGTGCTGCAGCAACACCTTCAAAGCTCCAGAAGCCAGGGTTCACAGCTGTTTCGCCAGTGACACTCCAGCCACCCCAGGAATCAGTCACACCCAAGCGAGCCATAAAGGGAAGGACGAACATCCCTTGACGCCACATCGGGTTTAAGACGGGATCGCTAGGATCAAATGTTGCTAGTTCAAACAAAGCCATCGAGCCTGCCCACCCAGCAACCAGAGCGGTATGCATCAGGTGAACAGAAATCAAGCGCCCAGGGTCATTCAAAACGACCGTATGCACGCGATACCAGGGTAGTCCCATCGACTACTCTCCTCCTCTTAGTTTCAACAGTTCTCTTGTGGTTTTATTAAGAGTTACGGTTAACCATTAGCCTACCAGACTTCCCCCCACTGAAATCCCTTGGGATCTTTTGTCCAGGGCATGATGGAGCTATGATGATGAACCTCATCTAATAAAGATGTAGTTCTCATAACAGTTAGCACCACCAATTAACCCTCAGGTTTATATATGGTCTGGCAGGGTTGTATAAAGAGTGTTCCATAGAAAGCTTAGAGATTGCAACCTATGGGGCGATTGTCAAGGGCAATTCAGGCTAAGTTACATTACTCCTCCCCATTAATTTGGCTGTGATGCATCTCGTTTCGACCACAAACGGGCCATCAGGCTCAACACTAATCGGCATCCAAACCCAAGTGCCTGCAGAAGTCATCAACTCCATGGTTTTAATGTCAAAGAGTGTCTAGGGCGCGTCATTAATTAAACTCGAAAGCCTTGCAGTATAAGCATTGCCGCGCCCGCTTGGCAAAACTAGCTAGGGGCTGAACCGCTTTCAGCATGAGGATTCAGGCTCAAATGATGACAGCCCCTAGATATTGGTCGTGAGCTACGTGGTTCAGCCCGTCATCCTAACTGGATTAAGGGGCCTCACAGATGCCCAAAAGAGGACGCTGCAGGCACTAGACACAATTGCAATTGAGGATCAGTCAGTTCTCAAGCTTTGCCATAGCGATACTACCCGTAGAGCCCTAAACTTTATAAGACGCAGCCAGTGTCTCAAAAACGTCCCATAGCGTTCTATCAACGTGTCTTGCAAAAATGGCTTGGGAGTTGCCTAGGGCCTTCAAAACCATGGCCGATCAACACAAAAGAACAGAAGTGGAAGTTTAGATAACAGCAGGAAGAGGTATATAAATGGCCAACATTAAGTTTCTTGAAGAGGACAAAGAGGTTGTTGCCGCCGATGGGGCTAATCTCCGTTTCAAAGCCATGGAAAACGGCATTGACATTTATACGTTCCTCGGGAAGATGACGAACTGCGGAGGCTATGGCCAATGCGGTACCTGTGTTGTGGAGATTGTCGAAGGTTTGGAAAACTTGTCACCGCGAACCACTGTTGAGGAGCGGAAATTGCGGAAGCGTCCTAGCAATTGTCGCCTCGCTTGTCAGGTGATGGTGAATGGCCCCATTACCGTGAGAACCAAACCCAAGGTGAAAAAGTAGCTGGTTAAAACGACGATCCGCAATCGGCTTCTGAGTTCAGTGAGATTCTCATTGCCTATATCTGATTGGGTCTCGGGATGTCGTAAGCTATAGATGTGTTGTTGAGTCATTGATGAGAGTAAGGGTTTAGGTCATGGAAGTTAACAACCTCGGGTTTGTGGCAAGCATCTTGTTCGTCTTGGTTCCGACAGTCTTTCTGCTAATTCTCTATATCCAAACGTCTAGTAAGCAGACGGGTTCATAGGCTTGTTGGGCAGTTAGTCTGCTACTCACCAATACAGAGGTTTCCTGCTCCTGACATTTGGGGTGAGTTTAGTAGGTGTTTAAATAATCTGACCCATTAAAAGCGCCGGGTGCATGCACCCGGCGCTTTTAATGGGTCAGATTCAGAGCCGTTGCTAGGAAGGTGGCGATTTATCTTGAGCGTCATTGCTTTTCTGGCTTGCATCGTAGCTGATTAGCATTTCCTGAACCTGTGTCTCCATTTGCTTGAGTAGTTGAATAATGGCTGGCAAGGTTTCCGAGCGAGCTGATCGAAAGTTGAGTGATTGACGAGCGCGATCGCGAATTTCATTGAGACGATACTGGAGCCTTTGAGCCGTATCCAAAGCGTCCCGCCCCAACTTATCGATTTGCTGCTGCTGGTAAAACTTCAGCGCTGTTCCTCGCAATACCTGAAGCGTCGCTTCTTCGCCGTGAACGTTGGGCATCACACGAAATCTTAAAAGGATGCGCTGGTTTTCATACAAACGCTCAATTTCAACTTGTCGCGTTTTTTTTGTAGCAATTAGGGATAAATGAGTGAGCAGTTTGAGTTCGTTGATAACCCCTTGAAAGACTTGCGAATTCACGAATTCCAATACCGATTGCAAAACGCCGTCTTTGCTCCAGAGAATCCGTCCTGAATCAGCGCGACTTTCAAAATAGAGGCGGCCAATCCCTTCTTCTAAGACCTTACTCAGGAGCGCTTGCATTAATGCTTTAGGCGGCAGGTTGGCAAGCTGATCGTCGGGTACATTGCGGTATGGGTTGTCAATCTGTAAATGTAGGGGAGCCGTGCTTGCGCCGGTCAAACTTACAGCTGTCGCCATTGGCTTATCTGGCAGCGATGGCGCGCTAACTTGGGTCTTTGCAGCATCAGCTTCAGAACGAACAGGCTTTGCCGCACTCAGGGGGGATCGGGTTGTCACTGGCATTGAAGTGGGGCGATCATCCGTAATTTCATCGGGCTGATCAACGATAAAAGTCTCCTGTAAGTTACTGTCATCGTTAAGAGGAACCGCTGTGACTTGAGCCGAAGTGCTAGCGCTGGCTGACGTCGTTTGAGCTGAGGTTTGAGCAGTGGTGGCGGTAGACGTTGACGGCTGTGATGGCTGAGGTTGAGCTGTATGGCTTAAATACTTAGACAGCAGCTCACGATGCCATTCAGACTGGATTTTCCGAAACGTCAATGAGTAGTTGATATAGGAAAGCTGCTTTTTGACATACTCACTGGCAGAAATATCGTCTAAATTGACCATGCCGATAGTCAGCCAACTCCCTTCGATAAACAGGGGCAATACTTGGTAATAAAGACACGCTTCGAAGGGCAAGATGCTGTCAACCAGCGTATAAACCTGGTTGAGATCAACCCGCTCAGGTGAAATTGTTTGATGGATATCCTCTGTGCCATCAACTTCCGGATGGATTTCAGGCTCATAGTTATCGGAAGGAGTTGACATGTCTAGTGACGGTAAACGGCCGAGAGGGATGCCGACGGAGCACGAACTTATACAGCACCAATGATCGAGTTTCTCGAGTGTACACAAAAGTGGTTTGGCCGCTGTAAAACTGTGCCTCGGCCACTTTTGTGCATCCTCTTACTGCCTTTATAGCAATTGTTACCGGAAACAGCTAAGTTCCCTTGCCCTTAGGCTAAACAGGCTCACAACAGCCTGCTAACGTAAGTTATGGTCTACTCGTCACTGGCGTCCGCAATACACGCCAAAAACTGAGCCCATCGGGAACCAGTTTATGAGGCCTCACTATCCTCCTGCCTCAAACTCTGCGCATTCAGGTAGAGCTGTGCCCATTCGGCCGTCACTTGTTTGAGTTTTAAATTACTGTTTTGAGCAATTTCCTCAAAGTTATGGCCTGACTTCAGCTCCGCAACAATCTTTTGCTGTACTGGTGTGCAGGTATTCAAAAAATCTTCCCATTCTTCGGGAAGTAAGCCTAGGTTGTGCTCTTTAAGCGAGGTTTTGAGCCAGCTAAAAACTAGATCCGGTTGCTCTTTTAAGGTGAACACGCGGATTGCATGGTAGCGAATCTTCTCACGTAGACGGTAAGCCTCCTTGATGGTGAGCTTAAGTTTCTGCGCGATCGCGTCTTGGGTTAATCCTTGCAGATGTAACTCTAGCCATTTGGCCGCAGTTGCATCGAGTGTCTCGGTTAGGTAGTCGGCGAAGCGCTGTTTCACCTGCTCACGCAGAACCTGTTCCGAAGCCACCTGTTCGCTCTCCTCATAACGGGACACCGCTTCTACATCCAGCAAACTCATGGAAGATTCGGCATCATCTGTGACGATCTCTTCCGAGACTAGACGTACGAGTTCGCCGGTCGGAATGTGGGTCATGCCGCCCCGTTGCGATCGCCGCAGGTAGTTCACGAACCGATAAACCAATAACGGCTGATTCCGAATAGGGCGCATGCAATATTCTTCGATGGTGGCCAGCATTAGCAGGTTACGCATCTGCGAACGCCGGGTGCATTCGCCAATCCAAGCAACTTGCTGCTTGAGATAGCGATCGCTCTGCAACATTTCTTGGATCACCTCTTGCAGAACATCCGTAACCGTACGACGGCGATCGCGGCTGAGGGCAATCCAGGTACGAACTTTGCTGCGAATGAGAAACAGACTACTGAGACGCTTGATTAAGTGTTGATAAGCTTTGTCTGGACTGACCTGCCAATACCGTTGTCGTAGGATTTGGTAACGGTATTCCAAAGCCTGAGAGAGCACGCCGAGATTTTCGGGTGGGGCTTCGTTAAATCGCTCAGGGTCTGGGCCTATCAACCACTGCAGGAGACTCTGACGTACATCCTCGCTTTCTTCAGACAGCTCGGCTGCTAATTTTTCTATCCATGCTTGGGTAATGGCGTCCACTGTCATGCTGTTGCTGTTCCTTGTCCAGCTTTCTGCTGATTGTAGGGTGTATCTTAAAAAGGTGGCGTTTGAGGCCACTCGCAAAACCAGAGAAGGTTCCTGCGACGATTGCTGATTGGAAGACTACAGAAACTATAGAGCTAATTACGCGCTGCGAGTTGTTTGGCTGGGTTCCGAAGCCATCACCACATCGGCTCATCGATTCATATAGCGCATCATAGGCAAGTCCGGATAAGCACTGAATTCCGGGGAATTTCTACTTTGCAACCTTAATACACAACGATTAATTATTGCACCGAGGGTTGTTAATAAAAAGATTTGATGCCTGCAAGTTTTTCTAGCTTTAAGACTCGCCCGACTACTCGCCCCATTGTTGTGAGCCGCATGACTGATGCAAAACTCGCTATCCGAGTTGGCACCTTAAATATCCACTTAGTGTAGATTCAAGAGGCACGTAATTCTACGGATAAAAGCATTATGTTCAAGTCAATTTGGCACCGAGGCCTTGCGATAGCGGTTGCGGACGCAGCCGTCACCTTGACAGCAGATGCGTCATGAGTCGCCACCTTATTTCAAGCTGAACTGGATGGATTGCAGGTCGTTTTGCCGAATTTCCCCCAAGGTGTGCCGACGACCGCTAGCGGTCGTCGGCACACTCATAGTGCGGTGATTGTGAAATCTATCTGTAGAGATTTTTAAAGTCATCGCCTAGAAATATATCCTTGGCAAGGTGTTCTCAAGGGCTTAGAAAGTATTTGAGAACACCTTTTAAGGTTTATTGCTTTTAGCGGCTTTTCGGTTTTGAATTTTCGCGGAACGGAAAAGTTGGCCATATAATCCGAACGCTCCCAAAACATCAAATCTGGAGAATGCAGTATGGGTTTCCTAGGCAAACTGTTTGGTAAGAAAGAAGAAGAAAAGGCTAAAGCGACACCTAAAGTCGCCGTGGCTAAGGCTGCAGCCGACAACTCGATTCCCCCCGAAAAGGTTGGGTTAGATGGCAAGTTTGATGAAAGTGGTTTGGCCAAGCGTGTGGCTAAAGCGTTAGACGATGCCAATATCTCTGATGATGTGGGCCTTTGGGTTGCTCAAAAGGGTGACGTGGTAGTTTTGAAATACAACGAAGACGCCAAGGCAATTTTAGCCCAGGCTGAGAAAGTCGCAAAACAGGTGGATGGTGCTAGCGACTGCGAAACGATCCCTAACACTTAGGCTCGCAAGCTGCCTGCCATAACAGTAGGCACAACCCAAGCATCAGTTAGGGGAGGGTGCAATTGTCACTGACAATTGCACCCTCCCCTAAGTGTATAAATAGGTATCGTGGGTTCTCTGATTGCCCGCCATTTGGATACTCTGGCAAAACGATAGGTGCGGCAGCGAGTGCTCACGCTTCTGCCTATAATGAGGGCTTGTGAAAGTGCCCTACTCCCAAAATTCATGGCTAAAACTGAGTCGCAGCAGCCTGCTCAAAGTGCTTCAACCCTGGAAGAAATCCGTGCTACCCGTTTGCAGAAGGTCGACCAACTTGCCGAAGCTGGGTTAAACGCATTTGCCTATCGTTGGGATAAAACCCATGTTGCTGCTGACCTTCAAGCGACCTATCAGGATCTGGCAGCCGGAGAGGAGGTTGATGATACGGTTGCGATCGCCGGGCGCATCGTGGCGCGACGTGTGTTTGGTAAGCTCGCTTTTTTTGGTGTGCAGGATGAAAGTGGGAGTATTCAACTCTATTTAGATAAAAAAGAAATTCGGGACGGGATGCCAGACAACCCGGAAGCCTTTAACCAGCTCAAACAGTTAACTGATGTCGGCGATTTTATAGGTGTCAAAGGCACTATCAAGCGTACGGACAAAGGTGAGCTGTCGGTTAAAGTGCGCGAGTACGCGCTGTTGACCAAGTCCTTGTTGCCTTTACCCGACAAGTGGCATGGCTTGACCGATGTCGCCAAGCGCTACCGTCAGCGCTACGTGGATCTCATCGTCAATCCTGAAGTTCAAGAGGCCTTTCGCAAGCGAGCACTCATCACTTCAGCGATTCGTCGCTTCTTCGAGGATCGAGGGTTTTTAGAAATTGAAACGCCGGTTTTGCAAGCCGAAGCCGGTGGTGCCGAAGCCCGCCCCTTCGTCACTTATCACAACACGCTGGACATGCAGCTCTACCTGCGCATTGCGACGGAGCTACACCTCAAGCGCATGATTGTCGGTGGCTTCGAGAAAGTTTTTGAAATCGGACGAATCTTCCGTAACGAGGGCATTTCCACCCGCCATAATCCTGAATTCACCAGTATTGAGGTCTATCAGGCTTACGTCGATTACAACGACTTTATGACCATGACGGAGGAACTGATTGCTACAGTTGCCCAAACGGTTTTGGGAACAACCAAAATTGCTTATCAGGATCAGGCTGTTGATTTGGCTCCTCCGTGGCGACGCGCTACTATGCACGATTTAGTCAAGGAAGCAACGGACCTGGATTTTGAAGGATTTTCCACGCTAGATAGTGCCAAGGAACAGGTTCTCGCTCTAGGCATTCACGATCTCAAGAGTTGTGATTCTCTTGGTCGTCTGCTCAATACCGTTTTTGAAGAAAAAGTGGAACCGACGCTGGTTCAGCCAACCTTTGTAATCGATTACCCAGTGGAAATTTCGCCCCTTTCCAAACCCCATCGCAGTAAGCCAGGACTGGTCGAACGGTTCGAACTTTTTATCGTTGGGCGCGAAACGGCAAATGGGTTTTCAGAATTGACGGATCCCGTTGACCAGCGCCGACGATTTGAAGATCAGGCCGCCCGCAAAGCCGCTGGTGATTTAGAGGCAACAGGGGTAGATGAAGACTTTCTAACGGCCCTTGAATACGGTATGCCCCCGACCTGTGGGCTGGGTATCGGGATTGATCGCTTGGTCATGTTGCTGACGGATAGTCCGAGTATCCGTGACGTGATTGCCTTTCCGCTATTGAAGCCCGAACGCACAGCAGAAGACTCGTCAACCGAAACATCGTCAACCGAGAAAAGTTAAAGCCGGACACTGGGGTGGGTACTGTTTAAATAGCTGGCCTGTGGACAGCATCGCAGTCGATCTCCTTATTAACGGCGACCCTGCTTTAGGTCATTCAATATCCTGGACAACAGCGTGTTCTGTAGTCTGGGTGTCTTTATGAATTTGGCGAAATCGGTTAAAGGTTACAGTAATGGTAGATGGGCATCTGCCTTTACTGTTTGTGCATATTGGATTGAATAATTTGCTACCATTTCGCCAACGTTAATTGGCGCTGGTCGTCTTCTGTTCAGCGATCGACCAATCTCCCATCTCTGGCTTTCACTATCGTTTCAGCCTTATATTACTTGCATGTAGCAGTGAGTTCCTATGGCACCGTCTAACTCCAGCATGTTGGCGACCCTATCCCAAGTAAATCAACACGGGAGCTTAACTCATCGGGTTAAAGATTTACCGGCGCCTCAGTTCATTAATCTGCTTGATCAGATCACTCGGGAGTTTGAGCATTTCTTGCGGGCGATCGACATGATCAATAACGAAGCCCTGGAGACAATGCTGGAGCAAATCTTAGAGGCGTTTACCCTCAAGATTGGTCAGATTTTGCATGCTGATCGCACCACAATCTTCATGGTGGACTGGGGTAAGGAAGAGCTGTGGTCCAAAATTGCTCAGGGTGATGATGAAGCCCATTTAGAAATTCGCGTTCCCGTTGGCAAAGGCATTGCTGGACATGTGGCGGCTACGGGTGAATGTCTGAACATTCCTGATGCTTACTCTAGTAATCTCTTCAACCGCAACACCGATAAGGAAACGGGTTATCACACGCGCAGCATCCTTTGCATGCCGGTGTTCAATAAAACCCAGGACACTGTGGTTGCTGTTGTGCAGCTGCTCAACAAGCTCACCGATAGTAAGCAACCTACAGCCTTTGATAGTCAAGATGAACGCAGCTTTAGGGAATTTGCCTCCTCAATTGGCATCATTCTAGAAAGCTGTAATTCTTTCTACGTAGCGGCGCGCAATCAGAAAGGCGTTTCCTCTTTACTCAAGGCGATTTCTTCGCTTGAACAGAGCTTGGATTTGGAGAAAACGCTACAGTCTGTGATGGCTGAAGCGCGTGACTTAATGAATGCCGATCGCAGCACGCTGTGGCTGATTGATGAAGCCAGCAACGAGCTGTGGTCAAAGGTCAAGACAGGGGACGGCCAGTCACTGATTGAACTGCGGATTCCGGCCGATCGCGGCATTGTTGGCTATGTGGCTTCGACGGGCGAAACCCTTAATATTCACGATGCATATCAGGATCCTCGATTTGATCCTGCGTCGGATAAGCGTACCGGGTATCTGACGCGCACCATTCTGTGCATGCCGGTGTTTGATTCCGCTAGTAAACTGATTGCCGTCACGCAGCTCATCAATAAGCGACAGGGCATCTTCAATAGCTCCGATGAGGAGTTTATGCGGGCCTTCAACATCCAGTCCGGCATCGCCTTGGAGAATGCTCAACTATTTGAGGATGTTTTGGTCGAGAAGCAGTATCAAAAGGACATGCTGCAAAGTCTCTCGGATGCGGTTATTTCCACCGATATGGAAGGCCGTATTGTAACCATTAACGATGCGGCGTTAGAACTATTGGGCTGTCCAGAACCGACTGATGGCGATCGCTCGCTACAAGAAACGTGGGAACAGCATCTTGTGCATCGGTGTGTCTGGGACATCATCCCAATTGAGAAGCTGCAGTTCCGTTTAGAAGACAGTTTGGAGACGGGAGCCAAGCATTACGTTCCCGAACAAACGCTGAAGATTGCAACCCCTTACCACAGTGAACCCGCACCGACCGCAGCCTCTACGGAGCGGGCCATTCTGCTACTGCCTGAGGGAAATGGCACTCAACGTTTCTGGCCTTGGGGACAGCAGCAGGCAACGAATCCCTTTACCCGTGAGCAAGTACAGATTCTGGAACGGAGTCTCAACCTCACGGTTAATCCCTTGACTAACCCAGAAGGCGGTGTCCGTGGGGGACTCCTTGTGCTGGAAGACATCAGCCAAGAAAAACGGATGAAAACAACCCTCTATCGCTACATGACCCCCGGCGTTGCCGAGCGGGTTATGGCCTTGGGGGATGACATGCTCATGCGAGGGGAACGTCGGGAAGTAACGGTTCTCTTCTCCGATATCCGGGGCTATACGACGCTAACCGAGAATTTAGAAGCCGGTAAGGTCGTCGAAATGCTCAATGCTTACTTTGAGACCATGGTGGAAGCCGTGTTCAACTATGAGGGAACCCTCGACAAGTTCATTGGCGACGCTATTATGGCGGTTTACGGTGCCCCCCTACCACTGCAAAATCATGCCTGGGCAGCGGTGCAGTCAGCGCTGGATATGCGTCAACGGTTGGTGCGATTTAACTCCGAACGTGTGACCCAAAGCCAACCAGAAATTCGCATTGGCATCGGCATCAGCTCTGGAGCAGTGGTCTCCGGCAATATTGGTTCCCAGCGCAAAATGGAATACACCGTAATTGGTGATGGGGTCAACCTGAGTGCTCGCTTGGAGGGTGTGACCAAGCAATACGGCTGCGATATTGTCCTCAGTGAGCATACCTATGAGCTCTGCAAGGATCGGATCTGGGTGCGCGAGTTGGATAAGACTCGAGTCAAAGGTAAGAATCAAGCCGTTAGCATTTATGAGCTTATTGACTTCAAAACCAACCCACTGGATGCCCAACTCGAAGACTTCCTAGGGCTGTATCAAGAGGGGCGACAAGCCTATATGGGAATGCAGTTTGATGACGCAATTGGCATTTTTGAAAAGGCTGATAAACTACGGCCCAGCGATCGCGCTGTCCAAATTCATATTCAGCGCTCCCGTACCTATTTAGAGAATCCACCCCCAGCTGATTGGGATGGTGTCCATACGATGACAACGAAGTAAGCCTGTTCCCATCTCAAGAACATCCTGTGCGAGAACCCCGGTTGCAACGCGAAAGATCAATTGCTATCGCTTTGGCGGTTTCAAAAAACCGGGGTTCTCGCACGTTAATTTTGGGGCCACGTCAAGGAACGAAACTGCTCGGCATATGCATAGCTGTTGGAGACTGCCCTAACCCGATAAGATAGGGAGGCTAATTTTGTCGGGGGCGATCGCATGGCTGAGCGCCAAAAGCTTTACGAAGGTAAGGCAAAAATCCTATACGCAACAGACGATCCCAACATCCTGATCAGCTACTTCAAGGATGATGCCACCGCCTTCAATGCGCAAAAGCGGGGGCAAATTACGGATAAGGGGAAGCTGAACTGTGCTATCGCGACCCATTTATTCCAACTTCTAGAGGCTCAGGGGATTGCGACCCATTGGATTGATACCCCCAGCGATCGCGAAATGCGGGTACAGGCGGTTCAAATCATTCCCCTCGAAGTGGTGGTGCGCAATTTAGCCGCAGGCAGCTTATGCAAGCAGACTGGCTTACCGCTGGGGTTGGCCATTAGTCCGCCATTGGTGGAGTTCTACTACAAAAACGATGATTTGGGCGATCCCCTCCTGACGCGCGATCGTATTCGCCTCATGACATTGGTAGAAGAGGCACACCTTGGGGAAATTATTCGCCTCGCCAACGCAATTAACGAGCGCTTGCAAATATTTTTTCAGCAGTGCCAGATCACATTAGTGGACTTCAAGCTGGAATTTGGTTACACGCCCCAAGGTAGTATCATCCTGGCTGACGAGATCAGCCCCGATACCTGTCGTCTCTGGGATACCACTGAATCGGATCCCACTGATCGCGTCCTGGATAAGGATCGATTTCGGCAGGATTTGGGCCAAGTTGCTGAGGCCTATCAAACTGTTCTAGAGCGCATTCTGGGCCAAGTCAGCCTCAACTAGTTCACCCAATGCGGTAGAATCTTTCCGGTTTATGAGAACGGTTAACACAGCTTGCGGCTCTGTCCAAAGTTGATTGTCAAGTTGTGAATGGTGCTCTTTTAATTTCCTGTCCTCCTTTTATCGGTTGCAAGCATGCGTCAGTCCCCCAGTTTGTTGGCACTCCTTACCGTCTCTGCAACCTTGGGATTTACATCTCAAGCGCGTGGTGAGTCTTTAGCTGTCCCCCCGCAGGATACGGCTAACGCCCCAACGGTGAGTGTGGCTGAATTGTTGGCTCCGGTAGACGGAACAGCGGAATTTCTCGAAGCGGTTGCTGTTCAGACCTTACCCACGGTTGCTGATTTGGATGACGATGCATCGGTTAGTCGGCGGGGCCCGGTTCAATCGACTGAGACAGCGCTGGCTGAACTGGCCGATGAGCCGATAGCTGCATCCGTCGTGACCTTAGACGCTGCAAATGCGTTCACCACGGTTGAGCAGCTCAGTCAACCTGCGATCGCTACGACTGAACTGGCTCAATCGCCTCGGGTGCCTGCCGAATCGGATGAGGAACCGGCAACTCCCCGTCCAGAGCAACCCGATCCAGAACCGACGCCCCCTGAGATACCGGACGTCCCCCCTCCGGAAGTGCCCTCCTCTGAGCCTGAACCTGATACTGAGGCAACACCACCGATACCGCCAGAGTCTGAAGTTGAGGAAGCGGATGACCCTCAACCCCAACCTCGTCAGCAACGCCCCTCAGGTACCGATCAACAGACTCAGGTTTTAGTCGCTGAAATTGCTGTGGCCGATGCTGACGGACAGCCGTTAGCCGAAGATTTGGAAGACACGGTCTATGGCGTATTGACCACAAGAGCTGGGCAAACAACGACGCGATCGCAGATTCAGCAAGATATCAACAATATCTTTGCAACGGGGCTATTTTCCAACGTTGGAGCGGTTCCTTCTGATACGCCTTTGGGCGTACGGGTCACTTTCCAGGCTGAACCTAATCCCATCCTGAGTCAGGTCAGGCTGGAAGGGAATGATGTCCTTCCCAACGAGATTGTGGAAGATATTTTCAACCAGCCTAACGACACGGAATTTCCGGGCTATGGCGAAATTATCAACTTACTGGAGGTTCAGAATGGCATTCTGGAGCTTAATAACTGGTACCAGGAAAACGGCTATGTTTTGGCTCAAGTAGTAGCTGCCCCTCAGGTGACGGAGGATGGCATTATTACGCTCCAAGTTGCCGAAGGCATCATCGAAGACATCGAAATTCAGTTCTTGACCGATGAAGGGAGATTGGAGGACGACGAGGGCAATCCGATTCGAGGCAAAACTCGTGACTTTATTATTACCCGCGAATTTGAAACGCAGCCCGGTGATGTCTTTCAGCAGAGCCGTATCCAGACCGATTTACAACGGGCCTTTGGCCTGGGCATCTTTGATGACATCAACTTAACTTTGAATCCTGGGGAAAAGGATCCGCGCCAGGTTAGGGTCATCGTCAATGTGGTTGAGCGGAGTACGGGTTCCGTAGCTGCGGGTTTGGGTTTTAACTTCACGGGCGATGTCTTTGGAACCCTCAGCTATCGTCAGGACAACTTCGGTGGCAACAATCAAAAACTCTCAGCGGAAACGCAGTTAAGTACTCGGGATCTGTTGTTTGATATCAGCTTTACCGATCCGTGGATCGGTGGAGATCCGAATCGGACTTCCTATACGGTGAATGCGTTTGCTCGCCGTTCAATTCCCCTGGTATTCGAAGGTGGGGATAATGAGATTGACCTCGATAATGGCGATCGCGTTCGAGTCAATCGCTTTGGTGGCGGGGTTAATTTCAGACGCCCTCTCGGTCGCGGTTGGCAAGGATCGTTAGGTACGGTCTACCAGCGCATCCGCACAACAGATGCCGATGGCAACACCTTTACCGAAGATGAAGCCGGTAATCCTTTAACTGCCAGCGATACGGGGATTGATGACCTGTGGACGTTTCGCCTCAGCTTAGAGCAAGATTCGCGCGATAATCCCTTTGCCACTACGCGGGGATCCGTTTTCCGCATTAGCAGTGAACAATCTGTCCCCTTAGGATCCGGCAACATTTTGCTGAACCGCATACGCAGCAGCTACAGCTACTACTTGCCCGTTTCCTTGCTGAACTTCAACGAAGGGCCCCAAACGATTGCCTTCAACCTTCAGGGGGGCACCATCATCGGTGACTTACCGCCCTATGAAGCCTTTACTTTAGGCGGTACCAACTCGATTCGCGGGTATGACGAGGGTGAAGTTGGTGCTGGACGTAGCTATGCTCAAGCTTCGGTTGAGTACCGTTTCCCACTTTTCTCCTTCTTAGGGGGCGCTGTCTTTGTGGATGCTGGAACCGATTTGGGTACCGGTGACAACGTGCCTGGCTCACCCGGCCCCGATCGCGACAAGCCGGGAAGTGGGTTTGGCTATGGCGCAGGGGTGCGGGTGCAAACGCCCCTAGGACCGATTCGGGTTGACTACGGTATTAGTGACCAAGGCGATGGCCGATTACACTTTGGTATTGGCGAGCGATTCTAACCCCTATGACACAGGCCACTCCGTCCGAGCTATCCGTTCCTGATGGCGCAAGTTCATCCTCCTATCAACGAACCTTACTGAATCCGGTTGTGCAGTCCGGCGTTGGATTGCATTCAGGGGTCGAAACTCAGGTTCGCATTTTGCCAGCGGCTGCGGACGCTGGTCGTTTCTTCCTGCGGAGCGATCGGCTGAATTCGCCCGTGATTCCGGCGGCGGTCAGCGCGGTTCGACAAACGCAGCTGTCAACTGAGCTGGCTAGCGGTGATGCCACGGTGCGCACCGTCGAGCACCTGTTGGCTGCATTGGTTGGCCTTGGAATTGATAATGCTCGGATCGAGGTTGATGGCCCTGAAATCCCCTTGCTCGATGGCTCAGCGCAGGGATGGGTAGAGGCTTTGCAGACAGGCGGACAGCAAGCCCAAACCGTTACGCGAACGTCCCTCGTCGTCCATGAACCGACTTGGGTACGGGACGGGGATGCTTTTGTCGTGGCAATGCCGGC
The DNA here is from genome assembly GCA_039819045.1 of Cyanobacteria bacterium J06638_28. GTDB lineage: Bacteria > Cyanobacteriota > Cyanobacteriia > Phormidesmidales > Phormidesmidaceae > SIO1E4. The sequence continues at coordinate 52,433 of JBCBSR010000007.1, forward strand.
TGACGCCACGCGGTTTAGTTATGGGATTGACTTCGAGGTTGCGGCTATTGGTAATCAATGGCATAGCTGGTCGCCAGCTGGTCAGTCATTTGCAACCGACATTGCCCCTGCTCGAACGTTTGGCTTGGCCTATCAAATCGAATATCTGCGGAACCAGGGACTCATTAAAGGCGGCAGTTTGGACAATGCGCTGGTGTGCGATCGCGATGGCTGGGTCAACCCGCCTTTACGGTTTGAGAATGAGCCAGTCCGCCATAAGCTGTTAGACCTAATCGGCGATTTAAGCCTCCTCGGGAGCTTACCTCAGGCTCATGTGATTGCCTACAAGGCGAGTCATGCTCTGCATATTCGACTGGCTCAAGCGCTTTTGGATGCAAGCGCAGCCTAGCTAGGATGACACTCAAGTGGGACAATTGTGGGGGATTTCTGATGAGGATTATCCGACAGTCAATTTTTAGCCCACTGCGAAGGATCTGATAACTGTGGTCACGACACATTCAAAAACGGAAACCAGCCCTGCGGTATCCAATGGAAAGGAGATACCGACCCCTGCGATCAAAACTACATTCACGCTTGAAGAGATTCAAGCGTTGCTACCCCATCGTTATCCCTTCGCACTGGTAGACCGCATTTTGGATTATGTGCCGGGTGAGCGGGCTGTCGGGCTTAAGAATGTCACTTTCAACGAACCCCATTTTCAAGGACACTTTCCAGGGCGTCCTATCATGCCAGGGGTCTTGATCGTCGAAGCCATGGCTCAGGTTGGGGGTGTGGTCTTAACCCAAATGCCGGGCGTGGAAGGTTTATGCATGTTTGCGGGCATCGATAAAGTGAGATTTCGTCGCCCCGTGGTTCCAGGGGATCAGCTCATAATGACTGTCACATTGCTGACTGTGAAGCGTCAACGTTTTGGCAAAATGCAGGCACGGGCTGAGGTGGATGGTCAGCTTGTCTGTGAAGGGGATCTCATGTTTTCCGTTGTGGATTGATTAAGTATTTGCTATGTCTGTGCACCTTACCGATACTCGGGTTTCCGGAGACATGTCTTTGACTACGCTCATTCATCCAACTGCTGTCATTCATTCTGGGGCGACGCTCCATCCGAGCGTCAAAGTTGGCCCCTATGCGGTCATCGGTGAAAAAGTCACCATTGGGCCAGAAACCGAAATTGGTGCCCACGTGGTGATTGATGGGCATACGGAAATTGGTGCTCGTAATCGGATCTTTCCTGGTGCTGTCATTGGCATTGAACCCCAAGACTTGAAATACGACGGTTCCCTGAGCTTGGTCAAAATTGGCGACGACAATCGCATTCGCGAATATGTCACCATCAACCGAGCCACCCATGAGGGGGAGTCAACCATTGTGGGCAACGGCAATCTGCTGATGGCGTATGTCCACATCGCTCACAACTGTGTCCTTGAGAATCAAATCATCATTGCGAATGCGGTGTCCCTAGCGGGCCATGTTGAAATTGAGTCCAATGCCGTGATTGGCGGTGTTCTGGGTATCCATCAGTTCGTGCGTGTCGGTCGCTTTGCCATGCTGGGGGGGATGAGCCGTATTGACCGTGATATCCCTCCCTACACAATTGTTGAGGGAAACCCTTGCCGAGTCAGGGGATTAAACATTGTCGGGCTGAAACGGGCTGGCATTGTTGAGGCCCGCGAGGGGCAAGTTTATCGCGAGCTTAAGGAAGCTTACCGATGTGTCTATCGTTCCGATACGCCCTTGAAGAAAGCGCTACCTGAACTTGATGCTTGGGCCGACAACGAGCATGTTCAACACTTTCAGACTTTCTTGCAGCAGTCCTCTGAGCAGCCCAAACGACGCGGTCCTATGGCAGGCGCAGTGTCGCGCAATGCCAGCACCAACGGAAATTAGTCGTGGTTCAGCAGCAAGGGCGATCGCGAGTGGCCCCACCTCTACATGTCGTGATCAGTACGGGCGAAGTTTCCGGTGATTTACAGGGTAGCTTTCTGGTTAAGGCCCTTTACCGTCAGGCGCAATCCCAAGGATTGTCGCTGCAAGTCTCGGCCCTAGGAGGCCAGCGAATGGCTGCCGCAGGAGCGGATCTGATTGCGGATACAACCGCCATTGGTTCAGTTGGCCTGTTTGAAGCGATCCCCTACATATTGCCCACCTTGAAGGTGCAGAAACGTCTCAAACAGCGCTTGGAAGACATCCCGGCTGATCTTTTTGTCTTTCTAGACTACATGGGGCCTAATTTGACGCTAGGGCAATTTTTGCAGAAGACCTATCCCGTTTTACCGACGGCGTACTACATTGCCCCCCAGCAGTGGGTATGGACCTTTAGCCAAAAAGATACGCAGACGCTGGTAGAGATTTCCGATCGCATGATCGCGGTCTTTCCTCAAGAGGCTGAGTACTATCGCCAATTTGGGGCTCAGGTTGCCTATTTTGGCCATCCCTTAGTGGATGACTTTGCCGATCCGCCGACGCGCGTGACCGCCCGCCAAAGCCTGGGATTGGCCCTAGAAGACACCGTCATCACACTGTTACCGGCCTCCCGGCATCAAGAAGTGAAGTACGTTCTACCGTTGATGCTGGCGGTTGCTGAACGGTTGCGACAGGCGATCCCGCAAGTTCAGTTTTTGCTCCCCTTGTCAATGGGCAAGTTGCGATCGGTGATTGAATCACAGGTGACTCAATCGGGTATCAATGCCCGCGTTATTGAAGGCGATACTCGGTCAGCGATCGCGGCGGCTGATTTAGTGCTGAATAAGTCAGGGACGGTCAATTTAGAAGTGGCGCTCTTGAATGTGCCTCAAGTGGTCATTTATCGTCTGAACCCTTTGACTGCTAGGATTGCCTATTATTTACTCAATTTTCGAGTGGATTATGTTTCGCCGGTCAACTTGTTCGTTAACAAATCCATCATTCCGGAATTTCTCCAATGGCAGGCAACCGTTGATAATGTCACACAGACGAGTCTGCAAATTTTAGCCGATGAGCAAACCCGCTCCGCTATATTGGCAGGCTATCAGGAACTGCGCGAGCAGATGGGGCAACCGGGTGTTTGCGATCGCGTTGCTACTGAGTTGCTAACGTTTGCTTCGGAGTCCGAGGGGAAAGCGTAGACATTAGTTGGGGACAACAAAATTTATGGCTATCTGCTTACAACGGGCGATCGTCAGTTAATGTAGGGCTTGGTTTCTTTATCTGCCAGCTCTGATATAGAGATATGACGTAGGGAGGTCCCGTTGAACATCGCTGAGCTTTTCACGCGTGGTGGTATAGCCATGTGGCCGCTGCTATTCCTCTCTATCTTGGCCATGGGAACCATCATTGATCGCATTTGGTTTTGGTCGCGCATCATCACCAAAGAGCGAGAGGTTTCGGGGCGGGTGTTAGAGGCTGCTCGTCGCGAGTGGTCCGCCGCAACTGAAATTGCCCATCGCGCCCAACGTTTGCCCATGGGGCGCTTTCTCCACGCGGCACTGTCGTTGGAATCGCCTGATCCAGAAGTTTTTCGTCTAGCGCTAGAAACCTCAGCCGACGAAGAACTTACCATCATGCGCCGTGGAGAAAAGGTCTTAGAAGCGGTGATTGCACTATCCCCGATGTTGGGCCTGCTGGGAACCGTTTGGGGCTTGATTAACTCGCTGGGTTCGATTCAACTCGCGGATTTAGGAAGTGACAACACCTCGGGAGCTGTTTTAGGAATTGGTGAAGCTTTGATTAGTACCGCAGCGGGGCTAGTCATTGCGATCGTGAGCTTGGCCTTCTACCGTCTGTTTCAAGGGTTTATTTTTGGCCAAGCCAAGGTTTTTAGGCAGTCTGGTAGTGAGTTAGAACTGTTATACCGGCAAGCATGGTCATTACGTCAGCGCCAAGCACCCCCTTCTGAGCGACCTCCCAAAGTGAAAGCCAAAACGCCTAATGAAAATTGATCTCCTCGACACGCCCTCTGAAGACGTCAGGATTGAAATCATTCCGCTCATTGATGTCATTTTTTGCATCCTGACCTTTTTCATCCTGGCTGCCGTTGGGTTGACACGTCAGCAAGCCATTGACCTGGATTTACCTCAGGCGAGCACCGGCAATGCCCTGCCGCCGCAAGGGTTAGGAGCCGAAGCTATTCAGCGCGGTCGCCTTTATGTGAGCGTCGATGCGATTGGTCGTATCTATGTTGAGCAACAGCGCGTGACCGAGGATCTGCTGTACGAAATCCTCTTGCAGCATCGCCAAGTTGCGCCGCAGGGCTTAATCGTCCTGTATGCCTCGCGCGATGCCCGCTATGAAGATGTCATTCAAGTCTTGGATTTGCTGCGATCAGTCGGGGGCGATCGCGTGGCTCTGGCAACTTTGCCGGGAGAATCGCCGAACTTTCAGGATGATCCGCAAGACACTCCCCTCCTGGATTTATCCCCTTTGAACGTACCGCCAACAACCGCTCCCCTCGAAGAGACGCCGAATCTAGAACCGCAGCTTACCCCCGATCCAGCCGCCCCCTCCACCGACTCGCTTCCAGAGCTAGATGAGCTGGATGAGTGATCAAGGAATAGGGGTCGTGCGCCTAATCTTCGCGAGAATGAGTGCTGAGGGTCATCGTTTGCGGTGCCGGATCAATATTTTCTAGATCAAACTCATCCAGCAGGGCTGTCCAGGTGGTGGAACGGCTCGCGGCGAGGGCAGACACCATGTCAAACCAAATTTTTTGTTCTAAATAAGCCTCGTAACGCATGGCAGGCGTCTTGTTAGCCAGGGATTGGGCGAGGGCAGCCGTTACGGCAACTCGCTCGATATCACCATAGACAGACGCTTCGGCAACGCGTAGTTCTTCATTGAGAACATTAGGGTCATCGGCACTGGCATTGGAGAGCAGCTCATCCAGCGTAGCGTTGTCAATATCAAATGGAACATCAGGACTCGGCAACTCAGCAGATTCATCTGCCGCTTCCGAGGTCGCTTCAGGATTCACCGGGGTGGGGATGTTTTGACAAATGAGATTCAGCTCCCAGCTATAGGTTCTGCCGATATCCAGCGGGGCAGCGGTGGGAAAGGTCAGCTTAACCAAGCCAGGTTCTTCAGGTACCGCAAACTCAACGGGCTCAATCACGTCTTCCAAGCCGATTAGTTGAGTTTTTAACTTGAACTGTAAAACCAAGCTAGAGCTAATGTTTTGGCCTAAGGGAATATAGACAAAAAGCTCAGGACTAGCTTTGGTTGTCCGCTCCAGGGTTTCAGGTACAAGCGCCACTAACTGGGCTTCTTCTAGCTCCTCTAGTACCTCAGGCGAACAAGCTTCATCACGGATAGCCCCTCCCCGGCTGTTGCCGGTAGGGCGACTCCCTGTCCGACCTCGGAAGATGTCTAGTAAGCCCGCTTCGGCTGGCATGGATACCACTAAAGCTAGCGGCAGAACGAGGGCGATCGCAGTAGCTCGACGCCAAAAAACTCGGGGGTTAGTAATGGATTTCAGGAAAGGTCGGGTCATGATCATTACGCGCTCAAAAAGTCGTTATGAAAGCTGCTTATGAGGGTTTCAAAGTCACTCCTGCCATTCAGAACTAAACCCCGTCCACTTTGAGAACGGTCGTTTTATGTGGCTGCTGAGGAACCTTACCCAGCCTCTCCTTCCCCAGGAGAGGAACCGGAAAGCTCTATAAGCCTCTCCTAAGCCCTCTGGGCAGGCTTTGCCAAAGGTAAGGAGAGGTGCCGCAGGCGGTGAGGTTTTCCGAAATCGAAAACTCTAGTTCTGAACCTGGATAAGGTTTAGGGCTGACGTAGCCGATACGTCAGCATAGCAACGCCCCCTGAGGTGAGCCAGAAGGCCGCTAAGGTTGGGACTAGGGGAATCCAAAGGGCACTAGAGACCATTACACCGTAACAGCAGATGTAAATTAGTCCAGTTCCAGCGGCAACGACAATTGCCAACTGGGATGAACGGTTAATCTGGCGCACAGCAATGCTCCCCGCAGCTGACCAGAAGAGGATCCACAGAGCCTCTTGCCAAAACGGCAACCAGCGAATCAGCGATCGCCCATCCAAAGCAGTGCTGATGAGTTGACTGGTCATCTGTCCTTGTAGGAACACCCCTGGCACATTGCCGTAGGGTGTCACCCAATCATCGGCATTGCGATCCGTAAAATCACTATAACCAATGAGAACAATTCGATTCTCTATTAGCTCTGACGACACATCCCCATCTAAAAGTGCCTTGAGAGACACAATTGGAGCAAACGTACGGGGGCTTTTGGTCTTATTTTGTTCTGGATCGGGAGCAGTTCTAAAATTCAACAAAAGTTGATAGCCGTTAAAAAAGTCCGTATTGAAATTGAGGGGGTAATAAGGCCCCCGGAAGAAAAACAGGCTGGGAACTATCGTATCCCCAATCATAAGACCGTCGATCAGAAATCCGCCGTCGGGCAAGCTCGGATCAGTGATTGTGATGCCTTCTTCTTCGAGATAGCGTTCCGCCAACAGCAGACTCAGCGATTGAGAAGACGCGCATACTGAATCAGGACCGATGAGCGCCAGGTGACGGCGCAGGAAGGTATCGCCCCCCTTGCGATCGCTATCAAAATCACTGAACCCAACCCGCGCTTGCGGCACTTCGGGAGCCTTGGGAACTCCACCCGTCAGATCAGCGGTGCCTTTGCAGAGGGTTATCAAGTAATCGGCATCGCGAAACGTCGCTGCCAACTCTGGAGTCGCTGGGAAATCCCGATAAAAGTCGAGCCCCACGAGCCGAACTTGATTGTCCTCTAAAATTGTGAGGGCTTCATTCAGCGCATCATCGGGAATGGTACCAATGCTGGGTTCATACCGCCCGTTGATGAGGCCCTCGCGCAGATACTGACCACTTTCTTCTCCCACATTCACAATCAAGAAGCGATCGTCTTGAGGCTCATTGGGCCGCTGGCGCAGCAAATGATCATAGGCAAACAGCTCTAACCCTTGGAATAGACCCAAGAACCGCAAAATCAGCACGAGCAAAGTGCCCCCCAAACTCAGGCCCGCGACCGAACGCTGTTTCACTCGTCGGCAAGATAACGCTCGACTGGCCTGAATATATTCCTTCTGTAACTCAGCGGGCTCAGGGGATTGATTGCCAGCCTGGGCCAGCCACTTTTCAGCTTGCGTAAGTTCTTTGCTGCGGAGGAGGGCACTATCGTCGCGATCAGCGTCCTGCCAAGCGAGTGACCGAACCAACAGGCGTGTATGACTCCGGACATGTTGCGGGTGACTGTTCAGGATGCGGTACAGCGTCCCAAAGCTCGTCATAAAGGCTTCCCCAATGAGCCCAAAGTCAACCCGAGGACTTTTTTGCAGCGCCGGTGGCAGCTCAACACCTGCTAGGGACTGATAGGTAACCGCAATAATTCGCTTCGACAGAGACTCGGCAATTTTCAGTTCTTCTAGGATGGCCGTGTCTTCCAGAGCCTCACGGGATAATACGATGATGAAATTTTCGGCGCGTTCAATGCCTTCCCGAATCTGCGCCATGTAGTCATTGCCGAGCATCGAGTTATCGGGCTCAAACCAGGTGCGCTCCCCTTGCACCTGGAGAGTTTCATTTAAACGCTTTGCAAATTCAAGATCGCGGCCATCGCTGGCGATAAAAACGTTCAGCTCAACATCGGAGGGCTGTTCTAGACTGGCGGCGACAAATGCTTCCTGGAGTGCCGTAGGGCGGTTGCGATCGCGCTTTTGGGCAACTTGGAGCCAAGCTGCGGTTTGGCGTAGCGTGTAGCCCTGAAGCAAAATACAGGGATTCCGTAATTGACTCTCCCACTTAAGAGCATTGACCAACAAGAGTTTGTGGGCTCGGTGATATTCAACATCTTCGCCCAAAACATTGAGGAGTTCACTTTCATCAGAAAGGTAATCGGTTTCGTCGATGTTGTCGGTGAGGTCAATGAATTGTAGGTGTCTGAGCGTTGCGGGTAGCGTCTCCAAATCCACCGGCTCAATTAAGACAGGGATAACGCGCTTGTTGAGCGACAAGGCATAGTCAACTTCATGCTGACACCAGGTTGATGCCAACGCAGCCGGCGAAATCAGATAAGCGACCGTATCGGTTCTTTCAATACCGTTGTTGATCGCCGTTTTGAAGTCAATCCCAGTCTGAATATCACGCCAGTTGGTCCAAACCGTTAGGCCCGCCCGCGTCAGCGATTCGTAGATTTTCTCTAAGGTGGCGCGGTCTTCAGTAGCGTGACTTAAGAACACCTCAGTCATGCCTTCTTGGGCATATTTGAGGCTTTCTGTGATGAATTGACAGTGAATCGTTGTGGGTGAGCAGGGGGGTTGGCGATCGCGGAAGCGTGTTAGCAACCAGGCCTTCGCTTTTTGTAGCGGCTCTTCCACCAGCAGGTGGCGGGGGTCGCGGTTATCTTGCTCCCAGTCCAGGGCCTGATTGAGCAGTTCCGTGTGCTGCCGTACATAGAGCGCATCCCGCTTAAAAATCGCGAGCAAGTCTTGGACGGATTTTTCAAAATCATCCTGTCCTTCGCGGAAGTACACCCAGTTAATTTTGCTGATGAGGGGGTGCATGTTGGGAAAGCAGGAATGCTTGCCTGCCTCTTTATACTCGGCCCATTGTTCGTCGGTGCCGCTGGGGTTACGCTGCTGCCAGGTCTCGCGGCTAATTTCTTCCACATGCAGCAAGGGCAAAATCCGCTTGTTGCGCTTGACCGCTAGCTCAATTTCAAGACCGCAGTAAGGCGAGTTGACAGAGTGGGGCGCGATGATGAACAGGAAGTTATCCGCCTTTTCAATCCCGTCATCAATTTGCTTCTGATAGTCAACGCCGAGAGGAATATCATCAAAGTCGAACCACACCTCTAACCCCTCATCCAAGAGGCGGCGATTGAGCTTAGCCGCAAAATCCCGGCTATCCGCCCGACCATAGGAAATAAAGACGTCTTGAATCGGATTCATGAAGCGTGAGGCCCGTACTGCGACTTCGGTGTTTCTACGCTAGTTGTAACCACACAAAGACGAAAATGAAAGCAACCTGATACCCTACTTAAAATTATTCTAGGTGCGCGATCGCTGATAGTGTCCACACAGGCATGGGCATCTTTACCCTGTGAATACACGGATGTCATTTTTGAATAGATTCTGTGAATTCGCTCAACGCCTCGCAATAATTTCGATGGCAATACGTGACTTTAACGCTTAATTCGGTTTCAAAACCAGAGGTTTCTCGCCTTAACGATGAGCGGGACGGTGTTCTTAGCGATCGCACAAAACTGTCGATCACAAAGCAGACGTGGTTTAACCGACAATTCAATCTCCCATGAAGTTATAGTTTCTAACTGTCTCTGTGGCCCAACGCCAGTCATACAAGCTCAGTATGGTTACTGAGGGTATCTACATTATTTTTGAATTCCCCCTAATCCGAGGTTAATGACAACATGAGGCAATGGTGCTCGCAAGGAACCGTCGCAAGTTTTGTAGGGCTTGTTAGCAGCACAACTGGCATCTTGAGCGGGAGCTTACTCTTCACGGCTCCCGGAATCGCTCAACTCATCCCCGACAATTCCTTGGGTGCAGAATCTTCCCTCATTAATCCCAATGGGTTGATTCAGGGATTGCCGACGGACTTGGTTGAAGGCGGTGCCTCCCGAGGGAGTAACCTGTTCCATAGCTTTACGGAGTTCAACGTCAACACGGGACAGCGAGTTTACTTTGCCAATCCCATCGGCATTGAGAACATCCTCACACGGGTAACAGGCGGTAACCTCTCCAACATTGATGGTCTGCTGGGCGTGGATGGCGCTGCCAATCTTTTTTTGCTCAACCCTAACGGCGTCATCTTTGGCCCTAATGCGCGATTGGATGTCAGTGGCTCCTTCACTACCAGTACGGCAGGGAGTTTTGCCTTTGCCGATGGCAGCGAGTTCAGCGCCACTCCGACAGGGAATGATTTATTGACGGTGAGCGTACCGCTGGGTGTGCAGTTCAACGACCAGTCGCAGGGCAACATTACAAACCAAGGTGAACTAACTGTCGGTGCAGGCGAAAGCCTAACACTATTCGGCGATACGGTACTGAGTGAAGATTCCCTCACGGCAGCAGGAGGGATTGTGCAGGTGCTGGGGAATCGGGTGGCGCTGACTGACTCAGCGATGATTGATGTATCCAATGCCACTGGCGATGGGACAGTCCTCATTGGCGGCGATTATCAAGGTAATGGCACGGTTCCGAATGCCGACCTGACATTTGTCGGCGCTGATGTCAGGATTAACGCCGATGCGACAGCAGTGGGTGATGGTGGGCGAGTGGTTGTATGGGCCGATGAAGCAACACGTTTTCTAGGCAGCATCACGGCCCGAGGGGGCCTGCAGGGGGGGAATGGTGGCTGGGTGGAAGTATCGGGACGACAAAACCTGGATTTTCAGGGTGATGTCGATACTTCAGCAAGCCTAGGTAGGGATGGAACATTACTTCTTGATCCGGATGCCATTCAAGTTCAAGCTGGAACGTTATTACCTCCCAACGCGGCTGATGGCCTATGGGCATTTGGCGAAGATCCGGGAACCCAAACCATTGGCGCTCAAACCATTGTTGACCTACTAGCCACTAACGCTCTAACGCTGCAAGCAACCGATGAAATTGTTGTGTTAAGTGAGATTACGTCCACTAGCGACAACAACCTCACCTTGGAAGCTCCCTCCATCTTTGTCTTTGGTGCCGTCGCATCGGGAGGAGATTTAACCTTATTAGGCACGGATGAGTCATTTACAGCAGGCGCTTTGAGTGCAGGGCAAGATTTGACCATTCAAGCCAATGGGATTGGTGGCTCTGTCAGGATGCCAACGCCAGTAGCGCTCACAGCCGGAGCCAACCTCACAATTCAGGCTAATGGTTCTAGCGGTCTGGTGAGGTTTGATCCTGCGGGGGATTTGCAGGCAGGGGGTGATTTGGTGATTCAAGCCAACGGTGCTGGCGGTATTGTCAACATTGTCCTCGCTGGTAATTTGCAATCAGCCAGAGACCTGACTATCGAAGCCGATGATGTTTCTATCACCCCAATAAATCCAGTCTCAGGAGTCTCATCGATACAGGCAGGTAGGACCTTAACTGTTCAAGGAACGAATTCACTGGCAATCAGTTTTACCGGTCTGTACAGTGGCCGCAACTTGGTGCTCCGCTCAAACGAGCCCTCAATCTTGAGTGATACACCGTTATATAGCGGTGGCGATATCACTATTGCTCAAGTTACCAATTCAGAAGTTCCCAGTGATCTGTTCGATCCCAATAGTTTTCCAAATTCTTCTGCCCAAGCGATGTTTGCGGCAGGGAACGTCACGCTTGGCGACTACGAAGGTTCTGGACTGAATATATTGGCTGGGGGAAACGTCGAAATGGGCTCTTTCGACGTTTTTGATCGCCCTTCTGATTCACTGATTGACAGTAACAATACGGATACTTTCAATGGTCAGATCACCTATGCCGAGCTGGCCCAAGTCACGGTCAACAGCTATACCCTCTCAGCCGCGAATCAAGATGGGATAGGAGTCCTGACACCGTCGTCAGTAGAAAGAACTATTTCCCTATCAACTTTACCAACGCTTGATATCCGAGCAGGAATTGATTGGGGGCAATTGGGCGGAGTGCCCACTTCACCTACCACCGTCACGACATCCCCATCGGCAACCAATGTAGGTTCAAATGTGACGATTAAGGGTGACATTTCATCGAACGGGGCATCAAGTGCTGCCACTTTTATCACCAATAACTTCAGGCCCAATCTATCTTTACCCGATGGCACAATTTCGACTCAAGACATTGATTTAATACGGGAAAATAATGATTTAAATAGTGGCCTAGATATCTATAGTCGCGGCAACATTGTTGTGGGTGGCTCGATCGCTTCCATCGATACTTCAAGCGGAGATTCAGGCACGATCAATGTTTTTGCTGAGCGGGGTGGCGTTGAGTTTCAAGCGGGCACCAACATTATTTCTAGCTCTGCATTTGATACCTCTCAAACCGTCAATATTATTGCTGGTGAGGGCAATATCATTGCACCCAACCTCAATGTTGCGGCGGGTGAGCCAGTTGCCTTTTATGCTCGAGCTGGCGATATTAAATTCCCAGGTGTAAACATTTCCACAGGCGGCCGCTCTGGCACGGACATATATGTTCTGGCCGAGCAAGGTTCAGTTTTAGCTGAAGGGACATCATTTTCCTTAGGAGCTTTTGATTCCAGTGGGGGTGATATCTACCTATCTAGTGGTCAATCAATCGAGTTTGAAGACAGCCCCGTTTTTTCTACCGCAGGTACTGGTGGCATCATCCCCGAACCGATTCTGCCAGGCAGCATCTTTTTCACAACCATAGACGGCAACGTCTCCTTAACGAATACGTCGCTGGAATCTGTCGGAGAAGACACGGGTAGTGGTGCAAGTAGTGGCTTCATCTCCCTCTACACAGAACAAGGGGATATCGAACTCGAAAACTCTAGGGTTTCAATTGAGAGCACGATTGGCCTTACGATATTTGCGATGGACGATGCGGAACCGGATATCTTGCTCTCGGCACAGGCTGGTAGCATACGCGGCAGTAACACAACCATCACGGCTCAGACGGATGGCGGTGGCGTTGACGACGATAATGGTATTCCACTCAATGGGCCAGCAGGCAACATCCTAATTGAAGCTCAAGATGAAGTTTCGGGCTTGACGATAGAAGCCTCGGCTGATGCTGACGATTCTGGCGATATCAGCATCATCGGCAGCAACAATACGCTGAAGCTAACTGACATCGCCCTTTCAACCTCATCTACTGTCTTTGACAATAACCCTCCTTTTGCATCATCTTCGATTCCCGTTTTCAATGGGCCTCAGGCGGGTGATGCGGGTGATGTGACGATTATCAGTGCAGGTAATTTAAGCCTTAACCGAGTTGCGATTAACAGCACCACCGACACACCTGGAAATGCTGGCACAGTAACGATTAGCTCTCCAGGCGAAATCACTTTCCAGGACACCCGTATTCAGACCAATACAACGGGCCAAAACTTTACCCAAACGCCTATTAACAATCCTGGGGAAGCTAGAGGCGGCAGTATCGTCGTTGAGCATGGAACGGTCGTTGCTCTTGACAAAACTCAATTGGAAACCAATACCTCGGGTGATGGACAAGCCGGGAGCATTTTGGTTCGTGATGTGGATGCGCTGGTCATGCGTAATAGCAGTCTGTTGCTCGCAAATGCTGAGGGTAACCAAACGAACGGGGGGGACGTCACGATCGCGGCTAACTTTGTCATTGCGCCCCCCAACGAAAATAACGACATCCTAGTGACAGCGGTTGGGGGGGATGGTGGAATCGTAACCATCGATGCCAATACGATTCTTGGCTTTACCCAAAGCAGTGAACCGGATCCCAATATCTTGCGAGCGTCCTCGTTGAATGAAATTAGTGCGAGTTCACAGTCGGGCACTGAGGGTGCGATCAATCTCAACACGCTGGATGTAGATCCAGCAAGCGGCCTGACGGAATTGCCAACAAATTTATCCGACCGCACGAATCAAATTACGACAGGCTGCGGTGTCGGGAATACCGATACCGGTGGAGAGTTTGTCATCACGGGGACGGGGGGATTACCACCGGGGCCAGATAATGTCAGTACGAGCGATCGCATCTTGGTTCCCTGGGTGAGCGATGAGGCAGACTCGCCTGAATCGGGGGTAAATGGGGCTGATGGCGGCAATCGGAGTGGAGGTGGCGATCGCTTAGTAGAGGCTCAGGGCTTAGTCCTGGATACCGACGGTAATGCTCATTTGGTCGAGAACATAGCAACGGCTAATACCCAACCTTCAGGCTTACCCGCCTCGCAACTCTGCGCCGCTAAAATGCAACAGGATGGATGAGCAGACAAATACTAAAGTTAACAACCTCTCTACTCAGGTAGTTCCATTGATTCATTAACCGCTGTGAATTGGGAAAGACTGTCTAGGCGTAGATCCACTGAATTAGAACCCACTATTTCTATCCAGGCATACTTTGTCTTTGCTGATTTTACGGCGACTGAGAAGAAAGTTAGAGTGTGAGGGGTGCATGGGATAGGCTAACAGACAAGTATTGTGCCGTCCGCAGCCTTCTCCTCGATATCAGGTATTCACGACAGTAAGGAACCACTCCTGTGGCGATTGTCAAAACTGTGAATAACGCTCCTCAGCAGTCCATGGAATCCGTCTTGCCAGAGTCACCGTTACAAAACCTCCAATTAACGCTGCAAAACTTGAATCAGGCGGGTGAGGTTGATCTCGCGGCGCTGGTTAACCTGCATCGCGAAACCATTCGACTACAGCCCAATACCGTTGAGGTGTATCAAGCGATCGCGGACGGCTTCCTCCGGTTTGGCGAACCGTTGATTGCCTATGATGTGCTGTCGGAAGGGACCAAAAAATGGCCTCAAGATCTACAGCTACGCCAGTCGATGGCGCTGGCTTTGGCCCGGAGTGGAGCCACGATTTCGGCGAATACATTACTGCAATCCCTGGTGGATGGGGGGCAGCGGGATGAAACGACCTTAGGGTTGCTGGCCCGCACTCATAAGGATTTATGGAGTCAGGCAAACAGTGAAGCGTTACAGCAACAGCACCTGTCGTTAGCTGCCGAGTGCTACGAACAGGCCTACCGTTTAAGCCAAAGTCCTTGGACAGGCATCAATGCTGCCACCATGGCGCTCCTCCAGGGACACCCAGACCGGGCAGCGGCAGTTGCACGGCAGATTCAGCAACGGTGCTTAGAAACGTTAGCGGCCACGAAGGAAGGGGATGACACCTACTGGACACTCGCGACCTTGGGGGAAGCAGCCCTGCTGTTGGATGACTTAGCTCAGGCGGAGGACTTTTACGGGCAGGCGATCGCGGTGGGCGAGGGCCGATTTGGCGATCTCAGCTCTAGCTGTCGCAACGCCACCCTGCTGCTGCAACATCAAGGCCGGGATACCAGCCTCATCCGCCAGTGGTTCCAGATTCCCAAGGTAGCCGTGTTTTGTGGGCACATGATCGATACCCCGAATCGTCCGACGCCTCGTTTTCCGCCGTATTTAGAAACCGCTGTTTATGAGGCGATTCGCGATCGCTTAGAACGCAACAATATTCGCTTTGGCTATGCCTCGGCAGCCTGCGGGGCCGACATCTTATTTCTGGAGGCAGTGCTCGCCCTGAAAGGAGAGATCCATGTAGTTTTGCCCTACGACAAGCAGCAGTTTCTTCAGGATTCGATTGCGATCGTGCCCAGTGGCAATTGGCGACAACGGTTTGACGCCGTGATTGAACAGGCCACAGAACTCATTATTGCCTCGCAGCACAAGGTCGCTAGCGAGAATGAAGTGTTTTATGAATACTCCTATCGCATGCTGCATGGCTTGGCTAAAGTTCGCGCCACCCAGCTTAATACTGAATTAATGCCCTTGACGGTATGGAACGAGAAGCCCGGTGATGGCTTTGGGGGCACGAGCAGCGCCGTCCACTACTGGCAGCAGTGGTCTGAGGCGGTTGAAATCATCAATCTGGAAGCGCTGTTAGCCTCAACGCCACCCGTTGCAGTAACCCCCGCAAGTCGTCTCCCTGTAGGAGAACAAACGAGCCCCCCAGAGTTCACTCTACCTCAGGTCAAGCCCATAACAGATTCGTTAATGCATTTAGAGTTCAACCCAGAACTCCGGGCCATGCTTTTTGCGGATGTTGTGAACTTTTCGCAGATGCGCGAAGAACAGTTCCCGGCATTTGTACGCCATTTTCTAGAAACTGTTGCCCAGTTTTCTAAAGACTCAAATAACGTCCCACTTTTTCAAAACACATGGGGTGATGCGCTCTATTTTGTCTTTGCTTCAGTACAAGATGCTGGTATTTTTGCACTGGAGTTGTGTCACTTAATCCACACAATCGACTGGCAAGCAAAGGGACTACCCGAAGATCTCAATCTGCGTATTGCTTTACATGCTGGCCCGGTTGCCCGTTATCGCGATCCCATCACAGGCCATGCAAACTACATCGGTTCCCATGTGAATCATACGGCCCGGATTGAACCCATTACACCGCCAGGTAAAGTTTATGCTAGCCAGGCATTTGCAGCGCTCTCTTCTTCTGAAGGAGTCGTCGATTTCACTTGTGATTACGTGGGCAAAACACCCTATGCCAAGCAGTATGGAACCTTTCCGACCTATCATGTGTGTCGCTGTCGGAATTGAGAACCAAGTCTAAATACAACAGCAGCACCCTGGGTTTATGAGTGATCTCCTCTCAATCGTTGAGCCTGTTTAAAGTTGCTTCAATACCGTCCTTGCAGGTGTTTGGGGTCAGGTATCTATTGCAGTGCTTTCAGCTTTTCATATGAGGAAATATCAACAACCAGCTTGGGTGCTGCTGCATTTTGCGAATTCGGTTCAGACGTTAAATCGATAGCAAACCTCCTAATTTAACGGGGACTGAACGGTTGATTCGGAACCGAGGCTTTCACCTCTTGATTACTAAGATAATGCCCAAGTCGAGGTTTTCAATTTCGCTGAAACCAAAGTTTATTCAGCGTGGCATTTAAGTTAGGAAGTCTTGACGAGAAGTGGCTGTGGAGAAAGTTAGAGTGTCAGGAGCCAGGAGCCAGGAGCTAGAAGCCAGGATGAATCAACTTCTGATTGCTAAGTAGCTAGGCCGATTCAAATGGAGGATGGGTTAGCGGTAGCGTAACCCGTACGGGAGTTGGGTTTCGTTCCTCAACCGCAACCTACGATGTCTTACATTTAATTGCAACTGCCTACTTAATTCGGACTTTTGGAATAGCGGCTCGCTTTAAATGGATGGGCGTTCATTCAACGTTGGCCTACATACCATCGTTGTCATTCAGAGAGTTAGAGTTGCTTCAACGGCCATTAAGCCCCAAATGAGACCCAAGCGAATGCGTTGCGATCGCTGCACTTGATAGCCTGCGATCGTAAGGATGGCGTGCAGCTCAGCTTCGGTGTAGCAGCGTTGATGGGCCGGATCGAGCCAGCCTAATAGCCAGTCACAAATGCGACAGACCCAAAAGTCACGACACCAATCTAGAATCACGACCCGACCGTGGGGATGCAATGCCCTTGCCATCTCGGCCAGTACCGTTTGAGGATGATCGAAGTAGTGAAAGGCATTGGCACAGATGACGACATCAAACTGAGGCGTTTGCCAGGGCAGGTCGGCAGCCGATGCCTGTTGAAAGCTGACTGATGAAGTAGCGGGGAATTTCGTTCGGGCGATCGCTAGCATGGCGGCGGCAAAGTCCACACCGACAATGGCCTGCTGGGGATGTCGTTCGATTAAGCGGCCCTCCAATTCCCCTGTCCCACAGGCCACATCCAATACATGCTCCGAGGAAGCAATCCTGGCCCAGTCCACCAAAAAAGAGAGCGTATGGGTGATGTACACACGCCATCGCTGATCGTAAATGCTGGCGAGGCGATCGTATTGCTGTTGGACAAGCGCTTCCATGAGGTGTACAGAAGTTAGAATGCGGAATGCGACAAAGGTGCTGGCGATAACCTTCAAATCGAAGTAGGTATCGGAAGCTGCTCACACCCATCTGTAAGACAGCCGGTTGTGTAGCTATCGGCCTCTAGAAGAGCGCAAGCATGAGCTCTAGGGGCTGTCATCATTTAACGACCAAGTCCTTGTGCAGAGAACGTTTCAGCCCCTAGCTGATTTTGCGGAGCAGGCGCGGCAATGTTTACACCGCAAGCATTCTGGCTTTAATTGATGACGCTCCCTAGGAAATTGCCGCAGTCTCTGTCAGCTTAGCTATCAGCGCTTCTACCCTTTCCTTAATTTCATCGCGGACGCGGGGAAAGATTTCTGGCTGTTCGGCCGGATCATCCAGCTGCCAGTCATCAAAATATGCGCGCGTTAACCATTCTGGTGGCAGGTTTACACCGCAGCCACAGAGGGAAATTACGGCATCAAAGTTCGCCGGTGAAAACTCACTCAGGGCATTCGAGGTCTGATCGGTGATATCGATCGCGACTGCTTGCATGGCCGCGATCGCCTCGGGTCTAACTTGACTCGCCTCTAGCCCCGAACTGGTCACCGCAAGTTTGCCTGCTCCCAGAACTTTGGCGTACCCCTCTGCCATTTGCGAGCGAGAGGAATTTTTCTTACAGACGAACATGACACGTTTCATCAGCATTAGCCTCTTGTGTATGTGAACGATGCGTTGATTAAACACCCGTCTTGACTTGCCGAACGCAAAACGCCGCATGCCAAGTTCCAACCCTGATCGCCTATCCCAAGGGTCGGGCACAGCGAGGATCCGGGAGTGTGGCCTTGTCGGGCTCACGCCGGAACCAGAAGGCGGTGCGCTTACAAACTTCCACCAGCATCAGCATCACAGGCACTTCGATCAACACCCCAACAACCGTTGCTAAGGCCGCCCCGGAGTTGAGCCCAAATAACGTCACTGCCGTAGCGATCGCCACCTCAAAATGATTGCTGGCCCCAATTAAGGCAGCCGGAGCCGCATCTTCATAGACCAGATTCATTTTTTGCCCGGCGACGTAAGTAATTAGAAAAATGAGGTTGGTTTGCAGGAACAGAGGCACCGCAATCAACACAATATGGAAGGGATTACGGACGATCAGCTCGCCCTTAAAGGCAAACAACAGCACTAAAGTAACCAGCAGCGCGG
This sequence comes from Cyanobacteria bacterium J06638_28, assembly GCA_039819045.1. Classification (GTDB taxonomy): domain Bacteria; phylum Cyanobacteriota; class Cyanobacteriia; order Phormidesmidales; family Phormidesmidaceae; genus SIO1E4. Next base: position 71,075 of record JBCBSR010000007.1, read on the forward strand.
TCACCGACACGGGGCTCAGGTACTTCAGAAAGACATCATTAAACCAAGCCTGCCCTTTGTGGCGCATAATCCAAGTGCGCGAAACCGAGCCTGCGAGTAGGGGCAAACCTACGTAAACCAGCACTGACAGAACAATCGTTTCCCACGGCACAGTCAGATTATTGGCCGCTAACAACCAGCGTCCCAGCGGCGCATAAAGAAACAACATGGCCAGGGAGTTAATCGCCACCATCACCAGCGTATGGCCCTGGTTACTGAAGGATAGATATCCCCACATGAGCACCATGGCCGTACAGGGCGCAATTCCCAACAAAATGGTGCCGGCAATGTAAGAATCCACCAAGGCAACCTCAGTCCCCCGAATCATTTCAGTGCCTTGAAGGAAAGTTTGAAATAGCCCACCTAGAAAGAACTGCGCAATCACCACCATCGTGAAAGGTTTGATCAGCCAATTGACGACTAGCGTCAGCAGCACTGGCTTAGGCGTTTGGGCCGCCCGTTTTGCCTGCGAAAAATCAATCTTCACCATGATGGGATACATCATGAAGAATAAACAGATGGCAATGGGAATCGACACCTGAAAAAGACTCATGGCATCTAACGCCACGGCAATCCCTGGGAAAAGGCCACCCAAAGCAATACCGACGACGATACACAACGCGACCCAGAGGGTCAGATACCGCTCAAAAAAATTAAGCTGTCCACCGGCTTGAAACGCCTTGGAACTTGCTTGAGTTTTATTGTTCATACATTTCCTAACAAGATTTATCTGTATCGGACTGTATTAAAGGGCTGATCGGACTGCGTTGAAGGGGGCGCGCTGTCCACAGGCAGACGGCCAATCGAACGGTTTAGCAAACGGTGATACGAACCAGCAGCAGATCAAGCGGGCGACCTCGCTTAGGACAAGGGGCACGCCTTTGCCGTCATCAAACATCCTGCTGGTCGGATCAGTCGCGTTGGGAGCCTTAAAACCCGCTCAATCTTGGCGATTCTTTAGCATGCACGCTCACCGTTCCCTCATTGAGCTCAAATACATCCTGCGCTCATGCTTGATTGTACCAATTTTTTTTAGTGAATTCTGATGCTTGACTCGAAAAAAGCAAAAATGTGAGTAGTTTGTGACAATCAAATCTAGACATCTATACATCTAGCCAGGGACTGATTTGTGGGCAACAGATCGCTCAAGAATTGCGTCATAACGATAATTGGCTAACTGTTGCTCCAAAGCGACAATTTGCACCAGATTAAGACTGTAGTACATCCATCGCCCTTGAGCGCGCGATCGCAGGATATCAGCTTCTTTCAGCACTCTCAGATGAAAGGAGATTTTGGATTGTCCTATTTTCAATTGCTTGCATAGATCCTGCACGCAACATTCCTGATGTCGCAGTGTTTCAACAATCTGAATCCTCAGGGGATCAGACAATGCATGGAAAGCTTTAACCAGTGAAGTTTGGGCCATGTCAAATACCTCCTACCAGGGTATTTAATGACTGCTTGTCATAAACTTAACTTGGTTAATTGAAAATGTGTGCATCTCAGGCAAAAAAATAAATGTCTGAGGATGGATAAAGTGTCAGATGTCACACTAGCGCTCTAGATACTGAGTCAGATCCTCTAGGACGCGGGGGAGCTCAGCTTCAGTCGTGAGGCGAATACGGTCATCGCGCAGCGTGATCAATAATTTGGCTGCGAAGGGACTCGGCCAAATGTTGGGATTACAAAAGACCTCCAGAAAAACCTCGCCTGTGTGCTGATACTCCAGTGATGGCTGCGGCGTGCGTTTGCCTCCCGAGGCTTGTTGGGCCGCAACCGCCTTGAGGCAGTTAACTAAATCGGTGAGCGTTCGCTGCAACTCTTCAGCTGCGGTAGACGAAAACGTAAATCGAACCGAACCTTCCAATAAGTTCAGGGTTAGTTGGGAAGCGGCAGCACTCGGGGTCATCATGATTCAAGGAACGCAACGTCCCTCATTCTGCCACTACCCGATCGCCTCCTTGATTGCCGACAATAAAGTTACAAAAAGCAATTTATTTCAAACAAAAATTTCAGTATGTTGCGTTAGCAAACTGTTACAAGAACCCGACTATCTGTCTGTAGATTCCGAAGAAAACCCTAAAGCTTTGCTGGGATTAAAATTGGCTTCCTTACAGTAGTACTCAACCTCGTAGAAAAAACCTATGAGGTTCTTTAAGTGGCCGTGAGTCATTGCTCGCACGAATACAAAAGTTTTCCCATGCCTTAGATGGGGGTTTTTGGAAATCTCTCTTTGCCTATGTCAGCTCATATCCCTTTTGTATCTGCTCAGAACTCTCCTCCCCCCCTTGTGGGGAAGGTTGCCGTCACAGCTGAAACGCGTATTCGGCGTCTCGTTTGGAAACTCGCGATCGCAACGCTAGCGCTGATGGCCGTGGGGAGTGCTACCCGCGTCATGAACGCAGGCTTAGCCTGTCCGGACTGGCCTTTATGTTATGGGCAGCTAGTTCCGCGTCAGCAGATGAACCTACAGGTTTTTTTGGAATGGTTCCACCGTTTGGATGCTTCTCTGATTGGCCTCATGACGCTTTGGCTAGTGGTTCAAGCTTGGTGGTGCCGTCAGGACTTGCCTCGTTGGCTACCCTGGTCGGCCCTCGGAGCCTTGTTCCTAATTCTCGTACAGGGCGGGTTAGGCGGATTAACAGTCACCGAGCTATTGCGTTTTGATATTGTGACGGCTCACTTGGGGACAGCCCTAGCCTTCTTAATCACCGTGCTGATTATCGGTATTGGGTTAACCCCCTACAAAGGATTAGGAACGGTGGGCAATTTGCCCTTGATCGGTTTTGTTGCAGCCAGTCTGGTGTATGTCCAGTGTCTGCTGGGTGCCCTGGTCGGTTCGCGCTGGGCCGCCCACCAGTGTTTGGGGCTATCGCAGCTGTGTCAGGTCATGAATAGCCACCTGATCGGTGTTGTTCCACCGACCATCGCGACCCTAACATTGCTGCTCATTTCCTGGCGGACTCCCGCTCTCCATCCCTGGCTACGTAGCCTCACACAGGCGATTGGCGCACTCCTAGCCTTCCAAATTCTGCTGGGTATTGCCACCTTACAGCTCCATCTGCAAGTAGAGCCCTTGACGGTCATTCACCACACCATGGGGGCTACCCTAACGTCTGCCCTCGTGTGCTTTACCGCATTGGCTTGGCGTGATCAGCGATCGCGGGCCTAGGCCTAGTGACCCTGGGAGCCGGAAACTCCCAGCCTCGTGTTCTTTACTCCACTGCGTTTCAGTATTGCTCTTTCAACAAGGATTCTTCTGCGCATGCAAACCTCAACCACCTGGCAGAGCCCAACGCAACACCATGAAACCTTGGGTCAAGTTTGCCGCAGCTACTGGCAACTGACCAAGCCCAGAATTATCCCCCTATTACTCATTGAAACGGCTGCCAGTATGTGGGTTGCGGCCCACGGGCGAGTCGATCCAGTTCTCTTGATTGTCACGCTGCTGACGGGAGCCCTAGCAGCCGCCTCAGCCCAGGCGATTAACTGCATCTACGATCGCGACATTGATTTTGATATGGAGCGAACGCGCCACCGTCCGATTCCTTCCGGGCGGATTCAGCTCAGGGATGCGCTGATCTTTGCGGTCGTGTTAGCAATCATCGCGTTTTCGTTGCAAACGGTGATCGCCAATTGGCTCAGCGCCAGCCTAGAAATGTTAGGCATTGCGGTTTATGTGGGCGTCTACACCCACTGGCTGAAGCGGTCTTCCACCCAAAACATTGTGATTGGCGGAGCGGCTGGGGCAATTCCCCCACTGGTTGGCTGGGCTGCGGTCACGGGCGAACTTAGTTGGGCGGCGTGGCTCTTTTTCGCCATTGTCTTTATTTGGACCCCGCCCCATTTTTGGGCCTTGGCCCTCGTCATCCAGGAGGACTATGCCAAGGTGGGCGTTCCCATGTTGCCAGTCATTGTTGGGGATGAAGCCACAGCCAAGCAAATTTGGGGGTATACCCTGCTGCTAGTGCCTATCACTTTGATGATGTCGATCCCGTTACAGGCTACGGGTTGGGTTTATGCGGCGATCGCGGCCTATCTAGGCGCTATCTTCCTGAAGAAAGCGTGGCTCCTTCTACAATCACCGAGCGATCGTGATTTAGCTCGCTCCCTCTTCAAGTTCTCAATTCTGTATATGATGGCGCTCTCAGGCGGTATGGTGCTCGACAGCTTACCGATCACCCACACAGCAGTAGACAGCCTGACCGCTCAAATCGATACCGTGGCAAATATGATCATTGCCATGATTGCCTAACACAGGCAGCTAGAGGGGGAACATGTCAGGTTTGCAAATTCCTGAATAGCCCTCATTCCCCAACCCCTTCTCCCAATATTGGGAGAAGGGTAGCAAGCATTTTGAAATCCCTCTCCCAGGCTTGGGAGAGGGATTTAGAGTGAGGGTTTGAAAGTGACATGCTCCCATAATATTTAGTCCTGAGAGCATTCAAATCAAAAGTGACGTGAGGCTAGCCTGGCGGATAGCTTATTGTATGTTAGGACACATACATCGCCACACTTAAATGTAGTTGACATAACCATATTTGACTGATCAGTTCCTAATTGTTTGGTCTTTCTGAAAATATGTATTGAAATTAACAGGATCGATTTATTGAGCTTTTAAACTCTCTTTAAAACGTATACCCCCCAAGCCGAAAGGCTTGAGGGGGCGTTCATATAGGTGTTTGGCATATGACCCTAGATTACTTGGGAAAGCAGACCTTTGGGTGAAATAGTGATGAACCTACTGCGCCTATTTATAAAGAAATAAAGAAGCTCAGGGCGATCGCACGATTCAATTCGGTTGGTATCACGAGTACGTACATTACCCATGAGGATTAGGTAAAGAAAAACCACTTCAGGATGGATCAAAAAATAACGTGCACCGAATTTTGTCGATCGCTTGTTGTAGTCAGCCCCCAGGGTACTCAGTTCTAAAATTTAGCCGTGCCAGCTAATTCAACGATATGGAATGCTATTTTCTTAACCCTTTCATAAACTGTATCGAAATTAGCAAAAGTAACTTAGCGGTTTCTACATCCCTTTAAAACGTATACCCCCCAAACCGAAAGGCTTGAGGGGGCGTTCATATAGGTGTTTGGCATATGACCTTAGATTACGCGAGAAAAAGATCGTTTAGGTGAAATAGCTGTGAATCTAGCAGGCGTTTATATGAAGTATGAAAGAAGTATCCAGTGGGAATAACCGTAAATTTATCAGTCGGCTCAGAGGCGGAATGGGGCTGCCGCAGGTGTCCTGGTTAAGTTCACGGTATTGTGACAGGCTTTCCTATCAAGATTTCACGAATTTGCTGAAACACCTCAGTAAATCAACCAGATTGCTACTATTTGCAATATTTCAGCACCTCGACCGGGACGCCGCCGAGTCAGTACCGAAAAGACCTCAAGATTCTTATCTGAGCCGATTCCCCAAACCGATAATGACTGCCACACTGGAAGAATATCGTTACTATTTGGTGCGGTCCTCGGCAGCCTTTACAAGGGCGTAATTTTGAGCCCCTCAGAGCTTCTTTAGCATGGCAAGCGATTGCTGACCGAACCAACTTCTGATGTTGATCCCCTCAAGAGATACAGATACTGTGGCAGTCAAGCGCATTTCCAATATTCATCTGGTCGAAGATGAAACCCAGACCCTCCTGAACTGGGCCGCATCCGTCATGGCTTCAGACGATACCTATTTTGGGCGCGGTCAACGATTAGCTAGACGTTTAGGGGCTCATTATCGTCGCGATGGCCTGACCGAGTTTGGCTTCTGGACGCCTGAACTCACTGCGAATGTGATTCAGTCAGAGCGCACCTTGGAGCTAGAAATTTTTACGCCACTAGCTCCGATTGAGTTTCGCGAACCTCGGCAAATAGTCCCTTTTCAGCGCGATCGCGTGCCCGTAGCCCAACAGGGTGAGTTTTTGTGGGCGGTGGTTGCGGGTGTCCAGGCGGGGCGGCGTAATACGTCGGGTGCATTCTATTGGCTGCGATATGTGGATGCCGATGAGCGTGTCCACATCATTCGCGACCCCTTGGCCTACTCCGTGCCCTATGGCGTCTTTGCACCGGCCGAAGTGTATGACATGCGGCAGGTGCAACGGCGGCGAGCCGATTTGAGCTATCTAAGACGAACCTCCGCGCCGAAAGGGATTCCCGATGCCGAACTGCCGCGCCTGGATCCCCCCACAAATATCCTCCAAATTCACGTGAAGACCGCCTCCATTGAAGGCACCTTGGAAGGCTTAACGCGGACGTTTCAACAGGTCTCAGAGAAGCTAGCGGCAGGGGAGTTGCTGACACCTGCTGAGGAAGTCTATGCCGGGTATGAGGCGGTTCAACTCTTACCGGTTGAACCGACGATTGAATATCGCCGCGAAGACACGAATACAGAACATGAGTTCTTCGCCATTCACCCCTACTTACCCCAGATTCCTCCGGATGGGCCAGATACCGCAGAGGAAGAGGCGAATGACAGTCCTGAACTCTCTGAGTCCCACGAGAGTCCTGAAGATACCGCTAAGAAAGTTGCGGTGACCCTGCGCAAACCCGATACTCAGAACTGGGGTTACGACGTTCCCATTCTGGCGTCTTCAGCCACAAACCCGGCGGTACTGGGGAGCTTGCGCCCAGATGAAATTATCGATTTCATTGCCACGCTACACAATTTTGCGACCGGGCCGATTCAACTGATCTATGACCTGGTCTACGGACACTCTGATAACCAGGGGCTGGAACTGCTGGCTCAGCAGTTCTTCAAGGGACCTAACATGTACGGGCAGGATTTGAACCATCAGCTGCCGCAGGTACGGGCCATTTTGCTGGAGATGCAGCGGCGCAAAATCAATACCGGGGCGGATGGCATTCGGGTTGACGGCGGCCAGGATTTTCGGTTCTTTAATCCCCTGTCCGGGCGGGTGGAGCAGGATGACGCTTACCTGCTAGCCATGAGTGATGTGGTGCAGGAAATTTACGGCTATCGTCGGCTTTTATTCACCATTTTTGAAGATGGTCGGCCCTGGCCAGAGGAGGGCTGGGAAGAGAAATCCACGTATCGTGAGCTGGTTGAAATGAAACCAGGCTCCTTTCAGTGGGGGCCGCTGATCTTCGCGCACAATACGCCAACCGTACAAGGCTTTTGGGATAAGAAATGGCGGCGCGTGTGTGAGGTGATTTTCCAAGGCGATCACTGGATTACCGGTTGTGGTAATCACGACACGGTGCGTCGCGGTAACCAGATCGATGCCGACGCCAAAATTAACTGGAATTTAGGCAAAACCCTGCCGCAGGTTTTAAATCGTGCTTACAACAACCCTGGCACTTTGTTGTGGGTGCATGGCTTTTCACCCGGCTTACCGATGGACTTTCTCAATGCCAGTGTAGGAACGCCTTGGGGCTTCTTCCGGAATACGGACGATCGCTACGGCGTCAAGGTTGTTTCAGAAGAAGTAGGTTTCTTAGAATGGGAAATTGAGCCTGCGATGTACTCGGAAGTCGATGCGTTTCCCCAGTTAAAAGAATTGGGCTTCACCGAGTATGAAAAACTGCGGGACTTTGCCTATGCCCTCCGCGAAGCCATTATTGAAACGGACTATGACCTCCAGGCAGTCTCGGAAATCTGTCAGCATTGTCTGGGCGACGCCCACGACGACACCTGTGAAATTCCGTCACTGGAAGAGCTGAACGAGCCTAGTTTGCCGCGCTTTCTGGCCACGTTAGATGTCCCCAAAATCAAAGCGTTTGCCATGGCCTTTATGGAAGATGGCCATGATATGTGTAACGTGGCCCGCTATCTAGAAGATTTGGATGCCTCGATTAGTCACTTTGGGATGCTGCTGCGACAGTTTCGGATGCGGCGTCCGTGGCTGCGGGAAAATTTAACGGGGCGCGATCGCTTCAACCGCATTAGTGATGATCAGCGCACCATTTTCTATGGTTACCGCTCGGAACCCCAGCCGCAAAAACCGAAAGCCGATGAAGTGGTCATTATGGCGCACATGGGGGGCGAACCTATGGTCGTCAATCCGGGTGACTGGCTCCAGCTCGACATGGCGCAATGGACGGTGGCTTTGGCCACACCGGGCCTCAACCTGCAACAAGATTTAGAAAACCTGCGATCGTTTGAGCTGAAGGATGGGGAAGGTGTTCTGCTAGAACCCCGCCATGCCGTGCAGGCACGACTTTAACGGACTATAGCCACTTGTGCAGAAAACGACTCGACCGCGCCTCATAGCCTAACTGGCGATAGAGGGCAGCGGCCTTGGGGTTATCATCCATCACTTCTAAATGCAGAGCCTTGATGCCCAGGTCGCGACAGACGGATTCCAAAAAGAGGAAGCTCTGAGTGCCAATCCCCTGTCCCCGGTAAGGGGCTCGCAGATAGATTTCATCCACGATCGCATCCCGACCGTGATATTCCAAACTGAAGCCAAAGGTAACCGCCAGGTATCCAACCGCAACCGCTTCTACTTCAATCAGCCAAAGACGTCCGTAATGTTCACAGGCAATCAAATTAGCGATCGCTTGCTGGGTCTTGGCAGCAACAAAGTTAGGGTCATCTGGGCCATAGAATTCGGCCATCATCGCTAACAGCAGCGGCATGTCAGATGCACAAGCCAGTCTGTATTGTGGGGTCATGTTTTATGGGATTAGCTTAAGGCGGGAATATTGGTGGTGGAAGGAGTCAGGAGAGCACTGGCTACTGGCTACTGACTCACGGTATTTCGCTAACTTTCTCCTTCACCTTCTTCATCTTGATGGACTGGTGGCAATGCCAACTGTTGTCTGAGTTGCGCTGATAGAACCGTAACTCCCACTGTACGCTAGCTGTGGGGTTAACCAGTTCGTGGGCAAGCAGTTCCAACTCTTCTGCTTGGTCAGGTTGAAAGTCATAGGCCAAACTCAGGTGCAACCATTCCTTGAGGCGCAGGGGTGTTGAGCGCGTTGCCGAGGTGGCTGTACAGGCAAAGTCAACCATGACCTTTCGCAACCAATCCGATTCCAGTTCTAATCCGTGCCAGTTATCTCGACAGCTGAGTTCTTTGACTGCGATGACGGGATCGGGTTGCGATCGCCGCAATCGTTTGTAGGAGCGTTGTAAACGCTGAGCATAATTCGGCGCTGCGCTGGGTTGTTCGGCAAAAAAGCCTGTAAGCATGCAGTGAGGCATGTAGTCGTGGGCACTGTTGCGGCCACACATTGAACGGCTTTTAGCAAAGTAAACGTCTAACTGATCGGCAAGTTCACCTACCGGACAGGCATACACAATAAACTGTGGCATAGGTCATCGTTGGAGCGTGACTCCAAAGTGGCAGCATTTTCAGGTACGCATCGATACCAGGCACCCTGATCACAAAAAAATCAGCACATACTGAGTGGACTTCCTAGACCCGCAATTCCTTGCCCACTGGAAGCCAGCATAGGGAACGATGACCATGCTGTCATTAATGTCTGTTTATGTCTGTATTAAGCCCATCTAGATCCCTGGGGTCTAGGCTAGGTCAGTCGCAATGCGATGGGCGCAGGCAAACCCAGAAAACGCGACGGCATTCAGCCCCTGTCCGGGAAACGTGCTGTCGCCGACACAATACAAACCGGGAACTGCTGTGCGGTTGAAGGGCATACCCAACAAACCCCAGAGCTGATGGCGCGGCATGGGGCCGTAGGTACCGTCGCGTCGTCCTAAAAAGCGGCGATGGGTGCGGGGCGTTCCGATGGAGCAGTGTTCGATCGCGCCATTCAAACCTGGAAAAACACTTTCCAAACGCTGGATCAGTTGCTGCGTCAGGGCTTGCTTTTGGGCTTGATACTGCTGCGATGACAGCCCCTCCCAATCGGCTAGCCAACTGGGGGTAAAGGTATGGATGATGTGGCGATCGCGGGGAGCCAAACTAGGATCCAGCAGTGTGGGAATCGAGACGAAGATGGTACCGCCAGAGGTTTCCAGTTCCGCCCAGTCGTCCAGCAGGATTTGATGGCAATCCGTGTCCGGTGGAATCACGTCCTGACGAACCCCTAAATGCACGCTGAGGAAACTGGGTGCCTGGGCATAGCGAGTCTGCCAGGCTTGTTCGGATTTCGGTAAGGGCTGATCGAGTAGGGATTGGAAAGTATCCCAACGGGTTGCATTCGAGACAACCCGGTTCGCCGTGTAGCGTTCCCCGGTCGCGAGTTCGACACCGATGGCCCGGCCTTGCTCCGTCACAATACATTTTACGCGGGAGCGATATTGTATCGAGCCCCCCGCTTCGATTAAGCCTTCAACTAGGGTTTGGGCAATTCGTCCCACACCACCTTTGGGATAGTTGACACCACCATAGTGGCGATCGCTAAACACCATCCCGGCATTGATCAAGGGGGTTTTGGCGGCAGGCACTACTGACCAGCAGTAGCACTCCATGTCAATAAAATTCAGGAGTTCCGGGTCTTTGAGATAGCGTCGCGCCAGTCCACCCACATTGGCGGGGAGACGCCGCGCTAAGCCCAGGCAGGCTAGCGGATTTTGCCAAAAGACGCGGGCTACGTAGCGAGGCTCTTCCAAGGACAGCAGTTCCATCGCATTGAGGCAATTGAAAATCCCCCAACAGGCATCGTAAAACCGACGAATCCCAGTTCGCTCATGGGGAAAGCGATCGCCCAACGCTTGCAAAAATGCCTCGTAGTCTCGATAAACACGAATATTGAGGTTGCCGGGTAAACGGTACTGTACCTGGATCGGATCGGGAATTGTCTCCAGACGTTTGCCCACAGCAGCTAAAGCCCGCGTTAGGAGGTTCGTCGTCCCTTGCTGCCCAAAGCCAAAAATCATGGAGGCCCCGACATCAAAACGGTAGCCATCGCGCTCAAAGTAGCCAGCACTGCCGCCAGGAATCAGATATCGTTCTAACACTAGCGGGCGATGGCCTTTCACAGCCAGTTGAGTTGCCGTGACCAGTCCTCCCATGCCAGCACCAATCACAATCACATCAAAGTGACTGCCACTAGGCCAACGCTGGGCTATATCCGCCGAAGACACCGACAAGACCATGGCGCACAACTTGCCTTGTTGCCAACGCAACTAATGACTGAGCCAGATGATCGCATCCTACCCTGACATCTGCAACAGCAAGCAGCTCTCGCAAAATTAAGGAACCTCACACTTTCTATTCCCTATTGAGGGTGATCTCTCAATGAACGACGCAACCGGGTATTCCATTCCACAGGTCGATCCGCCGCACCCACTACGGGAAACGATGACAAGCGTATCTTGCTACATCAATCCCCAGCTGAAAGAGTATGATGATGCAGGTTTATGCCCTGTAACTAACTATGGCTCTGCAACTCCGTGTTTTTGTGCCTCCCCACCCCCTCATTAAACATTGGTTGGGCGTAGCCCGTGATGCGGGTACGCCCTCGTCTGTATTTCGGACAGCCATGACCGAATTAGGCCGCTGGCTGACCTACGAAGCGGCGCGCGAATGGTTGCCAACCTTGGATACAACCATTGACACCCCTCTGACCTCGACGCCTGCGACCTTTGTTAATCCAGAGATGCCGCTGATCATCATGCCCATTTTGCGGGCAGGTTTGGCCTTGATGGAAGGGGCTCAATCAGTTCTCCCTTTAGCCTCGGTCTACCATGTTGGCTTTGTGCGGAATGAAGAAACCTTGGAGGCTAGCTGCTATCTCAATAAACTACCGGACGTGATTCCACCGGAGGCGCGGGTGCTGATTAGTGAGCCGATGCTGGCAACGGGCGGGACGATTATGGCAGCAATGGCAGAACTCACGTCACGGGGCGTGAATCCAGAAATGGTGCGCATTATTTCAGTGGTGACGGCTCCCCCAGCTCTCCAGAAGCTGGCTGATGCCTATCCGACACTGCAAATATATGCCGCTACGATTGATGAAGGATTGAATGAGCAGGGCTATATTGTGCCAGGTTTAGGAGATGCGGGCGATCGCACCTTTGGAACTTGATGGCTGATAGGTTCAGCCGTTTTGGCAAGACGGCAATTGATCCCCACAATCAGCAACAATAGGCAAGTTAGATTAGTTTCGCTCTTAACCATGAGTCAACAAGACAATTTTGGCAGCGGTTTTGTCCTCGGTACTCTGTTTGGAGGGGTATTGGGGGGAGTGGTTGGCGCTGTTGTCGCCTCGCGAGTCCTGCAAGGCCGCTCGGAAGAAAAGCCATTGCGCCTCGAAAACACTGAAACTGAAAATACCGATGCAGCCCTGCCCTCGGAAGCAGAAATGGAAGTTGCCCGTCGCGGTTTAGAAGACAAAATCGCCCAACTGAACAACGCCATTGACGATGTCCGGCAGCGGTTAGGGGGAGCCAATGGCCACGCGGTTAATGATGAGTAGAGGGAAGGGAAGTTGGAATTCGGAGTTCAGAATTCGGAGTTCAGAATTCGGAGTTCAGAATATCGCTGGGGTTGGCACCATAGGCTTGCCGAATCCAATCCAGGTCAATTTCGTTAAGGTAATCGACGGCCCAAGTTGCCTGCCGCTGCATCATTCGATAAGGGTAAAGATGGGCAACCCCGACGACAGGCACATGGGCGGCTTTGGCTGCTGCAATGCCGTTAAAAGACGCTTCCACGGCGAGACACTCTGACGCCGCAATCTTTTGCTCGGGAAATTTCTCATTCATGGCTGCGATCGCAGCGGTGTAAATAGCTCCCTCAGGTTTGCTGGCATCCACGGCAATTTGCTCGCCCGTGATGCGAACAACAAACTGATCGGCCAGATTAGCTTCGGCTAATACCCAATCCACCTCAGGTGTACTAACGCCCGCAACAACGCCAAGAGGAATAGCGGCAGTTTTTAGCTGATATAGCAAATCCTGTAAGCCTGGATAGAGCGGTAGCTTTTGCAGTTCGGCTAGCGCCTGAATGTAGGCGGCGGATTTTTTCGTCAGCAGCTTATCCAAATAGGCTTCCGAGACCACTCGCCCACGTCGATTGAGCAGTTGGTTGAGGCAGGCGCGATCGCTACGCCCTTGACACACTTCGGCAAATTCAAGGGGATTCGGTCTTAAGTTCTCAGCAATGAGCAGGTCATCCATCAACGGCTGCTGTAAATTCCCGTCACGGATGATAACCCCACTTAACTCCAGGAAAACTGCTTTAAGCACCATAAATACGCCAACGGTTCAGGGGCAGTTTAACTGAACCTGAATTCTATGTTCCAATCTCACCTTATCAAGTTCTGCATAATCGAGACCCTCTTCATAAGCCCTGAGTGGTTGATGGCTCGACAGACGGTCGCAACCAAGCGGTCTTAGGGAACGCTCAATCAACTAATGGGCCGCGGGGGCCATTTCGGGCGGTTTAGAGAGCCGCCCATCTTCCATGTAGACAATGCGATCGGCAATATCGAGAATGCGGTTGTCGTGGGTGACCAGCAAAATCGTGCAGCCCTGCTGCTTGGCCAGATCATGCATGATATCCACCACGTCGCGCCCGGATTTTTTGTCGAGGGCGGCGGTGGGTTCATCGGCCAGCACAATTTTGGGCCGACTGACCAGGGCACGAGCGATCGCCACCCGCTGCTTTTGCCCCCCCGACAAATCCGCTGGGTAGTAGTCGATGCGATCGCCTAAGCCCACCTGCTCCAGCATTTCGGTGGCTCGCTGATGGCGGGCCGCCTTAGACCACACGCCATGAACTTCTAAGCCCATCTGCACATTTTCGAGCGCGGTCAAACTACCGTGGAGGTTGTGAGCCTGAAAGATATAACCGTTGTGGCGACGGGCCTGCACCAGTTCATTTTCCGTTGCGCCACAGATTTCATGACCGACGACACGTAAGCTGCCAGACTGGGCTGACCGCAAGCCCCCAATTAGGGTAAGGAGGGTGGTTTTGCCGGAACCGGACGGCCCGGTCATAATCACAATTTCTCCGGTGGCAATTTCCAGATTGATGTCGAATAACGCCTGTTTCCGGAGTTTGCCGCTGCCAAAGAAGTGATTAACTTCGTGAACCACGATGGAAAAATCTTGACTCATGATGATTTCGGTTGAGAGAACGTCGGGGCTAAACCGCGTCCAAATTGAAAACTGGAGTTGTGCTGGTTTGGGAAAACTTCACCTAACCTCTCTTTCCCAAGGAGAGGAACCAGAGTCTAGCTGAGCCTCTCCTTGGGAAGGAGAGGTGCCGCAGGCGGTGAGGTTGCACCCGATGCCAAACCTCCACCTCTGAATCTGGATGAGGTTTAAAAAATATCGGCGGGGTCGGCGGCTTGGAGGCGGCGGGTGGCGATCGCCCCTGAACCGCCACACATTACAAAGGTCAAAGCGAAGACACCAACAGCTCGACCGACGTTCATGCTCATCGGCAGGGCGGTGGCCATCGATGCTAGCTGATAAACGCCGATAGACATCAACAACCCTGGGACAAAACCCAGAATGGAGAGGATCAGCGCTTCCTCAAATATGATGCCGAGCAGATAGGAATTGCGATATCCCATCGCCCGAAAGGTGGCATATTCCCCCAGGTGGCTATTTACATCGGTGGATAGCACCTGATACACAATCACCACCCCGACGATGAAGCCCATGGCTGACCCTAGGCCAAACACCACGCCGATCGGCGACTCTGACTGAATCTCATTCAGCTCGAAGTCGACATATTCTTCATGGGTAAAGACGTACACATCTTCTGGTAAGCGATCGCGCAGGGCCGTCTGCACTTGAATCGGATCGGCGTCAGGGGCCAGTTGAATCAGCCCGATACTCGCGGTGCCCGCCTCGCGCCGACCAAAGAGCCGCAAAAAAGTTTGATCACTGGTAATGAGTGCCCCATCGTCGGCAAAAGACGCCCCCACTTCAAACAGGCCCCCCACTTCGACGGTGCGGAGACCGATTTCGGTAGTGACTGGCTCTCCCGCCTGCACCTGGGCAATCATGTCCTGATAGTCGCCCCGCGAACCCTCGTCAAACAATACAGTGTCGGGTAGGCGAATCGCGTCGAGTTGAGCATTCACCGCCGGTAAATTCAACGCGGGACGCTCAGGATTTTGCCCGATGATCAACATTGAGGTTTCTTCATTCGTCTGCGGATTACGCCACTGAGCTGACCCGAGATAGAGGATATCGGCCGATGCGACCCCTGGCACGTCTAACGCTTGATACAGCCGTCGCCGGGTAAAGGTGCTCAATTGACCAAAGTTCTTAGCATCGCTGCTAATCAGCACCAAGTCTGTCTGCAAGGCTTGAGGATATTGCGTATTACTGGTGTAAAGGGCGTCGGCAAACCCCAACTGCATAAAGATCAGCAGGTCGGCGAAGGTAATGCCTGCGATCGCGGTGAGCAACCGCATCGGATCATGTTTCAGTTGCTTTAGCCCCAGGGGGGTGCGCTGCTGTAACGCTTTGAGAAAACGACGCATGATTCTGGTTGCTCCTAATCAATGGTGATGCGAGCCGTCACTTGCAAGTTGGTGAGTCCGGCAACCTGCTCGCTGGCGGCTTCATCCAACCGAATGTGAACTTCAATGACTTTGGCATCGAGATTGGCGGCGGGATCTTCATCCACTACCTGCTGCTGCTCGACTTGCAAGCCAATACGTTCCACCGTGCCGGATAACGCTCCGGCAATCACGGAGGACGTAATCGTAACGGGCTGTCCTAATTCAATTTGCTGAATGTCGCTTTGGTAGACTTCAGCGATCGCCATCATTTGGCTGGTTTGGCCGAGGGTGGCAATGCCGTCACTCTCGACGACTTCTCCGGGGCGCGTATGAATTTTGAGGATTTGGCCTGCTTGGGGCGATCGCACATAGGCTTTTTCTAAATTGCTCTCAGCCTCCTTGACAGCGGCCATCGCTGCCGCCACTTCGGCCTCGGCCAAGTCCACATCGACGGAACGCACTTCTGACAGCTGATCGAGCGTAGCAGTGGCCCGCTGGATTTGCCCTTGACTGGTGCTGCGCAGGCGAACCAGTTCTGATTGAGCGGACTGTAGCTGCTGCTGGCTGGTGTCCAGCGTTAATTTCCGCGCATCCCGCTCCGAAGCGGCAATCGCCCCCTGTTGGTAAAGCGTCTCGTAGCGGTTGTATTCCAATCGGGCATTGTCGACTTCTGCCTGCAAGCGGTCAATGGTGGCCTGTTGCGTTGCCAACACCCCGGCCTCGTCCGCCCTCAGTCGGGCGATTTCGGCTTCCTGAGCCTGCAATTCGCCCGATTTAGCCCCCGCTCGCACCTGAGCTAACCCGGCCTGGGCAATGCGCACTTGCTCTTGGGCACTGGCCAAAGTTGCTTCTAGACTGTCGCGATTATCTAAAACGGCGATCGTTTGCCCGGCTTCGACGGTGTCGCCCTCTTGCACCCGCAGCTCTTGAATGCGACTTTCTTGTACAGCGGTCGGGGCCATGAGCTGCACGACCTCGCCCTCGGGCTCCAACCGACCCAGCGCCGTCACGGTTGTGATTTCAGCGCTCGCCGTCACCGCTGGTGCGGTTTCAGCCGCCTCTCGCTGCTGCCAGATCCACCCAGTAGTACCCGCCAAACTTAGCGTCACTATCCCGGCGATGACCCACCAGCGGCGCGATCGCTGACCTTTATGGTCTTCGTGATTCAACGCATTAGTAGCGCTCATGACTTTAACGCCGATAGGGTAAACAACATCTTGATCATACTAAACGGTTTGGTATTGTCAACTATACTGTTTAGTATGGCTGACAATAAACTGTTCGATGCCGTGGCGAGGGTAGACAATGGGGTAGTCAAAGTTTCTGAAACCGTGTCCATGTCGCCGAATCCGCCATCTTCAATGCCGCCGATCAAGCATCGCTCTGAAAAAGCCAAGGCAATTCTGGAGGGGGCTTTTCAAGTATTTGTGGCTCAGGGCTATACAGCGGCCAGTATGGATCGCATTGCGGCGGCGGCTGGGGTTTCTAAATCGACTCTTTACAGCAACTTTCAGGACAAAGAGGGACTGTTCCTAGCCTTAGTGCAGGAAGTGACCTATGCCAATCGCCAGTCGGTGTTTGCCTTGCTATCCCAAGCCGATTTACAGGCTCAGCCCCAGGCGGTACTGCGACAAATCGCGATTTCGATGCTCGATAGTTTTGAGCAGAATCAACCTTTGCTGACCTTGATGCGTTTAGTGATTGGGGAGTCCGATCGCTTTCCCGAAATTGCTAAAAAGTTCGTGGTGGAGATCATCAAGCCCATGTTGGAGCAGTTGACTTTGTATCTGTCGTCGCAACCGCAGCTCCGACTGTCCGATCCCGTCATTGCCGCCCGCGCGTTTGCCGGCTCGATTGTGCATTATTTAATCGTGCAAAAAATACTGTACGGCGATGAAGTGCTGCCGCTAGAGCGCGATCGCATGGTAAACGGATTAATTGACCTCATTACGGCTCAGCAGCCGTCGGAGCGATAAGACTTTAAAGTTCTACTGACCGCGTGTAATAGCGTCTGTCCCGTGTAAACGTCTGCAGTCGGCGGAAACAGCGAAGGGCAAAAGGCAGTCTAGTCAAGCAAGAGGCGTTACTGATTCGTCAGTGATGACTCGATTGGCAAAGATGTTGCCCTACGGCATTCCAGACGAATCGATTCATCCTTAAATTAGCAACAACGAGTAGGCTACCTGACGTGCGTTGCTGTTGACCCCTATGGGTTTTCGATTGGCCCGATATAGCTTTGTGTATTACCCCGATGATCACAATATCTATGACACTTGGGTAACGTTCCGATTAAAGACGCATCTGGCAAGCTTTGATCTAACCTGATAGATGTCGCCTGGCGTAATGGGTAGCCTGAGGTTAATTGCCCTCAATTCCTAGTCATTTTCTAACCCCCCGTTGTGACTCAAGAATTTCACCTATCGATTACGGCCCTTGGCAACGATCGCTACCTCATTCGCACCGAGGATACGGCGACCGGTGTACCGCTGGCTGAAGTCCAAGCGGAATGGCCCGTCGAAGACTGGCTTAAATCCTCGCAGCCCGCTTTAGATGACCCGCTATTAGGGGTTTTGCGCGGCAACACCGATGCGCAACAGAGTGCCTCGGGGCTGCACCAATTGGGGGCGCAGTTATACGATGCGCTGTTTGCCACCGGAGCCTTGCAAGAAAGCTGGCTCAGGGCTCAGGGTATTGCCCAAAACCGCAATGAAATTCTGCGGTTTCGGTTAGGACTCAAAGAAAGTCGCCTGCAACGCCTACCTTGGGAGGTCATGCAGCAGGGAGGACACCCGCTAACGACCCGGTCTGATTTGACCTTTGCTCGTTACGTTGCCAATTTTATGGTGAGCCAAGCGCTGGAAACAGAGGGCTTACTGCATACAGAGCCTACCCTACGGGTTCTGATGGCGATCGCCAGCCCGCACGATCAGGAACACCTGAAAATCTATCAAGAGGCCAAACATCTTCAGGAACTCTTGGCGGCTGAGAATGGCACGACTCATCCCATTCAAATTGAGGTGCTGGAACAGCCGGATCGCAGTGAACTAGCGCACGCCCTTGAACAGGGCAACTTTCAGATTTTCCATTATTCGGGACATAGCGACTTTGGTGAAAATGGAGGCGATTTGTCTCTGGTTAATCGCCAAACTGGCCTCACAGAACGCCTATCGGGGGATGATCTGGCTGGATTACTGGTCAATAACCGAGTCGCGCTCACGGTCTTCAATTCTTGTCGCAGTGGGCATACCGCTGAAGATGACGCCGCCATGGACTGGCGTCAGCAAAATCTGGTTCAAGCCCTGGTCAATCGTGGGGTTCCGGGTGTGATTGCCATGGCCGAGCGCATTCCTGATGATGTGGCGATCGCCTTTACTCAACTGCTGTATAAGAACTTGCGTCAGGGCTATCCCATTGACCTGAGCCTGAGCCGCACTCGGCAGGGACTCATTTCGGCCTTTGGTTCTAACCAGCACTACTGGGCTTTGCCGATTCTCTATCTGCATCCTGACTTTGATGGTTATTTCATCCGGAGCGATCGCGAATCGGATGCAGCCCTAGATCCTGCTGAACTAGAGTTCATTGAAACGTCAGCGTCGCCATCCCTCGAAGTCACGCCCCCCGAAGTTGCGACCGCCGAAGTTGTGCCTGGGGTCAGTGCAACAGATGTGCTGACCCAGTTAGAAAACACGACGCCGGTGGACAGTGATCCTGATTTGGCCGTGGCTAATTTTGTTAAGGAGCTCTCCGGGCGTTCGGGCACCTCGGAAGATCCACCACTGCCTGCGTCTCAGGAAGAGGTCTTGGTGTTGGATCAGTCGGAACAAACGGGACTGGATATCTATAACGCCCTCCCAGAACTCCCGACCCAAAACCCTGATGTTTCTGCCCCTCCGGAATCGGCTGAAGTTAAGCCGTTGCTCCCGGTGCAAAATGGCCAAAGTTCTCAGTTCCGAGTCACGCAAAGGGGCCTGTCGGATGCTGACCCTGACAAAAAAGGCGAAAGTTCAGCCCTCATCTGGTTTGCCTTAGGTCTGGTTGGCGTCATCGGCGTGATTGGTTTGGGGTCTTGGTCACTATGGCGATCGGGTCTACTTTCTTCCGGTGAGGCACCGGTGAGGGAAGCGACCACCGTTGATGCCCCCGTCAATGGCCCACTTAACGCGGATACGCTGCTTACACGGGCAACTGAAGCGATCGCGGAGGAACGCTACGCTGATGCCCGTGATGACTTGGCGTTAGCCCTCAACCAGGAGCTGATAGGCAATGCCCCTGCCAATGAAGTGAGTAGTGCAGTGCGCACGCTGGTCATCAATAGTTCGGAACCCGATATGCTGTACATTTTGGGTCGTTTGCATTGGCAGGCAATGACTCAATTCGATAGCAGCACGCAGCCGGAACTAAACCCTCAAAGCTTGGCGCAACAGGCTCAGGAAGCTTGGGAACAGACAGAGTTGCGATCGCTGGAAAATCGGATCGCACGGGGTTTCGCTCACTATGTGTTAGGTAGCCCCGACAGAGCTATTGAGAATTGGGAGGCGGCCCTTGATATCTATGACCCGCAAAGGCAGGCACAGCCTGACCCTGCTTCAACCACGCCAGTAGACGATATCATTCTCCATGCCTATGCAGGGCTCGTGATGGCGCACACGCAAATTGCGGAGGAGCAGCTCGACACAGTCGATACAGGCTTTGAAGAGTTGAGTGCGCCGGAAGAAGCCAACCTCCGAGCGGAGGCTGATAGACAACGGGCCTATGCTCGCGAGGCTTTTTTAAACTTGCAGAAAGGCGATCCGAATGGCCTTATGTCTCCTGAGCAGCTAGGGCTCATCACTGATGTCCCTGCAACTTGGCACAATTGGCTATGGACGCTGGATCTGATCAACGAATGGGCTCCCATTCATGACCGTTGGGAAGCGATCGTTCAGGAGTCTGAATCATAATGTCGAAGCATTTCAAAGGTAGCAAGGTTCTTGCTCAACTCTCTACAAGCTGTCTAAAGAGTGAGGGTTCACTACATTGGCTCACCCCGTAAGCCTTGGAGAACCATTCGTAAGCTAGCTAGGCGTTCCGACCAGAATTGGTGATGCGTCTGAAATATTACCGAATAAGCATCCATGTGGCCAGCAGCTGTCGCAAACTGAGAGACCTCGTCAACATGGCCATGATAATTGAGCATGTATGCGCCAACGCCTGAATCTGTCGAGTACTCTGGCACACTTGCGGTAGAGATAACATTTTCAGCGCGATTTACGACAACCTCTACTATCGGGATGGCCGCAATAAGAGCGCGCATTCGATTTCTATCCCGACTGCTCCCTCCGCCCCTCCTAGCAACAAGATTAGCAAATTCAGTGTAAGCCGCTCTACGGTCTTTAATATCTGCTTTCAATCCATTACTTTTCGCTGAAATTTCATGGAGAGAAGCATTGAACCTATCCACTGCTGCCAAGAGTTCACTGTTTGCAGCACTTAATGCTGCCTCCCTATACTCACGCTTTGCTTCTTGAATGGCAGTCCTGGCTCGCGCAAGATCAGCGCTATAAATGTAATCAATAACTCGACCTGCTAACGCAGTGGTCCTAGAACTCGCAGCCACTGAAGAAACTCCTCCTGCTGCTCTTCTGGCCGCTGATGGGGTTGGAGTCGCTTCACTATCAGAACTACTTGCTGCTGCTGCTGCACCTACAGGTCCCGCAGCTATAAAACCAGCCACAACTTCAACAATTTTTAGAGCTTTGCCAACCTTGCCTTTAAGTGCAGTAACCTTTGCTTGAGTTGCGTCATAGTCAGCTTGGGCGTCAATTGCGCGAAACTCAGCTTCTGTTTGCTGAACTCTAAATTGAGCTGCTTCAACGTCATGTCTTGCCCCAGAAGATGTGTCAACAGCGCTCGCTAACTCATCATAAGATGCACGAATTTTGTCATCCCATGCCGAAAGCCGGGTGAGTGCTGGTTCAATATCACTGGCACGGCTAGCTTGACGAATATTGTCATCTAAACCGGTTGTATCAGCAGTAGTAGACCCTTCCTCACCAAAAACAGAGCCAACGGTATTACCACCGCGATTGGTTCGGGGAACTACTTGGTGGCTTGCACGATCAGGTAGTGATCCTTCACCCGCGTCACCTCCAGTCTGGAATTCATGAACCTCTTGTAAAGCTTCATCATCTTGAGCGTTGTAAAAGTCACGTATCAGGGGTGCCGTTGCATTCCACGAACCAATCAAGGATTGAACATCTGATTTGAAGGCATCGTGAGATCGCCGCCTGACATCTGCCCATAGGAGATCAACAATGTGGGGCTGAGGGCCAAGCTGTGGTGCAGGACTGGTGTGGTGTCCACCGCAATTTGGTGGTATTTCTGTCCAGAAAATATAATTGTCTGGCAAATCTGGGGGATGCTCTGGCAAAGCAATCGATAGATCTTGAGGAGCCTCAGGAGGCACGAGCATCATTGATGAGGCAGCTACATCAAATGTCCAGTTGTGTTCACCCATATCAGGAGGAGCCCCATGAGAGAGTGCATGGGGGCCATTGGGAGGCCCTTCTGGGGCGGTTGATGTCATGCCACCAAATTCGGGAAACAAATCCGCTCCGAAGGGAGGATCATCTCTTTGAATAAGGCTGCTTAGTTTGGGTTGAATGGATTTGGTCTGTTGTACAACATGGGTCAGTTCATGGGCTAACAACTCCTGTCCTCCGGGATTCCCTGGCTGGTATTCCCCCTGTCGAAAGAAGATATCCTGACCTGTTGTAAATGCTCGCGACTGAATTGAATTGTTAAGCTGGTCAGACTGAGAATCTGTGTGAACTTTCACACTGCTGAAGTCAGTTCCAAATGCCTGCTCCATAGAGTTACGGACTTCAGACCCTAGAGATTGCCCTTGCCCGCGAGCTGATTCAATGGCAGACTCCACATCTGTTGATGCAACTCCACCACCATCTGATCGCCGCTGCCTAAGCGGTTCCATCTGGAGCTCTTCTTCCTCCGGTAGCTCTTGGCGCTGAATAGAGTTCGCCAAGGGCTTCATTTGGAGCTCTTCTTCTTCCGGTAGCTCTTGGCGCTGAATAGAGTTCGCCAAGGGCTTCATTTGAAGGTCGTCTTCTTCCTCCGGTAGCTCCTGACGTTGAATAGAATTCACCAAAGGCTTCGCCTGGAGGTCGTCTTCTTTCTCTGGTAGCTCTTGACGTTGAATGGAGGTTGTCAAGGGCTTCATCTGGAGATCTTCCTTTTCCTCCGGCAGCTCTTGACGTTGAATGGAGGTTGTCAGAGGCTTCATTTGAAGGTCGTCTTCTTCCGGCAACTCCTGACGCTGAATGGAGGTTGCCAAAGGCTTCATTTGAAGGTCGTCTTCTTCCTCCGGTATCTCCTGACGTTGCACAGACTTTTGCTGAGTCTGTGGTGTATTGATTTGCTCAACGACCTGTGCAGCCACCTGATCGGCTTCTTGCTCGTACTTGTCTCCTGGTGCGCCAATCGCCAATTTTGCCTGCACACCAAGCGCTTGCATGACCCCCGCATCCAGCTGCCTTAAACGATCAAGCTGCGATTTAGAGGCAGACTGCCGATCGGTCTGAGCCTGTTGCTTTATCTGAAAAGGTTGATCCGGTAGCTGATGTCCCGGATTGAAGGTACTAGCTGGGGTGGAAGTGTTGGTGAGGCTATGTGAGGAGTCACTCATGATCAGCGGGGGCTAGGGCCAGCATTGACTAGAGCCAATATGCCCCAATCATGGCATATCTGTTGGCGATGTCCACTCTCTGTAAAAGTGTGCAATGGCAAACCTTTCTAAGAAAGTAACTTCTTGGCCTGAAAGTTCTGATTTACTTAGCTTTCTACCGCTCGAACCGTTGAGCAATCACCGTCCCCATTTTGTCGACCGTGATCGTAAACGCACCTGCACGCACGCCAGATGGAGGTTCAAAAATCACCTGAAAGTTCTCTCCTTGACGGTTGACGGTGACTGTTCTGTTCGTCAATTCGTTAGTGAGATTTTTACTCTCTAAATGTTGCCGAGCGATCGCTTCAGCATCCGAAGCAGATAGATCTTTGGGTGATGGAGGCATGGTTGTTCAGTCGCGTGTTGAGCTTTACTTCGTTCGTGTCCAAGGACCGTAGGTGTAGTCAGTTACGCCGCCCGCCCGATCAACCGAGTCAAAATCGCGGACAATACCGGGACTGTTGTCTGCCTGAGCTGCTGTCTCATCGGTTTGACTCGGACCAATGGGCCAATCTAAAGGATCCGCCATGGCAGGATCACTCGGGTCGAGCGGGGGATGAATGTGGAACTCACCAACGTGAAAGACTTGATTGGGGTCATTGGGAGCCGGGTCAGCAGGCTTTGGCGGCGGTGTGCAACTGTAGGGAGTGCCCACCGAAGTTGAAGGAACAGCGTAGGTATCGGTATTTTTGTCCCACGTAATCCATCCAAAGCGTTCTGCATAGTCCGATTGTGCAGCACTCCATGCCGAACTAATCGCCGCTTGCACAACAGGCTGCTTGCGGATAGTCGCCCGTGAAGGGAAGCCACTAAATAAGCCTGAAAACGCATTCCCAATGGTCTGCATCGGCGAGTTGATCAAGCTGTCCAAAGCGCTGCCTGTACCCGCAACATCGATCGCAGTTTCTTCCCAAGTACGAGCGCGATCGCCCGCTTTAGCTTTAGCTTTGTAAGCCCCAGGGAGCTTCCGGGATCGCGTGGGAGACGCTGCCTGGGGCTTCATCTGGAGTTCGTCCTCTTCCTCCGGCATTCCCTGGCGCTGAATAGACGCTGCCTGAGGCTTCATCTGGAGTTCGTCTTCTTCCTCCGGCATCCCTTGACGTTGAATAGACGCTGCCAGTGGTTTCATCTGGAGTTCGTCTTCTTCCTCTGGCATCCCTTGGCGCTGCACTGATTGTGCTTGGCCCGGAGCAGTGTTGATTTGGTCAACAACTTGAGTCGCAACTTGGTCTGCTTCTTGTTCGTATTTGTCTCCTGGTGCGCCAATCGCTAGCTTCGCCTGTAGTCCTAGGGTTTGCATGACTCCGGCATCAAGCTGCTGCATATGGGCAAGCTCACGCTCCGAAGGCGACGCTACAGGCGACTGATCTTGCTGCCGTGATACAAAAGGTTGCCCTGGCAGGCTATGTCCAGGATTAAAATCACTGGTTGAAGCCGGAATTTTGGTTCGGCTGTGAAGCGAGTTGCTCATGGGGAGAAGGCTCAACTCAAGATGAGTTTATCTTGGCATATTCCTCTGAAATGTCCACTTTAGGCAGAGGTCTGCGATCGCACCCTGCCTGACCTCAAACGGGTGATATCGGCACGCAATCTTTAACTTTGTAATTGTTTGTAGACAAATTACGATGCTTTCAAAATTGCTACTAAGACTTGCAACAGTGCTTCTAAATCAGTTGGGCTGCGAAATAGATTAAAGTCTTGGATGATTTGCTTGGGTTCCCGTTTCAGCACACCAAACTGCCAGATATTGCCTGTCGATACGGCTCCATACAAAAGGAAATCTGACCCGACCAGATGATCCATGGCAATAAGTTCAGTTGCCAATTGGGTGAATCCCTTTTGTAAATCGGCATTCTTAGCTTCAATAACAAGCAGATTATTTTGGGTTTCTAGGTAGTAGTCAAGTTCCCCTTTCAACTGCTCACTAGCCTTAACGGTATAGCCAATTCTGAGCTTAGCCTGCGTGTAATGGATAACATCCATCAACACGGGAGCAATCATTAATTCACGGCGGGCTATTTCACTACTGAGGCTAATGTAAGGAACGATTTCCTCTAGCCGATTTTTCAAATCATCAAGGCGATCGAGTTCTGCATTTTCGCTAGGAAGTGTCAGCGATTCGACCCGATAGTCGTAACCAAAGTAGTTGAGGATATCTTCCGTTTCATAGGTGAGTTTAAAGTAGTCGGCAAAGGTATAGCTGCCTTCTAACTGAATCGGAATTGTACCCATTATGCTCCTTATATCATTAGCCAGCTAAAGAGACTTGCCACTGTAAGGTTCAAATCCCTGGCAAAGCCGGGCACAGGCAGTCTTGCTTCTGGCTCATCATAGACTCGTGTTTGTTGGTCTGATAAGTAAACAAACACAGACTGATCGTCTGGGTCAATCAGCCAGCCCATCTGAGTTCCATGTTCCAGGCAATGCAAAATATTTTTAGTGACTTTAGTTTGACTCTGATCTGGCGATAAAATTTCAATCGTCCAATCAGGCGCAGTTACAAACACATTGGCGACCTTCCCATTTTCTTGCCGAGGAATCCTTTGCCAAAGAAAGACCGCAATATCTGGAACTGTGGAGCGCCCACCAAACGTACAGCGAAGTTCGGTAAATGCCCGTGCAATTTGAGAGGATTTGACCACACCATTAATGGCAGGAGCTAATTCTGTGTGAATGGCACTGTGCTCTCCCTGGGGCATTGGTTTCTGGATAATATATCCATCAATGTATTCACTAGCGGGTTCTGTTTCTGGTAGGCACAGAAACGCTTCTAACGTGAGGGGTTTAGTGGGAGTTTGTAGCATACCCGCAATTCCTTCTACCTGCTGTGTACTTACCAGGCCATTTACCTGAATATTCTAAGGCGATCGCTGATTAAATGTGGGTTCGACTCTGTTTCAAATCAGCATCAGCAGATTGGATCAGTGGCAGCGCTTAAGGGGAGTAAGGTTCTGGAACCCAGCCTTTCACCTCGCGATCGGTTAAGGGACGTTCCAGCTTAATGTATTCGCTTTGGGACGCTTGCAGAATGTGCTGCATGGTGACAGACTCTTCCGCTTCAGCAGCAAGAAAAGCCGCGTTGAGCGCAATATTGCGAATATTGCCACCAGCCACATTGAGCTTGGCTAACTTTTTGTAATTCAGTCCCTTAGTGGGAGTTTGGGATGGAAAGCACAGTTGCCAGATCTTTTCCCGCTGGCTGGCATCCGGAAAGGGGAAACTAACAACAAAGCGAATGCGCCGCAGAAATGCCTGATCAAGAGAGTCTTTCAGGTTAGTCGTCAAAATAGCCAGGCCACGATAGGCTTCGATGCGCTGGAGAAGATAGGCAACCTCCATGTTGGCGTAGCGATCGCGGGCATCCGTCACTTCTGAGCGTTTACCAAAAAGGGCATCAGCCTCGTCGAATAATAAAACGGCACCGCCCGTTTCCGCCGCATCAAAGATTTGGCGCAGGTTCTTTTCAGTTTCGCCAATGTACTTGCTGATGGTCGCACTGAGGTCAACCCGATACAAATCAAGCTCCAACTCATGGGCAATCACTTCTGCCGCCAGGGTTTTGCCCGTTCCACTGGCTCCCGCAAAAAGGGCACTAATACCTAAGCCACGCTTCCCTTTTTGATTAAAGCCCCACTGTTCGTAAACGGTTGCTCTTTGGCGGACATGGGCCGTCAGCGTTTTTAATATCTGTAATTCCTTGTCTGGCAGTACCAAATCATCCCATGCCGTTGTTGCCGGAATGTGTTGGGCGAGTTCGCCTAAACGGGGCCGCGCTTGAACTAAACAGGCTTGCCAAAGCTTTAGTGGCAACGCATCGGGTGGGTCAGTCGCCACGTCAGCGTGGAAAGTCAAGCAAGCACGCTGAATGGCCGGTGGCCCTAGATTGAAATAAGTCACCAACCGATCAATATGGCCATTCAGCAAAGACGCATGATCCCCCAAATAGGTATGCCAGAGCTGACGTTGCTCTTGGGGTTCAGGGGCTGTGATGTCAAATTTGAGGAGAGGCCGTTGGCGCTGACTCAGAGGCTCTTGGCTAAAAATCACCAAAGGGCGGTCACACGTTTCAATCAAACGAGCAATGACACCCCTCAGCGTTGTGAGGTAGCCTTCGCCACCAACGGCTGTAGGCAGCATGTCGCAATCCAATACCAGCCCACTATTGGTGAGTAATGATTCTCGTTCACAAAGACGCTGCCAAAGGATGGCTTGACTCAGTTCGGTGGGCAGTGCTTCAGCCGTAATGACTTGGAGTGATAAACCTGCTTGAGTGGCAGAGTTGAGGGCGATCGCCCGCTTCGTCGCACCATCCAGACCACACATTTGAACCACCGGCGTTGTGTGCCCTGCTTGCCATCCCCCTAACTCGACAATTTGTTGCGCAATCTTTTGATAGGAAGGGGGCAAGGATGCTGAAGATGAGGGTAAGAGTCTTCGAACGGTGCCTTGTAAGCGGTCATCTTGAGTGTTTACCCCCATAAGTGCGTGCAAGATACGTTCGTCAATACGGAGGGGGCTGTGCGTCAGTTCAGCTCCGGGCATAATCTCCACCAGTCGCCAGCGGCGGAGGGGACGATCGGGAATGAGGGCTGGCCAGTTGCCCTCGGCAAACAGCATGAGCGCCAAGCTAAAACTGGGGTAGGTCTGTTGCTCATTGCCGTGGAGCGTGGCACAGAGCTGGCCAACCGTACGACTCAGGGCCGCACTGACACACAACAACAGGACGTTACGCTCAAAAACAGATAGCCCGAAACGATGGCTGAGGGTGATGAGGGCCGGAGGGGGTAAATCCTCCGGAAATGGGGGTGGCTGTAGCGTTGATAATGGCTGATTGCTTTGGGGATCGAGTCGCTGCTGTAATAGGCTCCCAATCTGGGCGACCCAATCCATGACGTAGCGACGGTTTTCAACATACCAGCGATCGCTGAGGGGAGATATGACTCCCATAACTACTCCCCTTTAGAAATCGATTCAACCAAGGACTGGAGATAGGTAAAAGCTTCTTGTGGCGACATCAGGAGCACTTTGCCCTGGCGTAAGATTTCATACTGACCCCGATGATGTCCGTGACCGGCAATTAAACCTAACGCAACCGCTTGATTGCCCATGTCGTTCAACTGATTCAAGCTAATACATTCCACTTCAAGGTCAAGCTGCTGTCTTATGGAGTCGTCTGACATGGCTGTTTCCTCAACGGGTTAATCGGGGTCGCATTAGCGGACGTAACTCATCTTCTACCTCGTGCCACACTTCCCAGGGGATTTTGAGTTTAGGCGTCAGTTTTTGATTGCCGAACTTCAACGCAGCCTCTAAGGTTTGCCAATTTTTCGCTTTCGCTGGCTGAGTGCAAAATCGCGGTTCTGGATCTTTCCAGCTTTTGTGAATAAAGCCTAACCCGGCAATTTTCAGAAAATACATAGCGCACTCAAATCCTTTACATAACGCGAACTTTCGGGCCAATGTACCAGTCGTAGGTTGAACTCTTGGGGTCCGTATCAATTGTGAGTTGACTCTCAGCCCCATCCACTAACAGCCGCACCAGGTACTCTCCGGGTGCCACCTCTTGGATGGGGATCGTGAGCTGTTTACTGTCGGTCGCTCGTTGAGGAATATCAAACATGTAAGCGGTCGGACTGGTAATTGAAACTTCATTCATCGCCAGCACAATCCGCTGCTCAGCACCCACCGTGACATTGGTTTCAATCGTGATACGGGCATTGCGACCCTCATCATCGGTTTCTTCGATGTCGGCAACCGTCACCTTGACCACATGGGGTCGTAGAACAAAGGGCATCGCGTTGGACTCAGTCCCCCCTCGACGCTGCTGGGGATCGGCAGGATTGGTGAGAAGGGTGGGGTGAATCACCTGTAACCCTTGGATGCCTGCTCGCAATGCATATTGGGGCAAAGAGGCTAGGGGCAGTTTGATTTGCGTGTCGCTGATGTCGGGTGGCGTAATTTCAATCCCGCCAATGCGAATCTGGGTAAAGTGGCTGCCCTTAAGCTGCTGTCCCTTAATAACCAGCGTGCTGTCAGCCAAGATGGGATCAAATTCGCCCGACTCCGGCTCAACTTTCTCAATGCGCGGTTGGGCTGGGAAGGTTGACATGCCCCCATAGCGGCGATCGCGAATGGGTAAGCCTCGATCTTCGGATTCCTTGCCTTCAACCAGCACCACCAGAATCTTGTAAGCCACCGACAACACATAGGGCGTTTGGAAAAAGACAGCCCACGTTTTGGACAAATCTTCCAAGCTCAAATCCATCGGGATGACGGTAATCTGCTGCACTTGGTTGGTTAAGTCGGAGTCGCGTAGAAAGGTATAAGTGGGGTCTAAACAAGACTCTTCCAGCATGCGCTTGGAAATCACCCGGCGATCGTTCAAGGTCTGCACCACGCTGCCCAATAAGCGCTGGGGAGCCAGCTCATTGTTATTCCCGTAAAAGCTAAACATGTAATACAGATCCATCGCCGATTGTCGTTTGACGGGATTTCCCTTGGAACGCAATGGCGTGGCATCAATATTGTGCAAGGCTGGATTGGTGATGACCTGATATAGAAAAATGTTGACGCCTGTCTCAGGCGTGCCGTTGCCAATTTCACTGGGGCTGACCGTGGTGACTCGTGAGCCTTCAACGTCATTTTGTACAGCAGCTTGGAGCGTGCGCTGCAGCGTTGCGGTCACCGTTGCAAATGCCAAATAGTTACTCACAGATAGAACGCATATTTACAAAAGTTATCGAAATAAAGTTAAGTAAAATCCCTTTGGATTCCGGTCTTAACTCGATGTTTACCTATCAAGGTTGGGCGCAAACGGGCTCCCAAGCGATCGCAATTACAGTGTATGCCCCTTGAACTACCAAGCCTACGAAAATGGGTGATGCGGCTAATGACACCCTGAGCTTCTGTCCATCTAGCTTATGTCCATCAGCCAGAAAGGAGAATCTTTGTATGCTGATGTTGACACGCTTGAATATCTTCAGCAAGATTGTGGAGACATATCAAGGTTGCTTTACTTGCGCCTAAAAACTGCGCTTGTATCCCTGATTTCTGTTGCTAGACAGGAAGTTTACAGAAAATTACGACTCGGTTTCGACAGTGCCATTATTTGGCATTTATTGGGAGTAGACCCTGTGCATTTTTGCCGCTCCCAGTTCCCATTCCGGGATTTTGGGCTATTTGAATGTAGCCAGCACCACATCACTCAGTAGGGCGAGATTGACCTGTTTGTTTTCCCATTGACAGGGGCGGGCGTCTCCACCCATACGCTTGTATTTTTGTCTCTAAAAAGGAGGACACTCAAGCATGGCATTGGATTATTTTGCTCCTGGTGTATACGTTGAAGAGGTTGACCGGGGAAGTCGCCCGATTGAAGGTGTGAGCATGAGTGTCGCTGGGTTTGTCGGCTTCACTGAAGACATTCGCGGTGACGCCGAACTTTTCAAACCGATGCTGGTCACCAATTGGGGGCAATATCTAGAGTATTTTGGTCGGCCCGGTTCACCCCATCCTGGCTTTACTGATTTTGATGCTTACCTACCCTTTGCGGTGCAGGGTTGGTTTGATAATGGTGGTGGCCGCTGCTGGGTTGTGAGTATTGGGACGCGCCCACCGGGCTCGGAAGCGCCCGCTCCCGAAGAAGTTTCGACCAAAGTAATCACGTCGGGTGGTAAGCCCTCACTGAGCTTTAATTTGAAGCCCCCTGAGGGTGACCAAGCAGCGTTACCGCCAGCAACCGACTATCGGATTACAGTGGCAATTTCCGAAGGTGAACCGAAGCCTCTGCCCGAAGATGCTCCCGAGGATGCCGAACCGCCTTTCAATACCGGCGAATATTTCACGCTGAGCGTGCGTCAAGGGAACGAAACGCTGGAGCAATATGAAAGTCTGACGATGGATGCAGACGTCGATACCGCCACGGCAGACTATGTGTTGACTGCCGTAGAAGCGTCAGCGTATATCGACATTGCTAACCTCTCCCAAAGCGGCCAAGCGATTTCCCGGCGGCCTCAGAATGGCCTATATGAGGTCATGCCGCCCCCGTACATCGGCGATGTCGATCGCGTCGCACGGGATCTGCAAGGGGTACGGGACGATCGCGCCGGGATTGAAGGTCTCTTCGAGATTGATGAAGTTGCCATGGTGGCATGCCCCGACATCATGCGGGCTTACCAAGCGGGCTGGTTAGATTTGGATCAAATTCATGCCCTCATGGAGCGTTTGTTGACGCTGTGTGAGAATGCCTTCCCCGGCCCGGCCTACCGGATGGCTGTGATTGATCCCCCGCCAGTTAAGGTTGGTAAAAACGATAATCAGGCTATTTTGCCAGAGCAGTGCAAGCCCCAGGACGTGGCGAAATGGTTGGGCGAGTTTAATCGCCGCTCAATGTTCGGAGCGTTGTACTACCCCTGGATCAAAGTTGCCAATCCCCGCACAGGGGGGCGTCCGATCATGGTGCCGCCCTCGGGACATATGATGGGCATCTGGTGTCGGACGGATGAGTCCCGAGGCGTTTTCAAAGCGCCCGCTAACGATACCCCGCGCGGCGTGATTGGTTTGGCCTACGACACCAACATGCGGGAACAAGAGCTTCTGAACCCCCTCGGCATTAACTGTATTCGTAATTTTGCCAACTACAACCGAGGCTATAAGGTCTGGGGTGCCCGTACGCTGGTCGAGCCTGACAATGTCCAATGGCGCTACATCAGTGTTCGCCGCTTGATTAGCTACATTGAGAAGTCCATTGAAATTGGCACTCAGTGGGTGGTATTCGAGCCAAACGATCAAGACCTCTGGGCGCGGGTTAACCGGACGGTTAGCGGCTTCCTGGAACGTCTCTGGCGTGATGGCGCTTTGTTTGGAGGGGCTCCTTCCGAAGCCTTCTATGTGAAGTGTGACGGCGAAATCAATACCCACGAGACGATGATGCTAGGTCGTTTGTATGTGGAAATTGGCGTTTGCCCAGTCCGTCCGGCAGAATTTGTGATCTTCCGGATTAGCCAATGGGCACCGAATCAGTAGCGTGCGTTTCTTTTTGTGGGTGAGTGGGGCAGCTACCTACTTACCCACTGTAAATTTTAAATTTCGATCATTTCGATAGGAGGCTGACTCATGGCAGAACTCAGACCGATCCCCACCAGTCGATTCTACTGGGAGGTCGATGGTCTCACCGACAAGATGGTGAAAAGCGTCACCGAGGTTAAATTTCAGGCCAAAACAGCCGGGCACGAAAAGCCCATTGCATCCACCAAAGATGGCAAAACGCTGTGGCAAACCACATCTTCCGGTTTTGAAGAGCACCCTGAATTTACCGTTGAGGTCTATCTCTGCGAAGGGGATATGGATTGCTATAACTGGATGAAAGGCACCATCCCTGCCAGCGAATTAGGTGATGGTAAGTGGTCAGAAAACCGCAAAAATGGTTCCATTGTGGCCTATGACTCGGGCGATCAGGAAATCCTTCGGTGGGACTTTAAGAACGCTTGGATTAAGAGCTACACGGTGTCTGACTTTACCTCTGACGGTAAAGACTTAGCATTTGAAACCTACAAGGTTCTCTGTGAAGACATTAAGCGCATAAAGTAATCCTTGACCCCGTCCAGATCCCTGGGTTTTGTTTTAGGGATAAACGCTAATTTTCAAATTGGACAGGGTTGAGGCATGTCTTTGAAGCGATAGGGAACTATCGCATGTTGAACGCTAAGGTTGGCTCAATGACAGCCAGACTCGCAATTGGGCCTTCTGTGTTCTGGGTTCCAGAGTGGAGCACTAAAACAGTCCAGTTAACAAAGGAGTATTGGTGATGGCAGACGGTGAAGTTTTAGCAGGCTCGAAATATTATGCTGAAATTGACGGCTACCCCGACTTAATTGTCAAAAAAGTGAGCGGTATTGGCATAACCCTCGAAACTGCTGGTGATATGCAGTCCTTTGGCGTGACCAAAGACGGTAAAAGCCAAATTCAGGCAACGGTCACCGGGATTACCCAGGGGACGCTCACGATTGAATTTGTAGCGACTGTCGAGGACGATCGCTTGGTGCAGTGGTATCGCGATTCCCACAGTTCACCAATTTCTGGTGGCGGCACCAATACGAAAGGTGAGCGAAAAAACGCGAGCATTTCCCTCTACAACCAGGGTGGTACTGAGGCAGCTCGTTGGGAATATCAGGGGCTGATGCCGAAAACTTACACGTCTTCGAAGTTAGAACCCGGCAGCACCGAGCTCTATACCGAAACCGTGGAGTTTGCCTATGAGTATTTTCAGCGGGTTTCTTAAGGCTTGAGACGCCTCAAGTTGTTCCGTGCAGCAACGATAGCTCTTGTCCGGATATCCCTTTCGCTTCTAGGACGAATGCAGCATGGCGGATCCTAAGTACGAACTCCTCTCTTCTAGCCGCTTTTATCTAGAAATTTCGCTTAAAGGCAGCGATGAACTCATAGACGGCTACTTTATGGAGTGCCAAGGGTTTAAGCGCACCCAAGAGGCGATTGAAATTTGCGAGTCTACCCCTCAAAAGTGGGGCAATGCCAAGAGTCAGGCTAGCAAGGGCAGGGTCGTGCGAACAAAGCTGCCAGGCAACTTCAAATGCGACAACATCATCCTCAAGCAGGGGATTACCATTTCACCCACCATGTGGAAGTGGTTCAAAGCCGTCGAAGAGGGCGACTGGGCTAAGCAACGACGCGATGGTGACTTGAGTATCTACACTCAAGGGGCTAAGGTGGCGGCTCGGTTTCGCTTTTTAGGGGCATGGCCAGTCAGCTACAAAGTGGGGGACGTCAAAGCTGGCAATAACGATTTTGAAGTTCAAGAGGTTGAACTGGCGGTCGATCAGTTCATTCGTGTCGATCCCAACGGCAGCGAATATTCTGTGTCCTAGCCCTATGTCAGGGCCAGCATCGGTAAAGGAGCGTTCAGGTCATGCAAACGGAATTTGAATTCACTTTACCTAAGGGCTATCTCGATGCGGAAGGCAATGTGCATCGTAAAGGGGTCATGCGATTATCCACAGCAATGGATGAGATTGTGCCGTTGCGGGATCCTCGGGTCAAATCGAATCCGGCCTATGCCACCGTGATTATTCTATCGCGGGTGATTACTCAGCTGGGGGCCTTAGAGGATGTGAACCCACGGGTGGTTGAGGGCTTTTTTGCCCGTGATTTGGATTATTTGCAAACGTTTTATCGGCAAATTAATGAACTCGATGGAGGCAATGCAGAAAGCGCTACCCATGATTAATCAAGATTTTTTAGTCACACAATTTGAATTTAGCTTGCCTCGGGGATTAGTCGATGCGGAAGGGGGCGTGCATCAGCAAGGCATTATGCGCTTAGCCACGGCAAAGGATGAAATGTTGGCCGAGAAGGATGTTCGGACGCAGGGATCACCTACTTATCGATCGCTGGTCATCCTTTCGCAAGTGATTGTCAAGCTCGGGACGTTGTCTCAGGTTTTACCGGAACAGCTTGAGGGACTATTTACCAAAGACCTCGCCTACTTGCGCGAGTTTTACAATCGCATTAATCAGCAGGGCACAGCCTTGATTCCAACTCAATGTCCCCAATGTAGTAACGCCTTTGAGGTGGAGTTGATGCTGTCGGGGGAGTCTTTAGCTACCCCTTAGCGCAACTGCATGAGGAGGTAGCCTGTATTGCCCTTAATTTTCACTGGTCGCTGACCGATATTGTGAGGTTAGAACACCGCGATCGCAGACGATGGGTAAGCGAAATTCAAAAGGTTAGGCAATCGTGAGCTTAGCAAACGGCACAAATCCAAGTAAGAAACGGCAGAAAGGAGCCCTGCGGCGCTTTCTGCAAACGGTGGTGCTGACAAGTTTGTTCGTTACAGGCGGTATGGGCCTGCTGCGGCTAGTGGGCTTTTTGGAAAAGTGGGAAATTGCGGCCTACGATAGCTTTTTAGATTGGCGTCCAGCCGAAGCGCCCGACGATCGCCTCTTAGTGGTGGGCATTGACGAAAAGGATATTCAAGGTCGGGAAGAGTATCCCATTCAAGAGGGCACGGTTGTCGAACTGATTGACGCTTTAGGACAGTATGAGCCCCGCGCGATCGCCCTGGACTTTGCCCTGGACTTCCCGCAGGGAACAGAGGCGGAACGAGCCGAACTCGAAGCGGTGCTAGCGAGCAGCGATCGCATCGTCTCGGCGTGCATTATGAGCAACGAACGATCCCCAGGGGTGCCGCCAGGCCCAGGGGTGAGTGTAGAAGCTACGGCCTTTGCCGATTTCCCGCAGGATAAGGACGGCGTTGTGCGGCGAGCCATTTTGGTTTCGACACCGGGTGAGGTGATGACCGATGAGTTGGTGCGTCCGCACATCTGCAATGAGCCGGGTGCCGAGCTGTTGTCGCTTAATTTTCTTTTGGCGCTCATTTATTTAGAAGACGAAGAAATTTTCGCTGAGCAAACAGAAGCTGGGGATATTGTTTGGGAAAACACGGTTATCGCGGGCTTATTTGAGCGTTCTGGTGGTTATGCCAGTACTGGGGCTACCGATTACCAGGTCATGTTGAACTATCGAGCCCGCCGCGATGCGGTTCCTCAAGTGAGTCTGACCGATGTTCTGGAAGGAACTGTCGATCCCAATCGCATCCGCGATCGCGTCATTCTGGTGGGCTACACGTCTCCCGTGGTTAACGATATTTTCACCACGCCCTACACGGAGACCACCCCAGGCTTTCGCGGTATGTCAGGGGTGATGGTGCATGCCCAAGCCACCAGTCAGCTGATCAGTGCCGTGATGGATGGTCGCCCCTTGATGACTCACTGGCCCGAACTCGGCGAAATCTTTTTGATTGGGGTTTGGAGCCTGCTGGGAGGGGTTATGGCCTTTTACCTGCGTCGTTGGTTGCTGCTGACGCTGGGGCTTGTCAGTGCTTCCGTTTTGCTCTGGGTTATGGCCTATGGGTTGTTTTTGCAGGGCTTTTGGCTGCCGGTTGTGCCCATGACCATCGCCGGGATTGTTGCCACCCTGGCCGTGAGCGTTGTGAGTCAGGCGCGGCAGAGCGTGTACGCCCAGGCTATCTTTGAACAGTTAAAGGCCGAAATGACGGGGCAGCTAGCAACTCAATCGACGTCGCAGCGCGATCGCTTAGATGCGCTGGTTCACCGGGCGCAGTCGATTCGTCAGCGCCGTGGCATTGGGGATGCCATGGAGCGGGGTGACATGGCTCAGCTCGACAAAGACCCCATGCACATGGAGTTTGATGCCCCTGAGGTGCAGGCATTCTACGAACAGATTAAGACGCAACTACAGCATAAGTTTGACGAAGAAAAGGCGCTGCTAGAAACGCGCGCCCGCAGTCAGCCCAGCGGCTCAACCAAAACGGCCAAGTTAAAGGCGCTATTGCGCAAGTCACAACACACGCGGCGGACTGATACGTCCTCATCCAAGGGAGGTTCCCATGGCTAACGACACGACTGCCGGGCAAGGGTTAGCCGCATTCGTTCAGGGAGCGAGTGCCTGGAGCAGTACGCTAACGGACTTTGCCGCCAGTGGGCAAGAAGACGTTGGAGCCCTGGCGGGCATGGCCCAGCAAATCCTGGAAGACCCGATCGCCCTACAGCAATTGAGCGATCGCGTTTTTGAGCTCCTGGCACAGGATATTCGCCGCCAGCGCGAACGTAGTCACACCTATGGGAGCCGATAACAATGGCACAAAGCGGAGCAGCGCCCCCCAGTAAAGCAATGGATGCGCAGAATTTCGGCCAAAACTACATTACGACAAATCGCTTTTATGTCGAGATGGATAGCGATTTGAAAGCCTCGTTTACGGAGTGTTCAGGACTCGATGTCCAGATTGATAACGACGTGTTCTCGGAAGGGGGAGTGAACGAGCAGCAGCGTGTTTTGCTTAAGCAAGTCAAATTTGGCGAAATCACTCTAAAGCGTGGCATGACCGATGATCTGCTCTTTTGGGACTGGCTGAACAAAATTCTCGAAGAGGGCAAAGCCGAGCGGCGCAACATCAGCATCTTAGTGTTTAACCAGGCGGGTGAAACCATGCAGGCTTGGACCTTACAGGGGGCCGTGCCCGTTGGCTGGAAAACACCCTCTTTGCAGGCAGATTCCAGTTCAGTGGCGATCGAGGAGTTGACGTTAGCCTTTGAGGGGCTACAGGTTGCCTCGAAGGGCAGTGGGGGCATGACTGCTCCTGTTGCGCGGGATGAAAAAGGATATTTCGATAAGTCTTAAACAATGGCATCACCGGCACCTGAATCGGCTCCCCATGGACGGTCTGCTTGGCAGGACGCTGAGCCTTTGGGTGTTTATCAACCCCTCACGAGTCGGTTAGCGACGGGTAATTTAGCGTCTCAACTCAATTTCATTCAGCCTTTAGGAAGCCGTTCCCTGTCTGTGTTGCAGCCTAAAGCTTTGATTCCAGAGCAGGGCTCCGTGGTGGAGAACTTAGGCCAACCGTTTGAAGACTTCCCCTTTTTTGAGGCACCCCAGCTACCTGAGACCCCGAGAGCCAGCCAACCCGGTATGGCTGAGCCAGCCGTGATGCGATCGCCTCAGCAACCGACGTCCCAAACTTCTCCACCACCCGTCGCGACGGTAAGATCGCCTGCTGCTCCAAACCTGGCTTTACCCACCCCTAGTCCTCAACCCCCAGCCCACCCTGGCTCAGCCTCAGTCCCTTCCGCTGTCGAGGCCGAATTACCCTCAACAGCTCCGATTCAAAGGGCAACGGCTGATTCACCGATACAAAGAAGCGACGATTCAGCACAACCGACTTCTCCAGCTCCGATTCCAGGGACAGCACACCCTGCTTTGTCCCAGCCTAATCCTCCACCCTCAAGCACTCCGCCAGTAGACAGGCCAAAACAAAGTCGGGGGTCTACCAGTGCGACTGATGCGGCGCGATCGGACATGCCGCCCATTGAGGACTCATCTAGCAGCAGTGCTCAGGGATTGGCGACCAGTCCTGCTTTAGAAATGGTGGTGGATGAAACTGCCCCATTGCAGAATGGGGTGCAATCGACAAATGAAGATGCGATTGTCGCCAGCCCAGTGTCTGAGCACGCATCGGTTGCGGACCCCGTACAGGCGCAACCTGAGGAAGCCGCGGCTTTCTCTACCGCTTCTGCGGAGGTCGTTCAGAGACAGACTGCCCCAACCCCTCCGGCTTCGTCGCTCCATTCCCCGGTCATAGAGATAGCAGCAGCAGAGACTTCACCAACGACTGCCCCGAATCCCCCTGTCAGTCCTGTCGTTGATGAAACCGCATCCGTTGAGAGTGGGTCGGATACTGTTCTTGCTCGTGAGGGGGCGACGGGGGCGATACCTCACGAGCCCAATCCTGATGCAGCAGCCTGGAGTCCGAGTCAGCCACCTCTAGGTGAGCCAGTCGTACAGCGTCAGTCCTCCACCATAGGTGATGGCGGCGTGGTTGCAGCAGAAGCAACAACACCCTCGATCGCGTCTCCATCATCCTCTATGCCCTCTGAGAGGGGGGATTCTGCATCAACGACACCGAGTTCCTCTGACTCGGCTGCACCTGACTGGGTTCAACGTGAGCCCATCGCTTCCAGCCCAGCTGCCCCGGATTTACCTGAAACGAGCACCGTTGCGGCAGATTCAACTGAACCTGACACCACGGTCACTGCCCCAAAGAGCGATGCTTCAACAACGGCTGACCGTCAAACACCCTCGCCCCAGCCCCCAGTGCCCGATGATGCAGGGTTGCCCTCCCTTCAACGTCAAATTTCCACCGATAGCGACGATACTGCCAGCGGGACAGAGCGATCGCGACAAGCTCCTTCAGCTACGGAGTCAGGCGTCACGCCGCCTGCTATCGAAAGCGCAACAGCAGATACAGTGCCTGTGCAGCGGCAAACGGATGTGGTTGCCGATATCGCAGCCACACTGCCAGAAACCGTCTCCCAACCGAGTCCAAGAGGAACGGATGCTGGTGGCGAGGATACGGGTGACAGGCCCGTGTCTGATACAGAGACGCCTATACAAGCTGGTGCTATGCAATCGGCTTCAGAACAAGCAGATGTTCTGGCACTACCAGACATTACGCCCCCATCAGGTATTCCGTCACCTGAAAGTGCGACGGGGGACACATCCGCGATCCAGCGACAGGCACAAATCTCAGGAACATCGCCAATAGAGCAGCCAGAAGCACCACAGAGCAGTGCGCCAGATATCGCATCAGTTCTTAGTGATGACGCAGTGCCAGAGGCCTCAACGAATCCAGCGATCGCAGCAATTGACTCCATCACCGATGCTGCTACCGCAATACAACAACCACTTCCTTCATCGGAAGGAACTGACTTGGCAAGTTCACCCGCGATCGCGCCCGCAACGACGGCCCGCACATCACTGCCATCACTCGCTGATGATTCTGGTACACCGCTGGCTACGGAGCCTCCTCTATCAGAAGCCCCCACTCCCTCGGCAACAGTCACGCCCAACCTATCGCCTGCAACAGAGGCGATCCCGCGATCGCCCGCGACACCGACACCTGACGTTCCGGCTGACTCATTCGTCAACACCGCCGACGTGGAACCATCAGCTGCATCCCCAGCAGCGGAGGCGATCCCGCGATCGCCTACAACCACGGCATCCAGCGCACCGACTGAATTAGTCGCTAATACACCCGGCGTTGAACCGATAGCAGGTGTCGATGCCACGGCACCCTCAGCAGGGGAAGCGATCCAGCGATCGCTGACAGCCAATGTATCGGCAACTAGCGTCAACGCTGAGCCTGACACGGCGGAGCTGTCTGACGCCATTCCCCCGCATCCGGGAACCACACTGCCGGACAGCGTATCCTCGACATTGCCAGCAATCGATACAGCAGTTCAGCGATCGCCTGACGCTTTGACAGTCTCACCCACACCTAGTGGGCCGGAGTCACCCTTGGTATCGGGACAGACCGATCGCATTTCCATTGATGAGTCTTCTACTTCAGAGCCGTCCATCAGTCGCGATGTGACTTCGGAGGTTTCGGATGACTCTGCGAACCTATCAGCAAGCGATGTTGAGTTACCTAGCGAAATCAATGCTCAGTCATCCACATCGGTCGTTAATGCGACATCCGTAGAACCAGTTGTACAACGACGACAATCCGAACCCACCACTCCGGAGCCCGAAAGCATTACCCCCAAAGCGACTCCCGCTGTTCAAAAGGACCCCGAAAGTGGCGCGGTAACAGATACCCCGTTGCCGATAGTCCAGGCGTCTCCTGATGAGGTACCGCAGCAGGCTTCACAGCCTGTCAGCCCAGCCCCAGACACATCGGGAACATCCTTGGCGGCATCGGCTGGGACTGGAGAATCATCCCAGGTTGCGGATGCGCTGTTTAATATCCCCACATCCGAGCCAGCAGCTCCAGCAACTTCCTCCGACTCCGACGCCACATCCTTAGCGCCAATCCAGCCCCTCATGGATGCGGATACCGAACGGCCTTTCCTCTCACCGAATCAGGCTATTCAGCGATCGCTAGCGCTACCACAAGTGGTACAAGATTTAGGTACTCATACACCGCTGCGATCGCCCCAGGCTCTCAATCCGATGTCATCAGCGGCAGATCAGTCGCCGCCAGAGGCTTCATTGCCACAGCCAGCGTCGATGCCGGTCAACCAGACACCTGAGCGTTCATCGGTGTCGTCGATGGATTTGCTAACAACGAATTCGCCTCCATCAGCATCAGAAGTAGGCGAAGTTTCTGGCAGCGGTGCTGCTGAACAACTGCCTATCCAGCGACGGGTGGAGGAATCAGCACCCACAGCGCCAGCCGCTTCCTCGGATGCTGTCGATGCGCCTGAGGAGCCGAGCAATCAACTCCCCACCCAGTCTTGGGACAGTGTTGCGGCACTGCTAGCTCAATTCCCAACGGTGTCTGCTGATGCATCGCCAGACTCCACTCCACCTTCACAGGCAGCGGCTCAGGAGAAGTTCGCGCCCCAGTTGAAGGAACGATCAGTGGTGCCTGCGAGTACCGCGCAAGATTCCTTCTCTGATTTGCACGCTGCTGACACGCCTGCCCCACCGATTCAGCGATCGCCCGTCAGTCGTTCAATGCCTAGCGTGTCGCCGACGGTCATTCAACGATTTGCTACGGATGATGCCAATGTCGGGGAAGAACAGGATAGACAAGAGGTATCGGGGGAAGCCGCATCGTCGGGAGGCACCTCACCAGAAGCGCTCGATCAGCTGGCACAGGTGATGTATCAGATGGTGCGACAGCGCTTGTTAATTGAGCGGGAAAGGTTGGGGCGATCCGGGTCAGGTCGATTTCAGTAATTAGACAAAAACCTTCGCAAAAGGAAGATTCCAATGACACTTGAAAAAGCAAAACTCAAGGCCATTGACTCAGGGGTTGATGATATTGAATTTATGTTCAATCCCAATGAAATCTCCTTTAGCCGGAGCATGAGCCTAGAGCAATCAAAGGGTTCGCGTACGGAAACCGGCCAAAATAAAACTAGCTTCAAACACCCCAATCCCTACAGCCTGACAGTCGGCAATATTATTTTTGACACTTACGAAACCAACGAAAGTGTCTTACCTTATATTCTTAAATTCAATAGTGCGGTCGAATTTACCCAGAAAGGGGAAGGCGAAAAAAAACGTCCGCCGATTTATCTCTTCACCTGGGGCGATAACAATTATCTTCGCTGTTTCGTAAAGAAGTTTGACTTTAAACTAACGCTATTTCTGCCTGACGGTAAACCCGTTAGAGCTAGCGTCAATTTGTCTTTAGAACAGGTCGATCCACCCACCCCTTCGCGTAGTCAAGGTGCTAGTAATCCGTCCTCGGGGCAACGGCAATCAGCTCCCAGCATTTTTTCGTAAATGATTTGAATTACTTTATTTAGTTGATAATTGACGATGACTAAAGGTTCCTACGCATCAGAAGTCGCTTTGGACATTGAAGGTCAGGCAGCGCCTCAAGAGCTGATGAATGATCTGCTCCAGGTCACGGTGGAAGAAAGTTTGCATTTGCCAGGAATGTTTACGCTGGTCATTAATAATCCCTATACGCCTGGTCAAGAAGAGGGAAAGTTTTGGGAGCATGAAGACCTCTTTGAAATTGGACATACGATCACACTTAAGTTCAAATCCAGTACAACAGAAGCGCAAGAGTTTGATGAGGAAGTCGAGAACGATATTTTAGAGGGTGAAGTCACCGCGATCGAAGCTCACTTTACTTCGGGTTCGCAGGCACCGATTGTGATTCGCGGTTATGACGTTTCTCATCGCCTCACGCGCGGGCGCTTTAACCGTTCTTTTCAGAACATGACGGATGCTGACATCGTTAATAAGGTGATTGGCGAGGTGGGTATTTCAGCGGGCACGATTGACAGTAGTGGCGCACCCCATGACTACATTTTCCAGGAAAATCAAACTAATATGGAATTCTTGCGCGAACGGGCTGCTCGCAATGGATTTGAGCTGTTTGTGCAAGACGGCAAGCTAAATTTTCGCCAGCCTAAAAAGGATGATTCCGTTGCGCTTAAGTGGTTGCAAGATCTGGAAAGCTTTCAAGTACGGGTGAGTAGTGCCGAGCAGGTGAGTAGTGTTGAAGTCAGGGGATGGGATTACACCCAAAAACAGTCTGTAGTAGCGACTAAATCCTCCGATCAAATATTAACTGAAACCGAATATGGTAAAGGTAAAAGTACAAGCAGTGCCTTTAAGGAAAAGCCTTCCGAACCCACTTTAGTCGTCGTCGATCAGCCTGTCTTTAAGGCCGAGGAAGCGGACGCGATCGCTCAGGCCATCTTCAATGAATTAGGCGGTGAATTTGTCCATGCCGATGCCAAAGCGGTTGGCAATCCTGCTATTCGTCCGGGGCGAGTGGTGGAGCTTCAGGAAATGGGTAAATACAGCGGCAAGTACTACGTCACAGAAGTGCGCCATTTAGTCCGCGAACGCTTGTACACGACTGAATTCAGCATTCGCGGTCTGCGCGGTGGGGATCTCCTCTCGATTCTTTCGCCTGCGGTGCGCCCCCGCGCTGCACAAACCGTGATGGTGGGTATTGTGACTGAAAATAATGACCCGGAAGGCTTAGGGCGAGTGCGCGTCAAATGCCCGACCTTGACCGAGAATCACGAAAGTAATTGGGCCAGGGTGGTGGCGGCGGGTGCGGGCTCATCACGCGGGTTTGACTGTTTGCCAGAGATTGACGATGAGGTTTTAGTAGCTTTTGAGCATGGCAACATTCATCGCCCTTACGTGTTGGGCGGGGTGTGGAATGGGCAAGATGCCCCCCCGGAAGCTGTGGGAGACAGCGTTGATGGGGGGAAGGTGCGGCTACGGACATTCAAAACCCGTACTGGCCATACGCTTCAGTTTATTGAAGAAGATAAGGGAGGAAGCAAGAAAGGGATTCACATCCAGACCACAGGTGGACACGAGATCTACATGAACGACAGTGAGCGGAAGATTGACATCAAAACCAATGGTGGGCATGTGCTCAAGATGGAAGATCAGGGACAAAAGATTTCCATGTCATCAACGGGCAAGATTGAATTGAGTGCGCCGCAAAAGATTACGCTAACGGTTGGCGGGTCTTCAATTGAGCTTGTGCCTGCCAGTATTGAAGTCAGCAGCACCCAAACGCAAGTCAAAGGGACGGCTCAAACGCAAATTCAGGGGTCAATGGTCAACATTTCGGGGAATGCCACCATTGCGGTGTCAGCCCCCAGTGTGAGCCTGGGATAAGCATAGGGAGGTAAACGTCATGGCTATTCAAGTCGTCATGGGAGCCACTTTAAAATGTTCCTTTGGAGCTACGCCCAGTTCCTTAGTAGTGGTGCCTAAAGGATCACTCATCGCAGCCAAAGTTCCCTTAGCAGCCAGCATTATGGATCACGTTCCCATGGTGAATATCCTGCCATTTG
Organism: Cyanobacteria bacterium J06638_28; assembly: GCA_039819045.1. Classification (GTDB taxonomy): domain Bacteria; phylum Cyanobacteriota; class Cyanobacteriia; order Phormidesmidales; family Phormidesmidaceae; genus SIO1E4. The sequence goes on from JBCBSR010000007.1 coordinate 115,108, forward strand.
GGGTGTGTGCTTCGCTGGCATTTCCAACCACGGCGTCAGCCACAACAGCAGCTTTCGGCGTATTGACACCGACGCCCTGCATACCGGCAACGGTAGCGCCTTGGAAACCAGGTTCGCCCAAGGTACTCATCAATAAAAGTCCAGCACTTAACAACACCTCTACGTGTAATTGCATCTGGGGTGGCGTGATTACGGTTATGAGCCCAGGGCAATTTACTGTTTCAATTCCTTAGTGTAAACAGGCATCATCAGGTTCTTTGATTATGATGCTAGTGACTCAAACGCTCCTCCTGCTTAGTATTCCTTGAATCTCCTATGGCAGAGTCTGTGAATGATTCCACCCAGCAATATATCGGTCAGGGCGTTGCCTTTCCTGCACGGGTTAGTGTGCAGGGGGGCTTGCAGCTCAGCGCGTCCCTTACCAATATTGAAGAATCGATTTATCTGATTCTGCGGACAAACATGGGTGAGCGTTTGTATCGACCTGATTTTGGTTCGCGGCTGGCTGAGCTGGTTTTTGCCCCCCTCAACACGCAAACGCTGTTGTTAATGCGGTTGTATGTAGAAGAAGCCCTTAAACTTTGGGAACCGCGCATTACTTTGGATGAAATTCGCACCGACCCTGACCCTGTCAATGGTCGCGTCGACATCATTATCACCTATCACCCGAAGGAGATTGCCGATCGCCGGAGCCTGGTTTATCCCTTTTATCTGCTGCCCCCTAATGAACAGGAGACGGGATAGTCTATGCAATTCGATTTTTTGCCCAATCTGCCCAAATCAGATTTGGACGATCGCACCTTTAAGGATTTGGTGGATGAATGCATTCTGCGCATTCCGCGCTACTGTCCTGAGTGGACCAACCACAACCCAGCCGATCCGGGCATTACCTTAGTTGAGCTGTTTGCTTGGTTGACCGATCAGATGCTGCTGCGGTTTAACCAGGTTCCTCGACTTAACTATGTTGCCTTTCTGGAGCTGTTGGGGATTCGTTTACAGCCCCCGGCTCCAGCCCATACGGAAGTGACGTTTTACCTGAGCCGGCCTCAAAGTGCCCAAAATCGTATTCCCGATGTGCCAGGCGGAACTGAGGTTGCAACCGAACGTACCGAAACGGAAGAAGCCATCATTTTCAGTACGGATAATGCTTTGGCCGTCGGGGTGCCGCGCATTGTCCATTTTCTGACCGCTGAAATGCCGGAACTGGAGCCCCAGCGACTCCGCGATCGCTTTGCCGGACTATGGACACAGGATCTGGATGGGCGTTGGGTGGGGCCGACGCAATCGATTTTTCAAACCTATCCAGAGGTGGGGAACTGCTTTTATTGGGTGTTTGATGCTGGCGAACCCTTAGACGGCAATGTCGTGGTGGTCAATGTGGCGGGGGAAGCAGCAGGTTCAACGGGCATCAATCCCGACCATCCGCCCCTAAAATGGGAAGCCTGGGACGGCATGATGTGGCGACCCATCTTGCTGCAACCCACGGATGATGGCACCCGTGGCTTTAGCTTTGACGATGGCAGTCAAGGCGTCCGCGCTCGGATTGGGCAAGCGGATATTACCTTACATTTGCCCATCAACTGGCCTGCCACCTATTTTTCTAACTATCACGGACGCTGGTTACGCTGCGTCTACGAACCGTCCGGCCAGGCTGAGCAGGCCGGATACAGTCGATCGCCCCAGCTCACCGCGATGCACGCTCGCAGTATTGGCGGCACGGTGCGGGTCAGTCAGTGCCAACTCATTCAGGATGAACTGCTGGGCGAAAGTGACGGTAAGCCAGGGCAGTCCTTTCAATTACAGAATGATTCCGTCCTCCCTCGGCAACCGGGCGAACAGCTAATTGTGTTGTCGCCTACGGGGCTTCAGGAAGAACTGTGGGAGGAGGTCGAAGATTTTTCGGAATCGGGGCCAAGCGATCGCCACTACACGCTGGATTCCATTACGGGCCGCATTCAGCTCGGGCCGCTCATCCGTGAACCCACAAAGCTCACGGCGGAAACCCAAACGCGCCGCCAAATCCAGCTCCAAGGGACTGAAATCGCATCGGAAAAATTAACCAGTCTAGAGGCATTGGAGCGTCAATATGGGGCGGTGCCGCCCCGTGGCACCATGATTCGGATGGCTGCCTACCGTACCGGAGGGGGTGAAAAGGGGAATGTCCAGCAAGGAACCTTGATTATCCTCAAATCAGCCGTACCCTACGTAGCCCGCATTATCAATCATCGCTCTGCCATCAATGGGGCCAATGCCGAATCTCTGGAAGAAGCGGTTATTCGGGTGCCGAGCTTTCTCCGGACGCGGGAACGGGCTGTAACCCCAGAAGACTTTGAAACCCTAGCTCTCCAAGCCAGTCGCGGAGTTGCTCGGGCCTATTGTCCGCGCCAGCAGGCGATCGGCGGCGCAGTGCTCCTCCAGCTGATTCCCCGAGCGGATACGACCGACATCACGGCAGGATTAGGGATTGCCCCAGAGCGGTTGGTTCTCAGCCCTCAATTGCGGACTGAGGTTCTCGCTTACCTGGACGATCGCCGCTTGCTGGGCATTGAAGTCAAGCTATCCGAGCCGGACTACGTTGGGGTCTCGGTGCAGGCTGAAGTGGGCATTGACCCAGCCCAATACAGTACACTCCAGGCCCGTCAGGAGTTAGAAACTCTGCTAGAAACGCAGCTCTATCGCTTTTTGAATCCTTTGACGGGTGGCCGACTGGGACAGGGCTGGGGTTTTGGCCTACCGCTTTATAAATCAGATGTGGTCAGCCTGCTGCAACAGGTGCCGGGGGTGCGCTATCTCGGTACGGTCGAGCTCTTTGCTCTCTTTCCGAGTGACGGGCAATGGATCCGCACGCTGGTAACGACGGGCGAAATTAATCCTGGTCCTTCCGGTGTGATTTGTTCTTGGGCGGATCCGGCGCTGCGATCCGCTCATGCCATTAGCCTCCGCTATTAAGGAGGCTTGCTATGACATCCACCCACTCCACTCAGGTTCTGAGCCTTCAATTTACGCCGATGCAGCTGCTGGAATCGACAGTGGGGGGCGAACTGGCGACTTGGGGTCAGCCGGGTAACCAACCATTGCTGCCAACGGCTGGCACGCAGCTCCGCTTGTGTCCGGGGGAACCGAGCGAGCTAGTAGTGCAAATTACCAACCTCAGCGATCGCACGCTGCATCTCTATCTCAGTGTGAACGGCAGCTTTCCAGGCCAATGTTTGATTGATGTGGAAGGGGGAGAACTACCGGCCAAGGGACGCATTGAAGCGGTTCTGCGGTTTCATCTAGACGCTAACTTTTTTGAAGCCCGCGAGGCGCTGGGGCCGGGGCAAAGTCAGGTGCTGGATCATCGGCAACGGTTGCAGATTTATACCCGCACAGTGCTAACGAACAACGACGCCAGCGATCGCGGCACCTTGCTAGCCGATGCTGTCTTTAGTCTTCATATCCGCCCCGATAGCCGCTATCTCAACTACCTGCCGACGGTCTATCGCGAAGTGGATCTGATCGGTCGCCTCCTGAAACTGTTTGAGCAAACCCTGGATCCGTCGATTCAAACGCTCCAGCTATTATGGGCTTACCTGGATCCGCTGACGGCACCAGCGAGCCTGCTACCCTTTCTGGCCCATTGGGTAGGCTGGCCCAGCGATGTTCCCTGGAGTCGTGCGCAACAGCGACGGTTGATTCGACGAGCGATGGAAATCTATCGCTGGCGAGGTACCCGGCGAGGCCTGCGACTCTATTTACATCTGTATACAGGTCTACCGCTAGATGCCGCCGATACCCCAGAATCAGAAAAACACATTAGTATTCAGGAAACTTTTAGCCAGGGCTTTGTCCTCGAATCCGCCCGTCTAGGGGAAAGTGCTCGGGTGGGAGGGGGCCGTCCTTATCATTTTGAGGTTCACCTGCGATCGCCCATTCCGCAAGATGAAACCTTAATTCGCACCATTATTGAGCAGGAAAAGCCTGCATTTTGTACCTACGAACTCTACCTGGAGGAACGGCCCTAATGCAGTTATTTTCCCCCCACATTAAGGCCTTTGAGCAGTTGCAGGCAGCGGATGGACTGCTGATCACAGCCGATCATTGGCAACGCACTCAGAACTACCATCGCCATCGCCAAAACTTTTACTATCAGTCCCTCTTTCAGGCGGGTATCGTCAAGGGACTGGGGGTAGCGGTGATTCAAGCCCCCGAAGAGGTGGAAGCTCGCTATCGGAATAACCGCTGGATTCAGGTTCAGCCAGGGATTGCCATTGATGCCGAAGGGAATCCCATCGTGGTCGTTGAGCCCTGTTCCTTTCAGGTGCAATCGGTCTGTCACGGCGATCAGCGCAAGACCGTGTACATCGTCTTGAACTACGTCGATCCCAGTGATTTGCGCCAGCTGCCAGGGCAGGATTGGGTGCAAGAAACCTTTCGCATCTTAGAAAAAACATCCTTGGATGTGTTGGATGTCGAACTGTGTCGCATTCACCTGCGCCCCGGTGAAACCGCGCTCATTCCGGCGATCGATGTCTTTTTTCCAGAAGCCAACAGCTTGGACTTGAACCATCGCCAGCCCGCCCAGAAGCGTCCAGCGGGTGGGGTGACGGTTGCTCCCTTAGTCAATCCGCAGGCACCCAACCCAAAGGTGACCCTAGGCTTAACCTATCTGCTGAAGGCTCTGCCAGCGCTCTATCCAGACCTCATGGGTACTGACGATATGCTGCTGGAATTAGACTGGGGGGCGATCGCCGCCGCCCACTTACAGCATCTTGATCTGCTGTATCTGTCCCACAGTCAGCTCGCTCAGGTGCCGAGCGATCGCTATGACACCCTCAAAACCTATCTCGACCAGGGGGGCAGCCTGCTGATTGCCGTTGATGGGGCGATTACCCGACAGCAGGAACTGGCACAAATCAAGCAGGAACTAGAAACGACGTTGACGGAAGGCGAAAACGACCCCGATGTGGCTGCGGTAGCCGATGCGTTACGGGCAGAATTAACCGAAATTCAGACTGAAATGACCCAGTTTGTGCAAACCTTACAGCAATCGGTGTTGGCATTTGCTCAACAACTGAACCTACCCGCATCGGGTTCGGGGGAACTCTCACCCGATCATCCCTTACGCACAACCCCCTTCCTGTTTTCTGGCTGGCCGCGGATCGAGGCACTGCCGGTGCAATTCTTTAGCTGGGGAGGACTCATCTTGATGGTGGGTAACCTGACCGCCGTTTGGGGCCCTGATGCAACCGGGGCGCGATCACGAGATACCATTCGGACCGCCCATGAAATGGGTATAAACCTGTTGCATTACGCTTGGCGTCGCCGCCAGTTGATACAGTGTCAGGCAATCGCGCCTCAGACTGTTCCCCTACCTCAGCAAAACGCTTTGATTGACCAGGTCACCCCCTGAGGCCCGATGACGACTAAGTCTATTAGCACTGAGATTTCTGAATCCGTTCTGGAGTTTGCCCCTGAAAAAGCTCCCGTTTCTTTTGACATCACGGTTGATAACGACAGCCGTCAGTTTGCCTCTTTTCAGGTGTCGCTGGTGGCTCCTGGGATTGATCCCAATCAGCGGGGATGGTATCAGTTATTTCCTTCGGTATCAGCCAAAATTCCGCCCGGCGATCGCGCTCAGTTTCAGGCGCAGCTGCTGACGGTACCACCGGTTCCCGGTGGCTTTACCGGCACCATGAACCTTACGGTGAAGGTGTACTCCACCGAACTGCGGGACGAAGACCGGCAAGACCTCCGCCTGATTATTACCGGTGAGGGCCTCCTTCCACCCAAGCTCACCATTCCTGACACCACCTTCAAAGCGCAGCCCCAAGAGCAAGTGGAGGTTCTCACTAAGCTCTACAATCCCAACCGCAAGTCTATTGAGGTGCTGCTGGAGGTCGCGGGTCTCAATCCGCTGTGGCTACCAGATGGGACGCAAAGAACGGTGACCTTGCTGCCTGCGGAAGAAAAGCGCGTCACTTTTCTCTGTAAACTGCCGGCCCCTGTCCATGCACCGAATGGGGTGCATCCGTTCACGATTAATCTTATTGACCCGGCACCCACTGCCTTGCCGCCGCAGTTATTGCTCGAGGTGCTTCCGCAGGGCCACGTGGAGTTTCAATGTGATCCTCTTGAACAATGGATTCCAGCAAAAGCGGGACGCTGGCTCAACCCCTTTGACAGCATTGCTGATTACACCCTCACCTTTCATAACCGTAGCAACATGGTGTTGACGGGTGAGGTACAGGTGGTCGATGAGGAAGACGTTCAACGCCAGCAGCGTCAACGGCGCTTGCCACGTTTTCCGGGCAGACGTAAACCTGTCCCCGAGGCGATCGCGGAAGCAGAAACGCTCGTCCTTCCCACTGGGTTTGCGCTGGAACCCGCACAGGCGGTAGTCGAACCTGGCGCTGTGACTTCTTTGCATCTGACGGCGAAAAAGTCCCTACCCTGGTTGGGGTGGGCTCGTCTCCAGCGGGTGCAAGTCCAGGCGAGTTTAGCCGACTCGCAGCTCGATCTCCGCAATGATAGTCAAACGCTGGAACTGCACATTTTGCCGATTATTCCAGTACTGTGGCAGGCCCTTGGGGGGCTGCTGGGACTCTTTTTGCTCGGACTTTTGTGGTGGGTATTAACAGAGCGGGGCCACACCAGCAAGGTTAACAGCGTGCAATTCAACGGCATCGGGACGGAAGTCGTCAGCAGTGCCAATGACCAAACTATTCGCCGCTGGCGCGTGTCGGGGCGGCGGCTTGTGCCTCAAGCGGTGCTGGAACGAGGCGATAAAGCTATCCGGGTGGTAACCTATCGTCCTTTCAATAATGATTGGATTGCCTCGGGCTTCGAAAATGGCGCTATTCAGGTGCAAAGCCTCCTCAGTGGGACACGGGCCACCCTAGAGCTAGAGCGGGACGATCGCGTCTTTGACCTCGTCTTTGACCGGGATGCGCGTGCCCTGTGGAGCGCCCATGGGAGTGGTCGCGTTCTGCGCTGGGGGTTGAACGCTGACTTGGGCGCAGCGAGCAGTCGCGAACCACAGCAAACCATTGAGGCTGATTTTGCGGTGAGTGCCCTGAGTTTGGTGGGTGAAGATGATGCCCTCTTAGCCGTTGGTGGCCGCAACCAGCAGTTTGCTCTCGTCGATTTAGAGGCGGGGGAAGCCTTTGATATTCCTTATCGCAACGGCACTCAAACGGATTTCATCACCAGTTTGGCAACCGCCGAAGAGCATCCAGATCTGCTGGCAGTGAGCGATAGTCAGGGATTTGTATCCCTCTGGAACTTGGCCAATTGCTTGAGCAATAGTCGCCCCTGTGAGCCCATTGACGAATGGCAGGCCCATGGGGGCGACGCAGTGCGCTCAGTCGCCTTGAGTGCTGATGGCTGCTACTTAGCCAGTGCAGGCGACGATGGCCGCGTTTGGCTCTGGTTTTTGACAGGAGCCGGTGAACGCCGTCCCGATCAGCTTGAAGGCAGGCCCCTACAACGCTCCAATCAGCCCTTAAACACAGTTGATATGCATCAACAGGAACGGCGTTTGTCGGTGGTCAGCGGCGGGGATGACAGCAAAGTCCGTTTGCGGCGCGTCCGCGTGACGCCCGATGAGCAGTGCGGGAGACGGGGGTAGGCGGCCACATGACCAGCTTAAATCCATCCCCTCGAAAGCAATATCCCTTATCGGTCGTGTTGACCTCTTCGGGGATTGACGCGGTGGTGCCTGGTTCACGGTTAGAGCTGGGAATCACGGTGCATAACATTGGCGATCGCAGCTCCATCGTCTATGTATTCATCGAAGAGCGATCGCCTGTGCTGCGCCAGTGGTGCGGTTCCATGCAGGAACGACTCGCGCTCGCCCCGGATCAGAGTGGTGAAGTCACCTTTCAAATTGATGTGCCACCGGCAGCCCTCCCGGAAATTTTGGAATACGACCTGGTGGTGGATGGGTCTGATTCCTACCAGGACTTTCCGCCACGACGCTACGACCACTATCAGCTTCAGGTTCTGCCTGCCGCTCGGGTAGTGGGCGGTGCCGAGGAACCAACCTTTTACCTAGAGCCCGGTTCCACTAGCAATCAGCCCTTGATCGTCCAACCGGGAATTCCTCAAGCCCTCCAGGTGTGGGTCGATAACCGGGCCGAACGCGTTGATCGGTTTCGCCTGAAATACATCGGGGTACCAACCGATTGGCAAGTGACCATTACCTATCCCAAAGACACTGAGGGCCTAGGACTGGTGGTTGAGGCGGATAGCTTGGGGTTGAATCCAGGCGATCGGGGTCAAATCCTCATGACGGTGACGGCACCGATCAACGTTCTCGCCGGGATTTATGTTCCCACCCTGCGCGTCATCTCGGCCAATCAGCCGGACATGAACCTGTTGGATTTGGTCTATCTTCAGGTCAACCCTATTTACCAGCTCCAGCCGCTGCTGCAAATTCTCCGGAATCAGGTGAGGCGACAGCCTGCTCTGTTTGAAATACAGTTAGATAACCTGGGCAACACGCCCCGCATCGTTCAGCTGTTAGTAGAACATCTGGATGAGCCCGATAGTTGCGCCTATATGCTAGAAACCGAAGCCATCACCTTACCGCCACAAACCGTTCAGCGCGTCTTGGTGGAAGGGGTGCCGCAAAAGTGGTGGCAGCGTCCCTTGTTTGGGGGTGGACGCTTCTTTAACTTTCGGGTCAACCTCCAGGATGCCGAAGCCCATCCACTGCCGATCAACACCCTACCCAGTAACTTACTGTGGCTCCCCCGCCCCTGGTGGCAACTGCTGCTGCTGCTGCTGACGTTACTCGGCATCATTGGCGCACTCGTCTGGTTGATTTGGTGGCTGTTTTTCAAGCCCCCAGTCCTCCCGCAGCTCATTACCTTTGAAGTGGCCGATAGCCGCTATGCCCAAGCTAACAACGAGTTTGCACGGGTTAATTGGGAAATTGATAACTTCCATCGGGTCGCAGCTTTAACGCTGACCGGAACGAGCCCAGAGGGTGAAATTATCAGTACCCCGTTGACCTTCAACTTTGACGGTCGTTCCCTTCCCCAGGCACTCATCCCCTTTTGTACGGAGCAAGCGCGGCAGCTTACTTGCACGAACGTACGAACCAATGCCAGCAGACCGGGGACTTATACCTTCAATCTAGCCGTCAGACCGAAAGGGCGTCGCCCCAAGCGCCCTATCACCGCTGAATCCAGCCCTGTTGTCATTGATCCCCGTCCCCTCATCCTGCCGGAAATTACCGACTTTCTGCCCAGCCGTCTCACCTATCAGGAACCGGGGCCAGTCAGTGACGACGAGCAAGCAGCCCTCCCCGATAACCTCATCGACCCTACAGGCATTCCGCTGAACTGGCTAGTCACCAATCCATCGGAGGTTGCCGGCTTACGACTCATTGCGCGCGGGGAGGATGATAAACTGCTGGGCGAACTGCGATTTCCCCTGGAACAGTCCCCCACAGGTGAAATTTCGCTGCCCGAGTCGCTGCAAGACTTCTGTCAATTAACCGTGTCAGCCCTTGTTTGTCGGGATGTACCCACCGGTATTTTTCAAGTAGGCACCTATACCTTTGAACTGATTGTTGTTGCCAGAACCGCACCTGAGGCTGAAGCTGATTCCGAACCCATTTCAGTGATCACCGAAGCGATTACCATTCAACCCGCTGCTCCCGTCATCGCCCAGTTCCAAATCAACGGTCAGGATGTGCAGCCCAAGTATCTGATTCCCGTGAGTAAAGGTGCGCCCCCGCCCATCATCACCCTGACCTGGCAAATCTTGGGCGGTGCCACCACCACTGCCGAACTTACGCCTGTACCGGGGCCGGTACCCCTGGCGGGTGGCACAGCATTGCCTCTGAATCCCCAAGGCAACACTTTGATCACCCTACAGGCCACCAACCAGGCTGGGGATGCCGTGACGCGATCGGTGCAAATCGAAACCTTTGACCCTAATCCTGAAGATCCCGCTGCTGCCGCTGCTGCCGCTGCCGCTGCCGCTACGGCAAACGCCGCTGCCGAGCAGGATGCCGCCGCCGCTCAAGCAGGTAGTGGCGACAATGGTGGTAGCAGCAGTCGCCCAACGGCTGACCCAGACATCATTTCTCCTACTGATGTCCCTCCCCGTTTTGATTAAGCCTTCCAGAACCTGATCAGAGGTGTGGCGATGTTGTCTTTAGGAATGAGGATTCCTTGCTGTGAATGCGATAGTATGGCTGAGTTTGTCGTAGCCTTCCCAGCAGTCGAGCGAGTCATCCTGGATGCCACTGAACGTCCCGTGCAACGCGCCAAGGACAACGAGCAGCAAAAGGCAGACTATTCGGGCAAGAAGAAGCGGCACCTCCGTTCTCACCTGGCACTGGTCGTCAGTCGCAACAAAAAATTTGCTTCCACTTTTACGCCGAACCTTCAGTTCACGGAGTTCGGTTGGTGTCCCCGCAGGCGCTCCATGGTTATCCCGTTGCTTGTGGCGGTGCCTCTGGCGCAAGCGGCAATGAGACACCACTCTTACCATCCTCACCACACTGTAAAAACACCGTCGTCACCTTAGCGTCGATCAGGCGACCGTCTACAAGCGTCGCTTGTGTCCCTGGATTGAGCGCATAGGCTGGATACGCAGCGGCACTAATACTGATCCTAAACGCCTGCCCCGCCAGCAGCGAGAAGCAAGTGGGCTGCAACAACAGTTGATGCATACACCACCGATTGGGTAGAGCCTCAAACCTTCCATAGCCTTGAGTGAGAGGGTAAACCTGCTCGTTTGAGGTAACTTCCGATAGAGTGACGCAAAGGTCAAACGTGGGGCGATCGCTCTGACAATAAAGTGTGACCTGCACCTGTCCCGCTACTGCTAAATCAGTCGTTAAGGGAGCCGAGGTGTAGGTCAATACATCGCTTCGACAGTCCAACGCTGACCGATCAAATACCCCTGACGGTATCCCGGCATGGCCTCCCAACGACGGAACGGGTCGCCAAGGATCGTGTACCAAAGTATCTAGGGCAGGCTGCTTGATGTCCTCTTGTGTGAGGCTGTCGCCAATTGTTTCATGAGTCCCTGGGGAAGTCTGCCTTACTAGCTTTCCAGCCTGCTGCTGCATCGACGCCAACCCGTCACTCTGTAACTGCCAGACTTGCGCCTGCCCCTGGGGCCAGGTTGCCAGCGATCGCCAACGATTCGCTCCCATTTCAAACAAGTTGACGGGTAGCGTGTCTAAAAGGTCGGTTGCTTGCTCCGTCAGGTGCTGCTTAAACCACTTCACCTGCAACCCATCAATGGGACTATGGGCAGCTGGGCCAAAATCACGGGCACCCACCTGACGCCCCCACGGAATATGTCCCCACGGACCAATCCAGATGAACTGTGGGAAGCGACTCCGCGCCGCCATTTCTAGATACAGCCGAATATCGCCTCGAAGGTATGGGTCAAACCATCCCCCTACATGCAGCATGGGTAGATCCACATCCTGCAACTGAGGGGTAATACCTTGCCAATATTCATCCGCTTGGGGATGACGAACCCACTCATGGAAAAAGGAATCCGGAGCGTACTGGCCCAGTACCTGCGGCTGAGCCGCACATGCCTCATGCAGGGGCAGCTGTCGTGACGCCTGATATAGCGCTTGAAAAGCCTCGCGATCGCCTTTAAGACGAGCCGTTTCAGCCGCCAGTTGAATGGCCCAGCCTAAACCGGCTTGCAATAGGAGGGCACCATTTTCATAGGCCCAGTCTGTGTGGGGATGGTAGCCCACCATCGCAGGCGCAATGGCCTGTAGTGCAGGGGGCTGAGCTTGCGCGGCAAAAAGCTGGGTCATCCCCTGATAGGAAAACCCATACATGCCCACCCTGCCATTGCTTTGCGGTAACCGAGCTGCCCATGCAACGGTATCGTAACCGTCATCCACTTCATGCTGGAATAGGCAAAAGTCACCTTCGGAGGTTCCCCGTCCCCGCGTGTCTTGAATAACGACTATAAAGCCTTGGGCCGCGTACCAAATTGGGTGAGCATAGACCACTGTGGAAGCAATTTCGCGACCATAGGGCTGGCGCATCAACAAAACGGGAAAAGTTGTTCCTGCGGCATCCGGTCGGTAAACGTCAGCATCTAAGCGAAGGCCATCCCGCGTCAGCATTGACACGGTTTCCTTAGGACGGACAGCGTAGGTAGAAGGCACGGATAATAATGTTTCTTTTGACTAGAGCAACAAAGGAAGCAAGGGTAAGAGAGGGTCTTAAATGGCAAATCCCCTGGCGATTACGATCGCCAAAGCTGGTTGCACTTGACGATCGTATCGCTTTATTTCTCCTATGCCCTCTTGCTGCCCCAACCCTTGACCAAGATTAGGCGATATAACGGGAATCGATCGCCGGTAGCCTACCGAGCGCAACCATAGCCTGATAGACCGTTGCGCTGACTTCGGCACGGGTGGCGACTTGGTTGGGGCGGAGGACGTTTGCGTCAGGATAATTAATGAGTAACTGCTTTGCTAGCGCGATCGCGGTCATCTGCAAGGCATACCGAGGAATCCTGTCGTAATCAATAAAGCGTCCGAGGGGATTCAGCTCCGCAGGCAAATTCTCCCAATCCAGGCCGTTGACCAGCGCAACCCAAATTTGGACTCGCAGCAGCGGATTTTCGGGGCCAAAGGTTTGATCCGGAAACCCTGACATAAAGCCCCCACGATAGGCCGTTTGAATGGGATCAGCCGCCCAAAAGCTGCCCGGTACATCCTGAAAGAGGGTTCCTACTCTTTCAGGTTGGGGCTGAAAAGCATTCACGATCAACGTTGCAAATTGGGCGCGATTCATGGGGGCTTCGGGGGCAAAGCGACCATCCGGCAAGCCCGTTACTAGGTTGGCTGTGGCTAACCCACGAACAAAATCGGCGGCCCAGTGCCCGTCAATATCGCTAAAGAGGGGCTGCGTTGCATCCGGCTGCACAATATAGGGCGAACTGAATGCGGTCGCGGTGCCGATAATGACGCGCCCCTGATAGATCAAGGCTGAAACCTCGGCGCGGGTGATGGATTCTGAGGGGCGCAGCGTCAGCGGATCGGGATAGTTCACTACTAACTGACGGCGAGTAGCTGCGGCTAGAGCTTCCACCGCATAACTCGGAATTTGAGCGCGATCGCGATAAATGCCAACGTCATCAGCTCGGCCACCCCCCAATCCCAACCCGTTGCTGAGGGCCACAATGGCCTGAATGCGACTGATCGGTGCATTGGGTCGCACGGTGCCGTCCGGATAGCCGCTCAAAAATCCCCTGACCTGTGCCTGGGATAACACTTTGGAGGCCCAAAAGTTACGGGAGACATCCTTGAACGAGACGGGGGCAACCTTTTCTGGAAAAGCGGCAAAACTTCCCATAGTGAAAGCCGCAAATTGTGCCCGCGTCACCAATTCATGCGGGCGAAAGGTGCCATCTTCAAACCCCTTAATGCCACCAACGGCGGCTAATCCCTCAATAAAAGGGCTGGCCCAATGGCCAACGGCATCGAAAAAACGACTATCGCCTCCGGGTTGCCGACTTTCCACATCGGCTCCAGCATCACCACGGGTGTCAGCTCCTGGCTCCTTGGCGGGTTGGCTAAAGAGTGACGCAGGTACGGCTGCGGGATCCGGTAACTCACTGGCCGCTAACTCAACATCTCCCTGGAGGCGCTGAGGGATCAGATCATTGCCACAGGTAAGAAGCGATCGCCGACTTTGATTCCGAATATCCCCTTGCCCGTTGTAGCGCACCACGTTTTCCCCTATATCCTGGGGAAGTCCTAAATCAGCCGTGGCTTGAGCGGTGAGGGCTAAACCGTAAGCTTGGTTGTTCATCACTTGATTACGACGAAGTACCGGATTTGCCGTGCCGCTTATTTCAAGACCAATGCGGTTGTTTTCAATACGGCATTGTTGGAGCAAAGGCGCAGCGGTGTCCTGTAGCAAAATGCCGATGTCGTTTTGGCGGCAGGTGACGCGCTCCAGCTGTCCCTTACCCTGATTGACAAATACAATCCCAGCCTGACCACATTGCTCGAACACGCAGTCTTCAATCGTCGGCAGTGCGCTACTGGATACAAATCCGCCATGACGTGTACAGTCCACAACTGCGACATCTTGCACATAGCAGCGCTCGACCTCTAGCCACAGCCCAATGCCCTGAACCGTCGGGTTCATGAGGGTCACCGATCGCAGGGTCGTGTCCTCCCTCAAGACGCAGGTCACGGCTTGCACCCCTTGGTTCGAGGACTGCCAGCGCCCACTGCCCTGGAGGATAGTGGCGGGGCGATCGCGCCCTGGCGTCCCAATAATCTGACATCCGGCGGGAATAACCAGGGGAAACTGCTCACCATTGGCGGCGCTGTACAATCCCCCCTGTAGTCGAATCTGAGTATCGGCCTGGCTAAGGCGCAGGGCTGTGGATAACGTTTTCAGCGATCGACTGGCGGCTAGCCCATCGCGACTGTCCTGACCGCTAACCGGATCCACATAGAGCACCCGCTGAACCATTGTCTTCTTCTACAAGGAGCAACGCCCCATGGTAAACGAAGCTTTGCACTGTAATACGTCAACTTACTTGAGTGAGTCTTTTTGTAAGCACTTTCGCTCCATTTAGGCTTGCAATTTCAGATTTAAGGAGAAAATCGCATTCAGATTCTTGCTTCTAGCCAAAACATGCTTCCAGCTAAAAATATCCTGCGCGAGTAACGCAGTTGCTTGAAAAGCTAACGTGATCATCGGTAACCTCTGGATTAGGAACCAGGTTTCTGGATGGTTTAATCCTGTGATACATCTTGTTATCGGCCTCAACATTATGATTTCCTTATGCGGGTTTTACCTGGGATGGCGGCTCTGGCGCACAACCTGTGCTCTGACCTCCGCTGTGACAGCATTGACCCAATGGGAGCAGCAGGTGCGCCGCATCCTAGATACCGAGCGAACACCACGTTTGATTCGGCAGGGGCAACAGGCCGTGGCATCACTACGTCAAAAGCGCGATCGCTTAGAGCACCAAATTCGACAGCTACAGCGGATTCTGGCCATTGTTGTGACCGGGGTCAGGCTATTTTCCAAAAGCACCCGTCAGCGGCGTAAATTCTTTCGCATGTGGTGATTTGTGGGCGAGAAAAGGAGCCAGGAGCCAGGAGTCAGTAATAAGTAGGTCAAAGGGAAGCTTTCCGCTTCAAACTAGCCACTCCTAAAATCACACTGAAGTCAGTAACGCCCAACATTTTCACTATGATGGCTGTGTCCCTTTGTTAAAGAAGCAAATTTAATCACCTACCTATTTAGGAGCTGAAGCAAATGTCGGACAACAAATCGGGTTCATTTTTGGGAGGTGTGCTGGTGGGCACGCTAGTCGGGACGGTGACGGGACTACTGGTAGCCCCTCGTACTGGCAAAGAGACGCGCCAGTTCCTCCGGAAGTCTGCTGATGCCCTGCCAGAACTCGTCGAAGATTTGGCGACTTCACTACAGCTCCAGACTGATCGCCTATCGGAAACGACTTTGCGAAACTGGGAACAAACCCTCATCCGTTTACGCGAAGCGATCGCGGCAGGGCAGGCTGCTAGCGAACAAGAATATGCTTCACTAGCGAGCAATGAACATACTCCAGTTGCGGAGCAACTGAAAGACTAAGCCATTTATTGCCTCTAGCATTGCACCGTGATGGATCCTGTTATTTGGTTAGGTATTTCCTTAGTTCTGGTGTGCATCAGCCTCATGCTGGTGCTAGCGCTGCTATTAGTTGCAACACGGGAATTGGGACGCGCAGCTCGGAGTGTGGAGAAGCTCTGCGATACGCTCCAGCGCGAGCTACCGCCCACCTTAGAATCGATTCGCAGGACCGGCTTAGAAATCACTGAACTTACCGATGATGTGACGGAAGGCGTCCAGCAAGCGGGTCGAGTGGCCCAGCAGGTTAATCAAGGGGTGACTCAGGTGCGGCAGCAGGCCAAACGAGCCCAAGTGAAGACTCGTAGTTTGATGGCGGGCGCACGGGCTGCCTGGCATACCTTGACGCGACCCAATAGTCGCGATCGCCGTCGTTTACCCAAGAGTCAAAATTATGTGCCGCCTGCTTTGCCCTCTGGACAACAGCCTGAAATTCCTTTAACACCCGAAACTAAACAACTGCCATCGCCCGAACGTCAAACGTCATCATCGTCTCAACGCAGCGTGTCGCAGGCGTCGGAGGGTTCTGACCGTCACAGCAACCCATCGTCTTCGCGATCGTCAATGCCCTCGGATCCGCAGACCCAAGCGACTGACTAGCCTTGGCAAGGGGTAATTACCTTAGAATGAGGTAAATAACTGTAAACAACAGCGTATTCAGGATGGGTGGGCTGTTGGCAAATTGGCGTACAAACATTTACTGGGCGATGCAGCGATTCATGGGTATTCAGACGGGCTCTTTGATTCACAAGAAATTTCCACAACTTTTTTTGGTGGCTATTTTCAGTTTGGGCTGCTGGCTCATGGCAACCCCAGCTGCGATGGCCTATGAGGATCCCACACTCTTGCCAGAAGAACCAACTTTGATTATTGACCTGGCAAAATCATTGAGTACCGTTCAAGAAGAACGCCTGAATACAGATCTAGAAGATTTTGAAGCTGAAACCGGCTGGAAACTTCGCGTTCTCACCCAGTACGATCGCACCCCTGGTCGAGCCGTTAAAGGCTTCTGGGGCTTGGATGATCGGAGCGTCATGCTAGTAGCTGATCCGAGGGGCGGCAATTTGCTCAACTTCAGTGTGGGGGATGCCCTTTATGACTTGCTTCCCAGAACCTTTTGGATTGAGTTGCAAACTCGCTACGGCAACCAGTTTTTTGTCCGCGAGAATGGCGAAGATCAGGCAATTTTGAGCGCTTTGAATTCGATTGAAATCTGCCTCCGTCAAGACGGGTGCTCAGTGGTTCCAGGGCTCCCTCAAGAGCAGTGGATTCTGACACTCATTTCTTCTATTGTGGGTGGTATCGTCTGTGGTTTTGTCGCTCATCCCCGTAAGCCGGATCAGGCTATTGCCTGGCAGTGGATTCTTATCTTTTCACCGCTTTGGGGTATTTTGTTTTTTGCCTTTGGCGTCGGCCCTGTGGTAACGCGCACCAGTGATTGGGTGCCTCTAGTACGGAATATTTCTGGGTTCGCTATTGGGTTTCTGGTCGCCTTTCTGACGCCTAACTTCAACAGCTCCTCACCTTCTGAAACTTAGGAATGGAGATTTGATAACTTGTCAAAATCAAGTCTGTTGCGGCTTGGCCGTGGTGAGTCCATTTAATCGACTCATCCATCGGTGAACCCATCGGATGCTGCTCGATAGATAAAGGTTAATCATCGCACCAAAAATCATGATTCAGGTCGGGCTTTCAAACAATTGCGGGCACAATTTCCGACTTGGGATGCCGTACGTGACGCATCAACAGAAGCCGTAGAAAAGACGATCGCGCCTTGCACCTGGCCTGAACAGAAGGCCCCACGCCTGCAGCAGGTGTTGCGACTGGTCGGCAAACGAACCGGCGCGAACTGGTCGTTGGAATTTCTCAAGCACCTATCGGTTGATGACGCGCGTGCTTGGCTGGAAGCGTTACCTGGCGTCGGGCCTAAAACTAGCGCTGCTGTCTTGTGCTTTAGTACCTTGCGGATGCGTGCCTTGCCGGTGGATAGCCATCATCATCGCGTCGCTCAGCGGGTGGGCTTGATTGCGTCAAAGGTCGCCGTGGGTCCTTCACACGATGAACTTGCTGCCCTCCTCCCCGCAGATTGGACAGTTCAGCAAGTTTACGACCATCACGAAGTCATGATGCTGCATGGACAAAAGTGCTGTCATTATCGCAGGCCGCAATGCGATCGCTGTCCTGTCCAACCGTTGTGCAGTTATCGACAACCGTTTTCGTCGGCTTCCTGAGCGTCGAACAAAGTCAAGCTTAGATTTTCTTCCTTAATTCTTTCTAATTACTTGAGGGAGACGGATTATGATGGCATTTCTTGATACTCCGACTCTACCAAGACGTCGTAAACTGCCCAAAGTGCAGAAGGAGTTGCTGACCGAGCGCTCCAACATTCCATAAAGAATGATTGATCTCAAAACCGTTAACCAGCAGTTGAGTCCTTTTCTCACGCACAAAGATCCGAAGCAGATTGTCAGCTGGGCTGCAAAGACTTTTAGTGAAGGAAGCGTGATGAGTACCAGTTTTGGTATTCAATCGGCTGTCATGCTGCATTTGGTGACTCAGGTTGCTCCAGCTATCCCTGTGATTTGGGTAGATACAGGATACCTCCCTGCCGAAACGTATCAATTTGCGGATGGCCTAACACGCCGACTGCGCCTGAACTTGAAGGTGTATCAGTCGCCGTTGAGCCCAGCTCGGATGGAGGCTTTGTACGGCAGGCTTTGGGCCAATCAAGACGTCGATTCCCTCAATAAGTACGACCAGATTCGCAAAGTTGAGCCCATGCAGCGGGCATTACAAGAGCTAAAAGCGACTGCTTGGCTAGCGGGACTCCGGGCCGACCAAACGGATCATCGCAAAACCTTAGATGTCGTGACGCACCAGCAAGGCGTTTACAAAGTTCTGCCCATTTTGAACTGGAATGCCAAGGATGTGTACTACTATCTGCAAACTTACGATTTGCCCTATCACCCCATGTTTGACCGAGGGTATGTATCAGTGGGGGATTGGCATTCCAGCCGACCTTTGATGGCCAGCGACAGCGATGAGCGCGATACCCGATTCCATGGTTTAAAGCAAGAATGTGGTTTGCATTTGCCGCAAACACCGGGCGAGGCAGAAAGTTTGGACTCTAGCTCCCTCTGAGGAAGGATACCAGGTGTCTTAGCCTAAATGACCAGCGCTCTATACGCCGATTTTTGAGGAGGCCCATCGTGATCGATCTCTATACCTTCACCACGCCCAATGGCTACAAACCGGCCATTTTGCTCGAAGAGCTACAGTTGCCCTATACAATTCACAAAATCCACATCGGCGAAGGGGATCAGTTCACCCCTGAATATGTTGCGATTAACCCCAACAGTAAAATTCCGGCCATTCGCGATCGCGACAACGATCTCACGGTGTTTGAATCGGGTGCCATCCTTATTTACTTAGCGGAAAAGACAGGGAAATTCTTACCGACAGACATAGTGGGACGCACTCGAACCATTGAGTGGCTGATGTTCCAAATGGCCAGCGTTGGCCCCATGTTTGGGCAGTTTGGGCACTTCCGTAACTTTGCCCCAGAGAAGATTCCCTACGCGATCGGGCGTTATGAAAAAGAAACCAACCGTCTTTTGGGTGTCTTGAACAGCCAGCTGACTGACCAGGAATTCATCACAGGCGACTACTCAATCGCGGATATCGCCACCTATCCCTGGGTTGCTGCCGCAATTAGCCCTTATCTCGGGGTCGCTTTAGATGACTATCCCCAGGTTCAACGCTGGGTCGAAATGTTGCAGGCTCGCCCTGCAGTTCAAACGGGAACAACTATTCTGAAACCGGAGTACAGCAGTCAATACGGTACCCTAGCGGCTTAATGAATGGATACTTGGATTAACCGGCTGCTGTTAGATTTTGCGGTAGCGTTTTGATCACTCGCTGAAATAGAGCAGGATCATCCAAGCCCTGAGACACCATCAAAGCTCCTTGAATCGCGACGATCGCATCTGCGCCGCGATGCCGGGCTGTTGTGGCATCCCAGCCCGATTCCATCAGTACCGTCGCGATCGCGCCAATCCAGGTTGCGAGGGTGGCTTTAATTTTGTCGTGAAACAGGTCACGCCCGTTACCCGAGTGCAAAATTGCCAGTAGACAGGGCTGAGTGCCCCCGGCATACAGGTCATTGATGCGATCGCACATCTTTTGTAAGCGCTCTTGAGTCGTCCCTTCACTTGCTAGCGGGAGCAACACGTTTGCGTGGAGCCACGCTTCTGAATAATCCAGCACCGACGCCACCATGTCCTCTTTGCCGCCAGGGAAGTGGTGATAAAGACTGGCTTTGCCTAGACCTGTCGCTTCAGCAATTTTCGACAAGGTTGCTCCGTCATAGCCGTAATGGCGAAATAGCTCAAACAATCTAGGAAGGTGAATTTCTTTCGACATTTCCAACATTAATTCAGCTGTTGACAGTATACCGAATGATCGGTACAGTCTGATTGTGTACTGAACGTTCGGTACAAAGCTTATACTTCTTTCGTTGGAATTATCACTATGGCGATTACCAAAGGCTCCCACCATATTGGGTTGACCGTTCCAGACATCACGGCGACGCGTAATTTCTTTGTCAACGTGCTGGAGTTTAAGCAAATTGCTGAAAAACCTGACTATCCAGCCGTTTTTGTCTCTGATGACACTGTGATGCTGACCCTTTGGCAGGCGACTGACCCCGTCAATGCGGCTCCGTTCGATCGCAAAAACAACATTGGTCTCCATCACTTTGCGCTCAAGGTGGAAGGACTCGAAATGCTGAATACGCTCCATCAAACGCTAGCCTCTACACCAGAAGTTGAAATTGAGTTTGCGCCTGAACCCCTGGGGGCTGGCCCAACCCAGCACATGATGTTCTCCATTCCCGGCGGTATTCGTATGGAGTTGATTGCACCGGGGGGCTAGGGCGCGTCATCAATTAAACTCGAAAGCCTTGCGGTATAGGCATTGCCGCGCCCGCTTGGTAAAACTAGCTAGGGACTGAACCGCTTTCAGCATGAGGATTCAGGTTCCAAATGATGACAGCCCCTAGCCCTTAGGCATTGATGTCGAAGGATATTGCCTGCCTTTATCCCAAATGTTTATCTCAACCCACTTATCCAAGGAGGAGCTATGAATTCCGGTTGGTCACATGCTGAATCGCCTTTTCACTCCGGTGAGCAGGACGTGCAAACCCGCATGGGCGTGCGCGACAGAATTGAAAGGCAGGGGCGGCGCATAATGCGCGATTTCTTGCCAGATCAGCACCGCGATTTCTACAGCCGGTTGCCCTTTTTGATTGTGGGCATGACCGATGAGCAGGGTTACCCTTGGGTTTCGATTTTGACCGGATCACCAGGATTCGTTACATCGCCTGATCCTCATCACTTGAGGATGGGGACTCAGCCGTTGTTCGGTTCCCCGATCGCGAATCATCTGCAAGTCGGTGCTGATATCGGCATTTTGGGAATCTTGCCTGAAAATCGTCGTCGCAATCGTTCCACCGGGCAAATCAGCGCTGTGGATGACGAGGGCATGACCGTCGCGATCGCCCAAACCTTTGGCAATTGCCCGCAATACATTCAAACCCGTGCGATTGAGGTCTTGCCCGAAATTGCCCACCCGCAACAAGAGAAGGTAATTGATCAGGGCGATCGCTTGGATGCAGCAGCCCAAAACTTGATTGCCACGTCAGACACGCTCTTTATCGCCACAGCCTACAGCGCCGGGAAAGACAGTCCCACCTTTGGAGCGGATGCGTCCCATCGGGGTGGGAAACCCGGATTTGTGCGAATCGAAGACGATCAGACGTTTAGCTTGCCGGACTTCACGGGCAATTTTCACTTCAATACCGTAGGCAATATCCTGCTGAATCCCAAAGCTGGCTTCCTCTTCATTGACTTTGAAACACGGGATTTGCTGTATTTGACCGGCCATGCCGAAATTATTTGGGATGGTGATGAGGTGGATGCCTTTCTGGGAGCTGAACGATTCATTCGCTTTCAGGTGGCAGCATGGCGTCGCGTCAAAGCGAGTTTGCCGTTGCAGTTTCAATTCGGCGAATACTCCCCCATGCTGCAACATAGCGGCAGTTGGGAATGAATGCCCCCCTAGCTGTTCCGTAATAACGGATTATGCCCTCGGTTCTCGGTCGCTAAAGGGTCTCGCGAAAGTCCTCTAGCACGCGAACGAGATCGCTGATGCAGGTATTCGGAATCAAATCCAGCAGCGGTATTTGCTGACGACGAGCCCCAACGGGCACTGGAATATCCGCCAAAATCTGATTCACACTCGCCTCCGTAATCGAAGCTTCGTCAAAGAGGGGACTCAGACGCTGAGCGACCAGAGTGTGTAGCTTGGCATCGTTCAAGTAAAGGTGCCATTTGGCAACATCAATGTAGACCACTTCCCCAATATTTGCAGCCAATTTTTCCACCGTCTCCGCCGGTAATGAGGTTGACATTAGTTTTCTTCCCTTAGTTTTTCGTCAGGATCAATGATGTAGGAACCGGAGTAGTCGGCGATCGCAAAGATATAAACGGCATGACTCACCAGGCCCACCAGCCATGCCAGGGTAAAGGTACTGACCCAGGAAACCCAACTGCTATTCAAGTTGTGGGCAAACCACAGCCCAGAATTCACTGCTGCGAAAATAGCCACATGCACAGCAAAGTTCATGCGATCTTCGATCTTCCGATAGGCCGGGTCACGGCGATCAGGTTTACGGGGCCAACGGGGTGGCATACAAACATATCCAAAAACTTACGCTTACTATTCTAAAGGGGTAGACTCATAGTCTCCTGACTTTCCACCTGTTTTTCGTAGCAGGCGAATAGTCTGAATTTCCATGGATTTTTCTAAGGCTTTAGCCATGTCGTAAAGCGTTAAGGCGGCAACGGAAACGGCGGTGAGGGCCTCCATTTCAACGCCGGTTGGGGCCTTTATTTTTACGGTGGCTTGAATGCGATAGCCAGGCAGGGTGCGATCGGCCTCAATTTCGACGGTAACTTTGCTCAACGGGAGTGGATGGCAAAGAGGAATCAGGTTAGCAGTCTGTTTGGCCGCCATAATCCCCGCTAAACGGGCTGTTCCTAGCACATCGCCTTTGGGCGCATCCCCCGCTTCAATTTTTTCGAGGGTTGTCGTTGTCATGCGAATCGTTCCTTCGGCAGTGGCTTCCCGAACCGTCTGTGGCTTATGGGAAACGTCCACCATGTTTGCTTCGCCAGTGGCACTCAGGTGGGTTAAGGAGGGGGACGAGTTTTCAGTCGGAGTCATCGAGAAAAAGCTAGGTTGTGAGTAAAGACTGTGTTACTATTTAACTTCGATAAGGGCGTGTAGCTCAGTGGACTAGAGCACGTGGCTACGGACCACGGTGTCGGGGGTTCGAATCCCTCCTCGCCCGTTTTGTTGAGACGCGATAAATTTCGTCTCAGTCCAACTAGATATCAATCAAGCGCGAGTTTGCTCGGTTTCCCCATGGAATTTCAGCAGTGCAGCAATCTTTTTGCGCACCATGATGCCTGGTTTATCGGTAAACATATGCTGCTCTTGACTCATGGTTAGCGGCACATCGTAATCGGTAGATTCCAGAATGCGTTTATCTTCTAGGGTGACCTGGCGATCGAAGGCAATGACCTCACTGCTGGGTGTGT
This sequence comes from Cyanobacteria bacterium J06638_28, assembly GCA_039819045.1. Classification (GTDB taxonomy): domain Bacteria; phylum Cyanobacteriota; class Cyanobacteriia; order Phormidesmidales; family Phormidesmidaceae; genus SIO1E4. The sequence goes on from JBCBSR010000007.1 coordinate 138,410, forward strand.
CTGCAGCAGTGTCGTTACGAACGCAAAACTGCACCATTTGGGAGGTGCCATCATCAATGGGCGTCATCGTATTCACAATGATGTGCTCTAAACCATTGGGATAAGCAATCTTGAGCTTCACTGTAAAGGGTAAAAACCAATCCATTTCCAGTGTACGGAAGGTTTCACCCGATGCCATGTTGAGATTCTTTTGCTGGAGTTCCGGGTTGACAACCCCTAATTGCCCGGTAACTCGGAGACCCCAGTCCGTCTCTTGAATGTCTAAAGCGTCGGGTACCGGATGTTCTTCACTACCAAAAGTGGTGGTGTGAACAAAGGTGGGATGGGCCAAGTCCATCTCATTTTCCATGACCCGCAAACCCGCACAGCGCCAGGGTTCATAGAACTCATGAATGAGCCGATACTCTTTTGCATCCGCTTCAGCAATATGGGGAATAGCGGCGATGGGGTCGCCTAAACAAACCCACACGTAGCCATATTTCGCCTGGCAGTGATAGGCATCAACCTGATAACAAGCCGGAATCGTATCGCCTTCTTTCAGCTGCGGAACACGCACACAGGCCCCGGTGCCATCAAACTGCCAGCCATGGTACGGGCAACAGAGGCGTCCTTTTTCAACATGTCCGAGCGATAGTTGCGCTGTGCGGTGACAGCAGCGATCGCGGACGGCTGCAGGTTTACCCTCGGCTGTTAGCCACAACACAATAGGTTGCCCTAAAAGGGTAAAAGCTTCCGGTAACTCGCCCAATAAGTTCATAGGGATGATGGGATACCAGAACCTTTGAAAAACCGGCTGTTTGGTCACTAGCATAGGTCACGCTACTTTCAACCACGACAATCGAATCAAGCCGTCGCAATTGTGGCGCAACTCGCTTGCGATTTCTGTGTCCTCAGAACATCCCCAAATTTTCTAGGTCGGGAATTCACGAATTCGTACTGGCAACCTCCAATTCCCTTGCAAGCAACCTGGCAAGTACGTCTGCAAGTACGTCCGCAAGCAAACTCATACCTATCCATTAACTTTTTTCGGTATAACGATTAGATATGCAAATATCCTTAAATCTATTAGCATACAATCACATGTGCGCACGAATCTGTAATGTTGCTTTAACTTTTGAGTAGAGACTTGTGTTAATTTGCATGAGACGAGGGTCTAATTATCCCTCATTAGTACGAATGCATGTCTTTTCTCGGAACTCACAATGACAAAGACTACCTCGGCGGTTAAGGCTTTTATTGAGACCTATGACAGTGAGCCTTTGGCGTACCAGGACATACAGAGCGCTGTTGAAGCAATCTGTTCTAGTAGCCAGTTCAGGAATCTGTTACTTGCGCTAATTGAGAGCAAGGCTTTTTCTGAAGAACTGGGTAGAGAATTCGCGCTGGTAGGGGCCATTCAAGGTTTATCTGCGTGTCGACGATTGCGAAGTTGCTTGAATACGTCCCTCAGTAGTTTCTTTGGTCTGTTGGCAGAACTTCTGACAGCTTTCAATATGGCTGCTGGTACCGAGTGGTCGGCGTTTGCGGATCGAGTTCATCAGGCTAATTTGGCTGACACCAAGCTGCTGGCTTTCCTGTTAAGCAGTGCCGACGCCGCGTTTTATCAGGAGTTGGCAGCCCGGTTAGTTGAAGCTGACCCCCATGCCATTTATCCCACCTCTAGCTATCGCACCAGTTCAGCTCATGTGGTTAGCACTGACGATGATCAGAACATTGAAGCGGTCATGAGCTCCAGCACCTTTACCTCGATCAAAGTGCTAGAGAACTCCCTCGATCCACAGCAGCCTGTTTTGCGGGATATGTACATTTCCCATGGCCGCTGTGTGTGCCTGGTGGATCAAAATGTTGAACGCTACTACGGTGAACAGATTGAGCACTACTTCGCTCACCATGGCATCCACTTGGACAAACTCGTTTATCGGGCAATGGAAGTGGATAAGGGAATCCACACCGTCGAGCGCATGTTAGGCGACTTCAAGCGTTTGGGGGTATCCCGGAATGAGCCGGTTCTCATCGTTGGTGGCGGTGTCTTGACGGATACCGGTGGGTTGGCTTGTGCGCTGTACCATCGCAATACTCCCTATGTCATGCTGTCGACGTCTATTGTGGCTGGGATCGATGCTGGGCCTTCCCCTCGTACCTGCTGTGACGGCTTTGGCTACAAGAATCTCTTTGGGGCCTACCATGCACCCGTGCTTTCGCTAACCGATCGCTCCTTCTTCAAAACCCTGCGGGAAGGCTGGTTGCGTCACGGGATTGCTGAGATTATTAAGATGGCAACCGTTAAAAACGAAGCTCTTTTCTGCTATCTGGAGGAAGCTGGTGGAGCCCTCATTGAGACTCGCTTTGGCACGTTAGATTGTGAACCTGGCAACGACATCAGTGTGCTGTCCCAAAAGATTTTGGGTGCCGCCCTCCGGAGCTATGTCGAAGCTGAGTACGACAACCTTTACGAAACCCATCAGTGCCGTCCCCACGCTTACGGTCACACTTGGTCCCCCGGTTTTGAAATCGAAGCTGGACTGCTACACGGTCATGCTGTTGCCATCGGAATGGGCTTTGGTGCTTACTTGAGCTACCGCAACGAGTGGATTACTGAGGCATCTTTTCATCGGATTCTGCGACTCATCAGTTCCTTTGGTCTCAGCCTCTGGCACGATGTGCTGCTGAATAAAGGCACCTTGTGGGCAGCACAAGAAAAGATTGTGCAAAAGCGGGGCGGTAACTTAGCGGCTCCCCTACCCAAGGGCGAAATCGGTCGGTGTGGCTATCTCAATTCCTTGACCCGTGATGATCTCTATCTGGCGATCGCGGAGTACCAGGAAATTTGCGCCACTTATCCCCGTAAGGGTCTAGGGGTTGAGGCCCACTGTCGTGAGGTTGGTTTGGAAGATCCTTCAACGGTGGCACATCATGTCCCTGTGGAAAATGGAGCTGTAACTGAAGAGGCGCTGTCGGCTGTTTAGGATTGGCCAGTCAAGATGCAAACAGTTGCCTCTCAATGCCTTAAGCAGTCAACCAAATTCAGGACTTACATAGTTCAAAGTACCCCACGCTAATGGTGTGGGGACCTTCAATCGATGACGGTCTCGTCAAATGTGTAAGCCCTATCGATTGCTATTGCCTTACCTACTGGGTGCATCCCTTTGTGCCCAGTTTTTGCTTTGTGCTGATTAATATTGACAGAGTGGTCATTAACCATGTCACAGGAAGTTTTTGATTTTGTGATTCCTTTATTTAAAGCACGCTGGAATACTCGTGCTGTATTTGAAGGCATCACGACCCACTATGCCCCTCGGGCTATCCACGTTGTAACGCCCGCAGCGGAAGCGCGATCGCTCCGGGAAGTCGTGGGCAATTGGCAAACCGCTCCCCTCTATGTCCATGAGGAAGAAGTTTTCTTTGAAAAAAATCTAGGGTTAACCAAGGACACGATTTGTGCTGAGTTGGATCTCGGTGAGTCGCTTTATACGCCCGGTTGGTTTTACCAACAGCTGCTTAAGTTAGGCGCTTTTGAAGGATTGTCAGATTTGAGTGAATGGTATGTCGTTTGGGACAGCGATCTACTGCCCGTTGATACCTGGCCCCTAATTTCCCGAGAAGATGGCAGTAACAATCACACCTTTGCTCTCCTTCAACACAATGGTTGGGGCAATCCTGGCATCGTGTCTAAGTGGGAAACCTGGATTCGCACCGTGTTGGGCGTGCCTGGATTAACCGATGCTGAAGGCACGTTTGTGCCCCATCACATGTGGTTTAAGCAAGAACACCTGAAAACCTTTGCTCAACAGCTGAGCGGTTACTATGATTCTGCGGATCACTGGCTATTGCTGATGATGCGTTCAGCCAATGACTTTGGCACCTTTAGTGAATATTGGTCCTACGTATCTTGGGTAGCAGCCAAAGCGCCTCAAGACTTGGCATTTCACGGCTACGATAGCTACGGAGCAACCACCGAGCGCTTCTTTGACGATGGCACAGGGATTTTCTCCGCCAAACTGCGGGAGCATCTAGGTCTTCCAGCTGATGTAGAGGCTTTTTCCCCTACTTACTCAGAAGTGGATGCCTTTATTCAGACGGCCTATGGAGCTGATGCTCTACCGTCTTCGCTATCTTTTGAAAGCAGCCCCCGTCACCTGAAAAAGAATAAAGAGAATATGCACATTGAGGAACTGCGATCGCGCTGGAATCCCCGCATGGTCGATGCTGCCGAAGCTGAGACAGTCTAATAACTATAAGCCTTACGCATTTAACGAGATTGTTCGCGATCGAGAATCCCCCCGGCTATCGCCACCCCCCTTAACAAGGGGGCAGGGGGGATCTCTACATCATCAGTAGCTTGAGGTGTTTTGAACTGCGTAAGTTCTGCAAATTAGAGAGCCACCTGTTGAAGCCTGTCTTGCACCGCTGCGGCCAAACCTTGAGCCTGCTCATATACAGTGGTGCCCTGTTCAACCTTACTGAGTTCGTTCAAGATGCGCTGCAATTCGCTGGCATATTGATTGGGCGACAGGGTATCAACATCATCTGCCAGATCAATGCTGAGCTTACTTGCTGATTCAAAGGCCGCTTGCGATCGCTGTTCGGCAATCAGGCGACTTTCGATCGCGCCCAGGTTGTTGGTATATTCGGCCAACATTTGCTGGGATTCAGCGTAACCCGCATCTTCGACAGGCACTTGCTCCAATCGCTCAATCGCTTGCTCCCAAAGACCGGCGATTTTTAGCCAATTTTCTGGTGCTAGAGGCGCTGCTTGCGCTTCTACCGAAGCTGTCCAAGCAAACTGTTGAGCCGCCTCCATCAACAAGGAAGATCGGTCGCCGCCAGCCTGTACGCCGGCAATTTGCTCTAAATCGCGGCGGTAGGCTTCAAGTCTCGTTTGGGCCATTCTGCCCGCTAACGTTTCAGGGGGAATTTCGTTGAGCTGATCAACGCCTGCCTGCCACTTAGCGATCGCGGCGGTCTTCGCTTCTGGTGTCGTCGCTGATTGGTAGGACTGTTTGGCGGCTTCGACGGTTGTACGCCCATCGGTCAGTAACGAAAGTGCGTTTTCCTCTTGAAACACCTTCGCTTCCATGCGGCCAATGTCCTTCCGAGCCGTTTCAAACTCATCGTAAGTGAACTGCCAAGTACAGCTAAACCAGCTACAGTAGCGTGTGGGGTAGTAGCCTAAAAACCAAACGGGAAGCTGGTCTAAATGCTTTTAAGCTTGGTCAACTTTCGCGGTGCCTAGGGTAATGTCTTGTTCACTTGTCGCCTGGTTCACTAACTGATCAGCCTGTTCTACCAAGGAAGTTGTTTGTCGATAGTTATGGTTCATTGCCATGAAGCTGGGCAACAGCACGATAGGTGCCACCTTTGAAACAGGCCAGCGAATCATTGGATAAGGCAGGTTCAGAAACCATAATCCACCCGCCGCGACTACCGTACCCAGGGCTGCTGTTCGCAGAAGTTTTAGCTTACTAGCACCTTGGTTGACCTTGGCAGCTTCGCGCAGCACTTTGTCGTCAAATTCAGGAAAAATGTCCTCAATCGCGGCCTTCAGTTCGGCATAGGTGAGTGGCGTTCCTTGCTGAACACGCAGCTTATGCAGGCGACGCAGGATGATATCGCGACGAACGGCTTCTGATGCACCGCTGGTCAGTCGTTTGACTTCTTTAGCTAGGCGATCGTAGGCGCGAGTGTTAAGACGATTCATTAGAGTGATAGACGTTGTGCAAAAGTATGAGCCAAGCAACTTAGGATTGCTTGAGAAATGAATACAGCATCAGGTTTGTACGTTCCAACAATGCAAACCTGGGATACCTACCCCAAATTAGGCGAGAAACCCGAACACAACTGCGGTATATGATTTTGCTGACAGTCTAGCAATTCAGAGACAATGAGAGTCCGGAGTGCTGTCAGTTGGCCATGATTGTTACGGTTACTAGCTTTAAAGGAGGCGTCGGTAAAACTACGACAGCTATTCACCTGGCAGCTTTTTTGCAGGGACAGGCGGAAACGCTCCTCATTGACGCGGATCCCAATCGTTCTGCTCTGGGCTGGGCCAGCCGAGGTGAATTACCTTTCCCAGTTACGGACCAGTGGAAAACTGAACCCCTCAAAACTAATTTTCGCCATATTGTTATTGATACTCAAGCCCGGCCCACGCAGCAGGACTTAGCCACGTTGGCAACCAGCTGTGATTTACTCGTGTTACCGACGACACCTGACATTTTGGCACTGGATGCTTTGGTGTTGACAGTGAACTATTTGCAGTCCCTCAAGTTTGATCGATATCGCATTTTGCTCACGGCAATTCCCCCCAAGCCCAGTAAAGCTGAGGAGGAGGTGCGATCGCTACTCGAAGAAGCCCATCTCCCTGTATTTCAGCAAGGGATCCGACGCTATGCCATCTTTCAAAAAGCTGCTATGACGGGAGTTCCAGTCTATGCGGTCAAAGATACGAAGGCAGAGAAAGCCTGGCATGACTATGAAACAGTGGGCCAAGAAATTTTGAAGTTGCCGACTTCTGCATAACCTAATAAAAGATGGTTTTAGTCCGGCATGAGTTCTTATTAGTGTGTAGCCTCCTTAGACTCCAAGCTCAAAAAAGGGAAGTATATTCTCTATTGCAGCAGTATTCAATTTGACACCCTATACTAGCCTTCCAAATACTAAGAATGAAATTGGTTTGCCTGCCTTCTAACTTTCTGGTAACCACACTCTAAGCTGATTGAAAATTGCCAGCAAAAATCTGTATTTACCAGACAAACGGAAATAACGTTTCAGCTTATAGCTTTGTCTATCCGGGGTAGAACTTCAGAACGATAACAGCGCCACATTCTTAGGGGATTGCCGACTCATTATGTGCATCAAATCCGTAAAGTGTCAGCATAGTGATCGTGATCACCTAAAAATCTCGCTTTCAGAGAATCAATGAAAGGTCGCTTTCGTTTGATTTACTGCTAAAGCAGAAGGGTTGTCGCGCGAAGTATGCTCGCGGACTCTATAAAAGAACTTCTGATCTGCCATGAAGGTATTGATGCTTCAAAAGTGGCCTAGAATAGGAAGCCTTACAGGGTAGGGATTAGTTATTCTACAGGGTGCATCAATGAAAAGAGTATTGGTGATTACGGACGATATTCAGGCATCAGATAGCTGTGCGATGTTTTTGAAGCGAGACAAAACAATCTACGTGACGGCGATAAACTTGCCACAAATTAGTGCTAAACGTCTCAGCAAAAGCTTAAGATCTTTGAAACGAACCGATTTGATTGTATTGGAAAGTGATACACACTATGCTGACGAAACGACAGAAGCGACTGAGCTACTAAGATCACTCCAAGCAACAGGTATCCCCATTGTGGTGTTGCCAACGCGAGCCAATTTAGACCATGAAGTCAATCTACGCTTAGTCAATTGGACCACTCACACAAAATCTCGGCCTAGTCTCAAAGCATTGTTAGCTAAGATTCAAAATTACCCTAATAGCCAAGAGCAGGTAGATTCCAGTGGCGAAAATGTCTCGTCGAACCAATCTGTTTCCCAGAGTGTTGCTAAGACACAGCCCCTCCATCAACAAGTTCAGCAAATTGTCAGCCCCCGCAAAAGCTCAGATGCTTTAGGAGCAATTCGCCAAATTGCCCATCAATTGAAAGAGCCCTTATCAAACATGAACTTGGCTATTCATATGCTGGGACAAGTACAATCCCTCGATGATCGCGATCGCTACCTCACGCTTCTGCGGCAAGAGTACAACCGAGAACTACAACTTTTGAACCAGCTTGATAACTACTTGCAGATCAATCTGTCGTCGACTTCGTAAATCTGAGCCTAGGCATAGTGTGGAAAATATTGATGTCGGCAGGCTCTAATGCTTTAGGGGTCTGTAATCTCTAAGTATTGACGAACAGCGCTTGCAATGTCTTTACAATCATCCAGAAATATACGGAGTGAGGAGTTTCCCTTGACCAGTCCACACTATCTTCCCGTGTGCCCTACGGAAGAAGATGTGGCTAAGTGATGACCTCGACAACACATCGAGCATTCCAAGCGGGAGTTTTGTCGACTTCTCAAGGTATCTACATATCTACCAAAATAACTTTAATTTTAGATGCTGAAATACCCTGAGAAGCAAACCCCTTATATCTTCGGATTTCTGCTGGACAACTTTCGTTGATAATTCGGTTACGTGTCATCAATTTTGCTTTGCTGTATCTGCCTTATCGTTGTTGCCGACTCCATTAGGACAGAACAACCAACCCTATGATTTCAGGTGCCCCAGCCTACAAGGCTAAAACTATAGGGGTGCCTTTGAAGCTTTTAAGAAGCGGGTTTGCTTCGATCGGTCCAAAGGAATAGCGCTTGTTAATAGCGTGTGGGCATGATTGAGCCGTATCGCGATGGGCATTCTAAAGTTAGCCTTCTGGCTTTAGAGAGAGTGTTTGGAGGCAAGGCAACTTCAGTTTGAAGCTTAGACCAACATAAAAAGCGGCTTACACATTTTTTGGGGCTCGCCTAGTTCTGAGAAGGCCAGCGGCGCTTCATAAACTCCGGCTTTACCATACCTATTCTTTTAGTAAATTCATGACTAAGAATTCTTCCTTTGTCAAAAATGACGCTCTCGAACGATTTCTCAATCGCTTGCCGGAGGACGTAGCCGCATCCTTTACTGCTGAACAATTGAGTGCCTTGCAATCCGCACTGCAGTTCACTCAGTGGCGTCGCCATCCGATCGATTTGCGCCTGACGCTACCTCTGTTTTGGAAGCGCTTTTATGTTGTCTTAGTTGCTGGGCCAGAGCGTCGCTCGAAGGAACGGTTGAAAGCCGATCGTTCCCGTAATCCTATCTGGACTTTAAGCAATGTCGGATTTGTATTGGCGTTTATCTGTTTGGGAATTTTACTTTCCTTAGGGCTTTTCCAATTGCAGATAAATACTTTCAGTTCACCCATGAAGTTCAAAACTCACCCAGCCGCAATCCCCTTCAAAGCTGACAAACAATCCTGTGAAGCGAGCGATCGCATTTGGCGCAATGGTGAATGTATTGATTATGCCCATGATCCATCGTTTTAAGTAAACATCGCGTTACTTAATGGCAATTAATAAACACACTAAACCTTGTTGCTTTACAGAACGTAATTTAGGGCTTACGAATTACTGACCCTAAAGCCGTAGACTTGTAACATTCTGCGTTGGTCGTGAGCGATGTCGTTTTTCCAAACATTGAGGAAGAAGACAGGTCTACGTCTGGCAGCGGAGCTTATGGGTTTGCTGAGTGCATTGGTCGTTCTATGTTTCCGATTCATCGTCCCCGTCGCCTGCGTAGCCATCCTCAACTCCGTCGGATGGTCAGAGAAAACGTCGTTTCCACAAATGATTTAATTTATCCCCTCTTTGCCGTACCAGGGGAAAGTGTGGCGCAAGAAGTCACGTCAATGCCGGGAGTATACCAACTCTCCGTAGACAAAATCGTGGAAGAGGCCAAGGAAGTCTACGACTTAGGCATTCCGGCCATCATTCTGTTTGGTATTCCTGACACTAAAGATACTGACGCGACAGGGGCATGGCATGACTGCGGTATTGTCCAGAAAGCGACAACCGCTGTGAAGGAGGCTGTTCCTGACCTGGTGGTGGTGGTTGACACTTGCCTGTGTGAGTACACCAGTCATGGACATTGCGGCTATCTCGAAACTGGCGATTTGACGGGGCGCGTCCTTAACGACCCGACCCTAGAGCTTTTGAAGAAGACCGCCGTTTCCCAAGCCCAGGCAGGAGCCGACATTATTGCTCCATCAGGCATGATGGACGGTTTTGTCAAGGCTATCCGTGAAGGATTAGATGCTGCCGATTGCCAAGATATTCCGATCCTGTCCTACGCCGCTAAGTACGCGTCTGCCTACTACGGGCCGTTCCGGGATGCCGCCGATTCCGCGCCTCAATTTGGCGATCGCCGCACCTATCAAATGGATCCCTCCAACAGCCGCGAAGCCCTGAAGGAAATCGCCCTGGATATTGACGAAGGCGCGGATATGCTGATGGTGAAGCCTGCTTTGGCATATATGGACATCATTCGTCAGGTGAAGGATGCGACTGACTTACCTGTTGCTGCCTATAACGTTTCAGGTGAATATTCCATGGTGAAGTCTGCTGCCCTCAACGGCTGGATTGATGAGCAGCGCGTGGTGTTAGAAACCATGACGAGCTTCAAGCGATCGGGGGCTGACCTTATCCTCACCTACCATGCCAAGGATGTTGCCCGCTGGTTAGACAAAGTCAACAGTATCTTCTAGGGGCTGTCATCATTTAGAGCCTGAATACTCATGCTGAAAGCAGTTCAGCCCCTAGCTAGTTCTACAAAGCGGGCACGGCAATGCTTATACCGCAAGGCTTTCGAGTTTAATTGATAACGCGCCCTAATGCGCTATCAATTAAACTCGTATTACTCAAAAGAGTGCATCATTGATGCACTCTTTTAGTTTGTGCTGATTTGAAGAAGTCACTGAGGAAATCGCTACTTTTCAGCCATTTGCAAAATCAAAAAGGTAGAGCTGATGCTAGCGCTGTTGGGACAAGACAGCGAGACCAAACGACTTGCCAAAAACATGGATTTGATTGTGCATGAATCAGATTCACTACACATAAAAAGTATTACTCAAATCTAAATATATTCTGATTTTTACTTCCTTTAGGAGGAGATGCCGATTAACGTTCAATTGGGTCAAGGGATTAAACCTTGGTAAGGCGTACAAGTAGTTTTAAGGTTCTATTGAAAGTGACCTTGCAATGGGGTCTTGAATGGATCCAAAGTTAAACCTCATCCAGGTTCAGAACGAGAGTTTTCGGTTTCGGGAAACCTCACCGCCTGCGGCACCTCTCCTCTTCAAGGAGAGGCTTATGGGGTATTCCGGTTCCTCTTCCTTGGTAAGAAGAGGCTAGGTGAGATCGCTTAGCAACCACATAAAACTACAGTTCTCAAAGTGGACGGGGTTTATCTGCTGGAGTAGCCTAGCTCTCCAAATTGAAATTTTTTCCATATAGATAGGGAAGTTACGTTTATGGCAAAACGAGACACCTCTAAAGACGGATTCGATAATAAGCTTTTAAACTATGCTTTAACTCACTTCAAACCTGTCTGGGATTTCGTTCAGGGAAACGACTCACTGAAACGTAAAGTCAATAAATTTCTCATCGATAACCTCTGTAATAAAATCCCTAACCGTCCCTACCCTTACAGCATGATGACCCTGGATCCGCATATTCCAGGAACTGATCGCCCGAAGAAAACAGACGCTTACACTTCTTGGGATTCCTTGACGGATCGAAGCTATACAGGACGGCACTTACCCCCGGATCCAGAATTTAACCGCGACGGCAATCTGCCAGCTTTGGCGGATTTGAAAGTGCTTTTTCAAAAGCGAGATGGCAAAACTCGCTATTCCAAGAAATCAACCCTGCTGTTTCCCTACTTTGTGCAGTGGTTCACCGATAGTTTCCTGCGGATTTCGCCTGAGAATCGCTACAAAAACAACTCTAACCACCACATTGACCTGGCCAACGTTTACGGACTGACCCGTCAACAACAGCTCCTGTTGCGTTCCTTTGAAGGCGGCAAGTTAAAGTCACAGTGGCTGAAGCGAGCCGATGGGGTGGAAGAAGAATATCCGCTGTTTTACTACGCCAATGCGGAACAAGGCATTGTTGATCCCCAATTTGAAGGACTTTACAACCCCCTCAAGACTGAGCAACGCCTCCCCGCTGAACTGAAAGCCAAGCTATTTGCGATGGGTGTGGATAGAGCCAACGTTCAGATTGGCTATGTCATGTTGAATACGCTCTGTGTGCGCGAACACAACCGCCTGTGTGATGTACTGGCAAAAAACTATCCTGATTGGGATGACGAACGACTTTTCCAAACGGCGCGGAACGTGCTGATGGTGATCATGCTGAACATCATCATGGAAGAGTACATTTATCACATCACTCCCTACCACTTCAATTTCTTCGCCGATCCCGGTGCCTTCGCGGACTCCACTTGGCATCGCGAGAATTGGATGGCGATCGAGTTCAGCTTTGTCTATCGCTGGCACAGTGCGATTCCGGAAAAAATTGTCTGTAAGGGTGAGGAAATCTCGCTCGGCAAAACCCTTTGGAACAATCAGATCTTTATTGATCAGGGGTTAGGCGCATTGATGGAAGAAAGCTGCTCGCAACCCGGATCATTGATTGGCTTGTTCAACACGCCTGATTTCCCCGTTAAGCAAACGGAGTATGGGGTAGGAACGTTCATTGACATTACTGAACTTGCTACGGTTGAACTCGGTCGGATATCACAACTCCCCAGCTACAACGACTATCGCGAAATGTGTGGGTTTCCCCGCGTCACGGATTTCAATCAGATCACTGGGGATGAATACGCTCAACAAAAGCTGAAAGAAGTTTATGGGGATGTCGATAAAATCGAGTTCTTCGTAGGTCTTTATGCTGAGGACGTCCGTGAGGGCTCCACGATTCCGTCACTGGTTGCACGCCTAATCGGCATTGATGCCTTTTCGCAAGCGCTAACGAATCCTCTGCTGTCGGGGCAAATTTTTACGCCAGAGACCTTTTCGCCTGTCGGTTGGGAAATTATCCAGCAGACCAAGACGATGTCAGATCTGATAAACCGTAATGTGCCCGCCGGCGATCGCCCCTTCAAAATCACGTTTGATCTCTAAATTATGACCCTTCTTTTTACTGAATATCCTGAAAAGAACGAGCAGTCGCTGTCGGCGCAAATTGGAGCGGCAACGCGGGCGCGGATGGATGTCCTGTTTGGCGATGCGGAAAAAGCCCTCCGGGATACCCATGCCAAAACACAAGTCTGTGTCCAGGGGACACTGGAAATTCTTGATTTTGATGCGGAAGCGATTAAGCAGACGGTTGTGAAAACAGCTGGGCTGTCGCCCCAACAGGCAGCGTCGATCAATCTAAAGCAGGGACTGTTTGCGCAGCCACGTCAATACCCAGTTTGGTTGCGCTTTGCCAATGGCCGCACAACGGTTGAAAACGACTACGAGGATGACACGCGGTCGATTTCAGTCAAGATTATGGATGTCGCTGGAGAACGGCTAACGGCGAGTCATGAGACCCACACGCAGGATCTCATTCTGCAAAACGGCGATATCTTCTTCACCCGCAGCATTCGCGACTATTTCAGCTTTTTTCGAGCAATTTCAGCGGCTAAGTGGCGCGTCCTATTATGGCTAATCTTCCATCCGAAGCAAAAGAATGCGCTGAAGACGATTACAAGCCACGCCCCAAAAAGCTTACTGACGGAGCGTTACTGGAGTGGTTCTGCTTCAGCATTGGGACTGCCGGATAATTTTGACCCTGCCAAGACGGGGCATGTACCCGTAACCTATCCGCTGGTGGTGAAGTACGCTCTGACTCCGGTGTCGAGTCAGCCGCCCCATGCTCCCTTAAAACGGGAAGCCCGACCCGAGAGCGATCGCGCTCAGGCAAAGGAATCGGGTGCGCCGGACAATTACTACCGCAAAGAACTGATTCAAGCCCTGGCTCAGCCAGAAGCTACCTACTGTTGGGATTTGCAGATTCAGCCCCAGACGGATGTTGCCATGTCCATTGATGACGTGACGGTTGCCTGGGAGGAAACCCAAGCGCCGTTTTTCACGGTAGGACGTCTGAAAGTCAGCCACCAGGCTGTAAACTTTGAGGCCCAGTGCGACTTCTGTGAGAATCTCCGTTTCTCGCCTTGGAATGGGCTAGCGGTACACCGTCCCGTCGGTTCACTCAACCGATTGCGGGAGTCTATCTACGCGATCGTGGGCCAATATCGCCATCAAAAACAACAGCTGGATTACCAAGAACCCACAGGTGTTGAAACCTTCAACTAACCGACATTCATATTCATGGGTCTGTTCGGCAAAGCTGCCGCCAACTCTTGCATCTAGTGAAAGGGTCAGGACGATTTAGGTAAGTGCCGAACCCTTGGGGGCATGCCCCCAAACCCCCGATTTGGGGAACTCGACTTCCCCACCCCCCTCGCAAGCTCGACTCAGCTGCTGGAGCATCAGTGGAGAGCCGCGATCGCTGGGACAGGATTTAATTCTGAAAAGCCTTTGAATGGGACGATTCAAGCATTGTGACGCTAGCTCAAACCCAGGCTAAGGACTGTCATCATTTAGAGCTTGAAGCCTCATGTTGAAAGCGGTTCAGCCCCTAGCTAGTTTTACCGAGCGGGCGCGGCAATGCTTATACTGCAAGGCTTTTGAGTTTAATTGATAACGCGCCCTAAAAATAGCAGGTGATTTGCGATTCCTCGGGGCAAGTAGATGGGGTTAGGGGATTGTCTGCTAAAAAAAGCTGGAGCAGCTCAGGCAAGTTAAAAAGTGGGATGGGATCGGTAATTTGATTTTGGGTTAGATCCAGCACCCCTAAGTTTTCTAGCGACTGCAAGGGCGTCACATCCGATATTTGATTCTGAGCCAACTCAAGCACCCCCAAATTGGTTAGCGACTGCAAGGGTGTTATCTCCGCAATTTGGTTACGACTGAGATTGAGTTGCTTCAATTGCGTGAGTGAAGCTAAAGGAGCAATATCCGCAATTTGATTATCGCCAAGACGGAGCGATCGCAATTCTGTGAGTGAAGTCAAAGGGGACACATCGACGATTTGATTTAAGCTGAGGCCCAGTTCGGTCAGGCGGGTGAGGTTGGCTAGTGGGGAAACATCGACTAGTTGATTTTGGCTTAGCCACAAGCGCTTCAGGTAAGGCAAGTCGGCTAGGGGGGAAAGGTCAGTAATGTTGTTGTATTCGAGGCTGAGGTGTTCTAAGTAAGGTAAGTCCGCCAGGGGGGTAATGTCCGTAACTTGGTTCTCACCCAGAATCAAAACACTCAAATTTTGAAACTGGGCAACGGGTGTCAAATCCTGGACTTGATTAGCGCGCAGATACACTTCCGTCAGGTAGGGGAGATGGGCTAAGGGCGCTAGATCCGTAATTTCGTTATCGGTGAGATCAAGAATCTGCACGCTGTACAGACTTACCAAAGGCGATAAATCGCTAATGCGACGGCCATCAAGCGATACCTCGGTAGAGGTAGAGAGAATCTGTGAGGCGCGATCGCAGTTCTGAGTACCGGCTTCTTTCAGTAATTCACCAATGGTTGTCTGGGTCTCTGACGGCAATTGTCCTTGGTGAACACACCAATCCTCGAACGTCTCAAAGGCTGTTGGGGAGGCTGCGATAGTCTGTGCCGACGTTGCGGCAGCCGCGCTTGACGCGGGATAGACCGCTATGAAAGTGGCTAGTAATCCAGTCGAAAGAACCTGCTGCATGCCCTCTTCTCCTTACAATCCAAAATATTCAAAGAACGTCAGAACTGACAAACCGTTTCAGGTTGTACTGGGCAAGTGGCGTCGCTGAGGGGATTGTCAGCGATTGAAAGTCCGGTGAGCCCTTTCAGGTCGGTCAGCGGCGACAAATCCCTAATCTGGTTATCGTTAAGGCGGAGTTGCTGGAGTTTCTTCAAATCCTTGAGGGGGGAAACATCCGCGATTTGATTACGCCAAAGCGTTAGGCTGCTTAACTCGCTCAAGCGACTCAGGGCCGACACGTCTTGAATCTGGTTGCCGCCCAAGCCCAGGGTTTGCAGATTCGTCAAACTGGCGAGGGGAGCAACGTTCACCACTTGATTCTGTTCTAAATTCAGTTCCGTGAGCTGCACTAGGTCAGCTAGCGGGGCTACCGTCTCAATTTGGTTGAACAGAAGGTACAGCTCGGTCAGGTTCGTCAAATCGGCGAGGGGAGCGACATCCTTGATCTGATTGGCCCGCAGATCCAACACTGTGAGGTTGGTCAAGCCTGCCAGGGGAGAAATATCGCGAATTTGATTTTCGGCCAGGTAAAGCGTTTTTAGCTGGGTGAGGGATGCTAGAGGGATGAGGTCGGCGATCGCCTGTCGCTGTAGATCCAAATCCTCTAGTTGGGTGAGAGCAGCCAACGGCGTTAAATCAGACAAAACTTGGCTACTCACGGTGAGTTGAGTCAGCTGGGTTAAGTTGGCCAACGGGGTCAAATCCTCTAGTTGGCTGTTGCCTAAGGACAAGACTTGTAGGTCGGTCAGGCTAGATAACGCCACCAAATCCGTCATCTGCTCGCCCCAAAGGATGAGTTCAGTGAGGTTGGTGAGGTTGCTGATAGGTGACACATCGGTCATCTGTCCAGCCAGGGAGAGGCGTGTGAGTTGGGTGAGCGCAGCCAGAGGCGCGATATCCACCAGCTGATTGCTGCCGATGCGCAGGTCGGTTAATTTAGTTAGCTGCGCTAAGGGCTGGATATCAGCAACTTCAGTCCCCTCCAAATCCAACTGTGTTAGCTGGGTAAGGCTGGTCAACGGGGATACATCGGTTATGGGGATCAGCGCTAGATTTAACTGCTCCAACTTCGTTAACTGCCCTAATGGTGAGATATCGGCAATGGGATTACTGGATAGATCTAGCGTTGTCAGATTCGGTAAAGCGGTGAATTGGGAAACGTCTTCCAGTTGGTTGTTGCTAAGTCCCAGGTCGGTCAGGTTGGTCAGCCCCAATAGGGGACTGATGTCCGCAATTGGGTTGTCTGCCAGATCGAGTTTCTTCAGGTTGGTCAGGTTGCTGAAGCTAGTTAGCTCGAAGGGAACTTGGTTCCAAATGAGGGTGAGTTCTTCGAGGGCTGTCATCTGCATTAGGGGAGACAGGTCGGCAATGGGGTTAACGGAGAGATCCAGCACCGCCAAAGCAGGCAGGTTCGTCAACGGCGTGATGTCCGCGATCTGATTCACTCCTAAATCTAGCTGGGTGAGATGGGGCAAATTGGCCAGAGGGGATAGATCCTCAAGGGCTTGATCAGCGAGGTCGAGTTCCGTGCGTTCAGCCAGGGTCGCAGCGGCGCGATCGCAGTCCTCTGTTGTCGCTATCTGCAACAGCACGTTCATTGTGTGTTGGGCGGCTGGTGCCAAACTGGCTCGGTCATCACACAGCCGGGCCAACGCCTCAACGCTAGCAGTACTAGACTCAGGCGTTGGTGAGGGTGTACTACAGCCAGCGATCGCGCTTAGGAGGGCCATCAGGCCAATGGGTACAATCCTTTGGATTCTCGGCTGCATTGGGTTTAGGGGCATTTTCATCCAGGTAATTGGGAAGAAGCAAAAACCATCACCGGCAGATGGTTGCAGGCTCAACCGGACAGGTAAACTCGTCCAGAGGATTTTCGCTAAGGACAAGGGTTTCTAGTTTCGTGAGGGTCGCGAGGGCAGAAACGTCGGTAATTTGGTTGAGGTATAGATCGAGGCGTTCCAGATTAGTCAGGCTGGCTAGGGGCTGAACTGCTTTCAGCATGAGGATTCAGGCTCTAAATGATGACAGCCCCTAGAACTGGCAGACCGATTGTTGAGGCTCGACGGGACAAACGATCTCTTGCAGTGGGTTCTCTACCAGGTTGAAGTAAACCAAGTTGCGTAAGCTAGTTAGAGCACTCACGTCGGTGACTTGATTGTTCGCAAGATCCAATTCAATTAAGCGAGTCAGTGAGGCTAAAGGCGTTGGATCGGTAATTTGGTTGCTCGCTAAGGAGAGAGACCCCATGCCAGTCAAATTACCTAGGGGCGTCACGTCAGTAATTTGGTTTTGATCCAGAGCCAGAAGCTGAAGTCTCGCCAGGTTGGTTAACGACTCCACCGTTGTAAGTTGGTTGCCCGAGAGTATCAGCATCTCTAAGCTCGGTAGATTGAGGGATGAAGCTACCGAGGTGATGCGATTGTGAGCCAAATTCAACCTCTCCAAACTGGGCAACCCTGTTGAGGAGGATAGGGTGGTAATTTGATTTCCTTGCAGGGACAAGCGATATAGGCTGGGTAGACTTGAACCAAAATTGAGGGTAGTGATTTGATTGTCCTCAGCTTCAAACACAGACAGATTGGGCAGATCAGATATCTGCGACAGATCCGTAATCTGATTCTGACTGAGGGCAAGTCCTTCCAGTTGGGGCAGGCCAGAAAGCACAGGCGTACCTGCAATTTGGTTACCGCTCAGCGCGAGCTCCTCCAAATTAGCCAGCTTGGAGAGCGGTGCCACATCCACAATCTGGTTGTCACTGAGGTTTAGGTAAGTCAAACGGGTGAGTTGGCTCAATGCCGACAGGTCAACAACTTGATTCTCAATGAGTTCCAGTTGGGTCAACTGACTGAGATTTTGGAGCGGAGCTACCTCAGTCACTTGATTAAAACTCAGATAGAGCCCGGTCAAACGGGTGAGATTGGCCAAGGGAGATAGGTCGGCAACTTCATTGGCGGTCAGATCCAGGGAAGTAAGCCGAGTCAAACTGGCTAGCGACGCGAGGTCTGTGAGGCCGCTATTCTCCAAACGCAGCTCAGTCAGGTTGGTCAAACTCACTAAAGGGGAAAGGTCTTGAATCTCATTGCTAGATAGATCAAGCCACTCCAGTCGGGTCAAGTTGGCCAGAGGGCTGATATCGGTAATCTGGTTATTTTCAAGATCGAGTTGGGTGAGTTGCGTAAGCTGAGCCAGTGGAGTCAAATCGACAATTTGATTGTCTTGCAGGTACAGATACTCCAGATGAGTAAGGCTGGCCAGCGGTGCAACGTCCGTAATGTGATCGCCACGGATCCACAGATCCGTTTTCTCTAGCAGGGCATCTGTGGCCTGACCGCAATCCTGAGTCTCTACGCGCTCCAGTAGCACGTCTACCGTGTGTTGAGTTTCTGGCGGTAGGTTTGCTCTTTGGCGACACCAGTCGTTGAAGGTCTCAAATGTCGCAGCGGAACGGGTGTCAGCTAGGTCTGTCGCTGCGGTTGCGAGGGGGGCGATCGCGTTCAAAGCGATGAATAAACTGGTTCCCAGCAGAGTGGGGGCAATCGATTGAAGGGGCGGTAGATTCATCTGATTTTCAGGAAATAGCGCATGGGGGCGATGCAAACCGTCCTGTTGATTCTGGACAGCGAGGCATCAGTAGCAGTAGCTGCTCCCCATAGAACCAAGTCGGACGCACCCAATTCCTTAAATCGCTAGCATGTCAGCTGATTTAATCTCGTTAAAGAGCTAGGGCGTGTCATCAATTAAAGCCAGAATGCTTGCGGTGTAAACATTGCCGCGCCCGCTCCGCAAAATCAGCTAGGAGCTGAAACGTTCTCGGCACAGGGACTTGATCGTCAAATGATGACAGCCCTAGACATTCCGGACATCTTGCGGGAGGAAGACGCGATCGCGTGGCAAGGGCTGAACCGGATCCGTCAGTTCAAATTGTCCGGCAGCAATCCAATCTTTAAGTTCGGTCGCGACCTGCCGCGCGAAATAAATACTCGCTAAGGGTGCGGTTCGGACGGTTTGGCCGTTGAGGGTGATTTTGCCCGACTTCAGCTGAGCATAGCTAACTAAACCAAAGGTGGGGCGCACCCGTCGAGGAATGGCAAAATCGATAACGGGAGCCACCAAATCCTTGTCCTGAACAGCGCAGTGGGTGGCAATGCGTTCATTCAAAAGGGGAATGGCCACACCGACGCCCAGCATGAGCGAAGAACCATAGCCCTTGAAATAACAGCCCCGCACCCACTTGGCCTCCATTTGCTTGGCATCCCCAATCAGGGCTACGGTGGCTGCGGGGCCAATGGGTGTTTGGTTCGGCAAACGCTTTTGGAGAGGAAAGTGCTGTGTGCCCTCCCAGGCCACATACCCCACCCCCCCACCTAAGAAGATGCGCGTCCCCACGCCAATAACCGCTAACTCTGGGTCATTGAGGAGGGGGGATAAGGCTCCGGGATTCGCATAGACCGCGTTGCCCAAATTAGGCTGCAGTGGCCCGAGATAGGTGGCCAGGGGGCGATCGCCGCCATTTACGCCCACAATAAAGTTCTGGTAGAGGTTACGGGGATTAAAGAGATAGAACTGATTGATGGTATCGCGAGTAATGGTCGTCTCCAAAGCCGCACGGGGATAGCAATCCGTGACTTGGCCCGTAGCCTTCAGAGGCACCGATTTGCCTGCCACCAGGTCAGCAATGACGTGTCCGCCGCCTCGTTCGCGGACATCGCCTTCATTATTGCCACTGCCAACCGCCAGCTGCCCCGCCCCCAAGTACAAATCAACGGCCCCGAAACCGGCATAGGCAGGCACCCCATCCAGCCGACACTCGCGAATCTTAATGGGGGGATCAGAATGTCCCAGATTCAAGATAGCCCCGGAGGATTCCATCGGCTCAAAGGTGCCGGTCGTCACCACATCCACGGCTTCCATGGCGACGGTAATCCCGACTTCGGCCACCCGCGCTTTGAACTCGGATGCGGTATCAACGACCACCCCGCGATCGCGAATCCGCTCATTAATAGCTTCAAGGGTGCGTTGAATGGCCATTGCCTGAACTCCACAATTGCCAAGCCAACCAGATCCCCATGATCACAGCTGGAGACAGCACCAAAATGAGGCTAACGGCATTGGTCGCTGGAATAGACAGTCGTGGGGCAAGGCTTTTGAGGGCGATCGCCAGCAGCGTCGAGAGCACGACCACCTTGCCCACAAATTTGAGTTGATTCCAGAGGGTGACTGCCTGCATCGTTAGGACCGTCGGATATTCAAACAGCACCATTCCTTGCGTCGCCATAGGGTCGCCACGACCCAGCCGTGTTGTTCTAGCGTATCGGCCACTAGCTTCGATTGCTCCAACAAAATGCCGCTCAAAACTCCCCAGGTTTCGGGCTTCGAGATTTTATGTAAATCCGGAATTAAATCCAGGATGACCTCCGCCAAGATATTGCACAGAATGCCATCGACGGGGGCCGGAAGCGTTTTCAGGAGCGTATCCAGGCTCCCTTCTTGAGCCTGGATACGCTTTGCGGTCAGGTTATTGATTGCAGCATTGGCCCGAGTTGACTGAACTGCCAGGGAATCAATATCAACGGCATAGGCTTGCTGAGCCCCCATCAACAAGGCACCGATAGACAAAATGCCGGAACCACAGCCAATATCGGCGATCGTGGCTACCGTATGGTCACCGCCCACGCGCATTTCTAATGATTCCAGACACAGTTGCGTCGTTGGGTGCGTCCCGGTCCCAAAGGCGGCACCAGGATCCAGTTGAATGACAATGCGATCCGGATCTTGAGGGATCGGTAACCAGGCGGGGTTGATGATAAAGCGATCGCCGATGGGTTGCGGTTGCCAATGTTGCTTCCAGCTTTTGGCCCAGTCTTCCTCGTCGATCAGTTGCCAGGTGGTTTGCGGGATGGGTAACTGAGCACAAAGGGCATCCTGCTGCATGAGCAGAGCCACAGCCGCCAAATCCAAAAGCTCAAATTTATCCTGAGGAAAATAAGCTTGGATTTGACGCTGGGTGCCCTTCCGTTGACTAGCCGTACCGTGCCCACCCAGCACCTCGAACCGCCAAAAGACGGCATCCTCTAGGGCTGGGTCGCACAGAACCTGAATTTCCCACCAACTATTGACTAAGGTTTTCACGGATTCCTACAGCAGGTTGCGATCGCCCTATAAGCTTACGGTGTAGGCATCCCGAATGCCGGGAACCTTTGTAATTTCTGACAAAATTCCTTCGGGCAGCGGATCATCGATACTCAGCACCATCACCGCATCCCCGCGAACAATCTTGCGTCCCACTTGCATGCTGGCAATGTTGACGTTGAAACTCCCGAGGAGAGAGCCAATTTTGCCGATGATGCCCGGCATATCCCGGTGCAATGTAAACAGCATGTGCTTCGTCGGAGGCACGTTGATGGGGAACTCATCAATGTCTGTTACGCGAATCTCAGTGCCGCCTAAAAGTACGCCGGACACGGAATGTTCGCCCAAGGATCCCTTCGCCAATAGCTGTAGCGAGCCCGTATAGTCCTTCACATTTGTATCGCGGGTTTCGATCACATGAATGCCCCGCTCTTTGGCTTCAATGCTGGCGTTCACATAATTCACTCGCTCTTGCAACGCATTAGAGAGCAGACCCTTCAAGGCGGCAATCACGACGGGCTTACTGTCATTTTCCGCCAGTTCCCCCTGGAGCTGTACGTTCAAGGATTCGATCCGGCCCCCCGCCAATTGCCCCACGAGATTGCCTAAGGTCTCAGCCAATTGCAGGAAGGGGCGCATCTTCTCCATGACATCGGCGCGCAAACCGGGGATATTAACGGCTGAGCGAGCCGGTAAGCCGAGCAAAACGTCGCGGATCTGTTCCGCCACATCAATGGCCACATTGACCTGAGCTTCTTCCGTCGAAGCGCCTAAGTGCGGCGTGAGAATCGCTTGGCGATCTAAAGCCCGCAGCGGCGACTCCCCTAGCGGCTCCTCCGCGTACACATCCAGCGCCGCACCGGCAATTTTGCCTTCACTTAATGCATTGGCCAAAGCCACCTCATCGATAATGCCGCCCCGCGCACAGTTGATGACGCGAGCCGTGGGCTTCATGGTTGCTAGTGTCTCAGCATTAATCAAGTTTGCCGTTTCTGGCGTTTTCGGCAAATGCAGGGTGATGTAGTCCGCTTCCCGCAGGAGTAGATCTAGCTCGACTAAGCGACACCCGAGCTGCTCAGCCCGCTCGGAAGAGATAAAGGGGTCATAGGCCAATAGCTTCATGCCCATGGAGCGAGCGACCGTTGCCACGTGGGAGCCAATTTTACCAAGGCCGACGACCCCCAGCGTTTTCTTATAAACCTCGACACCGGTGAAGGCTTTGCGATCCCAGCGTCCTTCTTTCACCGATTTATCCGCTGCTGGAATGTGACGTGACATTGCCAACATCATGGCGAGGGCATGCTCTGCTGCGGCAATGGTATTGCCTTCAGGAGAATTGACGACAACAATGCCCCGCCGGGTTGCCATAGGGACATCAACGTTGTCAACGCCGACCCCAGCTCGACCAATAATTTTGAGCTTTTGCCCAGCTTCAATGACCTCCTTGGTCACTTTTGTCCCCGAGCGAATCATGAGGGCGTCATAGTCGGGAACAATGACAATCAGTTCTTCGAGTGGCAGCTTTATCTTTACATCGACCTGAGCCACTTGAGACAAGATATCAAGTCCGGCCTGGTCAATCGGGTCAGAGACTAGAACCTTAGGCATGGTGCTGAAGTGAGTTTCAAAAATAAGGCCTGCACCGAGTGCCTTGAAAGATCAAGGAATTCACTGAGCCAGGTTTTTTCCAGATGTCATTTTACTGCATGAGCGGAGTCCCCACACGTCTAGTGACGGGGATCGCTAAATGTCTCAAACAGGGTAATCAAAACTACATTTGAGAACAAAAATCCTTCCGGATCCGAAAGCTTGACGCAGGGAATCGGCGATTTCTCAAACTGCACCCATCCCTGCTGAACATAGGGCTGTAACGCTGATTGTAGTCGGGTTACGGTGGTTGTGCCGAATTCACGCACCAGTTCAGCTAGCGGAATACCTTCGGCTAAACGGAGCCCGACCATCAATCGGTCGAGCAATTGTTCGTCATGTCCGGTGGGTTCACAATCCAAGACGCCGCTAGCCTGACAATAACCCTCAACCCAGTCCTGATAGGCCTGGGTCGTGCGCGGACGGTTGTACCGTTGCTGCTGGGTATAGCTCGCTGCCCCCATGCCAAAACCATAATGGGCTTGATTTTGCCAGTACGCTCGATTGTGGCGGCATTGGTAGCCGGGTTGGGCATAGTTAGAAACTTCATAATGCTCATATCCCGCTAGGGTGAGCGTGGCTTGAGCGAGCCGATACATTTGAGCCGTCATGGCATCGGTGGGTAAGGGCGATTGACCAGCCGCATAGCGATGTTCAAAGACGGTGCCTGGTTCTACGGTCAAGTCATAAACCGAGATGTGTTGGGGCGCGTGGGCGATCGCTTGCTGTAGATTCTGCTCCCAATGGTGCAAGGTTTGATACGGTAACCCGGAAATCAAATCTAGGCTCCAAACGGGCATGCCCACAAACTTTAGATCCGCGATCGCTTGTTCCACATCCGCAACTCGGTGAGTCCGACCACAGGCTTCTAGTTGCTCATCCTCAAAAGACTGCACCCCCAAGCTGACCCGGTTCAGCCCTAGCTGCCGCAGCGCCTGCAAGTTGGCGCGGGTAAAGGTACCAGGATCCATTTCCATGGAAACTTCGGCATGGGCCGCCAGCCCAAAGCGTTCCGTCAATTGCGTCAGGATTTGCTCTACCTGGGAGACGGCGAGGAGGGAAGGCGTCCCCCCCCCCAAGAAGATGGTTTGTAAAGGGCCTCCCAATACGGGAGTGGCCTGAATCTCGCGGCACAGGGTATCCACATAGGTCTGCATGCGAGGCGAAGTTTCACCCCGAGCGCGATCGCCGGCAACCGTAATCGGAAAATCGCAATAAAAGCATCGACGACGGCAAAAAGGAATATGCACGTAGGCCGACTGAGGAGTTTGCATTGATATTTGCCTGACCTAGACGGCAATCATCCCATTGCAATGACGGTTGCCCTCACTGAATGGCAATGACATACATTCTAGTGTTGAGAGGAAAATAGTGAGGATGCCACAAGCAACTAATCATCAAACCCGTCGGCTCCAAGTTCACAATTGTCTCTCAACGGTAAACTCACCCTTTTGGGGGGTAAGTATGACAATTTGCATCGAAGTCGTCTGTAAAGGAGACTTCAATCGCTAGCGTTCACATGGAGACACGTGTATCCTCGCTGAATCCTAAGACTCATTCAGGTGAACATGATGGGCTACCACAGGCTTAACCGATGAGTGCTTTGATGAAGCTAGGTCTTGTGCTCCTCGACCTCAAATCCATCGAGACTCTGATCTTTCCCTTGCGATCACGCCTGGGGTATCAAATCAGGCGTAGTCTATTATCCATCCCATACATCCAACAGATTTATCTGACTAGCCACTATGCTAGACGCACTTATCGTATTTTCATTCATTTTGGCAGGCGCAGGCATTGGCTTTTATGCCCCTGATCTGCTGCCAGCCAATACTTTAGAGCAGGTCAACAGTTTAGAAGGGCTGAGCTCAGTCACAGCAGGCTTTGGTGCCCTGATTGGCACCGGGTTGGGGATTGCAGTCCAAACCAGCTACCGTCGCTTGGAAACTCAGGTGCGTGAACTGCCGCCTGATCGCCTGCTGAGCCGAGCGGCAGGGCTGGTCATCGGTCTTTTGATTGCTAATTTGATGCTGGCACCGCTGTTTTTACTGCCGATCCCTAGCGAGTTTGGCTTTATTAAGCCTTTGACAGCAGTAATGGGCAGCATTCTCTTTGCCGTCTCAGGCATGAACCTGGCCGATACCCACGGGCGATCGCTGCTGCGCCTCATCAACCCCACCAGTATGGAATCCACGTTAATCGCAGAAGGTACCCTGAAACCGGCTAAAACCAAACTCTTGGACACAAGCTGCATTATTGATGGCCGGATCGAGGGATTGCTCGAAACGAGTTTCCTTGAAGGTCAAGTCTTGGTGCCGCAATTTGTGCTGCAAGAGCTACAGCAAGTGGCCGATGCCTCCAACGATCAAAAACGTGTTCGCGGACGGCGCGGGTTAGACGTACTCAATCGCGTTCGTGAGGCTTATCCCAATCGCGTCGTCATCAGTTCGGCGGACTACGAAGATATTGCCACTGTGGATGCCAAGCTGGTCAAGCTTGCACAGGAGCTGAATGCAATGCTATTGACCAATGACTATAACCTCAATAAGGTCGCCAGCTTTCAAGAAGTTGAAGTGCTGAATATCAATGACCTGTCGCGAGCCATTCGTCCCAGCTACCTGCCCGGCGATGGCATGACGCTGAAGGTGCTTAAAGAAGGGAAAGAACCTCAGCAAGGCGTGGGCTATCTCAACGACGGCACCATGGTAGTTGTGGAAGAAGGGCGTGAGTACATTGGCAACGCTATCGAAGTGGTTGTCACGGGTTCCTTACAGACTTCTGCTGGCCGGATGATTTTTGCCCGCCCTAAGGATTCTGCTGTTGCCCCCAGTTCTTCAGCGACCAATGTCAGAATGGAATAATCGTTTCGTTCTCCAAAGACCATGCCGGATAAAAATTATTCCTGGAAAGGCAGTCCCAATGCCGGTCGCGTACTGGCTCTAATCGCGGTTGGGGCGGGTGTCTTGCTAGTTTTAGCGGGCTTTAGCTAGCTTTTCATGACCGCCGCTATCATACGGTTGCGAGTTAGAGACTGAGCGGCCGCTCAGTCGATGGGGATCCGGATGCCCCAAAAGCATAATAAGACTGATCAAATACGATCGCTGGCGGACTGATACAACGCTGGCAAACTTTGCCCATCGGTGGGATGGGTCGCTAGGGCATATTCAAACGCAGGCTGGATGCGATCGCCGGACGGTAACGTGATCACCAGTCGTCTTAACGCCTGCAGCAAAGGCTCCAACGTATCTTGAATATCGGTTGGTGTCCCCTGGGATAACCCCAGCACGAATTCACCACTGTCCCAATATCCAGCTGTCTCTTGGCCGGGTTCATAGGCTTGCAAGCATTGTCCCCAGGCTTGCAGAATGGTGTACTTGGCGTCTTGTCCGAACTGCTGGGCAATGGTGGACCACTCAGTCACGCGAAGGAGTACGAGGGCTACTGGCAGGGCTTGGGTACCAGCCGCTTGCAGCCACTGAGTCAGCATCTGCTTGGAGCGAGCATAGTTCAGTAATCCTGTTGCGGCATCACGATGGGACAGGGTTTGCAGGAGGCGTGTTCGTTCCAATCGATTGAGGATCCGGGTCAAGAGTTCTGGCCCTACAATCGGCTTGGCAATAAAGTCGTCGGCACCCGCCCGAAACACTGCTTGCACCGTCGCCGCATCCTGGTGGGACGTGAGGAACAAAATGGGCAAGTTTTGCCACTCTGGCGCAGTGCGAACCGCCTGACAAAGCTCAATTCCGCTGAAATCGGGCATTTCAACATCTAGGATCAACAGGTCAGGGGGCGTCGCATGAAGGATGTCCCAGAACTTGAGCGGTGCTTCTAACCCCGTAACCCCCAACCCCCAGGGCTCCAAAAGCGGACGTAGGGCTTTGAGAATCAGCGGATCATCATCGACAACTAATACCTGAGCAGTTAGCCCACGGGTGTGCTGCTGGAGCTGAGTTGCCACGGCCCAAACCTGCTCTGCTGTAACGGGTTGCATGAGTAAGCGCTGGAGTCCCGCTTGGGCGATCGCCACGCGATCAATCAAACTGTCTGTCGTCGTCAGTCCAATGCTGGGAACAGGCAAGTCCTGAGCGGCTAGCCGTTGAATAAACGCAACGCTGTCAGACCATAACGATGCCGCCGCAATATCAATCACGACTAAATTGGCTGGTGATTGTTCCATCAGGGCTTCACCGGCTGCGATTGTCTCCACCTGTTGCCAACCTGTCTGCGTAGCCTGCCCTAGCGCCCCTAAGTTCTGGGCCAAGGTCGCATCCGTGGAGATTAAAAGGGCGTATTCTTCTGCCGTTGCCACTGGGGGAGTCGCATCCACAGGGGCGATCGGCAGCAAATCTACCAATTGCTGCACCAGTTGGGGAACTTGGGACAAGGACTCCGGGGTTTGAGCGTCTAATCGGTTTTCTAGAACCCGCGCCAAATCAGAGCCGTCATCCAGCTCAAACATGCCTAAAACCCCTGCCAGCTTATGGGCTGCCCGTGTTGCTGTTTCTACGAGTTCCGGTGTTAAGGCCTCACTTTTAACGGCGGCAGCGACTTGGGTCAAGGCGTCAATCCGCTCCATCATGAGTCCCTGATATTTACCCCAGAGCCCCATCATCGAGTCCCTAAAGGTCTGCTCCAGGCTCGGTGATGGCGCAGCGGGCAGCGGCGACTTTGCGGTCGTTGTCGTTCCAGCTACAGAGACGCTATTTGCAGCGGTAGCCAACGCTGAGGGCGTGTCAGATTCTAACTGTGGAGTAAAGCGGTAGCCGATGCCGTAAACGTTATCGATCCAATCGACGGCTCCCACCTGCTTAAGTTTGCGCCGCAATCCTTTGATATGGGCTTTAACGCTGTCCTCCAGCGGCGGATCATCAAAGCTCCACAGGTGTTCGACAATATGGGAACGACTGAAGACTCGATTAGGGCTACGCATGAACAGCTCTAACAAACTGTACTCCTTGGGCGTTAGCTTCAGTCGTTTCTCCCCGTAGGTCACCTGACAACTCATTGGATCAAGCTGCAAAACGCCGGACTGAAGCACGGTTTCGGGAGCCACCTCGCCCCGTCGTAATAAAGCACGTACCCGCGCGTGCATCTCCTCTAGATTCAGTGGCTTCGTGAGGTGGTCATCAGCTCCCGCATCTAACCCTCGAATGCGCTCATCGGGAGCATCTTTGGCTGTCATCAACAGAATTGGCGTTGAGGCACCTGCTTGACGTAGACGACTGCACAGAGTGATGCCATCCAAACCCGGTAGCCTGACATCGGAAATAATCAGGTCATAGCGGGCACTTTGGGCATATTCCAACGCTTCTTGACCATCCGCGATCGCATCGACTACGTATTGCCGTTGCGTCAAAGACTGCAACAAGCAATCAGCCAAAATTTCGTCATCTTCGATGAGGAGAATTCTCACGACGCGAAGGGATACCAGTAGCAGAGGAATATAGCAAGCCGCAGTTAGGTTCGCATGGAATAGATTGC
Organism: Cyanobacteria bacterium J06638_28; assembly: GCA_039819045.1. GTDB lineage: Bacteria > Cyanobacteriota > Cyanobacteriia > Phormidesmidales > Phormidesmidaceae > SIO1E4. Next base: position 167,024 of record JBCBSR010000007.1, read on the forward strand.
TGAATCTCTGATAGGTCAGGACTTCCGGTTCTGCCTTCTGCCTTTTTCCTTCTGCCTTTCGCTATAGCTGATAAGACTAGCGTAAATGTCTGCTGCTCAAGGAGTTTTTCCCTAATAATTTTGGTTTGTTTGAGGTTCTATGGCTAAACATGCTGGGTCATCAACAGCACATTGCCCGTGTGATGAATGAGAGGATGGGGAATCACGGCGGCGCGATCAACAACCTGAAATCCATGGCGCTGATAAAGGCTCAACGCGCCAACATTTTGTTCAAAGCACAGCAGGCTTAGGAGGGGCAACCCCCGCGATCGCGCCTGAGTTGTGGCCAGTGACAATAATTGAGTGCCAATACCTTGACCGCGATGCTCAGGGAATACCGCTAGGGCACAGATATACCAAGAGTTGGGTTGTTCCATAGCATAAGGGGCCAGAACATCCGTTGCTAGTGAAGCGAGTTCTGATTTGTTCTCAAGCGAGGTCGTGGATGGGCTCGTGGGTGGAATCGCAAACGCCATCATCATGCCTTGGGTGCGTTCTTCATCCCGAGTATTGCGGCTAACGGCCATCGTGCAATGGCGATAGCTGAAGTTCCCTTCGCCCTCGGCATAGCATCGGGCACCAATTTCGAGGGGTGTCAGCGTTGGAAATTCTGGCTGCTGTAGGCTCCAAATGTAGTCGCAAACGCCATCGGCAGCAATCTGCATTAGGCGCGCAGCGGTCGGGCAATCCGCGACGGTCGCGGCTCGGAAAATCGTTTTAACTTGGGTATTCATGGGGGAGCGTCCTCTGTCTATCTGTATGAGTAACGTCAAAAAGTGAAGAAATCGGGAAGGTGTCGGTCATCCTGCAAGTTCGTGAGTGGATGTCACTTCATCGAAACTGCGATCGCAGTCCAACGGTTAAGTCTTACCGGATAAGCTTGTCATTAGGTAATTTGATGTTGGGAAAAATGCCCGAGCGGTTTTGACGAGTGTTTCAGGTCACCTTTTCCTTTTAGGAATCGTGAAGGGATGTGCTGTATTTAACTTCAGCTACATCCAGATTTTTGGTTTTACTTGAGTGAAAATGGCGACTGTTTCATCAGATGTACTGTATCTAGGTTGTATCTAGGTGCTGTTCGTATTTTCTATAGCCTGAGTTCTATGAAAGTTTTTAGTATTGCAATTCTGTCAATCATGGGTGGGTTGCTGGCTCTGCCAGCGCACAGTGAGGTTGCGGGTTTACATCCAGGTCAGACGGCGAAGACCAACCTGCTCACTGCGAATGATTCGCCGATGCTTCTAGCGGATGCGATCGCGCCACCGCAAACGTTAACGCCTGGCGTTATGGATGAGTTTTTCCTGCCCTGGCAGGTAGGGGAAGCCAATTTCTATCAAACAATGGTCACGAATGCTTACAGCAGTCCCACTGAGCCTGCGAATACGCAGACAGAAGAGTTTTACCTGTTAGCTTTGCGCCTGACTGAAAAATTACTGGTCAACACCTATGAATCAGGCTGGGAGCAGGAAGAACAGGTCTTTCAGTTCAAGGATACTGATTTAGGGCTCTGGGGCTTGGATGCCAGCTGTCAGGCGGAATGTACGGTGCCTGCCTTGCGGTTGAATGTGGATGAGTTCTTGGCGATCGCCACTCAAACCGCAACGACTGCCGATGATGACTTTTTTCAGTTGATTGACAACTACTACAGCTATGCCCCAGCCGTTAATGACGGCGAACTGTGGGGTGCTCCAGCTTATTTTCAATTCACCTGGGATTATGGGGGCTACAGTTTGCTGGGGGAAGGTCAGCACCTACAACTGCTTCAGCAAATGGATCAGTACATGCAAAACCACGAAGCCTATACGCTTCAGTCCTATACCGCGACCTTCGTGACCCAAGTACAGCAAATGCGGCATCAGCTCTTACGAGATCTTTTACTGGTTTCTGACTGTAGCGGCCCTAGTCGTGAGGCGATTGTGAATGAGCTCGAACAGATTTTGACTCAGGTCAGACTGAACCCGACAGAACGAAACGCAATCGCCCAACGATTGCAAGCCTTTCAAGAACTTCCAGACACTGATTTGAACAATTCTGTCTCCCCTACATCAGCGATTCAAGTGGGGTGTGAGACGTTTGGGCAGTGTACGTGTGAGGGAGGATAGGTCGGTTTCATTCCCGGCCAGCTATCAGCTTTTGCCGACTCACATATGCCTGGCCAACTCCATCAGCTCAGAAAACGTCGCACGGTCTGATTAAGCTGACGGGCTATTTGAATGTGGGGCTCATCGGCCACCACGGGCTGAATATCGGCGGACTGCCCCACGGCGCATAACTCAACCACCTGGTTAGCGGCCTCCAGCCCCGTGACATAGGCTTTCTCTTGGGACCAAGAGCCATGACGATTGACAATCCAATCGCCACTCATAAACACATTCTTGAAGCTGGTTTGGCAGGGCAGCAGATATTGGTAACTACCGGGTGCGAAGTGGGTTACGGCCTGCGGTAAGCGGATCACGCTGGCATCGGTAATCGTGGCCTCGCGAAATTTGGGCAGGCAACCAGCGAGGTCAGCCTGTACTAGCGGCAGGACTTCTTCATCACTGAGATACAGGAACTGATTGGCATGGTAATAATCCACCTCAATCACTGAGCCAACTTCCTGGCGATATTCATCATGAAGGGCATTGAGGTCAAAGAAGGTCCAACCTGTGGTGTTGTGGAAGCCAAAGCAGGCATTAGAAGGAAGGGGAACGTCAACTTTGCGGTCAAACCAGAGACGGGTGGCCAACACATCCACGGCCCCTAGATTTTGCACATCGCGGAACTCCTGACGCCGACGTAAAGTGGGGCTACTCGCAACAATTTTCTTCATGCCAGTGATGCCGACAGCAAAGATCACGGCATCCGCTTCAAAGACCTCATCACCACACACCACGCCTGTGAGGCGATCGCCCTCATCCTCAATGACATCCGTGACGCGATGATTGGCCAGAATCCGTCCACCAGCAGCTTCAAGGGCTTGTGTCCAGGGCTGAAAAATTTGCTCACCGACGGTACCGCGACACCAGCGCACATCAAAATCCGGTTGATGGGCCAGGATGAAGTAGTAGAGCATGCCGAGGGTAGCCGCAGCCGAACATTGCTCCCCTGGCGCAAAGAGACCCACCAGCAGCATGGCTTCAAAGGCATCTTTGTAAAGCCGCTCTGAAATCCCGTACTGGCGAAAAAGATCGTAGGCCGTGAGGTGATCGTAACGCTGCCATGCATCATCGGAATTATCAAAATCCACGACGGCGTACAGCATGGGAATAGCAGTGAGGCGATCGCTCAACGGCAATCGCTTGAAATTTGTATGAACCAGGGTACCTAGTGGACTGGGAAGATAAGGCATCGCCTGAAACAAAGGCGCTTCGACCTCCAGACCATGAGGGGAGTATTGGGCTGAACGCGTGTAGGGCGTAAATGGCTGAATGCCTAATTCATCGGTCAGGCCAAAGATGTTGCGGTAGGGATACCAAAATCCATGAATACCGGCTTCAACGGAGCGTCCTTGCTGCGTTTTCCAACCAGCAACCAGACCACCCGGATAGCTGCCCGCTTCCAGGAGCGTGACGTCATAGCCCTGCTTCGCTAGGTGATAGGTAGCCCCTAACCCGGCCCAACCTGCCCCAACAACGACAGCACGGGGACGAGGATTCGCAGCAGTATTCATAGGTTAATGATTCCTTAGAGGGTTCTAAGCTAAAAATATTCTGTGAGCGAACCCCGATTGCCGCTCTAAAGATTGCTGGTTATCACTTCGGCCATTTTTAAGAATCGGGGGTATGGACATGCTAATTTTGGGAGCATTCTTATGAGCTCGCTTTATTCAGCCGATTTAGGTTGCTCTGCTTCGCCAGTTTCCCCTGCGGATGTAGAGACGGAAGCTTCATCCGTTGTTTCGGTAGCATCATCCTTTTCGGTCTGAGCTTGGGCGCGCTCTTCCCGTTTTTTCCGTTCGGCGGCCAGCATATCAGCCATAATGATTTTCGCTTGAGCCATTTTGTCCAGGTTGCTGCTGTATAGCTCAATATCCTTCTGCAACTTGTCAAAGGAGATCGAAAGGGTCTCAGCAGCGGTCTTAAAGACTGCCATGAGGTTTTCTTTATTTTTGACAAACTCAGAGTCAATTTTTTCGAGGGCAGTATACAGCCCTAAGCCAAAAGCTCGGCTATATTTGAAGCGATCGCGCTGGCTAGCTGCTTTCAAAGTTCCTGACAACCCTGTATCACCCGATCCTTCTAAGCTGGTCGTCAACGCTTTAAAGTCTTCTAGCGACATGCCTTCTAGACTATCCAATAGCTGCTGGGCATCATTGCGGTACTGCTCAGCAGAGGATTCAACGGATTGGCACAGGGCATTAAAAATAGCTGCCTTATCCGTTTCGGGACGATACCCATCCATAAAACGGTCGAACGTGTTGACAATGCCCAAAGCATAAAGAGAATCGTAGGCAAAGTCGGAGCTAACGGAAAGGAGATGCATTTCCACCATCAGCTCCTCTATCACGCGACGATAGACAGGCGTAATGGGGCGAGTGAAGTGGGTGTAGAAGGCCCGCTTAGTATCAGAAACAGTACGAACGTTGCTCACAGAACATTGCCGAGAATATAGCTATACTATTCTCCCTTTTCGTAGTCGGTTTGCCAAGGTTTGGGATCAGCATCCCCAACCTTGAAGCAGAGTCAGAAAAACTCCCCCTGGGTCACTTTTATGGCCCAGGAGGAGTCGGGGGCTGCTGTCAGGAGGGAAAAGTTTAGCCATCGCCGCTATTGCAGGCTGGATGAAAGTTGAATGCCTTAAAACCACGTAGGGTTGTAGGCCGAATCATCCTCTCAAGCAGCCAAGGCAAGATTTCAATAGGGGCTAAGTGAAATAAGTGCGATCGCCATAAGTTATCGATAGGGCTTTACTGTAAATAGGGCTTGATCAAGCGGCTTGGGGCCATGCTCGGAAGCCATGCTGCCAAGGTGAGATTCCCGAGTGCAGCAGACGATGTAAGCGAGGAATGGTTTGGCTGTCATACACGCGAAATTCACTCTCGACCGTAGCCTGTTGCGTGCGCACTGCCTGATTAATCACTAGCGAACCTTGAGGGTCAGAGACAGAGCGGTGAAAGGTTCCTGGAGGCAGCCGGAGAATGTGCTGATTGGCATCGAGGCGCACTTTATGGAAGGGATGCTTCCAGGCAAAGTTGACGAGATAAAACGTCCGGCCTCCCGAAACTGCCAGCAGATTATCTTCCTGATTCGGATGCAAGTAGAATTGCCAGAAGCCCTGAGCATTATTGTTAGGACTCACTGCGGGGCCATCATGAAAGACTAAGTCGCGGGCGTTAGAATCCTGCACGGTAATGTCAAAAAACTGCACACTAGGAGTGTCACGGAACCGTTGGAAAGAGAGCAATTCAAACATAGCAACCGGTAGCAATTGGGATGAACTCAGATTTCCCGTCAAGCTAACCTCTGAGTCCAGGGCTGATCAAAACAATCCCCGTTTCTCAACCATTCGATTTGCGAATAGATTATTGCTATGAACATCCATCATCTGGACGTACTGGCCGCGATCGCTGAGGCAGGCAGTTTCTCCGGAGCTGCCCTGGTGTTAGAAACGTCCCAGGCTTCCGTCAGTCGGGCGATCGCCGCACTAGAAGCCGAATTGGGAGTTCCCTTGCTAACCCGAGGCCGATTTGGGGCTAAGCTTACTCCCGTCGGTCAGCGAGTGCTAGCCCATGGCCACAAGATATTAGAAATTCGCGAATTGATTGATTATGAGGTCAATCTAGAAAAGGGCCTCTATGCTGGGAGACTCCGAATTGCCTCATTTCGGAGTGCTGCCACCCATTTGCTGCCACCCATCATTGCCCAGTTTCGGCAAAAATTTCCGCGTGTGGATGTCACCCTGGTTGAGCTGGAACCGGCTGGTGTGGAGCAAGCCCTAAGGGAAGGACAAGTCGATATCGGGTTAGTCCCGCTGCCGCGTTCCGAGGAGTTTGCCGTGTGGGAAGTGGCTCGCGATGAGTATGTGGCTCTACTGCCTAAGACCCAAGGTCGCTTATCGCAACCGTTGACCTGGGGCGATCTCGCGCGATTTAACTTTGTTCTCTACAACTATGCGGAATGTACCACCACCGTCCGGGAGCACTGGAATCGCTGGGGTCAACAGTTGAAAGTTGCCTACATCATTAAGGAAGATTCCACCATCGTTAGTATGGTGGCGCAGGGGTTAGGGGCTTCCGTCCTTCCACGCTTAGCGGCGTTACCGATTCCAGATGAAGTATGGGTGCGATCGCTGCCGGAACCGTTGGAACGGATTATTGGCGCGGCAACGCTGGCGCAAACGCCGCAATCGCCATCCGTGGCGATGTTTATTTCGATGCTGCGTCATCACCAAACTTAGCGAAGTCTGTATGCATTGGTTCAGGCAGACGGCGCAAAATTTTGCGCGTATGGCGATCAACCGGAGCTAATGTGACAGTCCCTGATACACACGTTTCGGCAGTGCGCTGATTTGCAATGTCGTAGTGCCATATCAAGCGCACGCCACGACGGGGAGCCATCCAAGCTTTCACGACAGCGGTCATCCCCAAGGCCAAGGACTGACGATAGCGTAAAGACAAATCCACCACGGGTAAATCCACACCACTGGCAACCCAGTCGGCAAAGTTGATTCCATGAGTACTTAAATACTCCACTCGGGCCTCTTCCATCCAGGCGACATACGTCCCATGCCAAACAATTCCTGCATAATCTGTATGGTGAGGGCGCACGACGACGGGGTAATTGAAAACCTCGGTCATAGGAGGAATCCTTTCTTTCGTAGGATGGAGAGAGGCAAGAACGATACATCGAGCCCGCTGCCATTTTAGCCCCTAGCTTTCTGGCGGCGAGGCGAGTCCTGCCAGTTCCTGTAAAGCCTCGCCTGTGACGCGACAGAGCTCCCACTCGGTTCGCAGTTGAGCGCCCATCTTTTTATAGAAAGCGATCGCGGGTTCATTCCAATTCAGCACCGACCATTCAAAACGTCCACAATCGCGCTCCACAGCCATCTTAGCTAGCGCTTGCAGGAGTGCTTTGCCAATGCCTTGACCTCGATGCGTGGGCAGCACAAAAAGGTCTTCCAGATAGATGCCTGGCTTCATCAAAAACGTCGAGAAGTTATGGAAAAACAAGGCAAATCCAACGGGTTTTGAATCTACACGAGCCACGATGGCTTCGGCATAGGGGCGATCGCCAAATAGATGGCGAGCCATAGCTTCGGCTGAGCCCGTGACTTCGTGGGTGAGCTTTTCATAGTCCGCCAGGGCCATAACCAGATCGAATAGCGCTGGTACATCTTCAGGCGTGGCGGGAGAAATCGTGAGGGTAGAAGACTGATCGGACGGGGACATGAGGCCTCAATGGAGAACGGGAATAAGCTACCAGCATACAAAAACCGGTGGCGGGGGGGTGTATGGCGCCCCCCCCCCGGTGTAACACAAAACCCAAAGGCGCGGCATAAAAAAAAAACCAAAAACATGAGGGATAAAAAATGGCGCCCCCCCCAGGTGAAAAA
>JBCBSR010000008.1:0-174491 GCA_039819045.1 Cyanobacteria bacterium J06638_28
CTGGGTAAGCTGTTTTTTCAACAATAGAAGCGTCTGTTGTTCCGTCAAGATCCGATTGACTTTGGAGCGATCGCGAAAATCCAGAACAGCCAAAATTAGCGTAACCACCAAGGCGACTACGGCCAATTGCGAGAGCTGATTGAAGAATCCACGTCGATGCCGATTCATGGGGGAGGCGTCAAGATTTGATCTCACTTCAGTATTTTGCCCATGCTCAAAAGCCTAAGGAGAATCGACCCAGCGATCGCAACTCTTCAAAGTGGCTACAAATACAGTCAAGTTATAGCAAGCTGCAAACAGGTTAGGTCACTCCAGATAGCTGTAATCATCATCTGGCAAACTTTTCAATTCCGAATTCCGAATTCCGAATTCTGCCATATCACGATCATCCTCAAGATAGTTTTGGGGCAATGGATGGGCATGACCTATCAAACTAGGGCGCGTCATCAATTAAACTCGAAAGCCTTGCGGTATAAGCATTGCCGCGCCCGCTTTGGAAAACTCGCTAGGGGCTGAACCGCTTTCAGCATGAGGATTTAGGCTCTAAATGATGACAGCCCCTAGACAGGGTTAGCTGGCGACTTCCAGTTCCTCGGGAGACTTGTCCTGGATGATAGACCAATTTTCAGCCACTTTGCTGAGGTTGCCGGGTTCATCTTGCAGGAACTTTTCCTTAACCTCTCGATTTAGGAAAACGTAAAGACGATTGTTGTGAACGGACCAGACTTCTGGATCGCCATCAAATTTCTTGGCTAAAACGACCCCAAACGTGCAGTATCCACCGTTAGCAGGGGCATATTTCTCTGGATCACTGATGAATTCGTCACGGTTCTCAGCGGTGGCAAAGTGAAACTCGGCGTCCTTCCATTGAAAACTTAACTCCGGGCTACCTTCTACAGGTTCCCCGTCGGTAAAGTAAGCAACCGGATCGTAGCCTCGTAGGGCTCGACCTTTCTCATCGACATTGACACTGTAGTTGTGGGCCGATGATTCTACTGCTTCAGGCTGGACAGTCGGTGAATCAGTGTTGGGTGTTTCGGCACTTTGCTGAGGTGATTGGCTGCAACTGCCTAGTACGATCGCTGCAGCGAGGCCGAGCAGTAGCGATGGAGTGTCAATCTTTTTTATAGACATTGGGTGTGCGTGTTAAATCAGTGTGCTTAATTAAGTTGGTTCTAACTGGATCGCAGGAGTAACCAGAAAGTTTTTTGTTATGTCAATGCTTGCACCCAGGCTCAATTATACTCGGCACACTACTACAGCCACTTAAATATCAACTATGCTTAATGCCTTTGAGCGGTCGATGCGCGACGGAGCAATGAGATTATTTTCCCCAAGAGGGAGGCATGGACAACATTTCGCCCTTTGAATGGCTAGACCGATGCAATGATGACGGCAATGGCTAAAGACAACGTCGTTTGGTCTTTGACCCATTAAACAAATACTCCCTGCTAGCGCCTCTCGCGAGAGGCGCTAGCAGGGAGTAGCCGTCAGAAAGCCAAGCTAGTCAGTACTGAACTTTTTAGCTGCTAACCGACAGCGTCTTTAGCGATGACGGATCGGAAGGCAACTCTGAAGCTGCATTTTCTGGGAGTGGATTACGCGCCTTGATCAACTCAATAGCTCGATTCACTTGCTCAGGGAAAATCACCACTAAGGCATTCTCAGGGGCATGATTCAGCGCCCACTCGATCGATTCTGTTTCATCCAGTTGGACAGAGTAGGGAACCGATGACTCAGCCTGGTTGATGCCTTGAACAATGAGGTTGGCGGCATTACCGGCGGGACGCCCCCGACCGTCATCATCTTCTTTGACGATGATTTCATCAAAGAACGCTGCTGCCAGCTGACCCAAGCCAATCAAATCCTCATCGCGGCGATCGCCAGGGCCGCCAACCACACCAATGGTCGGGCCTGACCAGTTTTTGACAAAGCCACCCACCGCTTCGTAACCAGCCGGGTTGTGGGCATAGTCAACGAGTACGTGATAACGGCCTAGATTGAAGAGATTCATCCGTCCTGGCGTCTGCTGAGCGGAAGCCTCAAAGCTGCGCAAGGCGGCTCGAATCTGCTCCACCTTAATGCCTTGGACAAAGGCTGCCAAACTCGCCGCTAAAGCATTCGCAATCATGAACGGGGCTCGTCCGCCCAGCGTCAATGGCACGCGCTCTGCCTTTTCAATGCGGTGAACCCAATCTTGCTGCAGGATGACCAGGTAACCGTTGTCGTAAACAGCGGCAATCCCCCCATCCCGAACGTGGTCTTGAACTAAGGGATTCTCAGCATCCATGGAGAAATAAGCCACCTTGCCAATGACGCGATCGGCCATCGCCGCTACTCGCTTGTCATCAGCATTGAGGATAGCGTAGCCGTCAGCATGGACAGCCTCGGCAATGACGCCTTTCACTCGGGCCATTTGGTCAATGGTGTCGATATCACCGAGTCCTAAATGATCAGCCGCAACATTCAGGACTACACCGACATCGCAGTGACGGAAGGCCAAGCCTGATCGCAGAATGCCACCCCGAGCCGTTTCCAGTACAGCCATCTCCACAGTGGGATCTTGCAAAATCATTTGAGCACTTTGGGGGCCGGTGGTGTCACCCTGCTCGATGAGATGGTCGCCGATGTAAATCCCGTCAGTGGTCGTAAATCCAACGGTATCGTAGACCTGTCTCGCAATGTGAGCAATCAGGCGGGTCGTTGTCGTTTTACCGTTGGTGCCGGTCACAGATACAATCGGTGCCCTTGTGGGTGTTCCGGGTGGGAACAGCATTTGCAAAATCGGAGCTGCCACGTTACGAGCGACCCCCTCACTGGGTGCTAAGTGCATCCGCAGGCCAGGGGCTGCATTCACTTCCAAAATTGCACCATCTGCTTCATGCAGGGGCTTGGTGATATCAGTGGTGATGACGTCGATTCCCGCAATATCTAAGTCAATAATCCGTGAGACGCGTTCCGCTAGCCACACGGTTTCGGGATGAATATCATCGGTTCGATCAATAGCGGTTCCACCGGTACTCAGGTTGGCGGTCGCACGCAAATACACAACCTGCGATGGTTCTAGCACGGTGTCTAAGGTGAGTCCTTGACTGTTAAGCATCTCATCAGTGGAGCTATCCAGCTGGATCTGAGTCAGCACATTATCGTGACCATTACCACGGCGTGGATCCTGATTTTCCCGATCCACGAGCTCCGCAATGGTGTTGTGGCCGTTACCGACGACATGGGCCGGAACCCGCTCAGCCACCGCAACCACCTGATGGTTCACAACTAGGATACGATGGTCACGCCCCGCGTAGAAGTGTTCGACAATCACACCGCGAGAGATTTCCTTGGCGCGATCGTAAGCTTCTTCTGCCTGCTGCCAGGAGCGGATGTTTGTTGTAATGCCCCGTCCGTGGTTGCCGTCTAACGGCTTCATCACGATGGGATAGCCACCGAGGCGTTCAATAGTTGGCTCTAGTTCATCAAAGGCATAAATCAAGTGCCCTGCGGGAACGGGAGCTCCCATGCTTTCCAGGATGGCTTTAGTCCGTTCCTTATCGCAGGCTAACTCGACACCCAACACATTGCTTGAGGAGGTGAGAGCTGCCTGTACCCGCTTCTGATATTTGCCGTAACCGAGCTGGAACAGATCACAGTTTTCCAGCTCCATCCAAGGAATACCGCGAGCTTCGGCTTCGCGCACGAGAGCTTCGGTCGTTGCGCCCAAAGAGGCTTCGATGCGCAATTCCTTTAAATCGGCTAGATCCGTTCGCAGCTCCGATTCAGGATACGTTCCTGTTGCCACAATGCTTTCGCACAGCCGCACAGCTGCACGAGTTGCGTAGCGTCCGGCAACTTCATTTTGGTATTCGACAACTACCTGGTAGATACCGGGTGTACTGGTTTCACGGGTACGGCCAAAGCCAACCGTCATCCCAGCCAACACCTGTAGCTCAAGCGCCACATGCTCAACAATGTGGCCCATCATGGTTCCTTCTTGCACACGGCTCAAGAAGCCCCCACGGCACCCTGGCGAACAGTGATGCTCTTCCAGACTAGGGAGCACCTGTACTAACCCATCATGAAAACCGGGCAAGGTATTAGAAGGACGATCAGCTAGATTTTCTAAATCCAGACGGACAACGACCAACTTGGGACGACGGATACTCCAATAGTTAGGTCCGCGAAGGGTTCGAGTGTGCAGAATTTTCATAAGCAACAAAAGGTATTTTGGGTAGATGCCGACAGAACAGAAACTTGAGTGCAGTGTCTTGCTTCAACAGCAAAACTTAATTTTGCCCTCCTCAAGCGAAGAACAGGAATACCCCCTTAGAAAACTGGTGTAGGCCTCTCATCTGATCCTTAGATCTGAATAGGTTCAATTTGCAATCTATCAACTGATATAAATGAGCGACTCGAAAACTTGACTCGAAATGGTAGGGGGACGGGACTCTAAGCTTGGCTCAATCCTTTGAAAGAATTGCAGAAACGTGTCAACCGACCCCGTTAAAAGAGGATGAAGTAACTGTATTGAATAATACCAATTAGAGGCAGAAAGGCAAACTTTTTGTCATTACTCTCTGACATTTGTGGTAGACTTTTGCCCCTCTTAGGGAGATATAAATGCGATCGGTGAATCCTCCGTGACGTAAACGATTAGGTTAGCTATTCACCTTGATAAACAAACCTGATAACAAGCGTTAGGGGGATTGATATTGGGGAGATTGAGATAGCCATTTCAGACTGTAGAAATGGTTGTTTTAAATGGCCTGTCGTTGAAATCGCAACAGACTGCTGGCAGACGAATCGAGGAACCGAAATTTCAGCCAAAATCTTACCGATATTCAAATATCTGTTTTTGGCTCAGGCCAAATGACTGTGCTCAAATTAGATATGTTCTGCCCATAACTGGAAGCGAATGCCTCAATTCCGGCCCGTATTCCCCCAGGGAGACTTTTGCCTAAAACTTGGCTGTTATACCAAGGCTAGGGACACAAACTGAACGATGTTTGTAGTCGTAGTGATCGCCTGCGCTCAGAATATGAACTCTGAGGTCATGTAAGCTCAGGGGCGAGGTTGAATCAGAGGCCCGATAGTTGGTATGGGTTAACTCGCGGGGATCGATAACCGTGACCGTGCCTTTGCCAATAACTTGAAAGGTTCCATCCTGCTTGAAGGCGGCGCAGGTGTCTTCGTCAAGGCCAATACCCAGCTTGTTGGGATTAGCCGCGATCGCGCTCAACAGCCGAGCCATGCGATTGCGGTTGTGAAAATGTTGATCCACCAGCAGCTCGGGGATGATTCCCAGGCCATCCATCAGGTCCACGAGTGAGCGGTTGGGGGATTCGCCACTGCTGCCGCCCGAAATCATTTTCTCACCCATCACCGCTGCACCAGCACTGGTACCAGCCAGCACCAGCGTCCCCATGTGAATGCGTTCTTTGATGGCTCGCATGAAGGCACTGTTGTGAATAAATTCGTATAGACGAACTTGATCCCCACCTGACAGAAAGACACCTGTACAGCCTTCTAATAGCTTCAGCCAGCGCTCCTCGTCACATTCATGGGGGCGTCGAATATCCAGAATCTGAACGTTGGCGGCTCCCATCTGAGTGAAAATGCGATGATAGCGAGCGCCTACAACACTGGGTTCTTGAGACGCACTCGGCACAATGCCAATGGTTGCTTGGGCTCCTCCCGCATTCTCGAAAAAGGTTGTTAACACAGTACACTCGCCGACCTTATCTTCTGCCCCTCCAATTGCCATGATGGGGTACTGGGTCGGAATTACCATAGCCTGCTGCATGAAGAATAGGTTTCTACGAACGCGCTAAAGCGTTTCTAAGTAGTAGATGATACCGTCGTGTCGGCACAAAATCAAAGCGTGTCTTCCCTTTTTAGAGGGTTGAGTTGTGCATTGTCATGGAGTGCTGAAAATATCTCTACAAAAGGTTTTGGGAGATTTCGAGCTAAAGGCGTTTAGAGGATCTCGACAATGCCCGTAGTCCCATCAATTCTGACGCGTTGACCCTCTTGGAGTCTTTGAGTGGCATCCTCAATATCCATAACGGCGGGAATGCCGTATTCGCGGGCGACGATCGCACCGTGGGATAATCGCCCGCCCACTTCGGCAATCAACCCCCCAACCCTAGCTAACAAAGGTGCCCACCCGGCGTCGGTGTAAGGGACGACCAAAATGGTGTCACGGTTGATGTCGGGGGTTCCTTGTAGGGTGGTGAGTATTCTCAGCGTGCCTTCGACCTGGCCCGGACTGGCGGCAATTCCCTTGAGTCGCTGTACCCCTGGTCGGGTTGAGGGGGTGTAGCGAGCTAGGTTAGGGGGCTCATTGCCGTAGACCAAGTAGGGAATAGGGTCGAGAGCTTGGTCTTGTTGGTACTGATGACGACGGGCTGCGATGACCTCTGCGAGACTACCTGGGAGTTGCGTGGAGCTACCGGCAAAGCGCGATCGCACCTCTTCATACTGAAGGAAAAAGATATCCTCCTCTGCTTGCAGCCAGCCGTCTTTGATGCCCTGTGTTTCTAGCGCCACAAAGCACTCGCGCAATTCAGCTAACAGACGACTGTAGACTTCCGTGACTTGACCTTTTAAGTTGAGCCGTCGCTGAATCATTCCTTGTGAGCCGGTTTTAGGGGCCTCGGCTTTGGCTGTAGTGCTTTCTGGCGGCGGCGACAGCACAAACTGAGCAAACAGCTCCCGCACCGGATGGGGCGATTCACGCCAGGTCGGAACGGCAATATCAGTTCCGACTTCACTGAGGTAACCATAGCGGTCTAGGAAGGCCTCAATTTGGGCCAGGACAGTTGCCCCGTCTGCGTCTTCTGCCAGTTCAGCAAACAAAGAGGCCGCGTTGGTGATGTGAGCCAGTTCTTTTTGGGATAGGAGGGTGCGAGCTCCTTGGGCCAACTGCTGTAGCTCAGCTAGGGAAGCCACTTCTGGATTTTGGCTGGCGTCGAGTTGGGTATCGGGAACCTTAAAGATCGCCTGACGAATGGCCAAGCTGAGGGGAGCCAGAATACTGTAGTAGGTTGCTTTTTCCAGCGCGAGTAAAATTTGCTCAATCCGGCTAATTAAATCCTCTGGTGTCAGGGTGTCCGTTGAGTTGGCTTGCAACCTCTGCAGGAGGGGATCGAACACATCGGTGCGATCGCGTGCAAAATCCTCCATTAGTCGCCATTCGCGCCCTAATAAGCGACCTAGCCCTGGCAAATTACGCAACGTTGTCTGGAGTGGGGGCTTACTGAACTTCGCGCCCCGCGTCAGAAACTCCAGACTTTCGGGGGGGAGTCCCATCCGTAGAAAAATGTCCCCCAACAGCGACGCATTGAAATAGGCCCGCGCATGGTGAAGCGTCGCAGTCGCCTCAAAGTCCAAGCCACGGGCTCGGTTGCCGAGAACCAAAGTAAAAATCTGGCCCCACACGCCGCAGGTCAAAGGCCGGTTGATCGACCAGGTGAGGGGGCGGATCAGGCCAGGTATCACTTCAGCGGCAATCTTACGCGTCCACAGGGGATAGAGGGTTGTGATGGGGCGACTTTGGAGTAGCCAGAGGCGATCGCCGTCAAAACTCCATTCAATATCCTGGGGCATGTCCTGGTAGCGCTTTTCGAGATGACGGGCCAGAAAAGCCACTTGTTCAAGTAAACGTGTGGGAATCGAGCCCTCGCCGTCCACCTCTAACTTCAGGGCTTGGGGAATTTGCCAGCTATCGGGATCCGTAACGTCATCGGGCAAATCGTCCCGTTGGACAAATACGCGATAGCTTTCGGGCGTGTACTTACCCGATACAATCTGGCTTGCGGCTCCGGGGAGGGCTTCAATCACCACAGCATCGCCTGCTCGGGTAATGGGATCACGGCTAAAGGCCACCCCCGAGTAAACGCCTGCCACCTGCTGCTGTACCAGCACCGCCATGCCGTCTTCCGGCAAGCCGCGATCGCGTCGATACTGCACGGCTCCAGGATTGTTGTAGGAGCTAAAGCAGCGGGTAATGGCGACGGCCAGCTCATCGCGGCTCGTGACATCAAGGATGGAAGTGTACTGTCCAGCGGCAGACGCTGTGGGGGTATCTTCTGACAGGGCGGATGAACGCACCACTAAGGGCTGCTGCTGCGACGGATAGGTGATTTGGATCAGCATGGCCGGATCATCGCCAGCGGGGAGCACATAGCCCCGTGGGATGGGATAGCCCCAGCTCATCAATTGGGATAAAGCCGCCGCTTTGCCACCCCCTTTTTTGATCGGCAAGGGCTGGTCTAAGGATAGAAGGGCGCGATCGCCGCGAAAAAATTGAAACATACGCTGAGATTCCACTCGAGCCCCGGTAGTCGGCATCTCTAAATCGTCGGGTATTTTCTGATAAATCCAAGCAATCAGGCCGCTCAGGCAAACTACTAACAAAAACCGTGTCCCGTCTTGATGTCTGAGTACAGTCAATAAGGGCAAGAGAGCCAACACCAGCAAGCGTCCCTGGCGCTTTTCGCGAAATAGGGTGAAGCCTAGAAAACTAATGAGGAAGGTAAGTCCTGAAGTAACGGGATCGTGAACGATGAAGCCCCAAGTAACATTCGTCGTGCCCGCTCCCTTAGCGCCCCAGTAGCGCCCCATGACCAGAGCAATCAGCGCCACAATCTCCCATGCAGGCTCCGTAGGTATATAGTAACGAGCCAGCAGGACAGCACCGATTCCTTTCCCAGCTTCCGCTAACACGGCGAGGATGCCAACAACCCGGCCCCCGTGGTAAAACGCGGCAGAAACGCTAATGTTGCCTGTCCCTAGGGTCGATAAACGTTTCCCCGCAACCAGTCGCGTGAGCCATCCGGTCAAAGGGAGGGCTCCCAGTAACGGGCACAGGGTGAAAATCAGCAGAACGCCCCAAACTTGGGCAAGGGTTAGCATAGGGATAAATACACAAGCAAGAACAGGCTGATATGCGGCTATTGAGTGATGGTTCGGAGCCCCGCCAAACCTATCTGCTGGACTTCGAGGCAAAGTAAGTCGTCACTTCTACTGACCGTTATACCGCTCCTTGAGGAAACTTCTAGTCTCCTTCAGGCGTCCTTAAGGACGATGCCCCCAAAAGCCTTGGAACGTGTGGCTCAATTATTTTGAGAAGTACGAACCTTCATAGAAGCAATCGAAGGCCGTGAACAAATCCGTTTAAGTCGGGAAGTTTTGTATGGTCGGCAAGCCGGAGTCGGGTGCCAGCATCCTGTGCGCTCCTGACCACCTGAGTTTTGTTTCCCTCAGTAAATACCCAGTTTATCCCTGACTCAGTCTACGCTCCTAACCTGAAGTTAGTCGCATGGTTTGACTCATAACAATGCTTTGAAAGGGGATAGCAATGCTCGTCGGAATAGACGCATGGCGCATGATTTTGATAGGTTAGTCACCGGCATTTTGCGGAATTCGCTATACTAGCCGACTAATTATTCAAAACCTGGGTGCAAGAACTTAATTAGGGTGTTCACGCGAGCTTCTTCACTAAAGATTCAAAAAACTAAGGGACTCTATCTATGTTTATGTCTGCTCAGCAGCTGCCGTTGACTTTAGGAGCCATGGCACTTGCAATGGGCTCCATTGCCGCCACTGCAACACCTGGATTAGCTGCAACTCTTTATAGCGATCGCAGTGAGTTTTTATCTGTTCTGGAAGAGACTATTGAAGACGATTACGATAGCGCTGGATACCAGACTTCAGGCCCGGACAATGCATTGGCATACCGTCTTTCGGACGAGAGCATGAATGCCGTTTTAGGCGAAACTCAATACGTTTCTAAGAATGCCAATACCAATTTCATCCTAGACTTGGATGTCGATGGCGATTACCACTACTGTGCGGGTTGTGCCGATTCCTTTCTCATGAATTTCGCTAATACTTCGCTAACGGAGGATGAGGGGGTTTTAGGGGTTGGCTTTGATATTCCTAAAGTGCGCGTTTTCCTGGCGACGGTTTATTTCGTGGATGGAACGCAGCAAGATTTTGATTTGGCAAAAGGCTTTTGGGGTATCACCTCGGATGTGCCCATTCGAGCCATCAACTTTGGCTCAGCCGGCGGTCAGTCAATTGACAAAGACTTTCGCCTACCGGGTGATCCCAATACTCAACCTGATATTGAGCTGGATAATCTGACGATTGGGTCTTATACAATCGGTGTTCCCAGTTCATCAAATTCGCAAAGTATTCCTGAGCCTTCGATTCTTTTAGGATTGTCCCTCGTCGGAGCCTACAACTTGTATCAAAAACGCCAAGGTCGTCCTTGATGACGGTCTAACTGCATCAGAGGGATGGACTTAGAACAAACAGCGTTGTTCTCAACCTTCAAGGGCATAGCAGTGCCATGCCCTTGTTAAAGGTTTGATAATGAACGTTCTTACCGCTTTATTTAGGGTCTCGCTCCCTGTCCCATCATTTGAGCTTCAATTTCAGCTTTTAAGCGGTCAACGGTGGAATCGGAGTCGATTTGACTGAGCAGATCTTGCATGACGGCTTTGACTCCGTTTGGCCCCCAAGTACAGCCCTGTTCCAGGTAAATTTGAGCCGCTTTGCCGACAGCGTAGGTACCATAACCCGCAGCGCCGGCTTGAGCGGCCATCACACTGAGCAGTGCCGTCAACCCGGAAGCACTGTCAAATACACTCCATACAGCAGCGACTCCTTTACCCGCTCCGAGCAAGAGTCCTGTGCCCAATTCGCTCATTACCACAGCTCCGGCACTTTTGGAAATTGCTTGCCAGAGGCGACGAGCCTCATGCTGGGTAATCGGGAGTCCGTAGAGCTTTGCCAAGGCTCGAATCATGGCTAAATCAGTAACGACACCCCCCAGCACATCCAACACCCCAATGGGATTTAGCGCGATCGCGATTGCCTTGTATTTTGCGAATTGCCAAATCAGCGCCTCCGCCTCTTCTGCATGGAGCATCACGGCTCGTTTGGCCATCTCGGTTTCCAACGCATCTGCTTCGCGCAGCGCATTCAAGGTAATGAGTGCCGACCCATCTTGACGCGCAATCAGCAGTAGGGCTTGCTTCAGGTCATGAATATCCGGTGGCAGTGCTTCCCACTCATGGGTTAGATGTCCGTCGGGCCATTCCACCCGAACCTGTAGGGGAGCTGGCTCAGCGGCGACTTTAACAATGTCAGTAATAGCGAGGGCCACATTCGGCATGCCCCTAGCGGCGGATTCCCACAACTCTGTTAAGGCTTCAACAATGGCGTGGCGATCGGCTTCTGGATATAAATCAGTTTTGTTGAATACCAGCAATAGCGGCTTGCGCATTTCCTGAAGCGCTACTAATGCCTGATACTCGGTGCGGGTAATATCGCCAGCCACGACGAACAGAATGAGATCGGCTTGTTGAGCCACTTCCTGAGCCATCGCTCCACGGGCTTCGCCGTCCACTTCATCCAGACCCGGCGTATCGATCAGTTCTAGCTGCGGCAACTCATCGACATCATGAATGGCTTCAATGGGGGGCTTCCAGTAAACTGAGCGAGGCCAACGGGTAACTCCATGGAGCGGGCCGGTGGGGAGAATCGGCTCACCCACAAGGGCATTGATGACCGCTGATTTACCGCGACTCACCAGACCAAAGACGGCCACGCGCAAAACCGGGTTGGCTAGCCGTGCTTCCAGGGCCGCCAGATGGGTCAAGTTTTCCTTGACAGCTGCTTTCTGCCTGAGATCGATGTCTGCTTGGGGCGACGTTTGAAGTGTAGGGGTGTATCGCTGGATAGTTTGGCGCAGGACTCGGCGCACCTGCTGAAAGCGATTAGGAATCGACTGGGACACAACACACTCCGCTCAGAGGAATAGCTTTAGCCATTGAGGCTCAGAAATTGGGTGGCACGTCAATGCTCAGCACGGAACCCAGTCGCTGGCAGTTTAGGCCAAGTCAGACTGGCGACGGCTATACCGGTCTGTGAGACGACACCTCAAGCAGATTCGCCTGGCTGCAATGCCGCTTCCGTCGGGTGGCTAGGCGTCAGCTTTGGTAAGTCGATGGGCGCTGATGCATTCCCCGCCAGCGCTAGGGCTGGAGTGAGATTCAGTTTTTGCATCCCTTGCTTGATTAGATTTTGTAAAAACTCCGCTCGTTCTGTCAGGGGCAGCAGCGTCTTGATTTTTTGCCCGATCGCGCTAGCCGCGAGAGGCGATTCCAGCTGTCCGGCAAGGGCGCGTTCCTCAAAATAAGCCATCAAGCTTTCGCCGCAGAGCTGCGTTAAATAGGCCGCGCTAAAAGCTTGCACACTACCGCCAACAACATAGGTGGCGGCATGGCTTTTGAGGGCTGTCGTCAGTAACTGGGATGAAACTTCAACCAGTCCCAACTTAACTAGAATCGTCGCCAACTCAGTGGCCAAAGTTGTGGCTTGATCGAGGGAGAGCGGCTGCTGATAGACTTTGCCCAAATCCAGAACTAACTGTCCATTCACTGCGATCGCAGCAATCAGGTCGAGCGAAGGCATTGGACTGGCAAAGGCAGTGGCAGCAGCCGTCCACTGGTATTGCTCCAACACCGGCTGTGCCTGCTGACGCCTAATTTGATTCAGGGCATTGCGGATATCCTGCTGTAGTTGGCAAGCCTGCCGCATTACCGTCTGCACAACAAGTTTAGCCGGGTCAGCGGTCAACCAACCCTGAACCATCTTCCAGACCGGTTCAATGGATACAGCCTGAAGCTCCATCCGCTCTTCGGTTTGCCCCGTCGCCAGGTGAGCTCTGACTTTAATAGCCTTCGGCGCTGTGGCGATCGCCATGACCGGAACTGAGCGCGGGAGCCCAGCGACACGGGACTGAATGTGCTCCAGCACGGATTGCAGCTCATTGGGTAAGTAGTTGTCCTGTTTGTTCAGCCCGACGATGACACAGTGACCTGCAACAGTCAGCACCTTGAGGTCCGTAAGGGCCGATTCCGTCAAATCTTCGGTAACCAAGTAAATGACCGCATCCTGCTGCAGCTTCAAGGTCTGCATCATGGTGTCATGGGTTTCATCAAAGGGTAGAGATATCTCCGTCAGCGTAAAGTCTACGGGGCAATCAGCGGTGGCTTGGCTTAACTGCTGCTGCAAAGCGGTTTTACCTGAGCGCGGTAAGCCCGCGATCGCGATCTTGAGCTGTGAACGATCCAGCTCCTGTAATAGCGTTTGGCGCTGGGTTTCTAATTCCGTAATTAAGGTGGCTGAGAGAGTTGCTTTGTGGGCATCGGCCTCAGCTTGCAGCGTCGTGATAGCTTCTTGCAGCTGGCCTAGAAAAGCGTCTACAGCTTCTCGATCCGTAGGTTCGATCAACTGCACAGCCCCAGGAGTGGCACTCTCAGGACGTTGACGCCGCCACCACCAAACCCCAGCCCCCATTGCAATTAAGCTTGCCAGGGTTGTGCCCTCAGCAAACACATCTGGCAAGCCGCCTAAAACACCTAGGCTTGCCGCCAACCCCAGCCCGCCAACGAGTACGGGACGCTCAGATAGCAGTTTTTGAACCACTGCAAAAACCCCTCAACGCCAATATCCGCTCCTTCGATCGAGAGCAGAGCACCCTCATTCTAAGGCGTCTCCTTATTTCCCCTATGGGAGGAAACCCTATTTTTGGAGTAGGGATAGCAAAGATGAAGCTGGTGAGGACAGAATCTCAGTCTTTCGGCGGATTTACCAACTTTTTTAAAGCTAAGCCGCTAAAACCACAAACGCGATTAAGAGGCTAACACTAACGTTTGGCAAACTAAGCTAACGCTACAGTTGAGGCAAGGGAGATAAGGCGAGGGAGGTGGCTCTTTCGTCAGGTGGAGCCGACCGTTACCAACCCGTCATTGGCTTACCGATTCTGGATCGCTCACGTTTGCTCAGGGCTACCTCAATTTACTATGGAGAATATGCCATGCTGCGATCGACTGGGCTTTGGCAACGATATTTAGGCGGTCTACTGGCGATCGTGCCAGCAGGCTTTACCATTTTGGGGCCAAACGGCGCGTTCTTACTTGCCTTTCCCTTTCTCTTGGCGGGCGGAGCCGTAGCGGGCAGTTTTTGGCAGCGGTGGCAGACACCAAGGCAGCATCGTAGGGCAACCGATCACGCTGGGTGGATCATTGTGCAATCAGTCGCCTGGACCACCATTCTGAGCCTGGAATTTGTTTCCTCATTCCTGACAGGTATGCATAGCATCACGTTGACTTGGCCTCTCTTTATTCATGTCTTAGCCTTCAATTTCAGGTGGGGTAGCATGGTTGGTCTACTCGCCAGCGGGTTGCAACTGGGTATCGTAACATCGCAGATTGATCGCAAAGCTCGATGGTTGTTGGTAGGCACACTTAGTTGGCTCCTAACAGCTCAGTTACTGGGGTTAGTACTGATCGGCTTTATGCAGACTAACTACAGCTATTTGGCGTGGTTGCTGGTGATATTTATCGGGGTGCCTGCCCTTTGGGTGATTCAGTCTGTGATCACTGACTGGGCCTTGCAGCCGCGCCACTCACGGCAATAGCAAAGTAGTGATGAGTGGCAACGGAATCCAAGGTGATGGCGTGTTGCAGTTCGTTTTGTAGCGAGATTGGATCGGATAGGAAAATATTTACAGTTTGTGGTGTTTACCTGCCGGTCACTGAGAATCGAGTGAAACTCAGAACTATAGGGTTTCAGAAGGTACGGGCTCAGTATGGTTACTTCAGAGCAAACGGCTAGCGTTCAATCCGCTGCCGCAAAAGTTAGCGAAGCACAAATCCAGGCGATCGCCCGTGAGCTACTGGCAGACAGCACCGAAGGGCGATCGCTGTTTGCCAAAGTCCGCGATCAGTTTCGGTGGGATGACAAGCTGCTCAGTTGGGCCATGGATAACCCCGGCTTGCGGGTACACCTGTTTCGCCTCATCGACTGTCTGCCATCACTGACCACTCAAACTGAAGTTGCCCGTCACCTCCAGGAATATTTGAGTGATGCATCGGTCGAGTTGCCCTCAGCGCTCAAAGGTCTGCTCAACTTCACTGCCGCCGACTCCATCCCCGGCAAAGCCGCCGCTACTACCTTCGCCACCGCTGTGGAAACCCTGGCCCGCAAGTATATTGCTGGCTCTACTCTAAAGGAAGCCCTCAAGAGCATTGAAAAGCTCCGGAAGCAGTCCATGACCTTCACGATGGACGTGCTCGGTGAAGCAGTAATTACTGAAACCGAAGCTCAAGCCTATCTGGATCAGTATCTGGCCTTGATGACCCAGCTCACGGACGCTGGCCGAAGATGGTCGGACGTGCCTCAAGTCGATAAGGCTGATGGGGTTGCCTTACCGAAAGTCCAGGTGACGGCTAAGCTGACGGCGTTTTACTCCCAGTTTGACCCGCTGGATGTGGAGGGCTCCCAGGCGAAGGTGAGCGATCGCATCCGACGGCTGCTACGCCATGCCAAAGAAGTTGGTGCTGCCGTCCACTTTGATATGGAGCAGTATCGCTACAAAGCGGCGACCCTGGCAACGCTGAAGCAATTGCTGACGGAAGATGAATTTCGCGATCGCACCGATATCGGCATTACCCTCCAGGCTTATCTCCGAGATAGCTACCATGACCTCCAGGATTTAGTTCAGTGGGCCAAACAGCGGGGTAACCCTATCACTGTTCGGCTGGTCAAGGGAGCCTATTGGGATCAGGAGACCATCATCGCCCGCCAACATCACTGGCCCACCCCGGTCTATAACCACAAATCCTCGACGGATGCCAACTTCGAGCGCATGACGAGCTTGCTGCTTGAAAATCACGCGCATCTATATGCCGCTATCGGCAGCCATAACGTCCGCTCCCAGGCCCATGCCATCGCGATCGCGGACAACCTGGCGATTCCTCAACGACAGGTGGAATTTCAGGTGCTCTACGGTATGGCGGATAACCTGGCTGCCGCTATAGCTAAGCGTGGTCACCGCGTCCGGGTCTACTGTCCCTACGGGGACTTGATCCCCGGCATGGCCTACTTGATCCGTCGCCTGCTGGAAAATACCGCCAACAGTTCTTTTCTGCGCCAGAGCGTGACAAATGTCGCCATGGAAGATCTCCTGGCACCGCCCCATTGGGGGGAGGGAGATACCGATAGTGACCCCGTGCAACCGGAAACCGGTTCGTTGTCTTTCCATCCCTCCGCTGATACAGACTATGCGATCGCCCCAGCACGAGATAGTGCCGCCGCTGCCCTGGCCGCAGTCAGACAGCAGTTGGGACAACTGCATTGGCCCCTGATTAACGGCGAGCGGGTGCAGACAGGGCGCAAACTTCAATCGGTGAATCCCTGTCATCCCAGCGAAATTGTGGGTGTTGTGGGACAGGTGGGTGTGGAGCAGGCAGACGCCGCGATCGCCGCAGCCAAGGACGCCTTCCAAACCTGGAAACAGACCGCCGCATCGGAGCGGGCCAATATCCTCCGACGAGCCGCCGATCTAATGGAGGCTCGTCGCCATGAACTGAATGCCTGGATGGTGTTTGAAGGGGGCAAGCCTTTGCAGCAGGCTGATGCCGAAGTTTCTGAAGCAGCGGATTTTTGTCGGTACTATGCCGCTGAGATGGAGCGTCTGGAGCCGGAAACAGTCTATGACGTGGCAGGGGAGAGCGATCGCTACTTCTACCGTCCCAAGGGGATTGTGTTGGTCATCTCCCCGTGGAACTTTCCCCTGGCGATTCCCACCGGAATGACGGTCGCGGCGCTAGTAACCGGCAACTGCGCCCTCCTCAAACCGGCAGCTCCCACTGCGGTCATTGCCGCCAAACTGAGCGAAATCCTTATCGAAGCGGGCATTCCTAAGGGCGTGTTCCAATATATTCCCGGCCCCGGCTCCACGGTGGGGGCGCACCTGGTCAAGCATCCAGACGTACACATGATTGTGTTCACGGGCTCTCAGGAGGTGGGCTGTCAAATCTATGCCGATGCCGCCATGCTGCAACCGGGTCAGCGACACCTGAAGCGGGTCGTCGCTGAGATGGGCGGCAAAAACGCCATCATCGTCGATGAAAGCGCCGACCTGGATCAAGCGGTTCAGGGTGTGGTTTATTCCGCCTTTGGCTACAGTGGGCAGAAGTGCTCGGCCTGTTCCCGCGTCGTTGTTTTAGCTTCGGTTTATGATGCCTTTGTGGCGCGACTGGTGGAGGCGACCAAATCCCTCAATGTAGGCGATGCCACTGATCCCAGTACAAAAGTTGGCCCGGTGATTGATGCCGCTGCCCAGGAACGCATGCGTCAGGTCATTGCTCAGGGCAAAACCGAAGCTACCCTCGCCCTAGAGCTCCCGACTCCCGAAACCGGCTACTTTATCGGCCCGGTCATCTTCACTGACGTGGATTCCCAAGGGTTCCTGGCTCAGGAAGAAATCTTTGGCCCTGTGCTATCCGTGATGAAAGCCGAGGACTTTGCCCAGGCGCTAGCCATTGCCAACAACACTCGCTACGCTCTCACGGGGGGACTCTACTCCCGCACTCCCTCCCACATTGAGCAAGCCAAGGTGGAATTTGAGGTGGGGAATCTCTATATCAATCGCAGCATTACAGGCGCGATCGTTGCGCGTCAACCCTTCGGTGGCTTCAAACTCTCGGGTGTCGGCTCTAAAGCCGGTGGGCCAGATTATCTTCTGCAATTCCTGGAGCCGCGTACGGTAACGGAGAATATCCAGCGGCAGGGGTTTGCACCGATTGAGGGCATGTCTTAGCGATTGCTTTAGCCATTTACGATGCTGACTTTTAGGGCGTTGCTGAATCTGGAGATGAACTGGTTGGCCCAACACATTCTGCGTGGCCCCCTTAACTTCCAACCTTGAGGGCGATCGGATGCAACATCCCCCCAAGTTATTGATACAAGGGGCTTTTGCGTAAGTCCTGTAGGCTTGGCAGTCGAAATTCAGAAGATTTCCTCGAAAAAATTGATCATGGATTGCCATGAACGCCGAGCCGCTGCTTCGTGATATTGAAGGCCAAGCTCTGACCTGTTGGCTTCCTCAAAGGTAAACGCATGGACTGCGCCACCATGAATGTGCGCTTGCCAATCAGCCTGACGTTCATCCATCTCATTGGCAAATGCCAAGTAATCAGCGGGCGGAACCATCGGATCATCCCAGCCATGTTCGATGAGGATACTAGCTTCAATGGGCTTCATATCCTGTGAGTTACTGCCAGTAAGGTCGCCATGAAAACTCACAACCCCTCTGAGGGATTCCGGTACTGACCTGGCTAAATCGAGTACGCACAAACCGCCAAAGCAATACCCGATCGCACCGATTCGGGTCGGATCCACCGTCTCTATCGCTCTGATTGCTGCATAGCCAGCCTGCAAACGACTTTGCAAACCCCTTCGATCCGCAAGCAAGGGATTCATTAAGTGAGCGTTGTCACCGGTGGGTTCACCGCGAACGCCCTGACCATAGACATCGACAGCAACGGCGACATAGCCCAATTGCGCAATCCGTTGAGCGATCGCCTCAATAGGGGTGTTCAAACCATCCCAGGCATGCGCAACGAAAATAGCCGGAAGCGCTTTCGTTATCCTTTTGGGTTGGGCTACATGCAGGTCGAATGCCATACCATGGTGCTCGTATGTCGCTGCATGCGTTGATATTGAGTTCACTGTAGGTTCCCAAACGTCACGCTACGAACTTAGAGCCTTCAGCGTTGAACGTATTGAACGTTTGCGACACCTACAGATAGAAAAGGGTCGGATCTAGGCTAGCTCGCTGGGCTGAAGTGGCAAAAGCCTTAGCCAGCACTGATCGCTCCTCAGTACCGTATCGGGCGGGTGTTCGGCTCAGATAGCGACGCCACGTGCGGATGGTGTGAGCTTGATCGGCAAACTCTTGCATCGGGCTCTGGGATACTGTTGCCATATTCGCTTTGACGCTGCGCTGCAATCGATACAGGTTCATCACTTGCTTCGGACTAACGCCGAGATGACGTTGGAATTCACGCTGTAGTGTCCTAGGCGTGATGCCAAGTTGACCACAGGCTGTGTCGATACGCTGGTTAGACGTAAGTGCCTGATGCAACTGTAAACAGCGCTGACTCATAGAAATCGGTGCTGTGCTAAGGAAGGTTAGGAACCATCCATCCATCGCGCTTTTAACATCATCACATTCCAGTTCGTGGGGCAGGCAGCGCCAAAATTCGTCTGCCCTTCGCTCACCCCACAAACCGGCAACATCTAGCAGATTATCCGCAGAATCTTGGCCGATCGCTGGGAACAAGGTCATCATGCCAGGGACGGTCAGGATAGCCATGACAAACGAAGTTTCTGGCTGGGATAGCCATTGACGTGCGTGGGTTTGTACCCCCAGCAGCCCAACCTTCGGATGAATCTTGCCCGATTCATGGAAGGAACGCTTGCCAAAGTTGGCACTCAACACCCCAATCGGTTCAGGACAAGTCCAAATCGGTTGACCGACAAAGTCTCCCGCAATGTCTTCAATAATCCGATAGCTCAGCACATAGGGGCGAAGGTAAGGGTGAGGTTCAATGGTCACGATGCGCATTTTCAAGCAAACCTAAGCAGCAATATCCAACTGAATATTGGACTCTATCACTGAAGACAGCTGTTCCATTTTTTGCAGAAATTGCTGATAGACTAACTGAGCTTCGTCAAGAATAGCGGGTGAAACAGTTTGATCAATTTTGCGCTGTGATCTGACAATTTGACCCGTCAGAATATTACCGCGATGGTCTCCTACATGCTTTTTGCCGGTTGTTTTAAGGATGCCGTAGTTTTCTGTGAATCGTGTGTCCGTACTGAGAAAATGCTGAAGCGACTCAAAAACCAAAGCGCTTTTATTGATTAACTGATCGTGTTGAACCAATAAAGATCGTTCCTTAGAATCAATTGTCTCAGCATATGTGATCAATGTTTTCAATCGGTTGCAGTAATAGCCAAGAGCTTCTGCCTCAGACCAATTAGGTTTCAGATCGCGAATGCTCATGAGGCTTCTGCGAGGCTCTCTAGCTAGAAACAATACCCGCACATTTTCAGGCGCAAGTAAATCTAGATTGGGAAGCCTATCATTGTGCAAGATTTTGTCTAAGACATATTTCTCTTGAAAGGCCAGTTTTGGCAAGTCCGACAATTTGCGATAATCTTGCCCTTCCCAATAAACTCTTTTGATTAATTGCTTATAGTCTTGGGGCGAACGATAAGTAATATGTGTCTCGCCGTAGCCAATAATTTCAGGATTTGCATTCAGAATATGCGTCAATAAGGATGAACCAGAACGCATGTGACTTAAAATCCACAGCACACGACAGGGACGCTTCTTCAACGCAATGCTAAAAGGCTCCGGATTGTTATAGACGCGATAGTTCAGGTATTGCTTAATCCAGTGATTCTTCCAAAGCCGAATTTGGTCGCGAAGTGTCTTCTGTGAATTGTCCATAAATCTAAAGAGAATTATATTATCTTCGTGATGATGGGGTTGAATTTTGCTTTCCTAAACGGATGGAAAATTCAATGAATTGCAGCCATTTCAAGGCGGCGGTGTAAAAAAGTGAGACATCGCATTGGAACACATCGTCGCGCGATACATTACCCATACTGGGTCTGATATCCCTAAAATGCCCAGCTACAGTGAAGGAAGCATCAGTTTGAACACCCAGCCAGTGGACAAGTGAGTCGGTTCAGATACCTGGCAACCTATACACGAGCCTTGCGTATCGCCCTGATCATCAGTTATTTTCCCTTTCTCTTTGAACCCGCTCACCTCATAGAATGGATCTCTGTTGTTTGTTGAAATCCCTTCATGACTGTTCGCGTTCGCATCGCGCCGAGTCCAACCGGCAATCTCCACATTGGTACCGCTCGGACGGCTGTTTTCAATTGGCTGTTTGCTCGTCACCAGGGGGGGCAATTTATTCTGCGAGTCGAAGATACCGATACTGAGCGATCACGCTCTGAATTCACTGACAACATTACCCAAGGTCTGCAATGGTTAGGCATGACCTGGGATGAAGGCCCCTTCTTTCAATCGCAGCGATTGGATCGCTATCGACAGGCCATTCAGAAACTACTCGATGAGGGGCTGGCCTATCGCGCCTACGACACCCCCGAAGAACTGGATGCAATGCGCACAGCGCAAAAAGCACGCAATCAAGCGCCTCGCTACAACAATCGCCATCGTAATTTGATGGAAACGGAGCAGCGAGCCTTTGAAGCTGAAGGTCGGCAAGCAGTGATTCGCTTCAAGATTGATGATGCGCGAACCATTCAATGGCAAGACATGGTTCGCGGTGCCATGAACTGGCAAGGCAGTGATCTGGGGGGCGATATGGTCATCGCACGAGCATCTTCGGCAGAGACTATCGGACAACCACTCTATAACCTGGCCGTAGTGGTTGATGATACCGATATGGCGATTACCCATGTCATTCGAGGCGAAGATCATATTGCCAACACAGCCAAGCAAATCCTGCTATACGAAGCACTAGGCGATACTATCCCCGAATTTGCGCACACACCACTCATCCTGAATCCATCGGGACAAAAGTTATCTAAGCGTGATGGGGTGACGTCTATTTCTGACTTTCAGAAGATGGGATTTACAGCAGCAGCTCTGGCGAACTATATGACGCTTTTAGGTTGGTCAGCGCCGGATGCTGAGGAACTGTTCACCCTCGAAGAGGCCGCACAAAAATTTAGTTTTGAGCGGGTCAATAAGGCTGGCGCGAAATTTGACTGGGACAAGTTGGATTGGATCAACAGCCAGTATCTCCATCAAATGCCTGCACCCGAGTTATTGACGTTGCTAGTTCCCTATTGGCAAGAAGCTGGCTATACCTTTGATCAGGAAGCCGATGAAGATTGGTTGTTAGTACTGTCAGCGTTGGTTGGCCCTAGCCTGACTCGACTACCCGATGCGGTGGAGCTGAGTCGCTTTTTCTTCACTGAGACCGTCGAGTACGCCGAGGCAGCAGCTAAGCAACTCCACCAGGATGGAGTGGCGGCTCTAATTCGGGCAACCTTAGATAAGTTACAGGCGGGTGCCGTATTGGATTCTGTTGATGCAGGCAAGGCGCTGGTGAGTGAGGTCGTCAAGGCCCAGGGCATTAAAAAGGGGCTCATGATGAAGTCAATGCGAGCAGCTTTGATGGGCGATATGCAGGGACCTGACTTGATGGATTCTTGGTTGATTCTGCATCAACGCCAGTTTGATCAAGCTCGTCTGACTCAAGCTCTTGCGATCGCCCAGGGTTAGCTCCCTGTAGGGATGGAGCTTTCCAGCTCATCTGTCTTCTCTATTTGGATAGATTCCCATTGGATCAGCGATCGCGGTTTATTTCAGTTAACACAGGTGTCAAGGACGGGGGTTTGACTTTTTCCTTGGGGCTGGTGTTAATACCCGATTTGCCCAGAGCTTGAGAATTACGTTAAATTTATTTAACACTCACTCATATTGCTAATGACATGGATGCTAATGGCAGGCTTCCCAATGACTCGTTAGCGGTATGAGTTCTCCCCTTAAAAAACGAACTTTGTCTGACAACGCAACTTGCGTTTCCAGGCTTCACTAGTTTTTACCGTTCAACGATGCTTTAGAGGCCACCTGGTTATGAAACTGTCTTGGCGAGTTGTCCTTTTGTGGGCGCTACCGATTTTAGTTGTAGGATTTTTCCTTTGGCAGAGCGCTTTTTCAACAAACGCTGCTGATGCTGGGCGTAATGCTGCCAACACTCGTATGACGTATGGCCGCTTTTTAGATTATCTAAGCGCAGGTCGTGTTACAGCAGTTGATCTTTACGATGGCGGACGCACAGCGATTATTGAAGCTGTCGATCCTCAGCTCGACAATCGCCTACAACGCTGGCGGGTAGACTTGCCCGGCAACACGCCTGAGCTGGTTTCGCGTCTCAAGGAATCAAATGTCAGCATCGATTCGCATCCGCCTCGCAGCAATGGAGCTATCTGGGGCATCCTGGGTAACTTGTTGTTCCCCTTCCTATTGATTGGTGGCTTGTTCTTCCTATTCCGTCGTTCTAGCAACGTACCGGGTGGGCCTGGACAGGCAATGAACTTTGGCAAGTCTAAGGCACGCTTCATGATGGAAGCAAAGACGGGTGTTGTCTTTGATGATGTCGCAGGGATTGAAGAGGCTAAGGAAGAATTGCAGGAGGTTGTTACCTTCTTGAAGAAGCCCGAACGATTCACTGCCGTGGGCGCTCGGATTCCTAAAGGGGTACTGCTGGTTGGCCCTCCTGGAACGGGCAAAACATTGCTGGCTAAAGCGATCGCCGGTGAAGCAGCCGTTCCTTTCTTCAGCATCTCGGGTTCCGAATTTGTCGAAATGTTTGTCGGGGTCGGTGCTTCTCGGGTTCGTGACCTCTTCAAGAAAGCGAAGGAAAATGCCCCTTGTATCGTCTTCATTGACGAGATTGATGCGGTCGGTCGTCAGCGGGGTGCCGGTATCGGTGGCGGTAACGATGAGCGTGAGCAGACTCTGAACCAGTTACTGACTGAAATGGATGGCTTTGAGGGCAACACCGGGATCATCATCATTGCGGCAACCAACCGCGTTGATGTCTTGGATTCAGCGCTGCTCCGTCCGGGCCGCTTCGACCGTCAGATTATGGTTGATCCGCCTGATGTTAAGGGTCGTATGGAAATCCTAAATGTTCATGCCCGTAACAAGAAACTGGCAGAAGAGGTTTCCTTAGACGCGATCGCTCGTCGTACCCCAGGCTTCACAGGTGCAGACCTAGCTAACTTACTGAACGAAGCGGCTATTCTGACCGCTCGCCGTCGTAAGGACGCGATTACCATGACAGAGATTGACGATGCGGTTGATCGTGTCGTGGCAGGGATGGAAGGAACGCCTCTGGTCGATAGCAAGAGTAAGCGCTTGATTGCTTACCATGAGGTTGGCCACGCGATCGTCGGAACGTTGGTGAAAGCCCACGATCCGGTTCAAAAAGTCACGTTGATTCCTCGGGGCCAGGCTCAGGGTTTGACGTGGTTTACACCCAGTGAGGATCAAACCCTTATCTCGCGGTCACAGATCCTAGCTCGCATTCAAGGAGCTCTAGGTGGACGCGCAGCTGAGGACGTCATTTTTGGTGATGCCGAAGTAACTACAGGTGCTGGTAATGACCTACAGCAGGTTACTGGTATGGCTCGTCAGATGGTCACTCGGTTCGGAATGTCTGATTTGGGGCCCCTTTCCTTAGAAAGTTCTCAAGGTGAGGTGTTCCTAGGTCGTGATTGGTTGAACCGTTCTGAGTACTCTGAGGAAATTGCTTCTCGCATTGACTCACAAGTACGCACCATTGTGGACAAGTGCTACGAAAACACTAAGGAGATCATTAGCGGCAACCGGATGGCGATTGATCGCTTGGTAGACTTGCTCATTGAGAAGGAAACCATTGATGGTGATGAGTTCCGTCAGATTGTTTCTGAGTACACGGTTGTTCCTGAGAAAGAGCAGCTTGTGACCCAGTTCTAAGCAATTTCATCGCAACAAATTTCTAGTTCAACTCGCCTCTTGATCGGGGCGAGTTTTTTATTGAACAGCAATATCCACCTACGCTAGCGATGAGGAAACAAGCAGTTCGGAGAAACCCTATCAGTTAGCTTGGCTCTGCTGCTCTCTGGCAGATGAGTGAGCTATGGTGATGAGGCCATGTGGTTACTCCTGAGAAGGGCTCAACTCCGATGAACTCATCCTTTGGTTCGCTGCAACAGCAAATTGTACAGACCACTGAAACAGCCCTGGCCTGTGGAGCCCTACGACCCATTGCCACACAAATACAAACTGTGACTGATGGCGATATTCAGTTTTGCGTGCGAGTGGTCGATAGTCTGATCCGTAAAGCAGCTATTCCTAAGGCTAAGGTGACATCGAGTGGGAAAAGATTCAATCCTTTCCTACCCTATGAGGAAGCTCTATGCGTAGGCACACTGTCGGACACCCATGTCTGTTTACTCAACAAATTTAAGGTTGTCGATCATCACATCCTGATGGTGACTCGCACCTATGAATCGCAGGATGATTGGCTCACTGCCGTTGATTTTGAGGCCTTGGCACGTTGCTTGATTGAGATCGACGGTTTGGGATTTTATAACGGCGGCCAACAAGCCGGTGCCAGCCAACATCACAAACACTTACAGCTCGTGCCGTTCTCATCCCAACAAGGTATCCAAGACTTACCCATCGCCCCATTGATTGCGGCTCAGCAGGAGCAGATTGAACGCTCAGGCTATCTCGCCGTCTTACCTTTCATCCACAGAATTCAGTTCTTAGAAATACACTGGTCCCCAGTTATCCTTAATGAAGTTACACAGATTTTATTCAAGACCTATCAAACACTCTTGACCGCACTCGAAGTAAGTCTGACAGACAGGCGACCTAGCATCCCCTATAACCTCCTGATTACACGGGAGTGGATGATGATTGTTTTGCGATCGCAGGAAGCATATCAGGATATTGGCGTTAATTCCCTGGGGTATTCTGGCTGGCTGCTCGTTAAAACAGGAGAAGACTTGGAGCGACTGAAACAAATCGGTCCCCTAAATCTTCTGTGTCAGACCGGATATCCTCTCAAACAGATATAGGCGGTCTGTGATATTAGCCGATAGATAATAGAGAAATGTTCACAATGAGCGATCGCAAGCGGCAAACGCTCAACAATGCTTCAAGCATTCCGTTTGTCACGGAGCACTTTAGCTTTTTGCGTCAGTTGCAAGAAATAATCAGTCTCGGTGATAGCGGCGACTTCGCGATCCTTACGAGCTTGGTCAATTTCAATTCTGAGTTCGGCAACCTGACGCTTGAGCTTGGCTTCACGGGCATAGACCTGATCAGCCATTTTTTTGAAAACACGCGCTAACTGCCCCAACTCATCAGGACGATTCAACACGGCATTCAGCGATAGGGCATCAAATTGACTGGCTTCAATCGCTGCCGCTGCATCAGTGATGGTCAACACCGGACGAGCCAGCTGTTTCGCTAGCAAGTAGACAATCACTAACAATACACCGACGGCTCCCAAGCCGATGGCAAAAATGCGTCGTCCTAAATCCACTGCAGGCTTAAACGCTTCTTTTTGCGATAGCTCTGCAATCAGAACCATATTCTTTCCCTCTAGCCAGCGATAGACGCCCACTACGGGGGTACCCTCATAGTTGCGATCAAGGTCTTGCCAATTCTGTCCCCGCAAAGCCCGAGCAATCCCCTGACTGTTCGAAAAATCACCAATGTTCTCTGGATTGATTTCGTCTTGAATACCAAAGACAAAGGCAATCTCATCAAATCCCCCTTCCGCCAGCAAATAGGTTTCGCCTGTTATGCCTAACCCAGTTTTTTCACTCATGAGCCGGCTAATCGCATCGAGATTCAATGTCATTGCAACAACTGCTTGGCGATCGCCAGTCTCGTCCAAAATGGGCGTAGCAAAGTTGATCGCTAACTTACTTGTCCCCGTAATCGTAGAGGCATAGATATTAGGAACAATCCGCTGCTGATCTGGCTCGAAGTATGTGGTTGTATTGCCCAAACCCATATAGACTCCTAACTGCGCTGGGTCTGTAGAGACTGCAACAATGCCGCCATTGCTCAAAATCTCGATGGCTTCAATGTCCGTTTTGACTTCGAGGATGTCTTCAAAATAGGTTTGCAGCGCGGCAGCGGTCTCGGTTTGAGTGTTTCCCTCGGCGGCTGCAGTCAATATCTCGTCAATTGTATCGACGACGATCGGTGCCTGGGCCAGCGTTAAAGCTTCTTGCCGCTGATGTTCTAACCACTGACTGAGTTCGTATTCTTTAAGTGCAGCAGCCACTTTTAAGCGATCGTATACCGACTCCTCCAAAGATCGCCGGGCAAGAAAATAGGCACTGAAAGAGACCAAACTCACCGTCACTAACGACAAAAGCGAGAAAGAGCTTACGAGTTGGGCCAGCAGACTTTTTCGAAAGACCTTCATGGACAAAAGCCGGTTTAGGGGTCAGGAGAGTTAGATCCTATCGATTCAGAAGATAAAGCAATCTCAGATGAGGCTATCAGCTTTGCCGCACGAGCTTTTTGACTCCACCACAATAGCAATGTCAGAATGCCAACAGCGACAAAGCCGATCCCTAGAATGTATCGAGCAACGATACGCGCAGGCGAGAAAATTTCTGCCTGGGCAACTTCTGCTAGCAGCGCGAGATTGTAATCGGGAGCCCAACGGTAAACGCCAATTACGGGCTTCTTAGCATAGTTAAGATACAGTTCAGCACCATTTAAACGCCCGATTGCTTGCTCGATACCACGACTATTGACCCCTTCGCGATAGCGAACTTGAAAGTCTTGGTCAGGTGAAATAACTTGATTTTTTACCAGTGAAGCCCGGCCAACGAGATAGATTTCACGCGATTCAATATCCGATATCACAGGCACAGCTTCAGGATCGGGTAATCGGGCAATTTTCTGAGCGAGATCGGCCAAGTCCAAATCGACGGCAAAAACCCCCAGCCGCTGTCCCTCTTCTTTCAAAATAGGTGTAGCCAAAGTAATTTGGAGTTCATCGGTTAGTGGCGAGACATAGAGATTCGGCAAGACATCTGTCGTCTCTTCCGTAATGTAAGTGGTTGTATTTTGCAACGGCTGGTATTGCCCTTCGCGCTGAGGATCCGTTGCATAGGTCACAATTCCACCGTTTGTCAGCAGGGCAATGCTGGATTCCGTTCCACGAAAAGCCGGTAGTGCTTCGATATAAGCTGCAAAGTCTTCTTGAACCGCATCGTCATCGTCGGCATCAGTTCCCGCCGGTGTTAAGAGCTGTTCCACTTCTGGGAGCGCTTCTGGGAGCGTATTTGCCTGCAAAAGTGCTGCCCGTTGAATCCGAAACCAGCTATCTAGCTGTTCTTTTTGGGTCTCAGCAACAACCTCTAGATCCTGGAAAACAGGTACCGTCAACTGACTCCGCATGACAACATACGTAATGAAGGAGGTCAGAGTAACTGTCGCAATGCCAATGAGCGGAAAGTAATTTTCAACCAGAACAATCGCGGGGTGGCGATATTTTCGCGAAGAAACAGCCATGACACTCTGGGATAGTTCGTCTAACGTCTGGTTTGGGGGCAAGGCAGAAGAGGCGACGGCGGCGTCCTGTGTTAGCGACGCAATCCCATTCAGCCAACGGCGCTTCGTGTAAATGAGTCCGCCTCCCATAATAGGAATGGCAGGCATTACAATCAGCCACCAAGGTGAAGGGGCTTCCGATTCTTCCCCTGACTTAACTTGCCCTTTTGCTAGAGTTAGACTCACATTAGACGCCGCATGAGTTGTGTCTAACTTGACATCTTTTGCCCTCACCTCTGACCTTGTCGGGTTCAGAGAGGATATATTTGGGGGCGGCAGTTGTGAGTGCTGCAAGAGGTTTGA
The DNA here is from genome assembly GCA_039819045.1 of Cyanobacteria bacterium J06638_28. Taxonomy (GTDB): domain Bacteria; phylum Cyanobacteriota; class Cyanobacteriia; order Phormidesmidales; family Phormidesmidaceae; genus SIO1E4. Next base: position 28,349 of record JBCBSR010000008.1, read on the forward strand.
GCGGAGTGCTGATGGGCTTCCGGTGGTAATCTCTGGACGATGCCCTACAGGGTTGGCCCAGGCGATCGCAGGGAGAAGCCAAAGCGCAATGGCCACAAGGGGAGAACTGCGGATCATCCAGGCGTGTTTGCTCCAGCCAGCCGCCATCGATTTATTCCCATTCCATGAAGATTTGCTTGATCTTCGCGATCGCTTCATCGGTAGCTTCTTCCGGCGATAGGCCATCGATGACAACACTACGGATGGCCATCCCCCAAACATTGTCAGCTTGCACTTGACTGTAGGCCGGGTTATACACAGTCGGAAAAGGACGTGTCCGTTCAAACTGCTTGGCCGCAATAACGGTATGAGGGTCAGACTGATCGGTCCAGAACTCACTTTCGAGCAATTTGGGCATGACCGGGAAAAAGCGTCCCTGGGCACCGGTGATGTATTGCTCGAGCGTCTCAGGCTGGATCAAATAAGACACAAAGGATGCGGCTGCTTCCAATTGATTTGAATCCGCTAGGATAGCAACCTGCTTGGTGGAAGCAATATACCGCATCGGCTGACCATCGGGTTTATTGGGCCAGAGTGCCGTCGCCATCTGTTCACCATAGGTAATGGGGTCTTGCCGTTGTGAACCCGGAATAGACATGGTGGGATTGGCCGTCATCACCGTCAAACGGCTCAGAAAAAACTGGTTATTGTCTGGGTCGCCCCAATCCGTTGCATTCGGAGGAACATCGCCAGCTTGATAAGGCTGCGTATAAGCTGCTAGCGCCTCAACAATGCCTGCCCGTACGGTCGGATCCTCAATCAGTAACGCGCCTGTCTCCGATATGAGGTTAACGTTATAGGCTTCTAAAAATTGCTCAAACTGGTAGCTCGTATCCGTTGCAGCCGTGGACATGGGTAAACCCACAGCATGAATATCGGAATTCCCCTGAGAACGGAGTGTCTCCTGCACATCAACCCAAAACTGCCAGAACTCATCCCATGCCACAGGGATATTCTCCTCTGCTTGCTCGATTTGAGCGAGATAGGGTTTCCAGTAATGAATGTGAGTGCTTTGTTGTGAAATGGGAACTGCGTAATAACTCCGATCGCCGATTTGATTGTTCAAATAGGAGACACTTTCCAATGCCTCTGGACTATAGGCATCCTGCTGGGTGGCAATAATTTCAGTTGTGTCTGCTAGCTTGCCTTCCCAAGCCAAACGTGGAAACAAAGAGACGTCGAAGCTGTAGCCATACAAAACATCCGGAGGGTTACCCGCAGCGATAGCGCTTTCACTTTGTTGAACCAAATCTTTTTCGCTATAGAAGAGCAAGTCCGCTTGGATACCATTCGCTTCCGACCAATCCCTCACCACTTGGCGAATCGTTTCAGTTTCTTCCGGATAGTATCCTTCGCTCCACCAAATTTCTAAAACGTCGTCGTTAGCATCTTCCCCAACTAAGGAGCCTGTACTCCCCTGACAAGCACTCAACATCGCCAGTGCCATCATTCCCCCGACAACGTAAGGAATGCGAGGTTTGATGCGACTCAACTTGGTGGCCATTAATGTCATGCGGATGTTCAACTCGTAGTTACTGCGCTCTGATGGCAAGCACGGAAGCTTCGGAGGGATATTACTCACCCTGATATGGTTCCGACACCGCAATCATAAAAGTAATCTGTCCAGTTCCCCTATGTATTACTCCATGCAACGCACGGAGAATACCGGATCTTCTTCAGTATATTGACTGAGGAGTTAAGGTTGCCTCAGCAACTAGCATGGTCACTTATTAAAGTGATCACCTGCATTAAGCATTCCCCAGCCGACTTTACCAGGTTGCAAATCCCCAAAGCCAAATTGGCAGCGTTATCAACAAAGCTGCGGAACTGAAGCCAACACAAGTCACCGCTAATTCACGATCGAGTTCATAGGTTTCAGCTAGCACTAACGTCGCAAAGGCAGATGGCATGCCTGCCTGTAAAACCATCACCAGTCGCGCTGGACCGCTCATGCCAAAAGCTGTCAGTGTCATGCCCACGACCAAAGGCACCAGCACCATACGTAAACTGATGGCGGCGATCGCCGGTGCCAACTTGCCCCAGGAACGCAGCTGCTGGAGGCGCATTCCCATCAGCGCGAGAGAAAGCATCACCATTGACCAAGCAAATCCATTCAACCCGACATCTAAAAGTTCAGGGAAAACGACGGGACGTAACGCTAATCCCAGGAAGAAGGCAAGGATAGTCGGGTTTTTGAATAGCTCACGCAGATTCTGGCGCCAATTGGCAGTTGATTGGGCAGTCCCTTGACGGCCGCCCAACCGCGACGCCAAGATGACCCCTAGAACGTAAGCACCCAGCAAGGTTCCCAGAACGTCATAGAAGACAGCCCAACCGAAGTACTCTGGCCCCAATTGTGGTAACAGCAGAATTACGGGAAAGCCGATATACCCTGTGTTCCCAAACATTGTGGCTAGAGAAAAAGAGCCTTGCGTTGCATCAGGCCAGCGATGGGCATGGGGACGAATCCAAAGCCAACTACAGAAGAGGGCGAAAAAAATTGCGACCCAAGATACCAAGGGCGCAATGATGACGCCCCCAGATAGTTCCACTCCATGCAGGAAATTAACAATACTGAGAGGGACGCCAATCAGAAACAAAAATCGCCCCAGATAGGCGGGTAACTGCTTGTGTAGAGGCCGCTTGAAGCGTCGTTGCAAAAGCGGCAAGCTCAATACAAAGCTGACCACTGCGCCCACAAACACAGCTGCACAGATGGGAAGGTAAAGACGAGCTAAGAACCACACAGGATATTTAGGGCTTGTAAGGGTTGCAGCGTGGATAGCAAAACGGTAAAGGTATCTGAGATTGCTTGCTTAAGCAATACCCCAAATAGAAGTCAACCCCTAGCCCTAGCCGCCAGCGATTGACTATTGCAGCTAAAAACTGTCCAAATCTAGGGCCTTAGAACCACCTTGCTGAATTTGGGCAAGAATCACTCCTAGCTGTCGCCAAACCAACAATCCCATAAAGGCCGTCAAAATGGCACTCAGAGCATAGGCAGGAGGGGCAGAATAACCGAAAAACTGAATACCTGACGCTAAAAAAACACAAACGCCCAGACAAATGCCGACGTAAGGTAGCTGTAGAGATAACCCACGAATGGATTCCAAGGAGGCTAAATCACGGTTCTTGACCCAAGCCTCAGTGGACTGCTGTAGCGTTGCTCCAAACGCCGATCCTGAAGCGATCGCTGCCAGGAAGCCCGCAATAAGAAGAATGGTAGGCGGCTGTGGATACACGAATACTTTCCCTTGAAATAGATGGATTTTACTGAAGAATCGTAAAGTAATTCGTGCTTATTATATAGGCCGCGACCACCGAATCAAGCGTCCTGCTTGTAACTTGTCCTCAAAACCAGACAGCAAGACGCAGCCGCCCAGCTTGCCGTGGTTAATTCAGGACCTTGCCTCAAGCATTACGTGCCGGCTGGAAATTGGTTGCTAAAGCCGCAACGGGTGGCATCCAAGCAGTTGCTTGAGCCATGGAAGATGTCAGTAGAGCATCCCAAGCGGCACCCAGCATCTTCGAGGGCGTGATGTCATCTTTCACTAAATCCCACAACTTTTGCACTTCTTCAGCGTGCAAATGATCGTCTTCTGTCAACGCCAGTACCAGTTTGTTTCGTAGATAGCGACCTTCTTCTGACATCAGATATTGCAGGCCTAGACTGGCGGTCGGCAATATATCGAAGCTGTCATCATTACGGGCAATTTGCAGCAAGTTCTCAAGTCGCTGCCACTGGAATTTTCCATCCTTGAATAGAATTTCTAGCAAGCGCTGCTGTAAAGAAGCGGTTTCCCCCCGCAATAATCGTCTAGCCACGTAGGGATAGGCAATATCAACAATCTTGAAGTCCGAGTTCAAACTCAGCGCGACCCCCTCTTGTGTTACTAAGGAACGGATAATGAGTGCAAACTTAGCTGGAACTCGAAAGGGATACTCGTACATCAATTCTGAGAACTGATCAGTGATTGTTTTGAAGTTGAAATCCCGAACTTTAGCACCTAATGCACTGCCCAAAACAGTTTCTAACGCTGGAATAATGGGTTTGATATCAGTATCAGGCGTCAAGAATCCTAACTTCACAAAATCCTCAGCCAGTCGAGCGTAGTCTTGATTGATCAAGTGAACAACGGCATCGACCAACGTCTCCTTAGTTTCCTGATTAAGCTGATCCATCATGCCAAAGTCGATGTAGGCCATCCGGCCATCCGACATAGCAAACAAATTGCCAGGGTGAGGATCCGCGTGAAAGAAGCCATACTCTAAAAGCTGTTGTAATCCCGATGTCACACCAATCTCGATCAGCGTATCGGTATCAAGGTTGGCTTCTTGAATACGATTAACATCTGTTAATTTGAAGCCATCGATCCATTCCAGCGTTAGGACTTTAGAACTGCTGTAGCGCCAATAGATACTAGGAACCTTCACATGGGGGTCGCCCTGAAAGTTGACCGCAAACAGTTCCGCGTTGCGTCCTTCATTCAGGTAATCGATTTCCTCAAAAAGCTTAGCCCCGAACTCATCCACAATCATGGTCAGGTCATGCCCTAAGTTAAGCGGGAGAAACCGGCCCAACCACATAGAAGCCCAACGCATGAGATAGAGATCACAGGTCAAAATCGGGCGTAGATTGGGTCGCTGAACTTTAACGGCAACATCCTCACCACTATAGAGACGAGCTCTGTAGACTTGACCTAAACTTGCTGCGGCCACAGGTTCGGGCGAGATAAAACTGTAAACCTCTTCAGCGGTCTCGCCTAAGTCTTGCTCGATAATGGCCATCGCAATGTGGCTGGGAAAGGACGGAAGCTGATCTTGTAGCTTCATCAGTTCCTCTAAAAAGTCCTTCCGGATCAGGTCAGGGCGCGTCGATAGTGCTTGCCCCACTTTGATAAAGGTGGGGCCTAAATGGGTCAACAGCTCACGCAGTTGCGAAGCCCGCTTTTGCTTGTTTCTTTCTTCTTGGTTGAACCAGCTATCGCATTGCAAGCCGAAGGCAAACCCCACCACCCACCAAATCACCTGTAAAGCTCGCCACAGGACTCGCCATGGCCGCCACCCGTAGTACTTCGCAATCAAGGCAGGGTCATAGGATCGTGATTGGAAGATAGGGGGCTGCATCGCAGAATACCTCGTTGCCTTTGCTGAAAACACACCCGACAAGCTAAAAAGCGCTCTGCCAAGAAGAGAAGCCTGAGCCATCCACCTTAATAGGGTTTGCCTCAACGTTGAGGTACAAGACGACCCTACCCCTTCTTCAATAAGCGCCTACTTAAGCGTCCTTAACAATAGTATAGAAAACTACAGTCACTCTCGCCTTTTGTTAAGAAGTCGTCAAATACGGATGCCCAACTCCGTGCATTGGTTTTTCTCAATGCTTTCGAGGATGATTATATAAAGAGTTGACTATGAAGGCTTTGGCTCAACACATGAATGCTAAAGGTTGAGTCTAGGGGCTGTCATCATTTAGAGCCTGAATCCTCATGTTGAAAGCGGTTCAGCCCCTAGCTAGTTTTACAAAGCGGGCGCAGCAATGCTCATACTGCAAGGCTTTTGAGTTTAATTGATGACGCGCCCTAGATTCTTCAGTTTCTCAAATTATCTTCCTGGACTACCGTAGCGGCAATGATGACACTGTTTTTCGCGGATAGGGAGCGCCATGGTTGAGTTAAGTCTAGTGCAGGTGGGACTAGCTTTAGGATTAGCGTTGGCCGCGATCGCGCTGTCCCGTTGGCAACGGTTGGGGTTGATGTGGTCGCTGACGATGGCTACGGCCCGAACGGTTTTACAGCTGTTTGCCGTCGGTTATTTGCTGGCCATCGTCTTTGCGTTGCGAACGCCGTGGAGTGTGTTCTTAGTACTGCTTGTCATGCTGTCTGTGGCGGCTAGCGTGGCGCGGAATCGCATCGATCCTCGTCTCCAATGGCTCCTGCCAGCGGTAGCGGGTGTTTTACTCACTAGCACAGCAATCACTGTCATCTACACCATTGGTGTTGTTGTGCGTCCAACTATTTGGTACGACCCACAGTACGTTATTCCCCTAACTGGCATTGTGCTGGGGAATGCGATGAACGCAGCTTCGATTGCAGGCGATCGCCTAGTGAGCAACATCAGAAGACATCAAATTGAAATCGAAACCCATCTCAGTCTCGGAGCTACCCCCCCTCAAGCCATTAAGAGCTATCGGCAGGAAGCTATCAAGTCAGGACTCATTCCGACTGTGAATGCCATGATGATTGTGGGAATTGTCAAGCTGCCTGGAACGATTACAGGGCAACTGCTGAGTAACCAAGATCCGCTCAATGCAGCCATGTACCAGATGCTCATTATGTTTATGCTTGCTTTCTCAGACTTATTAGCCTCTGTTCTGATTACAGCTGTATTGCAGAGGCGTTACTTTAATCCAGCCGCACAGCTTACGGTACCTTGAGTCGGGAATGTAAACCTTTGTAGCCCATGCAGTCCCTAGCGATTGCCCCATTTGCGTCACAGCCTACTTTTGAAAACCGCCATACTGTGGCTGATAGCGCGCAATCAAGCGCCGATTCCCGTCATATAAGGCAATTGGTAGGCTAACACGGTTACCCATTTGCATGATGTCCTGCACGAGTTGATGGGTTCGCTCAATGATTGCAGCTGCTTGGCTCAGGCTATTTTGACTTGAAGGTGGCGAAATAGACTGGCGGATAGCACTATCGTAGGGATCCCAGACCGTCAGTTCGATTTCCTGGGTCGTGTAGGAAAATGTGCAAATACTTTCCTCAATTGGACATAACGCATCCAAATCGTCCTCTAACCCCTGTAAAGCCAGAGACCGCTTTAATTCACCTTGGGCCTGTTCCAAAAATACTTGATAGTGCTGGAGCACATTTTGGGCTTCGGTGTAGGCAGCAATGTCTTGCGGTACCTGACGCATTTCGATAATTGCTTGCTGCCAGGTCTGCACCGCTACCCCCCACTGATTGGCCTGTTCGGCGGCTTGCGCATCATCAGCCAACGCTAGCGCTTTTTGATAGGCTCGGTTACCCGCTCGCTCCACCGAAACACGCATGCGTGTCCGCACCAACTGAATGCGGTAGTCCTCTTGCAGCGATCGCGCTTCCGTGTAAGCCAGCGTGCCTTGAGGAATACGACTCAAGGCATTTACAGCCCGTCGCCACTCTTGATGTACGAGTTCCCAATCGGACAATGTGGTTGCCTCACCAGCTCGATTCGCTGCCAGCTGTCCTGCCTGTACCGAGTCATTCAGATGAGCCTCCGCCTTTTCCTCAACCACCAGCCGTTGGCCAATAATTTCGTGGTTAGTTTGATACTCCTCTAACTTGGTTGCCGCGAACTCGGCCAAAGGGCTCGCGGTCGGAATCCGCTGTAAGTCCGTAACCGCTTTTTGCCAGAGCAAATGCACTTCTACCCACACGGGAACTGGATGAGGCGGATCTTGGCTTTTCTCAGCGGCGGTAGTTGCATTCCTTTGGGCGGCAATAACCCAGCCAAATTCTGCCAGTTGAGCTTGAGATTGCCGTAATTCGATCTGGGCTTGGCTGTAATGGGGTGACCAAGGCGGAATCCCTGACAGTAAATCAACAGCTCGCTGAAGATCGTCGTGGGCGGTTTGAATATCTCGTAGCGTGGGTTGACTATTAACTTGATTTAGCGCTGCTACATTCAAGTCACTAGCGGTTTGACGGCGATCGCATGGGCCGATTAAACAGGGACGGCTGAGTCCATAGGTCACACTGCCCACCGTTAAGCCCACAGCGACGAGTCCCAAGACAGAACGCCACGGCCAGTCTGCCCATAGGCTAGCCACTACCTGCCAATGTTTCATTAAAGGGGTAACCGACTTGGGTTCGTAAATGTCTGGAAAAACCAAATCATCAACAACCCTCGCTTGGCTGTGTGTCGGGGCCGATAAAACGACTAAAGCCCCTCCCTGCATCGGATCCGTTACTGAATTTTCGATCGTAGGGACAACAGCCGGATTTCCCTGTCGCGGAGCTGGTGCGGCTGGTTTCCAGGTCCAGTTACGCACTGCATAGGGACTTGCTGTTCCTCGTTGGCGAAGATACAGACGCACCGACAAGGCATCCTCCAAGGGCCTCAGCCCCGCCGCCAGCTCCGCATCCATTAAAGCAGTATTAGTTGCTCGGGCCAGTGCTTTGAAGCATTGGTTGCGCTCGTTTACCGTGACAGCCGCATGATCGTCCTCAGCAAGCACCAACAATCGTCCCTGCTGAAAACGACAGCGAATGGTCGGAGGAGTATTGACTTGGTCGGCGATCTTAGCTTGAATGCGTGATTCTAAAACCGCGACAATGGGCTCGATATCAGGAACAGGAAATGAAGATGTCATGGGAATTCAAGCGGTTAGTAGAGCAATCAACCGCCGTCTCAGCACACCTATCCACAGTCGAAGCAACTACATCTAGGAAAGGAATTGCTCGGCAAATGAATTTGATGGTTTGACTAAGCTGAGTTGGCTAATGTCCAGACCTTCAGAAGCCCGAAACCTCTACGCGTCACTAGGTATCCTAGTGCAAGATTTCAGAAACAGAGCATTCTTGCAAAAACCCTCTACATCTAGCGTCCCTGTTGAACCTCTGTATTGTGGGTGATGAGGGAGCCCATGTGTAGACTCATGAGCTCCCTCATCACCTCTACTAAACGTCCTAAGCCACTACGCTGCCACTTGTTGCTATGAACATCCTCGTCGTCGAAGATGAACTTGAAATTGCTAATCTCATCAAGCTATATCTGGAAAAAGAGAGCTTTGCCGTTCAAATTTGCCGACGCGGCGATGAGGCGCTGGCCCAAGCCCAGGCAATGGAACCGGATGTCATTATTCTTGATTTAATGTTGCCGGGCCTTGATGGGCTGGAAGTCTGTGCCCGCATCCGGCAGCATCCAGGTTCTAAGGATCCCTACATTCTCATGCTGACAGCCAAGGGAGAGGAACTGGATCGGATCATCGGTTTGTCCACGGGGGCTGATGATTACATGGTTAAGCCGTTTAGCCCTCGCGAACTGGTTGCCAGGGTTAGAGCTTTACTGCGCCGTAGCCTACGGCAGGGCGGTCAGACACCGCAATATCAAAGTCCACACTTTCAGCTTGACTTGGCTCAGCGAACCGCGCTGCGATCGCACTCAACGGGTGAATCTGAACCACTCCCATTAACCACGCTAGAATTCGACCTACTGGCGACGTTTGTTAGCTACCCTGGCCGCGTGTGGACTCGCCCTCAACTCATTGAAAAGCTGTGGGGCTCCGATTTCTATGGTGATGAGCGGATTGTAGATGCGCATATGGCTCGCTTGCGCAAAAAAATCGAACCCGATCCGGCTCAACCGACTTTTATCAAAACTGTCATTGGTGTCGGATATAAATTCGAGGATGATGCCTAAGCCTCATGACCAAACCTAGCCTTCGTAGCCGTTTATTTAGAGCTCAATTCATCGTTCTCAGCATCGGTCTTTTAACGCTGACGACCATTGGCTGGTTATATTCGCCCCGTCTATTTGTTCTCTATTTGCAACGGATTGAAGGCCGCAACTTTCGGGTCGGGCAAGTGCAGGCACAACTGGTAGAAGGGTTTCAGTTTGCCTGGACGAGAGGCATGATCTGGGCGGGATTGCTCGGTGGCGTGGCGGCAAGCAGCCTAAGCTATTGGTTGTCGCAGCGAGTTGTCCAACCGCTTCAGGAAATTGAGGCGATTACCCGCGCATTTGCCTCGGGTGAATTGGATCGGCGTTTACCGGAATATGAAATTCAAGAACTCACGCAGTTAGCCAATAGCGTGAACCATATGGCAGCGGATTTGCAAAATGTCGAGCAGCGTCGGCGTGACTTGGTGAGTGATTTGTCCCATGAGCTCAGAACCCCATTGACCATTCTGAGAGGATATTTGGAAGGATTAGCCGATGGCACGGTAGAGGCTGAGCCAACGATCTACGAACGCCTCATTCGGGAAACTGGGCGACTACAGCGCCTGGTGAATGACCTTCAAGAGCTTTCCAAATTGGAAGCAGGTTATCTTTCTATCCAGGCTCAACCGCTCTCGCTGCGCGATTTGCTGGCTTCTGTGGTGGCGCGCTTTGCGGATCGGCAGATGTCCGATGATCCAGTTCACCTCACACTGACCTGCCGGGCTGACCTGCCCCTCGTCCATGCCGACGCTGAGCGCATTGAGCAAGTGATGGTGAACCTACTGAGCAATGCGCTACGCCATACCCAAAAGGGCGAAGTCAGCGTCACTGCCTGGTCGGAAGCAGATCGGGTTTGGGTCGCCGTGAAGGACACAGGTTGCGGGATTGCTCCACCCGATTTGCCCCATGTGTTTGATCGATTTTGGCGGGCGGATCCATCACGCGATCGCGCTTCCGGTGGGGCAGGGATTGGTTTAACCATTTGTCGCCGTTTGATCGAAATGCATGGCGGGTATATTCAAGTTGAGAGTAAACTCGGACAGGGCAGCATCTTTCAATTCTGGTTACCGATTTCTACTCAAGCGTTGCTTGAGCCAGATTGTGTAACCTTGAGCTGACCGCACCGACAGATGATTCCTCATCCCATCACCTGGCCATCATGCAGGACTCTCCTCCCCAACTATCGGCCTATCGTGCAGTGTCGCGACATCCTGCTCGACGCAATGCCTTGCATCAGCCAGGACATCTTTTTCGTGAGCGTTATCGCATTGTTAAAGTACTGGCTTCAGGGGGGTTCGGGGTTACGTACCTAGCCCAAGATGGCGGTATCCCTGGCAGTCCAATATGCGTCATTAAGCAGCTTTGCCCTAAAGTCAATAGCCCAATGGCCTTAGAGCGCGCCAAGCGTCGCTTTCGCCAAGAGGCCAAAGTATTGGCGAAAGTCGGGGGGCATTCGCAAATTCCCATGCTGTTGGATTACTTCACCATCCGCGAAGGGTTTTATCTGGTTCAGGAGTATATTCGGGGCCAAGTATTAACGCAGATCGTGCGTCGCCACGGCCCTCAAAGCGAACGGCAGGTCAAGCTGTTTCTCCGAAACATCCTGCCCGTCGTCAAGTTCATTCACAAATGCCGGATTATTCATCGCGACATTAAACCGCCTAACATTATCCGTTGTGCTGATGATGGTCGCTTAGTGCTGATTGATTTCGGCGCTGTACGAGAATGTTTGGGCGAAATAGGCGACGGTAGCTTTCAAAATCCTCTGACTCAATTCGTTGGAACACCTGGTTTTGCGCCACCCGAACAGCAAGCCCTACGTCCCAGCTATAGCAGCGACATCTATGCCCTGGGCATGACCTGCCTGTTTTTGCTGACGGGTAAAACTCCCATTGAGTTCGATGCCAATCCACAGACAGGGGATATCCTTTGGGAGCATCTCATCCAGGTCAGCGAGCATTTTGCGAATGTGCTCCACAAGATGCTCCGATCCGATGTCAAAGAGCGCTACCAATCTGTAGATGAGCTGCTGCGATCGCTGGTACTGGAAAAGCACGTTGATCAACTCGCAACGGGTCTGAGTTACCAACAACCCCGGCCACGTGTGACTCCTCCAGCCTCGAACGAGACGAGTACACCCTCAGGGAGTGACTATCTCTCGCCGGTACAAAGGCAAGCTGTGAGTATTCGTCGCTGGCGTTCGCGTCGGCATAAGCCAAACACGCCAGCACCACCTCACACAGGGTTTTCAATGACGACGAGTACAGCGTCGCCCCATCGTCAGTTTTAGGAAGCAAGTTCGCCCATCCAGACAGACAGGACGAATCAAAAAGGAACTGACCCGATTCTGGTCTCTAAAAGGGTAGAAATAAAACTTCTGGGTGTCTCTGCCTCTTATGCTCTCAAGTCCTAGGGCGCGTCATCAATTAAACTCGAAAGCCTTGCGGTATCAGCATTGCCGCGCCCGCTTTGTAAAACTAGCTAGGGGCTGAACCGCTTTCAGCATGAGGATTCAAGCTCTAAATGATGAGAGCCCCTAGCCTCTGCTAGCCAAGCTAGGATTTGCTGGTTAATAGTTACAGCAGCATCTTCATAGAGAAAATGCCCAACATTAGGGATGACGACGAAATCCACACAGGTATTTAGCGGCGCTAGGCGATTCCCCCAACTCAAAGGAATCACCTTATCCAAGTCGCCCCAGAGTAATAAGGTCGGCACCTGAAGCTGCTGCATTAATGTCTGGGTCGCTGGCGTAAATTGGATTTCGGTTCGCGATCGCACTAGATAGCAAAGGGTTCTGGCTGCTCCGCGATCGCGCGTGGGCCGCACAAATTGTTCAACTAAAGCAGTATCCACGAGATCTTGGGATTGATAAAGCCCCTGCAAGGTTCGTCGGATGATGGGGGTTTGCCGAACGAGTTGAAAGAGGGGCCGAATCAACAAAGGTGTCGCGAAAATCCGCTCCAGGGTACGCGCTGTAACTTCTAACCAACCTGTGGTCAAAAGTTCCTCACGGGCAGCCGGCAACGTCAGGAGGACGAGGCGATCGATGATGTCAGCGTCCACAACAGCAAGATTAAGGCTAATCAAAGCTCCCAGCGAGTGTCCCATCAGCACAACTGGACAACCAATACACAAGCGACAAAAATCGCGTACTTGCTCACTCCACAGGTCAACGCTGAAAGTTGTTGCTGCTTTCTGAGAAGCGCCGAAGCCTAACAGGTCAATAGCATAAACTGATCGCTCAGCAGCCAATGCGGCATAATTACTGCGCCATTGCTCCAAACTAGCGCCAAACCCGTGCAGCAAGAGAATCGGCGGTTGTGACGGAATCTGAGGTTGCAAAGGAGCGATTACCCAGTAGCGCACTTTCCACCCCCGCCAATACCAATCGCGGATTTGGGGGGCAACCGATGTTGTGACAGCAGCATTCATCATTGAGCACTTGAAAACTTCAACCAGGCAACGATCAGCAACCAGACTTGCTCACACAAAACACGATTAATTCATTCCGATTGAAAGGTCTACACCTCTTTTCCTACAATAGTCCTACAAACTCTAAGTCAATCAATAACTTCACGACTAAAGTCCCTATGGAAGCAATGGATATCTTTCGGATGAGTGAGGGGCGCTGGGTCTCTCGGCGAACCACTCACCACCTAGCCATGCGGCGTACAGAGCTGGGGCAACTTGAAATTACAGCCTCCGTCCTGGCAGCTGATGCACCCAGCGTAGTGGAAATTTGTGAAATGCATCACGTTGATCCAGGCCAAGCCATTGGCGGCGCAGCGGTTCGTTGGCAAGGCTCCATGGCTTGGGATGAGGCGGGCAAAACTCAGGCAGGGGATACGGTACTGGTGTTAGTTCCCGATGCTGATGATGCCCGCCAAGGGCAACTGTTGCGCGAGAAAGGCTATGCCGAAACCGATCCTGTAGTCGGGCGCTACTGGCTTGACGATCAAGACGGCTTAGTGCTGACTACCGAGTACGCCACCATGAATTCGAAGGAACGCTTCTGGTTTCCCAATCCCAACTTACGCCTACGAACCAGTACTGTTATCGGCCTCTCTAATACGGCTTCCTTCTGTGTCGAAACGCGACTCCCTGCAAGCATGCATGAGTCAACCGATCAGCCAGACGCGGCAATTGAGGTGGATACGTTACCGGCGGCTTATTACTCGGCATTGGGTTGGTAACAAAATCTTTGAGAAATTCAGGTAAGGCCATTAATCGGTCACAGCCTTCATTTTTATGCGGACGGATAATATACTTTCACAGGCCAAAACTCCTCCATCGAAAGGGTTAGAGCCAGTGTTAAGGTGTGTGATGATTTGTTCAGAATTCTCAGGGGCGCTCACCATATTCCCCTATTATTACCTGTAACGATTGTGAAAAATCCTCAGATACTGGAGATTCAGACGTGGCGCTTCCGTTGTTGACTTATTCCCCTTCCAGTCAGAATCAGCGTGTTAGTGGATACGAGGTTGCTGGAGATGGTCAGCCTCGCATCTTTAGCACTGAAAACCTACTGGATATGACTGATATGGATGCCCTAATTGAGGCAGCCTATCGTCAAATCTTCTTCCACGCCTTTAAGTGGGATCGTGAACCTTTCTTAGAGTCTCAGTTGCGTAACGGTCAAATTACTGTGCGTGACTTTATACGAGGTTTAGTCCTGTCTAAGACTTTCTACAACAGCTTTTACGAAAAGAACAGTAATTACCGCTTTGTTGAGCATTGTGTAGAGCGGGTTCTGGGCCGTCAAGTTTACAACGAGCGCGAGAAGATTGCTTGGTCTATCGTAGTGGCGACCAAGGGCATCCAAGGGTTCATTGATGAACTTCTAGATAGCGAAGAGTATCTTGACAACTTCGGCTATGACATAGTGCCTTATCAGCGTCGTCGGGTATTGCCCAGCCGTCCCGAGGGCGAGATGCCAACTAACTTGCGTCTACCTCGCTACGAAGAGTACCACCGCTCTGTCTTGGGCTTCCCTCAGGTGGTTTGGCAAACTCAGGTACGTCGTTTTGTACCACAGGAGAAAAAGCCTACCGCTGGCAATCCTCAGCTCTTCTTAAATATGGCTCGCAGCATCGGCACGACAGCTAATGTGGGCGCTCGTGTCACCACAAGCGATATCAATATTGCGACCCAGGTACCTTATCGTAAGGTCAATTATTCGGGGAGCTAAGCGCTACGACTCCTGCTTCAAGGGATTTATGAAACTGGGGATGCTTTTAAGTGTCCCTTTTTTATTTTTCTGCAACCAGCCTTGTAGAGAATTGCACTCTTGAATCAGTGAGCGATCGCAATCCATCATTCACCGATATGATTCAAGAGTGACAACTGCAAAAGTGTCCTGATAGAACCTTTGAAGTAGACAAGCCTGGTATTTTAAAGGCATCTACCCTAGGCGACAGAGACATGTATGCCTTATAGAGACTGTTAATTGACTGTTCGTAAATTTAATCTACTTGCTGAATTGGGTAGTCTGCCGGTATGAGCTCTATGGATTCCTACGAATCGTGGTCAAGTCATCCAGCTTCTGCAGCTGACCTCGAAAACCGCGTTTACAAGCATTTACAAGAATGTCGCCAGCAGGAAAGCGCGTCTGATGTTCTCACCCGCTTTCAAAAGCTTTTCATTCAAGCTGAGAGCTACAACGACCCATTGGTTTGGGATTCTTTAGTCGGGCTGGCACACCATCCTCAATCAGCTCGTGAATTCAAATATACGCTTAACCGCTGTAGCTATACGCTCATCAACCCCTGGTACACCCAACCTAAGGATCATTGGGCTATTCCGGCGTTAGTGCAGCTGTTTGAAGAAATTCCGTCAGCACCGACTGATGATTGCCATACCCATCGCATTCGTCATTTGAGTCAGGCTTTTACTGAAACCGAACAGTATGCAGCGCTCCGAAGACTGAGCAACCTTTTCGGTACGGGACATGATGAGGGGCTGGGGATTGCTGACCAGCCGGTTGCCCGACAGCTGAAACGATATCCTTTTCTATATGACAGCAGCCTGCTGACGAAAGATAGTGACCAGCATCAGAAGCAGCATGTTGGCGAACTGCGTCAGGCGGCTGAAGCCAAGCTTGGCATTCAGCTTGCTCGCTACTGTAATCAGCAAGGCAGGAAGAATGGATCCTCAGTGGGGAATCCTACCCGTTTACCGGATACCGAGCTGCAAGAAGCTTTACGCTATTACACCGGGAAGGTAGAAGGCAATCGGAGTCATCGGGATCTAGCCCAGATGTTCCAGACCTATAGTAAAACAGTGCGCTCTTTCCAGGATTTCAAGGAGGAGTTTCTCGAGTTCTTGCTAGCTCCTTTGGCAGATGTTGATCCACGTTATACCCACAACAACTTTGGTAAAGCCCTACGCCAATATCTGCGGGATACGTTAAAGGATTTCGATGGTCAGCGTTTAACTGACTTTATTGTCATCACAACCTGCCAGAAACTTCTAAACTTTTTAGTCGTGCAAGGACGCCAGCAACCCATCTTTCGTCGCTTCTGGCAGCTCCTGAATGAGGCTGGTCAGACACTTACGGTGGGTTTGCTCCTTCGTGTTGTCTTGTTCTGCTCTGCTGTTAAGCCTTGGCTCGAGAACCGATTAGCGGTCTTGTTCAATCATCATGAACAGCACACCTGTAAAGAGGTGCCCTGGCTGATGGATACGCTAGAACATATGAATATTGCTCTACTGACCAATTTTGGTAAGTTTGGCTATTCCTTCAACTAACCATGTGGTCATCCTTGGAAGCGCGAGCTAATGGCATCATTAGCTCGCGCTTTTGTTGCTATGAGCTGATGCCGCCACACTTTTTTCAGCCCCTAGCTGGTTTTACAAAGCGGGCGCGGCAATGCTGATACCGCAAGGCTTTCGAGTTTAATTGATGACGCGCCCTAGGAGAACGCTCGATTACTCAGATCTCTGTCGCAGGCTGAGGTAAGGTCGGCCTAAATGTCAAATATGCAGTGATCCCTAAGAGAGGAACTGCACTCACTAGCCAAAAGATAGGAGGGTTTTTGAGGCCACGACGAGCCATATCATCTCCCAGCAAGCTGGGAACCAACAACCACAACAGGCAAAAGTCTAGGCTCATAACGTGGATAAAACGGCTCGTTTGCCACTGGTAGAGGAAATTCTCCCAATCGCCCGTGTAAAACCCGTAGCCCATCAACACGATCGCTCCTAACAATAGGCTAGCGCCAAACCAACGCGAATCCATCAGCTTCAAAAGCTTTGATTTGGGAGGGAGGAACTGAGGATTCGGTTCCCTAAATACTAAGTAAGGCATCAACAAAAAAGCCCCCAAGCCAAAAGAGCCCAAAACAAAGGGCCAAGCAGGTGTGGGTTGACCATGGCCATCAATGAGTGCGATCGCTGCATAGGCCATTGGCCAGATCCCCATCAGGTTGAACAAAGCTACCACAATGGGGTTAATGTCCTGCCAGTCGCCTGTCGCTAGCTGCCGGATTAACGCAACGGTATCGGGGCTATCCGGTGGGGCAAAGCCAAATGCATAAATAACAAACCCTGACCAGAGAAGCGCAAAGAAACTACGTCGAACCATCTGACTACTGCTAAGTTTCAATCTAATTTATCAATCAACTTAACGGAATTTCGCTAATGATTCTAGGGCGCTCTAGGGTAAGAGGGTCAGAGCATTCGCTTGGATATATCGTCTTTTTGCCATCTTGAATGCGCGTGCCTGGCAGATTAACAAATTCACTTTTCAAGCACGTTTGGACTGTAATACTTAGATTGACTTCACCATTGCCATTACTTTACGAGGGCTCCGGATGTGTTTGCGACAACTCCTTACCAGCGCGGGCATCCAATACCAGGGCATTTTGCAATGAACGCCAGTTATTTCTTAGAACTCTATGAATCTGGCTATCGCGACTTTGCCGGTATCCACTTGTGCGGCGTTGACCTGAGCCAGCGCATTTTAGTAGACGTCAATCTGAAATACGCTAATCTTGTTGGCGGTAGATTGTGTCGAACGTTCTTAACCAAGGCCAACTTGCCAGAGGCTAACTTACATCGTGTTGACTGTAGTTTTGCCAAACTGAGCGAAGCGAATCTCCAGAAAATTAATTTGAGTAAGGCTAACTTGAGAGGAGCCTTTATGGTGAAAGCTGACCTCTCAGAAGCCCAACTGAGTGGGGCGAATCTTTGTCATGCCAACCTTAGAGGGGCTGATCTCCGAGGTGCGAATCTCTGTGGAGCGAACTTGCAGGGTGCTAATTTACGTGAGGCTGATTTAAGGCACGCTAATTTAGCTTGGGCTAACCTGAGTGGAGCACGTTTGAGTGGTGCCGCATTGGGGCGAACGCTGCTAGATGATGTGGATCTACAAGGTGCTTACTTGAATGGTGTCAACTTGCAAGGGATGAATTTGCAAGGCATTAACTTGAAGGAAGCTAAACTGAACGGTGCTCAACTGGATTACGTAAATTTGAGTTCCGCTAATCTGAGTTTTGCCACCCTGCGCGAGTCTAGTCTGCGACATGCCGATTTAACGAGCGCCAACTTAACAGGCTCCATACTTTGGCATACCGATATGTCTGAAGTGAATTTAGCTCGTGCTGATTTGAGTCGTGCCAATCTTGCCGGAGCAAAACTTGAGGTTGTCTGTATTGAGGGTGCCGAGTTTACCGACGCCATTCTGCCTAAAAATGCTGAGACAAAGCTTTATCGGTTAGCCAGAGGGTCAACGCTTTGGAGCAAACAAGCGACTCGCGAAACGCTCAATAACTCTCAGTTTGTTGATAAAGTCCCGTTTTGAAAAAGCCGTTAACAATCAGATGATCGATAGTATAAAGCGCTCATCTCTAATCACGGTTAGGCAGGGGATCACTTAAGTGAAATCCGATTTCCAAAATAATCTATTTCCAGACTATAAGGATATCGCGTTGACTAACCACACCGTTATTTTGGTCACGGTTGATACTCAAGAAGCGGCTCAAGCAGTAGCCAAGATACTGGTGCAAGAGCGCTTAGCAGCCTGCATTAATATTTTCCCTATTCATTCCATCTACATCTGGGAGAGGGAGTTGCAGCAAGCAGCGGAATGGCAGATGGTCATCAAAACTGATTTCAACAAGTTTGCTGAAATTGAATTAAAACTCAATGAAGTTCATCCCTATGATGTTCCTGAAATGATTGCCTTGCCCATTCAGCAAGGTACATCCGCATATTTAGCTTGGATGGCAGCTCAGACTTCAACAGACCATTGAGCTTCTGGATAGCAACATTTTATCGTGCAGTCAGGTTCACTTGAGGTTAATTCTCCACTGCATCAATCTCTTCAGGAGGAGACTCTGGTGATTCCAGTTCTTGGAGTTGTGCCGCTCGGCTCAGAGACTGCTCGCTGTTTTGGCGATAGGTCTCGACTCTGTCTTGAGCGATCAGATACCCAGGGTGATCAGGTGTAACCTCTGCCATTAAATCGGAAGCCCTTTGCCAACGAGCCGCTAACTCTAACCACTCGGCAGGCGATCGCGCCGTTTGGCCATCAGTAGCCGCCGTTTGGGCCAGTCTCACAGCTTGGGCGTAAGTATCTACAGCCGCTGAAGTCGGTGGCGGCGTTACGTCTGGAACAGTATTGGATACGGGTTGCGATCGCGACAGAGAAATTCCTAAGCGATGCTTAATGGCCCAACCTACTAGCAAGAGAAAGATACATAAACTCGCCCCTCCTATTAACCCTCGCCAAAAATATTGACGACTACTTTTCTTCCGACTTGGCTGCGATGTAGAAATTTTAGGTGGTTTTTTAGGTTGATGCAGATCTTGCCAAATACGCATCAAAGGATTTGGCTGTTTCAGAGTGATTAATTCAGACCAAAGCAATTGGCCTTGAGGGTCGCGAGTAATTTCTTCAAGCCATAAAAGTTGTTCCTCACGGACAAGGCGGCTATTGATATTAACTTTGCGAATGTTACGAGGCGAAATATGCTCCAAAAGGCTTTGAATGCGATCGACTAGCTCCGACTGTGACAATTGTTCTGCGGTCTTAGCTTCACATAGCAGTTGCAAAATGCCATTTGCTAGAACAGCCCGTGTGCGAATTCCAGCGTCTACCAAATGCTCGTTGAGCACCTGAATAATGGCGGCCACGCTTCCCTGGCGCGCCTGTCCAAAAACATCGTTGACTGTACTTGTTTGCGTCATTTGAGGTGTTCTTATGCAAACGACAGAGCGTAAAGACAGTTTACCTGCAATCTTACAAATGTTCCGGCTAAGCATCTTGGCATAAAATTTTTGACTGCTCGCTGTTGGTTTTTGTTGCTCTTTTGCCGATTACGTTTGTCTTAACTTAAGTGAGGGCACTCGCCAAAGCGTTTGATTTGCCAAAAAGAACTAATGTTTGGTGCGATGTCAGCTTCAAACCAGCGATCGCGATCAATCCAGAACTCAAATAAAGCGGTATTCGGAATCGTGAGCTGCCAGGTGCGATCGCACCCTAGCAGTACCGCAATCAAATGCTCCATGATCCAATGATGAGACATCAGCCAGACCGCATCATCAGGGCCCTGTGTCTGCAACAAGGGTTGGATGAATTGCCAAGCGCGATCGCGCCCTGCTTGCGGTGTTTCTGCTTGCGGTATGGGCACCCAATCAGCCGATGTTTCAAGCGCATCACAAAGGCTAGGATAACGCTGCTTCGCTTCAGGCCAAGTCAGTCCGGTAAGGATCCCAGCTTGGAATTCCATAAGGGTGTCAGATACTCGAATTTTGGGCGGATTCACTGTAGTTCTACCGGGCGATGCTTCATCAATCGCCACAATAGGCTGCCACAGATCCAACGGCTGTACCCCTAAGTTGAAAGTGTCAGGTAACGTCCAAGCCCAAGGTTCTAACAAGTGGGTTAAAGATTCAACAGCACGGCGCAGAGGACTGGTGTAGATATGGCTTGGCACCCAACTCTGTTTATAAAGATACTGCGCTAGTTGCTGGCATTGATGGTGTCCGATGGCAGTCAGATTATCGTCAAGATGACTAGCCATACGCTTGTCTTGATTACCAGTAGATTCACCATGACGAATAAACAATAGCTTCAAAGTCATGAGTTAGGCCAAAAACGCAAGCGTGCGATGGTAGATATCGCTTTAGCAACGTTGCTGATCATAGAGTGGCGTCTGAATATTGGTTATAGAAGCACAGCGGCTAGCTGTCTCGTCTTGGCGGGACTAGAAATTGCTACACGTATGAGTTTTAAATCGAAAAGTAATCAGAATCATGCAAATTGTTAATGGCATGAGTCATCGGCATGGATCACCCTCTCCCCTTACAATGGCAGACAGTCCTAGCGGCTCTCCTGACCCCTATTCTTCAGTGCAATGCTCCTGAAATCTACAACGCGCCACGTTCTTATCTATGCAGCAGAAGTGGATGATAACGACGACTTAGTTCCGAGTGAATCTGTGTTGACCTTAGATGTCGATCCTGACAACGAGTTTAATTGGACGAATGAGACTCTTAACAAGGTTAATCAGGAATTCGAGCGTCTAGTGGCTGCATCTAGCGGAGCTGAGCTTACTGACTATAATCTTCGTCGTCTAGGTTCAGACTTGGAGCATTTTATTAAGCAACTTCTCCAGGCAGGCGAAATCAGTTATAACCTACGCAGCCGCGTGATGAACTATAGTATGGGGCTACCTAACGTCATTTCTCAATCAGAGTAATAGGCTGTAGGATTTTTGCTAATTCAGGGTTACTGACAGGGTGTATGCTGGCTGAGCTTTCTTAAATAACGCCTCTACTGTCAAGCGTCTGATCGCGACGATCACGAATGTATTTCAGGCTCATCTATGCCCAACGCGAGTCGCTATCTTTGGGCGCAGGGTTCTGTGTCAGTCCCCCCAGCCAAGGGAATTTTATTAGCTGGGCGCTATCAGGTTGTGCAATTTCCTCTCCTGATTGATACCGAGCCAGAGGTTCCTCCCACACCTCTAGAGGCAGTACCTTCGTTAGCAGCGGTTTACTTATCGCTCTCATCTTTTGCTATCTCAGTGCCGCGACCGTTTACTCAGATTTGGCTACCAGAAACTGATCAGCCCCTTCTACTGTTAGAAGAAATTCCCGTTCGTGTACTTGGCCAGGGGAATGCCGAGCAGCCCAAGTTAATGGCGACACTGTTAGACGCATGGCCGACGGCGTCGGCTTTGCACCAAGTCACTTGGCTATGGCAGCTTGCCAAACTGTGGGAACCCTGTTGTGAGCAACAAGTCGCAGCTTCCCTTTTAGATTGGCAAGCTGTGCGTGTCGATGGGGAAGATATTCGGCTATTGACGTTGCAACCCACTTCGGAGGTGCCGTCTTTAGTTGATTTAGGAAAGTGTTGGCAGACTTTAGTGTCAGCTACCCAACCCGGTTTACAAGCCTACTTGACTCACCTGGTTCAGCGCTTAACCGTAGGTGACATTGCCCCTACAGAATTGGTTGACTTTCTTACCCAAGCACTCGAAACAATTGTTGCTAGTCAGTCGGCCAGTCTGCAACTGGCAACTTGCTCTGATCAGGGTCCTGTTCGTCGCCGCAACGAGGATGCTTGCTATCCTCCCAGCGGTGCTGTGTTGAACGTGGCCGTTTCAAACCAACAGGTCCCGCCTTTTGTCGTGGTCTGCGATGGCGTTGGTGGACATCAGGGCGGCGATGTGGCTTCTCAATTAGCGATTGATGAAGTATCGCAGTATTTGCAGACCGCTGCTACCAACTCTAATCTTCCTGATGCTGCGATGGTAACGGCTATTAAACAAGCCATCTTTGCAGCTAATCAGGCAATTGTAGAGCGTAACGATGCCGCCCAACGCCAGGAACGGGCTCGCATGGGAACAACGATTGTAATCGCTGTCATAGCAGGGGCACGGCTCTACATTGGCCATATTGGTGATAGTCGTGTTTATCGCATCAGAACTCACCAGTGCCGTCAGATCACCTTAGATGACGATATCGCGACTCGTGAAATGCGTCTGGGCATTAGGCTATATCACGATGGCTTGCAGGAACCAGGGTCAGGAGCGTTGGTTCAAGCATTGGGGATGGTGAACTCACGTAACCTTCATCCCACGGTAGACATGTATCCGATCGCGGAAACCTCGTTGTTCTTAATTTGCTCTGATGGTTTGAGCGATCGTGGCTTGGTTGATCAAATTGGGCTGCGTGAGTTACAGCCTATGCTCATGGGCGAGCGTGACATAGCGACAACCAGCCAACGTTTAGTCGAACTCGCCAATACCCAAAATGGGCATGACAATGTGACAGTCGCGTTGCTGCATGTTATACCTGATTCCTCTGAGAAAGTCATATCCAGCGTTCCTCCTAATGTTATTGAGCACCCTCTTCCAACATCACCAGTCGTTTCCGAAACACAAATGCCCGGTGTTCCAAATTCTTCGCCTCAAAAGACTCTCCGGATTCCTTTGTCGTTACCACTGATTCTTCTAGGCATACTGGTGGTCAGCATTGTGGGTGCCTATTATTGGAGTCAACAGCAATCTTTGTCCTCGAATACTTTGTCCTCTTCCTCTGAGTCCCAGAGTGGCGAAACGCTGTCCCCCTCAGCAGTACCGCCCGATTCGACCCGCGCAAGTAGCCTTGAACAGCTATCTGTAGGAGACTACTTGCAGGTCGAACCGGCGACTGACTTAGCAGCCGATATATTGCTGACGAAGGCTCCAGAGCCCCCACCTAGTGATTCTCGCCCAGCGGATGAACGGCTCGTCAGCATTCTCCCTACCGATAGTGTTGTGCAAATCATTGATCGTCAACCAACGCAAGACAATCAGTTCTGGGTGCGTCTTCAAGTTTGTACGGTAACGTCCTCAGAACTTTCTGAGGACGCAGCACCACCATCAACTGACGCTCAAAATGCTCCATCAAGCGGCGATCGCATCTATCCTCTAGCCCTACCTGGAGAGCAGGGATGGTTATTAGAAACTTCTCTCCCCGAAGTTACCAAGCCCCTACTTGACACAACACTCGCTCAACAGGGATCGTGTATGAACTAATTGTCGACGTGTAGAGCGTTTTTCTTGAGTTGTTTTTATATTAAGGCTTATCTCTAATGCCATCCGCTGAGCCTATCCATCTGCGTATTGCTATTGAGCGGTTATCCTCAGCCGCAGATACTCATTATGCTATTTGGGTAGTTGAAGCTCCTTATCCCGGAGGGTATGTTCATCACGATCAGTTATGGACTGATGAGCTCAACCAGCTTTGGCAGAATTGGTTACAGTTTTTCTCTTTGAGAGGTTTACCACAGGTTCCCCATGTTCCCTCAATCTACATTCCCCAATTCATCACGGATAATCTGATCGATTCCCCAGCAACAGCCAACCGCAGCTACACAAGCCGTTTGATGCAAACCTTGGGCATTCGCCTTTGGGAATGGCTATTTGATGGGGCCATTCAAAGTAGCCTCGATCAGAGTTTGGGTATTGCCATGGGGCAAGCGAGCCCTCTAAGTCTGTCTTTAGATATTCGTGATCCTGACCTCATTGCCCTACCGTGGGAGATTATGCAGCCTCAACCGGGCAGGCAGGCGCTGTCCTTGAGTGAACATATTCGTTTTCGCCGCACAACGAGCGATGTTGATCCTTTGGCGGCAATCGAACTCGATAAAAGCCTAAAAGTGCTGCTTGTACTGGGGGAAGAGGACGTCCCCACACCTGATGATACGGCGGGTGATACCGCTGCCACACTCAATCTAGAGAGTGAGGCCAGTATGCTAAAGCGTATTCTGCAAGGAGAAATTTCTTCGAGCTTACGCGCTCGTGGGATGGCCGTTTCTTGCCAGGTAAGTGTGCTGCTGCGCCCCTCACCCAATGACTTAATCAAGGCTCTCGAACGCGGCAAATACAATGTCTTTTTTTATGCGGGACATGGTGTCCCTGCCCCGGATGGTGGCCTTCTATTTGTCAACGCCCGTAATTCGCTCAACGGTACTGAACTAGCTCAAGTGCTCACCCGTTGCCGTGTGAAGCTAGCAGTGTTCAATACCTGTTGGGGGGCACAGCCTGATCAGCAGAACCAAATACCCATTCCTCGCAGTAGCTTGGCAGAAGTTCTATTACATCACGGTGTGCCTGCCGTGCTGTCGATGCGGGATTCTATCGCTGATGAAGAAGCGCTGAGTTTCATTCAGGTATTTGCTCAAGCGCTAGCCGAACGACACCCGGTTGACCGGGCTGTATCCATTGCCCGGCAGCATCTCCTAACGTTATACAAATTCAATCAACCGGCCTGGACGTTACCTGTCCTGTACATGCATCCTGATTTCGATAGTCAGCTCTTAGCTGTTCCTGAGACTGAAATTACTCGCTTGCCAGGCGAAGGGGGTGCTGTCGGCCCAGTGGCTGCTATTCGTGCCGTGGAGGATCCGAGCCTTATTTGGTACATCTATGGCGGTGTCATGCGGGTTGGACGACGTCCAGAAAACGATTTAGTAATTCCTGAACCCTGGGTCTCTAGTCGTCATGCCGAAATTTTCTGCCGCCAGTTTTCTGGGAGTAGTGGGACAGAGGGTCGGCAAGCAACGTATTACCTCAAAGATGACTCGCGTTACGGCACTTTTTGCCAGTGGCAAGATGGCTGGAAGCATATTCATCGACAAGAGATTACTCTCCAGGCAGGCACACAACTACGATTTGGGAGCCCCCAAGGACGGCTGATGGAATTTGTCATTGAAGGGTAGGTTGTTTGAAGGGCAACTGTCTGGCTCCCAAAAACAGCCTTTTTTCTTGTCTCAGCCTCAAATGCAGCAAGCTAGCCGGGAGCCTATTGTCACAATTCAGAAACTGGGTCGAGCCTCCGTCCTCAACAACCATGCCACAAGATTATGAGGACATTGACACTGAAGGAGGCGATTGGCGAAGCTGGTGCTCTATCCGTTGAAAATCGCGATTGATTTCTTGCCAGAGAGATTTGTTTTGTGGGTCGAGGCGGAGAGATTTTTTCAAGGCTCGCCGCGCTTTATCGTAATGGCGATAACGGATTAGGTAGCGTCCCCAGCGTTGATAAGCGATCGCCTGCCATTGGCGGACTTCAGTATCGTCATGTAAGCGCTGAGCCAGACCATCGACCAGCGCGATCGCGCGGGGGAAACGCTGTTCACGAAAAAGCTTTTGCAGCTGCTCAAATCCACGTTGCTTGAGCGCCTGGTCTTCAGGCGATAAGGTAGGATTCATTTCCACCTCGATTGGAGGTGCTGTGGAGCGTGTAACGGTAACGTTAGGCGTGGGCTTAGCGATGTTGCGTACGGTCGCGGCATTAGTACTAGCCTCAGAGCGCATGGGTAATGCTTCGGACAGTACTTGATACGCTTGCGTGACGCGGATAAATTTTTCTTCAGCTGTGCGATCGCCCGGATTCACATCCGGATGATAGCGTCTTGCCAATTGACGATAGGAGGCCTTGACCTCATCAAAGGTTGCATTGGGCCGCAGTCCTAAAACCCGCAATTCATCTGCTAGATGCCTATGCACTCCTTACCATCCTCCTATCCCAGACTCAGCGACTAAACGTTTTAATTAGGGTTGACCCATAAGCATTCTATCGAAGGCCAAACCCTAGTAAGAATATCGATAAGTCTAGCGGTTTCTGTAAAAAGTAGCGCATCCATCACACTGCTTAACTCAGTAGTTTTGTTTTCATCACTTCCCGATAGCAAAGCACCTAAGTCTACAAGACCTAGGTGCATCAAATATCAGCAAGAAAGATGGCCCTTGCTTAAGCGGTGGCTGCCGCGATCGCTTCAGGATTACGTTCCTCGATCACGCGATCAATAAGACCATAGGCCGCCGCCTCTTGCGCTGACATAAAGTAATCGCGATCGGTATCCCGCTCAATTTGTTCTAAGGGTTTACCCGTATGTTTCGCCAGCATTTCATTGAGCGTTTGCTTCACGCGAATCACTTCCTTCGCTTCAATTTCAATATCGGTGGCCTGGCCCCGAGTGCCTCCCAGAGGTTGGTGAATCATAATCCGAGCATGGGGCAAAGCCGTGCGTTTACCAGGGGCACCAGCAGCCAACAAGAACGCTCCCATAGAGGCAGCCAAACCCACACAAATAGTGACAACTTCAGACTTGATATGTTGAATCGTGTCATAAATCGCCATTCCTGCCGTTACCGATCCACCAGGGGAATTGATGTACAGGTAAATAGGCTTGCTGTTGTCATCAGAGTCTAGATACAGCAGATAAGCCACAATCGCGTTGGCAATGTTGTCGTTTACTTCTTCCGACAAAAAGATAATGCGTTCCCGAAACAGCCGTTCGTAGATGCTAATCCACTGCTCATAGGGACTGCCGGGAAGGCGATAGGCCACACTAGGGACACCAATAGGCATTGATTTTCTCCTCTGTAATATGAATTAGAAGCAAGGGCATGGCTGCTTCTGGATATGTTTTGTCTATGGCATGTACATTTGGCGGAGAGGTTGTCAGCAAACAACGCACAGATGCACACAACATCAAAGCCGCGTTACTTGGTGGATGCCAATACCCGATCAATCAAACCGTAGGTTTGGGCTTCTGCTGGCGTCATATAAAACGTGCGATCCATATCTTCGGTCAGCTTTTCAACGGATTGTCCTGTATTTTTCGCCAGGATATCCATCATCAGCTGGCGCTTGGAAAGCACTTCCCCAGCATTGATTTGAATGTCTGTTGCTTGGCCTCGGGTCGCGACCCGAGGCTGTACCAAGGTAATCATGGCATTAGGCAAACTTACTCGTTTACCTGGCGTTCCAGCTGACAATAGAAGTGTTGCAACCCCAATGGATTGCCCCAAACAGATGGTTGTGATTTCTGATTTGATGTGCTGCATCGTATCTAGAATTGCCAAACTTGCGGTGATTCCAGAAAGACCGGCACTTTCATCAGCCATTCCAGCCGTAACTGGATCACCCATTGAATTGATATATAGATTGATCGGCTTGCCCTGTTCCTCGGAATCCAGATACAACAACGCCGAAATCACAGAATTGGCCAAGCCCATGGTGACAGGCTGATTCAAAAAAATAATGCGTTCCTGACTCAGGCGGGTATAGATGTTAATCCACTGCCAGGATTGGCTGCCGGGCAAATTATACGGAACGCGAAGAATTTCGTTGACAGGCATGCCCCCTCCTACGCCATTGCTGGCATTGCTTTGGGCAAGTCTTTCGTACTTTCCAGCACTCGATCGATTAAACCGTACTCTTTCGCCTGCTCAGGCGTCAGATAGAACATCCGATCGGTGTCCTGCGCGATCTTGTCGGCTGCCTTTCCAGTATTCCGCGACAGGATATCGAGCATGGCTGCTTTGTTATCCAGCACTTCCTTAGCGCGAATTTGGATATCCGTTGCCTGTCCTCGTCCCATCCCAATACGGGGCTGATTCAACACGATGGTGGCGTGGGGAAGGCTGGCTCGATATCCCTTGGTACCGGCCGATAAGATCATCGCGGCTGTACCCATTGCCTGGCCAATACAAATGGTGTGTACAGGGGGCTTCACATAGCCAATGGTGTCGCAAATCGCAAAGGCTTCTGTATCTTGACCAATGGCATCGCCGGTATACCAGGAAGTTCCTGTCGAATTGATGTAGAAATAGATAGGCTTATCCGGATCCTCAAACTGAAGAAAAAGCAGCTGAGCAATAATCAGTTTTGTTACGTCTACGCCTAACTGTCGCTTGTATTCGTCAGCTGAGACGAGCGGCAGACCAAAGTAGATAATCCGCTCCTTCAGGAGTAGTGAGGGTAAATCGGGTGGGGGCGTCCGGTAGTAAGCACCACCGCCGCCACCATAAGGAGCTTGTACCGCGCGAATTGTTGAACTCATATACGATTCTAAGAACTTAAGGGTGCCCAGTTTTTAACATAGTAACGTGAGCAGGAGTGCCGCCCTGTGGCGGGATATCCTCACTTTGGAATCGCTTTTGATTGTCTTGGAGTTCTCGATATGAGCATTGCTCTCGGCTGTGTCCTCAGTGACCCTTATCTCGATAGTCACCAAACCGCTAGTCAACGCCAACTAGCTATTTCGATTCAAATAGAGGAAGAACAGCCCCTAGGCCATGCTCCCCTTAATCTCGGATTGATTCTGGATCATAGTGGTTCAATGAATGGTCGGCCTCTGGCAACAGTTAAAGAAGCTGCTGGGCAACTTGTCGAACAGTTGGCCACCGATGACTTGTTGTCTATTGTCGTGTTCGATCACCGCGCTAAAGTCTTGTTGCCACTCCAGTCCTTAAATGATCGCAATACCATCAAGCACCGCATTGCCACGCTTAAACCTAGTGGCGGCACGGCCATTGATGAAGGTATGAAGTTAGGCATTGAAGAAGTTGCACCCGGCAAGCAAGGCAAGGTCTCACAAATCTTCTTACTCACGGATGGCGAGAATGAACATGGCGATAACGAACGCTGTCTTAAACTCGCAACGCTAGCTGCGGAATACAGTCTGACGCTGAATGCTTTAGGGTTTGGCGATCACTGGAACCAAGATGTGCTGGAAAAAATCGCCGATGCGGGTAATGGTGTGCTGTCCTATATCGAAGCACCCGAAGCAGCGGTCGCAACCTTTAACCAACTCCTGAAACGAGCCCAGTCAGTTTTCTTCACGAATGCCTATTTACATCTCACACTCCTGCCAGGCGTGCGCTTAGCAGAACTTAAGCCGATCGCTCAGGTAGCACCGGAAACGGTCGAATTGCCCCACATTCAGGAAGGGAATGAAGTCATTGTGCGTTTAGGCGATCTGATGCGCGATACACCTCGCGTTGTTCTGACCAACCTGTATATTGGTGCGCAAGGAGACGGAACGTTTCCGATTGTCAAAGCTCATGTACAGTACGATGCTCCTGCCAGCGATGCGATGGGCCTTCAATCTGATGCTGTAACCGTTAGCGCAACAGCTCAAGCGATACATCAGCCAGTGTTGGATCAACACGTGCAAAAACATGTGCTGACCTTAGCTAAATACCGACAAACCCAGATTGCCGAACAAAAGTTGGCCGCAGGCGATCGCCAGAGTGCCGCTACAATGCTGCAATCAGCGGCTCAAACAGCACTCCAAATGGGCGATGAAGGAGCCGCCACTGTGCTTCAGGAAAACGCCACTCGATTACAGACGGGACAAACCTTGTCAGAACGCGATCGTAAGCGCACCCGCATTGTCTCCAAAACTATCTTGCAGTAGTCTATGCAGGTCTCAATCACCCCCTTTACGGTACATAAGCAGGTTCCCCTGACGATCAGTCGAGGCACCACCTCCAAGTCAACGAATCTTTGGGTACAGATTGCTGAGGATGGCATTGTCGGATGGGGGGAAGCAACGCCCTTCTCTATTGGATCGCAAAGCCAGTCAACTGAGAGAATTCACCAGCAACTTACTCAATTAGTCCCGACCTTAAAGCTGCTTCATCCCCTCCAGCGTCAGCAAATTGAGCCTTTATTGACTACTGTTGGTTCGGCAACTCGTGCCGCTATTGATGTTGCCTTGCATGATTGGCTTGGCAAACGAGTGGGTTTACCCCTGTGGCAACTCTGGGGACTCGATCGCGATCGTATCGGCCCGACAGCTGTCACTATCGGCTTAGGCGCTCCGACAGTGGCTTGCCAACGGTGGCAACAGTGGCAAGCGCAAGTTCCCAAGATTCGCTCGGTCAAAGTCAAGCTAGGGAGTCCTGAGGGAATTCAGGCTGACCAAGCGATGTTCACGGCACTGATGTCCCATTTCCCACCAGATATCAAAATTAGCGTGGATGCCAATGGCGGCTGGCAATTAGCTGACGCTATCCAGATGGCTGATTGGCTCGCAAATCAAAACGTGACCTACCTTGAGCAGCCACTACCAACCGATTTAGACAAGGATTTGAGCATTTTGTCAGCGCGATCGCCGCTGCCTATTTTTGTGGATGAAAGTTGCTTTACAAGCCAAGATATTCCCCGCCTTATGAACTGTGTGCAAGGCATCAATATCAAACTAATGAAAGCCGGTGGTCTATCCGAAGCACTGTGTATGATCCATACGGCACGGGCCTGTGGACTTCAAGTGATGTTTGGCTGCTACTCTGACAGCACACTCTCAAATACAGCCCTTGCGCACTTAGCGCCTTTGGCCGACCATCTCGATTTGGACAGCCACCTAAATTTAACCAATGATCCCTTTCAAGGGGCTACGATTCAGACTGGACGGTTATTACCCAATAATGCTCCAGGGCTAGGACTGACACATCATGAATCTTCTGAAAACTGACGATCGCATTGTCCTCCTGATGCATCAGGGAACCGATAATCCCACCGGCAAAACCGGTCTAGCGATGTTGCGTTACAGCCCTTTATCCATTGTGGCAGTGGTTGATGAGCAGCATGCGGGGCAGTCTGTCAAAACAGTTACAGGTATCGACCGAGACATCCCCATCGTGGAGTCGGTCAATGCAGCCTTTGCGTTTCAACCCTCTGTGTTAGCGATCGGAATTGCGCCCTCAGGTGGTGCGCTACCTGAACCCTGGTACCAAGAGGTGAAGACCGCTGTTAATGCTGGGCTGTCAATCGTTAATGGCCTACACACGCCAATGAAGCAAGATCCCCTGCTCACCGAGCAACTACAATCCTCACAATGGATTTGGGATGTACGCCAGGAACCACTAGGGTTAACGATCGGGACTGCTGCCGCTCGATTGCTTCCTGGTCGTCGGGTGTTGGCCGTGGGAACGGATATGGCTGTGGGTAAGATGTCTACTAACCTCGAACTCCATCGTCTGGCCAAGCAGCGAGGAATTCGCTCTAAAGTAATTGCCACAGGGCAAACGAATCTGATGCTAGGGGACGATGGAGTGCCCTTGGATGCCATCAGAGTTGACTTTGCTGCTGGCGCAGTGGAACAGCAGGTAATGCATTACGGAAGTGACCACGAGCTACTTTTTATCGAAGGTCAGGGGTCACTGTTCAATCCTGGCTCCACAGCAACCTTACCGCTGATGCGAGGCACTCAGCCCACCCACCTAGTCCTGGTTCACCGTGCAGGACAAACCCACATCAGAAGTCAGCCTGAGATCAAAATCCCACCGCTAAATACAGCCATACAGGTCTGTGAAACGGTCGTTTCAGCGGGTGGAAGTTTTCCAGCGGCCAAAGTAGTCGGTATTGCTTTAAACACTCATCATCTACAGGAATCCGAAGCCAAGCAAGCTATCCAAACAATATCGGCAGAGTCTCAGCTACCTTGCACAGATATCATTCGATTTGGAGGAGAAACTCTGCTAGAAGCTATTCTTAAGGCTCCTTTACCCCAATTACCATGACTTTAGATGGCACAAACAGCCGTTACTTTTTACGCAGACGATAGGTAATGCGACCTTTGCTCAAGTCGTAAGGGGTCAGCTCGACTTTGACGCGATCGCCCGGCAAGATTTTGATATAGTTTCGGCGAATTTTACCTGAAATATGGGCAAGCACGTTGAATCCATTGTCCAGATCTACCCGGAACATAGCATTCGGCAAAGATTCGGTAACAGTGCCTTCCATCTCGATCAAATCTTGCTTAGACAAACGAGTACCTCCTGATAAAACATTGGACGAGCTAACCTGATTTAGATGAGACACGCTCACCCTCGACCAACACAATCTAAGGGTAGCAAATTTGTCTAAATCCTCAGTGGCTACTCGTCAGATTTGAATAGCTGCCCAACTAACTCCTCAGCCACCACTTCAACAGGGCGATTACCGTCTATTGAGAAGAGCTTCTGACGCCCGCGATAAAAATCGATTAAAGGCTCAGTTCGCTGACGATAGACCTCTAGACGGTTTTTGATGGTTTCTTCAGTGTCATCGGAGCGCCCTTCTTGAGCGCCTCGCTGAACAAGCCGAGAAACGATGACCTCATCAGGCACCTCAAGGTTAACCGCACAGTCAAAGGGCTGATCAATTTCAACCAGGAGTTCACTCAAGAAGGTAGCTTGATCGACGTTACGCGGAAATCCATCAAGAATCCACCCCTTAAGCGCATCCTCAGTTGTTAGACGCTCACGAATCAAGTCTAAAATCAGCTCATCGGGTACTAACTCACCAGCATCCATGTAGTGCTTGGCCTTTTTACCTAAATCTGTTTGATGAGCGACTGCAGTTCTCAAGATGTCGCCAGTAGAAATATGAGGAACCTGACAGAACCCAGATAATTTTTTAGCCTGTGTTCCTTTGCCAGCACCCGGAGGGCCTAAAAATATGAGTCGAGTTGTCACTACTGCTTCACCATTCCTTCGTAGCGTTGAGAAATTACGTAGGTTTGAATCTGCTTTGCAGTGTCGATGGCAACTCCAACCAAGATCAAGAGTGATGTTGCGCCTAAACCCCGAAACGTTTGCACACGAGTCGCACTTTCGACTGCACTCGGGATAACGGCTACTAACCCTAAGAAAATTGCACCCAGAAATGTTAAGCGGTTCAAGACGCGACCGATATAATCACTTGTTGCTTTACCCGGGCGAATACCAGGAATACTAGCTCCCATCTTTTTCAAGTTGCGGGACATATCCTCGGGATTCACTACCAAAGAGGCATAGAAGTAACTAAAAAATAGAATCAGTACCAGATAGATGCCTACGTACAGAGCCGATGTCGGATTGAGATAGTTACCGACAAAGTTCACAAAGCCTGGGCTGCTGATGTACTGCGTTAGCGAAAGCGGTAGTACAAGGACGGCAGAGGCAAAGATGATAGGCATAACACCACCCTGATTGAGACGGAGTGGCAAGTAATTACTCTGCTGTAAATAAATTTTGCGGCCGACCTGACGACGAGCCGAAATGATCGGAATGCGGCGAGTTCCTTCTTGAACAAAAATGATGCCAATGATCATCGCCAAGAAAACCAAAAGCAGAATTACAACCCCACCCACAAGGCTGCGATCGCCAGTTTGGGCAAGCTCAACGGTCTGATTCAGCGATCGCGGCAAGCTCGAGACAATATTGACGAAAATCAACAAAGAAGCCCCATTGCCAACGCCACGCTCAGTAATCAACTCGCCAATCCACATGACGAACATAGAGCCTGCTGTCAAAGCAACAACAGTCTGGAAGATGAAGAAGAAACCTGGTTCCTCAGCGTAGGGTGCCAGCAGGAAAAGCGACAACAGTGTACTCTGCAAAACGGCCCAGCCAGCAGCAACGTAACGAGTGATTTGCGAGATGCGCCGTCGCCCAGCCTCGCCCTCGTTTTTCTGTAAATCCTCAAGTGCAGGCAGCGCCGCAGTTAGCAACTGCATGATGATAGAGGCATTAATAAAGGGTAAAATTCCCAACGCAAAAATACCCAGCGCGGAAAGTCCCCCTCCGACAAAAATGTCGATAAACCCGACAAAGCCTCCCAATCCTCCCCCACGAATTGCAGCCGCAAAGGCTGCTCGATCAATGCCAGGAACAGGGATAAAGATTCCCAACCGTACTAATAGGAGAAGGCCCAAAGTAACCAACAAGCGACTCCGCAGACCAGCGGCCTGAGCCATCTGCAAAAAAGTCTCTTGGGCACTGGGAGTTTTGCCACGGCTAACGACCATGTCTTAAAAAACCTCTACACTGCAATCGCAAAAGAAAGATGACAGTAAGCACTTGCTTACTTCATCTACAATTATGCCCTTATTAAGGACATCAACCAGCTCAGAGGATAATTTCACAGGTACCACCTGCACCCTCAATTTTCTCACGGGCAGATTTGGTAAAAGCAGCAGCCTTTACATTCAATGCCACGGATAGTTCACCATCACCCAAAATTTTGAGCGGGCCATCATCAGTTGTCACAATACCAGCCTCAATGAGAGATGCCAACGTAACCTCAGTATCAGACGATAGCTCAGAAAGATTCCGAAGGTTGACGATGGTGTACTCCTTACGGTTGATGATGGGAAAGTGCTTAAGCTTGGGAATGCGGCGGTATAGAGGGAGTTGTCCGCCCTCAAAGCCTGGACGAGTGCCGCGACCGGAACGAGACTTCTGCCCTCTCATGCCAAACCCACAGCTAGCCCCTTGCCCAGCAGCAATTCCACGTCCAACCCGACGGCGACGGCGTTTAGAGCCCGCTTTCGGTTGAGCATCAGCTAGTCTCATCTCTTGCTCCTTCCAGAATCTAATACAACTAGAGTCCCCTAAGCGTAGAGTTTCTCTACGGGAATACCTCGCTCTTCAGCAACTTCAGCAAACGTTCGCAGCATTGCTAAAGCATCTGCTGCCGCCCGAGCATTACTGAGGGGATTATTGGAACCTAACTGCTTTGCCAGAACGTTGCGAACACCTGACAACTCAAGTACGGTTCGGACTGCCCCCCCAGCAATTACCCCTGTACCGGGCGCTGCGGGACGCATAAAGACTTTAGCGCCTCCGCCAAAACCTGTTGCTGGATGAGGAATTGAGTAAGCTCGTGTGAGAGGCACATCTACTAGGTGTTTCTTGCCATCGGCAACGCCTTTCTTCACAGCCCCAATAACATCGCCGGCTTTACCGACGCCGACGCCAACTTGTCCCTTCTCGTTACCAATAACGACGATCGCACGAAAGCTTAGTTTCTTACCGCCTTTGACAACCTTAGTTACCCGTCGAATCTGGACAACACGCTCCTGCCACTCTGATTCTTTTTCGCGATTGCGGGTGTTCTTTCGTCGATTTGCCATAGCTACGCTACACCTTACCTATGCAAGTGAACTGAAATATTGAAATGCCTTAGCAAGAAAGACCAGCTTCGCGAGCAGCTTCTGCTAACGCAGCAACTCTACCGTGATAGAGATTTCCGCCTCGATCAAAAACCACTCGGCGGATCCCCTTCTCCAGAGCTCGCTCAGCGATAAGCTTACCTACGGCGGCAGAGCCTGCCTGAGTGGCAGTATCGCCCTGAGACTTGACCACTGATTCTAGAGTCGAAGCAGCCGCTAGAGTATTGTGAGCGGTGTCATCAATAATTTGTGCATAAATATGCTGATTAGAGCGAAAGACGGCTAGTCTCGGTCTCTCAGGTGTCCCAAAAACCCGACGACGAATTCGACTATGACGGCGGCGGGTAAGTTCTTTGCGATTAGCTTTCATAGCCTACTTCTTCCCTGCCTTACCGGCCTTGCGTCGAATCTGTTCTCCTACATAGCGAACGCCTTTACCCTTATAGGGTTCTGGCGGTCGAGCGGCCCGAATTGTGGCGGCAATGTTGCCTACAACCTCTTTATCGATGCCGTTGATAATGACGTGATTGGTATTCTTCTCAACCTCAAACTGGATACCTTCTGGCGGGTCAAACACGACTGGGTGACTAAATCCCAAGCTCATGTTTAGTTTCTGCCCTTGCACCTGTGCTCGATAGCCCACACCCTGAATCTCCAGCTTTTTCTGGAAGCCCTGAGAAACCCCCTCAATCATATTAGCGACCAGTGTTCGGCATAGGCCATGACGCTCTCGCGCTTTGCGTGATTCATCCTCACGCTCAACCAAGATAGAATCGCCTTCCTGACGGGCCACAACACCTGAAGGTAGCGTTCGGGCAAGTTCGCCTTTCGGCCCTTTTACCTTAACGAACTGCCCTTCTATTGTTACAGTCACCTTCCCAGGCACGGGAATCGGCTTCTTACCAATTCGAGACATTGTTCAACCTCCTTTCTGACTGTGCCCTCAGTAGAAGCTTTGCATACCGGCAATCCTTACCACACATAGCAAAGCACCTCACCACCAATTCCTTGTTGCCGTGCATCGCGGTCTGTCATGATGCCACTAGATGTAGAGATTATGGCGATCCCAATACCGCCAAGCACGCGAGGTAGCTCTTTGCGATTTGAGTAAACTCGCAAACCAGGACGGCTAATACGCTTGAGGTTCTTAATGATAGGATCGCGCGATTTACCGCGATACTTGAGCTTAACGACCAAGTGACGTTGAACAACGTCCTCCCCAGTCTGCTCATAGCTTTCGATGAAGCCTTCCTCTTGTAGTACCTTAGCTATGCTGCGCGTCATCTTGGTGGAGGGAATATCCACAGTTTGATGACGTGCAAGATTAGCGTTTCGGATCCGCGTCAGCATATCTGCGATTGTGTCGTTAGCCGCCATAATCCTCTCCAGTGATTAAACCTAGTTCTCGCGAAAAGGCATGCCTAATTCCTTTAGCAAGGCACGTCCTTCCTCGTCTGTATTGGCTGAGGTCACAATCGTGACGTCCATGCCGCGTATCTGATCAATCGTGTCGTACTCAATCTCGGGAAAAATTAGTTGCTCACGCAAGCCCAAAGTGTAATTGCCCCGTCCATCAAAACTCTTGGGACTGATTCCACGAAAATCACGAATGCGTGGGAGTGCCAGGTTGATTAAGCGATTTAAAAACGCATACATGCGCTCTGAACGCAGCGTCACCATGACGCCCACAGGCATGCCCTGACGGATTTTAAATCCGGCGATCGCTTTCTTCGCTCGGGTTACGACAGGGCGCTGACCCGCAACAATACCCAATTCAGCAACCGAGGCTTCCAGGGATTTCGCATTCTGAGAAGCTTCCCCTAATCCACGGTTGAGCGTAACTTTTACCAGCTTGGGTACCTGGTGAACATTGGCGTAACTAAACTGCTCGACCAGTTTTGGAACGACCTTTTCGGTATAAAACGTTTTTAGTTGTTCGGTCATTTCAACTATCCTCACATGCTCTCTGGGCTTGGTCAGAAAGCGTTAACTTACAGCTGTCAGTGTCTGTCCTAAAATGCCTGTAGAACCTAGTCGATGACTTCGCCGGTTTTCTTCAGGACACGGACTTTGCGACCATCTTCAGTGAAGGTGTAGCCCATACGACTAGCCACCTTCTGTTTCTCGGAATAAAGCATGACGTTAGAGCTGTGAATCGGCGCTTCCTCAGTTACGATTTGACCCGATTCGCCCTCCTGTCGTGGCTTCAAGTGACGCGTGCGGATGTTAACTCCTTTCACAACGACCTGACTCTTCTTAGGAATTGCCTTCAGAACCTCACCCACTTTGCCCTTATCTTTGCCGGTAATTATCTGCACGGTATCACCTGATTTCACGTGCATACGGTGAATTGCAGGCTGCTTGCTCGTTTGTTTCGCCACTACAATACCTCCGGAGCCAATGAAACGATTTTGGTGAAGCTTTTATCGCGAAGTTCCCGAGCAACAGGACCAAACACTCGCGTGCCGCGAGGATTGCCTTCGTTGTTGATGATCACCGCCGCATTGTCGTCAAATCGAATACTCATACCACTGTTGCGGCGCAGGGACTTGCGCGTACGGACTATGACAGCGCGTACGACATCAGACTTTTTGACTGCCATATTTGGCAACGCATCCTTGACAACAGCGATAATCACGTCTCCAACCCCAGCGTAGGTGCGATTTCCACCGAGTACTCGGATACACATAATCTTGCGGGCACCACTGTTATCCGCCACATTTAAGTATGTTTCCTGCTGAATCATTTTGACGCTCCTATCAGACCTCTGATGCCCGGCTCAAGATATCTGCAATTGTCCAACGCTTGGTTTTGCTGAGTGGTCGAGTCTCACGAATCCGGACGCGATCGCCAACACGACATCCATCTTCCTCATCATGAACTTTGTATCGCTTTGTACGGACAACAATCTTGCCGTACTTTGGGTGGGGAACTCGGTTCTCAACAGCGACT
Organism: Cyanobacteria bacterium J06638_28; assembly: GCA_039819045.1. Taxonomy (GTDB): domain Bacteria; phylum Cyanobacteriota; class Cyanobacteriia; order Phormidesmidales; family Phormidesmidaceae; genus SIO1E4. Next base: position 66,477 of record JBCBSR010000008.1, read on the forward strand.
ACGACTGTTTTTTGCATCTTGTCACTCACGACAAGGCCAATTCTCTCTTTTACTGCCATCTAACTCTCCCCTTATTCCTCTTCTACCGCAGTGCTTGCTACGACCTCTTCAGGCGAAACTGACTCATCTTGAGAAGCAACTTCAGCGGTTACTTCAGTAGACAGTTGACGCTCCCGGCGAACTGTCATCAGTTGAGAAAGACGGTGCCGTTCATGCTTGAACTGATGGAATCCAGTCTCTAGCTGTCTGGTTGCCTTCTGAAAACGCAATTCAAACAACCGACGCTTGGTCGTCACAATTGCTTCATCCAAAGCCTGATCGTCTAATTCACGAACCTCTTGAATCTTGGGCATAGCCATGATTAGGATTCCTCCTGCTGACGCGCGATAATTTTGGTCTTAAAGGGCAGCTTGAAACAGGCTAAACGCATCGCTTCACGGGCAGTTTCCTCGGGGACACCTGCAATTTCAAAAATAATACGGCCCGGCTTGATCACGGCGACCCAAAATTCGGGGTTACCTTTACCCGATCCCATCCGAGTTTCCGCAGGCCGCATGGTAACTGGTTTATCTGGAAAAACTCGAATCCAAATCTTGCCGCCTCGGCGGACATAGCGAGTCATTGCCCGTCGTGCAGCTTCAATTTGGCGCGAGGTCATCCATGAGGGTTCAGTGGCCTGAATGGCATACTCACCGAAATTAATCTTGTTGCCCCGCTGGGCCATCCCTCTCATGCGACCCCGGTGCTGCTTACGAAATTTAGTTCGTCTAGGACTTAACATGGCTGAAACTCTCGCCTGTGGTTCACGTTGGAATTAGGAAAACCAGTCAAAACTGGAAAGATACAAGGGGTTACGCCTCGTTGGAACGATCTTCAAACTGCTGCCGTCGCCGCTTTTGCTGCCTTCTCGGCTGGGCGTTGTTAGGCTGTTCGCGATGTTCTTCGCCTGGAATCACCTCACCCTTGAAAATCCAAACTTTGATGCCCAGAACCCCATAGGTTGTTTGCGCAATTTTGTAGGCGTAGTCAACATCGGCACGCAAAGTATGAAGCGGCACACGTCCTTCCCTTGTCCACTCGGTACGAGCAATCTCCGCCCCATTGAGCCGACCACTAACCTGTACCTTAATCCCTTCTACTCCCGCTCGCTGCGCCCGCTGCAGCGTTTGGCGCACCACTCGTCGGAAAGCCACTCTTCGCTCCAACTGCTGCACGATGTATTCAGCTACCAAAGCTGCATCCGCATCTACCCGGGCGACTTCAACTACATTGATGCGGATCTGGCGACTAGAATCCTTAAGGGCTTTCTGCAAACCAGCTCTTAGAGCCTCAATACCACTACCGCCGCGTCCAACAACAACACCGGGACGGGCTGTGCGGATTTCGAGATCAATCTGATCAGCCTTCCGCTCTATCCGAATATCAGAAATCCCTGCATTATTCAGGTTTTTCTCAATGTAGGTGCGGATGATGTGATCTTCTTGTAACAACTGGGGATAGCGATCGCTATCGGCATACCACCGCGAACGGTGCTCCTGGACAATCCCAAGGCGAAACCCAGTTGGATGAATCTTCTGTCCCACACTTAGTCCCTCTGATGACAGCTACAACGACTACACAAAAAACTTCCGATTGACTTATTCACCTGGAGCCACAGCAATGGTGATGTGGCAGGTCGGCTTGCGAATTTGATAAGCTCGCCCTTGGGCTCTAGGACGATAACGGCGCAAAGTAGGGCCAGCATCGGCAAAAGCTTCACTAATCACTAAAGAGGCTGGATCCAAGCCGTTATTGTTTTCAGCATTGGCGACTGCTGACCGCAGCACCTTAAGCACAGGTTCACAAGCCTTGTAGGGCATAAACTCCAGAATAATCAGAGCTTCGCGATAGGAAATGCCCCGAATCTGATCCAGAACCCGACGAACCTTGTGCGGTGACATGCGAATGTAGCGCGCAACCGCTTTGACTTGTGCAGTAGTATCAACAGCCATAGAACTCTCTACTTCCCTATCTATCGACGCGCTTTCTTATCACTTTTGGCGTGGCCTCGAAACGTTCGAGTCGGCGCAAACTCGCCTAACTTGTGACCAACCATTTGCTCAGTTATGTATACAGGTACATGTTGACGACCGTTATGCACAGCAACCGTATGACCAATCATCTGAGGCAAAATAGTTGATGCCCGTGACCAAGTTTTGATAACTTGCTTATCTCCCTTTACGTTGAGCGCCTCAATCTTGCGCATCAAATGATCGGCGACAAAAGGCCCTTTCTTTAAGGAACGTGACATAAGCTAAACCCTCACAATACTCTCTGAAAATACCTAAGCGTTTCTACCACCCCGACCCCGCTTAGAAGTTTTGCGGCGGCGGCGAACCACTAACGCATCGCTGGCCTTCTTCTTCTTCCGAGTTTTGCGTCCCAAGGCTGGCTTACCCCAAGGTGTAACGGGCCCACTGCGACCAATCGGTGCACGTCCTTCACCACCACCATGCGGGTGATCGACCGGGTTCATGACACTACCTCGAACTTCTGGTCGACGCCCGAGCCAACGCTTACGACCCGCCTTTCCCAGCGTTAGGTTACGCACTTCGCCATGCCCCACTTGGCCAATGGTTGCATAACATTCACGTCGAACCATGCGGACTTCTGTCGACGGCAGTTTTAACGTGACATACCCACCTTCTTTAGCCACAACCTGAGCTGAAGTCCCAGCAGCCCTCACAATTTGTCCACCCTTGCGAGGCTGAAGCTCTACATTGTGAACCGTGGTTCCTAAAGGAATCTTGCTCAAAGGCAGTGCGTTACCGACTTCAAGAGGCGCATCAGGTCCAGACATCACCTCCGTTCCAACAGTTAAAGAAGCTGGATGAAGAATATAGCGCTTTTCGCCGTCTTGATATTCGAGCAGAGCAATGCGGGCATTTCGGTTGGGATCGTACTCAACTGAGACAACCTCGGCCGGAATATTATGCTTGTTCCGATGAAAATCAATGATCCGATATAAACGCTTGTGCCCACCGCCGCGATGCCGACACGTAATTACGCCACGATTGTTACGGCCCTTTGCACGATGCACATGGACTGTCAAAGACTTCTCTGGCTTTGAACGGGTAATCTCAGAAAACTCAGAAACACTTCGTTCGCGTGTGCCAGGCGTGCATGGTCGATAAGAACGGATACCCATAGGTCACTTACTCTGTAAACTGTCTTAGTCGCTTCAAGAAAAAAGCTTCTTACTTCCTACACATCCGGGAACAAAGGAATCGTGTTACCCGCAGCTAATGTCACTACGGCTCGCTTGTATTGAGGACGGAATCCTTCAAACCTGCCAATGCGACGCTTTTTGCGGGGTGGGTTGCTTGTGCTGATGCCGGTTACTTTGACATCAAACAACTCTTCAATAGCAGCCTTAATTTCGGTCTTCGTTGCTTTAGGAGCGACATCAAAGGTGTATTGATTATTCTCCAGCAACAGCGTTGCCTTCTCTGTGATGATTGGTTGGCGTATCAAATCTGCCAGAGTATCGGGAGTAAATGCCTTAGTCACCATAAACCTCCTGAATCTTGTCAAGTGCTGCCGATGTCACGACTAACCGATCAGCTGTAAGCAAGTCGTAGACGTTTAAGTTGGTCGCAGCGATCAACTTTGCACGGCCAATATTGCGAATCGAGAGCGCTACATTCTCTTGCAAGTCCGTCAAAATGAAAAGCACTTTGGCATCGGCTGCAATCCCCCAACGCTCCATAGCCGCAACCACTTCACGAGTCCTGGGGCGAGGTAGGTTTTCAGCAAACTCCTGCACCACAACAGCCTCTTCAAGACGACTCTGAAAAGCCGTTCGCAGCGCTAACCGCCTCTCCTTGCGGTTCATCTTGACACTAAAGTCTCGGGGTTTGGGGCCAAAAATAACGCCTCCGCCTTTCCATAGCGGGGAACGACTTGAACCCGCACGAGCACGACCAGTGCCCTTTTGACGCCAGGGCTTGCGGCCACCCCCACGAACCTCAGATCGAGTCTTGGCAGCAAGCGTTCCTTGCCTTGAATTGTGCATTTGCCGCACTAGGGCACGATGCACGATATGAGAGGCGTTCTCCGGCTTTGCTACTCTCATCTCAACAGAAGCTTTGCCAGCCTCTTGTCCTTGCCAGTCCTGAATTACACACTCAACCATAGCTTCTGCCTCTACCTGAATTCCCCGGATACAATTCGCTCTTCATGCATTCTGCTAACGTTATGCCTTGTGGCCAACAATGTTTGCAGGCGTAATGCTGAGCAAGGCTCCTGGCTTTCCAGGCACTGTACCTCTAAGCACCAAAAGGTTCTTCTCTGCATCAATACGAACAACACTCAACTTACGAGTGGTTACACGCTTTCCGCCCAAGCGACCAGCCATGTGTTTACCGGGGTAAACGCGTCCAGGGGTAGTACCTGGACCAATGGAACCTGGCAAGCGATGATTTTTAGAACCATGCCCCATCGGACCACGCTGGAAGTTATGCCGCTTCTGATAACCAGCAAAACCTTTACCAATACTGGTTCCAGCAACATCAACTAGTTGGCCAGACTCAAAACGCTCGGTTGTGATTGCCTGCCCTAGTTCGAGACCTTCAACGGTGTCAACTCGATACTCCTGTAGGTGACGTACAGGAGTCGCTCCAGACTTAGCCAGATGACCGAGTTCAGGCTTAGTCAGAGCCTTCTCTTGGACATTTCCATAGCCAACTTGCACAGCCACGTAGCCATCGGTTTGTGCAGTTTTGATTTGGGTCACGACACAAGGCCCTGCCTGAATAACGGTGACAGGAATTGCTTTTCCCTCATCATCGAAAATTTGGGTCATGCCCAGCTTGGTTCCGAGAATCCCAATTGACACTGCTACCCATCTCCGTTACGACACAGTACACACAAAAAGCAGCTTGAATCTGCAAGCCACCAAAATTGAAGCCAGTGTCCCGACTTCAAAAACTCCTGCCTGTGGCAAGCAAAACATTCACCTGCAAAAGGCGACCGTTAATGCCTGCGAGACACAAAACTCTGCCACAGATTTCATCTCAGTAGCAGAGCTTCAAAACTAAATTTGAGAGAGACAAACTGAAAATTTGCCGCTACAGACTTAGTGCGTTGCGCCCAGTTTCTGTTTGCGCGACAGTTATCAATAGTACACAGACTGATTGGAATTGTCTAGTCCTTTTTTGAATCAAAATGGGCGAAGATTGTGAAGATAGCAATACAGCCCTAGGGAATAGCGATTGTCGCATCAGCGTTGTACGCCAAAATGACGACTGCTGTGTTGCCAAGCGGTTTGTCTTCATTGAGGAGAACCATAGAGTGGCAAGCGAATCTCAAATTCTGTCCCCACATCAGGAGCCGTTTCTTGATCAGAAAAGCTTTGCGATCGCACATAAAAACGGCCGCCATGTTTGGCTGTGATAATGCGATAACTCATCGCTAGGTCGGTCTCTTTTTCAAGGCGCTGTTCAATCGAAAAAGATTGCAGTACCTGCTGTTGAGCAGAATGAGGCAATCCAGGCCCGTTATCGGCAAAGGTGATGGAAATCCAGCGGTTATTGCCGGATCCTTTCTCTTGAGCCATTGTGCAGAACCGAGTCGTAATAGTGATTTTGGGCTTTTCTAGAACATGGGAAAGGATCGGCTTTTGAATCGCTAAACCAAGCTCTGTGGACACATCGGCTTGAGCCGTCTTAGCCAGCAGGGCATCCACGCAATTGGTGAGGATGTTCATAAAGACTTGCCCCAGCTGCCCAGCGTAACAAGTGATAGGCGGCAGCGAGCTGTAGTGCCGAATGACCTGAATGCGTGTTTTCAAGCGACTTTGCAGCAGCAGCACAATACTGTCAATTAATTCATGTAGGTCGGCTGGCTGAGGATAAACTTCATCGATATGGCAAAAGTTCTGGAGACTCGTAGCCAACCGTTTTAGGCGCTCAGCGCCCCCCTTAATACTGCGCAGGGTGTCAGGTAAATCTTCTTTTAGGTAGTCAAGTTCAATAGCGTCACATAATTCCACTAAGCTTGATGATGCCTTTACCTCTGGGGGAAGAACAGCCTCATAGGCGGCTAACAGCTCCATCAGGTGATTACAGTAGTGAGCGACGTGGGTTAGATTCCCCCAGATAAAGCTCAGAGGGTCGAGCATTTCATGGGCTACTCCATCGACTAGGCGACCCAATGCAGACATCTTCTGACTCTGGAGCATGTAAGCTTGGGCACGCTCGTAGCGGACTTGCGTCTCAATGCCTCGAATGTGCCAGTGGGCCACGTTTAAGTCATAGGAATTCAATAGCTGATCGCCATTCGAATGAGTGACCCAAATCGGCTCTCCCTGTTGGTTCACTGGGCGTCGTAATGCCGCTTGGGCAGCCACCAGAATCGGGGTGTTTTGGGGCAGTTTCAAGGTATCGGAGCGGGTGTAGCTAAAAAGAATTGCCAACGGCTGCGACAGAAACAAATCAATTCCATAAGGACGCAGCAGATATTCCAAAAATCGCTCGCGTGAAATGAAGCCGATGATCCTTTCATGCTCAGAGAGCAGGATGCCAGGTAGTTCAGGCGATCGCTCAAATAAAGCGGCGGCATCGGTACCGGCGGTGTCTAGGCTCAGGCACACGCTGTGCAGCGGTAACTCCTGCAACGTTGAATCCATTCCTAAGGGAGCAGCAACGTTCGCGTATATTTTCCGCTCGTGAGTCGAGGAAAATGTTTGGGAATCACCGTAAGTCATACCAAAAGGCACACCAGACTTTGCAGAATACGGGTTCAAGTATGCCCGTGGAGACGAAGAAAGCCGCGATCAGATGAATCTCCCTCAAGTCCGAAGACTTTCTTTAGGCTGGGCAAATGTAGCTGTGGGCAACAGCTATCTGTTGTACCGCTTCTTATGATGGGCGTGTCCCCATTCCAAGGTGGGAAATTAAATGAAGCCGCTTTTACACCGCACCAAAATTGTGGCCACGATTGGGCCTGCTAGTAGTTCCCACGACACACTCTGCCAAATGGTGAAAGCCGGGATGAGTGTAGCCCGCCTCAACTTTTCGCACGGCAGCTACGAAGACCACACCCGCATGATTCAGCTACTGCGCCAGGTTTCGCTCGAAATGGATACACCGATCACCCTGCTGCAAGACTTGCAGGGACCGAAGATTCGCGTGGGCCAGCTCTCTGACGGAGGCATGATGCTGATGGATGGTCAGACCATCACACTGGTTCCTATCGGTGAAGAACACAACGATATCAACCGCGTCGGCATTGACTACCCCTATCTGGCGGAAGAAGCGGCTGTCGGGATGCAGGTGCTATTAGACGATGGCCTGTTAGAGCTACAGGTCGAGACGGTTAAGCCGCCAGAAGTGATTTGTCGAGTCATTCAGGGGGGATATCTCAAGAGTCGCAAGGGCGTAAATTTGCCAGAACTCAGTCTCCGTCTGCCTTCCATGACGGACAAAGATAAGCAAGACTTACGCTTCGGGGTGGCGCAAAGTGTGGACTGGATGTCGCTGAGTTTTGTCCGGCAGGCAGAAGATATCTATGCCCTGAAGGAAATGCTCAAAGCGGAAGGTGCACCTGGAATTCCGGTCATTGCCAAGATTGAGAAGCCACAGGCGATCGCTAATCTAGAAGCCATTCTCGATGCCACTGACGGGGTCATGGTAGCCCGAGGTGACCTAGGGGTTGAAATGAAAGCTGAAAAAGTGCCTTTGTTACAAAAGCGCATCATTAAAGCCTGTAATCTACGGAGCATTCCCGTTATTACGGCGACGCAGATGCTGGAAAGCATGATTGAGAATGCTCGACCCACTCGAGCTGAAGCGAGTGATGTTGCTAATGCGATTATCGACGGTACCGATGCAGTGATGCTCTCAGGCGAATCAGCCGTAGGCAAATTTCCGGTAAAAGCGGTGCAAATGCTCTCGCGAATAGCTGTAGATGTGGAGCCAGGGCTGAATTTTGTCAACAATCCACCTGAGACGAATGACATCACCCATGCTTTGAGTGAGGCTCTCAACGTAATTGACAAGGTGCTAGCACTGCAATGCATCGTGGCTTTCACTGAGTCTGGTTATACCGCCATGATTGCGGCTGGCGAAAGACCTCAAGCACCTGTTCTCGCTTTCACACCAGATCCTGACGTGTACCATCGTCTCAACCTTGTGTGGGGAGTTAAACCCATTTTGGTTCAGGAATCGGTCACAACTTTTGAAACTATGACGCAGCAGGCAGAATCCTATTTGCTGAAGCAAAACATGGCTAGCCCCGGCGATAAAGTGCTGGTCATGGGAGGGATTCCGTCCAACCACGCGCAGGGAACCAATTTCATGAAGATTCAGACAATCCAGGATAGTCCAAGCGCTTAAACGGGCAATCTCCGCTTGTGCTGAGACTTCATTTTTATTTACAATCTCGACTATCGTTAACCCTATGACTGTAACTCCTATGGCAAGCGCACCCCCATCCTCGAGGCCTCACCAGGTAGTCATTGTTGGAGGCGGGTTTGGCGGCTTGTACGCAGCTCAGTCCTTAGGGCGAGCGCCTGTCGAGGTTACGCTGATTGATCGACGTAATTTTCACTTGTTTCAGCCCCTGTTGTATCAAGTTGCCACAGGGGGGTTATCGCCGGGTGATATTGCCTCCCCGTTAAGGGCTGTTCTGAAGCGACAGCGCAATACGCGTGTATTGCTAGGGGATGTCGTGAGTCTTGATCCCAATCAGCAGGCAATTTTCCTTAAAGATGGCGGCATCGTGCCCTACGATAGCCTTATCTTGGCAACTGGCGGGGCTCATCACTACTTTGGCAATGATCATTGGGAATCGATTGCCCCGAGCATCAAGACGATTGAAGATGCACTAGAAGTCCGCCGTCGTATCTTTTTAGCCTTTGAGAAAGCTGAGCGCGAAACGGATCCCGCTGTGAAAGCAGCACTGCTGACTTTTGTGGTCGTTGGAGCTGGCCCCACAGGTGTGGAGGTTGCAGGCGCGATCGCTGATTTGGCATACAGCACCCTTGAAAAGGATTTCCGGAATATCGATACCCATCAAACCCGAATTATTTTAGTTGAGGGTATGGATCGAGTTCTGCCCCCCTTTGACCCCTCACTTTCTGAAGAGGCCGCCCAGTCACTCAAAGATCTCGGCGTGGAAATTCGCACTCAGACATTTGTCACCAATCTGGATGGTGCGCAGGTCACGATGAAGAGCGGCGACGACGAAGAAACGATTCAGGCCCATACAGTTTTGTGGGCAGCAGGCGTCAAGGCATCAGCTCTGGGCAAGGTGATTGCCGAGAAAACGGGTGCCGATTGCGATCGCGGTGGTCGGGTGATGGTTAAGCCCGATTTTAGTGTTCCAGGTCATCCCAATATCTTTGTGATTGGAGACTTGGCCAACTATGCCCACCAAGGCGAACGCCCCCTACCTGGGGTCGCACCAGTTGCCATGCAAGGCGGCAAGCATGTGGCGCGCGTTATTCGCGATCGTCTCCAAAACCGGACTACACCGACATTTCAATACAAAGATCCTGGCAGTTTAGCCATCATCGGCCATAGTTCAGCCGTTGTTGATCTCAATTGGACAAAACTGACTGGATTTCCGGCCTGGTTCGTATGGGCTTTCGTTCACGTTATGTTCTTGATTGAGTTTGACAATCAGCTCCTAGTCATGACCCAGTGGTTATGGAACTATTTTACGCGTAATCAAGGTGCGCGCCTGATCACAGGTCGCGACGTCTTGAAGCGGGATGATGCCTTCACCGTGCAGTAGCTGTATCCTTGGACGGTTACTCCACTACTCCCCATGGCCTAGCCTGGCCCAGCCCTAAATTTTAGGCTGGGCCAAAAAAACGTTAGCTGCAGACGCCACCTTTACATGAAGGAGGATAAGGAACGCTGCTGGCGGACGTCTTGGGTATTGATTAAGCTGTCTTGTGGCCAATCCAGCGAATGCTGAACAGCTTCGGAAACCACGGTAGTATGGGCTGTCACCTGCTGAGGCGAAGCATTAGGTCGCAACTGAGTTGAACTAACGGAAGGAACAGTTGGTTGCGCTGGGGTTTTGGCAAGCGGTTGCGTCGGGTCGTAGGGAGCCATCTTAGGCAGTTCTGTCGATGTTGATGCTGGCTTAGGCGTTGCTCGAGGGGTTGGATTTTCAACTTTCTTAGAGCGGTTTGCCTCGCGATGCGAGCGTCCTTTTTGAGGGGAACGGGGTGCCGCCTGTAGCTGACGCGCGATGACAAGGCAGCCAAACGCACAGGTTGCAACCAGCGCCAGCAATGAAACAGGGGACAGAGCCGTGATTGTAGTTGAGGCTTCTAAGGTTTCTGGAACCTCTGTAAATGGCTCAGAGGGTAAGGCTTCTGAGGATTGTCCAGAAATTTCATTTAAGGGTCTATCTAACGGTAACGAGTCTAAGGATGAGGCGTCAGACTCAGCTGATGATTCTGCTGAAGATTCAGTTAGGCCGATGTCAGCGTCACGGCTACCGGATGACTCCTCAGCAGTCTGTAGCAGTTGGCTGTAAGCAACGATCGCAATCGCCAGCAATACAGCCCAAATACCCGCCAGGATCAACAACGGACGATAGGTAGCCATCTTGAGCCAGAATCGCTGATGGCGAAATAAAGCGGGCGATACTTCTTGGCCTATTCCAGGATAGGCATCAGACCTTTGTGGCAACCGACCTGTCATGTTGAAGCCAAGGGAAAGTGGACAGAATATTCACGGTCATTCTATGATTTCGCGCTGTTAGCCGCCAGTCAGGATAAGGATTCCTCACAATTTTGATAAACAACTCATCCTTCAAGAAGGGTTGCGTCTGAGCTAGGAAGCCATAATCGATTGGGATGCCAGGAGGCAGGCACCAGAGTCTTCCTGACTTCTGGCTCCTAACCCCACCCAAATTTCTCACGTCACGTCGATATCCTTCAGGAAAAGGCCGCGAGATCTAGGGCGCGTCATCAATTAAACTCGAAAGCCCTGCGGTATAGGTATTGCCGCGTCCGCTTGGTAAAACTAGCTAGGGGCTGAACCGCTTTCAGCATGAGGATTCAGGCTCTAAATGATGACAGCCCCTAAATCAGCGATCGAGCTCAAATAGTCCTGAAGACGCTTGGCAATTTTGGCTACACCCCCGTCAACGTTCGATTCAATGTTTAAGGGCAAAACAGGGTCATGGAGAGATAGTCGTAGCAAAAACCAGCCATCCTCATCGGGAGCCTGACAAGTTACCCGAATGCCTTCGTAGTTGTTGGGGACAACCGCCCAGTCAGACTGCTGGGCTACAAACGCTTCGAGTTGTTGAATCACATTTTCGCCATGGGTTTTGAAATCTTCGGCACCAATCTTGATGCGAATTTCGCGGCTTTCCTGGGGCTCCTTTAGAGTCGCAATCAAATCTGTCAGTGTACGGCCCGCTTGTTTTGCTTTTGCTAGCTCAATCAACAACTTGCTCACCAAATAGGCTCCATCATCCAGAAAGTAGTTCTCCCGCATGGCTCCATGGCCTGAAGTTTCGATCGCTAACCAGGATTCCTCACCCGTTTGATTCAGCCGCACTGCCTCGGTAATGACATTCTTATAGCCTCGCTTAAAGCGATGATGCTTCCCCCCCAAATCGGTCTTAATGAACTGAGCCAAGCCATCAGAGGTGATCGAGTCGGTGACAATCGTGGAGCCTGGATGTTCCTGCAAGACGATCGCCGCAATCAGGGCAATCAGCCGATTACGATTCAGCTCCTGACCTTGATGATCCACAGCGGCGGCCCGGTCTACATCGGTGTCAAAGATGATGCCGAAGTCGGCTTGATTAGCTGTGACGGCCTCACAGATGGATGCCATTGCCGCCGCATTTTCGGGGTTGGGAATGTGGTTGGGAAACATGCCATCAGGTTCAAGAAACTGACTGCCTGTTGTATCGGCCCCCAGTGGAGCTAGGACTTTACCGGCATAGAAACCACCGGCTCCATTGCCAGCATCCACCACAATTTTCAGTCCTCGTAGGGGCTCGTCAAAATGCTCTGGATGGTTGACACCCGTGCGAATTTTCTGCACCAGTTGGTCAGCATACACAGAAATAAAATCACGCTGGGTAATGGCCCCGGTTGCAGCGCCTGGCGCAAAGGCATTTTGTTCGGCCAGGGTCAAAATTTCCTTAATGTCAGACTTGCCCAAGCCGCCTTGAGCAGTGAAAAATTTGAGGCCATTCCGATTGAAGGGCAGGTGACTGGCCGTCAACATGATGGCCCCGTCGCAGGCAAAGCCGGGGGTGACCATACTCATAAACATGGCGGGAGTCGAAGCCATTGCAAAGTCATACACTTGACTTCCCAGCGTCGTCATCCCTGCCATGACCCCCTGCATCAGCTCAGGGCCTGATTGACGACTGTCACGTCCAACCGCTAATTGCAGTTCACTTGTCGCTTTACCGATCTTGGCAGCTAGCCAGGTCACAAAGGCTTTGCCCAGCGTCGCGGCTATTGCGGGTGTTAGGTTTACCGGCTCATCAGGGACACCCGCGATCGCTACGCCACGAATATCAGAGCCATTTTGAAGCTTATTCCAGTTGAAATCCTGCATAGTCTTAGGGGGGATGACGAGTTACGTGGCAAGAAACGGTCAAACTTCGCGTGCAACCCTCTAATCATCTCCGCCGATGCAGAAAATGGTGTCAAAGTCACTATTTTCTTTAGGGAAGTCAATTTGTCAATCCACGCCAAAAGCATTAGGGATATAGTCCAGCAGCTTCAGGGAAGCCTCTTGGTGCGTACCTGTTGCATTAGTTTGCACGACCAAAGCGACATCAAATCGACAAGGAAAATCGGCATATCGAGGATGCTCGCTCAAGAAACATTGAGCGGTTTGCCAGAGCTTCGCTTGTTTTTTAGGTGTGATGGCTAAGCGCCCTGTGGCATCCAAGCTGCCTCGACGACGCGTTTTGACTTCCACAAATGCCAAACAATAGCCAGGCTCTGTTTGGCAAGCCACGATATCGAGTTCGCCCCACCGACAATGCCATTGCCGTGCAATCACTGTCCATCCCTGTTGCTGTAGCCACGCCACAACCAACGCTTCACCGCGATCGCCCAAATTCTTTTTGGCATGAGTCATATAAATTCCGAGAAAGGTTGGCAACCAAGTCAACGCTGTAGAATAGCGGCTCTAACCGATAGCGGAAACCGCAATATGGAAGCGACTCAACTTGGCAAGTTGTGGGGCATCAGCGTGGGACCTGGTGATCCAGAGCTATTGACCATCAAGGCCACACGTCTTCTCAAGACCTGTCCGGTTGTAGCCTTCCCCGCAGGACGCAAAGGACAACCCGGTATGGCGGAACGAATTGTGTCTGGTTGGCTAAACCCCAGCCAAATACAATTGCCTCTCTATTTTCCTTACGTTCAAGCAGAAGACCAGCTACAAGCTGCCTGGAATGCTGCTGCCGGTACAGTTTGGTCGTATTTAGCTCAAGGTCAAGATGTTGTTTTTGCGACGGAGGGTGATGCCAGTCTCTACAGCACCTTTACCTACCTAGCTCAAGCTTTACAGCAGACCCATCCCAATGTTGTAATCCAGACGGTGCCAGGTGTCTGTTCACCGTTAGCCGCCGCTGCTGTGTTGGGAAAACCCCTAGCAAGCTTGGCACAGCGCCTCACTATTTTGCCCGCACTCTACACAACAGAAGACTTGGAAACAGCGATCGAGCGTTCTGATGTGGTGGTTTTGCTAAAAGTGGCGTCTGTTTACCAAGGAGTATGGCAAATTTTGCACAAGCATCAGCTTTTACAGCACAGTAGCGTTATTGTGCAGGCGACTCAGCCCGAGCAGCAGATTTATCAAGGGCTAGAAGCCTATGCTGACTTAGTCCTACCTTATTTTTCACTGTTGATTATTCGCTGCTCTAAAGAGATTCGGCTAGGCTAGAGCCAAGGTTGGGCACTCTGATAACCCAGCAGTCGTCTACTTAGATTGGTTCTTGTTCCTGATTACCCGATGCCTTTATGGTTCCTGCTCCTAATACCGCCTCTAAACGTCGCTGGGTAAAGCATTTTTTTCGTGTACCGTACCTAGCAGCCGCCATCTCAGTTGGGTTTCATGGGGTACTGTTTGCCTCAGGCCCGACATTTCCGGAGTTGACATTTGATGGGGTGGATGACCAAATTGCGGCACAAACCCCCCGCCAAGTTCCTCTGTTGGAGTTGACCGCAGCGGAGCAGCAGCGGCTACCAGACTTTTCTCGTTCCTTTTACAACCTGGATAACTTAGGGAATTTAGAGACGCTTGATTCCCTGTTGGGGGGAAGTTCTTTAGATCAAGATTTCAATCAATCAACGAATGATAGCGGAACCGACAGTCTCAAGATCCTGCCTGCACCCGGCCCGCCTCAGACCTATACTGCCAGCATTCTAGAGGCTTTAGGCACCCGTCAGCGGCGTTATCGTCCTGAGAATAATGGGGCACCTCAGTCAACACCGGAAGACGATCCGACCCCAACGATCGAAACTGAACCCGAGGGTGACCTGCCTGAATTACCGGCTAACGTGGATCCCAATCCGGAGACTCCAGAAATTGCGATCGCTCCCGGTGCTGCTGGCTTAGAAAGTACGTCTGAAGCTGCCGATACAGCCATTGATCCGGAAATTGCTGCCGCCACGGGAGGCATTACCTTAAACGAATGGCTGGCAATGTTCACCTATGAATCGACGGACACGACCCGTGAGGAAGCCGATATCCGCCTAGGGGACTTTCTGCAAACGGGGGTGACTTTGGCTCAGGATTTCGGCATTCAGGTGGAGGAACCGCAAAGTCTTCTTGTCGATTCTGTGGAACCCTTGCAGCTTAATTATGATCGCCGCGTTTGCTTACCAGTTGTGCCCACCGACGGCGAAATCGGTGCCCTTGTAACGCCAGAAGGTATCCTGGCAAATGAGCCTGACGTGCTCAAAAGCACGGGTTATTTTGCCTTTGATCGACAAGCCATACAGATAGTGGAGAACTTTGACTTCTATGCTATCGAGGAACTGACAGCTTACCGATTCCAGGTTCGGGTCAACTACGACGCGGAGAACTGCATTGATATGGGTCAAGGCATCACAATGCCAAATGAGACAGAGAATACTCAATCCCTTGAGCCTAATACCGAATCTGACTCAGCTGAGCAAGCGTCATACCCCAATGCGGAATGAGTCAATGAAGACGATACGTAGCAACCGCCATAAAGCTTTGTGGCGGTTGCTATACAATTGTTTGCGAACGCCGGTTTGGGCTCTTTATGCAGCGTAGTGTCATTTTTTCATTGAGGCGACGGCCCTGGTCTAGTTGGTTGGCCGATGTAGTGCTTATGGCACTGGCCAGTGGTCCACTAGCCGCTCCTTTTTTAGCCGCATCGGGGCTACCCGTCCTGACTCAAATCAGCCAAATTATTTATTGGATGGGATTTCACGTCTGTCCCCAACCGGAGTTGGGGTTGCCGTTGATGACGACTCATATCATGGCAGTCTGCATGCGGTGTTATGGCACTGTGCTCGGCCTCATTGCCATGCGAATACTGTACGGGCGCGATCGCGGTCGTTCTCCCTATTGGTTAGAACGTTACGGGCTATTCGGTTTTGGGGTGACCTTCGTGCTCTGCATGGCTTACCCTGTGGAGTTGGCGCTACAAGGATTTGATTGGTGGCCAGTGGCTAATCTGCGGATGACGCTGTTCGGTTGGCTAGCAGGAATCGGACTAGGGGCTTACATCATGCCACTATTTCATGGATACTTGCTTGAGGAATAAAAATTAGTTTTAGACGTTGACCCTAATCAACCAAAGGATAATAAAGACTTACGTTCTATCCCAAATACACCTAATCGCGAAAGTGCTCAATTAGCACTTCTCTGGGGCTAGGGGCTAGGGGAAAGCTGATGCAGCTACATAAGTCCTAATAAAATGAGAACTTGCCAGAGATAACCACTTTTGGGAGCGTCCCGAGGCCGTGAAGCTATCTGTTTATCACACCCCTGAAGAAGTGCCTGCTGAGGCTATGCCGGATTGTGCGATCGCGATCGATGTGTTGCGAGCCACTTCCACGATGGCAGCAGCTTTCCATGTTGGAGCTAAAGCGATTCATGTATTCAGCGATTTAGAACGACTGAAAGAGGCGAGTGAGCAATACCCAGACCACGAACGTCTCCTGGCAGGCGAGCGCGGTGGGGCAATGGTTCCTGGGTTTGACCTAGGCAATTCACCGCTGGATCACACGGTTGAGCGATCCCAGGGGCGGCGATTATTTATGAGTACTACCAATGGGACTCGCTGCTTGCAACGTATTCAAGGGGCTCCCCTCGTCATCACAGCAGCTTTGACGACCCGTCAAGCGGTGGTTGATTTTCTACTCAAGCGTCAACCTGAAGCCGTTTGGTTAGTCGGTTCTGGCTGGGAAGGAAGCTACTCGCTGGAAGATACTGTTTGTGCGGGTGCGATCGCCCATCAGCTGGCTTCACAACAATCGATCCACCTGCCTGAGCTTGCCGGTAACGATGCCATGGTTGCCGCTGTTAGCCTTTATCAGCAATGGCAGGCTTCTATGTTAGACCTGATGCATTATGCAACTCATGGACAGCGTTTATTACGGCTGAACCAGACCGACGATTTAAAATACTGTGCTCAGTTAGATGTCTTAGATTTAGTGCCAATGCAGGCTGAACCGGGGATCCTGGTTGTCAACTCCTAGGGCGCGTCATCAATTAAACTCGAAAGCCTTGCGGTATAAGCATTGCTGCGCCCGCTTGGTAAAACTAGCTAGGGGCTGAACCGCTTTCAGCATGAGGATTCAGGCTCTAAACAGCCCACAACGACTATCCTGAACGTCTGCAATTTCTGCAAGCCGCAGTTAACCAGTTGCCTTTCTCAACTGCGACCTTTGATGGCGTCTTTTGTCCCATCAGCTTTTTGCACTATCCCGATCCAGTTGTAGCCCTGAGCGAAATTGCGCGGGTGCTTAAACCAAATAGCCCTTTTTACCTGGCAGATTTTGCTCCCCCCTTATGGTCACCGCAGGATACGGTTGGTGGTGGGATTACACCCGGCAATGTCAGGTTCTACAATGCTGTTGCCCGCGAAGGTCTGGGGCAGCAAGCCGGTTTGCAGTGCGATCGCCACAATTATCTTCTAGGGCCTGTGATGCTGACTCGCTTTATCCGTTGATTGAACTGTGGCCCTGATCTGTAGAAGTCAATGTTGATGACAAGAGGCTACTTTCTTAAGATCAAAGAAAGCAAACTTCAACCAATCATGACAGCGCTTTCTATCCCCTCCACCCACGTATCCGCTGAAGCCATTCTGCAAGCCCAGCGAGCTTTTTTTGCCACAGGAGCCACTCAATCCATTGACTTTCGTATTCAGCAGCTGAAACGACTCAAAGCAGCCATTCTCGATCGTCAAACGGCCATTGTTGAGGCTGCTAAGTCCGATCTGGGTCGCCCTGAGTTCGAGGGATATTTTGAGATCGGTGTTATGGATGAGCTATCGTACATTCTCAAACAGCTCAAATCATGGGCTAAACCCCGACGCGTGGGCTTGCCGATTACCCAGCTTCCAGGTTCCGCCTGGGTGCAGCCAGAACCCTTAGGGGTTGTTTTAATTATTGGTCCTTGGAATTATCCCTTTCAGCTTGTAATTTCGCCCTTAATGGGCGCGATCGCAGCCGGTAACTGTGCCATTCTCAAACCGTCAGAACTGGCCCCAGCAACGTCCCAAGTGGTGGCTCAGTTAGTGAGGGACATTTTTGAGCCTGAATATGTGGCGGTTCTAGAAGGTGGGGTTGCAACGGCTCAGGCTCTGCTAGCACAAAAATTTGACCACATCTTTTTTACCGGCGGTACGCGGGTAGGTCAGATTGTAATGGAAGCTGCGGCCAAACAGCTCACTCCAGTCACCCTCGAACTGGGTGGCAAAAGTCCTTGCATTGTTGACAGCGACATCAATCTGGAAATTACGGCCAGACGGATTGTGTGGGGCAAATTTATCAACGCAGGGCAGACTTGTGTCGCCCCTGACTATCTCTACGTCAATGAGTCTGTGCAAGATGCGTTGCTTCAGGCACTGCAAACAACCATTCAATCTTTTTACGGCGAAAACCCCGTTCAGAGCCCCGATTTGGCCCGCATTGTGAACGATCGCCAATTTGAACGGTTAGCTCACTTGCTTAGGGATGAAGACGTTTTTTGTGGCGGACAAACCCAGCAGGATATACGCTACATTGCCCCGACTATCTTGCCAAACGTGAGTTGGGAGAGCCCGATTATGCAGGAGGAGATTTTTGGCCCCATTCTGCCGGTTTTGACGTATCAAAAGATAGAGGACGCGATCGCCCAGATCAACGCTCGTCCTAAACCGTTGGCACTTTATCTGTTCAGTAGAAACAAGGCTCTACAGGGTCAGGTTCTGACAGCGACATCCTCTGGTGGAGTATGCCTGAATGACGTCTTCCTGCAAGTTGCCATTTGGGGCATGCCCTTTGGAGGAGTTGGCGATAGTGGCATGGGTGCCTATCACGGCAAGAGCAGCTTTGAGACGTTCTCTCACCTTAAGAGCATCCTCAAGAAGCCTTTCTGGCTTGACTTGGCATGGCGATATGCCCCCTATGCCAATAAGCTAGGCTTCCTTAAGAAGATCATCAATGCGGCGTAGACTAGCGCTTAGCAACGATAAGGTGTCGCTGGTCAGTCCTAGTGCATCGCATCAGCAACTGACCAGCAACGACAAGTGCAGCCTTAACTAGCTGCCAACTAATGGAATCTTATAGGGAATTGCTGGTGTAGTTGCTAGAAGCGTTGCCCCCATCACGGCGGGGGCCACCACCACCGCCGCCGCCGCCTTCAGTGCGGGGGCGTGCTTTATTGACGCGTAGTTCACGTCCCAGCCATTCCGCGCCATCCAGCTCAGAAATCGCGGTATCCTCATGAGCCTCTTCAGCCATTTCCACAAAGGCAAACCCACGCTTTCGCCCGGTTTCTCGATCCATAGGGAGGCTAATTCTTCTTACCTCGCCATACTCGGCAAACACTTCACGCAAGTCATCCTCTGTCGCCTGAAACGACAAGTTGCCAACGTAGATAGTCACGATACTCTCCAAACAATTCCGGTAGAACCGCACTCAGAGGCTTTGTAAATAGCTGAAAAGTGCAGCTTTTGGGCCTTTTTGAGCACACTAGGTGCGATCATATCCGATTAATTTCAGATTCTTGGTAATCCACCTCACATGTCAGTTTCTCCACACAAATCAGCGCACAATCGCCGTAATGTCAGCTAGGTAAACCGGTGTTTTCCTGCGTTTTCTCAGCCCAAGCGGCACCATGGAAACGTTAATTTTTGCGAACAACAACTTGTCAGATGTCCATTTCTGAAGATTCAAGCTATTTGTCCTTTTATTCCCTCTGGGCATAGTTCAATCCTTGCCCAGGGCGTCAAATGATAGTCACTGGCGCAGACCCATATGGCACAATGAAGTGATGAATATTAAATCGTGTAAATCCCTCCTCAAGCGTTCATAAGAGAGTTTATTGCCTGTGACTGCGACTGCTGTGAAATCGACTGCTCCCCGCCGTGCTGTGTTTCCCTTTACTGCCGTAATTGGTCAGGAAGACATGAAACTGGCGCTTATCCTCAATGTGATCGACCCTCGAATTGGCGGCGTTATGATCATGGGCGATCGCGGCACGGGCAAATCCACAACAATTCGAGCCCTGGCCGATCTGCTGCCAGCAATTGACGTGGTTGCCGACGATCCCTTCAGTCGTGCCCCTCAAGATCCTGATGTTCAGCGCGAGCGGGAAGGTGCTGAAATTCCGGTAGCACAGAAAAAGGTCCCCATGGTGGATCTGCCCTTGGGTGCAACCGAAGACCGTGTCTGCGGAACCATTGATATTGAAAAGGCTCTATCAGAGGGCGTTAAAGCTTTTGAGCCAGGCTTGTTAGCCAAAGCGAATCGGGGCATTTTGTATGTCGATGAGGTCAACCTACTGGATGATCACTTGGTAGATGTGTTGCTGGATTCTGCCGCTTCCGGTTGGAACACCGTCGAACGCGAGGGCATTTCCATTCGTCATCCAGCGCAGTTTGTCTTGGTGGGCTCGGGTAACCCTGAAGAAGGCGAATTGCGCCCTCAACTACTAGATCGCTTTGGTATGCACGCTGAAATTCGGACCGTACGCGATCCAGAGCTGCGGGTACAGATTGTGGAGCAGCGGTCTGACTTTGACCAAAATCCTCAAGCCTATTTAGAGAAGTATCAGGCCGAGCAAACGGCCCTACAGCAGAAGATTGTTGATGCTCAAAATCGCCTCCCGAACATCGCCATTGAGCATGAGCACCGGGTGAAAATTTCTCAAGTGTGCTCTGAGCTGGATGTTGATGGACTGCGTGGGGACATTGTTACGAACCGTGCGGCTAAAGCATTGACGGCTTATGAGGGGCGTACAGACGTGACTTTGGACGATATTCGCCGGGTCATTGCGCTCTGTTTGCGCCACCGTTTACGGAAGGATCCTTTAGAATCCATTGACTCGGGCTACAAGGTTGAAAAAGTCTTCGGCCAAGTCTTTGGTATTGCCTTAGCGGAGGATGAAGATAGTGCGGCCAATGGTCGCCAGCCTGCAGGCGTACGTTAGTGGCGCAACGGATTCTCGGGCTCGATCCAGGTCTAGCCATTTTGGGCTTTGGCGTTATTGAAGGACAGAGCATTGGCACAAACACGGCGGCAGGGGCCAGTGTCATTGATTTTGGCATTGTGGAAACCCCTGCTAAGACGCCTGTCGGCGATCGCCTCCAAATCCTTTACGATGACCTTCATAGTGTGATCGAACAGGCAAAGCCAGATCTCGTTTCGCTAGAAAAGCTGTTCTTCTATCGTATGGGCAATACCATTCTGGTTGCTCAAGCAAGAGGGGTTGTGATGTTGGTACTCGCCCAACATCAATTGCCGCTGATTGAATTCACACCCGCTCAGATTAAGCAGGCGCTTACTGGATATGGCAACGCTGATAAAGCGATGGTGCAGGAAGCGGTCATGCGTGAGTTAGACCTGCCGTCTATTCCCAAACCAGATGATGCTGCGGATGGACTGGCCGTCGCTCTAACAGCCTGGTTTCAACGATGACATCTTGGTAGCCAAAGCTAAAAATTAGCGTAATTTTTTCCCTGCTTCCTTTTCCCTGCCGCTAGTTCGAGCTGCCCAGCCCTGCAAGATTAGCTCGACAGACCACGAGGCCAGTCTGAGATTCGTCTTTGAAGCAGTCACTCAACCGTTGCTGTATCGTTAACCAGCGTGGCTTGCCAGTCGCGGAGGCGCAGCTGTGCTTCAGCATAGGCCGCTGTGCGAACCGGAATTTGTTCAGCGATCGCAATTCCTTGCGACACATCTTCGCTCGCAGCTATTTCCGCTAAACGCAGCAAATCTTGGCTCCACACATTGGTTGTTTCCTGGGCCCGAGTCCAATCAGCACTCGACTCCGGTATCGACTGAGCCAAGCCAATGGCGCTGATCAAAGCATTCACACTACCGGGTCTAGCTGTATCCAAAGCCTGTTGATAAACTTGCACCTCTTGTTGAACGGTTCGCCATTCTGAAATAGCCGTCTGGGCTTCGTCATACAAAGCTTGATTTGTCGAGATTTGTTCCGCCATCGCAATTGCCTGTGGCCAACGTCCGGCGTTGGCTAACTGACGCGCTTGAGCCAGAATCGGGCCGTTCACTTCGCGCTGCATGCTCCAACGCCAATCGGCAATCGTTGCTTGGGCCTCATCGTATAAAGCACTGGTTGCCGGAATTCTACTTGCCTCAGCAATTGCCGCTTCCAGCGAATTGCGATCGCCCTGGCTCGCAATAATCTCAGCCCGATCTAAGAAGGGGCGATGTTCCACTTCCGCAATCTCACTCTGCCATTGTTGAACTTGCGATTGCACCTCACCCCAAAGCGGATTGTCAGGATTCACCTGCTCAGCACTGGCAATAGCAGCCCGTAAGTCCTGTATTGTACCAGGCTGGGCAATTTGTTGGGCCCAGCTGAGCTGAGCGACAGCTTGCACTTCCCACTGCCAACGCCGCTGCAATTCTTGAGCTTTAGCGTACAAGGGGCGATCGCTACTAATACTTTGCAATCGCACAATGGCCGTTTCATAGCCGGTTGTCGTTCGAGCCCAAGTCAACTTGTAGGCATCAACAATTGTTCGGAAATCAGCAACTTCTGCCGCCAACTCAGCCTCGGAAGGAATTTGATCGAGAATACGAAGTGCTTCAGCACTGTTCTCACGCGCTAAAGCGTTCTCTGCCAAGCTCAGCAGTTCCTGGCTCAGACTCTTGAGGGTTGCCTGTGCTGTCGTGTAAACGTAGCTATCACTGTCGATAGCCGCCACCTGCTGCAATGCCTGGATCACCTCCTCGACGCTGCCGCCTTGGCCTAATCGCTCTGCATTCGCCAGAATATTGACCTCTTCGCGAGTGGTCGTAATCAATTCGATCAGTTCTTCGTAGCGAGTATTCGACCAATAGTTGTTCTGAACGGAGCGTAATTGAATAGCGGCAGCAAAGGCATCCTGAAATTGGGATGCTTTGAGATGGCCTTCAGCTTCCCGGAAAACGGACTCACCCTGATCCCATACCGTGTTCCAAGCCACAATGCGATCGCTAATAGCCTCTGCTGCAGTGGTCGTCGTTGGGATTCTGCGGGCAATATCAATCGCTTCGTCCAGGTTTCCTTGATGAAAAGCTCGCTCGGCCAAGTTCAGAATTTGCTCGGCCCACAGTTCCACTTGCTCGTTGATATCGGCCCGCAAAGGATGATCCTCTGGCAAAGCTTCCACCAGCGCGATCGCCGCCAACAAACTTTCCACCGAACCTTGGTCGGCGTAAGCATCAGCACATTGCAAGCGCGTGCTAGCGGAGGCTGTCGGCCAAAAAATCGCTCGACAATTAGGCAAATTAGGAATGCGCAACAAACTAACAGCGGATGCTCCAGCCACCCCACCCAGCGCCGTAATCATAAGAAACGCACCGACTAACCAGCGATTGCCGCGCCGCTGGCGTCGCCCATTTTCAGGGCCTTCATAATTTTGTGCAGAATTTGTTAAATGCTCGTCACGACCGTTTTCCTGAGGTTGCATGAGCTGATCGCGAAGAGCAGCCGTTTCACTCCAGGGCATCCCAATCGTCCCCCCCGATGTCGGCGGGTAAGGCTGGGGCGATCGCAGGGACACAGGCCGCGGACGTTGTTCCGGCTTAGGCCGAGGCACTTTACGCCAATTATGCGATTTGGCCGACTGTGAGCCCACAATCTTGCGGACAGGACGCCGGGAGTGGTTAGGGGAACTGCTCATAGGATCTACATAGCTGGTGCATCAAGGGTATTTGAGGGTGGTTTAACACCACATCTAGTCGCACTCATGATGACTGAATGTGCTGACAGTATACCGATGACTCCTGATGCGCGCGCATTCCTTTAAGATCTATCGCGATTGTGAGTCGCAAGCAAATATTTGCGGCCGATGCCTACCTTCAGCCGGTATCTGCCGATCAGTTGTTCGGAAAGGACATGATGCCCCGTGCTTTGAGAGCAGAAGAGGCCGAAGCTAGCGAAGCTAAAAGTGTCGGGATAACGCTACGGTTCCCCTTCTAAATCGCTTGCTCGAAAAGGATTTGCATTATTCAGGCATGGCTGCTACCTTTGCTTAACAATTCATTGCGAAAGCAATGCATTCTGTCGGAAGTTGCTAACGTCTAGGCAACTTTGCAGGAAGTTTTTACGGCATCGACAATATTTTAAGCAGCGGTTCACCCGTGAGTATAGGCATGACTGACACCCAAGTCCCTGTTCCAACATCTAGACTGCCCGAGCAAGGTGACCCTCACCAAGTAGCTGAGGTCTATGCAGCTCAGCTCATGGATGAATTGTTTGCTGGGGTTGAGAATGCCCTCGAAGGGCAAGATGACTTACCCGCCAAACCTGTAGCAGCTTCGGTGGAGTCGCTACCCGATCCAAATTTATCTGAGGGGCGCTTGTCAGCACCGCTTTTATCTGACGAACCACCTGGCGTACCGATTCACCTCCCCAGAACGCTAATAACCGCTGACACTTCCGAACAGCCTACTCAGGTTGCAGCTTCTAAGGGATGGAGGCAGGTTTGGACTGTCAACCGAGCTCTGTTAGGAGCTGCCGGTTTAACTGTGTTGGCAACCCTTGGGTTATGGCTATATCAACGGCAACAGGTACCAGATGCCGCCCCCGTCGCCACCGATGTCCCAACCGTTGAGCCCCAAGCTGAGTTTCTCGATTATCTTCAGCGATCGCTGGAAGTTATTGCCCAACAAGTCGGCGAAACTAGCAGTACAACTGCAGTTTCCACCAGTCCCGGTTTGGCCTCAGTGCCTGCGGTCGTTGGCAGTACGCCACTGGGTCTACCCCCTATTGGAAATAATGTTTTACCCGGCCCAGGAAATCTCCTGACCCCAACGAACGGAGGGGGCATTAACGTGATTGAGCGTGTCTACATCCCTTATCAAGCCACACCCTCTACTGCCGCTGCCCTACCAGCAGGAACCCCTACGGCTTCCTCTACGGTGACCGACACACCCACCGCTTTACCCGCCACTGTCCACACACTCGTTGGGATTCTGGAATTAGGCGATCGCTCGGCGGCTCTGTTTGAAATTGATGGCACCCCGCAGCGTGTATACCTGGGCGAACGGATTGGCGGGAGCAGTTGGTCGCTGGTCTCAGTTAGTAACGAAGAGGCTGTAATTCGTCGGAATGGAGAGGTACGCTCTATCTATATCGGTCAGCAATTCTAGTTGTTGGCTATTTCCAAGACGATAGGATAAGCAGCGGAGTCAAATTGCATGGGCTTGTTTGAAGACCTGAGTCGTTTTCTCGAAAGTCGCTTAGATGAGTTTCTGAAAGCAAATCCTCATCTGGAGTTAATGGCCCTAGAGGAACAATTACGGGGTCAAGAAGAGGATGCCATTAATTTGCTGGGCGATCTCAAGCGACGTGAAAAGCAGCTCGAAGACAGCATCCTTTCCACTGCCCAGGAAATTCAACGTTGGCATGAACGCATTCAAAAGGCGAAAGCGGCTAACCGGCAAGATTTGGTGACGTCTGCCCAGGAGCGCGAAGCGGCTCTGCTACGAGAAGGCAATCATCTATGGGGCCAAATGCAGGGCATTAAGGAACAAATGCAGCAAACCCGTGAACTCCAGCGCCAAATTCACGATAGGCGTCGGGAGCTCAAAACGAAGATTGCTGCTGCTGAAGCGGCTCGAACAACGGCCACCAACTACAGCGAGACAACCGGCTGGCAGCAAAGCCCCTATTCTCGTTTTAGCCAGCCTGTCGATCCCCTAGAGGAAACTTTTCAGCGTTGGGAAACGCAGGAAGAGTTGGAAACCTTAAAACGCCAGATGGGCAAGTAAATCCAAGACAGGGACTCAACTGCAACTCTTCATAGCACCCTGGGTATTCTGTGCTTGTCAATTTATATCGACGTTTCCTTAAGTACTTGCTCCAAATGAGACATTGAGCGTTGCCGATTCTTGATATACCTTTACCTGCCGAGCTTGGCCTAATTGTAATTCTGGCGGATGGGTTCATCCTTACAAATCAGCAACGGCAATATTGGATGCAGATGCGGGAAATTCGATGGCTGTTTTGACGTCATTACAGCTGTATTAGGCTATTTCATCTTGCCTTACCGAGATACTCTAACCAGAGATTACCGTGGCTCTTTCGGAAGACCAGAAATCCCAAATTCTGCATGGTCAAGCCAGCGCTCTCTATAACGCGGGGCACTTCCAGGCAGCGATTGGTAAATATGATCGAGTCATCGCCGACGATGAGCGTGATGTCCACGCTTGGATTCATCGCGGCTATGCTTTATGCGAATTGGAAGACTATGACGCTGCGCTTGACAGCTTTCAGCAAGCCGTTCACTTAGAACCTAAAAATCCTCTGGCATGGCACGGTCGCGGCATTGTCCAGGCTAAACTGTCGGACTACACGGCCGCATTGGATAGCTTTGACCGTACTATTGCACTCAATGACAGTGACCTGAAAGCCTGGTACAACCGGGGCAATGCACTGATTCGGTTGAATCGTCACCAAGAAGCGTTGGATAGTTTCAACGTGATGATTCAGCATCATCCTGAAAACTATCGTGCTTGGTACAACCGCGCGATCGCTCTAGCCGCTATTCGGCGTTACCATGACGCGTTGAGCAGCCTGGACACAGCCGTTTCCATAAAATCGGACTGCTATTACGCCTGGACGTATCGCGGCGTCATGCTCAACAAACTACAGCGTTTTACCGATGCGCTGGATAGCTTCGAGCGATCGCTCAAATATCGACTCCCTAATCCCAACGCTTGGTACGGCAAAGCCTCTACCTATGCACTGCAGGGCAAGGCAAGAGACGCGGCTCAGTTTTTGCGGCAGGCAGTTATGGTCAGTCCTCACGTCTACCGGGTGATGGTGCAAACAGATCCCAACTTCAGCGACATTATCCACCATCCAGAAATCCAAGCCATTCTGGAGCATACGAGTCATGCTGAACAAAATGCCTCAGGCTCCTTAGAATATCAGGAGTATTCTACGCGTACGCGGGATAATGGCTCGAACGCCTCAATTGACTTTTGATCGCGGCACCTTAATTCTGCATCCTCCGCCTAGAGGGAAAGCCTGGATTGACTTTGCGACCTGGGACGATCGCATTGAGCGATTTCGGGTTCCGGCCCATCAATATCGGGCTCTGGTAGAAACCCTGCGAGAGACGAACACTCACTTCACGGACAACGTTGCCCAGTTTGATGCCCTGCCGCTTAAAGCCCATCATCCCTATCCGCCTTACCCTCATCAGCAAGCCGCTTTAGACGCTTGGACGGCAGCGAGGTGGCGGGGTGTGGTTGTTTTACCCACCGCTGCGGGCAAGACCTTTCTCGCTCAAATGGCGATGGCAGCGACTCCCCGCAGCACGCTGATTACCGTGCCAACCTTAGATTTGATGCACCAGTGGTATGAAGGGCTATTAGCAGTCTTCAAGGGCGTTGAGGTGGGACTATTGGGCGGTGGCTCCCGCGATCGCACCCCGATCCTGGTTGCCACCTATGACAGTGCTGCAATTCATGCCGAAACCTTAGGTAATCAGTACGGACTTTTAATTTGCGACGAGTGTCACCACCTACCTAGCGACTTTAATCGGGTGATTGCTGAGTATGCGATCGCGCCCTATCGTTTAGGACTCACGGCAACGCCTGATCGCTCTGACGGTCGCCATCAAGATTTGGATCATTTGCTTGGACCTATCGTCTATCAAAAACGTCCTGAGGATTTGGCCGGTAGCACGCTGGCTCCCTACGAAGTCGTGCAAATCAAAGTGGCACTGACATCGACTGAGCAGGAACGCTACCAAAACCTGATTCAACAACGCAATGACTTTCTGCAAAATGCCAATATCTGGCTAGGCAGTCTTGAGGGGTGGCAGCGCTTTGTTCAGGCGAGTGCTAAGTCTCAAGCGGGGCGTCGGGCAATGCTGGCTCATCGAGAATCCAAAGCGATCGCCCTGGGGACAGAAGGCAAATTACGGGTGCTCAACGAATTGCTGGAACAGCACTATCCTGATCGCTGCCTCATTTTCACCGCTGATAACGCCACCGTTTACCGGATCTCCCAAGACTTGCTCATTCCGGCCATTACCCACCAAACTCCAGTCAAAGAGCGACACACAATTCTCGAACGATTCCGCAATGGGGATTATCCGACTCTGGTAGTTTCCCAAGTCCTGAATGAAGGTATCGATGTTCCCGATGCCCGTATTGCGATTTTGCTCTCCGGTACAGGTTCGACTCGCGAATACATTCAGCGCCTCGGTCGGATTCTGCGCAAAGGTTCTAGCGGTAAGCAGGCCATTCTTTATGAAGTCATCGCGGAAGAAACGACAGAAGAGGGCATCTCTCGCCGTCGTCGCACGTCTAAACCGCAACACCGTCGCGGACAGCTAGAGTTGCTACCGTCAAAACCCTATGCACCCTTTGAAACAATTCCTGCCAAAGCTGCCGAACCAGAAGCTCCTTATGAAGATAGGGAGGATTAGCTGTAGTCCATTTTGTTGTTCTTTTCTCTGATTGCGTATTCCCTAATTGTCATCTTGGGGGCATGGGTACGGTGTAGTCGTGCTTGAGAGAGTGGGAATAACGGTTGCAAAGGACGATAAAGTAAGACATATCTTCAACCGTTGTCTATCCTGATGATTCACCTGAGTCAGAGTGCTATCCGTGAACTGAAACGTCTCGAAGCCAAGGATCCCTACGGTAGTGGTGTCGTTCGGATTGCGATCGCATCGGGAGGGTGTGCGGGTCTGGCCTATGATTTACGTTTCGGTCAAGCGACAAAATCCACCGACCAAGTGTTAAAGATTGACCAGTTAAAGATTGTGATTGCTGCATCTGACTTGGCGCAGTGCAACGGACTCACCATTGATTATGCCGATGATTTGATGGGCGGCAACTTTCGTTTTACCAATCCCCTAGCGAAGCAAACCTGTGGCTGTGGAATCTCTTTCAGCTTAG
Organism: Cyanobacteria bacterium J06638_28; assembly: GCA_039819045.1. Taxonomy (GTDB): domain Bacteria; phylum Cyanobacteriota; class Cyanobacteriia; order Phormidesmidales; family Phormidesmidaceae; genus SIO1E4. The sequence continues at coordinate 95,077 of JBCBSR010000008.1, forward strand.
AAGAGGCCCCCTCGGTTCATACCGTAGAGACATCCACTCAAGTCACGGAATCCGCTGATTGAATCCTGGTTCCTTAGTGGTTGGTCAATCCTAAAGCTAGGGGTCAGGTTAGCCCCAAGAGACAGGGAGCCGTGGGGCAGCGGAAAAATTACGCCCCTTTTGCTCCCCAACCATTAACAAGCGTGCACAATTCAATTTTCGGATGCCCACCTACCAGCCTCGATCTGATCGCCGCTTAATCGTAAAAGATTCAAAGGAGGGGGGTGCTGTGAGAGCTGTGGATGACGGCGACGGCTGATGATTGCGGATGTGATACTTCACCAAAATGTTGAACCGAGCCCCCATGAGTCCACCCAGCACAAAGCAATACAGTCCTCCCAAGACGACAAGTACTGTACTCAAAGCCGCATAAAGCCAGTGTTGCGTTGAAACACTACTGAAATGTAGCTTCAAAAGTCCTATCAGCCCAATCCCCACAACCGTTGCCAGAACTGTCCCTGGCAAAATAGGCTGCACCTTAATGGGGCGACTTAGACTGAAACGGTAGAGCAGTCCAAACATCAAAGAGAGGCTGGAAATCGCTAAGCTCCAGCGCAAGGCATGGGCAAGCAATTTCTGGCCCCGTTCCCAGTAATTGGAGGCCGCGATCGCGGCCTCCGAACGCTCTAGCAATGCTGGAAAAGCCAACCCAACGACAAATCCCAGCAACAGGAGCGTAATACCCGCAATGAGAACCGTATTCAGCCGTTGACGCAAGGATACCGGTGTTGGGGGCGTACCAGGCCGTGTCTCACGGAGGATATGTTGGGTCGCGCCAATAAGCTTCAGCCACAGACTCACCGTTGTCCCTCCGCTGACAATCGTGACCCACAGTCGTTGCGAGGATGCCCACTCAGTCATCGTTTGAGTGATGGCCGATGTTGTGAGTGATAGAATAGCCGGACGCCAGTGCATTAACCCGGTTGACACAATGGTCTTAAGTTCGGGACTCAGCGTCATCCCCAGGAGTAACGACAAACTCCCTAAGCCGATACAAAAGAGAAACCCGTGGGCCATTGCCGCCGCTCGCATCCAGTCACGATGGTAAGTCACCTGCTGTAACAGCAACCGCCAGAGCGAGAAGCTGAAATATTGACGAAATATTTGCTGCCAGCCTGGCTGCGACACTACCGATGTCGGTGGATGAAAGCGATGGGACACAGCGAATAGCTCATCACTAGGAGGTCATGGCGATGATTTTAGCGAGTCCCTTCAGGAATGAGTGAGTCCCTACTGAGCCATTGAGCAGAAACTTACGTTGACTGTCAGCGATGTCTTTTTTCTTACGTACCCAGTCTTCTGAGCAAGGGTCAGGATTCCTGGAAGAAGCGAATAATCTTGCATTTGACCCAGTTTCGCTCAATTTGTTCAGGGAATCTTCATGAACCCGCTGTATGAAAAAGAAAGCATCAGGAATGTAATACCTAGTCATCTTTCAGGCACGTTAACTGTTTTAATTGGCTGAGGGTATGCTTAATACTTCTTTGAATTCCGGTGTGGGCGTGAAGGTCAATCTGATATGCGTAAGTATTCCAAATGGGTCGCTTGGTTTTTCTGTGGCTTAGCAGCCAGTGTGGCTTTATTTTTTGCTTCTTCGGCCATGGACTATGCGGCGGCGATCGTCCCTCATCCGACGATCGAGGATGCACCCGAAGCCCTAATGGCTCAAGGATTTTCCCAGGAAGCCAGTGATTTACTCCTACCGGGTAGTGAAGCCCCTATTTTGCCAGCAGCAACAGTTCCTGAAGCAGTACCACAGGTTGAATCTTCAACGCCTGCCCCACACCCGGCTTCGATCCCCGTTTCCCGCGAACAAGTCCCTTTGCGGACTGCCCCCACCTCACAACGCCTCATTCAATCAGAGGATCCTGCGGAACAAATTGCTCCCCCTGGGTTGGATATCCAACCGGGTAATGCTGCGATCTCGTCGTTTCTCGCCTTAGCGATGCAGCAGGAACTGGATAACCTGGTAGGCCGCTTTGAGAGTGCTCTGCTGCTAGCCGATTCGGCTGATCAGCCGGTCGAAGTCAAAATTCATACCGTTGACAAATCCCTGTCGGCATCTGATGGAGCCGTTGCCTTGTCCCCGGAGCTACATCCAGCGCTAGTTAATGCACAGCAGCTGAAGCAAGACTGGTCAGACTTAATTCAGAATCGGTCATACGGGGAAGCACGCGATCGCTGGTTAGCGGTACGGCAAGACCTTTGGCAAAATTTCCCCACTGATCGGACCTTCAGCCCTCCAGAAATGCGGGCTATGTGGCTTGATCGCGGCAGTATTGTCCGGGCGGGTTCGCGGCAGCGACTCGCAGCTCTATTCGACAATATGCAAAATGCTGGCATCAATACCGTTTTTCTCGAAACGGTCAACGCTGGCTACCCTATCTACCCGAGTCGCTTAGCGCCTTCACAGAATCCCTTGACGCGTCGTTGGAATCCTTTAGCGACAGCCATCGAATTGGCCCACGAACGCAATATGGAACTCCATGCCTGGCTGTGGATCTTTGCAGCAGGCAACCAACGACACAATGATATTCTCAACCTTCCAGACAATTACTTAGGGCCAGTCCTCAATGCCCATGCAAGATGGGCGGCCTATGACAATCAAGGAAACAACATCCCCAAAGGGCAAACGAAGCCTTTTTATGATCCTGCCAATCCTGAAGCACGGCGCTATATTTTAGGGCTCATTGATGAAGTCATCAGCAACTATGAAGTTGACGGCATTCAGCTCGACTACATTCGCTATCCCTTCCAAGATCCCGGCGCTGATCGCACCTATGGTTATGGTCTCGCAGCGAGACAACAATTCCGCCGTATGACTGGCGTCGATCCCCTCGAATTAACGCCCCGCGTTGATCCCTGGTTACCGGCTGCTGAACGGCAACGTCAGTTATCACTTTGGCAAAAGTGGACCGACTTTCGGATCAAACAAGTGACCAGCTTTGTCGAAGCGACGTCTGAACTCGTGCGGCGCAAACGGCCTGATGTTGTACTCTCAACAGCAGTTTTTGCAATTCCTGAGCACGAACGTCTACAAAAAATTCAGCAAGACTGGGGTGACTGGGCCAAGCGAGGGCTGGTTGATTGGGTGATGTTGATGAGTTACGCCCAAGACACCAACCGGTTTTCACAGCTCATTCAACCCTGGCTGACCGAACAGGACTATGACTCCACGCTGATCATTCCAGGTATTCGCCTGTTGAATTTATCGGTGCCGGCTATGATTGACCAAATCCAGGCGTTACGGGATCTACCCGCGACTGGCTATGCCCTCTTCGCAACCGATAACCTGAGCCCCGATGTTCAAGCTGTCTTACATCAAACGCAGGGTAGTCACGGGCAGCTGGTTCCGCAACAGACCCCCTACGAAACTGCAGCCCAGCGTTTTCAAGCACTACAGCGCGAATGGAACTGGCTCCTCGCTAATCGACAACTGTTACTAGTTGATCCAAAACTGGCCGAAACATGGCCAGAGCGCATCAATCGCCTAGGCACTCAACTCAGTGGGTTGAGCCCCGCATCTTCCCTCGAACAGGTCAACACGATTCAACAACAGATTCAGGAGCTGAGTCAGTCGCTTGGTTCAGGTATGCAGTTACAAACTGCCACAACTCGCGACTATCGCCTCCAAACTTGGCATAACCGTTTGGAATCGATTAGCCGTTTCTTAAGTTACGGTAAAGCTCAGCCTGGCTAAAGAATGGACACGCTTGCAGTTGAGCTGCGCCTTGAGATGGCAATGCTGCTCATGGCAGCGACTGTGCTGACTTTTAAAGAACCTGTTAATTTCCCCTGATCGAGTAGGCACTTGTTCGTAGTGCAAGTAAGCTGCCTGATATGAAACAAAGGTCTGTGGGATAAATTTAGGTAGGGTGTAAGTAAAATCTCTATCCCCTAGCTGTCGTTGATGGTAGTCATAGGGGGCGCTGTCCAAGGCGCTTTGCCCCAACGAGTCTGTTTAGCCTTGCTGATCGTCGGTATGACGCCATCTGAGAGATGCTACTATGTGGCGTTTCGATTGATCGGGCCATCCGCTGAATCATCAATAGCGTCAGTTCTTACATTGAGCCAAACGGTCATACGCCTTAGTGGTTTTCCCAGAATGTCTCATCGTTTTTTGCTGCTTGCACTTATCTATCTCGCTACCTGGGGAATGAGTTCCAAAGCGATCGCGCAGCGTGAACTCACTACGGTTGCCGAGTCTACAGGTACCCCGGACTTACTCATTAGTCAGGCTGATCCTGATGACGAAGCCTCAGGGCCACAGCCCTCTGAATCCATGGCGAATCTTCAGGGGCGACTAGCAGAGCTGGGATACTATAACGGCCCCATTGATGGTTTTTTGAATCCTGATCTTCTGAATGCTCTGGTACAGTTCCAAGAGGATATGGGGCTGGTAGGGACTGGGATGCTCGATAATCTCACAGCTGAAAAGCTCCGCAATCCGGATCCCACAGCCCTCCCGTCTGCTGCTAACGGCGACGCTTCAACTCAAGATGCTGACAGTCCGGAACCAAACATCCTGGGTGAGGAGTCTTCTGAAACCTCTGGCTCTCCGACTGAGATTGAGCCCCTTCCCACATCAGAAGATGGTAGCGATCCAGCAACCCTTGATAACGCCGATCCAGAGCTATTGCCAGAAGTCGAGGACGGCACATCGACTTCGCCTGACGGCAATCTACTGGAGAACCCCACGCTCAATTCAGAAGGGGATACGGCCCCTGCTGAGACTAATCCTGATGCCTCGGAGCAGCCTGAACAAGCTGCCGATAGTTCCGCTATAGGGCCAGAAGGTGGGCTACTGCGTCTAGCATTGATCGGTTTAGGGATTGTTATTGTTGGCGGATTAGGGGGAACAGCCCTCCTGATTTTGGCCCGCCGAGGCAAAAGTGACGCCGAGATTTTTGAAGCGCCAGAGGGCGAAGCAATCGATGACGAGATTGACCACTTTCATCCCGCCGAGGCGTTGGAAGCGGTCACAGAGCCGGTGCCGACTCATGTTGAGAAAAACGGCAAAGGCCAATCGGCTCCCGTTTCTAAACCTGAGACCGTGGTCAATACCCCATCGCTAACAACAACTTCACCTAAACCAGCGACACCCCGATTAGCTCGCGTCAACATCATTGACGAACTCATTCAAGACTTAGAGGATCCAGATCCAACGATTCGCCGGAAAGCCATTTGGGAACTAGGGCAGCGAGGTAACTCGGCAGCGGTAACCCCCTTAGTTGGACTAATGATTAAAGTCGATTCCCATGAACAAAGTCTGATTCTGGCAGCCCTGGCGGAAATTAGTACCCAGACCCTCAAACCCCTCAATCGTGCCTTAGCGGTTTCGCTACAAAATGAGAACCCTGAGGTACGAAAAAACGCAATTCGGGACTTGACTCGGATTTATGACCTCATGGGGCAAGCGGGGCGTATCTTAGGCCATGCGACGAGTGATGAAGATGCCGACGTACGCCAAACTGCGAATTGGGCATTGAACCAACTTGACCGAATGCGCCTCAAGGCGACAGAATCGACTCCCCGCTTACAAGACGGTTCCACGACAGCAAGGCCCCTTTCAGGCGAAGAAACGTCGTCTAGTAAGCTGTAGACTTAGGGGCGGACGGCAACAGTCGGTATTAAGTTGGTTCATGGCCTCACCGCTCTATCGCTTACTCTTAATTTCGACTCCAGTCGGCGCCCTGGGTTCAGGCTTCGGAGGTGGGGTCGAGCTTTTTATCAAGAATGCGACTCAAGCGCTGCGCCAACGGGGACACTCCATTACAGTGGTTGCGCCTGAGAAATCAGTTCTTGATACGTGCGATCGCCTCATTGAAATTCCAGGCACTTTGCAGCCCACAGCCCATACGAGCGATCGCACTGCGCCAGTGGTCATGCCTGAACCATCGGTACTGTCTGCTATGTGGGAATATGCGCGCCAAGTCCAGTCGGAGTATGACCTGATTTTGCATTATGCCTATGACTGGCTTCCCTTCTACCTAACACCTTTCTTGCAAATTCCTGTTGCCCACTACATCAGCATGAGTTCCCTGTCGGATGTTCTGGATCAGGCCATGGGGCATGTGGCTAAGCATTTTCCTGGCACGGTTGGCGTCTGTACTCAAGTGCAGGCCGAAACGTTTCCCTTTGCCCAGCATTGCCGTCTGATTGGGAGTTCGGTTGACCTCAAGCTTTACGACTACTGTGACACCCCAGGTGATGCCTTAGTCTGGCTTGGACGCATTTCGCCGGAGAAAGGTCTCGAAGATGCGATCGCGGCTGTACAAGCAGCGCAAACTCCCCTGAAAATATTGGGCAAGCTAGAAAACCTTGATTACTGGCAGCGGTTACAGGCCACCTTTCCCGATGCCCCGATTGAGTATCTAGGATTTCTACCGACAAGCGAAATGCAAGCTGTGATTCGAAACTGCCGCGCCCTGCTAATGACACCTAAATGGATCGAAGCCTTTGGCAATGTAGCCATAGAAGCTTTAGCCTGCGGCGTGCCGGTCATTAGTTACCAGCGGGGCGGCCCGACTGAAATTGTCCGTGAGGGGGAAACGGGGTGGCTAGTGGAACCCGATAGCGTCGCTGACCTGATTGCAGCGATCCAGAAAATCGGACAGCTCGATCGCCAAGCTTGTCGTCAACAGGCAGAAACAGAATTTTCGTTAGAAGCGATGGCTAGTCGCTACGAAGCATGGTTTGGTGAGATTGTGGCGACCTTTAAGCAGTGCTCAGGCCAATGAAGTCAGCGTCAAAAGTTGCATCGCTGACAGCTATATTTTTGTGCAGTGGCGACTCTAGTTCACTGCATCAGGGAAAACACTTGTCAATCAAGCTAAAGATGGAATTAGCTGCCCTCAATCGAAGTAGGACTGATACAGCCCAGCTAGATTCCCTCATCCTGAGGGATATTGCATCCTAGCCCCCCCAAACTTGGTTTGGGGAATCATCATCCGCTTCATCGGCATTAAGTCTCAAGAGCGATACAAAATTGCACCCTTCGAGGGTTGCTACCAGTAACTGCAAACCTCTATCATTCAAGCCCTCTAGACGTTTTGAGGATTCTTGAAACGAGTTGTGGCACCGGATCGCACATTGTTTGCGGAAATGGGGTGCCGTTGCGTGAAGTGATACCAAGACAGGCTTAATTAGCAGCTTGGGTTCGATGTTCAATTCTTCCTAAATCAGTAACAAAAAACACGTCTTTTTTTCGGAATGCTGATTTGTCGGTTTGTAGCTAAGCGTAACCCTAGGCAATTTGAGATACCTTAACAGGTAACCCTGCAGTTTTGTTCACCAACCACCATCCGTGCATCCTCGACGAGAATAAAACCATGAAAGAGTCTACTAATCCCGTGTCCTCACTCTCCCATGAGCAACTGACTGAACTGGAGTTGTTGCACTCAGTTCTCGATGACGGTGGTAACTATCCTTGGGACGTTTATCATTCCTCTTCCACAGCCTACTTCGACCAGTTGGAAACGACTTTGGGGGATGACGAGTTCTCAGCCAATACCTTTGTTTCACAGTGGCAACAGATATCACAGCAGGCGGCACAGTTGTGGTCTGAGACCCCAAGCTCCCTGACGACGTTACTAGCCCAACGATTTGAAATGCGTATGCCTGCATCCTTGCTGACTCAGTTAGCGGCTAAGGCGCAGGAAGCATCTGACAGTGGTAAAGTCCTTCTCGATCAGTTAGTCGATTGTGCGCAGACAGTCCTGACTGGATGGGCCGCTGACGATTTGCAAGTGATGGCGCGTCCTTTAGCTCTGGCGATGCGTGACGGGCATGGCGAAGTTCTGGATGCGACCCTACGCTCGGTCAGACCGCTAGAGTGGCAGGATCTATCTGAGATTGAGCAGGCACGCTTGAGCTTAGCGATCGCCCGTTATGCCCTCGATGAGATTTCCCAACAAATCGATAGCTAAACCCCATCCACCCGTGATGCACCGATGGATTAAAGCCCGCAGTTTCACCATAGACTGCGGGCTTTAGCATAAGCTCAACGGCGAAGCGTCACGATGACCAATGGTTAGGCAAGGCTGTGAGCCAAACTCAACTGTTGCGTTTCATGCGCCAGCGCAGGTGCACTTTAGGGTTCTGGTGAGGGATGATTGCCTTGCCAAACACGAGGTGGTTGTAAGGGTTGCACCCTAGGGTCATGCTCGTGCTTTTCAGCTAGCGTGATGGTGAGCCGGCCAGCATCCATCAGTAGTTGTTGCAATTGCAGCTGAAAATATACTTCCCGATAGTCTAAATACCGCGCAAGGATGAGACCTTCTTGGTAGGCACTAATAGCCTGTTCTATATTGTCTTGCGAAATGTAGAACTGCCCCAGATCATCGAATACCTGCATCAGCCCATAGCCACTGTAGGATAAGCCTTCTACAGCTAACTGCTGCCGATGCAGATACAGCACATCATCGGGACGCCCAAGCATTGTGTAAATAGCCGCGAGATCTTGAACGACATCTTTAGCCACGCTGCTTTGATTTTGGGCGAGTGCCTTGGTGTAGCTGGTCAAGTAATAATTCCGAGCTTCACTCAGCTCCTCAATGTCGCGGTAGTTGCGCGCGATCGCTAACAGTAGCGAAGGCTCAGCCTGGAGTGCAGCCGTATTTTCGTAATACCGGAGTAGTCGCCGCTGATAGTCAATGACTGTCCGCAACTGTCCAGCATTTTGATAGTTCCGAATGCCGCCCTCCAAATATTGGGCTTCTTTTGCCGAAGTGATGGTATGGGTCAAGGTGCTTAAGAGCGTCTGGTAAGTTTTACCCGCCGCCTCAAAGCGAAACCAGGCTTCCTGAAGGCTGGCCAGGTTTTCTAGCAGGCGCTGACGTTCGGGCACATTGTTCGATCGAGTAGCTCGCTCAATCAGGATCTCGTAAACGGCAGTTGCAGAGCCAATATCCCTCAAAACTTCAAACGTTGCGGCAACTTCCTCTAGCAGGAAAATGTTAGAGGAGTCTTGCTCTAGTAGCTCAGTTTGAATTTGTCGCAGTCGCAACGTGAGTAACTGATTTTCTTGCGCTCGCGAGTCTTCCCAGGCTCGCAGCCCCACGCGCTGCATAGCCTGAATCTCTTCGGCATACCCAAAAATGCGCCGGAGACGCACCTCCCGCATCCATAGTTCAAAGGCCCGATCAGTTTGCCCTAAAAAATAGAGTTGTTCTGCTTCAAGGGCAATTTGGTTGAGCGCAATCTCTAGTTCTGATTTTTCGAGTGGACTCAGTGGTCTGGAAACGGGAATCTCAGGTAACAGCGGATCACGGGGTTGAGCAAATTCTGGATCATCGAGAAAGCGATCGCGAATAACTGGGTCAAGTTGTCCCCATGCAGTCAAGGGCAACAAGGCTAACCCAGATAAAACAAGTCCTGTTGCCGATAGCCATTGACGCCAGGCGGGAAGGACACCTGGCCCATAGCCCGATCCTCGGTTTGAGCTCGACGGAAAACGCCAACTGCTAAATCGAACGGGGTTTAGACGGTAGGGCATAGTACGGTACAGGCAAAGTAGATTCTTCAAGAGTCGCGATAGCTGACGTTAGAAAGGGGAAGCAAGTGCGGTAATCTTAAGATCTTGCAAATGCATACATAGCTTCAGCCATTCAGGCTAGAACATCCAGGATTATCTGGTTGCTCAATATACAGCCAAATGGCTCGCCGTCTTGTCCTATGGTCACTGACGACGGCTATAAATGTTTGATTACCACAGAGTTTACCAAGCCTTGTTTCCATGACTTCAACGGCCACACCTTCAACCGCCGCACCCACACGCACTGTTCGGATTGGCTCGCGCAAGAGTCAGTTGGCTTTAGTGCAAACCCACTGGGTTCGGGATGAGCTACAAAAGCGGTTTCCTGATTTGACGTTTGAAGTTCAAACAATGGATACCCATGGCGACAAGGTTCTGGATGTTTCCCTCTCCAAAATTGGTGATAAGGGCTTATTCACCCAAGAACTAGAAGACGGCATGTTGCAGGGAAATATTGATTTTGCGGTGCATTCCCTCAAAGATCTTCCGACTCGCTTACCAACCGGGCTGATGCTGGGCTGTATCACTGAGCGGGAAGATCCTGCTGATGCTCTCGTTATGCACGCACAGCATCGCGATAAACAGATCAATACATTGTCGGAAGGCGCTGTTGTGGGTACATCATCCCTGCGACGTTTAGCCCAGCTACGTCACCATTATCCGCATCTGACCTTCAAAGACATTCGTGGCAATCTGAATACGCGTCTGCGGAAACTGGATGAAGGGGAATATGACGCGATCATCCTTGCTGTTGCTGGCTTAGAGCGTTTGGGCATGGGCGATCGCATTCATCAGACGCTGCCGCCAGATATTTCGCTCCATGCAGTGGGGCAAGGTGCGCTTGGCATTGAGTGTCGGGATGGCGATGCCGATATTCTGACATTGATTAAAACTCTTGAGCATGAGACGACAGCCTACCGCTGCCTGGCAGAACGAGCCTTTTTAAGAGAACTGGAAGGGGGTTGTCAGGTTCCTATCGGCGTTAACACGACATTGGCCGCAGGGCAGTTGACGTTGACGGGGCTAGTTGCCAGTCTCGATGGCCAGACTGTCATTAAAGACACGATTGTCGACGCTCCTGACAAGGCTGAACAAATTGGCACCGAACTGGCTAAAAAGCTCAAAACTCAGGGTGCGCAAGCCATTCTGGATGAAATCACGGCCACCAGTCGTTGACGGCTCAGCCTCCAAACACTCGTAACATAAAGCCCTCACCACGTCGGTGGTGAGGGCTTTAATGATTAAGTGAGAGCTTTAATGATTCATGGAGCAACCACGCAAGCGCCACACATAATGTAGCAAAGGTCAGCACCTGCGGTGTCATCAGGCTCGTGTACCGAGAATTTCAACCCACACACGAGCACATACCGTTGGGTATTTGCTGAGCATCAGAAGGACACCTGGTGTCCCGACCTAAAGGGCCAAAGCTAAGAAACTAACCTTTGCCACCGCTCATCAGCCGACGGAGCCCTGTCCAACCCACAACAACGTAACCAATGGTCAGTAGGATGCTGCTAGTGGCAATCCGAAGGGCTGATTTAATTGCCTCTTCCCGGATCTGTCCGCGGGCTTCTTCCCGACGAGTGCCAATTTCTGTCTCGATACGCTGGCGGGCCTCGCCTACACGCTGATTTAGAAACTCGTCTAAGGCGGCTGGATTATCCTTAAAGTCGAGTACCTGCTCTGGGATTTGACCAGATTCGATGGCACTCTGTAGGGTTTCTTCCTGCTGGAACAACAGCTGTAGCTGACTCTGTTGCTGATCCACTTCGGCGGTCAGACGCTCTTCCAACTGAGTCGATGCTTGATTCGCTTCCCGCTCGACTTGGGCCAATGCCTCGCGCGTTGACATGCGAACAGTGTTGACATGTAGGAAAGTGACTAGGAGATATACAATGCCCAAGAAACTGGCGATCGCGCAAGCCCAGAAGCGCAAATCAATCAACAAGTTACCTGACTGTCCTTTGCCAGAACTCCGTTCAATCCAGTAACCGGCAAGGAGGAGGGCAATCCCGACAAGGGGAACGATGCCTCGGTCAACGATATTCGTCGTCAAATTCAGCAGCCACTGCTGATTAGTAAAGTCAGGCGGCACTAATAAAATCACAAAATCCAAGAGTGAAGACAGGATTGTGACAATGCCCACTAGCTTGAGCGCAATGGCCGCTAGGGGGGAAGTAGCAGAATTACTCAGCGATTTATCAACGGTCATAGACATGCTCAGGCTCTACAGTTCATCATTCTGCCCTGTGATCTGTGAAATTCATAACAGAAACAAGGGGAAATCCGGATCGAAATTTGGGTCTTAAGTGACTCAATGGCAAAAACTCTCATGTCGAGAGTGCACCTCCCACCCATTCTTCCCTGGCGATCGCGTTCCGGAACATCCTGCCCAGAGAGCCTAACAGGCAATTCAAAAGCCGCTGATGCGAACCTCAAGGAACTCACATGGGGCACTGTCCCATCGTGACGATTGGCTCAGATGATGACTTTACAAAAGTTCACTAGGCCAGACAATGCTTTGCCACGGGGATCTGTTTTCAGGTTTAATTTTCCCTAGGCATCAGGCGCTTAATGTTTGAGGAATCCACCTCATAAGCAGCGCCAAAACCAACTACAAAACGTCCTGACTGGGGCATTAGCCGAAAGATTTGAAAGTCTGGAAGTTGCCTCAGCATATCGATGAGGTTGCCAAAATTAGCCTTGAATCGATCAGCCCAAATTGTCCAACTGGGATCATGTCGTTCAATCAGCTGCACTGCACAGTCATACATCAAACGCTGACGGGCAAAAATCTGTTGCGATTGAGTTTCATCTTCAATCAGCAGAATGGCTGCCTGGGGAGACGCTTTAAGGTTTTGCGTGTGGGTCGAAAGACCACTGACAAAGATGTAAAACGCGTGATCGTCTCCTGTTACAAACGGAGAATAGCTGGCATGGGGTTGCCCCTCTGTCGAAACGGTGCTCAGCATCAAACTCTGTACTTGTTCGGGGAACTTGCGATAGGCAGTTTGAATTTCCGAAAAACTCGCCATGCGTAATAATTCGTTACAGTATCAACATAGTGTCTTCATATCTTCCTGATTGTATGCCCTTCGCTATTAGCCTCGACCAATTGACTCGTGACTTGAATGCAACTGAGCAAAGCCAACTTCAGCAGGGTGACGTTGTCCTTGCGGGTAACCAGGGTAGCTATGCCGTTTGGGGACTCATCAAAGCCCAATTTGAAGTGGTCTGGGACGTTTTGACCGCCTATGAGGATTTTCCGTCCTTCTTACCTTCAGTTGTGAGTGCGCGAATCTTGGAGCAGCGTGATAACCGCACGATAGTAGAACGCCAGGATCGACGCAAAGTAGGGGGATGGATGCCCATCAAGGTCAAGATCGTGACCGAGAATATTGAAGTTGACGGCGATCGCATTGACTATCGCATGTTGGATGGCACCCTTGATTCCATGCTGGGCAGCTGGCGGGTGATTTCAGTCGACAACTCCAGTCGTCATCCTCAAACCCTTTTAGTCCAAACCATTGCTGCCACCGCCAATATGGGGCCACTCCAGGGGTATTTTTATGAGGTATTTGAGCAAGGGTTGCAAGAAACCATGGCTGACCTCAGGGTTGAAATGGAACGCCGTGCCGCTTATTTGGCTGCCCCTATGTAGCTTATGCAGAGGGTTGGGCAACGCCGTAGGAAATAGCCGCTATGGGATTTCTGTCAGGGATTTTGAGCGCACTCGTTGCGGCATTAGTATCCGTGACCGTTGCCCTCATTTCATACATTTCTAGTCGGAACGAATTGAAGTCGCAGCGGGAATTGCTGACGCGATCGCAGCAGCGGGAAATGACCCTGCGCCTTTATGAGCAAAGAATTGCCGTCTATCCTGAGGCCATTCAGACAACTGATGGTCTGCGCCGCTCGCGCTTGGCAGCTCAAGGGAACGCCTTATCACCAGACTACTTTCAGGATATTTTGGACAGGCTCGATGAATGGCATGGTGAACGAGCATTTCTATTATTGTCGGAAGATGCAGTGCACACTTTCTATGCTCTGAGGCGCATTTTACGTGAGCCTCCTGCCGCTGAAGGAAACTATACGCCCGAACAACTGGAGCGAATTAAAGACGCAAAGGACAAATTTCGGTATGCCCTTCGACTCGACATCCAGTTACTATATCGCGAAGAAAATACCTGAGCTTCATTCCTAGGAACGTACCCTGGCACCGCGATAACGAATTGCTCGCTTCATGGCAGCCTGTCGAGCAAAATTTGGCATATCGCCCTGATGCCCCATTAGCATTAGGGTGTCCCCTTTCGCCAGATAAAGATCATGCCCAGGATGGATCACAACATCCCCACTGGCTCGGCATAGCGCCACGATAATAAATGTACCTTTACCGCGTAGTTCCACATCCCCGACCGTCCCACCAATAAGCGAGCTATCTACAGCTAATTCATTGAGTTGGATATCCAGTTCGGCAAGCAATTCATTCAAGCTTGTCCGTCCATCACTTTGAGACAAAAAATCCACTGCTGACGGATTTGTAATTAAATGAGTCATTCGAGCAGCGCTGATCGTTGCGGGTAGAACCACATGGTCAGCACCCGCTAAACGGAGTTTCTTTTCGGTTGAAGGCAACTCGCCCCTAGCCAAAATAGTGAGCTGAGGATTGATTTCCCGCGCTGTCAGGGTGATGAAGACATTGGCTGCATCATCGGGCAAAACCGTTGCTAAGGTACGAGCTTTATGAATTTGTACGGCCTGTAGATGGTGTTCATCCGTTGCATTGCCTAGATAAGTCAAATAGCCTTGTGTCTGCCCCATCTCAATGCGATCCGGATTATTGTCCAGCACCACAAAGGGTTGATGGGCTGACTTAAGCTGCCGCGCTAACATCTGGCCAATCCGACCAAATCCGCAAATAATCACATGTTCCTCTAGAAGCTCGATATCTTTATTCATACGTTTGACATTGAGGAGCTTACGAATTTCGCCTTCGGTAATTAGCTGGACAAAACCTGAAACCGTGTAAGCAACAGACAACACCCCAGCAATAATGACCAAAATAGTAAAAACCTTGAGGGTGGTCGATGTCAGCGGCTGCACTTCCCCATAGCCCACCCCAAATATTGTGATGACTACCATATAAATGGCATCGAGTAAGGTCCATCCGGCAAGGACGTAGCCAGTTACAGCAATAACCACCGTGAGCACAAAGGTCGCGACCCCTGTGACAATACGCTGAAAGGAAGTTTGCATTAGTCGCCATTAGAGATGGCCCTATAGTAGGCGACACAGCACGACGAGAAGGCTAAAAAGAATACGAATCGGCTTCCCGCTCGTAAGAGGACGTCAAAAAAATAAGGCTCCAGTCTGGAGCCTTATTACAAACCTTTTCAATTCAGTTTCAAAAGGAATGACTAGACCAAAGGAGCCATTTTCACGGGGCTATTGTTCAGCAAGTCCTGAAGTTCCTCAGAATCCACTGTTTCTTTCTCTACCAGCATCCCTGCTAGCCTGTCCAGTACAGCACGATTCTCGACCAGCACTTGCTTGGCTCGCTGGTAGGCTTGATCCACAAGATGACGAACCTCTTCATCAATAGTGGCAGCCGTTTCCTCAGAGAAATCGCGCTCAGCAGTAATGTCCCGTCCGAGGAACATATTGCCCTGCTGGCGTCCCAGAGCGACAGGCCCCAGCTTCTCGCTCATGCCAAAGCGAGTAATCATTTGACGCGCAACTCGAGCCACCTGCTGCAAGTCGTTGGAAGCGCCCGTAGTGACCTCTTCATTGCCGTAAACAATCTCTTCGGCAATCCGACCGCCCAAAGCAACGGACATCTGATTCTGGAGATACGCGCGGGAGTAGAGCCCTGATTCCAAACGCTCTTCGCTAGGCGTAAACCAGGTTAAACCACCCGCACGACCGCGAGGAATGATGCTGATTTTCTGAATCGCATCGTAATCGGGGGTTAAGGCACCCACTAGAGCATGGCCTGCTTCGTGGTAAGCCACCAGTTCCTTACGCTTCTCGCTCATGACACGATCCTTCTTCTCAGGCCCTGCCAGAACCCGATCAATCGCATCGTTGACCTCGTCCATCCCGATCTCAGTGAGATTGCGGCGAGCAGCCAGAATAGCAGCCTCGTTTAGCAAATTAGACAAATCGGCACCGGTAAACCCAGGGGTGCGGCGCGCAATCTTGTCCAGATCCACGTCCTTCGCAAAGGTTTTGCCACGAGCATGAACGTTGAGAATTTCCAAGCGCCCTGAAAAGTCAGGACGGTCAACCACGACCTGACGGTCAAAACGACCTGGACGCAGCAATGCCGAATCCAACACGTCAGGACGGTTCGTGGCAGCAATGATGATGATGCCAGTATTGCCTTCAAAACCATCCATCTCAGTTAGGAGTTGGTTCAAGGTTTGCTCGCGCTCATCGTTACCACCCCCTAAACCAGCACCACGCTGGCGACCGACGGCGTCAATCTCGTCGATGAAGACGATGCAGGGCGCATTGCTCTTCGCTTGCTCGAAGAGATCACGGACACGCGATGCCCCAACCCCAACAAACATTTCCACAAATTCAGAACCCGAGATGGAGAAGAAAGGAACACCCGCTTCACCCGCAACGGCACGCGCCAGTAGCGTTTTACCGGTTCCAGGAGGCCCCACTAGCAAGACACCTTTAGGAATCTTGGCACCCACCGCAGTGAAGCGGTCAGCATTCTTTAGGAAATCAACAACCTCAGTTAACTCCAACTTGGCTTGCTCAATACCGGCAACATCACCAAAAGTGACCTGAGTTTGAGGTTCCATCTGAACGCGGGCCTTAGACTTGCCAAAGTTCATAGCCTGACTGCCGGGGCCACTCTGAGCGCGGCGCAGAACAAAAAACAGAACAACCAGGAGCAGTACAGGAATCAACAGCGTACTGAACAGACGCGTTACGACGCCATCGTCATTCTGAGGGAAGACGACAATATCAACATTGTTCTGCTCTAAAGTGCTGATCAGATCGGGATCGCTGGGGAGGTTAACGGTAACCTGACCACCTCCATCCGGAGCCGTGAAACGGGCTCGTGTCCGATCCGCGCTGATACTAACGCGCTCAATGCGGTTGCCTTCAATCGCATCCAGAAAGCGACTGTAACGCCAAGTTTGGGTCTCTTGACCCCCATTGTCGAAAATTGCTGTGGCCAGGGCTATCACCACTACAACCAGTAGTGCATAGAGCCCTGCGTTTCTCCATCGCTTGTTCACGGAGTTATGCCTCCAAAGACATCAAAATCGTTAGGCTTTCTTTTTGGGTGACTTTTCAAACCGGAATTCTAAAGCTAATTGCTATGGGGCAGATAAAGTCAAAGAAATAGAGCAAGTATTAAATAATGTTAACTCATCTTCAGAATTCAGCTAGCTAACCGATTGCCATGCTGTGTTGAGTCTTGTAATTTTCTCATGATCTGGATTGTAATTCACAGAGACAGTCCCCTGCAGGATTGTCCGAATTGGCCTGACCGCTACAACACTGTTGGAATAGGCCAGCGTCGTGAATTGCGCTACGGTCGCCATCGTCCAAGGTTGCTGAATTACGGTGATGCCTTGTTGCTCCAAGCCTTGAAGGAGGCGCGATCGCAACACCCCCGGTAAAATACCCACACCAAGAGGAGGCGTCCACCAAGCGCCTTGAGCCCACCCCCAAAGGTTGCCGGTACTGGTTTCTAGCCAGTGACCTTGAGCATTGGTAAGGATAGCCTCCTGAGCCTCTCGACGTTTCGCGGTTTGTAGTGCGAGCCAGCAACCTAAATAGTTGCCAGTTTTGTGATCGGATAGCGAACGGCAATAAATCGGCTCATCCGCTACCCAGGCTATGATTCCCTGCTTCTGATGATTCATTAGATGAGTTGGCAACGCGCGCCCAATAATCAATTCCCGACCATCGGGAAAAAGCGTAATTCTCAGGACTGGATAGGTCTGCGCTAGGGCGATCGCGCCTTGCTCGACACGTTGCCAGTCCGGCTCGCGCCATTGTAGGGTTTGGAACGATCGCTGTGTGCGTTCGCGATGGGCATTCCACGCTGTCCAAGGATGGTGCAGATCGCGGTCATAAACGCGGAGGGTTGTGAACACAGTGGCTCCGTACAGAAACCCTGGATCACTTAAAGACATCGCGACGGTTTCCCCTGTCAGCAGGTTGCCCTCATGCCAGTAGATAGCGGTAGCATCCTCCAGTGCAGTCATCGTGCCTCCGCCCTCACGAAAAGTTACCGAACTATAGCTTTAACCATTTGGGCCAAGACAGCTAAGAGCACAGGGTTCCTTGAAATAACTCAATAGCTCGCCACCACTTCCTAACCATAAAACCTTTGCTTGGCTGAGTCTCGCTGCTCAAGTCAAATAAGTAAGATTGCAGAACGGTAAATGCTGCGGCACTTTCTTGACGGCAGTATCGCTAGGCTTTCAGAAACCCAAGCAGCTCAACAACGGAGAAAGGGAAACATGCTACCCGATGCGCTAGCGAACGTGAAGGGATTTTTGCTGGATCTCAACGGTGTGCTGTACGTAGCGAATCGCACCTTGCCAGGGGCGAGGGAGGCGATCGCTGCGCTACAGAAAAGCGGGCTGCCTTACCGTTACGCCACCAACAACACAACCCAGTCAACTCAGACGATGAGTCAAAGTTTGAAGGCAATGGACTTGCCGATCGAGCCTGCCGAAATTGTCAGTGCATCCTATGCGGCAGTCCTTCATTTGCGGCAAATGGAGAACCCCATCCTTTATCCACTACTCACAGAGGATACGAAGCAAGATTTTGCCGAGTTTCCGATGTCTGAAACGGCAGCAAATATTGTTGTCCTAGGCGATATGGGGGACAACTTTAGCTATCCACTCCTGAATCGAGCCTTCCGACTCATGATGCAGGGGGCACAGCTCATTGCCCTGCATCGAGGCAAATTTTGGCAGTGGGAAGCTGGACTTCAGCTAGATGTTGGTGCATTTGTGACAGGACTTGAATACGCGACGGATCAGACCGCGATTGTGGCCGGTAAGCCAGAGGCCTTCTTTTTTAAGCAAGCGATCGCCGAGCTGAATCTGCCTAATGACCAGGTGGCGATGGTTGGGGACGACATTGAAGCGGATGTTGGGGGAGTCCAAGCAATCGGGGGGAAAGGGGTATTAGTGAAAACGGGCAAATATCGTTCTCACCTAACGGCAAAAGTTGCTATCCAAGCTGATGTAGAGGTTGCTGGTATTGGCGCGATCGTGGACTGGTTTACTTAGTGGACGCTAAGCATAACTGGCATTCAGAGGCGAGTTGAGACTAGGGCTACTGTTTAGGAGTCGCTTTCATCTGACTGCAAGCGAATGTAAGATTGAGCGCTACGCTATAAAAACATTGAGGGCGCTTCTCAAATTTAGTGATGATTTCAACCACATCCATATTAGAAGCTGGTGTTCGTGCTTGAACCCAAGCCAGCAGTCTGGATAGGGGCAACGTACAGCCCAGAATTTGCCGACATGATGGCGGGCTAATTCCCAAAATTCCTAAATCATTTCAATTCAACCATCTTCGTTGCATGACTCAACTCATCCGACGCTCAAAGGAAACATCCGTAATGCTCCACGCCTCTCAGTTTGATACCGAAGCCCCCATTCATAAGTCCTTTGAATTACCGGGGGCACGACCACATTACACCCCCGATCGCCCAGGGCGAGTGGAGCATATTGTCCTGGAATTGGATGTCGATATTCCGCATCAGCGCTACACCGGAACCTGTCGAATTCGTCTCAATCCGATTCGTAGCGGCATTACCCATCTCACCCTTGATGCCGTAATGCTGCAGATTGACTCAGTCATGGTCGGTAATTTGTCTCAGACCTTCGATCATGATGGTGAGTATCTGCACATCGACCTCACTCAGCCCACAACAGCAGACAAAACGTTGGAGTTGGTCATTGCCTACGGCAGCGAAAATCCCCAGCGAGGCCTGTACTTTGTCGCTCCGACCGATCATCAGCCCCAAAAACCCATTCAGGTATGGACTCAAGGGGAAGATGAAGACTCGCGCTACTGGTTTCCCTGCTTTGACTACCCTGGACAGCTGGCTACTAGCGAAATTCGGGTACGGGTGCCCAAACCTTACCAGGCCATCTCCAATGGTGATTTAGTCGAAACCTTGGAAGAGGGCGATACCAAGGTCTTTCACTGGGTACAGCAGCAGGTTCACCCGACCTACCTTATGACGTTGGCTGTGGGCGACTTTGATGAGATTCGGGACGAGTGGGACGGCATTCCCGTTACCTATTACGCTCAGAAAGGTCGCCAAGCGGATGCCCAGCGCACAATGGGTAAAACCCCCGCCATGCTGGCCTTTTTTAGCGATCGCTTTGGCTATCGCTATGCCTTCCCCAAATACGCCCAGGTTTGCATCACCGATTTCACCTTTGGGGGTATGGAAAATACCTCCTGCACCTTATTGACCGATACCTGCTTGCTGGATGAACGGGCAGCTTTGGACAACACGAACTCAGAGATGTTGGTGGCTCATGAGCTGGCTCACCAATGGTTTGGTGACCTATTGGTCATTAATCACTGGTCCCATGCCTGGGTCAAAGAAGGGATGGCCACCTACTCGGAAGTCCTGTGGACAGCCGATCAGTATGGTCAGGAAGAAGCTGCCTACTATCGCTTAGGGGAAATGCGGAGCTATTTGGCGGAAGACAAAGGCCGCTATCGCCGTCCCATGGTGACTCATGTGTATCGTGAGCCGATTGAACTCTATGACCGCCACATCTATGAAAAAGGTGCCTGTGTCTACCACATGATCCGCACCGAACTCGGCGATGAGTTATTTTGGTCGGCCATTCAGAGTTTCGTCAATGCCTATGCTCACAAAACCGTCGAGACGCTCGATCTAATCCGAGCTATTGAGACAGCAACCGGGCGCAACCTGCGTTTCTTATTTGACCAATATGTCTACCGGGGAGGGCATCCCGACTTCAAAGTAGCCTACCGATGGGACGCTGACAGCAATTTGGCGAAGGTTACCGTCACCCAAACCCAAGCAAAACCTGGCGATAAGAGCAGTCAGAGCGGACTGTTTGATTTACGCATTCCGATTGGCTTTGGCTACCTCAGTGGTGACAGCGCTAAGGTGCAGACGCTAACGGTACGGATTCATGAACAGGAACAAGTCCTGTATTTTCCACTGTCGCAAAAGCCAGACTTCGTTAGTTTTGATGTCGGCAATCACTACACAAAAACTGTCAAGCTTGAGTATCCTTTCCCGGAACTCAAGGCTCAGCTCAAGCATGACCCCGATCCGATCGCTCGAATCCATGCTGCTGAGGCCATTGCTCAAAAAGGAGGCTTAGAAGCGGTCAAAGCATTGTCCCAGTCTCTGAGCAGCGATCGCTTTTGGGGGGTTCGCGCTGAGGTTGCCGAGCAGTTGGCGGAACTCAAGCTAGAACAATCAGTTGAGGTTCTGCTTGCAGGGTTGCAAGATACCAACCCCAAAGTTCGTCGGGCGGTGGTGACAGCATTGGGGAACGTTAAAACCCCCAGCAGCTATCAGGCTCTATCTCAAATCGTTCAGCAGGGAGACGCTAGCTACTATGTAGAGGCAGCGGCCAATCGTGCCTTAGGCAAGGTCGGTGCCGTTCAACTTCCTGGAATACCAGAAAACTCAGCAACCATAGACCTTCTGAAAACGGTCCTACAAGAGCGCACTGGGTGGAATGAAATGGTGCGTTCTGGAGCATTGGGCGGTGTTAGCCAGTTCAAGACTTCAGAACCCGCTCTAGAGCTCATCCTGCAATACACTGAAGCTGCTATCCCTTCACAGTTACGCCTTGGCGCAGTGCGCGCATTAGGGGCAATCTCAAAAGGGCAAAGCAAACCTAATGTTGAGCGCATTCTAGAACGCCTCGAAATGATTGCCCGTGAACCTCAGTTTCGTACCCAGATGACGGTGATTGCTGCACTTGGCATGATGCAAACGCCTGGCGCGGTAACCGTTCTGCGAGGGATTGCTGATCATATTGACGATGGGCGGGTTCAGCGAAGAGCTGAAGAAGCGATTCAAAAGGTTCAAAAGGTTGTTTCCAAGGATGAAGCGGTCGAAAAGCTACAGCAAGACTTAGAGGAGTTAAAAAAGTCCAACCGTGAGCTGCGCAGCCGCTTGGAAGAATTAGAGGCTAAAGCACGATAGGTCATGGTTTTTTCCCTTGGATCAGAAGGCTTTTAGCTGTTAAGAGCAGGACATTGATGGGTGTCTGATAAAACGACTTAATTGAGGCATCCAACGAAACTTTGATCAAGCAGGCAAGCTGATTGCTGCAAAGTTACCGAAGAATTTCTGATGCCTCTGAGCATCCGAAATTCTTCGGTAAGGAGCTGCTCTCTAGTGCCCCTGACCGATTGTCTTAGCACTATTTGTGGGCAAACTGTAGGGGCTTAGGCTGATTTGATTCGGGGTAGCTTTCCCTGTAGGATTCAATGATGCATATGCACCCCGTAAATTTCTTTCACTCATTACCCGTGCGCAAGATTGTTATTGCTGGAAACTGGAA
Organism: Cyanobacteria bacterium J06638_28; assembly: GCA_039819045.1. Classification (GTDB taxonomy): domain Bacteria; phylum Cyanobacteriota; class Cyanobacteriia; order Phormidesmidales; family Phormidesmidaceae; genus SIO1E4. The sequence goes on from JBCBSR010000008.1 coordinate 117,220, forward strand.
AATGCATAAAACCCAAGCGGAGGCTCTCGTGTTTCTGCAAGGGTTTATAGGGCAGCTCTCAGACACACCCGACGAACGTGAGGTGATTCTCTGTGTGCCCTTCACCGCGCTTGGGGGGTTATCTCAAAATTTGCATGGTGGCCGCGTTAAGTTAGGGGCGCAAAATGTTCATTGGGAAGATGCCGGGGCGTATACAGGCGAAGTTTCAGGCGACATGCTGACAGAAGTCGGGGTGCGTTACGTCATTGTGGGACATAGCGAGCGTCGACAATATTTTGGGGAAACGGATGAGACGGTGAATCGTCGTTTGTTAGCAGCTCAGCGTCATGGTTTGACCCCTATTCTCTGTGTCGGTGAGACTAAAGCTCAAAGAGATGCCGACGAAACGGAAAGCATCATCAGTAAGCAACTGACCTATGACTTGGTTGATGTAGACCAAACTAATCTGGTGGTTGCTTATGAACCGATTTGGGCCATTGGAACCGGTGACACTTGTGAGTCCCAAGAAGCTAACCGAGTCATTGGTGTGATTCGCAAGCAGCTTACCAATGCTGATGTGCCCATTCAATACGGCGGTTCTGTAAAGGCCAGTAATATTGATGAAATCATGGCCCAGCCAGAAATTGATGGGGCCTTGGTCGGAGGCGCAAGCTTGGAAGCTGATAGCTTCGCCCGGATCGTGAATTACGTTGCGTGACAATTGCCCTTGTTTTGCTGACTGAATCAAAACCAGAGAGCTCTTCCACAGAGTCTTATCTCCAATCCAATAGGATTCACTCAATGCCTGTCGTTAGTATTGGGCTTGGCGTACAGGTTGACATCAACAACAATATCGCTGTGAAAATCCTAAGAGACTTCCAGAATTTATTAAAGTGTCGCTGTAGCCTGGAGAAGAAAACCGATAGCTAACGTCATAACAGCTATTGTTTCCTCCAGGAGAGAGCGATGTCGCCAAGAATCTCCCGTCGTCACTTTTTACAAGCCGCTGGAACTACGCTGGCTGCATTGGGATGGGCCCAAGCCGATATTTTGTATCAGGGAGATCGCTATGGTCGTGCCTTAGCGCAAGGAACATCGCGCAAGCTGGCGTTGCTAGTCGGCATTAATGCTTATCCCAAAACAGGGCTGTTTCCTCCTCTGAACGGCTGCGTTACAGACGTGGAGTTGCAGTACCATCTCCTGGTCCATCGGTTTGGCTTCAAACCCAGCAACATTATTAAACTGACCGACCAACAGGCGACACGCGAGGCCATTCTGACGGCTTTTGAAGAGCATCTGGTTAAACAGGCAAACCCTGGCGATGTCGCCGTCTTTCATTTCTCCGGTCACGGTTCGCGAGTGGTCGATCCGGACAAAGACTTTCCTGATGGCCTCAATGGCACCTTGGTCCCGGTCGATAGTCCTTTGCCGCCTAAGTTTCCCCGCGAGGGTGGGCCTGTTGATGACATTACGGGACATACGCTATTTCTCCTCGGCAAAGCTGTCCCGACCGAGAATTTCACCATGGTGCTGGATAGCTGTCACTCTGGCGGCGCTAAGCGGACACAAGGTAACTTCGTGATTCGTGCCCGTGACGGCGGCAATAGCCTCACGATGAGTGAAGCTGAGCAGGTGTATCAAGAGCAGTGGCTCTCGAAGCTCGACCTGTCTTCGCGTGAATTCATCCAACAGCGGCGAGCCGGTATTGCTAAAGGCGTTGCGATCGCCTCGGCCAAGCGCGATCAGTTCGCGGCTGATGCCCCTTTTGAAGACTTTTACGCTGGGGCGTTTTCCTATGTGTTAACGCAATACCTTTGGCAGCAGACGGGAACGGCAACGTTTGATGCCACGATTGGGAATGTAGCTCGGACAACTACGAAGGTATCCTTCAGTGGTCAGCAGCCTCAGTTTGAGGTACGGCCCGGCAGCGGCCATAACGCTCGCCCCATCTACTTCACGCAGCAGGCAGGCACGCCTGCTGAAGCCGTCATCGTCAAAATCCAGGGAAGTGATGCTGAAATTTGGCTGGGCGGTGTTGATTCCCGCAGCCTGGAAGCGTTTGAACAAGGTGCGGTGCTGTCAGGAGTTAACACAGCGGGTCAGTCGCGGGGGCTAGTGCGATTAACGGGGCGTCAGGGACTCATAGGACGTGGGCAATTGTTAGAGACAGCTCTGCCCTCCGGAGCGCTGCTGCAAGAACAAACGCGCGGCATCCCGACTGATGTAGCCTTACGGATTGGCCTCGATAATTCCCTCGGAGAGGATATCAGTGCAGCCCGCCAAGCACTCGCCGCGATTCCCCGAATTGACCCCCGAGTTCTGGGACAAGGAGAAGTGCATTACATCCTCGGGCGTATGACCGCAGACTATCGATCAGCGCTCGCTGGGCAACCCGATATTCCCCCTGCTAACAGTGTTGGTCTTTTTTCTCAGGGATTGGATTTAGTTCCAGGTTCCTACGGTATTCCTGGCGAATCGGTCATCGCAGCCGTTACGCGGTTACGGTCTAAGTTGCGATCGCTCCTCGCAGCGCGGCTTGTGAAGCTCACGCTGAACCCTGGGTCTTCACGCCTTGATCTCCGCGTACTTATGCAAGTGCCTTCGATCAGGACAGAAATTGCAGCCAGTGCCTTTACAGTTCGGGGAGCTAACCGAGTCGCCAATCCTCAGTCTGCAAATGAACAATTTCCAGTCGATGTCCCCATTCAATTTACGATTTCCAATAACGAGTCCCGTGACCTGTATCTCAGCGTCTTAGCCATTAATTCCCATGGCGAAATGGCTGTCCTTTTCCCCAATCAATGGACAGCCTCGATCGAGTCAACCCTGCTGCCAGCAGACTCAACCCTGTTGCTACCAGACGAGAATAAAGATGCTTTCAGACTGGTTACGCAGGAACCCAAAGGGACAACAGAAGTTCTAATTGTTGCTAGCAGTCAACCCTTGAGCAATGCTTTGACCGCCTTACAAGGTATGGCTACCCGTTCAGGCGTGGCCGCAGGCCCGATGGCGTTGACCGATCCAACCGAACTGGCTGAAAATCTCATTCAGGATGTGGGTACAGCTTCCAGAGGGGCCGAGACGCCTGCCTCGATTCAACCCATTGATGTTTCTGAGTTGGCAGCGTTATCCCTCACATTTGACGTCGTGTAAACCAGGGAGAGGGTAAATCCTTTGCACACTGTATGAACCCATAGAATGGCCCATAGATAGCTGTTTATTGTGCCAGCGCACCTTACGGTCATGGAATTGCCGCAAATCAAGAGCAACTTACAAAAGTCGGACTACGAGCATCGTGTCAAGGCGATCGCAGCCCTGAGACAGTATGCTCCTGACGTTGCTGTTCCATTACTGCTAAAACACATTCTGGATGCAGAATTTCTGGTGCGCACGTTTGTGGCTAGGGAATTGGGGCATCAGAAAAACGCTGATGCCTTTGCGGGTTTGCTGGAATTGATGATGTTTGACAATACCCCTAATGTCCGAGCGGAGGCAGCGAATTCTCTCTCTCTGTTTGGTGTTACAGCCGCACCTCATTTAGCACAAAGCTTTGTTAAAGACGAACATTGGTTAGTCCGCACAAGCATTTTGGCCGCGTTAGTTGAAATGGACTGTCCGGAGGTACTCCTAGAGGTGTGTTTGACTGGGTCTAAAGCTGCAGACCGCCCCGTACAAGAAGCGGCTATCAACGCTTTAGGCTCGCTCGCACATTCTGGCCAACAGGCAAATGCGCTCTCTCATTTATTGCAACTTAAAGAGGCAGAAGCTTCTCATGTCCGTGCTCGAACAGCATTTGCCCTGAAGCAATTTGATAGCCCAATTGCCAAAGCCGCACTTGCAGATTTGAGAAGAGACAAGGATCACACCGTTGTTGGTGCGGCGATGGAACCGCTTCTTGAAGAATAGTTGAGCCCTTATGGGCATTAAAATTCCTACAAGGAATTTGTGAAATTATCCCTACCTGGAGATGTCTGAGCCTCCTCTACCAGGTTATGCTCTAGGGCAATCGATTATCATGCCGTGCATATTGCCTAGTCCTTTTGTGTATTTTGAAACATAAATTTGCATTCGGACTGACACAATAAGTGGCATCGCACAGGTTAATCCCTCAATGTGTTTTTGAAGAAGGAGGCTGTTATGGCTGCAATTCCTAAGGGTGGTCAAATGCTGTGGAAGCTGGTGGGAGACGATCGGATTCTTCACCTGCGCCATGATGCTTCTGAACCCTGGCGTCATTATGAAGAGTTTCCAGACTATATACAGCCTGATCCACAAGGTTTCTCGAAGGGTATTGCCACCTTCATGGCACTGCTGAAGCAAGAGTGGACAACCCTCAAGTCTTAGGGCTTGAAGTCCTAGCTCCTTGAAGTCCTGGCTCATTGATCGCGACTACCGATGCCTATGTGTATCGCAGAATTCGGAACGCAGGATGCGGAATGTGGAAACAAGAAGCCTGCTGGATAAGGATTTCAGCGATTTAGACTATTTCCATCAAACTGCGGACTGCTATATCCACAGAGATCTCACTGCGAATTCGCTAGACTGTGTTTGGTTGTGACAAAATGTTAAACATGGGTTGCTTTTTGCACTCCCTTGCAAATTGATTTGTTTTTAATGGTGTGACGGATATGAAGATGCCAGCCCAAATCGCTGAATTAAGCCTGGAATCAATTGTGAGTGAGTTTTTTCGGGAGTCCACCGGAAGCTGGCGATCGCAGCGTCGCTACTACACGCTCAAAAGTGGTGAAACGCAAGAAGTTGTGAGTCTTCTAACGGTTCAGGTTTTGTCTCAAGGCTGTGATGAATTACGCCAGCTCGCTTGTTTGCATGAGATGACCGATGAGACCGCCTTGACCTGTGGCGTCTATACCACCTGGGAAAGCAATTATGCCGGGCCAAGTCCACGCCAAACAACTGGCTCAACCGTCTTTGGCGTCAAAGGTGATCAACTTTATCGCGATCGCGGCTTTTCTACGCCTAAACCTATCGTTGCCCAGTTCTCCATGCGCGACCCTCGAACCATGTGCTTGCGCACTGAGTACAGCGGCAATGTCTTTGAAGAAGAAGTACGACTGGTGGGTAGTCAGTACCGCACACGCCAAACCATCATCTCCCGTGCAGGAGAAGAAATCATGGTTGGTCAGTATCTGGAAACTCGTTTCTGAGCAACCCCATTGAATAGAAGCCGTGTAGATGTTTCTGTGCCTATAGTGCAATCATTCTATTTTCTAAAAACGTAAATGTGCGATTGGTGAGCTCCTGTAGCCTTCAACGCCAATCGTTGTTTTTTTATAAGCGCCTGTGCTTTGAGATACGGTGACGCTGTGAGTTGGGGGCAGATTGCTTTAGGGCGCGTCATCAATTAAACTCGAAAGCCTTGCGGTATAAGCATTGCTGCGCCCGCTTGGTAAAACTGGCTAGGGGCCGAACCGCTTTCAGCATGAGGATTCAGGCTCTAAATGATGACATCCCCTAGCTTATTTAGAAATTGATGTCGATCGTTTCTACAAATAGTTGTGCAGGCAATAGAGAGGTGACTGTGCAGACTATTAAGGGTTTCTGTGTCTTCGTGAGGTTGAGTTGTTAGAGTTTCCTTACAGGATTAAACCTCTTCATATAATCCTTATACGCTTAAATGTGACCCTTAGGGAAATGTGACCTTCAAATAACCTCAAAACGACTTCTCTACGCTGTCGGGAACTGCCGGAACAGCCCCGCGAAGACTGCACCTTAAATTCAAGAGCTGGAAAATACGCTTTGAAGCGACCTTTCCGCCTTGCAGAACGCTTCCGATACCTTACTCCTCATTGCATTCTTGTTTATCAAATGCCCCCGAGGCTCAAAATTACCCCTGAAGATTGTTCGCCACTCGGGCGTATGATCCTTCGATACCTGGAAACCCAAGGTATCAGTATGAACCGCTTGGCAGATCTGTCAGGTGTCGCCCAACCACGTCTCCGCGGTGCCTGCCTTAAGGGCACATGTCCAACGCCCGAAACTCTCAGAAAACTTGCTCGGGTAATGGGAATGCATCACCTCGAGTTGTACACCTTGGCCTATGAAGGGCGATTTGAAACGAGCCCAGTGGAAGGTGAGCCATACACATTGAATACACTGGTGCGAGAGCTGTTTGAAACGTCCAGGGAGATGGGATTATCAGCGCCTAAATCGCCACCGTCTAAGTCGCAGCTGTGTAAGGCCCTCATTGAGCTAGGGTTTTTTCCTGATCAGGAACAAGCTTAATTTCGTCGATTCGCTTCAAGTGACTAACCTGAGGTGCAATCAACACCCGAACAAATCGAAGAACTGGACTGATTTGAACACTGTGAAATGAGAGTGTGAGATCAGCGATCGACTTTGTAACGTTGGCAACATCCGCATACCTCTCTAGAGAGAATAATGTCGTTGGGATAGTCGCTTGGTAAGCCTTCAGTACAAACGCCCTTGATAAGTTTGTGATTGAGACGGCACGTACATGCAGGTCTCCTGAAATAGGTTGGGCGATCGCTAGCCTTGGTTTCGACATGCTTATCCCACGTATCGAGGGTGTTTTGCTGAGAGGAATCGACTCATCAAGCAAAGGATGAAGACTCAGGCAATCAAGCAATGTTATTCACTATCGTATAATCCGTCTATTGTCAATTTTTGTTTATTCTTGTTAACATAATCTCAGGTGTTAATACCAGAGCTGCTGAGTATGTTCCTAAAGGAGGCATGTTGATGGAGTTCCCTATTGAACTAAGCCTTGAGCAGCAATTCCAGCTAAAGGTCTACAAAGAGCAGGTTAAAGAGCTGACTCCTGAACAGTCGCAAGAATGCTTGATTGAGATTATGCGTCAGCTGATGGTTAAAGAGAACGTGATTAAGCATTTAGTGAAGCAATCTGTCTAAACGCGGGTTCTCAGTTACAGCCGGTTTGCCAGTGCTTGGAGCCTAGAGGGCTCATGCCGTTGTGACGTCGGATTTGGCCACGGATAGAACCGCAGCAAGTATTCCTAAAGCAAGATGCTTGAGCTGTTGCAGGCATTTCAGTAAAATCCGACACGGTTTAACTTCTGTCTTAAGATATGTTTCTTAGTTTCTCAGATTCGTGACGGAAGCTCACTCACTTTTTTATGGTCAATCATGTCATCGCTGTGTTGAGTAGGTGACGTTGTACAGACCTTTAAAGTAAGGAGAGCAAAATGCTTGATGCATTTTCTAGAGCAGTTGTAACTGCTGATTCCAGCACTTCCGTTGTGGGTGACCTAGGTGCTCTGAAGCAGTTCATTGCTGAAGGCAACCGTCGTTTAGATGCTGTTAACGCAATTGCTAGCAACGCTAGCTGCATGGTTTCGGATGCAGTTGCTGGCATGATTTGTGAGAACCAAGGTTTGATTCAAGCGGGTGGTAACTGTTACCCCAACCGTCGTATGGCTGCTTGCCTGCGTGATGGTGAAATCATCCTCCGCTATGTAACCTATGCTCTGCTGGCTGGTGATGCTTCTGTTCTGGACGATCGCTGCTTGAACGGTCTGAAAGAGACTTACGCCGCTTTAGGTGTCCCCACTACTTCCGCTGTTCGTGCTGTTCAAATCATGAAGGCACAGGCTGCAGCTCACATCAAGGACACTCCTAGCGAAGCTCGTGCTGGTAGAAAATTGAAGAAAATGGGCGCTCCTGTAGTTGAAGATCGTTGTGCAAGCTTAGTTGCTGAAGCTGGCAGCTACTTTGATCGCGTAATCGCAGCTCTAAGCTAAGCGTTTGCGATTTATCTTCGCTACACACATTTCGACCAACTGCAAATTTTGGTTCAAACCAATTAGGAGATTGAAAAAATGAAATCTGTTATGACTACTGTGATCGCAGCTGCTGATGCTGCCGGTCGTTTTCCTAGCAGCTCTGATCTGGAGTCGGTACAAGGCTCAATTCAGCGTTCTGCAGCTCGTTTGGAAGCAGCTGAGAAGCTTGCTAGCAACTTAGACCAGGTTGCTCAAGAAGCTTACGATGCTTGCATCAAAAAGTACCCTTACCTGAACAATGAAGGTGAAGCTAACTCGACTGATACCTTCAAGGCTAAGTGTTTGCGTGACATCAAGCACTACATGCGCTTGATTCAGTACAGCTTGGTTGTTGGCGGCACTGGCCCTCTGGATGAGTGGGGTATTGCGGGTCAGCGTGAAGTGTATCGTGCACTTGAGCTGCCTACTGCGCCTTACGTTGAAGCGCTAAACTTCGCTCGTAACCGCGGTTGTGCGCCTCGTGACATGTCTCAGCAAGCTCTAACTGAGTACAACGCTCTGCTCGACTACGCTATCAACTCGCTGTCCTAGTTCTCGTCATCGACTAGCAAGGGTCTTTCAGCATTAGCCTGGAAATTTGCTCCTTTTGTTTGCGAACAGCAAGGGAGCAAGTTTCCAGGCTTTGTTGCAGGGTGATAACGTAGCTATGCCCCAAGAGCTTTATGGAATCCAATCCAAATCAGGATTTCTAAATCAGAATTGTGATCGACTCAGTCACACTAAGTTGCTCAAAATGCCTCGCGATGACAGGAGCTATAGAACTTGAATAAACGTTTTGCTAAACTCTTTGATCTCACAGAGGAACAGGCGATCGCTATTCTCGATACGCCTCCGGATCAGGTGAGTGAAAAGGACTCTCGCTATATTGCCGCCTCTCACCTCGTCAACTTCTCGACGGAGCAGAGTATTCAGGCTCTGATGCGAGCCGTGACCCAGACCGATCCTGCCCTTCAAAATCGGATTGTGCGACGGAAAGCGGTTGAATCTTTAGGTCGTTTACAAGCTTCTGAAGCCTTAGCGGTCATCCGTGAATGTTTAGCTGAAAACGATAAATTCACCGTCGAAAACGCAGTTTGGGCGATTGGCGAAATTGGCACGCAAGATGAAACGTTACTAGCAGAAATCGCTCAGCTGCTGACCCAGCCAGCGCAAACTTATCGGGTCATTATCCATACCCTAGCGAAGCTCGGATATCAGCCAGCCATAGAACTGATTAAACCTTTTGTCACCCATTCGGAACCCCCTGTTGTGAGTGCCGCGATCGCCGCGATTTGCCGACTCACGGGGGATGCCACGGACATGCATCGCGTCACGGCTTTCTTGCAACACCCCAAAGTCATGGCACGACGCTTAGCCATCCAAGATCTCATTGATGCTCAGTACGCTGGAGCAATTCCTGACATTTCTCGCTGTCCAGTGTCTGTCGTGTTTCGGCTCCGGGGTATTCGTTTGTTAGCCGAAGCTGGTGGCCTCGCTAACGAGACACTATCCTACAGCGACATTCAGCCGCACCTTGAGCGTACCTTGCGCGATCATCCGACGGATTTGACACTGGTTGGCCGTTACGACACCCCACCAGAAATGGATAGATTGATTCGCGAACTTTACGATACTGACTTTGGCCGTTGCTATTTGGCTGCCCAAGCATTGCTACAGGATCATGCCGACACTGCGCCCGAGGCTCTCCTCGCCACCTATCGCGAAGAAGCCTGTGCGGATTATGGAGCGCATTTCCATGTGATCAAACTGTTGGGTTGGCTCGAATACGCACCGGCCTATGATCTCTTCGTCGAGGCTTTGCATAATCGCCAACCCCAATTTCAAAAGTCACGAGCCGCCGCCGCTATTGCGTTGGGGCAATTGGGCGATCGCCGCGCCATTGATGAGTTAAAGACCTGTCTAAAAACTCGCATTTGGGACTTGAAGTATGCGGCCCTCATGGCCTTGCATCAGCTTGGGGATACCACTGGGGCAGAACTGGTCATACAGGATCAGGACTGGTTAGTGAAAGCCAAAGCCCATGCACTACTGGCGTCGTAGTTTTGGGTGAAGAGCATCCAGAAAAACAAGGGCAGAAACCGAAACAGAAAATACGGGTAGTCTGCTAACTCTAAGGCTGGTCTAAAGAAGCAAAAGGAGCCGGGGAGAAATCCTGCGTAGTCAAGGTTATCGCTGGGAGCCTTTAAGGCGGCAGCCAATCCCACCTTGATCTTGAAGGCTTTTTTGGGCGATCGCTGGAGGGGTAAAGATTACCTCGTCCACGACTTGCCAGTCCTCAACCATCAAAGTCTGGAACCAGTCTGCCTGCTCCTTAGAGCCACCGTTGGTTAGGTAGTAAGACAAGCCATCTTTGCCTGCGACGAACTCCCCATTGAAAAAGTTGTAATCAACATCATTTTCCAGTTTTGCGCGCCTGACTTCGATCCCAGCAACTTGTAAATCATTAGCCGCTGCTTCCTCTAGGGCTGATTGCAATTGCAGCTTAGCGGCCATCTTCTCCGTTGTCAGGCAAGGCACCATCTCAGCCATTTCCTTTGCCTCTTTGAAGGCCTCACGACTATCGTTCACAATCACGACCCCCTGACCGATAAACAGCATCCCCATATCCAAATGGAATTTTCCCGGCTGTTCGACACCGATAACCTGACTCACGCCTGCTAGACCAAAATCCTCACGGATGAGCTGCTTCACCTCATCCTGATTGAGTTGATAAAGATAGGCAGTTGCATCAATGGCGTCTTTCCCCACCAGAATCACAGGATTGCCCATGGCATCCTCGCCCGTGATCAGGTTGCCGCCTTCAATATAGGCTCTGATATGACCCACGTTTTGTCCTTGGGCTTGGGCGGCCTGCTCCCGTGCTCTCCCTGTTTTGAGTGTATTCACTCGCGTTCCCAAGAGAATCCAGAGATGATCGTCTTGCAGCGCTTCTTCTAAGTTTTCTGGAGCTATCATCCCTTGCCATCGGTGCCGCCGCCCGGCTGTCATCGCCCAAGCCAACAGTTGGTCATCAAACGGGGTGAGTACGGCTGGTTGCCCATTACTCAGATATTCCACACTGTCTTCAGCCCACTTTGACACGGGATTCTGGGCTGTCAAGATAACGTATTCCAACCCCTTGTACTCGTCTTTTGTGAGTTCCTGCTCAACATCGTCTCGACCGGCTTTGTGGGTCAAAATTTCTAAGCGCAACCCCAGTGCCTGAACCGTCTGGGCAACGAACCGTACGTAGGCCATTTCGAGTTCGACGGGTTCATCTGCCTGGCTGCGTATGTAGTTCAGATGTAAGACTTTTGTCCTGCCATGGGGTGTCTTTTTCTGAGGCAGGGCTCTCCCCGTATCGACCTGCGGCAGCAGGTTTCTGATCCGCTCCTTAATCAACGCGATTTCATCTGATTTGGATGACGGCTCGCTTTGCAGTTGACTGAGCATTTCGTGCAGCGCTGTCAGCGATAAATCCTCAGAATGAGCAACAAAACTGTTGCTAGACGTGCTTGAATCACTTTCACGAAGATGCATGGGATCGTTTTGACTGACTGTGCTTATTCATCCTGTAGACTAGCGCTCGCAGTCAGGTTCGATCAATTCCGTCGACCGGACTTGCGATTGTCTGAAAGAATTTTGGCGATTGTAATTGTAAAGGATTCAGTTTACATAAGGGCAAGCAGTTCTAAGTCAATGGGGACTGGGGCTAAGGGGATTAAAACAGGGCAATCACGATCGCCGTTACGGTAAGGCCTATGTTTTACGGGATAATGAGCTAGCTGCACAGCAAAACTGTTAACTTTCAGCGATTGAGTTTAAGACTTTATACCGATGTCTATTGATGCTCTTTTTGAACAACTTAAACATCCCAATCCTCACCTGCGCGATCGCGCCATGTGGGAACTGGCAGATATGGAAGATGAGACGATCATTCCCCGTTTAATGAGCATTTTGGATGAGGAAGATACAACCTATCGACGGGCAGCTGTCAAAGCCTTAGGAGCCGTTGGCTCCGATACGATTCCCCCGCTTGTGGATGCCATGCTGAATAGCGATAACGTGACGGTTCGAGGCAGTGCGGTCAAAGCCTTAGCCCAAGTGGCTATTTGTTATCCTGAAACTCCTTTCTCAGAAGCAGGGATGCAAGGACTCACGCAAGCATTACAAGATCCCAATCCAGTGGTGAATATTGCGGCTGTGATGACACTCGGCGAAATTGGCTCCCCTGAGGCCTTTGACATTCTCCTAGACGCCATTAAAACGACGGATAATGTGGCACTGTCTGTAACCATTGCCAACACCTTTGGCTCGATTAAAGATGCCCGCGGTGCCGAAGTCTTGCAGACCATTATTGATGATGAATCCGTCGATAGTTATGTACGCGAGTCGGCAGTGAGTGCTCTATCACGACTGGAATTAGTCATGAACAATCAGCCTCCTAAAAAGGACTAGAAAGTCATTATTTGGGGTTTGTTTCAACACTTGTTTGGCATTAGTCTGCTATCACAAGGCGTCTTACTTTTGCGCTGTATCCGTTGGGTTATCTCCCGTTTCTTTTATGTCAGAGTCTCAAAAAATTAGCGCCGCCGTTGCTAAGCTCTACGACACCTATCCGTTTCCCCCTGAACCGTTGCTCGATGAGCCCCCACCTGGCTACAACTGGCGATGGAATTGGCTCACGGCCTATGCTTTTTGCACAGGACGCAAACCGGTTAGTCAAAAGGCACGTATTTTAGATGCTGGATGTGGGACAGGGGTGGGAACGGAGTATCTCGTCCATCTCAACCCAGAGGCAACAGTGGTCGGCATTGACCTGAGTGCAGGGGCTTTGGCGGTTGCTCAGGAGCGCTGTCAAAAATCAGGCGCAACGCGGGTTGAGTTCCAGCATCGCAGTTTGTTTGATGTTGATCAGGTGGCGGGGGAATTTGACCTAATCAATTGTGTCGGCGTGTTGCATCATACCCCTGATCCGATCGGGGGAATTCAAGCCCTCGCGAAGAAATTGGCTCCCGGTGGTCTGCTCCATGTTTTCGTTTATGGCGAATTGGGTCGTTGGGAGATCAACCTGATGCAAGAAGCCATTGGCCTTTTGCAGGGCGATCGCCAGGGTGACTATCAGGACGGGGTGGCGGTCGGTCGGCAACTCTTTGCAGCGCTACCGGAAAATAATCGGCTACGCCAGCGAGAACAGGAACGGTGGTCTTGGGAAAACCAGCGGGATGAATGCTTTGCCGACATGTATGTACATCCCCAGGAAATTGATTACAACATCAACACGGTGTTTGAACTCATTGACGCCTCCGGTCTGGAATTTGTGGGCTTGTCCAATCCCCATCTGTGGGATTTGGGACGTTTGGTTGGGACTGCCCCCGATTTGCTGGAGCGGGCCAAGGGACTGAGCGATCGCCAACGCTATCGCCTTATTGAACTGTTGGATCCCTCCGCCATTACCCATTACGAATTCTTTCTGGCCCGTCCGCCTTTAGCCAAACAAGATTGGCAGGATGACGACACGTTACTCAACGCGATACCAGAACCCAGCCCCTGCCTGGAAAACTGGCGTGACAGTCCTAAGTTTTTCAATCAGGACTATCAGCTGGTAAGCCTGGAAGATGCTCCATGGCAGTTTTTGTTAGCGTGCGATCGAGCCAACGGCCAGCAGACTGTCGGTGCATTGCTGCAAAACTCGGATAGTACGCTAGCAGATGTGCGATCGCTCCAGCGACAACAGTTTATTTTGCTGACACCTCAGTCGTGAATGAATGGGGTGAGATGATTTCAGAGAGAATCTGCTGCTTGATTTTTAAGCGAACTCTCGCGACAATGAAGTAGTTCGCATGAACTACTATCTCGTTGTTGAGGTTTTGTGTCTCATGATGTGTCAACAGGCCAGCTTTTCAGTAGAAGTGGTGGATGGCTATCGTCTCGGTCGATTATGGGTGCCAACACGACAAATCGCAGATTGGATCAACTTTTTGGCGACGCCTCATTATCGAGCCGAAATTATATCGGCAGAGCAGGGTAGCGATCGCTTGAGCTTATATTTCGAGGCGAGTGAAGGGCTCTACACCTACCTTGAGGCCAAATTGAACTCATCGACTCAGTTAGTGGCTTAAGAGTTGCCTTGTTTAGGAAATGGATTTACTTGCCGATGCAGAAGCGGCTAAAGACCTCGTCCAGCATCGACTCAGTGACATCATCCCCAGTAATTTCGCCCAAGGCGTGAATGGCCATCCGCAAGTCGATCGTCCAAAAGTCCAACGGCAGCTGATCTTGAATGGTTTGCTGTACCTGTTCTAAAGCGGTACGTACCCGCGTCAGGGTTGCCGCTTGCCGTTGATTAATCGCGATTTCGGTGTTGCTAGCCGTCAAATTATCAGCACGGATGGACTTCAGGATGCTGTGTTCTAACGCTTCAAGGCCATGGTTATGAGCTGCCGCAATGTGAACCCAGGGGATAGCGAATTCCGGTAAAGATAAAGTTTGGGTTTCATCCATCAGATCCGTTTTGTTGATAACCAAAATTGTGGGGCGATGGCGAATGCTGCGATAAAGCAATTCATCGCCATCGGTCCAACCGGTATGGGCGTCTATGACTAGCAGGATCAAATCAGCCGCTTGAGCGGCTGCTTGCGATCGCTCAATGCCAATTTTCTCAACTTGATTTTGGGTCTCACGAATTCCAGCGGTGTCTAGCACCTGAATAGGGATGCCACCCACGACTAAGTGAGATTCCACCACATCCCGAGTGGTGCCAGGCAAATCGGTCACAATTGCGCGATCGCTGCGACTCCAGGCGTTCAGCAAGCTCGATTTACCCACATTAGGGCGGCCAATAATCGCAATCTTCAGGCCCGAACGGAGTAATTCGCCCTCGTGAGCCGTATCCAACATCTGATTAATCGATCCTAAAACGGATTCTATTTGCATTTTGACTGCGACTTCATCCAAAGGCGGTAAGTCATCTTCAAAATCAATGCGAGCTTCGACTTCGGCCAAAATATCCAAGCAAGCGGTGCGCAGTTGACGGATAGGCTGTGCTAGCTTGCCTTGCATACCTGCCAGGGCCGTCTGAGCTGCTTGAGGGGATTGAGCGCCGACCAAATCAGCAATGCCCTCAGCCTGAGTCAGATCGAGGCGACCATTTAAAAAGGCGCGTAAGGTAAATTCGCCGGGATTGGCTAGCCTAGCGCCTTGGGCTATACACAGTTGCAGCACCTGCTGAACAGCAATAATACCCCCATGACAGTGGAACTCAACCACATCCTCACGGGTGTATGACCGAGGGGACAGCATCAGCAGCAGCAGCGCTTCGTCGATGGTCGCTTGGGTCTGGGGATCTTTGACGTAGCCATACAAAATTCGGTGACTTGCCCATGCCTGCTGTCCCGGAGCGTGAAATAATTGACGCGCGATCGCGATCGCCTCTGCCCCGGAGAGCCTGACAATACCGACACTGCCCTGCTCTGGAACAATTGCAGTGGCAATGGCAACGATGGTTTCACCTTGAAGAATCATCTGATCCATAAAACCGGCATGTTGGCTTAGCGTATCGGCATCAAGAGCGTGTGGGAAGTGCTGTGGTAAAGCGTGGATACGAACGTTACTCTCTACCCATAATGACCTCCCGCATCATAGAGCATGATCTGATCAGCACTTTTGTTGTCGTGCAACCAGACTTAAACGGGACGCCCACAAACACTTTCTTGGGATGCTTTCAGGTTGTAAGTAAACCTCATCCAGGTTCAGAACTAGAGTTTCCGGTTTCAGAAAACCTCACCGCCTGCGGCACCTCTCCTTGGCAAGGAGAGGCTTATGGGACTTTCCAGTCCCTCTCCTGACCAAGGCTACTACGTACACATAAGTCCTGAAACTCTTGCTATACCAGCTTTCCCCTCATCCCCAACCCCTTCTCTCAGAACGAGCGAAGGGGAGCCGGAAAGCCTGGTCTGGCCTCCCCCTCGCCCAAAAATGGGCGAGGGGGACTGAGGCGGTGAGGGCCGAGATATGTGTACTTAATATCCTTACCAAGGAGAGGCTAGGTGAGGTTGCTAAGCAACCTCATAAAACTGCAGCTCTCAAAGTATTTGTAGGATGGGTTCGCGAAGCGTAACCCGTGCAGGTGCTGGGTTTCGCACCGCAACCGCAACCTACATTTGTTGTTTTATTTAGAGCAACCTACTTAGAACCAAAGATAGAGCCAGGGAGCACAAGGGCAGGGAGACAGAATCGGTCACTGTAATTTATAGAGTTGGCACAATACCAGTTCTATTCCGCTCAGCCTACGTTCCTTAAGGGAAATCGCAAGGAAGACCTATAGTTCAGCCTCAGAGAATTGGCATCACCCCCAAGGACACAGACAAGGAAATCGAGCGGCAAGCATCTAATGACATCAGTTCCGCTTAAAGAATCTTGTTAAGATTTTCGCCATGCTTAAAAATCCCTGGAAAGCCCTGTATTCTTCAGGAATAAGGTCGCCTGGACTGGGCTCAAAGAGCCGACGGCCAGTTCTAGAATAAAGAAGTCAACATTTTTGTTGCGAGTGAGTCTCAATAAGCTAAACTGTAAACAACTTGGACTTGGAGACTTCGCACATTGAGTTTCCGTGTTCTCCTCTCAACGAACTACAGGGTGCTTCGAAAGAAGCACCCTTTTTTATGATGGAGAGTGTCGTTGAGTCTAGTGCTTGTGTCCACTCATTTCAATCGAGAACGGCAGGAGACCGGTGTAGCTGCCCTGTTGTTGGCACCCGGTTTATTTCTGTTGGCCGTGTTTGTGTTTTGGCCGATCCTCTACTTGTTCGTGCTGAGCTTTACGCAGGGCAGCTTTACGCGGGAAGGGTTGCAGTGGCACGGCATCCGTAATTACATCCGCTTCCTAATCGATCCAGATGTGCGCCAGGTTCTGTGGAACACCGGCTATTTCACCGTAGCTACTGTGATTCCCAGTTTGGTGCTGCCTCTGGGTTTGGCCCTTTGGTTAAATAGAGCGCTATTTCTGAGAGGTCTCTTGCGAGCCGCTTACTTTGTGCCCTCGGTGACGTCTCTGGTGGCGGTTGGCTTGGGGTTTCGGTGGCTCTTTCAAGGGGAAGGCCCGGTGAACGATGCGCTGCTTGTTCTGGGATTACAGCCGATTCCTTGGCTCAGCAGTGTAACTTGGGCGATGCCGGTTCTGATTGTGCTGAGTATTTGGAAGCAAATTGGCTTTAACTTGGTTGTCTTCCTGGCTGGGCTGCAGGCCATTCCTCAAAGTCGTTATGAAGCTGCGGAACTAGACGGTGCGAATGAATGGGCCCAATTTTGGCATGTTACCTTGCCAGGACTCCGGCCAACCCTGGTCTTTGCTGGCGTAACGACTGCTATTTTTACCCTGCGGGGCTTTGAGCAAGTGTATGTGACTACCGGGGGGGGACCTCTCAACAGCACCAATACGCTAGTGCATTACACCTATCAACAGGCATTTGCTCAGTTTGATTTTGGCTACGCTGCTGCCGCTGCCATCGTGCTGGTAGGCGTCGCTTTAGTGCTGGTGTACCTACAGCTACGGATGTGGGATCAGGAAGCTGACTAGCGTTTGAGAGTAGTTCAATCAAAACCTACGAAAGAACTTCGATTCTGCTTTAAAGATTAATTGCCATCGCTTTGGCAGTTGCAAGAAACCGGGGTTCTGGACACGTTAATTGTTGCCCCACTCTAGGGCGCGTCATCAATTAAACTCGAAAGCCTTGCGGTATCAGCATTGCCGCGCCCGCTTTGTAAAACTAGCTAGGGGCTGAACCGCTCTCATAATGAGGATTCAGGCTCTAAATGATAACAGTCCCTAATAAATAACCACTGAGCGAATACTTTTGCCTGCGTGCATGAGGTCGAAGGCGGTGTTGATTTCTTCTAGCGGCATAGTTTGCGTGATGATGGGATCGATCTGAATTTCGCCGGACATGAATCGGTCTACATAGCCCGGTAGTTGCGATCGCCCCTTCACCCCACCAAAGGCCGATCCCCGCCATACCCGTCCAGTCACCAATTGAAACGGACGCGTACTGATTTCTTGACCACTAGCCGCCACACCGATGATGGTAGATTCTCCCCAACCCTTGTGGCACGATTCCAGGGCGGCTCGCATTAGTTCAATATTGCCCACGCATTCAAAGCTGTAGTCGGCACCACCATCCGTAAGCTCCACAATCACCTGTTGAATGGGGGCGTCGTAGTCTTTGGGATTGATGCAGTCTGTTGCACCGAGTTGCTGAGCCAACTCAAACTTGTCGGGATTGATGTCTACGGCAATAATGCGCTCGGCCTGAGCCATGACTGCGCCCTGCACAACACTCAGGCCCACGCCACCCAGACCAAAGACAACCACGGTCGAGCCAGGTTCGACCTTAGCGGTATTGAGGGCTGCACCGATACCGGTGGTAATGCCACAACCTAACAGGCAAACTTTTTCCAGCGGCGCTTCAGGATTTACCTTAGCCAGGGCGATTTCAGGAACAACGGTGTACTCGCTGAAGGTGCTGGTGCCCATGTAGTGGTACAGCGTTTCCCCGCCTTTGCTGAAACGACTGGTACTGTCCGGCATCAGCCCTTGTCCTTGGGTGACCCGGATGGCCTGACAGAGATTCGTTTTACCCGATAGGCAGAACTTGCACTCGCGGCATTCTGGAACGTAAAGGGGAATAACATGGTCACCGGGCTGGACACTCGTGACACCTGCGCCCACTTCCTCAACGATGCCGCCCCCTTCGTGTCCCAGGATTGAAGGAAAAATGCCTTCAGGATCTTTGCCTGACAGAGTATAGGCATCGGTGTGGCAAACGCCGGTAGCCACAATGCGAACTAAAACTTCGCCTGCTTTAGGTCCTTCTAGGTCAACTTCTTCAACCGCTAGAGGTTGGCCCGCTTCCCAGGCGATCGCAGCCCGTGTTTTCATCCCCAGTCCCTCCGACCGACAAATAGATCGCCGTCACCCGTTCATGCGGATAAGACGACGAGTCATGTGAGCTTATGCCCTTAAGTATCGAAATGATACGCGGCGTTTCAACCCAAATGGCTAAAATTATGTGTACGCCGCAGCACTAACCAACATAGTCAGCTTACCTGAGTGGTTACGCGGCCAGAAGTTGTCGAAGAACATAATGCAGGATGCCGCCGTTTTGGTAGTACTCGACTTCATCCAGCGTGTCGATCCGGCAGAGTAACGGCACGCTAATAGCTGAACCATCCATGCGGTGAACCGTGAGGGTCACGGTCATACTGGGTTGGATGCCGCCAGTCAAACCCGTGAGGTCGAAGGTTTCGGTGCCCTCTAGTTTAAGGGTTTGGCGATTAGTGCCAGGGTGAAACTGGAGCGGCAGGACGCCCATCCCTACCAGGTTAGAGCGATGGATGCGCTCAAAAGTTTCCGCCACAACGGCCTGCACCCCCAGTAAACGGGTTCCTTTGGCCGCCCAATCACGCGAAGAGCCCGTTCCATATTCTTTCCCGGCAATCACAATAAGGGGGACGCCAGCGGCTTGATACTGCATCGCCGCATCGTAGATGGACATTTCCGTTCCCTCTGGCATGTACCGGGTCACGCCTCCGGAAGAGCCAGGAACCATCTCATTTTGCAGCCGAATATTGGCAAAGGTACCTCGCATCATCACTTCGTGGTTCCCTCGACGCGACCCATAGGAGTTGAAGTCGGTGACGAGGACGTTGTTACCCACTAAATAACTACCGGCAGGACTGTCCGTTTTGATGGCACCCGCAGGGGAGATGTGGTCAGTAGTGATGCTATCGCCCAGCAGCGCTAAAGGACGGGCACCGATGACATCGTGGCTACTGTTTCCGTTGACAGTCGCGGTCATCGATTCAAAGAAAGGCGGATTCTGCACGTAGGTGCTGCTCGATTGCCAATCATAGGTTTGACTCGCTTTGGCCGCGATCGCTTGCCAGCCAGCGGTTCCGGTAAAGACATTGCTGTAGCGACTGCGGAACATTTCCGGTGTCAGGGCTGAGGTCATCACCGCCTTGATTTCCTCCGTGGTGGGCCAAATATCCTGGAGATAAACCGGCTTGCCTGCTTGATCCTGGCCAATTGGATCCTTCTGGACATCAATGGCCAAGTTACCTGCAATCGCATAGGCTACAACCAGCGGCGGTGAAGCCAGGTAATTGGCCTTGGTATGGGGGCTAACCCGTCCTTCAAAGTTACGGTTGCCAGAGAGAACAGCCCCCAGAACTAAATCTTTTGCATTAATGGCATTTACGATGGCCTCTGGCAGTGGCCCCGAATTACCGATACAGGTGGTGCAGCCGTAGCCTACTAAGTTGAACCCTAAGGCATCCAGGTCATCTTGCAGACCGGCTTTCTCTAAATAATCTGACACCACCTGACTACCCGGTGCTAAAGAAGTTTTGACCCAGGGCTTGACGGTGAGTCCTTTGGCACGGGCTTTGCGCGCGACTAAACCTGCGCCAATCATGACGGACGGGTTTGATGTATTAGTGCAGCTGGTGATTGCCGCGATCGCGACGGCTCCATCCGTTAACTCGTAATCAGCGTCAGCGACTGGAACCGACCGCTTCTCGGCATAGGAGCTGAGGCCGCTGAAAGCAGGAAAATCAGACGTTTTGAATTGCTCAGCTAAATTGGACAGCAGCACTCGGTCTTGGGGACGCTTAGGGCCAGCTAAGGAAGGTTCAACCGTGGACAGATCAAGCTCCAGCGTATCGGTAAAGATGGGATCGGGCGTATCATCGTCGCGCCAGAGTCCTTGGGCTTTAGCATAGGCTTCAACCAGGGCGACGCGATCGGCATCGCGTCCGGAGAAGGCTAGATAATTCAGCGTCTCAGCATCAATGGGGAAAAAGCCGCAAGTTGCCCCGTATTCCGGAGCCATGTTGGAGAGGGTGGCCCGATCCGCTAGCGTTAGATGGGATAAGCCGTTGCCATAGAATTCGACAAACTTGCTCACCACCCCTTTCGCACGCAGCATTTGGACGACGGTGAGCACCAGGTCGGTGGCCGTAGCGCCCTGGGGCAACTGTCCAGTGAGCTTAAAACCGACAACTTCTGGCAGCACCATGGAAATCGGTTGGCCTAACATAGCGGCTTCGGCTTCAATACCCCCGACGCCCCAACCCAGCACGGCCAGGCCATTAATCATCGTCGTATGGCTATCCGTACCCACGAGCGTGTCAGGGTAAGCGACTGTTTCGCCGTTTTCTTCTTTTGTCCATACCGTTTGGGCCAGGTATTCCAGGTTGACCTGGTGGCAGATACCGGTACCTGGCGGTACCACCCGGAAGTTATCAAAGGCGCTTTGCCCCCATCGCAAAAATTCATAGCGCTCGCCATTACGCTGGAATTCGCGCTGGACGTTTTCGCCGAAGGCATCCTGACTGCCAAAGCTATCCACCATTACCGAGTGATCAATCACGAGATCCACGGGTGAGAGGGGATTGATTTGGTCGGGGTCACCGCCCAGATTCACCATGGCGTCGCGCATCGCGGCGAGATCAACCACAGCGGGAACCCCCGTGAAGTCCTGCATGAGTACCCGTGCGGGACGATAAGCAATCTCGCGATCTGATTTCTGCGTATCGAGCCAAGCAGCGATCGCCTGAATGTCATCAGCCGTAACCGTGCGACCATCCTCACAGCGCAGCAGATTCTCTAGCAAGACTTTGAGGCTGAAGGGTAACCGACTAATATCGCCCAAAGTCTTAGCCGCTTCTGGCAAGCTGTAGTACGTGTAGGTCTTTCCATCGACATCAAGGGTGGTCTTGGTGTTGAAGCTATTAGTCACGGTGCGCTCTCCCGATGCCGAACTGACTATGGTGAAACAGGTATTTAGCCTTGCAATGGTCTATCTTCTATCATCTTGCCGCAGTAATCCAATCACCTTATGAATTTCTGCATGTCAAGTAATCCCTACACTGTAGTGTGAGGATGTAAATGAATTTGACTGAAGCGACACAAGCGAGTCACTTAACCTTGCTCTGAGCAACATAAGGTCTCAAGTATCTGGCTGAGCCAGCGCAAAAATATCAGCGACTTTCAAGCTAAGGGTTGGCAACTGTCGCGATCGCACTCCGTCTTCACCGACAAATGTTTCCGATTCATCGTAAGCACCATGATCCAGCGCTAAGACTAAAACGGCTTGCTCCTGCGGATCCACAATCCCATACTCTGGAATACCCAAGTCTTCGTACTGGCGGCGTTTGGCAATGTAGTCGCGATCGCGTTGGAGGGAGCCAGGACGAACGACTTCGACAACAAGCATGGGTGGCGGCATAAACAAGCGAATGGTATTCCGTTCCGCCAGCAAATCGATATGTTCTGCTTGCAGGATAGTTAAGTCCGGATAGCGATTCTTTGGCTCTCCTCGTACCTCGAGTTCTAAGCCGTTGCCTCTGACGCAATCGATGCCTACAGACAGCGTAAATGCTAAGAACAATCGATTAGCAATTTGAACGTTCTTGCCCGATTCTGGCGGCACAGCAATTAGTTCTCCGTTGAATAGCTCATACAAGGCATCAGAATCGTCGTCATAGGCTAAGTAGTCTTCGAAGCTTTGAAAACGTAGTTTTGCCTGAGTCATGGTGCAGCTTCCATCGCCATAGTGTGTGCCAGAAAAATTTAAGGCTCTAAGGCTAGTTTCCCCATAGTAGATCTGATACCATTTGGCATGTGTGAGTGTTTAGCAGAAAGCATCTTATGTGCTGATGTGCTATCACTTGTGTGTGGTGTTCGGCTTTATGCCGACGTTTTGTGAACCTTTACCTCAAGGTGTGAGGAGAATACAAGGTAATGTCTAACAAACTGTGGAAACTTATGCTGGCTTCCCCTGCTGTCTTCAGCATGGGCTTTGCTGGTTCAGCTATGGCTGTTGAAGCTCCTAGCGTTGAAGCGCTTGAGCAGCAGTCGATCGAAATCGCTCAAATCACCAGCGTTGATGAGCTGACTGATGTACTGCCTACTGATTGGGCCTACACAGCTCTGCAAAACCTGGTTAATACCTACGGCTGTATCGAAGGTTATCCCAACCGCACTTTCCGTGGCGGTCAGCCTTTGACTCGTTATGAATTCGCCGCTGGTTTGAATGCTTGTTTGGATGTCATCGCTGGCTTAATCGGCCCCGATGGCTCAGTCGATGGGACTACCTTGTCTACCATTCAGCGTCTGCAAGAAGAGTTTGCTGCTGAGCTTGCAACGCTTCGTGGTCGCGTAGATGCTCTGGAAGCTGAAGTGGCTGAAATCCGCTCCCAGCAATTCTCTACGACGACTAAGTTGCGCGGTCAGGTTGATGCAAACTTGATTGTTCCCTTTGACGATGTTGACGATGATGATAACTTTGCAACTCTCAACACGCGCGCTCGTTTGAACTTTGACACTAGCTTCACTGGTGATGACCGTTTGCGGATTCGCTTACAGGCTGCTGACAATGATGATGCTTTGAATGCTGCTGGTGGCCTAGCCAATGCTGATGATGGCGGTTTTGATGTTGAGTTCAATGACTTTTACTACAGCTTCCCAGTTGGTGAGCGCCTTGATTTCATCATTGCAGCAAACAGCATTCAGACTGATGACTTTGTAACCACTACCATCGTTCCGTTTGATGGCCCGAGTGTGGCTGACGCTGGTGGCCCTGTTCTCTACGACGTAGATGGCTTGGGTGGCGGCGGCTTCGCAGCTGGTCTTAACTTTGCAATCACTGACAATATTGTTCTTGATGCGGGTTATTCTGCCGACGAAGGTAACTCTGCTGACTCCGGAAATGGTGGTATTTTTGGGGCATCTTCCCAGAGCTACATCGTTCAGTTAAACTACTTAACTGATGGTTTGTTTAATGCTGCGTTAGTTTACGCACATGGTACCGACAGTGGCGCCGGTATCGGTACTGAGGGTGTTGAGAACGACACCTACGGTGGCCTGGTGAGCCTAGACTTCGGCCGTTTCATTGTAGGTGGCTACTATGCTCAGCATGATGTCGATGATGATGACGACAGCACCTGGCAGATTGGTTTTGCCGTACCTGACTTATTCATCGAAGGGACTCAGTTCGGCGTTTACTATGCTGACCTCTTCGATACTGATGATGACCCCTACATGATTGAGGGTTACTACGAGATTCCTGTCAGCCAGTTCCTGACCATCACGCCCGCTATCATCTATGGTGACCTAGATGATGGAAATGATAGTGAGAACTTCTACGGTGCTATCCGTGCAACCTTTAGCTACTAAGCTCTAGCTTAGGCTTAGCTAAGGTCTAAATAGAAAGGGGCTCTGTTCAATCAGAGCCCCTTTTTGTTTGCGTAAGCATCAAGGCGAAGACCCAGCAGAATTCGGAGTGCTGAAGTCGGAATGCGGAATTGAAAGGCTTGCCAGATGCTGATTACAGCTATCTGGAGTGACCTAACCTGTTGGCAGCTTTGTGTCCCCTGTCTCCCATGACCTCAGCTACCATAAGCGTCCTACTTCATAGACATCAAGCTTCTGATCCACACTTACTATTGGCAATCTCATCATCCTGCTTTGCGCAATCAACAAACGATCAAACGGATCGCGGTGGTGGGATGGTAAATTGCTAAGGGTATAGATATGTGACAACTCAATCGATAACAGGCTCAGACGGTTCTGTTTTACCTCATTCTCTACCAAATCAGATAACGGTAATTGAAGCGATAACTTCCCCAACGCCAGCTTTATTTGCATCTCCCAGATACTGGCTAAACTCAGTACTGGTTCATTCTCTGAATCAATCAAAAAATTGCGAGCTAGCGTTGAAAGCCGAGCGGGTTCCCCTGTCCACCAAATGAAGGCATGTGTAATGAAGGCATGTGTATCGATCAGTGCCCTCATTCCAACTCACCCAGCCAAAATTTGTCTGGCAGTGGCTCATTAAAATCTTCACTCATCCAGACTTGGCCGTTGTGCAAACCAGGCACCCGTTGCGAACCTTGCTTACTTGCAACGATGTTGGAGTTCCCTTTCACTGCTTGGATGAAATCCAGCACCCTTACCAGCAATGGTTCTGGGGCTGATGCCAACTCTCGTACAATCGTCTCAAAAACTGTCATCGACCTTTGGCAAAAGCTCTGTTATTTCATGTTGGCATAATTGTTTTGCATCAGCATTGGCAAAGATCCCCGGATTCTGTCGGTCTCACCCATAAGAACTCAGGTTTGACCAAGAATCCGGGGATCTCTCTGGTTAGGGGCGCAGAGCTGCTAAGCCGCGATGGTAAATCGTCTGGGCATAGTTCGTCCAAGCCCCTTGCCCCCAATAGCGAAAGCAGCTTGTCTGTAGCAACAGCGTATGCAGTAGGGCACGGTGGTAAGTAACAGAGCGCCGATCGCCCAGCTTACCTTGCTGATGAGCTTGATGAAACTGAGCACTCAACCGTTGTAGAGGCTGCATGACATTGTCATAGCCTGCCACCCAACTCCGATCATTCGTCCAAGAGGCACCCGACATGTGGAAGTTGTTATCTTCTTGCTGAAGGGTTGCGATCGCTTGGTTAACGCTTGCGGTCGAAATAGCTTGCCCGACTTGCTGCCATAGACGATGTTGACCAATGGCCTGACAGGGTGGGAAGTGTTCCTGTTGTACACCTGCCGCTTGCAGGAGTTCTAAATATTCCGTCCCCAGTAACCCGACCGTGCCAGCCTGATTGCTGCCCTGCTGGAGCATTTCATGCCAAGTTCGCTTAAAAGCGCTGGGAAACTCATTCATCATGACCCCACCGTTTTCGCCATCGCTGATTTGACTCACCAACGGCGGAACGCGCACCCCATGCAACATCGTTGGGTGCAACGTTTTAGCTTCAGCGAACGGCTGCATCTGCCCCACAAGTTTGGTGTCGGATCCTTGGGTCTTAATCAGAGCGGTGATTTCTGCTGTTTCGCCCTGGGAATTGGTGGCAACCAGGCGATGGGGCAAATGCGGCTGATGAATCGGCTGACCGTCGCCGGTTTCGATCGTATGCTCCTGAACTAGAACCCACTGGAAACCACAGTCCCGTAGCGCCTTAACAAAACCGTAGAGTGCATCTGGATGATTGGGGAGATGCATTTCGGGGGGCGAAAACCCTCGCACGCGAGCTAAGGCATCCCAACCGAATAGTGCTGCAAAGTGATGCTGCCAGGCGCGAATATGCAACACCATGTCAGGAATTGGCGTGGAGGGTGCAACGGCGTGGCCCCAAAACGTTCCAAGCCATTCCACATAGGGTTGATAGGTCGGATCGCACGTAATCAGGCGCAGCTTATCCAAAATGTCGTGCCGACCCATTTGTTGGAAGCCCCACAGCAAAGTGCCCGAATAGTCCAACATGACACGGGGATTACAGCCTTGCTCCACTAATTCGGGAATAAAGTCCCCCATGCGGGCATAGCAGTAGGCAAAGGGGCCAGCGTTGTGGTTATCCCCGTCATAGGGATGCTCAAACATATGCTGCAGATTACTGATTAGCTGCCCCTCTTGCCCCGCCGGGATCGTGGGCTGGTGCATGTGCAGCGCGATCGCAAATGCCGACTCAATATCGGCCAGTTGTAGATTGCTGCGCTGTTGAAAAACAGAACTAAGGGATTGGGTAACTGCTTGAATACGATCTTCCCAACCGGCTAATGGGGGCAACCCATCGATAAGATCAGGGAGATGATCAGAGGTGAACGGAGCCGCTGCAACCATATACTTTCGGGACACAAAATACTGCTTTCAGTGTCGCATCCTTCGTCTTCAATTCAGATTGTCCTATACGTTTCATAAACGATACTTAACGTGGTTTCGCGATCGCAGCAGTGGCTAGACCCATCTATTAGTAGGGCATTGCCTGCATCTGATGATGAGGATTGGACTTGCGACCAAGGCTGATTGCAAAGAAATATTGCAGATTGTTGCTGGTGTCACTGGACACTCAACGGGATCGTTGAAATGGGAGCATAGACTGCTTTTGCGTGGTGCATTATGACCTTTATGACTCCCGTCTCAGCTGTGTATGGCCCGGTAAGCTCTTGGCGTTTCGGCCAAAGCTTGGGGATCGATCTGATTGGAGCCGTTTCTACGTGCTCATTCAACTGTCGCTACTGCCAGCTCGGCACCATTGAGCAAATCACGGCTGAACGCCGCCATTTTGTTCCCACACTCAAAATTCGGGCCGAGCTTGAGCAAACCCTGTGGGCTGATGTTGATGTGGTAACCCTGAGTGGCAGCGGTGAACCCACCCTGGCCTTAAATTTGGGTGAAGTGATTCAGGTCATCCAAACGGTTACATCCTTGCCGGTTGTAGTTTTAACCAACGGCACACTGTTGGGCGATCGCGCTGTGCAGCAGGACTTGTCAACAGCCGCTAAGGTCGCGATCAAACTAGACGCTGTTTCTTCGGAATATTGGCGAACCTTAAACCGGCCTGTGGCTGGATTATCTTTAGAAGCGCTGCTGGAAGGAATCATTGCGTTTCGCCAACGGTATGCTGGCCACCTCGCCATTCAAACCATGGTCATGGAACCCTGGTCTAAGTCGGAAGAACGCCGCTATGTAGCCTTACTGGAAGCCATTCAACCTGACGAAGTGCAGCTAAATACACCCCTGCGATCGCGACCCATTGACCACCAAATTGAGGCTCGGAGTAATACCCCTGACCCGGCATGGCGTCACCCGCAACATGTCACACTCGAAACCTTAGCTGTGATGGGAGCACGGTTACAAGCAGCGCTCACTATTCCTGTCAGGTATCCTCTCAGTCACTAGGGCGCGTCATCAATTAAACTCGAAAGCCTTGCGGTATAAACACTGTGTTCTACCCAACCTACGCACAACCCACATTTTCAATGTTGACGCTGCACTAGCGTTAACGCTAATTGAAGTCTCAGGCTGAGAGCCTCTTACTCTACGGTATTGGTGGCTAAGTCAACCGCCAGCTCGTCCTGCAACCAGTTGATAATTTGTTGTCGCTCTCCCGGTGTTAGGTAAAACCGACCAGAACTGCGGAGGCGATCGTTGATGGCTTCCATATCAGCCATTGTGAAAAGACCGACCGTACTGCCAATGTTACACAGCACATCATCACGCCCTTGCTGATCCAGGTTGCCGTAGCGATATTGAGCGATTTGCTTGCTTAAGCGGTTGAAGGTGTAGTCACCCCAATCCAACTGCTGTTTTCGCTCTTCCGCGATTCTCTCACCAGCAGCCATTTTGGCGTAATCGGTATCCAGGATATCGAGATGGACAATGTTAGGTTGCTGACTCACAAACAGATAGTCCTCACGGTTTCAGAGAATTGGGCTAATGTTACCAATGCTTTTGATCAGCGTTGTCTAGCCAATACCACAGAATAAAGGACTTTACAGAAGAGTCATGAGAGGTCTCAGGAATTCTTTAGCTCTGGAATGAAGTTGCCGAAAGACTGACACTGGTAAAACTGGCTGATTTTGCTTTGATAAGCTCGTATTTTATGTCACATATATAGCTCCAGCCATTGAGAGTCGGACATCTGGCATTCCCCCTGATGCTGAGTGTTTAACCCAACGATCGCGCTTGTCCATCGTGCTGATGAAAGACTCCCCAAAAGCCGTTTTATCCTTTACCCGGTCGGCTGTAGTTGAACTTAGTCCTCTAATGTTGGATTGATGATGAAGTACAAAGTCCCCGTTGGATTCACCTTAGCTGCGATCGCGTTCCTGACGGCTACGCCTTTTAGAGAACCGATTTTATCCCCTCTAGTCGCCCTAGCCGATGAAATTCGCTCCTACGGGACGAATGGCTCATCGGGGCGCAACGGACGCAATGGTAGCGATGGTGACCCAGGCCGATCGCAAACGATTCGTGCTGAGGGGATGCCATTACAGGTGTTTGCGGTAGGGGGCGATGGCCGGGATGCTGAAGACGGTTATAGTGGCCAATCATCCACTTGTAGTTCCCAGCCACGCAACGTTCGGTATGACCTGCAAGCTGCTGATGGCGGTCGCGGCGGCGATGGAGGACGCGGCGGCAATGGGGGCAATGGGGGTGATGTTGTCCTGTATTACACCGACCCAAGTACTTTGCCACTGGTTTACGTCGATGCTCGCGGTGGTGACTTTGGTCGCGGTGGCCGGGGTGCCCGAGGTGGCTCCGGCTGTCGCTGTCGCTATCGCGATTGGGAGGTCAAAGTTTGTAATAACGGCACCTGCAAAACCGAGCGTTATTTTTGCGAGGATGGCGAGGATGGCCATTATGGTCGCCATGGTCGCGATGGGGATATGGGACAACCGGGTCAATTGTGGCTGGTCAATCAGGCCGACACCATACCGCAAGGACAACCACGCCAGATCCAGTCACTCGAAACATTCTTACGGCAGCCCGTTGCCCTTTCGCGGAATTTGTGGGACGAGCGATCAGGTGCGCGGAGTCTCTTGGCTTCAGGTTCCCGGATTGCCGATACCTATAAGGAGTATGCTGGCCGCGTAGAAGGACAAGCCCAGATTGTCTGGGACGCTCCGCGAGCACGGACACGATTTTTAGCCACTTCGCCGACGGCCAATATCAATCGCTCCGGCGATGTGCGGATACAGTTTCCCGAGGATATCTGGGTGGATGGCCGCAGCGATCGCACAGAAGGCTTGACCACTTACACCATCACCAACATTGTCCGAGCCAATAAGGTTACTCGTCTGGCCTTAGGCCTTTCTTCGGGACAAGGGCGCAACTACACAATTGCGGTGATTGATCAGGCCTCGGAATCCGATTATCTGAATACTGAATTTGAATTGCGTTATCGGACATCGACGGCCTCACCCAATGATCGACGACGGGGTCGCTTCGTTACTCGCTATGACGGGAAAGTCCCGAACAGGCTGGTGACCCGTGAGAATAATCGATTTGTGCTGTCATTAGGACAGCTCCCCATTGATGCCGATTACTTTGATCCCGGTACCATGGCCAGCGTTGAACTTAGCATTCGCCGGTCTTTGGGGAACAACCAGGCGACTCAAACCTTGAAATGGCAGGGGGAGCTGTAATTTGATCGAGATACTCAGCTTCGCTCAGCAACGATTGAGAATCCGGGACGCGATCCACAAAGACTGTCCCTATCAAGTGGTCGTGCTCATGTTGGAAAATGCGGGCCACAAAATCGGTGAAGATACGTCGTTGAAGATTGCCGTGGCGATCGCAGTACTCCACTTCAATTTCGGTATAGCGGTGTACCTGACCCCGCTGGTCGGGCACGCTGAGACAGCCTTCCCAACCTAAAACTTGCTCTTCGGAATGGGTGATCAGGCGAGGATTAATCATCGCGGTGGGTTCCATCGTCGGCGCATGGGGATACCGTAAGTTGGGCCGGGAGGCCACGATGAACAACTGCAAGGAAGCGCCAACTTGGGGTGCGGCAATACCGACTCCATTCGTTTGAGTGGCCGTCCAAATTAAATCATCAATCAGCGTTTGGATGCGATCGTCGATTTGGGTCACCGGTTGGGCACTGAGTCGGAGTTGTGGGTCTCCCACTTGCAAAACTGCGAGTTTCTGCGGCATTAAGACCTCCCCTGTAATTGAAACGTTACGCCTGGCAAGTGCTTTCCCACACCACTGTAGCCACCTTAGCCACATCACGGATCATGGAAGGATCCGCAAAGGCGCGATTCAAGACGGCGATGCCCTGATTGATAGCCAGGAAAAACCGAGCATAAGCCCGAATATCCAATCCGCTTGGCAAACGACCGTCGGCCTGGGCTCGCAGCAACACCTCATAAATGGCGGACTCTAGCTGTCCTAGCCGTTCAGCAATTTTGCGATTGATACGCTCCGATCGCCCAGAACATTCCAAACTGGTATTGGTATTCAGGCAACCTGAAGGGGTATTGGCATCACTCATGTGCTCGATCATCACCGCGAACATTTGCGCGATCGCCTGCTGTGGGTCAGGATGCTGCAAGGCTTTGACAAGCTGCCCTTGGACAAGCTCAGCATAGTGATCAATGACAGCTAGAAACAAGCCTTCTTTGTCGCCAAACGCCCCGTAAAGACTCCCCCGCCCCAGCCCAGTCGCAGCGGTCAGATCGCGAATTGAGGTCGCTTCGTAGCCACGACGCCAAAAGACCTGCATTGCCTGGTCAAGCACCTGAGCTTGATCAAATTGCTTTACGCCAGCCATCACATCATCCATCCTTGACCTATAAGTCCAAGATAATAACTCGTTGCAACAACGGCAAGGTCATTGCAGGGATTTCATCAAAAACATTCTTGACCGATCGTTCCATAATGTGCCATGATGATTTCAACAAGCGAAGTGCAGTCAACGGCAATCTTTGTGAGCTTCATCTGCTCTCAGGCTTTAGTTGAGCTGGCGGACTTCGCTATCAAGACAGAAAACTTGATTTTGTAACTTTCAGTCCAACAATAGGACTGATGCTTAAACCCCTTCGATGCAGTCATGGAGATATCATCATGAGCTACGACATCCAGAATAAAAATGTCCTGATTACCGGTGCTAATCGTGGGATTGGCAAGGTTCTGGTCGAGTCCTTCCTGGAGTATGGAGTGGCTAAGGTTTATGCCGCTGTGCGTAACCTTGAAACAGCGGATCCCCTCGTCACCCAATATGGCGATCGCGTTGTCCCCATTCATCTCGATCTGGCTGATCCACAATCCATCCAAGCGGCCGCCCAAACAGCTACAGATGTGGATGTGGTGGTGAACAATGCTGGCGTTCTCAAAACGTCTAGCCCCCTAGATGCAGATGCGATCGACACTCTGGAGTTTGAGACCAATATCAACGTCTACGGTTTAATCCGGATGGCACAGGCATTTGCGCCCGTTCTCAAAGCAAATGGTGGCGGTGTTTTTGCCCAACTGAATTCAGTGGTGTCCATGAAAAGTTTTGCCAATTTCGCCACCTACTCAGCTTCTAAAGCAGCCGCCTATTCCATCACGCAGGCGTTACGTGAGCTCCTCGGTGAGCAAGGGACGCAAGTTTTAAGCGTGCATCCAGGGCCGATTGCCACCGATATGGGGGATGCAGCCGGGCTCACGGAAATTGCCGAACCCCCCACCCTGGTAGCCCAAGGAATGATTGATGCGCTGAAAGCGGGGGAGTTTCACGCATTCCCTGATTCGATGGCTCAGCAAATTGGGTCTGCTTATCAAAGCTTTGCCCAAAATGTTGTCGAAGTCAGCATGACGGAAGGGTAACCTTTGGCGTTCCGTGCTCTGCTAAAGCGTAAGCGCAATTGCCTGCACCGCTTCTACAGGTCAGACTGTTATCGATCAGGGCGATGTATAGGCCACGATAATTTCAGTGACCTTTCCATCCGGCGACACAGTCAAGCTAGCTGAGCACAGGTTACCGCCAACCCAGGGACAGCCAAAATAATCAATGCTTTCAGCGCTTATCTCTGGGTTGGTGAATTCAACGCCATTACCGCCCATTCCATTCAGAATTTGAGCGTAGGTCAATGCTTGCGCTTGGGAAATGGGCTGATGGGGAATGAGCGTCGACTGGATGAAAGCAGTCGAATTCTTTTCGGTTACCAGTACAGCGTCGCTGAAGTAATGCTTGCGCTCAAAGGAGCATAGGTCTTCCATGCCGTAGAAGTGACAAGCTCTAACGCCGTGGGGAATATGCCAGAAAAGGGCTTGGCTGAATGCCTGCTGGCTAAATCGAGCATCGTCCTGAATGAAAACAGACTCCGGCACCTCGCGTGCCCAGCTAATTGACTCAAAAGAGAAGATGCTAGCTAAGCTAATTAAAGTCAGAGCAATTCTTTTCATCTCTACGTCCTCTTTAATCTGGCGTGTGTAAGGTCTTAATGGGAACTCGTACGCTCCTGCATTCAAGGTCTTTCAAAAGTTTTGAGGTTGTTGGCGATCGCGGATGCAGAAGCTGCTTCATTACTGTTGAGTGCATCATTGTTGAATGCAGCCAACCGTTGCAGCGCGATTTTTAGCAAAACCTGATCCCGCTGCTCCAAATCTTGCTGTACGGCCTGCAACTCACTACACAGCTCTTGCAAGACCTCGATATCCAAGGCATCCACAAATGTCGTGACTTCTGCTAGCAAATCAGTGTTCTGTTGATCGGTCATTGTTTTTTCGAGCGAATGGGGACTATGGGAGTAGAGTTTGTAGTTGGGCAAGCTTAGCGGTATCCGCAACGCCCGCCAGTTCAGCAGGATTCCAGATGCCCGGTATGCGATTGAGGTTAATGCCAATTCCCTGAAATTCGGTCAGACTGGCAACGAGCTGGTTTTCAACTGCATTGGTGACATCGCCCACCAAGAGACGGTCTAAGAGACTGGCGGTACTTAACGCCACAAGTTCGGAAGCCGCTTGGTTACTCCCGCCACTGCGCAAAAAACTGCGCACAAAGGATTCGACATTGCGGGCGTATAGACCCACGGCCTGCAACTCGCTGAGGCTAGGGTTATTAACCGTCAAAAAGCGATCCACTAAGTCATTGGGAGAAGCATTTGCCTGCCCTAGATCAGGGGCTAAAACAACGAGCTGGTTCCGATAGCGGGTAAAGCGTTGCTCCAGTAGCGCATTCAGGACTTCGTCATTGTTATTGTCAGTAATGTCCTGAATGAGGGTCTGCAATTGCGTGAGATTAGCTGAGTCAGCCAGATTCACCAATTCAGAGGGATTCCAAATGCTGAGAAGTTGGGTCAAATCGATGCCGACTTCCTGGAATTCCGTCAAACTCTCTCTCAGGCTGTTGACAACCGTCGTTGTCACATCCCCAACGACCAGTCGATCGAAGAGGCTCGCAGTACTGATCATGACCAGTTCGGAAGCGGCCTGTAGGCTGCCACCGTCGCGCAAGAAGCGGCTGATGAAAGCCCTAACCCTGCTTGTGTACAATCCAATCGCCCGTTCCTCATCCAAGGTGCGATCAACTGTGAGGAAGCGATTCGCCAAATCATCAGGCGCGGTATCGGCCAGGTTGAGATCAGGGGCTAACGCCACAAGCTGGTTACGATAACGGATAAAGCGGTCGTCTAATAGCTCATCGAAAGGATTGCCGCTAACGTCTGGAAGCGTCAGTCGTTTCTCAATCGGGCCACGGGAGCAAGACAAATTACCGCCCAAGTTAAAAACCGTCAGCGTAATAACGATTGCATCGCGATCGCGCAATTCATCAGGGTTGTAGGTGACCGTGAAGTCACTATTCTGATCACCCTGGCTAATTTGGCTACCGCCATTGGTATCCCATTGGAAGCTCAAGGCTTCGATCGCAGCTTGAGGTTGAATGTTCGTAACCTGAACCGTCGCTCCATTCGGGGTTACTTCACCCACAAAAGCGATATCAAAATCAGCTTCGGGCGTACGATACACGACAATTTCGCGCGATTGGGAACTCCGACAGCCACCCGCACCCGTGACTTCATAGATAAGCGTGATGGGTAATGCGTAGGACTCGCCAAAGTAGTTGGTCGTCCCGTCGGGGTGAAGCACTATAGGGCTAAACTGTAGCGTGTTGGCATCAACTAGATCTGGCTGAATGGCCGTTTCAATCACCGTGCCATCCGCAGTGACAGCCCGTAGTTCATAGCTATCCGCCAGGGAGGCAACACGAATTGCAACGGGGGCATCGGTAGAGCAGACGTTAGTAGTAGCAAGTTCAAACGCCGCTGAGGGAATCGGATAAACCGTGATGGTTTTTGCCGATCGCGCGATGCATCCAACTGCGTTGCGAGCCTGGTGCGTAATGGTGAGTTGAGTCGGCTCCATCACCGACAGCTTTGCTAGCGTAATCTGGTTGTCTTGTTCCTGAGCCGCAGCCAGGATGTCATTATCAACATCACCAGTGACCTCAAAACGCTCCGAGACACTGGAATCTTCAGCCTCCAGCGTTACAATACTGCCTGCTTCAGCACAGTAGCCGCCTGTTGTTGTCGGTGGATTGAGCCGGAAATTCGCATTGGGTAGCGGATGCACTGTAACCGTAGTCGCCACCGAGTTTTCACAGCGAGTGTTGCGATCGCGAAACTGCACTTCAATCGTGACGGATTGAGCATCCTGACCTTGGGCAAATTGGCTGGGCTCGAAGGTGAGCTGTACGTCGGTCAAAAGTTGCCCCTTCACTTCGTCTGACACGACTTGGCCATCGATAGTGACCTGCACCAATTCAATCGCTGCAAGGGGAATGAGCGAAGTACGAGAATTAAAGGTGAGGGGAACAGCGGATTCATCGTTACAGAATTGCTCGCGTCCACCCACGGCCATCGCAATCTTGGGTAAGGGTGTGATGGTGATAGTTTGTGGCTCTGAGGTGCGGGCCAAGCATGCCCCTACCTCAACCGTGTGATGAACAATGACCAATTCCTGGGCTTCGCGCTGTCCGAAGTTGCTGATATCGAGCCGGTTAATAGTCGCCCCGGCTGCATCATTTTGCTGCGGCACTCTATTACCGTTCACCGTGAAGTAAGCAGAGGTTGCAGGCGCTTGGGGCTGCAAAAGCAAAAACTTACTGTTAGGCTCTCTAGCGGCACAATAAGTATTGTCAGGCAAGCCAGGATGAGGCGTAAATCCTGTCGGCAAAATTTGAAAGGCCGTATCGGGCTGGGGATAAACTTTGACATTGAATCGAATGACACCGCGACAATTGGTGCGGCGATCGCGGAGGAAAGCCTCCACTAAAACCAACTGATAGTTGCCATCAGCGACTATCAGACTCGGGTCTTTGGCAAAACGACTCGGATCAAAAGACTTAGCTCGCGACCGATCGATTTTAACGTGCGTCATGTGAACGCTTGGTTCGCTATCAATTAGCGTGATTTCAACCGGATCGGCATCATCACAGAATGCTTGCTCCGCTTGGATTGAGAGTTCACCTGTCGGCTGGGGATACACGGTGACCACAAACGTGTCATGACGCCCTTCCACCGCGTAGGTGAAAATGATGGTTTCATCGTCAACAATATCCCTATCAATCCGGCTTGGTTGAAAGTAATACTTGCCTTCATCAAGAAAGCTGCCATCCCCTTTTAAGGTGCCACCTGTCGGCTCAAGAATGAACTCGTAGCGCTTGCCATCATCCTCACAGAACTTTGATTTTTCCAACTGGAAAACAATGGGGCGTGGTTTGGCTAGCAGATAGCTCATCGTTTGCGCTGCACCACAGCAGCGTTGAGGCGCACAAAAGTCAGTGGCCACAATCTTGGCATAATCCAGTCGTTCACCCCGTGCTTCGATCGCGACAACGCGCAATTTATAGAGGGCAAACGGTTCTTGCTTGCCCCCAAGCGATCGCCATAAGTGCTCAAGCTGTTCAAAGGATAAAGAATATAAATCGGCGTAGACTCTAATCGGCTGCGAAAGCTCCGTTGATGCTGAGGTGCTGTCCGCCGACGCAAACACTTGCTTCCATTGAAAAAACTCAATTACGCGTGACAGTTGTTGCAGAGAAGCTTCATATTGGTCGCGATGAACGACTGAAAACAGGACAAATAAGTTGAGGCTTGTCAGCGGATTTTCATGAATTGTTCGACTCTCTAGTTGTTGATGGTGAGGCGAAGCCTTCAGGATGATTTCTTCCTGAAGGTTGACTAAGCTCATCACAACTTTGCCATCAAGATTGTCTTGAGTGCCGCCAGCATCTTTGCTGGCAGGGATACTATCAATAACTAAAATATCTTGTTCAGGTGGAGTGTCTTCCACCTCGGAAATATAAGCATGAAACGCACTTTGTATCAGCTTGAGTGCATCAAATAACATCGCAAAAATATACCAGAGCTAGTTTAAAGGCTGACAAAAATAAGCCTCAGCATCGATAGACCTGCACTTAAATCAGAAACAAAGATACCTAACCAAGTCCGTTCTTAAACCTTATCCAGGTTCAGCACTAGAGCTTTCGGTTTCGGGAAACCTCACCGCCTGCGGCACCTCTTCTTGGTAAGGAGAGGTTTAGGGAGCTTTCCGGTTCCTCTCCTTACCAAGGAGGCTAGGTGAGGTTCCTCCGCAGCCGCATAAAACTCTCGTTCTCAAAGTGGACGGGGTTTAGTTAGAGACTTTTGCTTACCAATCAGGTCACGCCAACATCGCTAAGGATACTTATGTCAGCAACGATTATATAGAAGTGCAACGCTAACAATACAAACATGTAAGCTCGTCAATCAGCACTTGGCACTTCCCCAAAACACCCTCGGAAAATGTACCGATACTTTGACCAGCAGGCACATATAGGATTGCAACCACAAGGCTAGTTCACATTGGTGCCTCCCTCATCGGGAAGGGCCGAACCTCTCAAGAAAGTTCATAAAGTGAGGTGTGCAGAGGATCCTAGACGTCTCAAAGACGGAATTGACGCTTGATCTGCTCACTCATTCAAGGAAGAACCTAGCTCACTACTCATTGGGTAAATCACTGCGTTGGCCCAAAATTTCCTGCAACTGGGATGATACGAAATCATCGCTGCAATACAACTCTAAAGCTGCGATCGCGGCTTTGGCATCCCGAACCGGGCCTTCTGCTACCAGTTGGAGGAGGAACTGAAGGGCTTCATCTTGCCGAAGCATTGCGATCGCCAGTAGCCCTGTCTCCCGTAACGCTTGGTGGGTGGTTCTCTGCCACCAGTCTTTGAGCAGTGCGAATGCTGCCGCTAAACGGGACTCTCCCAATACCAGCGCGATCACCTCGGCAAGCTCAATCGCCTCACGGGAATCAGATGAGCGTCGCCCAGCATTCAGAAAAGGGTTGGCGAGTTCCAAAGCGCTATGGGGTTCTAGCTTGAGGAGTGCCGCAACACATTCCCCCATCACAGCAGGCACATCCCCAATTTTGACCCGTAAACGCAGGAGGGCGACACCGAAGGGATTCTCGCTGTAGGCGATCGCGCGGGCAGCCCCGATTCGGGCTTCCTGGTCTGGATCGGCCAGCAAATCCCCTAACTCCACCATGACTTGGGGATAATTCATTCGCACCAAGCCCAAAGCACAGGTGCCTCGCAGTTTGGGCGCAGTATCGACCTGTCCGCCCCAGAGTGGCTCCAATTGCACATGACGGATACCCTGCAAGTAAATTTCCTTGTGCCGATGCTCCAAGCGATAGAGGGTTTCAGCGATCGCTTGCTTGGCGCGGCAACCGGGATCCCGGTCTTTCGGTTTCACCATGAAGCGATCGAACGCGGTGACGAGTTCTGGAAGTAGAGCATGAATGGCCGATTCACCTACGATGCGAGCTGCTTGCGCAACGGCGACACTCTGCTGACTACCGATGACGTGACTCAGCGTCGTCAGGGCCATTGCCGAAGTCGGATCGTGACGAATTTGATTTAGCTCTGCGATGAGCGCTTCAAGCTTGCGAGACTTCGCCATGGCCGAAAGGGATGGGGTGCTGGAGTGACGGCGACTTTTGTTTAGGAGTATCAGTACACCGCAAATATAGTTCATAAGAACTGCTAAAGAAACCCGGTTTCTTGGAAAGCCATGTGATTGTCAACAATCGCTGGATTAGGAACCGGGTTTCTTGAAGGGCCATGTGATTGTCAACAATCGCTGGATTAGAAGCCGGGTTTCTGGACAGGAGACCCAACAGGAGTTGCTTCCGGCAACGGTGCATGGGGCTGTTTTGGGGAGCGTACTTTGCTTCGTCGGGAAATTAGGATGTGGGCAGCGGGAATGTAGTAAAGGGCCAGTAGGGTTGCGCCTCCCAAGCCGCCTGCGATCGCGATCGCCAGCGGGGGCCAAAATCCAGTTCGATCCAAGATGAGGGGCGTAAACCCGGTAATTGTGGTGAGGGTGGTGGCAATGATGTGACGGGTGGCGTGCAGAACTACGCCTTCTGTAGCGTGGGGATCACCTTCACGGGCAGCCGGATCTTCCCGCAGGGCTGCGAGCACCACAATGGAATCATTGAGGGCGAGGCCGATGAGACCCAAGGTGCCCAGAATCGCTGTGAAGCCGAACAGGGAACCAAACAGTTTCAGCGCTAGAGCTGCTAAGCCAACGGCAAGGATAGCAACGGAGCCTAAGAGGGCCGCCAAACCAAAGGAATTGAAAGACAGCACCAGCGTTGCGGTCATCAAGATAGCTAAAACGCCGACCGCCGAAAGGAGATTTCCCACCGCATCCCCTCTGGCATCGGCTTCGCCACCATATTCCAGGCGATAGCCAGCAGGCAGTTGCCAGTTCTTGGCTGCCAGCTGTTGATTGAACTGCTGTAAAGCCGTATCGGGCAAAGAACCCGCTGTGAGGAAGCCTTGAATCGTGTTAATCCGCTGTCCATTGCGACGGGCAATGGTCGCCAAGTCCGGCTCCAGCGTCACCTCTGCCAACGCCGTGAGGGGAATCACGTCATTACTGCCTGGAGCCACCAGATCTAAAGACGCGACTTGATTGAGATCACCGCGCTTAGCATCCGGTACCCGCACCCGCACAGGCATCGTTTCAGTGTCATCCAGAATGGAACCCCCCACGGAACCATCCAACGTGCCCTGGAGTTGCTGAGCGATCGCCTGATTATCCAGCCCCGCCCGGCGGGCCTGAGCTTCATCGACCTGCAGCGCTAGCTTGGGTAACGCTTCGGTGAGGCTGGCGGAGGTATGGATCACCTGATCAACCTGGGACAGCTCATAGCGCAGGTCATTGCCAATGGCTCGCAACTGCGCGATATCGGAGCCATAGACCCGCAGTTCAATGGGGGCATTAAAGGGGGGGCCTTGTTCTAATTGCCTCACCAGAATTTGAGCGGTGGGAAAGGCGGTATCTAAATCCGTTTGCAGGGTTTGGATACTGCCGCGGAGGCCATCCGTTCCCTTCAGTTGCACAATCCCCTGGGCGTAATAGGGGGCATCTTCTTGCTGACTGACCACGTTGTAGAAAAAGGTCGGGGCACTCTCCCCCAAAAACCAGTGCACGTCTTCGACGGCAGGGTTTTGCAGCATGCGATCGCGGGCCGCTAGCACAACGGCTTGCGTCTCCGCGATCGCCGTCTGGTTCGGAAGCTGGATTTCGATCTGAAACTGATCGCGATTGGTGGGTGGGAAGAACTGCTGCTCCAAGGTGCCGAACATGGCAAATCCCATCGCGGGCAATACCAGCGTCAGTCCGATCCCCAGCCAGGGGCGGTGGAACACTCGTTGTAATGTCCAGCGATAGCCCGCCGTCAGTGTCTCATTGGTTATGCCGTTTAACCACCAGTCGGCTTGCCAGCGCAGCGGTTGCCAGCGATGGAGTCGCCCCACCAAAGTTGCCGTCACCGTGAGTGAAAGCACTAGCGAACTGATTAAAGACAGAATTACGGTTAAGCCAATCGTGCCGATGAATTCCCCGGTGCCTCCAGGCGAAGAGGCAATCGGCACAAAGGCTAACACCGTTGTTAGCGTAGAGGCTAAAAGGGGAATCAGCAGATGCTTGACGGTACTGCTGACCGCTTCAGCGGGTGGGCGTCCAGACCGTAACCGTCCTTGCACCTCATCCACCACGACAATGGCGTTATCAATCAGCAAACCTAGGGCAATAATGAGCCCGGTGACCGACATCTGATGCAGCGGCACGCCGAGGATTTGCATGCAGCCAAACACCATCAGAGTTGTGAGGGGCAGGGCAGCGCCCACGAGTAAAGCAGCCTTCCCTCCAAGCACCAGCATCGATACCCCAATCACTAATAGGGAACTAAAGATGAGGTTGCCAATCACGCCATTTAGCCGTTGCTGCACGTACTGGCTCTGATCCAATACCGTACGGAGTCCTAGACCATCGGAAAGCTTGGCCTCAAATGCTTCCAGGTCAGTTTGTGCTGCTGCCGCCCAGGTGTCTACCCGATAGTCAGTTTCAACGGTGGCAGCAACGACAATGGCTGGATAACCCTTGACGTAGGCTAAATCGGTGGCAGGTTCCTGAACCCCTTGGCTGATTGTCGCGATCGCCCCTAAACGGGTGGTCACCCCGTTTTGTCCCACTTGAATAGGAATGTCCCGAATGCGTTCGAGGGAATCCAGTTCACTGTTCACTTCGAGCAGAAATTCACTGCGATCGCTCTGCACCTGCCCGGCTGCTACCTTCGCATCACTGGCGGCAATTTGCTGCGAGAGCGCCGCTGCCGTCAACCCTAGCCGGGCCAGCTCATTCGCGGTAATTTCAACTCGAATTTCTTCCTCCGGGTTGCCAAAGATTTCGACTTTATCGGTACCGGGCAGCGATCGCAGCGTATCCTCCAATCCCTCTGCCAAGCGCCCCAAAATTAAATAATTGGGGTCTCCCGGTAACTCCCAGGTCAGGCCGACAATCAGCGCATTGGCGCTGGGGGGATTGTCGCGATATTCCGGATCGGACGCTTCGGGGGGTAAGGCCGGCACCGCATCATCAATTTTGCTGCGCACGCGCGACCATACCGGCGCGACATCACGAATGGATTCTTTGATTTCGATAGCGATGACTGAGATTCCCGTCCCGGACGTGGATTCCAGGGCGTTAACTTCCTCCAACTCTAGGAGTTCGTCCTCTAAAGGTTCGGTGACTAAGGACTCGACACGCTCAGGGGTTGCCCCCGGAAGCAACGTAACAACTTGAGCATTCCGCTGGGTAATCTGCGGATCTTCCATTCGGGGCAGCGTGAAGAGGGCGGATAAACCCCAGACGCAGATCAGCGTCAGCGTTAATACCAGTAGTTGGCGGTTGCGGTAAAAAATATTAAACATCAGGGTTGCCACCTCACTTGGGCTCCAGGAACCACTCGATGAACACCCGCCGCAATGGCTTGTTCACTGGCTTGTAACGTTCCTCTGACGAGTGCGCGATCGCCCTCTGTGTGAATAACCTCAACATCCCGGCGACCAACGGTGTAAATATCTGTCTGAGCCTCTGTGGTTGAACCGTTGGGGTTGGGCTCGGTCAATACATACACGGACCACAGACCTCGCTCCCCTGGCACGAGTGCCGTGGTGGGCAACCAAAATCCTTCCGCCGTCTGCGTTTCTTCCAGCAGCAAGCGAACCGTTTGCCCAACCGTAAGGTCGGTTGCAGGCATTGCCAGGACAACGGTGACCGTGCGGCTCGTGTCATCCAATTCCGGTAATAAAGCGTCAACGGTTGCTGTAAATGTGCGATCGCCCAGGCGAACTGTCTGGGTACTCCCGGTCACCAGCGTTTCTGCCACCGCTGGGGGGACGCCGACCCGAGCTTCCAGTGGTCCTGCTTCCACCAGATTCAAGACCGTTTGACCACTCCCGGCTACCACACCTTCATCCATGGAGCGAATGCCCACAGTACCGTCAAAGGGTGCGTAGAGAGTACTTTTCGATAAATCCACATCGACCTGCTGCAGACTGGCCTCTAGCTGAGCCACGCGAGCCGCCTGGGCATCTAATTGCTCGCGGCGAGTTCCCGTCGCGAGTTCCTCTAAGCGACTCTGGGCTTGAGCCAGCCGATTCTCCAACGCCCCGGTATTAAACGTCTGCTGGTCGAGTTCCTCCAGCGAAATGACCCCATCGCGGTAAAGGTCTTCCCGGCG
The DNA here is from genome assembly GCA_039819045.1 of Cyanobacteria bacterium J06638_28. GTDB lineage: Bacteria > Cyanobacteriota > Cyanobacteriia > Phormidesmidales > Phormidesmidaceae > SIO1E4. The sequence goes on from JBCBSR010000008.1 coordinate 159,378, forward strand.
TTCGCGCTGGAGAACAGCCAGAGCCAACTGTTGTTCGAGGTCGCCAACTGCCGCCTGTGCCGCTGCAATATCCTCCTGCCGGGGGCCTGCTTGCAGTTCGCGTAATTGAGCCAGAGCTTCCTGACGCTGGGCCTCCAACTGTCGACGTTGGGCCTCCAGTGTCCGCACATCTAACTGGGCCAGGGGTTGCCCGGCGGCTACACGATCGCCCTCATCTACCGCAATGCTGACGACAGTTCCAGCCCGCTCAAATCCTAGAGGACTGCTACGACCTGCTACCAGCTCCCCGGTATACTCGCGCGTCGTGGTGTAGCCATTCACCCGCTCAACCGTAATGGCCTCAACCGTCAAGGCATCGGACGTTTCGGCAACTGGATCGGTAGAGGCTGCGGTGCGGACGTAATACACGCTGCCAACGGTGGCCGCGATCGCGATCGGCAATAGCCCTAAAGCATAGCGCCGCCAGCGGCGCTGAACCCGGCTTGGGGGCATCCCATCGGTTGGGGAAGTTGGGGATACCGTAGCGGTGGACAACGTTCCAGGATCAGAGACCATAGACAATATCCAGAAAGTTTGGCTGTAGTTTTAGCCATTTAGGCTGAGACACCCAGGAAACCCCGATGCTTAGCGCATAGCCAAATGCTTAGCGCATAGCCAAATGGCTTCGCCGTCTTGTCCTAACGGAGCTAGCGACGGATACACAACATTTTTTTATTCAAATTGTTGTGTATTGGCCTTGAGTCTATACTCAACTTATTGGGTATGTCAATCGAAGTTTTGCATTCTTGTCCATGGCATTAGCGCACACTATCCTGACCGTTCTGTCCGAGCGGTCTTCGAGTGGTTATGACATTAGTAAGCGGTTTGAAGCGACCGTGGGCTGTTACTGGAAAGCCAGTCAGCAGCAGATTTACCGCGAACTAGGCAAGCTCGAAAAGCAAGGCTGGGTGTCCTTTGAACTGGTGCCTCAAGCCGGTAAACCAGATAAAAAGATTTACGCCATTACTTCTACGGGTAAGCAGGAGCTGTTCCGCTGGTATCACGAACCCACCGAGCCCACCCCAATTCGTGAAGATTTATTGGTCAAGGTGTTGGCCGGTGCCCATCTTCCAAACGATGTCCTGACTCAGGAGCTGTATCGCCGTCGTCAGGTTCATCTTGAGCAGCTACAGCGCTATCAAGCGATGGACGCACAGCACCAATCGAATCCAGCACCGTCAGTGCAAGACCGATATCGCTATATGACTCTCCGTCGCGGCATGCGTTATGAGCAAGACTGGATTAGCTGGTGTGATGAGGTATTGGCATTTTTGCAAGCGGAGAGCTAGTGCGTTCTGTCCCTATGTAATCCCCAGACACCGCACTCAAAAACAACCTCGGTTACGTAGCCAGCAACCGAAGGTATCGCATCCATCAGATCTCATTGGGATCTAGACCCAGTTCTCTTAGCCGTTCCGCTAAACGATTAGCCTTTTGCTCTGCGGCTTCGGCCCGTTGGCTTTCTGCTTCGGCCCGTTGGCTTTCTGCTTCGGCCCGTTGACGCTCAGTCGCTGCTTGCTCAGCGATTGCGGTATGGCTCAAAAAGCGTTGTCCATCGGGACGAAAGATCTGGAGTTCTTGACCCGATGGATCAAAGCGGATGTTGAGCTTAGGGCTGACCCAATTTTCAACTGAATCAATCACATCCAGAAAGCCTTCACTGCGCATCCAGCCCTTCAATACATTGCGGTCTGGATCATAGAGATAGTATTCATCTACCCCAAACTGGTGATAAAACAGCAATTTGCGATTCATCTCGACCTTGGTATTGCCAGGGGAGAGAATTTCAAACACAACATGGGGCGGCACATTGTCTTCTTCCCACTGTTTGTACGAGCCGCGATCGCCTTTCGGACGTCCAAACGCAACCATCACATCAGGGGCAACCCGTATTTTGTTATCGCCTTCTACCGGGTACCAAAGTAGGTCCCCCGCAACAAACACATTGGGATCACTAGCAAAGAGCCACTCCAAATTCTGCTGAATGACGACAATCCAGCGAAATTGCTTTGTATTATCTGCCATGGGCTGACCGTCACTGTCAGGGTAAATCACCGCTGGCTGAGATGAGGGCTGAAGTTGAATCATGGCCTGTAGAGATTCAGGGGTGTTGCCATTCAACCTAACATTTTTGCCTCAGAGGGCACGACACACTGGTTCCTGGTCATTCTGCATTCCTCTTTGGCGACGGTAGGTTTACGCGGGTGAGGGCAGTCCACCCCCGTTTTCCACAACCTCGTCAGTCACTTTGCCTGGCCAGGGTCGGGCTACTTGAGTACGAGCCGTTGCCGGTAATGGTTTGCGCGCTGAACTGAGCTGATGCAGCCAAAACACGCTTTCAGTACGCACAGCTTCAAACCCGGCAAAACCGAGCCAGGCATCCACATTCCCTTGGCCGTAGTCGCGAATAAAGGGTTCTTCAAAAATGGTGTTTAACCAATCAACGGCTCGCAGCGTCTCTTGATTGCCATCCAGGATCAACATTTGTCCACCCGGACTCAAGAGGCGAAAACTCTCCTGAAGAATTGTCTTGGCAACGCCTGGCGGCGTTTCATGAAATAGCAGTGTGGCACACACCACGTCAAAGGAAGCTTCGGCTAACCCCGTGACCATCGCATTCCCATGACGAAAGGTGATGTCGATATTTCCCGATCGCGCTTTATAGTCAGCAACCACAAGCATTTGCGGTGACAAATCAAGCCCAACCACCTCAGCCTGCGGAAATCGACGCTTCAGCAGACGTGTGGTTGTACCGGTGCCACACCCCAAGTCCAGGATGCGCCGCGGAGTGCCTCCAATCGCCTTGACCAAACTCTCCCGCACCCAGGTCTCGCTAGGGGGCAACACATACTGCGTAATGGGATCATAGGTGATTGCCGCATCCACAGTGAGGTAGCCATTCTGGATGCCGTGGAAATTACTCTCTTTGTAGTAGTTGGGGTACACGATTTGAGGATTGGTAAACGCTGGTATGGCGGTTTCCCAATCAATATTTTGGCGGAGCTTTAGCAGCGCCTCTTGATCGATGAGATGGCCAAAAATAGGCGCTAGATATTGCTCAAATAGGGTTTTAGATTGGGTTGTCATGGGAGTTTGAATATAAGGATTGGTTGTTTTGGGAGGACAGGCTCACCAATGGGGGTGGTCAGGTACAACAACTCAATTTAACTACAGCCAGATAGAAATGCCATCGACGATCGCTGAATTCGCAGGTGCTCATTTTAATTGCACCTATCGTTTGACTTCAGTCAGATCAGTGTGGTTAAAAAAGCATCGATCGAACATGACATGACTGGGAATCCGTTGACCCAGCTCAGAGATGCGTGGTGCCTCACGTTGCCGGAACCTTATAAAGTTTGATAAAAATTCAGTAATTACTTGCAAAGCTTTTTGTATTGGGAACGCTAGAAAGCATCGACATCGGCAAATTGGGCATCGGGAACATCCCGTTTCGACAGCGCCTCATAATTAAACCCTTCAGCGCTTTGGTCTGTGCTGAATTTTCGATTTTGAGCGTGTTGTTTGGGGGCATGAAAATCAGGGTGTCGTGGGTTGGCTGGCTTAAGCTAGCGATCGCGTATTTCATCGTAAATTTTACGACTGATTAAACGACTCAAAAAAATACGTTAAACCATTAGAAAAGTACCTATGTCTGGAATGGAGCTCCCTAAAAGCAATGTGCGATCGCAATCATCTTTCTCAACTGACACATGCGGGGTGAACTCGGTTGAAACCTTGATAGCACTGACCCCACTACGAGTATTTCAATCACTACCCGACAACTGTCCTGAAGATTCAGAGACTACGCTTGATCTCGTAGCAGTTCTCCAAACCGCTCAGCAGTTTTCTGCCACTTTACAGATCGATGAGGTCTTGAGCCAATTTGTCTGCGGCGTCTTACAACACTCAGGCGGCGATCGCTGTGCGGTGGTTCTGGCTAACGATGATGAGGCGTGGCAAGTCGAAGCAATTGCCACGCCTCATGGAACAGAACGGTGTCAGTCACTGCTAGAGGACTGTAATCACGTTCCTGTCCAGCTTATTCAATACGTGCAACAGTCTCAGCGCGGCGTATTGTTTAACAATCTGGCGACTGATCTCCCCGTCCTCGATACGTATTTGCGCCAGCGACATCCTCGGAGTTGCCTGTGTTTACCGCTATTTCATGAAGCGCGGTTGATGGGCGCTTTATACGTGAGTCATGCATCTCAGTCAGGAACCTTTACAAGTAGCCGTATTCATAGTCTTAACTTTCTCTGTGCGCAAGCGATAAAGGCTTTTGTAAATGCTCAACTCTATGTGCTTGAACAGAAGCAAGCGAGATCATTGCAAGCTACAGAATCACCATTCAAAATTATTTTTGAGAAGGCAACCAATGCTGTTCTGTTACTGGGTAAAGAAGGGGTGATTGATTGTAATCAAGCCACGCTTGATTTGTTTGGTTACACTAATAAATCGCAGCTTCACTTGGTTCATCTAGCCCAAATTTCACCCGAGTTTCAACCTGATGGACAACGATCACAGGTGAAGGTGAACAGGATTATTCAGACAGCTCTGAAGCAAGGGCGACATCACTTTGAATGGGTGTATCAGCAGGCTAATGGAGCGTCTTTCTGGGCTGAAGTGATATTAACGGCAGTGCCTTACGGTGAAGACAACATTCTCCACTGTGTTGTGCAAGATATCCGCGATCGCAAAGCAGCCGAAGCATCCTTAAAGCAAAGTGAGGAGAAATTTCGAACCCTTGTTGAAAACATCAATGGTGCCGTCTATCGCTGCCAAAATAATGCTGACTGGACGATGGCATTTGTCAGTGAGGCAATTGCCGAGTTGACCGGATATACAGCGGCAGAGTTCATGAGCAATGAGCGTACCTATGCCAGTATTATTCATCCTGACGATGTTGAGTATGTAGACAGTAACGTTGCTCAGACTTTAGCGGACAGAGAGCCCTTTACCTTAGAATATCGGCTGATTCATCGTGATGGCAGCATCCGTTGGATATATGAAAAGGGCAAAGGTATCTTTGATACAGCCGGACAGCTCTTATTTATTGAAGGAGTATTTTTCGACATTACTGACGTCAAAACGGCTCAAGCAGAAAAAGCCACTTCTCAGGAAAAACTAGAATTTCTGATTCAGAAAACAACACTCGGCGTGATTGAATGGAATACCCAATTTAAAGTTGCCGCTTGGAACCCAGCCGCCGAAATTATTTTCGGCTACAGCGCCGATGAAATGCTTGACCAGCCTGCCCAGCTCATCGTGCCGCCTGCAATTCGGCCTCTGATCAACGATATTATGACGGCTCTGGTGCAGGAGGAAGGCGGCAATTACAGCATTAACGAAAACGTCACCAAAGAGGGGGAAACGATTACCTGCGAGTGGATTAATACCGTTCTGTATGACTCTCAGCAGAAGGTTCTAGGTATTTACTCGATCGTGCAGGATATTACGGCCCGCATTCAAGCGGAAGCTGCGCTCAAGCAAAGTGAGGCTACCCTTCGTCGTCAGGCGATCGCACTGACTGAACTCTCTCAAAGCCCTGCCATTAGTCAAGGACAGGTTGACTTAGCCTTTCGCGAAATTACTGAACGGACAGCCCAGACGCTACAAGTCAGCCGCGTCAGTATTTGGCTATTTGACCCATCGGGGACTAAGCTCATTTGCCGTAATTTGTTTGAATTGGCAACACAACACCATGCCGTAGGTTCGGAATTGCTAGTAGCTGACTACCCAGACTATTTTGCAGCCCTAGCGCGGGAAGGTAACTTTGCGGTGAAGGATGCCCGCCATGATGTCCGTACCTGTGAATTTGCCGAAAGCTATCTGATCCCCCTCGACATTCACTCCATATTGGATGCCATGCTAGGGAGCGACGGTAAAACGGCTGGGGTACTATGCCTAGAAGCTGTCGGGAAACAGCGCTGTTGGCGAACCGCCGAGGAAAACTTCGCCCGCTCAGTCGCTAATCTAGTGACCTTGGTGATTGCCGCTAACGAACGCCAGCAGCAGGCCCAGAAACTTGAACAAACGCTGGATAAACTACAGCGAACCCAATTACAGCTGGTTCAAAGTGAAAAAATGTCGAGTGTGGGGCAGTTAGTTGCAGGGGTTGCCCATGAAATTAATAACCCGGTGAGCTTCATTCATGGGAATCTAACCCATGCGGATGGCTACGTAACCGACTTGCTCCATTTGATCCATCAATATCAAAGCCATTATCCCGACCCCCATCCTGACATTGCTGATGAGATTGAAGCTATTGATCTAACGTTTGTCCAGAAGGATCTCGAAAAGGTGCTGAAGTCGATGCGCGTTGGGACTGAGCGTATTCGCTCCATCGTCAACTCATTGCGCAATTTCTCCCGCTTAGATGAAGCTGAAGTCAAAAACGTCAACCTCCATGAAGGCATTGACAATACGCTTTTGATTTTGAGGACGCGTCTGCGAGCCCAGGATTGGCGACCTGAAATTCTGGTACACCAAGACTACGGTGATTTGCCGGTGCTGAAATGCCATGCAGGACAGCTCAATCAGGTCTTTATGAATTTATTGAGCAATGCCATTGACGCCCTAGAAGAGCAAGATGCTCAACGCAGTCGTGAACAACTCGAGACCCACCCAAGTACGATTCAAATTCGGACTCAGTTGCTCACTCAAGCAGACACCCCAGCCATCCTAATATCATTTGCTGACAATGGTCCCGGTATGGATAAAGCTACCCGCGATCGCCTCTTCACCCCTTTCTTCACTACCAAGCCCGTTGGGAAGGGCACTGGCCTAGGGCTATCCATTAGCTATCAAATCATCACTGAAAAACATGGCGGTAGTATTACCTGCGATTCAGCCATCGGTCAGGGAACCACTTTTACCATTACGCTCCCCCTCAGACAATAATCCTGCGGTCAGACTTATTCGTGAGCGATCGGACTCAACGCGCCTCTTCACGAATCGGACAACCCAGTTGGCAACAGGGGCTTCCTACATCCAGTTCAGCACCTACCGTAACAGCATCAATCTGGGGCAGTGAAACAAGTACCCTCAAACTTTTGGACAAACCTCCAAAATACAACTCGCCTCAAGCCAGGCAATTTCATAACATCAACAAATCTCATGATTTTTGGGCAATGCATTATCCCAATTGTCCATGACGCAGCTGCGTCATGGACGATTGGGATAAACTACGCGAACTGGGTGTTGACCCGGATGAACTGGAGTGATTGGACTGACGCTAGCTGTCATTGCCTAAGCCTCAGAGCGCCTGACATCAGCTCACCTCTAGGAGTGGGGCTGTCAGTTCAATAATGCTGTCGTAGTCATAGTGCTCTACTCGCTGAATTAACTGCTGCGATAGATCAGCATACTCATCAGGAATCGCTTGAATCTGCTGGTGTAAGAGAGCAGTATCTGCCTGGATAGCAGCTGTATGCATCTGCTGAATCCAATCATGGGGCATCACTGACAGTGAGGTTTCCGTGAGTTCGCTTGTCTCAGTTGCGGGTAACGCTGATGGTCTATTTTCCGCAGCATAGTACAGATATTGGACACCCAGATAGTCAGCGAGTTTCTCAAAAATCACATGCTGTTGAAAGGGTTTACGCACAAAATCATCACAGCCTGCCGCTAAAACTGCTTCCCGTTTTTCTTCAAAAACACTGGCAGTGAGCGCGATGATGGGGATTTTGGGGGGAGACGCGAGCGCGGAATTCGGAATTCGGAATTCGGAATTTGCTTTTTGGCTCCTGACTCCTGACTCCTGATTGCCGCCTTCTGCCTTCTGCCTTCTGCCTTCTGCCTTCTCTTCCCTTTCTATTTCTCGAATCCTCTGCGTTGCCTCATAGCCATCCATCACAGGCATGCGCATGTCCATCCAAATCAAGTGGGGATACCAGCTTTGATAGAGGGCGATCGCGGCTTCGCCATTCATGGCTTCTTTGACTTCAAAGCCCACTTGTTCCAGCAGGACACGAAGGACAAGGCGATTATCAGGGTGGTCATCCACAATGAGGATGCGGTAATTTGCTTGCCCAGGGACTAAACCCATCACCTCGCGGTATTGACCCGCGTTAAACACGGCAGCTTGGGGTGCGATCGCGGCTTGAATCGTAAAGGTAAACCGAGAGCCCTGATTTACGACGCTTTGAACGTGCATGTCACCGCCAAGTAAGCTAACAAACTGGCGACTAATGGCCAACCCTAAGCCCGTTCCCCCTTGACTAGAATCGATAGAGCGCGATTGGATGAAAGCATCAAAAATGGTGTCAAGCTCACTAGCTGGAATGCCTTGCCCAGTATCGGTCACTTCAAATTCCAGCGTGATGGGTAGTTGTGCCTGAGGGGCAGACGCAGAGGATGTGGCTAATTTCCTGACCTGCAACGTTACACTGCCAGACTGGGTAAATTTGATGCTGTTGCCCAATAAGTTGATGAAGACTTGGCGCAGTTTGCCCTCATCGGTGTAGATGTATTGAGGAACTTCCGGTTCACACTTAAAAATTAGCTGTATCGCTTTGGCTTGAGCCCGGATCTGTAGCATCTCCTCCAAAGATCCCAAAAGCTGATGGAGATCCATCGGATGAACATTCAATATGGCTCGACCGGCCTCAATTTTAGACATTTCCAGCACGTCGTTAATGAGCGCCAGCAAATGTTCACTGCTGCGATTGAGGATTTTGAGATTGTTCTGTTGGTCGGTGGCGAGGCGATGGTCACGCAATAGAATTTGGGCAAACCCAATAATGGCGTTCAGTGGTGTGCGCAGCTCGTGGCTCATGTTGGCCAAAAACTCACTCTTGGCGCGGTTGGCGGCATCGGCGGTTTCTTTGGCGGCTTGCAAATCAGCGGTTCGCTGCTGCACCCGCAGCTCTAGTTCCTCGTTACTGCGAGCCAACGCCTGGAAAGAATTCTGTAATTGTTCCCCCATATTGTTAAAGGACTTGGCCAGGGTTTCTAATTCACGGAGGCCTTGGGTTTCCACTGGAATGGCTGCGGCAGTGTCAATCTGATTATCCTGAGTGCTGCGGGCCAGCACTTGGCTCATGTGGCTGAGTTCCAAAATAGGTTGCGTGATGCGCCGCGCTGTAAAGATGCCCAGAGCTGTGGCGATCGCTAATGCGCCCAGGCACAACAAAATTGTCGTGCGTGTGTTGGCCTCAATCTGTTCCATAAAGTCAGCTTCGGGCACCACCACCACAATGAGCCAGTCAATGCCACGCTGGTCGGCAAACTTGGACACTTGCACAAACTGTTTGTGCCGCTGCGCTGTGAAGTTTAGCTGTGTGTGTTCCGGGAGGTCTTGAATATCAACAGTTTCCGTTAAATAGCGGGCCGTCTGCCGCGTTAGCGGATGGCCACTATCCACGGCTGGAGTCCGTTCGAGGATGCCGTCTTCTTTGACGATGTAAGGCTTTTCACGAGTCGAACTGGCAACCAGTAGTCCCTCACTGTCCATGACAAACGCCTGACCGGTTTTCCCAATTTCAATACTTTGCAAAAACTGGCCAATATCATCCAGGGAAAAATCCACCCCCGTGACACCCATTAACTGGCCTGCATTATCGTAAACAGGCAGTACAGCGCTGACAATCAGCTGGGGCAATCCCACACTGCCATAAATGTCGCTCCACACAGCTTGGTTCGTTTCAACTGCGGTCTGAAACCAGGGGCGCGTACGCGAGTCATACACACTAGGGGTAACACGTATCAACGTCTCGCGATTTCCCTCGGCGTCGAATGCAAAATAATGCCCTAAGAAATCGGTCGTGACGTCGTTAACTACGACCTGTAAGTCATCTTCCAGAGTTTGCGTAACGCCGATAAAGGAACCATCGACAGCGCTGCCAAAATAGAGCCAGGTCATATCGTCCAAATACTGCATTTGCTGCCACAGGTAGCGCTCACTCTCTTGATCCTGTGTCTGTAGGTCGCCTCGACGAACCGCATCCGCATTGACCTGATTGATGAGGTGAGGCATTTCCGAATGTTCGGCCAGGCGTTCTTGAATACGATTCGAAATTTCCTGCCGGAGCTGTGAGGCCACCTCGTTCACAGCCCTCTGACCGTTTCGGAGAGAAATGTAGCCGGTTAATCCGACAGCTAGGAAAATCTGTAGAACAAACGGATACACCAGTGCTGACCGCAATGATATGCGCTGTGGCAGACGCTTTAAGTTGGGTTTGAAGGAGTGAGGTTGCATTGCGGTTCAAGCGGTGCTGTCACCAAAATCAATCATAGTTGGTAAGCCTGAGAGCCACCCTGATAGGCTCTGCCGGTGCTCATCCCTTGACCGCGTCCTATCGAACTTTTTACTTAATGAGGGAAGCTCCAGTTGCTGTGGTTAAGAGTTTCAAGAGTCCCTTTGCATCCTTCTTTATTAAGGCTTTCAGTGATTTCACAGTATGGTGAAACACCCCCAAGCTCATTGATTCCAGTTGACGGAACCATTCGCTAAACCTCAAATCTTAAGAACCAGCACAGAGTGAGCCGCCCAAACCTTCAAACAGGAATCAGATCATTCAATTTCAAGTAAAAAAAAGCCTCCATCAAACGTGGAGGCTTGGTCTACGGGAATAGCTGTTCGCCAGGATGAGAGATCTCCTACACTGTCGAGTAGAAATCGCCAATCTTGCTGTTGCTAATCCAGAGGACGAGCCGATCAGCAACATGCAAATCTCTGCCTGCTATCCTTGGACGGCATTCTTGTCCAAAGTTTCCCGACGGAGTTTATCGAAGTCAGTCTTGCTGTCTTCTTTATCGCGATTTGCTTGACGTAAGTCATCGTGATCAACAGCGTCTTTGTCGAGATTTTCCCGACGGAGTTCATCGAAATCAACTTTGCCATTTGCCTTATCGCGGTTTTCCTGACGCAATTCGTCATGATCAACGGCGTCCTTCTCTAAGTTCTCCCGACGGAGTTCGTCGAAATCAACTTTGCTGACCTCAGTGGCTTGAGCTGGCATGACCGCACCTGTGAATAGAGTCGCTGCGGTCAAAAATGAAATGGCTAAAACTTTCATTGTCTGTCTCCTTGTTTTCTGTTTGCGGTAGATTGTCTCGCCAGAGAACGCGACCGCCTTGATGTCTACAGGCAACACTGTAGGTAGCAAAAGAGAACAAACGGTGTAGCGATCGTGAAGTAATCGAGAGGGACGTATTCTGCTATCGATTCCTGCAATTGCGGCCCTAGTGCCAGCGACATTTTCCGCATTAAGCTGATACTCGTCGGACAACGTGAAGTCGGAATTGAAATGTGTATAAGCGGCAGCTTTAGGGACAGAACGGAAACTGCAGCCCCAAAGCACCTCAAAAAAATTCTGTATTTTTGTCTACAGGACTACCCGCCCGATACGATGGTAGAAAATCGCTGATAAGACATGACTGGAATGGATCTTGTAACAATCCAAGGCTGGCTAGACAACCTGGCTTTTGCCTTATTATTCGCCACGATGTTGGTCTACTGGACAAACGTCACGCTTGTCCGCTCGCCGGCTTTAACGATGCTCGGCACTGGTGGCATGGCTACAGCCAACTTGACCATTGCCGCATTGTTGACCGCTCGCTGGATTGAAGGCGGCTATTTCCCGCTCAGTAATCTATATGAATCACTCTTTTTCGTCGCCTGGGGCATGACGGCAGTACATCTGGTGGCTGAACGGATGAGCCAGAGTGCATTAGTCGGCGCTGTAACGACCCCGATCGCGACGGGGATTACGGCCTTTGCAGCCTTGTCCTTGCCAGACACCATGCAGGTTTCTGAGCCGTTGGTACCCGCCTTGAAGTCTAACTGGTTGATGATGCATGTCAGCGTGATGCTACTCAGCTATGCCGCGTTGATGGTGGGGGCACTGATGGCGATCGCCTTCCTCATTGTGACCCGTGGGCAAGCGATCGAACTTCGAGGCAGTTCCGTTGGTACGGGCAGCTTTCGCGATACGAAGTTACGTCGCCAAGGGACCGTTGCAGGGGCCACCGAATCAGAGACTCATTCCGTAGCTGCCGCGTCTAGCTCAGGCACGGGTGGCACCGCTGTTTTGGATAAAGTTGTTGTCGCCACCGAAACTGCTGCTCCAGCAAAGTTGACGCCTCAGCGATTAACCCTAGCTGAAACGCTGGATAACATTAGCTATCGCATTATCGGTTTGGGCTTCCCGCTGTTGACCATTGGCATTATCTCCGGTGGGGTCTGGGCCAATGAAGCTTGGGGTTCCTATTGGAGCTGGGATCCGAAAGAGACGTGGGCGCTCATTACCTGGCTCGTATTTGCGGCCTATCTGCATGCCCGCATCACGAAGGGGTGGCAAGGCAGACGCCCCGCCCTCTTAGCCGCATCGGGCTTTTTGGTGGTTTGGGTTTGTTATCTGGGGGTTAATATCCTGGGCAAAGGATTGCACAGCTACGGCTGGTTTTTCTAGGGCGCGTTATCAATTAAACTCGAAAGCCTTGCGGTATCAGCATTGCCGCGCCCGCTTGGTAAAACTAGCTAGGGGCTAAACCGCTTTCAGCATGAGGATTCAGGCTCTAAATGATGACAACCCCTAGCCTTACCAAAGATTTCTCCGCAACTTCCCTTGCCTTTTCTGCTTGCTCAGTACGACTGAGACTTGGGCAGTCGGGCGATCGCTCACGAGACATTTTGAGGTCTTTAAGGATTTCCTCAGCTTTAGGCCGTACCTTGACACATAACGGCTGAATTAAACTCGGGAATTTAAGAAAATGCGTAACACCCTAATCACGCCCCTGGCCATACTGGTACTGTTAGCTGCTGGCTGTAGCACAGGTTCGGAAACGGTTCAGACTGAGACTGAGCCCACTGCCCAAACTGAGACGGTTCAGACTGAGACTAAAAAAGCCGAGAAGGCTGAGAAGGCTGAGACCGCTCAAACTCCAACAACGACGACTGAAGTTGGAGATACAGCAACCGCCTCGGCTGAACCTGCTGGTCAGTTGGCTGTGTTTGTGGAAGATGGAGTCGCCATTCGGGGCGCGGATCCCGTGGCTTACTTTACTGAGAGCGCCTATGTACCGGGTAGTGAGGAGTTTGCCTACGAGTGGGATGGGGCAACTTGGTATTTCGCATCCGCTGAAAACCAAGCTTTGTTTGCTGCAAACCCAGAGCTGTATGCGCCCGAGTACGGCGGTTTTTGCGCTTGGGCTGTGAGCCAAGGCTACACGGCGCCTGTTGAGCCAACGGCCTGGAAAATTGTTGATAACAAGCTGTACCTGAACTTCAACAAAAGTGTTCAAGCTCGATGGGAGCGCGATATTCCCGGTAACATTTCTCAGGCAGACCAAAACTGGCCCGGTGTCCTGACGAACTAATCATTTTAAGAGTTAAACCTTATCCAGGTTTAGAACTAGAGTTTTCGGTTTCGGCAAACCTCACCGCCTGCGGCACCTTTCCTTGCCTTTGGCAAAGCCTGCCCAGAGGGCTTAGGAGAGGCTGGGAGAGGTGCCGCAGCAGCCACATAAAACTACAGTTCTCAAAGTGGACTGGGTTTACATCCGTAGCTCAAGGATATCAAGTTCAAGTCAAGGAATTTTGAATCGGTGAGCATCCGCATCCAGGCGTTAGTCGTTTTGACGGCATACTAACGCCTGGATGTTGGTTTTTAAGGAATCAATATTTTCGAGTTGTAAAGCTTGAAATTTGAGCTTGTGAAGTAAAAGAATATACTGCGATCACCTCTAGTCGAATCTCAGGGCAGCATTTGAAGGTGAGTCATGGCGTTTCCTCCAACCTATAGACAGACAGACGCTCATGCCTATCGCGGGCAAAACGTTGATAGTCAGGTGATTTCTTCCCGAATAGAGCGACTATCTAATCGCATCACCAAAATCAGCACGAGCGATTATCCCGTTTGGGTCATGGATAATCGACTAGCTGCAATTAAAGCCCAAAGATTAGCCATTCTGGAGCGCCTAGAGGTGATCGGCGATGCCCTCAATCAGGCACTAGCTAACGGCAAGACTGAAATAATCGAGGTCGGACAACTAGAAGCTAAAAAGCTCAGGAAAAGTGATCAAGCGCTGGAGGAAGAATTCCAGAAGTTATTTAATCAAAGACAGACAAAAATCTTGAAAGAGCGGATTACTGAAAAGCTGGGTGGTCAACGTATTTATCAGGCCAAAGAAATTCTAATCACCATACTGGTCGCTTTGGTTTTGAGCCTCATGGTGTACGAAGCGTTCAATCCCGATCTCGCTGATCAAACGCTCATAAAATTTTTTTGGCTAGATACAGCCTGCTGCATCATCTTTATGGTGGATTTCTTCTTTGAACTCAATCTAGCTGACTCAAAAAAATGGTTTTGGCAGCGACATTTCATTGACTTTATCACTTCAATTCCAGTGCCTCAAGCTCGTACGTTAAGGGCTTTGCGCGGAGTTCGAGTGATTCGCCTGCTCCGCTTCGCTCGCTTTCTGCGATTTCTACGATTTTTACGCGTTCTCCGTGTCGTGCTCTTTTTCTGGCGGGGACTAGACCATCTTGTACAGATGTTTAATGTGAAATTGATGCGCAAATCGCTGATTTATGTTTGCGTCAGTCTCGTACTTGGGGCGATCGCATTTCAGTTTTTTGAAAACACTGAGCTAACGACGGAGCAAAATACTCTGGTGACCAGTCTCTGGTGGAGTTTTACTACCGTGGTCACGGGCGGCTTTGCCGACATTCATGATCCCGTCACGATGGGCGGCAAGGCATTAACTGTAATATTGGTCATTTTAGGGATGGTCTTGGTGGGGATTTTTACGGCTACCTTAACGACCGTCATGGTAGAGGATGAAGATGACATTGAGCAGCTAAAAAGTGATATGAACCATCAGTTTGATCAGCTCTTGAGTCGCGTGAACCTGATTGAGCAAAATACTCGGTTATCACCGAATGGGGATCAGTCCGTTTAGAGGGGCGATCGTCCTCAGCAAGTATATGGCTTCAGTGAAACATGACCATGTCGTAATCAAAGGTGCAGAAAGACTCGACAAAGCATCAATCCAAGGGAGCATGTCACTTTCGAACCCTCACCCTAAATCCCTCTCCCAAGCTTGGGAGAGGGACTTCAAAATGCTTGCTCC
>JBCBSR010000009.1:0-133291 GCA_039819045.1 Cyanobacteria bacterium J06638_28
TGAGTTGTCTCGATTCAAACTCCTGCGCTAGTTCGTCGGCCAGTCCCTCAGGGGTGGTATAACCTTTCTGTAATTCACTGAGGTGAAAGCGAAGGAATTGCTGCAACCATTTGGTCGAGCCATAGCTAGCAGCCGTTTCGAGCCAGTTTTCAGTGAATTGTCGTGTTTGAGTGCGCATGACACTTATCTTAGTTCTTTGTCTATGTTATCTCTGGTTTTAGTGTTTTCAACTAGATAAATAAGAATATGCTCCCCTGACAGATGCCGACAAAGACTACCACGAAAGTTAAGTTGACAATGCCGAGCATCAGTGTCTCGCTTCCCTATGAAAGCTTCGTTAACTGGACGAAGCTAACCCAGTAATATTGACGATATAGCGCGATCGCTGTGCTACCACGATCGCACCCCCTCTCAAGACTCCAAAAAGCTGTTGAAACCATTACTATTCCGCCTTTTCCGACCTTTTCATGGCGTTTTCACATAAGGGGCGGTAATGTCGGATTTCATTAAAGGAACGATTAATTTCGGTGCAGTACGGTCGTGTAATTACGGAAGCCATGACATCCTTCACACAGGATGCATTCACGAAAACTTCACGAGGATAGCTCACCTGTTCCATTCATAAGAGCAGCTCCGATTTAAGGCAATTACAGCATTTTTTTGACTGACAACCGATGACTGCGTTTGGTGGGGGCATAGCGCCCTCGCCTACCGTTTGTGCTGCGATCGCCCATTTGACCGCCCTATTTAGCAGGTACGTTTCCTATCATGAGCCTTCCCGCCTCGACTCCCGCTGGTGCCTCTAACCCTCGGTTAGAAATTACTGGGTCGCGTCAATTCACGGCCTGGCTGGCGGAACGACCGCTAAGCCTCGCCTTCACCACCTACCAGGCCGGCAAGATGTTTTGGCTGGGCCTCCAGCCAGACGGTAGGCTCTCGGTGTTTGAACGCACCTTTGAGCGCTCCATGGGCCTCTGCGTTCAAGACAGCACCCTCTGGCTCAGTACCCTGTACCAGCTCTGGCGGTTTGAGAATACGCTCCAACCAGGGCAGAACTATCAGGGTTATGACGCCCTCTACGTCCCGCAGATGAGCTATGTCACGGGGGATTTAGATATTCATGATGTGGTGGTTGCCCCGGCACCTGGCAAAAGCGATCGGGAACCGGCAGCAACGAAGCACGAGGCCAAAACCTCAACCCTCAACCCTCAAACCTCATCCCCTAATCTCCCTAGCTCCCCATTCCCTCTTTTCGTCAACACGCTCTTTAGCTGTCTGGCGCAGCCCAGTGCGACCCACAGCTTTGTCCCGGTCTGGCAGCCCCCGTTTATTAGCAAGCTAGCCGCCGAGGATCGGTGTCATTTGAATGGCTTAGCCCTGCGCGATGGGCAGCCGCGCTATGTCACGGCCATTAGCCAAAGCGATGTGGCCGATGGCTGGCGCGACCAGCGGGTGGAGGGTGGTTGTGTGGTGGATATGGCGAGCCATGAAGTAATCACCACGGGGCTGTCGATGCCCCATTCCCCTCGGTGGTATCGCGGCAAGCTCTGGCTGCTGAACTCGGGGCGGGGGGAGTTTGGCTATGTGGATGGGGCCACGGGCCGATTTGAAGCGGTGACCTTTTGTCCGGGGTATCTGCGGGGGCTGGCGTTTGCGGGTGATTTTGCCGTGGTGGGGCTGTCTGAGCCGCGACACAACAAGAGCTTTCAGGGGTTGCCCCTGGAGGATGCCCTGACGGCCAAGGGGGCAACGCCGCGCTGTGGGTTGGGCGTGATTGACCTGCGCAGTGGCGATTTGGTGCATACGCTGCGCATTGAAGGGGTGATTGCGGAGCTGTATGACGTGGCGGTGATACCGGGGGTGCGTCGCCCCATGGCGATCGGCTTTCGCAATGACGAGATTCGACGGGTGCTTTCGATGGGTGACGCACCCGAGTGACCCAGGACGAATGGACGGGTAGCCCACTGCCCGTCATGGCTCGATTTGACGATTAATTTATGACGTTAGGAATTTACAACTATGGCATTTGATCCTGTTTTGAACTTGGCTGACTTAGATGGCAGCAATGGCTTTGTCATCAATGGCATTGATGACGGTGACATCTTTGGTGCCTCCCTCAGCGTCGCGGGAGATATCAATGGCGATGGCTTCGACGACCTCATTGTTGGGGCTTTCGGGGCTGATCCCAACGGCAACACTTCTGCTGGTGCGAGCTATGTCGTATTTGGCAGCGATCAGGGCTTTAGCGCCAGCCTGGAACTGGCTGCTTTGGACGGCAGCAACGGCTTTGTCCTCAATGGCATTGATGTATTTGACACCTCTGGTCGTTCTGTAAGCGGGGCTGGCGACATCAACGGCGACGGCCTTGATGACCTGATTATTGGAGCTCCCGGGGCTGACCCCAACGGCAACACCGATGCCGGTGCGAGCTATGTCGTATTTGGCAGCGACCAGGGCTTTGCCTCCAGCTTGGAGCTGTCGTCTCTGGATGGCAGTAATGGCTTTGTGATGAATGGCATTGATGGCGATGAAACTAATAACAATACTAGGGGTGACTCTTCTGGTATTTCAGTGAGCGGTGCGGGGGATGTCAATGGTGATGGCTTTGATGACCTCATCATTGGGGCATTCGCTGCTGACCAAAACGGCAGTGATTATGCGGGGGAAAGCTATGTGGTGTTTGGCAGCGATCAGGGCTTTGCCCCCAGCTTGGAGCTGTCTAGCCTCGATGGCAGCAATGGCTTTGTAGTCCCTGGCATCAACGTTTTTGATGGCGTCGGTTTTTTCGTGAGCGATGCGGGAGATGTCAATGGCGATGGCCTTGATGACATTATCATTAGCGGCGATGCTCCGGACAGCAGCTATGTGGTGTTTGGCAGTACCCAGGGCTTTGGAGCCAGCATCGACCTGTCTAGCCTGGATGGTAGCAATGGCTTTGCGGTTGATACACCACTGTCATTAAGAAATTCAGTGAGTGGTGCGGGGGATATCAATGGCGATGGCTTTGATGACCTCATTATTGGCTCATATAGGAGCAACAATAACGGCGTTGTTTCCGGTTCGAGCTATGTGGTGTTCGGCAGTGACCAGGGTTTTGCCCCGACCCTCGACCTTGCCAGTCTGGATGGCAGCAACGGTTTCCGTTTGGATGGCGCAGCCTATGACTTTTCTGGCCGATCAGTGAGCCATGCCGGGGATTTCAATGGCGATGGTATGGATGACCTGATTATTGGCGGAGTTGGAAGTATCGGTGGTAGTCCTGATAGTCCTGGTATTTCTGGCTCGTCGGTATATCTGTTGTTGGGCAGTGACCAGGGCTTTGCTCCGACCCTCGACCTGTCTACGCTTGACGGCAGCAATGGTTTCCGTCTGGATGACCCAGGTACAGATTTAGAGGGTTTTTCAGTGAGCGGCGGCGGCGATCTGAATGGGGATGGCTTTGATGACTTGATTATTGGTAGTGCCGAGAATAAGACCTATGTGGTCTTTGGTGGGGTGGCAGAGTCGCCCGTTCCCCTTGTCTTTGGGGAACCCGCCACGCTCTTCGTGGATGATGAGGGCATCATCCAGGGCGATGGCTTTGGCGCAGGGGAGCCCTACACCGGCGACCTGTTCAGCAACACCGACGGCACCGCTGACCCCGATGATGCCATTGCGGGCACTCCAGGGGATGACACCATTTGGCCAGGGGAGACGGGCAACGACCTGATTGATGCCGGGGAAGGCAATAACACCATCGGCATCGGCACCGGCGATTCCCGCGTCGCGGCAGGGGCGGGGGATGACTTTATCTACTCCCTTGCTGGGGGCGGCGGCACCAACCTGATTGACCTGGGTGAGGGCAATAATAGCGTCTGGGTCGAGAATGGCGATTACGACATTACCACGGGGTCTGGCGACGATGAAATTGGCCTGGGCACGGGGACTGATGTCGTCAACGCTGGCGATGGCAACAACCTCATCTATCTGGTAGACACCCTTGACCCAGCCACCGCCGGTAACAAAGATATCCTCACGGGGCTGGGCGATGACTACGTCCAAACCGGGGGCGGCAATGACCTGATTGATGCGGGCTTAGGGCTCAATACGCTCTTCGGCGGTACCGGCGCTGATGTCTTCACGGCGCGCACCGGAGCCTACAACTTTATCGGCGACTTTGAACTGGGCATCGACCAGATTGAGCTGGCGGATTTTGCCGTTGATGACCTGAGCTTCTTCCAAGGCACCGGCGATGTCGCGGCGGATGTCTTTGGCTTTGTTGGCGGTGAGGCGGTGTTGCAGGTGGCGAATACCACGGTGGCGGAACTGGATAACACTGCCATTTTTGTCTAGAGCATCGGTTCTATGGCTAGAAACCCGGTTTCTTCATGGGATGACTGACAAAACTTGGCCTTTTCGATAGGAGAAACCGGGTTTCTGTACCGGCGTTCTAATTCATGTTTGGGGGGCGAGATGCGTCCTCCAGGTCGTTGCTGGGGTTGAGAACGTGGACCCCATAGTCGTGAGGTATCCCCTAACCGTGAACGCAGCTTTTCGACCCCCGCGCCATCAGGGCATTGATTCATCTGTAGCGATTTATCAGCAATCCATTCATCAACAATCAAGAGGATTTCATCCATGACATTTGTTCCAACCCTACTCAAAGACATCAATCCGGGCAGCGGTAGCTCCGGCCCACAAGAGTTCACCGAGGTCAACGGGCAGTTATTCTTCAGCGCTGATGATGGCACCAATGGCCGTGAACTATGGGTCACCGATGGCACCCCTAGCGGTACCCAACTCTTGGCCGACATCAATCCGGGCAGCGGTAGCTCCTTCCCATTCTTTGTCACTGAGTTCGACGGGCAATTATTCTTCCGCGCTGATGATGGTGGCACCAATGGCCGTGAACTATGGGTCACCGATGGCACTCCTGGCGGCACCCAGCTCTTGGCCGACATCAACCCAGGCAGCGGTAGCTCCGGCCCATTCAGGTTCACTGAGTTCGACGGGCAGTTATTCTTCCAGGCTGATGATGGCACCAATGGGGAAGAACTGTGGGTGACCGATGGCACTCCCGGCGGTACCCAACTCCTGGTTGACATCAATCCGGGCAGCGGTAGCTCCTTCCCAGCAGATTTTACCGAGTTCAACGGGCAATTATTCTTCGAGGCTGATGATGGCACCAATGGGGAAGAACTATGGGTCACCGATGGCACTCCTGGCGGCACCCAGCTCTTGGCCGACATCAACCCAGGCAGCGGTAGCTCCGGCCCAGAAAATTTCACCGAGTTCAACGGGCAGTTAGTCTTCGAGGCTGATGATGGCACCAATGGGGAAGAACTGTGGGTCACCGATGGCACTCCCGGCGGCACCCAGCTCTTGTCCGACATCAACCCAGGCAGCGGTAGCTCCGGCCCATTCGGGTTCACCGAATTCAACGGGCAGTTATTCTTCGCTGCTGATGATGGCACCAATGGGGAAGAACTGTGGGTCACCGATGGCACTCCCGGCGGTACCCAACTCCTGGCCGACATCAACCCAGGCAGCGGTGACTCCGTCCCAATCTTGTTCACTGAGTTCAACGGGCAGTTAGTCTTCCAGGCTGATGATGGCACCAATGGCCGTGAACTGTGGGTCACCGATGGCACTCCTGGCGGCACCCAACTCCTGGCCGACATCAACCCAGGCAGCGGTAGCTTCTTCCCAACCTTGTTCACTGAGTTCAACGGGCAGTTATTCTTCGAGGCTGATGATGGCACCAATGGCCGTGAACTATGGGTCACCGATGGCACTCCTGGCGGCACCCAGCTCTTGGCCGACATCAACCCAGGCAGCGATGACTCCTTCCCACAAGAGCTCATCGAATTCAACGGGCAGCTGTTCTTCAGCGCTGATGATGGCGGCACCAATGGCCGTGAACTGTATGTGTTAGAGGCTTTTCCCCTCGTCTTCGGGGAAACTGCCACGCTCTTCGTGGATAATGGGGGCATTATTCGGGGCGATGGGTTTGGCGCCGGGGAGCCCTACACCGGTGACCTGTTCAGCAACACCGACGGCACCGCTAACCCCGATGATGCCATTGCGGGCACCGATGGCGATGACAGCATTTGGCCGGGGGAGACCGGCAACGACCTGATTGATGCCGGGGAAGGCAACAACACCATCGGCATCGGCACCGGCGATTCCCGCGTCGCGGCAGGGGCAGGTGATGATTTCGTCTACTCCCTTGCTGGGGGCGGCGGCACCAATATCATTGACCTCGGCGATGGCAATAACGAAGCCTACCTAGAAGCAGGGGATAACGATATCACCACCGGGGCAGGCAATGACCTGATCGGCATTGGTTCGGGTAACGATACTGTCAGCACCGGCGACGGCGATGATTTTGTCTACGCCATCAATGGGGGGGGCGGCACTAATATCCTGGACTTGGGGGAAGGGGCTAACCAAGTCTATGTCGAGAATGGCGACTATGACATCGTCACTGGCATGGGCGCTGATGAAATTGGCCTCGGCACCGGGAGCGATACCGTCAATGCGGGCGATGGCAACAACACCATCTACATGATTGATGCCGCCACTGCGGGCGACAAGACCATCACAGCAGGGGCAGGGGATGACTTTATCGCCACTGGAGCCGGGATGGATCGCATTGATGCCGGCCTCGGCTTCAATACCCTCTTTGGGGGTACCGGAGCGGATAGCTTCACGGCGCGCACCGGAGCCTACAACTTTATCGGCGACTTTGAACTGGGCATTGACCAGATTGAGCTGGCGGATTTTGCCGTTGATGACCTGAGCTTCTTCCAAGGCACCGGCGATGTGGCAGCGGATGTGTTTGGCTTTGTCGATGGTGAAGCGGTGTTGCAGGTGGCGAATACCACGGTGGCCCAGTTGGACAACATCGCCAATTTTGTCTAATCGGTGGGGTTGAGGGGCAGCTCATGGTCAGTTCTGTTGCTGATTGAGTTGCCCCCTCTCTCCTCAAAGCCTACTAAGTACACACATCTCGGCCCTCACCCCCTCAGTCCCCCTCTCCCAAAAATGGGCGAGGGGGAGGCCAGACAAGGCTTGCCAGATCCCCTTCGCCCGTTCTGGGAGAAGGGGTTGGGGGATGTAGAGCTATGCTCTTCCCGAAGGGTGGGGAAAGCCTGTACAGCAAGAGTTTCAGGACTTATGTGTACGTAGTAGCTCCTCGAAGCAGAGCAGTGCATCTATTCAGATCTGACCGATTGATTTGTCGCCATCTGCACATTCAGGGTGATCTGTCCTTTACAAACAACTTCGGAGTATTCAATCCATGACGACATTTATTGAACCTAACGATATCCTGACCAACGCCACGGCAACCGGCATCAACGGCATCGGCACCGCTTTCTTCACGGGCTCAATTGGCGATAACCCCAACCTTGTGCCCGGCTTAGATATTGACCTGTTCGAGGTGCAAGTCAATGCCGGTGAGCTGCTCACAGTAGATATTGATGCGGAGGTGATTGGGTCTGAGCTCGATTCCTACCTGCGGCTGTTTGATGCTAGCGGTACTGAACTGTCGTTTAACGACGATGACCCATCTAATGATGAGTTTGATGACTCCGCACTCAGCTTTTTAGCAATGACCACTGGCACCTACTACGTTGGGGTGAGTAGTGACGGTAACGAGGAATATGATCCCTTCGTGGAGGGCAGCGGTGATGAGGACGATACGGGAACATACAATATCGCTATTGATGTGACTGATTTTGCTGTTGAGCCTGAACCCAATGACACCTTTGCTCAAGCGATCGAGACCGGCATCAATGGCTTAGGCAGTTTTGCCGTCAATGGTGCGATCGGTGATAATCCCAACGTTGTGCCCGGTTTAGATATCGACCTGTTCGAGGTGCAAGTCAATGCTGGTGAGCAGCTCACAGTAGACATTGATGCAGAGGTGATTGGGTCTGAGATCGATTCCTACCTGCGGCTATTTGATGCTAGCGGCACTGAACTGTCGTTTAACGACGATGACTCAATTACTGTTGACTCTCTACTCAGCTTTGTCGCAACGACCACTGGCACCTACTACGTCGGGGTGAGTAGTGACGGTAACGAGGAATATGATCCCTTCGTGGAGGGCAGCGGTGATGAGGACGATACGGGAACATACCGTATCGCTATCAATGTGACTGATTTTGCTGTTGAGCCTGAACCCAATGACACCCTTGCTCAAGCGATCGAGACCGGCATCAATGGCTTAGGCAGTTTTGCCGTCAATGGTGCGATCGGCGATAACGTTAATATTGCACCCGGTTTAGACGTTGACCTTTACCAAGTTCAACTCAATGCGGGGACTGTGTTGAATGCTAGTGTTGACTCTTTTTGGGAAGATCAAGAAACCGGTGTTGATGCCTACCTGCGATTATTTGATGCCACTGGCAATGAACTGACGACAGATAGTGAGTTATTCGGATTCGACATTACTGCTGATGGCACTTATTACATTGGTGTGAGCGCGTTCGCGAATAGTGACTATACCCCAACGGTGCAGGGGAGCGGTACTGAAGACGAAACAGGCACATACAGCCTCAGTGTCTCTGCAAGTCTGGCGCGTAGCGCTCTTCTATCGACAGCACCGGGGGATGGTGGGGTACGGGTTGCCCTCGATGCCTATGGCTCCTTTGGCTCAACCACTGGCGAGGCATTCGACGACCCAGAGGATTACGGCGATGATGCTTTTTACGATCCGTTAGGCAGCCAGGAAGAAGCAGGGACAATTTTTGCCTCAGCACTGGCGTTTCGCATTGGTGATGAGGGAGCACGGCGTTACCTATCCTTTGAGGAGATTGATGATTTATCTGGATTTGCAGGAGCTGCTTTTACCGCCGTTAGCGCCACCAGTGCCCAGAGTGAGTTTTCGTTCAGTGGTTTAGAATTTGCGCTGGATCAACGGGTCAGTGACATTTTGGATGGGGATAGCGATCGCCAGGGGAGCCAGCTGATTCAGACCTACACCATCACCAATCCCAGTGCCACCAGTGTCGATTTTGAGCTAATTCGTTATGTTGATGGCGACCTGGACTTTGATGGCTCAAGAGATGATACAGGCGGTCTATCGACAATCGATGGTAAGCCCGTTGTCTTTGAAACCGATGATGGCAGCAGTGCTACTGATAACACTATCTTTATCGGCATCACTGATGCGGGTGGCACCCCCCTACCAGGCTTTTACCGCATTGATGAATATTCTGCTCTGAGCGAGCGTATCGAGAGCGGGGGCTCGTTGGGTAATACCATTGTCGGGGATACCGATGGTGACGACTTTATTGATATAGAGGCTTACGACATAGCCATTGCCTTGGGGCGCGGCTTTACCCTGGCTCCTGGGGCATCCGTGGTCTACACCACCAGCACCATTTTTGGGGAGCCGTCGCCCTCTGAAATCTCGGCAAATATCGCCCCCGTAGCGACCAACGATGCAGTCACCACTGGCTTCAATACCCCCATTGACATCCAGGTCTTAGCCAACGATAGCGATGCTGATGGCGGTTCGTTGAGTTTTGTCATTGACACCAACCCTAGTGATGGCAGCGTAATAGTTGACAACAATGGCACCCCTGGCGATCTGACCGACGATTTTGTCACCTATACCCCAGGTGCTGGGTTCAGCGGCATTGATACCTTTACTTATGAACTCAGTGACGGCCAGGGTGGCACCACTATCGGCACAGTGACGGTTGAGGTTGACTCAGACATTATTGGTGTGGATGGAGACGGTAATATCACGGGCAATGCCTTTGGTGCAGGCGACCCCTACACCGGCAACCTGTTCAGCAACACCGACGGCACCGCTAACCCCGATGACGTGATTGCCGGTACCGATGGCGATGACACCATCTGGCCGGGGGAGACGGGTAACGACCTGATTGATGCGGGCGAGGGGAACAACACCATCGGCATCGGCACCGGCGATTCCCGCGTCGCGGCAGGGGCGGGGGATGACTTTATTTACTCCATCGCGGGGGGTGGCGGCACCAACGTCATTGACCTCGGGGATGGCAATAACGAAGCCTGGTTTGAGGCAGGCGACTACACCCTCACAACGGGCGCTGGGGATGACCTCATCGGTCTGGGCACGGGGACTGATGTCGTCAATGCGGGCGATGGCAATAACCTCATCTATCTGGTGGACACCATTGACCCGGCCACTGCCGGTGACAAAGACATCCTCACGGGGCTGGGGGATGACTACGTCGAAACTGGGGGCGGCAATGACCTGATCGATGCCGGACTCGGCTTCAATACTCTCTTTGGGGGTACCGGAGCGGATATCTTTACGGCGCGCACCGGAGCCTACAACTTTATCGGCGACTTTGAACTGGGCATCGACCAGATTGAGCTGGCGGATTTTGCCGTTGATGACCTGAGCTTCTTCCAAGGCACAGGGGATGTCGCGGCGGATGTGTTTGGCTTTGTCGACGGTGAAGCGGTGTTGCAGGTCGCGAATACCACCGTGGCGGAACTGGATAACATCGCCAATTTCGCTTGATGGAGTGAGGGAATTTCCAGGCAAGAAATTACCCAAAAGGTTGGCCGCGTAGGCTGGGTTAAACGAAGTGTAACCCAGCAACATCAAGTCGTTGGAGATGTTGGGTCTCGTTCCTCGACACCAACCTACGGCGGTATATTCACTTCGAAAGATCTCCTGAGGCCCACCTCACTGCTTTGTAGGGTGGGCCTCCGCCTCACAGATGCCTACACATCTATCTCAAAGAATCGCTAGGTGCTATGCAGAGCAGGTACTCTGGCGGTTTTAGCTCAACTTTATCTCGCTCAATCTTCCTTTCGCTAAACACAGGCAACATCGGACTTGATATCAGTTACATCTCGTAGGCAAATTCGGAAGAAAGACTGAGCGGGTGACAAAGGGGCTTTAGGCCACAGTATGAAAAGCTTTGAGAAAATAGTCAGGCAAAAAAATAGGGAAGCTTCTAGAGCTCCCCAAACAAAATATGTTGCCTGCATCATACCAAACCACGCTCCGGGCGCATCTGAGCGAAACCCAGTATCTGACCTTGCAACTGCTGTTGCTATTGCTACAAGTTCATCGCCAAGTCAAGCTCTCAACCCTCGCCAGTGTGTTTCCCCAACCGATTCACTACCACAGTCGGAAACGGAATTTGCAACGTTTCCTGGTGCTGCCTCAATTGAGTGTCAAACTACTCTGGCTGCCGCTGCTGAAGTACTGGATTCGTCAAAGGCAAACCGGACGGCAGATGAATCGCGCTCAACGCCGCCGACTGAGAAAACTCAAGTCGCAAAAATTTGGCTATTGGCTGGTGGCGATCGACCGCACCCAGTGGCAAGAACGCAACGTCTTCATGGTGTCTCTGGTCTGGGGGCACCATGCGCTGCCGCTGTACTGGGAGGTGCTACCGCAGCGCGGCAATAGCGACCTCAAGACGCAAAAACGGCTGCTCAAAGCCGTCTTGCCGCTGTTCAAAAACTATCCCGTCTTGGTGCTCGGTGACCGCGAGTTCCACAGTCCTAAACTAGCGGAGTGGCTGGATTCTAAAGGCTTAGCCTTTGTCCTCAGACAGAAGAAAGACCTGCACTTTCAAACCGCTGGCGAGACCGAGTACCAAGTGGTGAAAGACCTCGACATCCGCCCCGGCATGACCCAGTTTTATCCCGCTGTGGCTTGCAACAAAGGCGATGGTCTCGGCCCGTTCAATCTCGCCATTTATTGGAAGCGTCAATATCGCGGCAAAGGCCCCAAAGCCCCCTGGTACATCCTGACGAATCTCTCTGAGGTCAAGCAAGTCATGGCGATTTATCGCTGTCGCTGGGGCGTCGAGCAACTCTTCAAAGACTGCAAAACGGGCGGCTACAACCTGGAAGCGACCCAGGTGAATGACCAGCGGTTTCTCGCCTTGGTGTTGCTCATTGCCCTCGCCTACACGCTGGCGACGTTCCACGGACAACGGCTGCGGCAATTACGGGTAGACCACTATGCCGGACGTCTCCAAGAACACCAAGATAAAACGTTGCGACAGAGCGATTTTAGTTTAGGTCTCTATGGCCAACGCTGGATTTATGCCATGGAACTTTGGCATCATGGGGCGGTACAACTGATGGCCCTCAAGCCCCATAAACGGCGCTTTTTTCAGCGAGGCCTCCAGGCTCTATCCCTCATGCAGAAAGCCTTCTAGCTGGGTTGTCACCCGTTAAGGAAGAAAGATGGGATTAAGAGATAGTAAGCATGGCATTGGTAGCGATCGCTAACAACACCATGCCCTATCACTAACCAAAGTTTGAGACAAACACCAGGTCGTTAGCCAAAGTTGGCACTACTATCCAACTCCGCCACGGTGATATTGGCCACCTCACCAAGGGCCTCGCTGCCGACAAAGATGAAGACATCTGCCGCTTGGCTGCCCACGCCCTGGAAGAAGGTCAACTCATCGAACGTCACATTGGCTAACTCGATTTGATCCGTGCCTAGCTCAAAGTCAAGCACCGCATTGTACGCCCCCGTCCGGTAAACGAAGGTGTCTGCTCCGCTACCGCCTTCCAAGGTGTTGAAACCCAATCCCCCATCAAGTCGATCAGTGCCTGCTCCGGTTTGCCCAAAGTCATCGCCACTGCCGGTGAGAATGTCTTTGTTACCCGCTGTGGCGGCATCAATCACGTAGATGGTGTTGTTGCCATCCCCGGCATTGACGACATCGCTGCCGGTGCCGAGGCCAATCGTGTCATTACCAGAGCCGGTCGTGAGGGTGTAATCACCGTTTTCTACATAGATGATGTTGTCGCCATTGCCCAGGTCAAGGACGTTGGTGCCGCCACCACCATTGATGCTGTAGATAAAGTCAACTCCTGCCCCAGTGGTGACGCTATCATTGCCGCCGCCCAGTCCGATGGTGTTGTTGCCGCTGCCGGTGATGGTGTTGTTGCCGCCCTCAGCCCAGAATTCATCAGTGCCGCTGCCCAGGTCGATGGTGTTGGTGCCATCACCGGGCGATAGCGCATAGACAAAATCATCGTCGCTGCCCGCACTGACGGTAACATTCCCTAAGCTAAGGCCGATAATATCGTTGCCGGCTCCAGTTTCAATCAGGTCGTTACCTTCATTACCGGCCCAGATTTCGTCAGAGCCGCTGGTGCCGAGGATGACGTCATCGGGCGATTCGCCAGTGTTGAACTCAGCATCGGTGTTGCTAAAGAGGCTGCCCTGATAGGGTTGTTCACCGGCCTGGAACGCATTGCCCACCACAGTGTCGGTGTCATCAACATAGATGGTGGCAAGTTGTCCGTTAACCGTGGGCACTCCAGTTGTTCCCCCCTCGTCATCAGTGACGGAGAGGCTGGCACTATCGTCACTGAAGCCGAAGCTGATGGCCGATGCAGTAATGGCAACGGTTTGAGTACCGTCAGCAAGATTGTCGTCAACGCCAGTAATGGTAAAGGTGGCAGACGTTTCGCCGATGGGAATCGTGACTGCATCGAGCACTGTAGCCTCAGTGGTATCGCTGCTGCTGAGGTTAACGATGAGTGGTGTACTGGTGTCGTTTGTGGGTGTCGAGCGAGTCACGGTGCCTGTGGCGATGCCACCATTTTCAGAAATGTCGGTGGGGTCAATGCTGACACTGAGCGTGGCATCATCGTCGGTCACCGTTAGGCTGGTGAAGCCGTTGAAATAGCCGTCGGCAGAAGGCGTGATGAAGACCACTTGCGGCCCATCAAAATCGTTGTCATCAAGGGCCGTGACGGTAAAGGTTGCCGAGTTTTCGCCGACGGGAATGGTCACAGTGTCAGGAACATCAACCTCACTGGCGTCGCTGTTTGCCAATGCAACCGTCAGAGCGGCAGTCGTATCACCATTGCGAGACACCGTTGCTGTAGCAACCCCGCCGTTTTCTGCAATCGTGTCGGTGTCAAAGCTCAGAATCAGTGAGTTTTCCACGGTTGGGAGCGTATCATTTTCCAGCACGCCAACCACGACCAACGCTTCGTTCACGGCATCGTAAGCATCATCAGACTGATCGGGATCAACGTTGAGAAAAATACTAGTAATGCCATTCAACCCGACAACCTCGTCATCACCGGGGGTGACGGTGACCGATTTGTTCGTAAAGTCACCGGGGCCGAATGTCAGGGTTGAGGTTGATACGGTGGCGACATCGGTGTCATTACTGACAATGTCAACAACCACTGTGGATGTCGGCTCCGTTGCCAGTGACACGAGAAATTCTCCCGTAGCACCGCCTTCGTCAAGGGTGAGCAACTGTTCCGAAACAACAATCGCCGGTACGATTTCTTTATCGAGAATTGTCACCTCAATAGTTTGGTCTGGCCGTCCAGTAAAGTCGCTATCGGAGGTGGGGTCAACCGCAACGGTCAGCGTCGCCACTTCGGTTAGTTCCACTTGCTGATCATCAAGTGCTGCCACTTGAACAAGTTGGGGGGTATTCCAGTTGTCCGGGGTAAAGGTCACCGTTGCTACATCGGTGACGAGATCCATGGGGGCGCTGGAGTTGACTAGCAACGTCACATCACTGGTGGGCTGCGCTGTTAAGGCAATGAGGAACTGGTTAATCTTGGCGGCTTCTTGAACTTCAAGCTCGCTTTCCGATAACACAAACCCTGGCGTTCCGGGTGCGCCAATGGTGACGACTGTTGCCGTTGTCGTTGCGATAACATCGCCATCCGTCACCTGATAGCCAAAGGTATCGAAGTAGGCTTCCCCAGACCCCAATGCGAGGTTGCCTTCGTATTCATAACTGAAGGTGCCGTCCGCATTAATGGTGACTGTGGCTACATCTGAACCTGTGGGTTCTCCCTCTGGATCATCCCCAGGATTGAACTGTTTGGTGACAATGACTTCCGTAATGGCTGTCAGGGTATCGCTGGTATCCGGATCAACGTCATTGGCCAGCAGGTTACCAAACTGGATTGTGTCGGTCGAGCCACTGGTTGTCAGGGCTTGGAAGAAGTCATCTACAGCCTCGGGCGCATCGTTGACCCCAGTGACGGTAATCGTTACCGTTCCTGTTGATTGTTCGGTCAGATTGTCTTCAATGGTGTAGGTGAAGGTATCCGTTGCCGTTTCACCGTCATCCAAGAAATCAAACCCTGTTTTCTCGTCAAGCTCCCCACCAGAGGTCACTGTCGCTTGAGTGATTCCTTCATTCGTAGCGTTTCTGGGATCATAGGAAAGCGTGCCATCGCTGTTAGCGAAAACATAGCCTTGCGAGTTCGTATCGTCTGTTTCAACTAGTGTCAGCTCTTCACCCGCGGGTAAGTCTATGTCGGTATCGTTGCCTAAGAGAACGGCTGGATCGATAGTCAACAAAGTATCTTCATCAATGGTTAAGGCATCGGCAACGGCTACCGGTGCATCGTTGCTAGGCGTGACGGCAACAATCACAGTCCCTGTGTCAGTGCCGCCGTTACCGTCAGAAACGACATATTCGAAGCCTGCGGACTGAGCATCCGCGTCAAACGTATAGATAGCTTCACCATTCACGACAGCAACCGTTGCGTTGGTAAAGTCGGCATCGGGGGTAAAGACGGCTTGACCATCCACAATGTCCACTGAACCGTTGACGACGCTGGTGATGCTGTCTAGGGTCAACGTATCGCCATCAACATCGACATCATCCCCAATTACATCGATAGTGACAGGGGTATCTTCTTCGGCCACGTCTAGCTGATCGAGAGCGATGGGATCATCATTCACGGCATCGACGGTCACGATCGCGATCGACTCAACCTCATCGGTGCCATCACTCACGGTGTAGTTAACGAACCCGGTGCCGTTAAAATCGGCATTCGGTGTATAGGTGATCGTATTGTCGTTGTTGATCACAGCGGTACCATTAAGCGGCGTCACACTTGTGATGATCAGGTCTTCGCCTTCTGGGTCCGTATCATTGGCGAGGACATCAATGACAACGGCTGTATCTTCATTGGTCGTGGCTTCATCGAAGATGCCCACAGGCAGTGCATTTTCATCATCTTCGACGGTCGCCTGTATGGTGACCGCCTCGACGGTGTCGTAGGCATTGTCAGACTGCCCCGCATCAACCGCTAGGGTAATGGCGGCAATCTGATCCCCATCCAAGACATCATCATCGACTCCAGTCACCGTCACCGTTTGTGGTTGATCCCAGTTGTTGGCGTTAAAGGTCAAGGAGCTAGTCGAAACCGTCGCCTCACTCGTGTCATCGGCGACGACTTGTAACACCACATTGCTACTGGGTTGGGTTGTAAGGGTGACATCAAAGGCTGCAGTTGTGCCGCTTTCACTCACTGTGACCGCACTGGCTGAAACGAGGATACCCGGTGCATCTTGAATCGTGAGTGTGATGTCTTGGGAAGAGACTGCGCTGTAGTCTGTATCCGCAGAGCTGGGCGTGAGGGTCAGCGTAACGGTTTCCTCTACCTCAGTGAGACTATCCGCAACAGCGCTCACGGCAATCACTTTGGGCACATCCCAGGTTGCCTGCTCAAATCGAATCGTGTTCGGAGCGACAAATTCAGTATTGGCGCTGAGGATGACATCGTCTGTACTACTCGGCGTAATGATAATGTCAACATCGCTGGTGGGTTCAGCCTGGAGCGCAATCACAAACGTTCCCGGTTCATCGCCCTCGGCTAGGGTAAACGCACTTTGCGACACGACGAAGCCAGCATCATAGCCGGGGGTGTTGGGGTCACTATCATTGCCGAAAAGAACGAAATAAGCTTCCGCAGTATCGGTCCCGCCATTACCATCACTGACGGTGTACTCAACCCGATCAAACTTGACCTCACCAACCTCGTTCAGCTCAGTTCCATCGAAGCCTAAGCCATTACCGCCGTCACTATAGTTGCCCGAAATCTCTTGAAAGCTAATGTCCGATCCCAGATCAGTTGTCAGGATTTGATCCAATTCAACGAGTGAAAGGATATCGGAGCTATCTGGATCGCTATCGTTGGCAAGTAGCGCAACTTCAAACGTTGTCCCTTCTTGTAAGAAGAAAATGTTCGAAAAGTCGCCGAAAATAGAGACTGCATCTTCTGTAGCGACGGGTGAATCGTTGACGCCTTCAACCGTCACCTGAGCTTGTGCGGTTGCTGTGCGACCGACATCATCGCGAATAGTGTAGGTAATCGTGTCGGTGGCTGACTCTGATACCGCCAAATTCTCAAACATACTATTCGGCGAGTAGATGACTGTACCCTCTGCATTGAGGATTGCGGTTCCTGTGGTGGCTGATACTGTTGTGATGGTCAACGTATCGCGTGCATCTGGGTCAAAGTCATTGGCCAGCAGGGTGGCAACATCAATGATGAGATCAGTATCTTCATCGGTAATGAGCGCATCATCGTTGGCCACTGGTGCGCTGTCGTTCACCCCATCATCGATACCGGATACTCCAGCATTCAAGCCGCTGCCAGCGACATCTAGGATGATGGGATTACCCGCAAATGAATTCCAACCTTCTAATGCGAACGGGGTGGATGAACCGCCAATTGGGATGCTGTCTACAGTGTCAAATGTGGTTGAAAACAGAGGTCCAATCTTACCATTTGCTAGCACTCGATCTTTCTGACTGGGTTTGCTAGAAAAAATATTTTTTATCTTGTATTCAGCTTTGATCAAATCAAACGTTATTTCTAAGCCCAAATCGAGCGTCGTCTGGCTTTGTAACTGAGCGTTAGGTTGAAAGGTGGGAATGACCCGGACAGGCTCTGTTAAAACCAGATTAGGAATATCGTTAAAGCTGGGTGCAGTAAACTCAGAAACCTGTTCACCATTAATTTCTACTGTGGTTGAATTTTCATCAAGGTCTTGAAACACAAAGGTCGTTTGCAGATCACCCGGTGTGAGGTCAAAATTTTGTCCGAGAGCAATGAATGGCCCGGCTTCAACGTCGATAAAATCAGCGGAGATTTCGATTGCCTTGGCTTTACCGTCTTGACCAGCGTCAAATTTGACTCCAAAGGGCGGGAGAGGCGTAAACGTTGATAGAAAACCATCAATGTCCACATTGAAGTCCAAGAACTTTGAAGACCCTGTACCTTCAACCACTTTAGTACTGTCATTCAGGTCGCCAGTCGTCTTAACCCGAGGAAATGCGAAGGAGATATTACCGAGGTCATAGGTGAATCTGGGTTTTGCAGTTCCTCCTTGACCTATTTCTGATTGGAGTTTCTCGCTTTCGGTGCTGACATCAATTCTTTTAGTGAGTGGGTCAGCTTTAAAGCTAATTTTCTGGTCGAACAGGTCTATATCAAGCAGAAATGTCCTGCCCGGTGTTGGATCGCCAAAACCGTTACTGGTCAGTGATGGGGTCTGGAGTAAACGAATCCCATTGATATCTGCTTCAGCAATGGTGTAGTCACCCATTTCATCGATATTGATATTGCCGATTACGTCGTCAATCACCGGTGGAATCAGACTATTTCCAAATATTTCTATGTCGAGATCTGAGGAAAAATCGACATCATAGTTGATTTTGGCAAATGCAGATAGATCAG
The DNA here is from genome assembly GCA_039819045.1 of Cyanobacteria bacterium J06638_28. Taxonomy (GTDB): domain Bacteria; phylum Cyanobacteriota; class Cyanobacteriia; order Phormidesmidales; family Phormidesmidaceae; genus SIO1E4. The sequence goes on from JBCBSR010000009.1 coordinate 18,484, forward strand.
GAGAGGTCGCGTTGAAACTGCCTGTATTGACGGTTGTCGTTGCATTGTCAGCCAGGGCAAACGACTGGCCCGATTCCACCCGAAATAGGTCAACAAAATCAAAACTGACGTCATAGTTCAACTCAGAGTCGATGTTTCCACCCGTGGCGGCAAATCCTAATTCGAAGTCAAGGTCGCCAGAGGTGTTGAGATCCCATTCGATGCCAGTGTTAATGGGTATCGTAATCGCTGGAATGGTGAATAGTGTTTTTCTCGTAAATGGGTTTTTGACGGGTATGGCAGGCGTAATTATGATTTCATCAAGGAAGGCATCGATGTTGAATCCTTCGTTTTGCCAGGAAGCTAGCTGAAAGGTCTCAGAAACATCAATACCACTTCCTGAACCTGTGCTGTTTAGGGCTTGATTTTCGCTATTGAACGTGAGATCGCTGAGGCTATATTTTGTCGACATGTGAGTTAACTCCAGTCAATAAAACGGGCTAGGACGGCTCAGATGCTTTCAAACCTTGAGGAATTGGTTTGATTGATTGACGTGAAAACCTAAAGGGTAAAAAAATGAAGATCAATTGTGCTTGAAAGCACAGATTCATTCAGGTATTGAGCTTACTCTCTTGACAATAATTTGTTGATAGAACAAGCAAGACCAGAATGTAGATATAAAAGTAGAAAATCAGTAGCCAATGAGAAATTCATGCTGTTGTTCCCTCAAGAAACTTGTTTTCAATCGGTTTAGTATCTGAATTTCGATTTCAGGTTTATTGAGGAAGTTGAGGAATCGCCAAACGATAAAATGGGCATTACCCCGAAATCGTTGTGCTAACTAAACCTCAGTCGGCGAATTAACCCGATTGAGATCGGGAACATGTCAGGTTTGCAAATTCCTGAATAGCCCTCATCCCCCAACCCCTTCTCCCAATGTGGGGAGAAGGTGAGCAAGCATTCTGAAGTCCCTCTCCCAAGCTTGGGAGAGGGATTTAGGGTGAGGGTTCAAAGGTGACATGCTCCCATTGAGATCAGACGAACGTTCGCAGAAGCTTTAAAGTGAGCAGTTTTCCAAAGACACCATATGGTTGCGCCTACCCACCCAACTGGCTTCTGAGAAAAGGTCGGCGATCGCGACCAATAAGCTGCCACGTAATATTACTTAAAAAGTTCATCTTTCGCTGAAATCCAACACAGTTAACTTCGAAATCTTACCCGAAAAAATACGGTCGTAGTAGCACTGACTTGTCTCAGTGTCTCAACTTTAAATGCTTGTTTGTCTCAGTCTTTTTACTGAGCTATCGCGATGTGGCTGCACTTTTCTGGCTACGGGGCTTTCACTTCACTCACGAAACCGTACGTAATTGAAACGAGCGGTTGACGGCTGAATTTGCCGAGCCCATTCGTGCTAAACGGTCGCGAATCTTCGGTCGCATCTGGCATAGCGATGAAACCTACGGGAGAATTCAAGGCCAGTGGTGCAACCTTTATCGTGGCACTGATGAGTATGGCCATCGACTCGAGGTAGCGATACCATCCGACGATGGGCTTTAGCAACGTTGAAACAGCGCGCTATTTCTGCGAGGCAGTCGAGGCACTCAATCAATTTTTGCGCGTTCGCCAGTCGATGGGCGAAAAAGTCGAGCTTAACGGCACTGTTCGAACCAACTCTTTAAGAGTTGAATTTCACTCTGGTGGGTTTTCGTCTTATCGACGGGGGTCGTAGCTAATAATGGTGACATTTCCTTGGCCTCAGATGGCGTAATGCCAAACGTCTGCTTGAACAAACGACTAAAGTGAGCTGCATTGGTGAACCCCCACTTAGCCATCACGTCCCCAATTTTTAGTTTGCTAGAGGCATCTAATTGACACAAATGTTGATAGCAACCGTTAAGACGCTGACTTTGGATGAAAGCTTTAACCCCGCCAAAGGGTTGGAATAGCCGATATACCTTTGCTCTTGAGCAATGGAAGGTTTGACAAAGTTGAGACACCCCGAGCGTCGGTTGCTGCAAATGGCGGCAAATATAATCTTGCATTGACTTCAAAGTAGCGTGCTCAAGCTGATGGGAGGTCTTCTCATCCCATTGACCCATAAGCAAGCCATTTAAAAGGCCCATGAAGCCAGAGGCAAGGGCGGGAGCGTCAGCCTGCGATGCTTGAGGAAGCTCCTGCCAAAGAGTCTGCCAAGCACTGAGTAAGATGCGGCCCTTGGACGAAGTCAGCAGCCAAGAAAACATAGGAGCTTCTTTATAAATATCGCCGTGGCTCGCTACCAGATGCCGAGGAATGGTGATACTGAAGTTATTGGATGTATAACCAACGCCGCTGTAGGCATGGGCGAAATCATGAATCGAAATGCGATCGCTTTGCATCAATAGTGGGGTTCCGTTGGCCAAATTGCCTTGAATCTGGCCAGTTTCATAGTATTGCAGGGTAATCCAGTCGGTGCTGCTATCCGTCAGCTTATGGGGGGAGCGCACAAACTGCATCTTGTCAAAAGCTGTGCGGGTAAAGATGAGCTGATCGACCAGATAACTGGTAGCGGTGCATGAGTAGGAGGATGGATCCTTGAGCGGAATAGAGTCAAACAGCGGCAAAGCGGCTTGTTCCCAAGCAGCAAACTGACTATTGTCGGGGACATTATCACCGCCGACGGACACCATTGGCAGCGATGGGACATCTGAAGTAGAGAAGGACGACATAACAATGGGGGATTACCATTAGTCGTTGACAACTATCTTTAATTTACGTCTGAATAACAACATATCAAAGATACTGAGACAGACAGGTATGCAAACTTGAGACGCTGAGATAAGGCGTATGGGCATTGCTTGGTACCCAGATGCTCTGGCCCCACGGTTCAGCAACGCCGGAGTACACCTCGAAGACTAGCTGCTTACTACTACTTTCACTTTGCATCTGATCAACAATCCGTCAAAAATGCTGAGACAAACAGACATTTAAACTTGAGACACCCAGATAAGCCGCTGCCACTGTGATCTTTAAAGCAACAGCTCGTCAAAAATGCTGAGACAAACAGACATTTAAACTTGAGACACCCAGACAAGCCACTGTCATTATGACCGTATATTTTCGGCTAAGGTTTTAGGCAAGTTGTATCGGACTTGAACCAGAAGAATGATTTATTAAGTGGCATTACCTGTATAAGTGTTATTCCTATAGCTTTCTATCTTTCCGGCAAAGAGTGCCTCGTCAAGCATGGCGACGATAGCCAATGATATCGGCACCCATGTCGGTGACGCAGCGTTAAAGGTGGCGAAGATCACCGTGGCGGAGTTGGATGCAATATCAACTTTGTCTGATGTGGTTTGGGCTGATGCAGCAATGCCCACCTAAGTTTTCTAAGTGATATTAACTACGTGAATTCCCGTAGCGATCGCCGTCGCTGCGGGACACCAACGAGGTGATGAACATCTCTGAAATCCTTGTTGCATAGGCGTTTCCGACTTTTCCGACCTTTTTACAGTCTGCTCATATAACGACCCCTAAGGCCGTATTTGTTTAAAGAGATGGTTAAGCCAGCTGCGAAGCTACCGTGCATCCACGTAAACCATGACAGAGTTTTGTTGAGTTCTGCTTTCGTTTGTTGAGAATGCGTGAGGCCCACATGTCGCAAATGAACCGAGCAATTTTAGTGACTGGAGGGGCGGGCTATATTGGCACCCACGCAGTCAAGCAATTACAGCAGCAAGGCTTTCAAGTTGTCGTTCTCGACAATCTCATCTATGGTCATCGCGATTTAGTCGAGCAAACGCTAAAGGCCGATTTGGTGGTCGGTGATATCTGCGATCGCGCATTTCTCGACCGCGTCTTTAAGCGTTATGCCATTGATGCCGTCATGCATTTTGCCGCGTTTGCTTACGTGGGTGAATCCGTCAAAGATCCCGAAAAGTATTATTGGAACAATGTGACCGGAACGCTGTCACTCTTGCAAGCGATGCGTAAGGCCGGCGTGAATAAGTTTGTCTTCTCTTCCACTTGTGCCACCTACGGGGTACCGGATGTCATCCCGATCACTGAAGAGCAGCCTCAAAATCCGATTAACCCCTATGGCCGTAGTAAATGGATGGTGGAGCAAGTGCTCGCTGACTATGAGGCGGCCTACGGCCTCAAGTCTGTCTGCTTTCGGTATTTTAATGCTGCCGGTGCTGACCCAGAAGGGCAACTGGGGGAAGATCACAGTCCCGAGACTCATTTGATTCCCATCGTGTTGCAGGCAGCCTCCGGGCAGCGAGAGGCGGTGTCCATTCTGGGAACCGATTATCCGACCCCAGATGGCACCTGCATCCGCGATTATATTCACGTAGCGGATCTGGCTCAGGCCCATGTATTGGGGGTGCAATACCTGTTGGGCGGGGGCGCTAGCCAAGTGTTTAATCTCAGTAATGGTAATGGCTTCTCCGTCAGGGAAGTCATTGAAACGGCCCAAGCGGTCACGGGTCGTTCCATTGCCGTAATTGAACAAGCGCGGCGACCGGGGGATCCCCCGGTGTTGGTAGGTAGCGGTGCCAAGGCCTGGGAGATTTTAGGATGGCAGCCCCAGTATGCTGAATTGGCTGACATTGTCCATCACGCCTGGACGTGGCACCAGCAAAGGCAGGGAGCAACCGTTCTAAACCCGGTAGAGGCTGCCCCTCAGACTCCAGCCTTAGCGAAGACTCCCCTTGTTTCAGTGATTATTCCTGCCTACAATGCCGCAAGATTTTTGCCGCAAACCCTGGCCTCGATCCAGGCGCAGACGTATCAAAATCTAGAAATTTTGGTCGTGGATGATGGCTCTTGCGATCGCACCCCTCAAATTGTTCAAGCCTTGGCTCAGCAGGATTCCCGGATTCAACTAGTGCAGCAGGCGAATGGGGGGGTGGCGGCGGCTCGTAACCGTGGGATTCATCAGGCCAAAGGCGACTTCATTGCGCCCATCGATGCCGATGATCTCTGGTTTCCTGAGGCCGTTGAAAAGCTCGTCAACCAATTTCAAAAGAGCTGCCCCCATGTCGGTGTGGTGTATGCCTGGTCGATCGATATTGACGAGCAAGCGCAACCCAGTGGTGGTTTCCATGGGGCTAAAGTCGTGGGCAATGTTTATAAGACCCTGATTTGCCATAACTTCCTGGGGAATGCGAGTTCCACCCTCATTCGCAAAACCTGTCTTGATGGCGTCGGGGGGTATGATCCGCAGCTCAAGGCCCAAAACGCCCAAGGTTGCGAAGATTGGGACTTATATTTACGACTGGCCGAGCGATTTCAGTTTGCGGTCGTGCCGGAATTCTTGGTGGGGTATCGTAAGGTTGCCAGTAGTATGTCAGGCGATTTTAGTCAGATGGCCCGCTCACAGGCGTTAATGCTAAAAGCCGTTCAGTCTCAACATCCGGAAATCCCAAGTGTTCTCTATCGCTTATCCCGGAGTAGTTTTTATCTATATTTAGCCTATCAATGTGATCTGGCTGGGAATGCCCATCGTTCTCTAGCCTGGCTCAAGGAAGCCGCAATTGTCGATCCCATTACCCCCTTCCTGCGACTGGGATTTTATACCTTAATCGTTAAAAGCTTGGTCAAGTTAACGTTTGCTAGCCTCCTGCAATTCGCTCAAGTCACCGCTGCTGCCCCAACGATGCAGCCGGTTCCAGTGACCCAATTATCGCGGCGATTTCTGGGGCATCCCGTAACGGTTGCTTCTCTCAATGCCCCTTTGTTTACGGGAGGCAAGCCGCCGCTTCCAAACGTCGTGACGCCGCCGGTAGCGTCTCGTCGCAAATCGACCCATGGGTTTGCGGCCTTGCCTAAACTCGGTTTGGCTGGGCCAACCAAGCGACCAATAAATCCGTTCAAAGTTCGGTTGAAAGTACTGGTCAGTGGCGTTTTACATCGAGTCCTTGCGATCGTTTAGTATTCAAGATTTTACCTATGCTCTGTCCTATTAAAGTTGTCGATATTGAGCTGAGCGAGCCGATTCCATCCTTTGCAGGATTAGATTCGTACTATGCCCTGAAGGGACTCGTGCGTCTTCAGGGCGTGCCATTGGGATATGTGCAAGCGCCGGTCACGTCAGGGCAATGCTCGGCTCAAACACTCTCTAAGCTGATCCTCGAACAGTATAGTTGGGCCATCGTTTGTCAGTTAGTGAAGAACGGGTTGGTCTCTCCTCAACGTTCTGAAGCCCTTTGCCTGGAGGACTTGACCCAGCTACCAGGGGCCGATTTTGAGGGAGTGATGCCACTGGTCACCGTTGCCGTCTGTACGCGCGATCGCCCTGAGGATATGAAAGTATGCCTGGAGGCCATCAGCCAGCTGGACTATCCCGATTTGGATGTCTTGGTGATTGATAATGCCCCCACAACCGAGGGCACCAAAGTCCTGATTGATGAGCAGTATCCCCAGGTGCGTTACGTGCGGGAACCGCGACCTGGTCTCGACTGGGCACGTAATCGGGCCATTTTAGAAGCGAGGGGCGACATTATTGCCTACACCGACGACGATGTGGTGGTCGATGCCGGTTGGGTAAAGGCGATCGCGCAAACCTTTGCCGCCAATCCAGAGGTGATGGCGGTGACCGGGCTGGTAGTGCCTTACGAGCTAGAGGCCGAATCTCAAGTCTTGTTTGAGGAATATGGAGGCTTTGGGCGCGGCTTTGAGACGCAGTGGTATCGCTACAGCGCCGCTGAAAAATGGCAGGCCGCCACCCTCTATGGCGCTGCGGGTAAGTTTGGAACGGGGGCTAATATGGCCTACCGCCGCTCCCTATTTGACCAAATTGGCGGGTTTGACCCGGCGATGGATGTTGGCACTGTCACCAACGGCGGCGGCGATTTAGAAATGTTCTTTCGGGTGATCAAAGAGCAGTACACCCTTGTCTACGAACCCCGCGCCCTGGTTCGCCACCGGCACCGTCGCGACTGCCAAAAGCTACAGTCCCAAATTGCCAACAACGGCATTGGTCTGTACGCCTACTTTGTTTGTTGCGCCACGCGCTATCCTGACGAGCGCTGGGCCTTCCTCCGGCTGGGCATTTTTTGGCTCCAGTGGTGGCTGCTGTCGCGGCTTTGGAAATCTTTCAAATACCCTCGCCGGTTTCCTCGCTCGTTCATTTGGAGTGAATTCAGGGGCTGTTTCATTGGCCTCAGGCGCTATCAGCAGGCCCAGCTGAAGGCTCAAGCCTTAGCCCATGAGTTTGCCTCGGAGCCTGCGCTTAAATATCCCGGCGTTGCTGATCCCCCGGATGGACTCAGTTCTAGGTTTCGTACGGAGCGACCCCGAGATCGACAAAAACATCCTTCAAATCAGCAACGGCAATATCCTCAGCCACGTGCTGCGATCGCACCCATTAGCGAAGATCTGGAAATAGAAGCCGTCCGCTCGGTAGAGGTGAGCCAGTCTTTGACAGCCCTGCTCGACGTGACCGCATATCCCTTTGTGCAGGTTTTTGTGTTCTGGCAAGAGGAGCCGCTGGGAACCGTCAAAATTCAGAATCACTACCAGATCGTCAGCGCTGATCGATTGGCGGATGCCATTGCTCGGCAATTTGGGAGTCAGCTCCTCAATCGTCAGGCGACGATTAACACTGAACTGCAATGGGCTGAAGCCCAAACCTGGCTCGCCCAGAAGATGTTACCGCTGGCGATCGCGACGCCAGAGTCCCCATCGCTCCCCGCATCGGTTTCGGTCTCCATTGCCTTAGCTACCTTCGATCGACCCGACGATCTCCGCAATTGTTTGAAGCATCTCCAGGCGCAGGTGTCGCCTCGCCAGATTGAAATTGTTGTCATTGACAATCACCCGGACTCGGGATTGACGCCACCCGTCGTGGCGGAGTTTTCGGGCGTGAAGCTCATTCGCGAACCCCGCCAGGGCTTGGCCTATGCGCGGAATGCGGGCTTTCTTGCCAGTACCGGAGATATCGTCATTGCCACGGATGATGATGTCACATTGCCCCCCGACTGGGTGGAGAAGCTGGTTGCCCCCTTTGCTCGACCCGACGTCATGATTGTGACGGGCAATGTCCTGCCGATTGAGCTGGAAACCCAATCTCAACAGGCCTTTGAAAGCTACGGTGGTCTCGGCAAAGGGTTTGAAAAATTTGAGGTCAATGGCAAATGGTTTGAATCTTTTGAGCAGAAGGCCGTGCCCACGTGGGAACTCGGCGCGACGGCCAACGCCGCCTTTCGCGCCAGTATTTTTCAGCACGACCAGATTGGCCTCATGGAAGAATCCTTAGGGCCGGGAATGCCCTCAGGTGTGGGCGAAGATACCTATCTGTTCTACAAGGTCCTCAAGGCCGGCTACACGCTTGTGTATGAACCGGAAGCCTTTGTCTGGCATAAGCATCGTAAAGATAATAAGGCCCTACGTCGGCAAATCTATAACTACAGCAAAGGTGGCCCTTCCTATCATTTGGTGACGTTTTTTAGCGATGGCGATTGGCGGGGGGCATGGCGAATTCTAGTGGAAATTCCCGCCCTCTTTCTCTGGCGCATTCAAGCACGTATGCGCGGCTGGACAGATTACCCGATGTCTCTCCTTTTTCTCGAAATGATTGGGAATCTGGCCGGGCCTTGGTCCCTCTGGCAGTCCTACCGGCGCGTCCAACGGGAAGGTCGCAGTGAAGCCTACACCCCGGCATCGCAACGTCCATCGCCGCAGTGAAGCCAAACGTTTCTCAGGTTACTTAGGAAGACCACCCATCCAGACTCTATTCTAGGGAAGTTGCTATGAGTGCCTTAAATTTAGACTTCGCATCTACCTTCCGTCCCATTAAAGTGGCTGCGATTGAACTCAGTCAGCCCTTGCCGACCTTTACTGGGTTAGATCGCTATGAATTTTTGCAGGCGCTGGTGCAGCTACAGGGTAAACCCCTAGGCTACCTGCGACTGCCGCTAGAAAATGGCTGTTGCGCTCCGGACACCATCCAAGCAGTCATCTTCAAAACCTTTAGCTGGCAACTGGTACGACGGTTAACGACGGGGGCTTTAGCGACCGCTCAAGCGGCTGAGGATTTTTCGATTCAAAAGATTGTGCAAGCGTCGCCACCACCTGCCTCGCCGCCCATACACCCCCTCGTCACGGTTGCCGTGTGTACGCGCGATCGCACCGCTGATCTAGAACGCTGTCTTGATGCGCTGATGCAGCTCGACTATTCCAACCTGGAGATCGTGATTGTTGATAATGCGCCCTCGGACGACGCGACGCAAACCCTGGTGAGTCGCTATCCTCAAGTCCGCTATGTGCAGGAACTGCGGCCAGGGCTGAGTTGGGCGCGTAATCGAGCCCTCATCGAAAGCCAGGGAGAGCTGATTGCCTATACCGATGATGATGTGCTCGTCGATGCCGGTTGGGTGACCGCGTTGGTGCGATCGTTTTACGAACATCCGGAGGCGGCTGCCGTCACCGGGCTGGTGGCCCCTTACGAGCTTGAAGATGAGTCACAGATTCTATTTGAGCAACAGGGTGGGTTTGGGAAAGGATTCGACACGCAGGTCTTCTCGACGAGTGAGAATCAGCCTGTGCCCTGGTATTTACTCGGCACGGGGCAGTGCGGCACGGGAGCCAATATGGCGTTTCGGCGGCAGGCACTGCTCCAGCTAGGGGGATTTAATCCGGCTTTAGGCGCAGGGACGGCGACGCGCGGCTGCGAAGATTTAGAAATGTTCCTGCAAGTCATCAAAAGCGGTCAGGCGTTAGTGTACGAGCCTGCGGTGCTAGTTTGGCACCGTCACCGCCAAAGCTATGCGGCTGTGCGGTCGCAATTGGCCAGCGATGGGGTGGGCCTATACGCTTATTTCCTGCATGGATGGCTCAATTTTCCCGAAGAGCGCTGGTCGTTTTTGTTCTTAGCGCTCTGGTGGCTGTGGGAAGGCAATATTCGCCGCCTGTGGATTTCCCTGAAATATCCGAATCGCTTTCCTCGCGATCTGATCTGGGCTGAACTATGGGGCTGCTTCCGAGGTATCCCAGCTTACTTCAAGGCTCGGCAACAGGCTCGGCAGTTGGCGACGGCTCCAGATTTGCCAACCTTGGATTTGGCAGCGGCGGCAGCGGCAGTGCCGACCGCAGCGTTGAAGCCGACTCAGACCGTGGCCGTGAAACCCCAGGCGATGGCAGTCCGAACCCTTGAGCTGAGCCAGCCCCTACAGGCGATCGCCGATGTCGCTGACTACACCAAAGTGCGGATTTTTCTCACCTGGCGCAATCGTCCTGTAGGCAGCATCGATATTGAAAATGCGGGTCATACAATCGCGACAGAGCGTTTGAGCCAAGCTATCTTTGACGGCTTGCAGCTCAAGCTTATTGAGCCTGACAAGCCACTCAGCACCGATCTGCGGTGGTCGCAACTGATGACGTCCCTGGCCCAAAAATGGGCATCCTCGCTCCCATCACCCGCAACTTTACCGTCCGATGTGTCGGTGTCGGTGGTGCTAGCGACCTACGATCGCCCCGAGACCCTCAAACAGGCGCTGCATTGCTTAGTCAACCAAGACTCGCCCCGCTCCCTCGAAATCATTGTGGTGGATAATCATCCCGCTTCTGGGTTAACCCCACCGGTGGTGGAAGCGTTCCCCTCTGTACGGCTCATTCAGGAGCCGCGTCAGGGGTTGGCCTATGCCCGTAACGCAGGCATAGGGGCTAGTCGTGGCGACATCATTGTGATGACCGATGATGATGTGACGATGCCGACGCAGTGGATTGAGAAATTGGTGACCCCCTTCACCCGTCCCGATGTCATGGTTGTGACCGGTAATGTTCTTCCTTTACAGCTAGAAACGCCCTCACAGCGGTTATTTGAGATCTACGGTGGTCTCGGTAGAGGGTTCGTCCCCTTTGAAGTGAACGGTGATTGGTTTGAGCTGTTTCCCCGCCAGGCTGTCCCCACTTGGACGCTGGGGGCGACCGCCAATGCTGCCTTTCGATCGACCATTTTTCGGCATCCTAAGATTGGCCTCATGGACGAGGCCTTGGGGCCTGGAATGCCTTCAGGGGTGGGGGAAGATACCTATCTTTTCTATAAAGTCTTGAAGGCGGGCTATACCCTGACCTATCGACCCCAGGCTTATGTTTGGCACCAACACCGTCGCACCCTGACGGCGTTACGCCAGCAGCTGTTCAATTACAGCAAGGGACATGTCGCCTACCACCTGACGACGCTGTTGCGCGATGGTGACGGACGGGGACTGGTTCAGATTTTGGTGGGTCTGCCCTTGGCCCACGCCTCCCGTATCTATTCCCGACTGCGCGGCTGGAGCGCTTATCCTATCTCCCTTGTGCTGTGGGAGATGCTGGGCAACTTGGCTGGGCCGTGGGCGCTGCTACAGTCCCGCCTCAGGGTCATGAGCGAAGGAGCGAGTGCCCCTTATGTGCCAGATGCCCAACGTTCCCCCTCCCTGAGCGTCAATCCGGTATCACCGCTTGACCCAACCCAGCCACGACAGAATCTGATGTCAAATCCAAATTCATCCCTGTGAGCGATCGCTGAGGCCTACGATGACACCGCTTCATAGAGTAGCAAGACAACCTTCGCTGCGAAGCCCCCAATATCTTTGGGATCTGCTGCGTTCGCTGGTCGATCGCGACATGAAACTTATGTACAAGCGATCGGCACTGGGGGTCGCCTGGACACTTATTAGTCCACTGCTTCAGCTTCTGGTCTTCATCTTTGTTTTTCAGGTCATTATCAAGATTGACCTGCCCCAGTATTCGTCCTATGTATTTACGGGCCTGCTGGTGTGGACCTGGTTTCAGAACGCCTTGTTTCAAGCGACCGGCGTCATCATCAGCAGTCGACCGCTCATTCGGCAGCCGGGTTTCCCCAGTGCCATCCTGCCGATCGTGGTGGTCACCACGGGACTGGTGCATTTTGTCCTCGCTTTGCCGGTCTTGATGATTTTTCTGCTGCTCGATGGGGCGCAGCTCACGCCGTTGGTGTTAGTGCTGCCACTGCTACAGCTCATTCAGTTTGCGCTGACCGTCACGCTGGCCTACTTTCTAGCAGCGCTCAATGTGACGTTTCGCGACACTCAGCACACGTTAGGAGTTCTATTGCAGTTTCTGTTTTATCTCACGCCCATCTTCTACGATCTGCAAAACATCCCCGACCGGTACTGGGCTATCTATGGGCTTAACCCAATGGTGCATATTGTGACGTGCTATCGGCAAATCTTGATTTGGGGCGTGCCCCCCGACTGGCTTGCCCTGGTAATCATTTCAGGGTGCACGCTGCTCTTACTACCGATGGGCTATCTTCTATTCAAGCGACAAAGCCTGCGATTTGTAGAGGAAATCTAACATGCGCGGTGGGATTCTGGTTGAAAATTTGGGCAAGTATTTCAGCCGTTATCACGCTGAAAAGCCCGTGACGTTGATGGAGGCGATGCTGGCTGGCTGGCGGCGCATTCAGCCGACGGATCATTTTTGGGCGCTGCGCGGGGTTTCTTTCGAAGTCGCGGGGGGTGAAATGTTGGGGGTTATTGGTCACAATGGAGCGGGCAAATCGACGCTGCTCCAGCTCCTCGGCACCGTCACCCATCCCAACGAGGGGCGCGTCAAGCTGCGGGGGCGGGTGGGGGCGTTGCTAGACCTGGGGGCCGGTTTCCACGGCGATTTGACCGGACGCGAAAATGTCTTTGTCACCGCAATTGTCGCGGGTTTGCCGCGCCGCGAGGTCACTCGGCGGTTTGATCAAATTGTTGAATTTGCCGAACTCGCAGCCTTCATTGACAGCCCTGTACGGACCTATAGTTCGGGAATGATGATGCGGCTCGCATTCTCAGTGGCGGTTCATGCAGATCCCGATGTCTTACTGGTAGATGAGTTTTTATCGGTTGGGGATCTCTCCTTTCAGGCGAAGTGCCTTGAACGCATCCGCGCAATGAAGGCTCGGGGCTGCGCCATCGTTTTGGTGTCGCACGATGTTAGTCAAGTGGAGCGGCTATGCGATCGCGCTCTTTGGCTGAAACACGGCACTGTGATGGCCTATGGGGAGCCCACTGTCGTTGCGGGCCAATATACGATGGCAATGCGGGCCCAAACCGAGCAGCGAACGCCCGCTACGCCCGAAACACTGACCCGTTCAGGCACTCTGCTGCGGGTCAATGAAAATCGTTTTGGTTCTCAAGAGGTGGCGATTACGGATGTTCGGCTGCAGCCCAGCAGCCATTTGACATCCGGGGCGTCGGTGCGCATCGAAATTGACTATCGCTCACTGCACCCCGTAGATGCCGCCATCTTCTGCGTGGGTATCACTCAACCCGATGGAACAACCTGTGTAGACGTGAATACCTTCGATATGAAGGTTCCTGTCCCCAAGATCCAGGGTAACCAGACCCTCTCACTCTGCTGCGATCGCCTCGATCTCAACCAAGGCCAGTACTTTGTCAACGTCGGTGTGTTTAAGGAAGATTGGGAATATGCCTACGATTACCATTGGCACGTCTATCCCCTCAGCTTGGATACTCCAGCTTCATCCAATGGATTGCTCGCACCGCCGATGCGATGGGAATTTGCAACTCAACCTCGTGCCAACGAGATTGGCTCATTGGCGCTGTGAGGTAGACCGTCTCTCATGCGCTGAAAGATTGGCTGAGGCAGTATAGCGTGGCAAACATCCCAATATACGAAACCGATTTTTTTGAGGCGCTTCGGCAAGGGGCACGGCAATCGGCTGCGATCATTGTTCCGCTCCTCATGGATTGGCTGCATCCATCACGAGTGGTGGACTTGGGCTGTGGTGACGGGACATGGCTCTCGGTCTTTCAGGCCTTTGGCGTCAAGGACATTGTGGGCATCGACGGTCATTACGTTGATCCAGACATTCTGCAAATTGCGACCGAATATTTCGTTCCGCGCGATTTGTCTCAACCTGTTGCTCTAGAGCGCGTCTTTGATTTGGCAATCTCGCTAGAAGTTGCCGAACATTTACCCGCCGCCAGTGCATCGGGATTTGTCGCGTCGCTGGTTAAACTGAGCGACGTCGTTCTGTTTTCAGCCGCGATTCCCCATCAAGGGGGCCAACACCATATCAATGAGCAATGGCCCAGCTATTGGGCTACGCTATTTCAAGCTCACGGATACGTTGCCGTTGACGCGCTGCGGGAAAAAATCTGGGAGCATCCGGCGGTACAGCCTTGGTATGCACAGAATTGCCTCCTGTTTGTACGGGGCGATCGCTTAACGGACTATCCTGCTCTGGTGGAAAAATCTGATTCGCTCACACAATCGCCGCGATCGCTGATTCATCCTGCCATCTATTTGCAGCATTGCCCGACGGATACATCGGAAACGGACGAGGATGCTTCCAACGGCTCTAGCGAGGTTAAGTCTCATCGCCTCGTCCAGCCTGAGTTACCTCCAGCCGTTGAAATTCTGAGCGTCACTTTGTCACCCGCTGCTGAACTGATCAGTGGCGAATCGCTGAGCATCAAAATTGAATATCGAGTCACCTCGCCAATCGAAACGGCTCGCTTTAGTTTGAGCCTGAGCAATGCAGCCGGCGATATCTTAATTGACACGGATACTTTGGTGACGTTGTCCAGCGATCGCGCGATGCCAAGTCAACTCCAACTAACCTTTGAACGTTTAGATTTAGTGGCCGGCGATTACTTTGTCAACCCAGGTATCTTTGCCGCAGACTGGACACGCACTTACGATTATCGCTGGCATGACTATCCCTTCCAGATTCGATGCGTGACGCCCCAAAAGGGACTGCTGAGCCCTCCAATAGCCTGGCACACATCGGTTGAGCAATCATGAGCTTTGGGAAGATGGGCAACGTTGGCGTTAGCGTCAGGCTGAGACGCTATTGGCGATCGCAACGGTCCGTTATGCCGATTTTGATGCTGGGGATTTTATTGGTTTTGGGGTGGGGCAAAATGGGCCTCGCAGCGAATTCAACCCTCGATACGATTACGATAACCGTTGACAATGTCTCTATTGGCAAGAGCACTCAATACATTGGCGCTTGTGAGGGCAATGTCAATTTTGAGGGTACTGATTTAGCCGACCTGGGTATCAACACTTATCGCATCTATGGCGGCATGTCTCGTTGGGAATCCGAAGATGACGACGGGCGATATGGTTGGCCGACGATTGCGCAAATTAAACGCAATCCCGATATTGTCCCTTGGGAACGGTGGGATGCGGTTATGATGCACCCTAAAACCGGTACCGACTATGCTTTTTCAGGGATTCCTGCAACCCTATGGCAAGGAAGTGCCGAGACCATTTTTAGAACTTTGCAGCAGGGTCAGATTCGCCCAGTCCTGACGATTCGCAGTACGGATCCTGATCGAAATCCTGATTGGGCTTGGCCGCTAAACCCACCGCTGACCGAAGACGACTGGAATGAGTGGTGGGAACATGTCTTTGCCACAGTCTATTGGCTCAACGTCCGTCATAACTATCAGGTTGATGACTTTGAAATTGCCAATGAGCCGGATAATCGTCAGCAAGGTTGGGATGGCACTCAGGGCGATTACTTTACGCTGTTGCAGGTTGCTTACGATGCGATCGCTTATGTTTACGCTACATATCTGCCGGATCGCAACTTTTACATTCATGCCCCCACAACCACAGGGGGCAGCAGCTGGCCGCGAGCTACTTTAGAGACTGTTCCAACCTATTTCAACAGTGTCAATATCCACGATTACAGTTGGAACGTAGCTGATTACGTGCGCCAAGTTCGAAGCTGGATGCAGGGCACCATCCATGCACAATCGGCCCTATGGCTAGGTGAATGGGGAAACTACACCGGCCTTTATGACGATCTCACCTTTTCCCTTAACTTAATCAAAAATATGATTCGCATGTCTCAACCGGGGAATACCTATGTGTATGGGAGTCACCTCTTTTCGCTATACGATTGGGGACTTGGGGATGGATTCGAAGGGCTGATAAATGCACAAGGAGACCACCGTCTCAGCTACTATGCCTTTCGCATGGGCATTCGTGCGTTGCAGGGAGGACGCTCGGTCCTCAATACCACCAGCTCTACTCCCGCCATTACAGCAATAGCGACTCAAGACTGGGACGGAACGCTCTCTCTACTATTCGTCAACGACCGTCTTGAAGGTCGGCAAATCAGTCTGGATGTTTCCCAAATACTTAATCGCGGTAGCGGCACTGTTTGGGAGTTTAGCACTGCGGCCCAAGATCAGGTCGTAGCTAATCTCAGCGTTGAGGATGGAGTTGTGATGCTTGAATTACCTGGACGTGCCAGTCGTTTGATAGCTTTATCGCCAGGATCGCAAAGGCAAAACTAGAAATTTTTTCTTGATGCTTTCTTGCTAGTATCGTGAGTTTTAAGAAACCAAAGTAACACAAGAATCGGCAATGTATATTTATCCCAAGGAAAAGCCTTCATCATGATGAGAATATGATAGACCACCAACCATAAACTCAGATTTATTTGAGAAAATCGCCAGCCAGTAATCACCGCAAGTCCGCAGTAGAGAAAGAAAGGACTTACCCCCATATTGTTGATCAAACTAAAAAGATTCCACAATACCCCTCTACCAAATTCGGGAACAGGAAAAATAAGACACAATGAAACTAATCCAATCGCGATCACAGATTTCCCTTTCGTTAGTAATACGCTCCAATTAAACGAACGATTGAACAAAATCCATTCTGGAATCACATAAAATAGTCCAATATTAGCAAGGGCATAGAGACCATGACTAGGTGCGATCGCGAGAAGAGTTTGCTGTACTGGGACAGGATTGGCTTCAACGACATTAGGAGGAGTTAACCCACCAAATAGTAAAAACCATCCCAAAATAGAGAAAGCCGCGATCGCAGGCCCCCAAAAACTAAAGCTAGGATATTTTTTCTTTTGAATAGCAATAATCAATTCATGGGAGGCAACGGCTAAGGGGAAAGCTAGCATATATTGACGAGCTGCGATCGCTAGCATGAAGGTTAAACTGCTTAAAAGGCGCAATTCCCTTAAATAAAAAACAATACCCAGTAAAGTTAAAAAAGCCGCAATAATATCCGTATAATATCGAGTGCTGAACCAGAGAAAATAGGGATATAAAAGCAATCCGACAAGGGCTGAAATAGGGACAAAATCATTCTGATAGCGCGGTCGACCAATCAGAATAGCAATAACGATTGATAGTCCAAAGTTCAACAAACGCCCACCAAATACACCTCCTTGAAAGAGATATTGAATTTGGCCAAAAAGGATAAACGGTAGTGGTGTATTTAATTCACCATAGTTTCTGAGCTGCTCAAATGTAGGAAGAAGCTGCTGACTGAATTGCTGACTAGTTTTGTAAAAGGATGCTTCATCTCCCCAAAGCGGATCCCCTAGCTGATTAGTAGCGAAGAATAATACGATATAGACTAATGCAACTAAAATCCAGAATATAAGCTCAGGCTTAAACTTTTCGAGAAGCTCCTCCGAAAATTTGGTCATGAATAAGCTCCAAGAAGGACTATTAATTTAACTTACCGTACTTGGAATTAGAGTCGGCTACTATGCCTTAATACACGAAGAAATATGTATAGTTCGGGATTGTCGGAATTGTCAAAAATACGGTGAGTGGATCAATTGAATTTATTGCCCTATAACGAACGTACTTACACACGCCCGATGGCCCGTTTACGCACCCCTGCAAGCATTGTGTCCGCTATTAGCCCTAAGCATGAGGTTCATGCCAATCACAATGCAGCGCAGAATGCAGCGCTCAGGCGACGAGCGAGTGCCTACCGACGACTGCATGGATGCCAAACGCGTTGTAATGTGTCAACGCGTTTGGCATGTACAGCGTTTGATCCACAACTGGGTCAGACCTCACTGGGGATTGGGCAAAAAGACGACTCCAACTCTAGCGGAGCCATGCCCAAAGGGCTATTGGCAATGGTATATTGCAACCGGCCTATCGCAATCTATGAGCTATTGACGAAACAAGGGTTTCAGGACATCTCCTGTTAAGAGACCAGTGCCATGTGGTTGCGACAAACGCGGGAGTCTTCTGTGACACTTAGATGTCTTTTAATATTACTTAAGGGCGGCAAAAATTTGATCGGAAAGGGTTAATGGATCGTAGGGTTTAGTAATCACAGACAAGACGTTAAGTTGACTAAATTGACGCTGTTCACTGGACTGAGCTTTAGCCGTGAGGATAATAACGGGAATCTGTCGTGTCTTAATATTGTCTTGCAGTTTTTGCAAAATTGTAAGACCATCCATAACTGGCATCATGATGTCTAGCAGAATAGCGTCAGGAGCTTCAGCTTCGGCGATCGCAATCCCTTCACCGCCACTACTTGCTTTAAATACTTCCCATTGACCGGTAATTTCGAGGCAAAGCTGAGTCGCTTCGCGAATATCAGCCTCATCGTCAATAATGAGAATACGTTTAGATGCCATAGGTGAACCTCATTAAAGTTTGGGGTAAATCGTTAGTTCCTATTGCAGGTCATCGATTACAACATTTCTAGCGGCTGGTGGAAGTAAGGAAAGGATAAAGATAAGGCTTAAATGTCATTTATTTCTACCTCAGTCCATAGTGGCAGTGTAAAAAAGAAGGTACTACCTTTATCTGGGTTGTTCGCGGCCCAAATCTGACCGTGATGCTGCTGAATGATGCTGCGACAGATCGCCAGTCCGAGCCCCGTACCGCCCTGATGACCAGTGTCAGAGACATTTAACTGCTCAAACTGATTGAAAATAATGTCTAATTTATCTTCAGGAATACCTTGGCCCTGATCGGTGACCTGAACTAATAACATCGCAGGTGTGTTTTTAGCCGTTGCTAATGCTGCTTTTGTTTCTTTTAGATGACGCTCTTCTATGGCAAGCGATTCCTGCCCAGGCTGAATTCTTTGCGCAATTATCTTTACAGTTGATCCCTTTGGTGAAAACTTAATAGCATTACTGAGTAAGTTTGTGAGGGTTTGGATAAGGCGATCCGGATCGGCTAAGAGTCGAACTGAAAGGGATTGAACGGCAAGGTGGATTTCATTTTTCTCAGCCATTGCACACATTTCATCTGCTGCTTGAGCCATTAAATCGACTAAATTGCAGACTTGTTTCTTCAGCGTAACTTTGCCTAACTTGATGCGTTCGGCATCAAGAATATCATTAACCAAACGAACTAAGCGATTGGTGTTGGAAAAAGCGATATCTACCATGCGCTGACGTTTTTCATGATGCTGATCCAGACCGCCCTTGGCCAGCAATCCTAGAGCCGTTCGGATGGATGTGAGGGGTGTCCGCAATTCATGGCTCACGACTGAAATAAACTCATCTTTCATCCGCTCAATGACTTGGCGCTCAGTGATATCCTTGAAAATAATCACAACCCCCAAAATTTTGTTACGCTCTTTGATCGGTGTGCTGACGTACTCGGCTGGAAAAATAAAACCATCATGGCGTTGAAATAAATCGCCCGAAATATGGTGCGTATTGCCTTGATTTAAGGTTGCTAAGATGGGACTTTCTTCCCATAAATAAGCCGTGCCATCAGGTTGTGAATGATGCACTAAGCGATGCATGAATTGTCCAATCATAGATTCAGCAGACTGCCCCAGAATTTTGGCAGCAGCAGGATTTACAAAGACAATTTGACCTTGAGGATCGAGACCACAAATTCCTTCGCCAGCAGACTTAAGAATCAGCTCATTTTGATGACTAAGGCGTTCTAGAGAGTCGCGAGCCTGCTGTAATTCTTTGAGCGTACGTTCGCGCTCCATAATTTCTAGCCTTAAGTTGGCATTAGCTTGCTGTAATTCAACTGTGCGCTGCACCACGCGCTTTTCTAGATCAGCATTCAGAACCTGTATTTCCTGGTATAGCTGAGTCTGATAGATGACTGAAGCAAACTGAGCGGCTAATGCTTCGGCTAGTTCAACGGCTTCAGGTGTCCAGGCATGAGCTTGGTTACGCTTGAGTTCGCGCCAAGTCGCAAAGGATTGGCGGGGGCGATTTTGCCGGGGATCAGCTGCATCCAATCGCCCTGCCCAAATATTTTCAATATCGATAGCTTGCCGAAAGAAGCTTAGGTACCCCAACCACTGCTCGCCATATCTTAGGTTTACGACTAGGAGCCCTCGCAAGTTCCTTCGCAGCAGCGAAGCGGAAATGGCCCAGGGTAGTTGAGCTTGTTTGATATCGGCGATCGCCCGTAGTGTTCTCTCTGACTGAGTTGGATCTTCACCCTCTAACCAGGTTTGCCAACTGGGTAGATGTTCTAATACTGGCGGTGTTCCCTGTCTGTAATGGTCCTGTCTAGCGGCAGCAAATGTATGTGGTTGTTGACCACTGGTAATCAGCTGAAAGGATTCTCCCTGCCGTCTCGTGGCGATATATAGCCGACCGCCAACGCTAGTCAAATCAGTAACCGCTTGCTCTAGAGCCGTTCTAAGTGAGTCCTCTCCGGGTGCGTGGAGCAATGAAGCCACTTGGTTAATCGTAGCTTCACGCTTGGTTCGCAAGCGGCTCTGAGTCAGCAACTCGGCGTGGTTGATGGCGACCGCAACTTGATCAGCAATCAGTTGCACCATCTCTAACTCTTTAGGACTAAACCGTCGGGGCGTACTGTGGTGAGCGACCAGTAGTCCCCAAAGACACTCACGATGCAGAATGGGGACTACCAAGGAAGCCTGTACTCCCATCGCTTTGAGATATTCGATGTGGCAAAGGTCAACTGGTCTGAACCAGAGGTTACTCTCTAACGGTATCTGAGTTTTATGGCACACCAAAGGGCTGATGCCGATTTCTTGCCTGGGCACATTGATGATGGTGCGCTGACGAGCAACGAGAAACATTTCCCGAGCATGCTCGGGAATGTCCTCGGCTGGAAAGCGATGGCTTAGTAGGGAGGGTAAGCGCTGAGCGGCAATGGCCTCTGCCATGACTTCTCCACTGCCATCGGCTTGAAAGCGATAGACTTTGACACGGTCAACATCGAGAAAAAGCTGCATTTCATTGACCGTTGAGGCCAAAATTTCTGGCAACTCAATGGAGCGACGTATGCGATCAGTGATGCGATGCAGCAGCCCTTCTAGGGTTTGAATCGTGTGGGCATTAGAAGCGAGCATGGAAAGAATGGGAGGATGGTTGGGGCAGACGCTGGATACTTAAACGACTAGGGACAGAGATATCGGCGATTACCGATTCGATATATTTCAGATTGCAGTTGCCGCGATCGCGACCATGGCTCGATGCAGCTGCGATTGCTTAAGCTGTTCGAAGAGACGTTGCAATAGGGTTGCATCAGCTGAAGATTTTTCCACTAAATCATTAGCTCCAACGCGGAGGGCGGCTGCCTTGGTCTCAGCATCACTATGGGCGGTTAGAAATACAATCGGCAAGCGACTCCAAACGGGGGCCTGACGGATGGCCTGACAAAGCTCAAAACCGCTAAATGTCGGCATTTCAATGTCTAAAAGTAGCAAATCTGGAGAAGACGTCTGCAACGTGCTCCAAAAGTCGCGGGGCTGGTTCAGGGTCGTGAGCTGCAATCCTTGTGGTTCTAAGAGTGTCTGTAAGGCTTCTAGAATCTGGCAATCATCATCCACCGCAAGTACTTTGTGGCTCAGCGGTTGGAGGTGCGATCGCATCTCTAGCACGACCTTAAGAACCTCGGCAACGTCTGGGTTATGAAAAAAGGAGTGATTGCCGAGATGGGCTGCTTTGACCCGATTGGCCAAACTACCATCAGGACTACATACGAGCACCAACATGGGCGGTACCTGATGAATGAGCTGTGATAGCCACTGGAGTGTTGTTCTATTACTACCGGCTAAAGCGAAATTGAGCAGTACCACATCCACTGGTAAGTGCTTGGATGCCAAAGTCTTCAAGTTGACCTGTGACGGCTGTTTTAGTGTTGTTTGAAGTCCTTGTAGGGCTGCCTCTGTCAAAGCGGTCACGACCGCTAAACCCTGAGCTTGAAGCCCCTTCATCAACTGTTGTAGTAGCGGTAAATCGTTGTCGACGAGAATGAATAACGGCGCAACAGCGCCTGATGCCGGTGGCTCAATCTGCCCTAGGGCTTGACTCAGCTCGGCTTCCAGCATGCTAACCGTTTTGACGAGATGCGTTTGGCTATCGAGATCAATAGGTGCCTTCCCCCGCAAGATTTGCTCAATTGATCGGGCTAAGTCAGAGCCTGACTGAAGGCCAAAGATGCCCAGGGCTCCAGTCAGGCTGTGGGCTGCCTGAGTCGCTTTCTGTCGTAACGGTTCATTGAGTTCTTGCCCCTGTAAAGCGTGGATGGTTTGCTTGATAATTTCTAGCTTTGCTAAATGCTGCGACTTTACTGATCGCCAGAGGGTGGCCAGGGCCGTCTGAGTTTGTTGCTTCTGGGTAGCTGTCAGTGTTGATACAGGTGCTGGCTGATCAGTTTGAGGCAAAGATTGAGGGTTGGGTTGAGCTTCAGCGGTCTCAATCGGCTTGAGGCGATAGCCGACACCATATACCGTTGCGATCAAGTCGCTAGGGGCACCTACATTAACCAGTTTACGCCGCAGGCCTCGCATGTGAGCTGTGACGGTATCTTCGCCTGGCGCTTCATTACAATTCCAAAGGCTATCGAGGATGGCACCCCGACTAAAAACTTGCGATGGCTTCCGCAGGAATAATTCCAATAGGCGAAATTCTTTGGGGGTTAGATTGAGGGCCTGATCACCATAGTTGACCTCTTGGCTATTGGGATCTAATTGCAAAGCGCCCCATTTCAATGTGGACAATAAGGGAGTTTGAGTTCTGCGTAGCAACACCCGCACCCGAGCCAGCAGTTCCTTGAGTTCAAAAGGCTTAGTGATGTAGTCATCGGCTCCAGCATCCAGGCCCGAAATTTTTTGAGAGCCTGAATCTAGGGCCGTCACTAGCAAAACTGGCATGTGATATGAATTGTCCCGTAGTCTCTGACAAAGCTGAATACCATCCAGCTTGGGCAGCATCACATCGAGCACAATTAAGTCATAGTTAAAGGATTTGACGAGTTGCCAACCGGCTTGTCCATCGTTGGCTACATCAACGGCATAATGTTCGCTAATGAGGCTTTTTTCAAGATATTTTGCAACAGAATCGTCATCCTCAACGAGTAGTATCCTCATCGATTTCTGCCCGTTTGATATCAATATTGAGATCGATCAAAAATTAAGATCCTGACTGCTTAAAAACGCAAACCAGGATGTCTTTGCCTATTGGTTTAATGTTAACTATTTTATTTAATATTTTACCAAAATTTATTAAAGTTAATCTTTTTGAGAGTGCTTGCAATTTTGAGGAAGAGACTTTTCTATGAAAATTGCTGATGAGTCTGTTGCTTGTCTGGAAATATTGCCAATTCTTTTCGTCCTTAGCTCAAAAGGAAAGCGCTAGCATTTTCATCAATTCTTGCCTTCCCGAAAAATTTAGATTTATATGTTTCACTTTAAATACAAGAGCGATCTTTGCTTCTTGATGCGATTCCTTGGCTTCCTGGGTAGGTTATCTTTTCAGGCGATCGCTTATAAAATAAGAAATATCCTGAAAAGATCCTACCCTTACCTCAAATCAGACTTAAAGCGCTTAATGGAAGTAGGTGCCATATTGCAAGCCAGGAAAAATCTGATTAAGTCCAATCATCAAGACAGCCAGGAAACCTAAAGCGATCGCAGCCATGATAGGCGCACTGGTGAGATATTTGGTGAAGTATTGCATTGGATTCTCCTAAACACTAGAAGCTAATCATCGGAAATGAAATGTGGTCAATTGTTCTTAGTTAATCTGCCCGCAACGCTTAATTCATAGGTAATGCTTAACTTGTCGCGAAGCGCTTACCGTGGTGATATAGAGAGTTCGCTATCCTTTGCGGTGAATTCTCCCGTCGTCACTTCCTTAAATACGACTAATGGCCACAGCAGACCCTGCGTGAATGAGCGAATTGCAAGTGGAATGTTGATGAAGATTTCCATTTCTTCTGGTTTAGAAGATTGTTTGCTGCCAATCAAGTAGGCTCGACCTGACCAACCTACAAAACCAGCGAAGTAAAAGAAGATGGCAAAGGGAATTACGATATCAATGGCTCGGTCAAGCCTGAGTTGTAGATGAGGGAGTCCATCATCGCCACATAGAAGGTTGGATGAATAAGCCTGATAGGGTTGATCAAAGTAGTAGCCTTGGGGCGCATTTTGCATACGTTCTTGAAAGGCTATGGAGTCTTGGCAGGGTGTTAAATGAGTATCTGACACCGCCAAAGCTGGCGGCATGATACCCACCCACAATAGTAGAGATAACGCAATCATTAAAATCTGACGCATGAGAATATCTCCTAGTTGGTTTGAGTACATTTCATGTCAATGAAGTGCAAGCACGGGGATTCTCTGGATTGAGAATTGCTGAAGCGAGATTACGAGACTGAGGTTGGTTCAGCTCCCATGACTGTTGATTGTCCTGATGATGGGCTTTCAAAAGCTGATTCTGTTGGGGTTTGTCCCATTAGGGTTTCGTTATTGGTTTCACGCTCAATCCAGAGAAATATGATCGCAAAAATGGGAAACGGCAGGATATAAAAAATCATTGGAATCATAATCCAAGGCAGCCAAGAAGCAGCATACTCGCCAGTGAGTTGGGTCATGTCAGCCATCATTTTCTCCTTGTTTAGATCTTTATTTGGGATATGAAAAGGCTGTTCTTAGTTTTGTGATTGACTGGAAACGTTAATCACGAAGAATCAAAATTTAAGGACTAAGAACCCTCACCCTATTCCTCCCGAAACAATTGTCTGACTGACATTTACGGCACCTCGAAGAATCGCGTCGAGGTCGTCGAAGTTTTCTAAGAGTACATAGGCGAAGATCGCTCCGCCCATTGAACCGAGGAGGATGCCACCGCAAAGTTGGAACCAGTCTTCTTTCTTACGTAAAGGGCGTAGGCGATCGCGCGACTTAGAGTTGTATGGGCCTCGCGGATCCCCTTGAAAAGTCGTCAACGCAAAGATAGAAATACCAAGGCAAGCGGATACAGTGATGTAGATGGCGGTAATGAGACCGCTTAAGTTAGCCCCGTGGGCGGTTTCGCGGAGCGGGCCAACGACGACTTCAGGCCCCACTAAAAAATAGCCGTGAGCCATACCAATTTCTAACCCTCGCAAAAAGGGTGTTAGCCCCGGACGGTAAGCTGGCAAGTTGTTGATGTAGGCTTTCACCCAATCGGAATTGTTAATGGGCGTCGCCAAGTTACCTAAACAAGGGTTTCCCTGATAGGGCTGGACGGGATCATCTGGACTGTAAGCATTGGCCCAAATGGGTTGTGAGGTATCTGTCATGGGATTGACCGCTTCCGAATCTTGAAAGTTGGCTGATATAGCTGTCGCCAGCGACCTGAGGCCGCGACGGCGAAGCCATTTGGCTGTGTCCTAAGTATCAGAAGGATCCTAGGTGTCCTAGCCTAAATGGCTAAAGCTATAAGTGTTGAGAGAATAAAGTCCTGGCCGGCACTAACGGCCAGGACAGTCTGGGAGGAGAGTCCCAGTATTGCGGTCAGGGCCTTGCAGGAGTTGCCCTGACCGATGATGGGTCACGGAAATCGACTCGCTGTTGACGCAATCAGGAATGCGCCATAGGTTGCGATGTAGCCGACCGTGAAATGGGTGAGGCCCACGAGACGAGCCTGCACGATAGACAGGGCGACAGGCTTATCTTTGGGGTAGCCGAAGGACAGCGGCGTATTTTCGTGAGCCCAGATCAGCGTTTCGATCAGTTCCTGCCAATAGCCTCGCCAGGTAATCAGGAACATGAAGCTCACAGCCCAAACCAGATGGCCAAATAGGAACATCCACGCCCATACCGCCAGGTTATTGGTGCCATAGGGGTTGTAGCCATTGATCAACTGCGATGAGTTCAGCCACAGGTAGTCGCGGAACCAGCCCATCAAGTAGGTAGAACTTTCGTTGAACTGGGCGACATTGCCGCTCCAGATAGCCAGATGTTTCCAGTGCCAATAGAAGGTAATCCACCCTAGCGAGTTCAGCATCCAGAACATAGCCAGGTAAAAGGAGTCCCAGGCAGAAATGTCGCAGGTGCCGCCTCGACCGGGGCCATCGCAGGGAAAGCTATAGCCGAAGTCCTTTTTATCGGGCATCAGCTTCGAGCCTCGGGCATCTAACGCGCCTTTGACCAGAATCAGGGTAGTGACGTGAAGACCCAGGGCGATCGCATGGTGAACCAACAAATCCCCGGGGCCGATGGTGAGGAATAGCGAATTTGTCCCGCTGTTGATACCCTCTAACCAGCCCGGTAGCCACACATTGCCGTGATTGGGCCAAGCGGTGGTAGCCACACTGTCAGGGTTAGACAACAATGAACTAATGCCGTACAGGGTTTTGCCATGGAAGGCTTGAATCCACTGAGCAAAGACGGGCTCAATCAAAATCTGTTTTTCAGGAGCCCCGAAGGCAACTTCACAATCGTTATGGACATAGATGCCTAGGGTGTGAAAGCCCAGGAACAACGACACCCAACTCAAATGCGAGATAATCGCTTCTTTGTGGTTCAGCACGCGAGCAAGGACGTTATCTTCATTAGCCTTGGGGTCATAGTCGCGGATGAGAAAGATGGCCCCGTGGGCAAAGGCTCCCACCATCAAAAAGCCAGCAATATACTGGTGGTGGGTATAGAGGGCCGACATGGTGGTGTAGTCTCGGGCCATAAAGGCATAGGGCGGCATGGCGTACATGTGCTGAGCCACCAAAGAGCACACCACCCCCAAACAGGCCAGGTGCCAACCCAACTGAAAATGCAGGGAATTGTTGTAAGTGTCATAAATGCCCTGATGTCCCCGCCCGGTTCGAGGGGCAATGAAGAACCCTTTCCACCCTGGCCCCTGAAGGGCTTCGGTCATTTCCTTGATGCTGTGGCCAATGCCCCAGTTGGTGCGGTACATGTGACCCGCGATGATAAAGATGACGGCGATCGCCAAATGGTGATGGGCCATATCCGTCAGCCATAGGGATTCCGTTTGAGGATGAAAGCCCCCTAGGAAGGTGAGCATGGCCGTCCCCGCCCCCTGTGCCGTCCCAAAGATATGGTCTGCCGTATCGGGATTTTGAGCGTAGGCTCCCCAGTTTCCCGTAAAGAACGGCACTAGCCCTTCTGGATGGGGTTGCACCGATAGAAAATTGTCCCAACCTACATGCTGTCCCCGTGATTCAGGGATGGCGACATGCACCAAGTGGCCCGTCCAGGCTAAGGCACTGACCCCAAACAGACCAGCCAGGTGATGGTTCAGGCGGGACTCAGCATTTTTGAACCAGGCTAGATTAGGACGGAAGCGGGGCTGTAAATGCAGCCACCCCGCATAGAGCATCACTGCTGCTAGCAGCAGCAAGAACATGGCCCCCACAAATAGGTCAGTATTGGTGCGCATGCCGATGGTGTACCACCAGTGATACACCCCGGAATAACAAATATCGACAGGGTTTTTGGCCCCCGCTTGGGTATAGGCTTCGATCGCGGCAGGCCCAAACTGGGCATCCCAAATCGCGTGAGCAATGGGCGAAGTGTTTAGCGGATCTTGAATCCACTGTTCAAAATTGCCCTGCCAGGCCACATGAAACAAAATGCCAGAAATCCATAGAAAGATAATGGCAAGGTGTCCAAAATGGGAGGCGAAGATCTTTTGGTAAAGATTCTCCTCTGTCATCCCATCGTGGGTTTCAAAGTCATGGGCCGTGGCGATCGCATAGAAGAGCCGACGAGTGGTCGGATCACGTTGCAAATCCTGACTAAATTTTGGAAATTTTGTCGCCATGGTTCGAAAGTGAGTTTGAAAGTATGAATTCAAAAATGAAAGTCACATCCCTCCTCTGAGGAGGGGTGCTTGAACATCTGCTACCCAATCGCCACCATGCGAGCCGTGAAAAAGGCCCAGGTCGTGACGATACCGCCTAATAGGTAATGTGCAACCCCTACAGCTCGCCCATGGGTGATGCTCAAGGCTCGGGGTTGAATGGCTGTGGTGATCCTCAATTTGTTGTGCGCCCAAACGATGGATTCAATGAGCTCTTGCCAGTAGCCGCGACCACTGAAAAGGAACATCAAGCTAAAGCCAAAGACAAAATGCCCTGCTAGGAAGATCAGCCCATAGGCCGAAAGTGCTGAGCCATAGGAGCCAATTGCCTGGGATGCCTGAGCCCACAAGAAGTCCCGCAACCAGCCATTATTCGTGATGGCCGATTGGGCAAAGTTACCCCCTGTGATGTGGGTGATGGTGCCATCCGGACTGATCGTGCCCCACACATCCGACTGCATTTTCCAGAAGAAGTGGAAAATCACAATCGATAGGGAGTTGTACATCCAAAACAGCCCTAGGAAGACATGATCCCAAGCCGAGACTTGACAGGTACCGCCACGACCTGGCCCATCGCACGGAAAGCGGAAACCCAATTCTGCCTTATCCGGAATCAACCGCGAACTGCGGGCAAACAGCACGCCCTTAAGAAGTACCAGCACCGTTACGTGAATAGTGAACGCATGGATGTGGTGAATTAAAAAATCCGCAGTGCCCAGGTGAATGGGCATCATGGCGATTTTGCCGCCAACCGCCACCACATCACCGCCAAACGCATGGCTAATGGGAGCCATCACCCCAGGTACCGTCGTTCCCAAGCCTGTCAGTTCAAGATTACGGAGGCCGCCAAATACATTTCCTAAAGGCTGAGCGGCCTGTAGGGCTGAGTTATTGACTGCCATGGTGTGAATATGTTGAACCCACTGGGCAAAAATGGGCTGAAGCTGAATGCCCGTATCCGAGAACATATCCTGAGGTCGCCCAAAGGCTCGCATGGTGTCGTTGTGACAGTACATAGCAAAACTATGGAAGCCCAAGAACTGACAAACCCAAACGAGGTGCGAAATGATGGCATCGCGGTGACGTAGTACCCGATCCAATACGTTATTGACGTGATCGGCGGGATTATAGTCTCGTACAAAGAAGATGGCCGCATGGGCCGCGCCCCCGACAATGCAGAACCCAGCAATCCATACATGATGGGTGAATAGCGAGGTAACGGTGGCATAGTCCGTGGCTAGATAAGGATAAGGCGGCATGGCATACATGTGATGCGCCACCAGCAAACTAGCTGTGCCAAACTGCACCAGGTGAATGGCTAAGTTGGCGTGCCAAGACGTTTCAAAGATCTTGTCGAGACCTCGGTGCCCCACCGGGCCAATAAAGTTGAAAAGGGGAAACATCTTCGGAGTTCTGGCATCATCCAGCAGTTCCCGGAAGGTGTGGCCAATGCCCCAGTTCGTACGATAGAAGTGTCCAGCAATGATGAACAAGACCGCGATCGCCACGTGATGGTGAGCGATATCCGTCATCCACAAGCCCCCCGTGACGGGATTCAGGCCCCCCTTGAAGGTAAGAAAATCGGTATAGGCTGACCAGTTCAGCGTAAAGAACGGCTTGAGCCCCTGGGCAAAGCTGGGATACAGCTCCGCCATCAGGCTCTTATCGAGAATGAAGTCATGGGGCAAGGGGATATCTTGCAAGCTGATCCCAGCATCTAATAGCTTGTTCGTCGGGGCAGCTACATGGATTAAGTGCCCAGCCCAGCCTAAACTCCCCAGTCCCAGTAGTCCGGCTAGGTGGTGGTTCATCATGGATTCCCAATTGCGGAACCACTCCAGCTTGGGGGCTCGCACATGGTAGTGAAACCATCCGGCAAATAGCATCAGGCCAGCCATGACCAACGCCCCCATGGCAGTCCAAAAGAGTTGGAACTCATGGGTAAATCCCTGGCCACGCCACATCTGGAACAGGCCCGAGGTAATCTGAATACCGTGAAAGCCACCCCCCACATCGGCGTTAAGAATATCCTGGCCGACGAGGGGCCAAACAACCTGGGCACTGGGTTTCACATGGATTGGATCAGCCATCCAAGCAGAAAAGTTGGAAAACCGCGCGCCATGAAAATACATGCCGCTTAGCCAGATAAAGATGATGGCCAGATGCCCAAAATGGGCGGCGAAGATTTTGCGTGAAATGTCTTCTAAGTTACCGGTGTGGGTATCAAAATCGTGAGCATCGGCATGAAGGTTCCAAATCCAGGTGGTGGTTTTGGGGCCTTTTGCCAGGGTGCGTTCAAAGTGTCCCGGTTTAGCCCATGGCTCAAACGAGGTGGGAACTGGATTGTCATCAACGACAACTCGCACCGGTTGTCGTTGCTTGGGAGGACTCGTTGTCATTAAAAACCTCCTGATTTTTACTCAAAAACTGATTGATGGAAACGCCTGGATGTCAATCAGGCCATCAATCTTGGGATGGCCTCGTGGCTGAAGTATTGATGTTCGTATCCAACTCAGCGATCGCCCCCAGAACCACCGGAAAAGGAACTTCACTGGTGTCTTCAATCGCTTGGATCCCCTGATTGACGCGGGTTACTACATCGGCCCAAGTGGGTACCACTGTTTTCTGGTGGTAGGTCTCGGATAACGGAGTTGTGAAAATCTGATCAAAACCAAAGGCAGCAGTGTCTATCCCGAGTGCTGCTGACCAAATACCTGCAACCGGAAAGGCCGCCAAGAAAAAGTGCAGCGATCGCGAAGTTGTGAAACTGCATCCGCGCCACAACAGCTTCTGCTGATTCGCTTGAATATGCTCAAAGCTGTAGGCCCGTCGCGTATTCTTGGCCCAAGGTGGTTGCGGAAAGAAAGAGGGCGCATCGGGATGGCGAATGAGCGCCGATGTCACCAAAGCCCCATGGGCTGCACAGAGCAAAGAGCCGCCAAACACACCAATGACACCTAACTGATGAAAAGGGTTTGCGAGAATGTTGTGGTCGGCCTGGAACTGCAACATGAACGTAAAGGTACCGGCGATACCTAGGGGCATGCCGGAAGCAAAACTGCCTTGGCCAATAGGGTAAATCAGCAATACCGAAACCGCTGCGGCAACGGGGGCTGTGAAAGCTAGTGAAATCCAGGGTCGCATCCCTAAGCGATAGCTCAGTTCCCATTCCCGATCTTGATAGGCAATAATGCCAATCACAAAGTGGAAAACGATGAGCTGATAAGGGCCACCATTAATTAGCCACTCATGCAAAGAAGCCGCTTCCCAAATGGGATAAAAATGCAGTCCGATGGCTGGGGAGGTCGGGACAACAGCAGCGGTAATGAGGTTATTGCCACTGAATAAAGCGCCCGACAACAGATTGCCAGTGCCATCAACATCGACTGGAGGGGCTAGCAATAGCGCCAGAACAAACGTAATAGCAGCGGCTGATAAAGTTGGAATCATCAACACGCCAAACCAGCCAATATAGATGCGATTGTCGGTGCTCGTAACCCATCGACAAAAGCGTTCCCAGGGATGAATATTGGACGAACTTCTTAGGGTGTCTAGGGAGCGCTTAATATTTGGGACTTCTTTTAGTTGGTCAAGAGGATCGACAGCGATCGCTCTACCAAGCTGTGTCATCTTAAAGCTCCTGTATTCATAATTTGTACAACCGTGAATCGTTCACTATCGGCAGGTATCAGCCAGTGAAAGCGCGACAATTAATTGACCTGATTCAGACAAAATAGATAAAAATCATCTTCTTAAAAATGAACCTATTGCCTGAAAATCTGCATGCCTTGCAACAAATTGCGGTCTATTAAACGCTGAAGGTCAATAAGAAAATTCCTGCTAGCAGAACTCATAATAGAAAGTGGGTCTTTTTCTTGGGTAGGAACCACTAGCAGGAAAATAAAGACCAATTCGAGAAATCGATTTACCTCGATTTAATGAAGCAGCATAGGGAAGAAAAGTGAAAAACCGATGAAGATACCCTGCCAATTTAGAAAAAGTTACAGTTAAATGCCTTATGCCCTGGTGAATCCAGGAAATTCCTTTCTCCGTAAGCTCAAGCATGGATAAGCCCGACTTAGAAGAATTATGCCAATATTTCTTCGGCGACTAAGCTGCATTTTTATCCGTAGCTTGCTTTGAATAGCTGCTTAATTGATAGTCTTTATTCACTTGTAGAATTTTATTCGAGGTGTTACTTAGGAATGTTTTTGAAAATACAAAAGATGAAATTTGAAAATTAAAACTATGCTATTTTTGATTTATTGCTAAATGAATTTGAGGATAAAGTCTGGATGTTTATTCATTTGTTGAGAATTCTGAAAAAAGTTGTGATCGGCTCTGTTTTTATGGGGTTTGTTTCATTGACATGGGCTGGTACTGTCAATGCCGCAGAAATTGACAGTACGACACGAACGGTAACTCTGAATTCTTCAGGAGACCCAATCACCCTAACAACAAAACAGTTGCTGATTGGTCAGCGTAAATTTAACGGAACCTGTTCTCAGTGCCATCTAGAGGGTGGCACTAAGCCTAATCCAAGTGTGGATCTGAGCCCTGAAACATTGGCCTTGGCCACGCCCTCCCGTAATAACGTAGAAAGTATCGTTGACTATTTAGAAACCCCTACGACATATGATGGCTTGCAGTCTATTGCTGACCTTCATCCATCGACTAGGCGGACTGACATTTTCCCTAAAATGCGCGATCTCACTCAAGAGGACTTAACCGCGATCGCTGGCTATATACTGGTTCAGCCTAAAATTGTGGGCGACCAATGGGCTGGTGGCAAACCTGCACGTTAGCTCAAAAACCCTCAGCGTTCTATAAGACGCTGGGGGTTTGTTAGGAGAAATGGCCTATCAGAATCTAAATGTCTTTGAGCAAACGTTTGAACAGATTCTCCTTCATCATCATCTGCCGCATAATTTTGACGACATAGTCCTGTGCCTGCTCGATCGATAACCCCTTCACCTGTTCCTCAATGATTTTCAGCTCAAACTCTTGCTCTAGAGTCAACTTTCCTGAGAACTCCATTACAATTTCTCCTCCGTCAAGATCATGCTTTCGATGCTGTTAACGCTGAATGAACTGCATCGCAGCGATCGCACCTAGAAAAAAGACGGTTGGAATGGCTAACGTATGTACGGCTAGCCATCTGACGGTAAAAATGGGATAAGTTACTGCTTGGTCACGGTTAAAGTTATTCATGCTAAGTAAATTCCTGCTAACGACTGATCAGACGACTTCTGGTTCGACGCGACCATAGAATTGACCTTGGATTTTGACGTCCATGGCTTCTTTCGCACCGAAATCAGTGTCCGAAGGCTGCTCGCTCTCGAAAAAACCGGCAATTTCTCCGGTTATGCGATTGACCCGGTTAATCCGCAGTGAAATTTTTCCCTCGCCCACATCAAAGGACTTCAGCGTTGGACGAGCAAATGCTTCACTATCCGCCTGGATTGGCAAACCCATGACAGCGTCATAACCCATCGTCAAGCCTCGACCTTTAGGGTCAATGAAACTGGATGTTCGATAAGGAGGGACCTGAAAGTTGCCAACTAAACGTGTCGAAGGGCCAAGGTTACGGGATGGATTCTGATTTTTGGCCACGAGTCCTTTAACGGTGAACAGCAGCGGTACCCGTTCACCATCCGGCAACTGTACGGTTACAGGCTGAAAGTCGAATCCACCCTGCTCAGTAAATTGCAAGCTACCATCAGAACTCATGTCGAGCGAACCACTGACCTGATCAAGGGTGAAACTTTCGCGCGTTAATGGTTTGGTGACCACGAATTTACTCTCTTGGCGTTTCATCAGTGGCGATCGCCGAACCAAAAAGGTTTTGGGCTCTAAGCAGAGTTCTTTTATTTGATAGGACTTGTTTATATCGATGGCAATCTCATCGAGTGCAGCCCAGTCTTGCAAGACTCACTGCGAGAACCTGCCATTGAGATAAGCACAGCGCTGCCATAGCACTGATTGCACATTGTCCTCATGCCACTGAGCCCCTGAGATTTTGACCCGTCTTCCAATCTGCTTGACGGTTGACTCAATCTCACCTGAGCCGACCGAAATACCTTCAGCCTGGTAATAGCTGTAGTTGACGATGCGGTGTCGGTGTTTGGCAAGATAAGCGATGAATCGCTCCACGCGCGCATGCTGCCAGTCATCGAATAAGGCGACGGCCCCCTCGACATCACCGTTCCATAGTCTGGCTTCCACCGCATTGAGTCGCGACTGCGAGCCGCCCACTTTGCCCAGGTTCTCGACGAGGTGGTACCAATCTAAGATCTCAAGGCGCTGTATTGCCCCATCGAGTTGGGCAAACAACTTCCAAATGCCATCATGACCATCGCCCAGACAAACTAACGGAGAGGCTAGCGGTTGCTGATTGACCCAGTTGACCAGACTCTGATTGTCTCGAAAGTAGGCACTGACATCGCATTGGTGCAGGTTGACAGCTTTATAGTCACGCCATTCACTGGGTTCGCCCAAAGGTGTCCGCAAGCGTACCTTGCCGCCGTCAAGGCTCATCTCCTTCACCCCACAATCGACCTCGGGGGATATCCATTCTTGTCGATGAACCAGACGTTGTTGCGTGCTGCTCGACACCGTGATACCCGTCAGTATGGCAATATCCTCAGCGGCACACTGGTAGGACTCGTTGGCGCTTACCAACAGACAACACTTTTCTAAATACGGACTCCACTGGCTACGAGCTTTGAGCCCTAAACGTTGGCCTTGACGTTCACTGATGCTCAAGTCTCCGATGATGCTGGCGATTGCTCGATGCCGTCCACTCGTAGTGCCGCTGCTCGTGCAGATAAAAAATTACCGATTTCCGGCCCTACATGCTCTAGCAGATGACCACGTACGGCTTTTTCAATCCCTTCTAGGGTCTTAACCGCTTCTGGGTCAGTCTCCTCATACAGCAACGCTGCGATCTCCTCAGTCAGGACTTTGAGGCGGGCTTCCTTCGAGGCATCCATGGGGTAACCAGTGAGGGGTGAACTCTCCAAAGCTTACCGCTCGTGCCATCATCCAAGGTGAGCATGATTACTCATTGCATAACTGGGATGCACTCATCTCATCTAAGCTAACCTCTGAAAGCTGAGGACAAAGATTCGCTAACCCACTCCCTCTAATATCGTCATAGCTTAGTGAAGCATTACTTGTTTGTGAGCCACTACTACAGGCAGTAAGTAATCCCAAACACAATGCTAAGAGAGTGGCTATTAAGGCACGGTATTTCATCTTCTTACCCAAATCTACTTATTTGAACGATTGCTAAGTTTGGAGCATGAGCACCGATGCTCGCTGCAATATAGGCGCTCCTTTTGAATTCAGATAAGGTCTTCTTCCTACCTTTATTCACTGAAGAATTTCAGGCTCATGCAATTGAAGTTGACTTGCCCTCCTTAACTCTCAGCCTTGAGGTCAATCGAACTAAAAACCCCTCTATTTGGAGGATAGCGATAACCTTTGCATAAATCCTAAAATCCATGCTGCTAGGCGCAGAATATGAGAATTCTAAAGTGATGCCCACATCTAAACTCGAAAATATTAATCCTGCATGGCCATCATAAAACAGGTACTTGGATATCAATAAAACCCAAGCACAGTAGTCACTAGCCATGTGGTTTAAGCAACTCAAGCCCTTGCCGACAGAGGCAATATCGCCCAGTCTGTATTAGGCATTTAATCAGGAAAAACTAAAGAACTCATGAAGCGAGCATCTAGTCTTTGGGAGATGATTAACTTTGGTTAAGCGATTCTCATTCTTTCATGAGTTCTTCATTTTCTTGGCTTATTCTTCTTTCAAGCCTTAAGTCAAGTACAGGAGCTTATCAAGATACTTGAAAGCTCTTAGAGGTCCTCTCATATTTTGATAGGGCTTTGCTTGCCGCATCCTTTGATAAAGAAAGGTTAGGGTTACTTGAGTTGAATGCCCTCTGTTTTTTTGGCAATTTTTATAATGCTTTCTGTTTGATGCTAATTCTCTTTTAAGCCTTATTACCAAAAGAATTTAATCCCTCTGATGGTAATACTTACGCTATTAGGGTTGGCATCATGATAGATGCTTTCAGTGGGAATAAAAGTGCCTAAGGTCGACACTTGCAGTCTTGCAGTTTGCTTTAGGTATGACTCATTTAGCCAAGGCATCTTTCCAAGGTCTTAAGTATTCGCAAGCTATACGTTAAACCTGATGCTAGAGGAAACGTGACTGAAGGTTGGCTTCTAATATTCAGTCTTGAAATAGGAGAATTTTAAAATGAGCATAGTTACCGATTTGATCCTGAGTGCCGATAGCGAAGCACGCTATCCAGCCCCTAAAGAACTTCGGATTTTTCAAGACTTTGCTAAAACCGGAGAACAGCGTATCCGCATTGCTAAAGCATTAGCAGAAAATGAACAGCGCATTGTTCAAAACGGGAGCCAAAAGTTTTGGGAGCGCTGCCCCAATACGCCAAGTAATAGTGGTAATGATCGTAAAACTGCCTCTTGTCAGCGTGATCAAGGCTGGTATGTCCGCCTAATTGCTTACTCTATCCTAGCTGGAAGTGAACGCCCCCTCGAAGAAATTGGCAC
Organism: Cyanobacteria bacterium J06638_28; assembly: GCA_039819045.1. Classification (GTDB taxonomy): domain Bacteria; phylum Cyanobacteriota; class Cyanobacteriia; order Phormidesmidales; family Phormidesmidaceae; genus SIO1E4. Next base: position 54,854 of record JBCBSR010000009.1, read on the forward strand.
GGTGGGTATCAAGGAAATGTACAACAATCTGGAAATCCCAATTAGGAATATTGCGGAATGTATGCGTTGCCTGAAAGAAGAAGCAATGTCACTCATGAGCCAAGAAGACGCTCAGGAAGTGGCACCTTACTTTGATTTGATTATTCATTCGCTTTCGTAAATGGATGCCTCAGTTAATTTGTCCAGATCCCTTTTTTGATTTCATAGGAGAATCCCATGCAAGATGCCATCACGACCCTGATTAATTCCTCCGATGTTCAAGGTAAATATTTAGACGATACGTCTTTAAATAACTTGCAATCATACTTTCGCAGTGGTGATCTGCGCGCCCGAGCCGCCATGACTGTGAGTGCTAATGCCTCCAAGATTGTGACGCGGACAGTGGCACAGTCGTTGCTCTACACCGACATCACAGCTCCTGGTGGCAATATGTACACCTGCCGTCGCTATGCTGCCTGCATCCGGGATATGGACTATTTCTTGCGCTACGCCACCTACGCGATGCTCGCAGGGGATGCGTCAATTTTGGACGAGCGCGTTCTGAACGGCTTAAAGGAGACCTATAGCTCCCTGGGCGTGCCGGTTGGCGCTACAGTGCGCTCTGTCCAGGCAATGAAAGAAGTCACCACCGAAATGCTGGGAACGGAAGCGGGTCGAGAAATGGGCGTCTATTTTGACCACATTTGCTCCGGTCTGAGTTAGCCATCACTTCAACCGATATCTGTTCCACATTAGATAAGTTATTCACTCATCATGAGCATCATTACCCAGACAATCGCGAATGCTGATCGTGAGGCTCGTTACCTTAGTCGGGGCGAACTTAACGCCATTAAGCATTTTTTTACAGAGGGTGAGCAGCGTCTGCGGATTGCTTCCATTTTGACCGCTAATGTGGAGTCAATTGTGGCAAAAGGCAGTCAGCGGTTTTGGCAGAGCTGTTCAATTACGCCCAGTAACAGTGGCAATAGTACCTTTCGAGCCTCCTGTCTGCGCGATCAGGCTTGGTTTCTTCGCCTGATTTCCTATGCGGTGGTGGTGGGTGATGTTGATCCGCTGCAAGCCAGTGGTGTTCGAGGCGCTAGAGAGATGTATCGTTCACTCGAAATTCCGCTCAGAAATGTTGCGGAGTGCATCCGCTGCCTCAAAGAAGTGACGCTGGAACTATTGGTAGTAGATGATGCCGCTGAGGTGGCTCCCTATTTTGACTACCTGATTCAAGGGCTTATGCCCTGACGCGACTGCTTTTCTCAGACATCAAGTTCATTGGCGAATGCTTCACGCTTAGAGCTTCTGCCACAATTCCTAAAGTCTCTCAGCTTTCTGAGACTTTGAATTGGGTCTCCCCCAGAATTGGGGGCCAAGGAGCCGTAGCCGGATTCAGCGGCGTAAAGCCTAACGCTTTCATATGCCACCCAGAACTTGATGCTTAAAAAGACATTTTGAATTTTGAGTTGGTAAAACACCATGACTGATCGGACCAATGGGGGTAGCCCAGTCGTCCATCCACAGCAGTACCACACGGTACCTACGAGCATCATTGCCGAGGCCCAGCAGCGCGATCGCTATCTGAATCAAAGTGAGGCTAAAGAACTCTCCCTCTTCTTTAGCATGGGCTTAAAGCGGTTAGCGATCGCTCAGACCCTGACCCAACAGGCTGCCAAAATTGTGAGCGCTGGGGCTAATCGCATTTTTATCGGCGGCAACCCCATGATCTACCTGGAACAGCCAGAAGATCCGGTGGGAATGCCGGGTTCAGACTATTACATAGGGGAAGATTACCTTTCTGCCGCCAGACGGCAACAGAAAGTAAAAACGGCGGCTCGCGATCGCCCCCGCTATGTAGATTCTTCCAACCAGATCGTTGAGTGGCTTAAAGATGTTGTCGCTGGGGGACGCCCCGCGATTCCCAGTCGCTTTCGAGCCATTGATATCGCCCGCTACGGCACTGTGCGAATGAAGCGCTCTTTGCGGGATCTGAGCTGGTTTTTGCGTTATGTCACCTACGCGATTGTTGCTGGGGACACGAGCATCTTGACGGTTAATACCCGAGGTTTGCGCGGGGTGATTCCTGAAGATGTCACCCTGGCTACTGTGGTGGCTCTACGGGAAATGCAGTGGAAAGCGCTCACTTACTTTCCAGCTGAGTCAGCAGCCTCGGCTTTGGTGAAGCAATACTTTGAAGTCCTCATCAATGACTACTGGGTGGAAAAACCTGACCCTCAGCTGAGGGTTGGCGTTTCCAAACATCATGCGGGCTTGCCGTTACCGCAAAGTTATCGTGACAGTGCGGTTGCTCACCCCCGCTGGGCTATGAAGCCCCGTTTGCCGGACTTTGAAAAAGATGATGTTATCCGGGCGGCTTACCGACAGGTCTTTGAGCGCGATGTGACCCATCCCTATGGCCCCACCCTGACAGAGCCGGTTTCGCAGGTGAAAAGTGGCCTTCGCTCAATGAAAGAATTCATTCGCCAACTCGGGAAGTCGCGACTCTATCGGCAACTGTATTATGAGCCGTACACTATCAGCCGTAGTATCGAGCTAGCCTGCCGTCACTTCTTGGGACGGGGGATAAGCTGCCTAGAGGAGTTCCAAGGTTATTTTGAGGCAGTATCGGCTCATGGATTCCCCTCTTTGGTGGACACATTCCTGGATTCTCAGGAATATGCTGACTATTTTGGTGAAGAGACGGTTCCTTACCTTAGAGGGTTAGGGCTGGAGGCGCAGGAATGTGGTAACTGGGGACCCCAGTTGGATTTGTTTAAATACAGTGCGCCTGTGCGCAAGGTGCCCCAGTTCGTCACGACCTTTGGCCGCTATCAGCAGCCTTTACCCAATCAGCATTCCTATGGTGTGGGTAACGATCCGCTGGAAATTCAGTTTGGAGCGATTTTCCCTCAAGAAACCCGTTCTCCCAAATCACAACCGGCTCACTTTAGTGAAGACAGCCGTCGCATTTTGATTAGCAGCGGAGCGGGAAATGGTCATCGCGGTTTTAAGGATAGCTTTACCAACGGTTCCAACGGAACGGTTGAGTGGGGTAGAGTCCCTGGTTCAGCCAGCCATCGCATTTTAAGGTGGGAGTCGATACCTAACGGCAAGGGTCACAGGGTTAGCCCCCTGGCAGACGCGGCTACCTCACAACCCAGTATGAACCTGACGCATCATTCGCGCGAAGCGGTAATTCATGCTGCCTATCGCCAAGTATTTGGTCGCGAGTTGTTGGGAGGGCAGCGCCAAACTACCGCTGAAATGCAGCTTAAGGGCGGGCATATCACGTTGCGCGAGTTTGTGCGTCAGCTGGCAAAGTCACGTCCATTTCGCCAGATGTATTGGGAAGAGCTCTACATTACCAAAGCGATTGAGTATATCCATCGGCGACTGCTGGGGCGGCCGACCTATGGACGACGGGAAATGGCCCAATACTATGACATCTGTGCCCGTCAAGGTTTCTATGCTTTGGTCGATACCCTAATCGACCATCCTGAATACACCCAGGTCTTTGGGGAGAATATTATCCCCTATGAGCGCTATCTGACGCCTCGTGGTGTTGCCCTGCGATCGCCACAAGGACCAGTGGCTGGGTCAAAACCTCGGGATAATCCAGCGATTGCGGGTGAATGGATGCAGCAGCATCCTTATCCCCATTCGGCCCAGGCTAAGACTACGAGTATTGCAGTTGTTGAGGCATCGCGGCCATCTTCAGCATCTTCAGCAAGCTCGGAATCGTCAGCCCCTCAGGTGAGTGCTGCCGACAGCAGTGGCACCCATCCTGAAACGGTTGCTACTGAGACAGCCTCCCAGCCAGAAATCAGTATGCAATCTTGAACGGCAGAAGGCGTACAGAACTGCCATCGGCCACGGCTGGGCACAGAAGTGTCCTATTCTTAACTCCCCTTTATGCCAAATGACTTCCATCCATTCCTCTACCTCTAACCCTGCCTCTTTACCGTTAACGCCAAATTTGCAGGCTCCAGAAACGCCAGTGAAGCCGTCCGAGCGACACCTGAATTTCTGGGACTATCGCATTCATATTGGCTGGTTTGGCGGTATTCATGTCTATTCCATCGCTGAGAACTATGAGCATCGTTAAACAAGTCATTCTCAACGCTGATGAAGAACAGCGTTACCCCACCCCTGGGGAACTGCGAATGATTCGCACCTTCTGCCAAACCGGAACGGAGCGGATTCGTTTAGCTAAAACTTTAGAGCAACAGGCACCCATAATCGTTGAACAGGGTACCCGCCGATTTTGGCGCGTATGTCCTCAAACGCCTAGTAACAGCGGTAATCGTCGCAAAACGGAGGCGGCTAAGCGCGATGTCGGTTGGTATGTCCGCCTGATTAGCTACTGCCTGCTGGCCGGCGACGATCGCCCCCTGCGCGAAATTGGCTTGGTGGGCATGAAGGATCTGTACACCAATGTCGGCATTCCCCTCACCAATATTTTGCAGTACATGCGCTGCTTGAAAGCTGAGGCCCAGACTCAGCTAGAAGAGACTGATGCCGTAGACATCATTCCCTACTTTGACGAAATCATTCAGGAACTGGCGCTACCGGGGCCACCGTACTTCATGAATGATGGCCCCGGCGAAAGTGAACCAGTTTAAGCGAGGACATATCAAAACAAGAGGATATCCCCATGACAATTTCCATTGGTGCAATACAGCCAGCGAAGAGCTGGGTCGGTGAGGTTGATGATTGGTTGAAGCGCGATCGCTTTGTGTTTATTGGATGGTCAGGATTACTGCTGTTTCCTTGCGCTTACCTCGCGATCGGAGCCTGGTTCACGGGTACGACCTTTGTGAGCTCTTGGTACACTCATGGCCTGGTCAGCTCCTATCTCGAAGGGTGCAATTTTCTGACAACGGCTGTCTCGACGCCTGCCGAAAGCATGGGACATTCCCTATTGTTTTTGTGGGGGCCAGAAGCTAATTGGGATTTTGTCCGTTGGTGTCAAATTGGCGGATTGTGGAATTTCACAGCCTTTCACGGCGTCCTAGGACTGATGGGCTTTATGCTACGGCAAATTGAGGTGGCGCGCTTAATTGGCCTCAGACCCTATAACGCGATCGCTTTTTCAGCGCCGATTGCCGTTTTTGTTGCAACGTTTTTAATCTACCCGCTGGGTCAATCAAGCTGGTTTTTTGCTCCCAGCTTTGGCGTTGCCGCTATTTTTCGATTTTTGCTATTTTTCCAGGGGTTTCATAATTACACCCTGAATCCCTTCCATATGATGGGGGTTGCGGGTGTCTTAGGAGCTGCCTTACTCTGTGCGATTCATGGGGCAACCGTGCAGAATACGCTGTTCAAAGACTCAGACGGCAAGAATACCTTCAAGGGCTTCAGCACAGCCCAAGCGGAAGAAACCTATTCGATGGTGACGGCTAACCGCTTCTGGTCCCAAATTTTTGGTATTGCCTTTTCAAACAAACGCTGGCTGCACTTTTTCATGCTGTTCGTCCCAGTAACGGGTTTGTGGATGAGCGCCATCGGCATGATTGGGTTGGCTTTTAATTTGCGGGCCTATGACTTTGTCAGCCAGGAAATTCGAGCAGCGCAAGATCCGGAATACGAAACCTTCTACACCAAAAATGTCTTGCTGAATGAAGGGGTTCGAGCCTGGATGGCGGAGCTTGATCAACCCGCGAAGAAGTTTATCTTCCCCGAAGAGGTTCTACCACGCGGCTTTTCGGAATAGATATTCCAAGCGAAGAGCACGTTAGGACACTCTATGGAAAGCTAGGTCGCCATACTGCCTCCCGTTCGCTCATAAGGACTTTCAGAATTCCATCCCGTCCGAGTGATTGCGTTTCCCCACCGATGTTTCAGCATCTAAGTCCATCTTGCGAGAGGAGTGGGGAGGTGAAGTTCCTACATCGGGGGTTTGGGGGCATGCCCCCAAGGGTTCGGCACCTGACTGTCATTGCCTTAACTGTTTCTTCAACTGTAGTAGATAGCGCCAGAGAACTCAGAAATAGGAAAGGTTCAACTTTAGGCTTTCTCCCAGCTTTCCTTATCTATTTTTCCTGTTCCCCCTTTGCCTGATCGCGCAGCCAATGCCATTCACCGATTAAGGAGGTTTAACTCTGTGGAAACACCGATCGAAACAATTCCCGATGTCTCTATCACGCTCCCAGCCGAGGAAGGTTCAATCTTTGCGCCAGCCAGACCCGGTTACGATGAAGTCTCTAGTGGTTTTGCCTGGTGGGCAGGCAATGCCCGCTTCATTACACCTGAGCTAACTGGCCGATTTTTAGGGGCACACATTGCTCATGCGGGGCTTATTGCCTTCTGGGCTGGTGGGATGTTGCTCTTTGAAGTGTCTCATTACAATCTATCCCAGCCGATGTATGAGCAGGGGTGCATTTTGATGCCCCATATTGCCACTCTAGGCTTCGGCGTGGGCCAAGGTGGCGCAGTGACCGATATGTTTCCATTTTTCGCGATCGGAGTCGCGCACCTGATCGGCTCAGCAATCCTGGGGTTCGGGGGCCTGTATCATGCCATTCAAGGCCCCGAAAAGCTGTCTGGCTTTTTCCAGTTTGAGTGGACTGATCGAGCCAAAGTGGCTCAAATTCTGGGATTTCACATCCTAATGCTGGGACTTTTTGCGCTGCTGTTTGTTTGCAAAGCCGTCTTTTGGGGTGGCCTCTACGATCCTTGGGCTCCGGGTGGCGGTGACGTGCGATTGATTACCAACCCGACGCTCGACCCCCGCATCATTTTTGGGTATCTGCTGCGCAATCCATTTGGTGGTGGCGGTTGGATTGTCAGCGTTAATAACTTGGAAGATGTGATTGGGGGGCACATCTGGATTGGCTCTCTGTTAGTGATTGGGGGCATTTGGCATATTGTTGTTCCGCCATTGCGCTGGACTTATAACCTTTATCCCTGGACTGGCGAAACCTATTTGGCCCAAAGCTTAGGGAATGTTGCAGGCCAAGCCTTCATTGCAACAGCGTTTATCTGGTTCAACAATACGGTTTACCCCAGTGTCTTTTATGGCCCTACGATTCCAGAAGCGTCTCAGGCGCAGTCTTTGGTGTTTCTAGCCCGCGACCAAAACCTGGGGGCTGATGTAGCGTCGGCTCAGGGGCCAACGGGGCTCGGCAAGTATTTGCAGCGATCGCCCACTGGGGAAATCATCTTTGGCGGGGAAACCATGCGCTTTTGGGATGCTCGGGCTCCTTGGCTAGAGCCACTGCGGGGCTCTAACGGTCTAGATCTGGAAAAGATCCAGAATAATATTGAGCCTTGGCAGTTACGTCGTGCAGCCGAATACATGACCCATGCGCCTCTGGGCTCGATTAATTCAGTGGCGGGATTAGCGACCGAAACCAACGCTTTTAACTTTGTATCTCCCCGCACTTGGATGGCCACGGCTCATTTTATCTTTGCCTTCTTTTTCCTAGTCGGTCACCTCTGGCACTCGGGGCGAGCCCGGGCCACAGCGGCTGGATTTGAAACCGGCATTGATCGTGAAAATGAGCCTGTGCTCACGATGCCTCCCATCGATCCTAGCCTCCGCGAAGGCTGATTGTCTCATGTCCAATACATAAGGAGAAGACCGTAATGGGATTGCCTTGGTATCGCGTCCATACTGTCGTGCTAAACGATCCAGGACGTTTACTTGCAGTGCATCTGATGCACAATGCCCTCTGTGCTGGATTTGCCGGTTCCATGTTGCTGTTTGAGCTGGCCCTCTATGATCCAACTGATGCGGTATTAAACCCCATGTGGCGACAGGGCTGTTTCCTCATGCCCTTTGTGGCTCGACTAGGGGTGACTAACTCTTGGCAAGGGTGGAGTATTACTGGGGAGACATTTACAGACCCTGGGTTTTGGACCTTTGAGACGGTGGCTATTGCCCACATCATATTCTCTGGTCTAGAGTTCCTGGCTGCCTGCTGGCATTGGGTCTACTGGGATGTTTCTACCTTTTTCGATCCGAAGACAGATGAACCAATTATTGATCTGCCCAAAGTCTTTGGCATTCATTTATTGCTGGCAGGATTACTGTGTTTTGGATTCGGAGCTTTCCACCTGACAGGCGTCTTTGGTCCAGGGATGTGGGTGTCTGATCCATTTGGGCTCACGGGCCATGTCCAAGGAGTTGCCCCTGACTGGGGACCGTCAGGATTCAATCCTCAAAATCCTGGGGGTGTCGTAGCTCACCACATTGCAGCGGGTATCGTGGCCATTATTGGCGGGCTGTTCCACATCTTTGTACGACCGCCTGAGTACCTCTACAAAGCTCTCCGAATGGGTAATATTGAGGGGGCTTTGGCCAGTGGATTAGCCGTCTTTTTTGCAGGTGGTTTTATTGCTGCTGGCACCATGTGGTATGGCACCGCGACGACCCCCATAGAACTGTGGGGGCCGACCCGTTATCAGTGGGATCAGCATTACTTTCAGCAGGAGATTAATCGACGAGTTCAAGTAGGGTTAAATCAAGGTCAGAATTTATCACAGGCTTGGTCTGAAATTCCGACTAAATTGGCCTTTTACGACTATGTTGGCAATAGTCCAGCGAAAGGAGGGCTGTTCCGTGTCGGGCGGATGGTCGATGGGGATGGTCTGCCCTCGGGCTGGCTAGGCCATGCCGTGTTTAAGGATAAAGAAGGTCGTGAACTTGAGGTTCGGCGGATGCCCAACTTCTTTGAAAACTTCCCAGTTGTGTTGACTGATCGACAGGGGATTGTGCGCGCGGATATTCCCTTCCGGCGATCAGAATCGCGATACAGCTTCGAGCAAACGGGCGTGACGGTTAGCTTTTATGGGGGGCAACTAGATGGGCAAACCTTTACTGAGCCTCGAACCGTCAAAAAATATGCCCGTAAGGCTCAGTTGGGTGAACCTTTTGAATTTGATCGTACTGTCTACAACTCCGATGGTGCTTTCAGAACCAGCAATCGAGGGTTCTTTGCCTTCTTCCATGCTTGCCTCGCGTTAGTTTGGTTCTTTGGGCATATCTGGCATGGATTACGGGCTCTCTTCCAAGATGTTTTTTCCGGTATCGATCCGGAATTGAGTGCCGAGCAAGTTGAATGGGGCTATTTCAGCAAGGTTGGTGATCCAACAACGCGCCAGACCCCTGTTTAATTGCTCTAAATCATCGCTCTCAAGCACGAGAGAGAGCATTCCAGTTACTTTCCAAGAATATGGTGTATTCATGTAGAGATGCGTTTTATCTATCTCTACATGAATCCCTTTTTACAACTCATTTAGAATCCACTATTCCTGATCTAGAGGTGACCCATGGCGCAGAAATATGTTTCCAGAAAAGTTGCTCCGCTTCAATATACCTTGAGGAATTTAAATAGCGAAGCAGGTCGAGTGACAGCTGGATGGGGAACCGCACCCATCATGGCCGCTTTACTGGTTCTGCTGCTTATTTTTATTCTGATTATTTTGCAGCTTTATAACGGTACTCTTTTGCTAGATGACGTCAATATCAACTAGCAAGCTCTCGACCTCAACTGCACAGGAGAAGTCAAATAAGTAGGAAGGCTTGATGATTTGTAGGATAGGTTTGATGATGTCGTAACCCATGTGAACGTTGAGTTTTGTTTCTCAACTTCAACCTGCGCATACTGAAGTTGATTGTGTTCACCTACTTAGTAATTTTGTTTTCAATGTGCTTAGGTTTTAATCTTTAATCTATCTCACACTGGAGTTGAACAATGCCTTATACATTTTACTTGGCCTATGGCGAAGGCCAGTTCGGCAGTACAGCTAATGGAATTTTTTCAGGATTGATTGTACTTATCCTCTGCTGCATCGTCTTTGGTGTTTACTCTTACAAAACCTACCCAATTGATAAGGAGTAATTGAATTACTTCAACTATTTGCGTAGTGCTTCAACTGGCGTAGCATCATGATATGGGCGGCTTGTTAATGAACAAGCCGCCCATATCAGTTATTAATGATCTAAGGAACAATAGCCGCATATTTCTCAACTTGCTAGAGGGACTGTCTTCAGATTTTCTTCTTCAAAGCTATGGAGCTTCACGCTTGCTGACAGACGGATTCAGCGAGCGAAGTAGTAATTGCGGTTGCCAGTTTAGCTAATACAAGGAGTTCCGTTAGCATAAATGGATGTGTGTCAAGTATCAGCAGGCGACTGGTTGCTAAAACATAAATAGGTAGATTTATATTTTAGCGATCGCTGCCTCCGAAGCTTATAAGTAGGAAGGCTTAATGATTTGTAGGATGGGTTGGCGTTAGCGTAACTCATGCGGACGTTGGGTTTCGTTCCTCAATCGCAACCTACATATACTCAAATTAATTGTGTCCACCACTTAGGACATAAGAAAAGCACCTTCTGGAATAGAAGGCGCTACATGTTCGACGCATTTGTTCGGAGAAAATCTAGGCTTATGCAGAAGCCGTAAACTCAGCATAAGCGACAGGAGTAGATGGGCCACTCGCCAAATCTAGAGGAAAATTATGGGCATTACGCTCATGGAGAACTTCAAAACCTAAGTTAGCTCGATTAACCACATCAGCCCAGCTTGGTAGTACTCGACCTTGAGAGTCAAGAATCGAGTGATTGAAATTGAAACCGTTAAGGTTAAAAGCCATTGTGCTGATTCCCAATGCTACGAACCAGATACAAACTACAGGCCAGGCTGCTAGGAAAAAGTGTAGCCAGCGTGAGTTGTTAAAACTAGCGTACTGAAAAATCAAGCGGCCAAAATAGCCATGAGCGGCGAGGATATTATACGTTTCTTCCTCTTGTCCGAACTTGTAACCGTAGTTCTGCGATTGGCTATCAGTCGTCTCACGAATGAGGCTTGAGGTAACCAAAGATCCATGCATGGCACAGAACAATGATCCTCCCAGGACTCCTGCGACGCCCAACATGTGAAACGGATGCATCAAAATATTATGTTCTGCCTGGAAGACGAACATAAAGTTGAATGTGCCGCTAATGCCCATGGGTAGACCATCGGAAAAGCTACCTTGACCAATCGGATAAATCAGAAATACAGAAGTAGTTGCAGCTACGGGAGCCGAATAAGCAACACAAATCCAAGGACGCATGCCCAGACGATAGCTAAGCTCCCATTCACGTCCCATATAGCAAAGCAATGCTGGAATGTAGTGAAATGCGATCATCTGATAAGGCCCACCGTTGTACAGCCACTCATCAAGCGTGGCTGCTTCCCAAATCGGATAAAAATGGAGGCCGATGGCGTTGGAAGAAGGGACAACAGCTGCCGTAATGATGTTATTTCCGTAAAGTAAAGAACCCGAAAGTGGTTCACGGATACCATCAATATCAACTGGAGGAGCCCCAATGAAAGCAATTACAAAAACTGTTGTAGAGACTCCGAGAAGAGGGATCATCAAAACACCAAACCAACCGATATAAAGTCGGTTTTCGGTGCTGGTAATCCAATTACAGAATCTCTCCCATAAAGAGGCTTCTTGGCGTTGGAGAAAAGTAGTCATTAGTCTTCACAATGAAATTATCTACGTGAATGAAACTATTAGACCAAAGAAATCTAAAAATCCTGGGAATACGTCAGGTCATATTTTGGTTAAACTCATTGACGGAGTCACTCCCGCCGATGATCTACATAACCGGACATGAAAGTTTCCCATCATCCGGTTCCTCAAGGAATGGGTGCATACAATCAGACCTCTCTCGTGTCTGCCTTGAAACGAAATCCAGCAGTTGCCAATTGGAAGAACCATCAAGGCCACTGTGAAAGCGAGGGATAATGTGGTCGAGTTCCATCCTCGGCCTTATCGATGTCGTGATTCAATCTCAACGCTTCACGGGTTGGCAAAGCTATTCCGAAGGTGCATTTAGCCTCAATTATGTTGCTGATTATTCTCGGTCTTAGGATTATCGGCAATGGTGAGAAAGGGCGCGAATGCTCGATTCTAAAACACGGCGAGACCGAAATGATGACAGGCCCTAACAACCGCATCGACGGCACATTCGGACGGGCATTACCCGGTAGGTGAGAATGGAAGCGAACGAAAACCTTACAAATGGCCTCTAACATTCACAGCATGTGTTGATGAACTGTCGCTAAAAGCTGCTGCAACAGTGCGACTAAATCGGCTGTTTCAGTCTTATTTAAGTCTGCTAAAAACAGCCTTTCCTTCTCAAACAACACTGGCATGGCGGTATCTATTCGTTCCACGCCAGCCTCCGAGAGTTGCACAATGACGCTACGACGATCATCAGGATCTCGCAATCGCGTTACCAATTCCTCTTTTTCCAACCGATCAATACGGTTAGTCATTGCCCCCGAAGACAACATCAAGTACTTGTACAGCGCCGTGGGCTTGAGCTGATAAGGAGGCCCTTGACGCCGCAGGGTCGCCAACATATCGAAAGACCACAACGCCAAGTCAAAGTCGGCTAACACGGCCTCCCGATGCCGCTCTAACAGTTGAGCGAGCTGCAAAATGCGCCCTACTACCGCTAGCGATGAAACATCCAAAGCGGGGGCCTCGCGCTGCCACTGAGCCAAGATTTTGTCGATGTTATCTTCCATAGCTACATATTATCTCAATGTTGAGATACTTGACATTTACCTTTCTATTAAGTATCTTAATATCAAGAGACTTCTCTTTTGTGTAATCGCGTTTAGTGGCCGTACGTAGCTACTGCTGAATTGCAAACGCAACCTAAATTTTTGGAGGATTTAAAACATGAAATTTGCACTTACAAAATTTCAGGCCACCGGCATCTTTGCTGGAGTATTAGCCTCGGCAGGGCTGCTGCTAACCGCCGTGGCTGCTGAAGAAGAGTTGAAGCAAGCGCTGAATCCGCCCGAATTGGCAAACTCTTTGCAGTACGGCTATTCGCAAGCCACGATCGCTGCCGCAAATGCCCAATTGGTTCACGTTGCTGGGCAAGTTGGTATCACTGAAGACGGTCCTAATGATTTTGAGAGCCAAGTTGATCGTTCCTTTGAAGCCTTAGCCGCGACCTTGGATGCGGCGGGCACCGATGCTGACAATGTGGTCAAAATCACGCTGCTGATTGTGAATCATGACGCAGAAAAGCTGGCTTACCTGGTGGAAAAACGTAAAGCCTTTTTTGGCGACAATCCCCCAGCCAGTACTTTAATTCCGGTGCCAGAACTCTATGCGCCTGGCGTCCTGTTTGAAATCGACGCCGTGGCGGTGGCCCCGGATTCAGACCAGTAAAACAATTTTGCCTACGATTCACAAAGCGACTTATGCAGATCAACCAATTAGACCATGTCGGCATCCGAGTCATGGATGCTGCCAAATCTATGCAGTTTTACAAAACGCTGGGCTTTCAAGTCACGCGCCAAGACTACGAAGAGCAAGTCTTTGTCGTGAAGCATCCGAGCGGTATCGAAATCAATCTTATCGCTCACGGCGATAACGATTTTGACCGACAAAATATTTTGATGGATGCGGAGGAACGCTATCCCGGCTATACCCACTATGCGATCGCGGTGGAATCCGTTGCTGATGCCAAGACCTTTTTTGAGTCTATTGACATCGAATTGTCCGGCGGGCCTGTAACCTTTGGCGATGGCAAAACCTCGATTTTTATTCGCGATCCTGACTTGAACGTTATCGAGTTTACTCAGCTTCCTACTTCATAAGGCAAGCCCAGCTTGCGGCGTAATGGAACATCGCTGGAATCAAGCGTCCTGAAGCCAGCGATGTTTCCAACCACACAACAGAGGTGACAAGACAAAAATCAATCCATCATGCGATATCTCAATTCCAAACTGACAAATATTGCGTTAACAGCGCTAGCTCCAATTTCTTGGGGAACAACCTATATCGTGGCAACCGAGTTTTTGCCGTCAGGGCATCCCCTGCTGGTAGCTGCGTTGCGAGCCCTTCCTGTTGGGCTGCTATTGACGATTGCGTTCAGAAAATTGCCGCAAGGAGTTTGGTGGTGGCGAATGCTAGTGCTCGGCGGCTTAAACATCGGTATTTTTCAAGCGTTGCTGTTTATTGCGGCTTACCGCTTACCGGGTGGAGTTGCGGCGACTGCAGGTGCAATTCAACCTTTACTTGTGGTGTTGTTTGCCTGGCTAATTCTGCATAAAAAGCCTGCTAGAGGATCGATTTTAGTGGCGATCGCAGGCTTTGTTGGCATTGGCTTTTTGGTTCTTGACCCATCGGCTCAACTCGATACTATAGGCATTCTCGCTGCACTTGGCGGTGCCGTCACGATGGGACTTGGTACCGTGCTAGTGAAACGTTGGCAACCGCCGGTTTCTCTACCGGTGTTCACTGCATGGCAGCTAACTGTAGGGGGAGCAATGTTATTACCGGTTGCTCTCATCGTTGAGGGTCCTTTTGCAACTCTTTCTGAAACAAACTTTCAAGCACTTCTCTATTTAGGACTGGTAGGTACTGGGTTAGCTTATCTGCTGTGGTTTCGAGGCATTGGTAAGCTCTCGGCCTCTGCCGTATCGTATTTGGGGCTCTTAAGTCCGGTGATGGCCACTCTACTTGGGTTCCTCTGGCTCCAACAAACGCTGACAGCAACCCAACTTTTGGGAATCGCGATCATCTTTACCACTGTCATGTTGGGGCAAAAGATTGCTTCTCGCTAAGAGCAAACGCAACACTAAAATTAGTGATTATTCTATACCCGCACGCTGCCCCTCCAATAGCTGAAAGCGCTACACTTTGTCGGAAAACGGAAGTCGTTCACACCTAACTTCGCAGCGTGTTGGGTAGGGAGCAGGTCACCTTTTTACGAGCACACGCGTCAAGCCCCCAAATCACGTACGGGCTTACAGGACTAAGATTTTTCTCTCAAGAAGGTGACCTGCTCCCGTAATCGATGCCAACTACGCACTATTGTGATGACTTTCCCCTTCGACGGCCTCACAGCAATATCCTGCTGTCTCGACGTTGCTAAAGCCCAGCGTCGGATTATATCGCTGCTTCAGTTTCCGATGACTTTGTTCCACCGGATTGTTGACCGATTTGGACACCTCATGCTGAACCGATTCGCCCAAGACTTCGGCAATGGCGCGGGGATAGCTACTGTGGTCGTCGGTCACAACGCGCTCCGGCGGCGCTGACATCAATTCTGCAACCTGCTTGAAAAACGCTTTCGCCACATCCATATCGCGGTGAAAGAACCCTAATTCTGAAAGCAGTTCAACCTTAGCTAGGTTTTCAGAGGGGGCGTGGTACTATCCATGTTGCCAGGCTAGCGAAGTCAATGGATGACGCGCCCCAGCAAAATCAATCTACTGACGACTGCTGATGCGGCGATGAACCGTATCCATACAGGAAAAGGTGCGTAATGCTGCTGGCGTGCTGATTGATCTGCTCGGCACTAGGGAGTTCTATGACGCCGAGCAGTGCTTGCAGATAAAATTCGCCCATGACCATGCCAAAAAAATGAGTGGCGGCAGCCGTGGGGTCTTCTAGCTGCACCGTTCCTGACTGTTGCTGATCGGTTAAGTAATCGGCCAGAGCCGTAATGCCTCGTTTGGGGCCATTCCTATAGAACTGCTGGGCGAGTTTTGGAAAGCGATGGGCCTCACCCACCACGATACGCTGTAGGCCCATCGCCTCGGGTGAAAGCACTAAAGTCAGCACCCCATGAGCAAGGGTTGACAGCACATACTCAACTGACTGTGAGTTGTCCTCGGCCTGTGGAAATGTGGCAAAGACGTTGCGACTGAGGCGACGAATAACCGCCCCAAACAATTCGTCTTTGTCGCCAAAGTGCTGATAAATCGTGCGCTTTGCGACATGTGCTTCGCGCGCAATCAGATCCAGACTAGCCGAACCATAGCCCCGCTGCAGAAATACTTGCGTGGCGTCTTCGAGCAACTGCTCTAGCCGCTGTTCGAGCGTGCCATTGCTCGGGCGTCCCCCTTTGGAACTTTTTCTTAAAGTATCAGTGTTAGCCATATCACTATTCTCCGCTAAAGCCATCCTAATTGGGTTTGTTAATCAGCGTCTGACGGGGCTTGGCCAGTCATTTTTGAACTCGACAGCAGTGCTCTGAACTGCTGCGGTTAGGCCCCAGGACGAAGCCATCTCTAGGGGAATACCAGCGAAATACAAAATATCGCGCTGGCCCGATCGCCGACCCCACCGAGTAAAGGCGAAACCTTTGCTGTAGAAGCGATCGCGCTGGCAGTCGGGGCCTCGCTGGGCTGGCGACTGCGGTAGCGGCGGTTTTGGGCAGCTGTAGCCACTATTTCCGCTCCGGCCAGTCATTGGCCGTTGCCACAATCTGCCAAAACCGCCGCCCTACTCACATTGAGGGAGTCCTGGCTGGGGCCAGTTGATGGCTGGTACAGACCGTCAGTTTCAGAAAAAACGAAATAGTTTCAAAAACGAAACCAATTCGTTTCAATCCTGTTATATTAACGATAGCAGTTTGAAACGAAATCGTTTCGTTACTGTGTAGCCCACCCGGTCGGCGGGCCTCACGGGGAAGCAGGTCGCCGATGACGGTGGTTGTCCCCCGTGAGGCTCCCTTTGAACACCCATCGCTGAGCATAAGGAAGAATGCACTATGTCTAATCCGATATCGCCGAAACTGCGTGCGTTCGGCACCGGCATGAATTTCCCAGGACACAAGTTGAGATCCCATCCTCAACGGTTGATCGGCTTCGGCCTAGCGGCAGGACTGTTGCTGGTTGGCATCACAGTGGTCAGAACGCAGCTCGCCAGCTCACCAGCCGAAACGACAGCACCCGCGACAGCGAACGCTTCAACAGTAGAGACGTTAACGGTAGAGACAGTTTCGAGTTATGAAGTGGCTCGCACCTACACCGGGGAGATTGCCGCGCTGCGCGCCAGCGATTTGGGGTTTGAGCGGGGCGGTGAATTGGTATCAGTTTTGGTAGAAGAGGGCGATCGCGTGTTAGCCGGTCAACCGTTAGCTCAACTCGACATCCAAAACCTGCAGACTCGTCGCCAGCAGCTAGAAGCTCAAAAGTTAGAGGCCGAAGCCCGGCTGCTGGAGCTAGAGCGCGGTGCCCGTCAAGAGGATATTGCCGCGGCCCGGGCCGAAGTCCGCGATATTGAGAGTCAGCTGGAGCTGCAAAAAATACAGCGATTGCGGCGCGAGTTTCTTTACGAGGAGGGGGCCATCTCGCGGGAACAGCTCGATGAGTTTGCCTTTGGGGCCGAAACTTTAGAGGCGCGGCTCGATCGCGCTCAAAGCAACCTGAATGAACTGCTGAATGGAACTCGCCCCGAGCAAATCTTGGCCCAGCAGGCCGTGGTGCAGCAGCTCGCTGCCAGTATTGCCGATGTGGATGTCGATATTAATAAAAGTACCCTGTCAGCACCTTTCGACGGCATTGTATCAAGCCAGCAGCTCGACGAGGGCGCTGTCGTCGGGGCGGGCCAATCGGTCATTCGGCTCGTGGAGAACGAGGCTCCCGAAGCCCGGATTGGCCTCCCTGAAAATGTGGCTAGTCGCCTCCAAGTCGGCGAGTCGGTGACCGTCAATCTCGATACAGAGCGCTACCGCGCCACGGTCAAGTCTCTGCTACCAGAAGTGGACGCCGAGACCCGCACTCAAGTGGGAGTGTTTCAGATCGAGTCGGCGGCGATCGCCACGGTCAATCCGGGGCAGACGGTACGGGTAGAGATGACCGAGACCATTCCAACGGCGGGCATCTGGCTGCCGACCGCGGCCCTCACTCAAGACATTCGGGGATTGTGGAGCGCTTACGTCCTCACCCCTACCGCAGGGGAGGGCATTTTTGCCGTGCAGCCCCAATCCGTCGAAATTTTGCATCAGGAAAGCGGTCAAGCCTTGGTAAGAGGGACGCTACAGCCGGGCGATCGCGTCGTTGCGGATGGGGTGCATCGCTTGGTTCCGGGTCAACAAGTGCAGCCCCTGAATTAATTCAAAATTCAAAATTCAAAGTTCAGAATTCGGAATTCGGAATTCGGAATTCGGAAAAGCTCTCATCCCGATTCACTCCCTTACCCAGTTCTGTTCCCTATTCCCTGTCACCTGTCCCCTTCCTGTCTACCCAATACTCAACACTCTATTACCTCACTATGGTTCGCCCATTTTTTACGAATATTCGCTTGCTAATCCTGACGATCGTATTGATTCTCGGTTGGGGCCTGTCTGCTTATATCGGCTTACCCCGTCAGGAAGATCCAGAATTGGTGGCCCGGACGGCTGTGGTGACCACAGTTGTTCCGGGTGCCAACGCCGAGCGGGTGGAAGCGCTAGTCACCACCGTGCTCGAAGAGGAACTAGCTGAAATTGAAGAGATCGAAACGCTGTCTTCGACCTCGCGGGTCGGATTTTCCAGCGTGGTGGTCGAGCTTCTCGATTCGGTCACAGATACCCAGCCGATTTGGTCAAAGGTCCGTGACGAAATGGACGATGCGGCCTCCCAATTTCCGCCAGGGGCAGATGAGCCGCAGCTGGAAGAGACCAATATGAAGGCCTACACCCTGATTACGTCGCTGACGTGGAATCTTCCCGATGAGCCGAACTACGCCGTCTTGCGTCGCTATGCCGAAGAACTCGCGATCATCATGCGAGGGGTCGATGGCACGGAAGAGGTGGAATTTTTTGGCAGCCCCGACGAAGAGATTTTGGTCGAAATTGATGCGTCGGAACTGGTCGGCGTGGGCCTGACCCCGCAGCAGTTGGCGAATCAGGTCGGCCTGAGTGATGCCAAGGTGAGTGCGGGACAGCTGCGCAGCCCCGAGCAGAACTTCGCGATGGAAGTGGAAAGCGAACTGGAAACGCTCGATCAGATTCGCCAAATTCCCGTGCAGACAGGCGCGGGCCAGTTCACACGCCTGAGCGATATCGCCAGCGTGAGTCGCGGAGTGCGCTACCCGCTCATCGAGCAGGCCATTGTGAGTGGCAAGCCCGCCGTCGTGGTCGGCACCATGATGAAATCGGGACTCCGCGTCGACCAGTGGGCTGCCGAAGCCAAGGCCGAACTCAAAGCTTTTGAAGAGCGCATGCCCCAAGGGGTGAGCTTAGACCTCATTTTTGACCAGAGTGATTATGTCGCTGATCGCATCAATACGCTCATCCTCAACCTCATCATTAGCGCGGCCCTCGTGGTGGTGGTCACACTAGTCACGATGGGTTGGCGCTCAGCGATTGTGGTGGGCGCGGCCCTACCGCTGACGATCTTTGCGGTGTTCGGCTGGTTTAGTGTCTTCAATGTGCCGATTCATCAGATGTCGGTCACGGGGCTGATCATTGCCCTGGGGCTGCTGATCGACAACGCGATCGTGGTGGTGGATGAAATTCAGGTCGAGATGCAGCACGGTGATGCGCCGCTGAAGGCGGTGACGAAAACCGTGAAATATCTGCAAGTGCCGCTGATGGCCTCGACCCTGACGACGGTGCTGACGTTCTTGCCGATCTATCTACTCCCAGGCGCCGCAGGGGAATTTGTGGGGGCGATCGCCCTGAGCGTCATCCTGTCGTTGGTTTCATCCCTAGCCATCTCTCTCACGGTGATTGCGGCGCTGGCAGGGCTCATGCTGGGCGACAGTCGGCGGCAATATGAACAGGCTAGCCAAAAAGCGCAGCCCGGGTTCCGGGACAAATTGGCCATGACGATTATGAAGCCTGGTGTGTGGTGGAATGATGGCCTCATGCTACCCGCGTTGGCCAAGCCCTACCGCTGGTCCATTGGCCGGGCGGCGGCGCGACCCTTACTGACTGTCGCGCTGACCATGACGGTTCCCCTAATCGGCTTCATTGCAGCTTCCACCTTAGAGAATCAGTTTTTTCCCCTGCTCGATCGCGATCAGTTTCACATCGAGATCGAATTCTCTTCCCAAACGGCGATCGCTCGCACTGAGGAGCAGGTGCTGCAGGCCCGTGAGGTGATCTTGCAGCACGAGAATGTCGAAGACGTCCATTGGTTTGTTGGCGAGAGCGTTGCCAAGTTTTACTACAATCTCACCGGCCAGCGGGAGAATCAGTCGTACTACGCCCAGGCGCTAGTGCAGCTGAAGTCGGACGAGGGCGTCAATACGCTCGTGCCGGAACTGCAAACGGAGCTGAGTGAGATGATGCCGTCGGCCCGAGTCTTGGTGCGAAAGCTGCAGCAGGGGCCGCCGTTTGATGCGCCCGTCGAGCTGCGAATTTATGGTTCTAACATCAGCACCCTCCGAGAGTTGGGTATGGAAGTGCGGGAGATGATTACGACCATTCCTGGCGTGATTGCCGTCCGCGATGATCTTACGGAGGGCCGACCCAAGCTAGGTCTCGTCGTCGATAACGAACAGGTGCAGCGGGCCGGGCTGAACAATACCGCGATCGCCCAACAGCTAGCCGCCTACTCTGAGGGAGTGACTGGCGGCGCGATTCTCGAATCCACTGAGAACCTGCCGGTGCGGGTGCGGCTGACGAACCAAGACCGGGCTAGTCTAGAATCTTTAGCCTCGTTAGATTTGCGGCCTGACCAGTCCGGCGATCGCGCCTTTCGTCCCACCTCGGCTCTGGGGGAGTTTGACCTCTTGCCCGAGCTGGCGAGCATTGCCCGTCGCGAAGAGCAACGAGTGAATACGGTTCAGGTATTTATTGTCGCCGATGTGTTGCCAGAGACGATTCGGATAGCAGTAAAGGAACGGCTGGCAGCGGAGAACTTTGAATTGCCGCCTGGATATCGTTCTGAGTTCGGCGGCGAATATGCCGAGCGGAACTCAGCAGTGGGTAATCTGCTGCTATTCGTGCCCATCATCGTGTTGATCATGGTAACAGCGCTGGTGCTGTCGCTAGGGTCGTTTCGGCAAGCCGGTATTGTGGGGGCCGTCGCCGTGGGCTCAGTCGGCATGGCGCTCTTTTCGCTCAAAGTGTTCGGCTCTCTCCTCGGCTTTATGGCCATCGTCGGCACCATGGGCCTGGTGGGGATTGCCATTAACGGCTCCATCATCGTGCTCTCGGCCTTGAATGAAGATGAAGAGGCCAAACAGGGCCAGCCCAAGGCAGTGCAGGCCGTGGTGATGAAAGCCAGTCGTCACGTTATCGCCACGACGATTACGACGATGGTGGGCTTTGTGCCCTTATTGGCGGATGGTGACCCCTTCTGGCGACCCCTGGCGATCGCGATCGCGGGGGGCATTGGCGGCTCGCCCATTCTGGCGCTGTACTTCACTCCGGCCGCCTTTCTGCTGGTCGGCGTTCAGCGCCGCCAGTCGAGCAATGTGCCGCCCAACTCTCCGGGCGAAAAAGTCGAACACCTTTCCCCGGCCAATTCTCCAGCGTGAAGCAGCCGGAGGAGTCTACAGGCCCGTTTGAACTTATCTATTTGGTCAAATCCAATTTAGGAGTTTATACCGCATGTTCTCACCCACAATCAATTCCCAAACTATTGCAGCTGAGCGGTCTTGGCATCATCTACCGGCGAGTGATGTCCTGGCGCAGCTTAAAACGGACACGGCTCAAGGCCTCAGCCTATCCGCAGTTGTGCAGCGGCGGGGGCAGTTTGGCGACAATACCCTGACCAAAATCGAGTGCAAAAGCCTGCTCAAGATTTGGCTGGAGCAGTTCCAAAGTCCCCTGATTTACGTCTTGGTCATCGCCGCTATCATCACCTTGCTATTGCAGGAATGGGTTGATGCCGCTGTCATTTCTATCGTGGTGATTTTGAATGCGCTGATTGGCTTTGTCCAAGAGGCCAAGGCCACGCGAGCGATGGAGGCGTTGAGCCGGTCGATGCAGAGTCAAGCGACGGTAATGCGTCGGGGCGAAAAGCAGCAGATTCCAGCCGTCGAACTAGTTCCGGGTGACATGGTGCTGCTGCAGTCGGGCGATAAAGTGCCCGCCGACTTGCGCCTGCTGATGAGCCGATCGCTACAGGTCAACGAGTCGGCACTGACTGGCGAGTCGGTGCCGGTTGAGAAGCAGGTTGTCGATCACCTGGCGGCGGAAACGGTGCTGGGCGATCGCGTCAATATGGCCTACTCTTCTACCTTTGTCACTTTTGGCACCGGCCGAGGGGTCGTGGTAGCGACGGGCGATCAGACTGAGATCGGTCAGATTGGTCAGCTCATGGCCGCTGTGGAAGAGCAGGAAACTAATCTGACTCGTCAGATGGGTCAGCTTAGCCAACTGTTGCTGAAGGTGATCTTGGTGCTGGCGGTCATCAACTTTGGTGTGGGCTTATTACACGGCTCTGACTTCCACCACATGTTTGAGGCCACGATTTCCCTGATGGTCGGCATGATTCCCGAAGGACTCCCAGCGATTGTCACCATCGCCCTGGCGATCGGGGTCTCGCGCATGGCCCGGCAGCACGCCATCATTCGCAAGCTCCCGGCTGTCGAAACGTTGGGCAGCGTGACCGTCATCTGCTCCGATAAAACCGGCACCCTCACCCAAAACGAAATGACCGTGCAGGCCATTTGGGCAGGAGGCGACCGCTTTCAGGTTTCTGGCAGCGGCTACGCTCCCGAGGGAAAATTCTATGCTGCCGACCAGCCGATTCACCCCGAAGCCTATCCCGCGCTCCTAGACTGTTTGCGGGCCGGGGCGCTCTGCAATGATTCGCGGCTCGTGGCAGACGAGACGAGTTGGCGCGCAGAAGGCGACCCGACGGAAGTGGCGCTGCTCACCAGCGCTGCCAAAGCCGATTTAACGGCTCGTAGCATCGAGGCTGAGTATCCTCGCCTGAGCGAGATTCCCTTTGAGTCAGACTATCAGTACATGGCGACCCTGCATCGGCGCGAGGGCGCACCCTGCACCGTGGCGTATCTCAAAGGATCGGTGGAGCAACTGCTGCCGCGCTGCCAGTACCGCGCTGACGACCAGGGGCAGTCTCAGCCCATCGCCAGGGCCGCGATCGAGTCCATAGCCCACGATCTGGCGGCCCAAGGGCTGCGGGTGCTAGCCCTGGCTCGGTTGGACTTACCTGCCGACACCGTCACGATTGACCATGACATTGTCGCCACGGGGCTCACCTTTTTGGGCTTGCAGGCCATGATTGACCCGCCCCGCGTCGAAGCGATTGAAGCGGTTCAAGTGTGTCAGGCCGCCGGCATTGACGTCAAGATGATCACTGGCGACCACATGGGCACCGCGATCGCGATCGGTCAGCAAATCGGTTTGGTCAACACGACCCCTGAGATCGATCAGCCCCTGGCCGTCAACAGCCGCGACCTGGAAAATCTGTCTCCAGCAGAGTTGGTTGAAACCGTGGACCAGGTGTCGGTGTTTGCTCGCGTCACCCCCAAACAAAAGCTACGGCTGGTCGAGGCGCTACAGCATCGCGGTCACATCGCAGCGATGACGGGGGATGGCAGCAACGATGCCCCGGCCTTGCAACAGGCCGACGTGGGCGTGGCCATGGGCATCACGGGCACGGAGGTGGCCAAGGAAGCCGCTGATATGGTGCTTACCGACGACAACTTTGCCACTCTCAAAGCGGCTGTCGAGGAAGGACGCAGCGTGTTTGACAACATCGCGAAGGCGGTCATCTGGACGCTGCCCACCAACTTTGGCGAAGGCCTGATTATTCTAGTCGCGACCTTATTGGGATTGGCGCTGCCGATTACGCCCCTGCAAATTTTGTGGATTAACACCGTCACTGCTGTACTGCTGGGGTCAACCCTGGTGATGGAGCCCAAAGAACCGGGATTGATGCAGCGATCGCCCCGGCCACCGCACTCCCCGCTCCTGAGGAAAGCCACCATCCGACGCATTTTTATCACTGGGGTGCTGTTAGCGGCCTTTACCTTCACGACGTTCAACATGGCGCTCGGTCAAGGCCAGCCGCTGCCCACGGCCCAAACGATCGCCGTCAATACGCTAGTCGGGGGTGAAATTGCCATGCTGCTAGGCTTTCGGTCCCTGAAGTACTCGCTGCTGGAAATCGGACTGTTTAGCAATCCGTGGGTTTGGGGCGGCATCGGCTCGGCGATCGCCCTACAGCTTTTGCTGACCTATGCGCCTTGGATGAATTTCATTTTTCAAACTGCCCCAATGCCCCTGGCGGCTTGGAGCCTAGTGCTCGCCAGCATGGCGTTATTTTACGGCTTCATCGAAGTAGATAAGCGGCTGCAGCGCCCGCGCCGCTAAACGTTAGCCCCACCCAATGCTCGGGAGGTGAAATTCTATCTGCCAAAATTCAAACAAACGTATGACTTAAATGCAGAAAGCTTTGGAAAACTTTCAATCACTGATGGCAATAACCAGGACAGACCCATGCAATTTCCCCTTTGGCAATATCTCGATCAGCCCATCTGGGATCGCGATCGCCCCTTTGTTTTGAACCCCATTGACTATTGGCGGCAGCATCGCCGCCAGCACCTCGATCGCTGCCTGGGCAATGCTTTTTTGGAGCAGTGCTGGCAGATAAATTATCCCGACTTTGTCGTTGACTACCGCGAACTCTGCTGTCGCAGAGCGTTGGAGGAAGATCCCCGCTGGCTCGTTGAGCGCTGCTGGCATTTGCAACGGCCCGATCACTTTGGTCGGCATCCCGAAAACCATGATATGGAAAGAGAATCCTGATGATTTTTTCTACAATCGACTTCATTTATCCCGTCCTGGCAGAGACTGCTCTAGCTGACGAAACGGTCATTTTCAGCGCCCTGCTGATTTCAGCGCTGGTCATTTTCCTAACCAGCCAGCTCTTAGGCGAACTGTGCGCTTGGCTAAAACTTCCCCCCGTTTTAGGCCAGTTAGTGGGAGGTATCGTGCTCGGGGTTTCAGTGCTCAAAATCCTCGTGTTGGCAGAAGGCACAGCCGCCATCAATCCTGGCATCATTGACCTCATTCGCTGGACGACCGGTGCGAGTGCTGCTGAGGCCACGACGGCCTATCACCATCAGCTCATTGGTATTTCCGAGGGGGCAGCCAATCTTGGGGTGATTGCCCTCCTGTTTTTAATCGGGCTCGAATCCGATTTTGAGAGTCTGCTTAAGGTTGGCCCTAAGGCGGCGATCGTCGCCGGCGCTGGCGTCGTGCTCCCATTTGTTGGCGGTACCGCCGGACTGGTGGTGCTGTTTGGCACGCCGCTGTTGCCCGCTATTTTTGGCGGTGCTGCCCTGACCGCTACCAGCATTGGCATTACGGCAAAGGTATTGAAAGAACTTGGACAGCTGCAGTCAGAAGAGGGGCAGATCATTATTGGCGCGGCTGTCTTGGACGATTTGTTAGGAATTCTGGTGCTGGCTTTGGTCGTCAGCTTGGTCAAAGATGGCTCGATCAACGTGGCTAGCTTAGGGCTACTGCTGCTCAGTACAACAGCCTTTATCGCGGGGGTGGCTTTACTCCGAAAGCCAATTATCCGGGCATTTACGGCGATCACCGACAAGCTGCAGTCCGAAGATACCTTGCTGATATCAGCGATTGTCTTTGCCTTGTTGATGGCGGCGATTGCCAACGCCATCCATCTCGAAGCGATTTTGGGGGCCTTTGCAGCGGGCGTCATTCTCAGTGGGATGCCTCATCGACACCATCTACTCGAAAAATTTGAGCCCATCGCGGGCCTCCTCGCACCGCTGTTCTTTGTGGTGGTGGGCGCGAAGACGGATCTGAGTGTTCTCAATCCGGCTCATCCGAGCAGTGCCGCCGGTCTCTGGATTGCGAGTTTCCTCATCGTCATTGCGGTGATCGGCAAAGTCGCGGCGGGCTATTTTATCCCGAACGCTGGCACCCTCAATCGGCTCGCGATCGGTATCGGCATGGTGCCTCGCGGCGAAGTCGGACTCGTCTTTGTCGGCATCGGTTCCTCCATCGGCATTCTCTCCTCGGAGTTAGCGGCGGCCGTTGTGCTGATGGTGGTCGTGACCACGCTCATTGCACCGCTGCTACTGCGTTTCGCGCTCCCTGAGTCCACCCCATCAGCTCCGACCATCACCAAGGCGGTTGCCGATAGCTAGTGCACCGGTTCAGTATTGCTAGAAACCCGGTTTCTTCATCGACTGATATACGAGATTAAGCCTTTTCTAGCGGAGAAACCGGGTTTCTGTAACGGCATTCTAGACTCCTATCGACAAACACTTAATCGGCTGACCTGTTTGCCGACAGGCTGCGTTTCTCCTTTTCGTGTCCATGCCGTCGCCGACGAGCGTGCCCGGTATACGAATGCTGCTCCCTAGCTGTCTCTCGCAACGACTTCTCAGCGATCGATTAAACCTCATCCAGATTCAGACCTGGAGTTTTTACAGCTGCCCGAACCTCACCGCCTGTGGCACCTCTCCTTACTAAGGAGAGGTTGAAAACATTCCGATTCCTCTCCTTAGTAAGGAGAGGCTAGGTGAGGTTCTAAAACTACAGTTTTCATCTTGATCTTGATTTAACTCAGCCTTCTGATACCTTACCAACGGAGTTTTTACCGTGAACTTTATCCCCAACGATGCCCTGTGCGAGCCCATCTTAGACGCCTGGATTCGCCAGCAGGTAGAACTGCTCAGTGTTCAAGCAGTGAATGCCGGAGCTGAGATCAGACCCGTTGCCCAAGTGCCCCACTGCACTTACGCGATCGCCTTCAATGGCGAAGTGGTGTGTTGTTCACCCGAAAAAGCCTACGCCACGCTGCACTTTTTACAAGCTCTACAGGAGCGCAGCCAGCGAGACGTTGCCCATAGCCAGACTGGCCCCAAAGTTTTCTTTGATTCGATCCAGATAAAACAAACGTTTGACTTTGCGGAGAAAAAGCACCGATGACTCTGTTCACAGTCAGCCACTGGCTGGCAGCTCACAACCTGTTTATCTCAACCCCGACCGTTTTGATGACCGCGAATCTTGGAGAAAATCGATGCAACTGACCGTTCAAACCTGTCTCAGTCGGCTGAGAAAAATTTCGACAATCCCGGTTTGGCTAGGGCTAGGAGCGTGGGCGATATCAACTTTGCCCGTATGGGGGGCCGAGCGGATTGAATTTTTCTACGGTCTCTTTGAGGTCACTGTTACGCTGGAAGAGCTGGAAGCGATCGCGATCGATGGAGCTGCGATCGATGCCGATAGCCTGCTAACGGAACGATTGAATGAAGAGCAGCTCACGTCACTCCAGGAATTCCTGAATACGGGCTTTGACATTGACGTGGTGATGATGTCACGACTCAGCTACAGCGACGTTGGGGGCGAGCTGCTGCATCGTCTCGGCCAAATTATCCAGACTGAGAATGGCGCTAATGGAGCCCAGGCCATCCGAGCGGCCTTAATCTTGGCGGCTGCAGACGAAGCGGGGCTCACTGTCTTGAACGTCATCCAGCAGTTTCCTTTGGATACGATTCAGCTCAATCTGCCCTTAGTGCAAAAGGTGGTCGCTGAAAACCAGGCCATATTTCAGCGTCAAATTGAGGTGGTTGATCACCTGCAGCAGCAGGCCCAAAGCCAGGCTGAGAATATTGCTGAGGTGATTCCGGTACCTGCCAATGACCCGCGCCAAGTCGGCGTTTATCCCTGGCGCATGGAAACGGTAACCTTCATTAATCCGGAGCGGCCGGCACCATCGGTGGCCGATCTCTATCTCCCCGATCGCACCTCCGCCACGCAAGTGATTGTCATTTCCCATGGGGTAGCTTCCAATCGTCAAACCTTTGCTTATCTGGCCAAACATTTGGCCTCCCACGGTTATGCGGTTGCCGTTTTAGACCACGCCGATACCAATACCGAAAAGTTGGAGCGATTTCTGACCGGCCTCGAAGGCCCACCAGACTCGCAAACATTGCTCAACCGCCCGCAGGACATTTCCGCTTTGCTTGACGTCTTGGAACAAAAGGCTGAAGCCCAACCAGAACTGCAAGGGCTCACTTTGGAGGCGGTCGGAGTGCTCGGTCATTCGCTGGGAGGGTACACCGCCCTCGCTGCCGCTGGAGCCCAGCTACAGCGGCAGCAACTGGTCGAAGTGTGTGGTGACACGGTCGCTGAGCAGCCGCTGCTAAATTTGTCGATGCTGCTGCAGTGTCGGTTTTTAGAACTGCCGGAAACCGCTACCTTCGACGTCACAGACGATCGCGTGCAGGCAGTGATGGCCATTAATCCGCTCACTAGCCACCTGTTTGGGTCTGAAGGGATGGAATCACTCTCAGTCCCAACGTTACTGGTTGCGGCCACCGACGATTACTTTGTCCCCGCCTTACCCGAACAGATCGAGCCCTTTGAGTCAATATCGGCTGAAGACAAGTATCTGGTCGTGGTCGAGAACGGCACTCACTTCACCCCGCTTGATTTGGATGAGGAGGTGTTGCCTGTCCCTGATTTTCTGGTCGGCCCCGATCCGGCGGCGGCAAAACCGGCGCTACAGGCGCTCACCCTCGCCTTCTTTAATCGTCACCTGAGCGATCTGCCTGATTACAGCGCCTTTCTCAGCCAAACCTATTTCAACCAGCTGGCGTCAGATCCCTTTCAGTTCAGCATTGTGCAGCAATATAGCAATCCGAATTGATCCATGCAGGTAAAACGGGCCAGATGCCCGTGCGAACAAGACGACTGCCATCAGGCTCTTCACAGTTCACGCAGGATCGCTATACCGCCAGCCCTAGGGTGCGCCATCGATTAAAGGCGAAGGCCTTGCGGTACAGACATTACCGCGCCCGCTTGGTAAAACCAGCTAGGGGCTGAACCGCTTTCAGCATTAGGGTTCAGGCTCTCAATGATGACAGCCTCTAGTTCTGCCGGTAAAGCGACCTAGCTGAAAGCCTGAAAGTTTTACCGACCTCACAGCTTCTGAGCGGCCACCTGGTTGCGGGTGCTCAAGGGGTTTCTGAATTGTCTCGTGGGCTAACAAAGTCTCACTTGCACAGTCTTTTCAAGCTTGCTGTCCCGGATTGAGGCAGCAGCAGCACTTTAATCCACGGTGATGTTCTAGACAAGTGCTTGATGCAAGATTGAGTTGTTCTCTATCATGCTCTTACCCCAATGGTTCTTGAATCTATCTGTTGTCCAAACTGCAAGAGTTCTGAGGTGATCAAAAACGGTAAAAGTAATGAGGGCAAACAGCGCTATCGTTGCCGCAACACAGACTGCTCTCGTTCCTCCTTCATCCTCTATTACACCTATCGAGGCTACTTAGGGATGAGGATTAAATAAAGTATCCAGTTGCGCTGTGCGCAGCTAAGGTGTGTGAGTCCCATTTCCTGAGGATTTCCCCCTTAATGGAGCGCTACTCTCCCGAGCTTGAACAGCAGATGCAAAGATACTATCAGTCCTTGTCGGCAAAGGATCGTCGTCGCTATGCCGCCCTTGAAGCCCTGAAGCTAGGCCATGGGGGGATGAGCTACATCACCAACCTGTTCGGTTGTCATGCGAAACCCGTTCGTCGTGGGATAGCTGAGCTTCAAGATGAGCAAGCGATGAGCGATGAGCGCATTCGCCAACCGGGGGGGTGGCCGCAAAAGAGCCTTGGACACCATCGATTGTTTGAGCGAAGCCTTCTTGCGCGTTATCGAGCATCATACCGCTGGGTCACCGATGGATAAGTTGATTAAATGGACTCACCTGAGCCGTCAGCAAATTGCCGATTGGCACTGTCAACTTAAATTTCCGTATCTAATTCAAGCACTAAATTTCCGTCCATCGCCTTCGGCAGTCGTGCTAGGCGATCGCCGCTAGTCGTGTGAATTGACGCCAGTCGCTCAAGCACTGACGCATCGGTGCTCGATATTCGGTTGCCGATTGTTGATGTTGGTGAGGATGAAAGTAGCCCCGGATGGGTTCAAAAGCAGCGAGAAAGCGTTGAGCGTGTCCAGGGGACTTGAAACGTCCCATCCGCCTCTCCCGGACTCGGGTGGGCCGGTGCGAGTTCTCCGCTCGATTGTTCAACCCCTTGTGCTGTCTATGTTCGACGCCTGGAATCAGCTCTTTTTTGGCCGCCCCATAGCTTCTGCGTTTGTCCGTGACGATGACCCTGGGGGCGAAACCAGTCGGTTTCAGCAGTTTGCGGAAGAACTTCTTCGCCGCTCGTTTATCGCGATGGCGTTGCATCAGGATATCGAGAACTTGACCTTTAGCATCCACGGCCCGCCAGAGGTCGTACTGCTGGCCCTTAATGGTGATCACGACCTCGTCCAAATGCCACTTGTCAGCAGGCTTGGGGCGACGGCGACGAATCTGATTAGCGTAGGTTTGAGCAAACTTTTGACACCACTTGCGAATGGCCTCGTGGGTCACCTCAATGCCCCGATAGAGCATCATTTTCTCGATATCGCGAAAGCTGAGTGGGAAGGTGTCGTAGAGCCAGACACAGTGGCGAATGACTTCGATAGGAAATCGGTGGTACTTGTAGCTGACGCTCATGGACTGGCTCTGACAAATGCTGCCAAAGGCTATCACAAAAGTTAAGTTGACAGCGCCTGCTGAACGGCTGGGGGCAGTGGTGGCATGAAGCGAAGCGATAGAAAAGCTCGATAGATTAGAGGTGATTTGGGTGGGTCAGGGCTATCGAGGCGAAAACTTCGAGCGGGTCGTCAAACAGCTCTGCGATGCCCGAGTGGAAGTGATGGGGCAACCCAAAGGTCAGTTTGAAATTCACCCGAAGCGCTGGGTGGGTAAGCGCACCTTTAGCTGGCTTAATCGTTACCGAAGATTGAGTAAAGACTTTGAAACCCACATTGAGAATAGTGAGGCCATGATTCATGGGGCCATGATTCGCTTGATACTCAAACGACTGGCTGCTTAAGCTTTAGTTTATAAATCAGCTCTTACAGCATCTTGGTGAGTGCGAGTGTTGAGAGACCCAATGCCGAGCTGTATGAATTTGACCTCAAGGCAACTAATCTAACCACTTTAATTACCCCACCTAGGCCTCAAATCGCAGGATCGTCAGTTAATGCCTTTCTAAGTTTGCTTATGCCTAGATTGAAGGAGTGGTAAGAACGGGCTAGCAAACATGGCTGCTTGAACACGACCTGGCAGATTTAGGCGACTTAAAATGCTAGTCACGTGATTTTTGACGGTGCGTTCTGAAATAAACAGAGCCTCAGCAATTTGACGATTAGTTTCTCCAGTAATGATGTGACAGAGTACTTCCTGCTCTCGCTTCGTTAACCTCTGGAGTTCAGGCGGCAGTTGTGTCAGTGATTTGGAACTTATAGTAGGTAGTGTGTCAACAGGCTCCCCTTGAATGCATCCAATTGCCTGTTGAAATAAGCCGGGGCCGAATTGAGTGTAACCCTGGTAAGCCATGCGGATCGCTTGCACAAGTTCTTCTGCATTGGTATCTTTTAATAGATAACCAATGGCACCGAATCGTACTGCCCGGTGAAGATATTCTGCATCATCAAATGTGGACAGCATCAATACTTTGACAGCATCAAACTGTCGGCAAATTACCTGGGCTGCAGCGACACCATCCATCTCTGGCATCCGGATATCTAACAGCACAATGTCAGGATGTAATGCTTCAACCTGTTGAATGGCCTGGGTGCCGTTCTCTGCTTCCCCAACGACCTGAATATCTTCGTGGGCTTCCAGCAAAACCCTGAACCCTTGACGGACCAGAGTTTGATCATCCACAAGCAGCAAGCGAATCATGCTATTGACTCCGGCAAAGGTATCTGCACCGTAATCAGACAGCCTGCTCCAGGTTCGCTGATTAAATTAAATTTTCCATTCAACGCCAAAGCTCGTTCTCGCATTCCGAGGATGCCAAAGCCGGTTGAATTTTGGGCTGGGTTAAACCCTTGACCATTATCTTTAATCACAATGTAAAGCGTGTGACTATGAACGGTTATCTGCAGCGTGACCTCCGTCGCATGACTGTGGAGAGTAACATTGGTCAGTGCAGCCTGGACTATACGATAAACCGTTGAGCTAATGTCTGTGGAAAGCGGCTGGGGTAGATCAATGGTCACTGCTGGGGAGATCGCAGTTGTTGTTTGAAACTCCTTGTTTAAGGTTGCGATCGCACTTTCCAGGGAATTGCCTAGCAAACAGCCACTTCGCAGCATCGTCACTGACTGTCGCACTTCTTGTAGGGCCTGAGCACAGAGCGATTTTGCCGTCTCAAAAAAAATGTTGGCTTGTCCGATCTGGTTCGTATTCAATAGATGTAAACCGCTATCTAACTGTACACTTTGCGCTGTAAGCGTATGTCCTAAGGCATCGTGAATTTCACGGGCAATGCGATTGCGTTCTTGCAGGGCAGCGTGATCTTCAATCCGTAGAGAATAGTCCCGTAGTTGAGATAACGTCACCGCTAAACGCTCGCGACCTTGGTTTTCTGATATCAGGGCATTTACAAATAACCAAACAAAAGCGAGTATCATGCCATAGTAAATAATCGAACAAAGTTTGAAAAATAATAGATTGGCATCAGTAGGCAAAACAGGACTACCCAACCATAAATTGAGCGGATTGATAAAGGTGGTATTTAGGACAAATAGGTTCACAATAAACAGAGCATAGACACCCACCCCCACTCCAAGACGACCCAATAGGCCAAATCGTTGAGCACTTCGGAGTACCAGCACCGCGCCTAAAATTGGAAATGTGACAATTGACTTGCCAACCAAAACCGGTAGCCCGATCAGCCCAAATTCCACCAGGGTGAATCCAACAGCATAGAAACGTTTATTTTTGACCGGTTTTATTAGCCCCAATAGCGTCAAGACGCCTATACAAACTATTGTCAAAATGGGGAATTGAGGAAGTATATCAATCACCCAAGCGATGCTTGCTAAGAATACGGCAACTCCTAGCAGCATCCACTCTAGGATCAGCAGTATACGAGGCAATGCGAGCTGACGCAGCATGGGTGTTATGGGTGAGTGATGGTTATATAAAACCTATATTATTTTCTTGCTCTCGCTTCACCACCAGGGGCGCGACCGGAGGAGCAAGAGTATTGCCGCTTTTGTGATTCAAGAGATCTTCATTGCGGTTGAAACGCCTGATGGCAGCTTCACCAAGCGAAAGCCGATATGGGTCGTACCGGTGTCTAAAGCCTGGGATTCGCGCGCTGCCGGACGATAGCGGCTGCAGTAGTTTTTGGCACATAGATATGAGCCGCCTTTGATGACGTGCATGGCTCCATCCATGGGTTTTCTGGGGTCGTAGCTGACCTCCCGAGTCGGACCAGTGGGGTCAGTACTGTGGCCCATATCATCATGCTGCACAGTGAACCAAGTCGAGGTCAGTTCCCAGACGTTACCCGTCATATCGTGAAGGCCATAGCCGTTGGCAGGAAAGGACATCACGGGAGCGGTGCCTACATGACCATCCTCCTGGGTGTTGAAGAAGGGAAATAGACCCTGCCAGGTATTGGCTTGCTGAGCGGCATACTGCTCACCCCAGGCATAGGTCCAGCCTTCTTTGCCGCCACGAGCAGCGTATTCCCACTGGGCTTCAGAGGGTAACGCTCGCCCCGCCCAATCGGCGTAGGCCACCGCATCTTCATAGGCAATATGGACGACGGGATGATCGTTTTTACCCTGAATATCGCTGTCAGGACCGAAGGGGTGTCGCCAGTTGGCACCGGGAGTCCACTGCCACCAGCTTGGGTAGGCTAGCGGAATGCCTTTTTCCGGTGGCTTAAAGACCAGGGAACCGGGCGATCGCTCGTCGTCTGATAGCTGAGGGAATTGCTCGATTGAGAGCGGACGCTCTGCGACGGTGACATAGCCAGTCGCTTCCACAAACGTGGCAAATTGGGCATTGGTGACTTCATGGCGCTCAATGCAGAAGCTGCTGACAGTAACAGCTTCTGCGATTTTTTCCTCGACAAAGTCAGGGTTATCAGACCCCATAGTGAAGCGACCACCGGGAACGTACACCATGTCGCTGGGACAGGCAGAAGGTGCTTGGGCCGCGATCGCGATCGGCACAGACAACAGCCAACAACACCCGGCAATTAGCACCATCCCAAGAATTTTGAATGAGATACCGTTTATGAAGTACATGAGCAAACCAAATTTTAATACTTATGTGCCGGGTTGAACTTGTTCCAAATCGTTAGCTTTATCGCCAATCAAGATAGCTTCGTGTTCATTTCACGAACTCTCAGCACAGGCAGTCGACTCAACATTGTCCAAAGAAAACCCCCAAGAAAACTTTTATACACTGTCCGCACCTCTTCGGGAGTAACAGAGCCTCCCGATATAAGCATTTCAAACGATTGACCCAACCCTTCAACGATGATTCCAGCAGATGTAAAGCCGTTCTTCTCGTAGAATCTCTTTCGCTTCACTCGCTGCTCGTAGTTGTCGGCCTGCTCATCAATTGGTTCGATGGTCAATACAATCCGTTTGTCCAGATGGTCTTCTCTCAACGCCGTTAAGACTTTGGTTCCATATCCCCCGGATCGACAAGACGCGTCAATGGCGAAATAGAGCACCAAGAGAATGTCCTCGTATTCAGACATATAGATTAGGCCAATCCATGATTCATCTTCATAGAGTGAGTTAAAAGAAACATCGCTTTGCTTCGCTTTATGTCGAAGGAACCAAAATGGAGCACGTTCACTTTTTGGAAACGCATTCTCGTAGAGAGATTCAATCTGAGTGGAGTGCTCTTTATCAGCTACTGCTGGCAGGAAATTGATACTCATCGTTGGTTGATTTTGCTTAGTCAGACTCTTACTTTAGATAAACAGTTGTAGTTTACCTACGGTGAAGCCTGTGCTGTATTGCACGTAGTCTATGGAGCGATTAAGTTTTCTCTAGCACTGTTGCTGGCTCGGCTGTATACTTTTCGCGACGAGCAAGCTGAGCCTGAATTAAAAAGGCTATGGGGAATCCCACTGCAAAGGTCGCAGTCCAGCCCCAGGGGGCTATCCATGCACCACCAATCGCCAGTAGTGAAATGAGCGGTTCGGTATAGCTTTCTTGGCGAATAGTGCGAATAGTCTGGTCGGGTAGCTCGGCAGCAATTAATCGGCGGTCATAAGTCCCATAGATCCAGGCGGCTGAGGAAAAAAGTCCCACGCCTGCGGCCGCCAGGCTGTAGAAGACTTGAACGGCAAACTCCTGCTCATAGACTGTTGACAGATCGCTAGCATAGGCCAGTAACACGATAAACAGGAGTGAAAAAAGACTTAGAAAAATGTGTACTGAATCGGTCTTTTGATAGTGCTTAAACTGATGAACATGGGTTAACCAATAAAATGCCAGCGTAACGAAGGTAATGACATAAATCCCAAAATCAGGAAGCTGGCTCAGTAACACCTCACTGACATCTTGGGAAACCTCTGATGGCTCGGGTAGCGGGTCAAAAAAGAGCGCCAAGAGGGTCATGGCTACGGCAAAGACGATGTCGCTGAGTCGCGTGAGTCGTTGAATCGGCATATCAGCTACTTTTAAGCTCCACATGTATTTGAAGAATCAGTATGCTTTCTGACTTAAAGAGGATAAGCAATCTCAAGGGTACGGAGGGCACGAGTAACAACTTCTTCATCTGGAAGACTCGCCAGATCAAGGGCTGGGGTCGCCGCATTGAAGGCCATGATGATGGGTACACCGAGGTAGCGGTGAAGGTTGAGCCAGTTATTAAATTGCCCTGGGGGTAAGTCATTCTCTGGCGTAACTATCCAGGTCGGATCATTATCCCAAAACGCTTCTTTAAATAGCAGATAGACCTTGTCAAGCGTCCCCATTCCTAACCGAGCGATCGCCCCTTGTTTACGATCAGAAAGGGGGGGATTAAAGGCAATGACACCTTTCTTGAGTACACCCAAAGGGACTGTGACGATCACCGCATCAAAGGCAGTGACGGCTTGACCTTGGATTCCCATCTCAACCCCCGCATCAGTAAGTGAAATCTGTTCGACCCGTGATGAAAGCCTAACCTCGTAATCACCGGCAAATGCCGCAAAAATAGTATCGTAGCCATTGGGAAACTTGACATCAGGCCCGTAATAGCCAAAATTTTCACCCCGAAACAGCCTGTCAAGCACGTAATGCCAAGTGTTGAGCTTTTTCCTCTCAGTTGCTGCAGTGTGCTGAGTAACGAGGACCTCTTCCAACCAGTCCGGGGCGTCCTTGTCCGTCATGACACGCCCCCCTCGTCCCTTTATGATGCGGCGGTTATTCTCAGTGAGTACAACCTCTTGGCCAACGGCATCAACCAGCGTCATGATCGGATTGCCCTCGGTTCCGTGAATCCAGCTAGCACCCAGATCCACCGCCGTCCCGAGACCTCGATCCGTCCAGACCCGTCCCCCAATTCGCTCTCTTGCTTCCAGGACGGTGACATCAAGACCGTGGTTAGCCAGCGTATGTGCCGCCGCGAGGCCACTGATACCAGCACCAACGATCGCGATGCGACCAACGTTAGCTTTGCCAACTCGCTCTGCCGTCCTCAGACCTGATTCATAGGCAGCATGCACGCTGCTGTTATATCTCGGGTGGACTGCTTCCCCAGCAAAGAAAATCCGATTGTCGATGGGAGCTTCAATCACACCCCGATCCCTTTGGCTTGATCCTTTGGCTACATGGGAATAGGACCCAAAGGAGTCAGGATCCTGACTCCAGTTGGTACGGATATAACCGATGAGAGGATGTGCCTCAGTGGTTGATCCTTGCCAAAGGACAAATTGAGAGGCAGTCTCAGCTGTCAATGCATCAACAAATGAACTTTTATCCATCTCTAGGTTTCCTTTTCTAAGATTAACTGTCACATGGCAAATGAATGACGCTTTGGGAGAACGTGTCCACCGTGATGAGTGGTTAAGACATGCAGAAAAATGATCTATGGAACTATCGAATAACGCTACTGTGAGGGTCTCATTTTTATCAACAGATGCGGGTTCAACTTCCTCTGTAAGAATCTGAATAGAGTCATCTGAACATGACAACACCCGCATTACCGCCCCCCCAAATGCGTCGGAAGCCCAGGCAAGCCCGCATCAAAGATCTCCTTATCTAAGATCTCCTTACTGA
Source organism: Cyanobacteria bacterium J06638_28 (assembly GCA_039819045.1). GTDB lineage: Bacteria > Cyanobacteriota > Cyanobacteriia > Phormidesmidales > Phormidesmidaceae > SIO1E4. Next base: position 91,622 of record JBCBSR010000009.1, read on the forward strand.
GAATTGCTGTATAGAACTCCCAAGTAAATTCCCAACGCCGGAGATGTTTTGTAGTGCTGAAATCTCAATTTCATGGAGAAGTACTCAAAAAGTAAAACGATTGGTCATACAGTGAGGCATAAGCGCGACTGTACTCGACAGGATTGCCGATGATGGAGTATTGCAGCCCATCAGAACAAAGACTTGATAGCTCAGCACACAAAGTATGAGTGTTGAGCCTGTCGGAGACGTCAAAAATTCAGCAAACTCGGCCACCTCTTTTAGCAGCCGAAACAGCTCTAAAAATCGACTCAAAATCACCACAACATCAAGCCTCTAACGGAAGGAAATGAAAGCTGGAGAGAATATTGGGCTTCTTGCTCATCTCGAAATTGGAATACACTGTTGCAAGCAGGGATTCTAGATTTCCTCCTCCCACATCCGCTTCTGGTAATTACCCTGCGAGAGAACCGTTATCATTGAGGGTGAGCCAATCGGCAGCATTGTTACTAGGAGTAGTGGCTTGCCCTGACAGAAGCCTTGTCAAAGCTCATCAGGCAAAGACCGAAGCAGATGTAGCTTAAAGGGGGGCTTTGTAACGGCTTCAACATAAGCTGATGTGAGATAAGGACGGTACGATTCATCTTCCAGTAGGTGAACTTTTCCGTGGGCAATAACGAGGGAGAAGGCAATACTAGAAAGCCAAGCGTCCGCACTATCAAAGTCCGCTTTAACCGTGCTGTTCGGATTAACCACGTTCCACATCAATTTTGTCAGAGCAGTTGTGTGGGACAGATTGTTGCCTACATAGAAGTATTTTTGTGGCGTCTGGAGGCGCTCAAAAGTGGTCAACTGTTCTAAAACAATGGGCGCTGCCACATCCAAAGAGCTACCTAGCATGAATGTAGGGATTTGAATTTGCCCCGTGCCCTCATCTCCAAAGAGGCTGCTTACCGGATCGAAGGCCATGACAAGGCCCACCCGATCGTCAGCCAAACTCCCATCGGTGAGTTGGTTGATGGCGTCAGGCGAAGCTTCTAGCTCTAACACTCGACACGCTAGCAAGAGGGATAGATTGAGGTTGTCGGGTTCAATATCTGCCGCTGGGTCGCAGATGGCCGGTTCTCGCAGATGTTCTAGATCAACCCTTGCCCCTGCAGTGACCAGAGCAGTATAGCCGCCAAAGGAGTGCCCGATAACACCAACCCGATCAAGTTGCAGACGCCCTTGAAATTGGGTGCTATTCATCTGTTCTAGGGTATCCAAGAGGAAACGGATGTCCAAGGGCCGATCGACAAATTCCATCGCGGCAAAGGAATCATCATTAAGTCCTTTAATCAAATCAGCTTGATAAGCGTTGTTGCTCCCAATGTGTTCTGGCATGGCCACAACAAATCCATGGGCGGCCACACTGCGGGCGGCCAGCACAAACTCTTGGTTCGTACGACTATCCGCATAGCCATGGGAAAACACTATTACCGGAATAGGCCCTTGGACGGCATCCAGATTTTCAGGCATATACAGATCGGCAGGATAGGTGCGATCGCGGGTGCTATCTTCCAACATCAGCGACACTTGCACCACATTAAATCGAGGCGTTTCTGCCAAAACAGGCAGTGCTGTATAGTCCATGGTCGGATCCGCAGCAGCTTCAGCTTGGGATTGCTGTGCTGCAATTTCGAGGAACCTTTCCGTGGCCTCAATGTTGGCATCGAGTGCCTCCGATAATGCCAGAATCTCGGCCAGGTCAACGCGCAGGATATCTGTAGGAAAGAGGCGAATAATATTGATTAGAGAAAGCCCCTCTGGATCGGCGGCAGCTAGAATGACGGCAGAGCGAATGGCTAAGTTGCCATTCTGGCGGCTTGGGGTTTTGATAATTTCTCCGAGGCTCGTTAAGACAGATTCGCCAATGGGTGAATATAACAGCTGGGAGATCCCATAGGGATTACGAATCAGATCTTCTCCTGCAGGGAACTCGGTAGCGATTTCTGACAGCGATGTGCCTAGTATTTCTTGCAGTTCCTGTTGCTGTTCTTCAGGGAACATGGCCATGTAGGGGGCAAGTTCGGAATCCACGGTTCCATCTGCAGCAAATACAGCAAGGGAGTCGGTGGGAATTCCTCGCTCCAACATGCCAAAATTGAAGTAAATTTTCTCTGCCGCTCGGGCCGGAGAAATGGATGCTGCACCAGAGACAAGGCCAATGGCAATTGCTTGTAAAAGTTGTTGGAATCTTTTCACTGGGATAACTGATTGGATTGAGAGTGGTTAAACAGAATAGATAGTCTCAAGGGTACAGAGACCACAGAATACAAATACTTCCTAATCAGAAGCAGATATGAGGAAAGACGAGTAGCGGTTTTACGCTGAGCGATCGCATCAATCACTATCAACCGCGATGACCACTTCATAGAGCTGGTAAATGAGGAGGGAGTTGTCATCGCTTACAATCCCTGCTCCGACAGCCTGCACCCGGTTGAGCCATGCATATTTTTCACTACCCGTCTGGAATGTCGGTGCAGTCGCTAGTAGACCTTTTTCCATCTCAATACGCCCGGCATATTCGGAGTAGATAAACGCGCCATCGTCAGTCTTGAGCGTCAGCCTGACATCCATCGCCCCGAGGGAACCGTTGTCACTGAGGGTGAGCCAATCGGCAGCATCGTTGGTGGCAAGCGTTGCCTGAATGCTTTCTGCAACTAACTCGGCTGAACGCACATCTATGACGTGGCGGGTGCCCTTGGGTCCGTCGCCAACAACGATTTCATCTCCGAGCCTCACTGTCAGGGTCCCCATGTGTTTGAGTGACGCTGTAGCTTTCATGGATTCTTCCTCAATATAAATTTGTAGCGCTTAGAGCACATGCGAATCTAACGGCGATCGATCATGCAATGAAGTGCAAGCGCAACGGTGCTCGACAGGATTGCCGATGATGGAATATTGCAGCCCATCAGAACAAAGACTTGATAGCTCAGCATGCAAAATATGAGTGTTGAGCCGATCGGAGACGTCAAAAAATCAGCAAACTCGGCCACCTCTTCTAGCAACCGCAACAGCCCTAAAAAACGACTCAAAATCACCACAACATAAAGCCTCTTTAGCGGAAGGAAATGAAAGTTGGAGAGAATATTGGGCTTCTTGCTCATCTCGAAATTGGAACACTCTGTTGCAAGTAGGAATGCTAGATTTCCTCCTCCCACATCCGCTTCTGGTAATCCTGACAGAACTCCACAAACGCCTCCGGCAACATGGTTCTGAACTTGTGGTGCTCGACTGGAATCGTCTCAACCATTAGATTGATCATGGCTTGAGGATCAAACTGCCCATTTTCAGATGCAGTATCTGCTTGACTGTCTCGCATCGGCTGCTCTTTGGTGAAGTTAGATTTGGGGTCATACCACTGAAAGACTGAGTCATGCATGCGGTCATTGAATCCAGTGCGATAGGGGCCAGGATTAATGGTGCAGACCTGAACACCAAATTCTTTCAATTCATCTTTCATGCACTGGGCGATCGCCTCTAGCGCATGCTTCGAGGCAGTGTAAGGTCCGAAGAAAGGCTCGGCCGAAAGTCCGGCTATTGAAGACACAAAGATAATCTTACCGTTGCCTTTTTCGACGAATTTTTTAGCAAAAGGCTGAGTGAGTTCCAACGTACGGAATACGTTGACCTCGAAAACATTTCGCACAAGCTGAATAGGGATTTCAGCGATCGGTCCTGTCTCCCCAATACCTGCATTGTTGACAAGAATATCGATGTCATAGGTGAGGGCTTTCCGTCGATCCACTTCACTCAAAATGTCAAGCTTAAAGACTTCTAACTCAACCCCTAATTTCGACGCCTCTTCATGTAAAGCCGTAACTTGAGGCCAAATTTGTACTCCCGCGATGACCTTATGTCCCTTTTTCGCAAGTCCCAAGGCTGCTCCTTTTCCCAGACCGGAACCCGCACCCGTAATCATAATGACTTTACTCATGGGCAACTCCTTTTTGTTGGCTTATTTCCTTCAATTGGATTAAGCGATCTTGTGGTATTTCGTCACTTCAGCCTCGCCATCTATGAGGTTGGATAGCTGGGTTAGGGCATCTTGCAGATGTTGGGTATCCCAATGAGCGGCTTCAGCTTCAGGGGTTTTCCATACTTCAATCGAGGTAAAAACTCTGGAATCTTCTGAAGATTGGTAGTAGCCATAATCCAAACACCCAGCTTCAGATTTTGTTTCGGCTGTAAGCTTCTGAAGCAGAGTGATCATGTCTGTCACCCGAGTCTTTTTGGCCGTGAATTTTGCTGTTACATAGAATTTTTTATCCATTACCACCTTCTGGTTTGAACACGCAGCATGACAATAAAATCACCCAAACCGAAAGATATTTATTAAGGGTGAAACAAGCGGGTCCGAACAAATTTAAGCACTGGTCTTCTATCGAATAATGACGCCTACAAGCTTTGTGGGGCAAAGGTTTTCGGGGATACTATGAAAACACTCAAAAGCCTCGATACATATAGCTCTCAGTCTATCCATCACCTCTTCAGAGTCCAGTGCTCAAATTTGCAACAGAGCATTTAGATTACGTGCGAGTCTAAAGTCCCAGCAGCGGCAGCTTGATAGGATGTTGGCCCACCAATACCAGCACCTAAGCGATCGGAGATTTCCTTGAGATTCTCACTGATTGCTAGGTTCCATTCTTCTGGGTTGTTTCGCAGTTTTGCGTGATCGCTACGTAGTACTGCTATGAACGAACGTAGCTTGTAATAGGTTTCGTCATGAAAGGGGATACCCAAACTATTACAAACGGCTTGACCATGAAAACGTTGGGCCAAGCATTCCATAACCTCCATGGGATCGGCATCGATTTGGAACTTATCTGCCGAAGCCTGGACAGTAATCTCGTTGGTTGCCTTAGCCAGGATACCGCCGTCACTTGCGATATTGCCTTTGACCATGTCCTGCATGAGGAAGCTCTGCGTTGCCTGATTATGGTTTGTGATCCCGACATAAAAACGGGGATCAATGCCGAGTAAATGTCCGAGATACCACCAAAATTTATAGATCTCCGCGTTCTCGGATGGCGTCAGGCTAAACCCCATTTCCTCGGCAGCGATCAGAAACGTTATCGTAAAGCTAGACCAGGTATAGGCTAAATCGCATTGAGATACCGGCATCCCCAATGCCACTGTGTCGTAGCCTTTTTTCAAGCTCCCTGAACGCATGTAAGCATGGATCATACGGACCTGAATCGTCTCGACATATCCTGGGCGACCCAAGAGGCAATTGCCGGGATACATGGCTGCATCAAGCCACTGACCGGTTTCTGCAATTCGGCGCCCCACACCCTCAACAAGTCGACCGGTTGCAGCCAGAATAGTTGCAATGGGAACAGATGAGTAAAGCTGCATGAGTGAGCCAGCAGTGAGTGCGAGGTCAGTGACAATTACCGGAAGGATGTACCACGACCTAGCACCTTTCGTTACCAGCGCTTGGAGCTCTTCTTGGCTCAAGAAGGGGCTGAAGTCCGGCATGGTCTCGCACTGCGTTAGCAAAGCAGCAACAGCCGGATGCGGATTTTCAACAGAGGCTAAGCCATTTTTAACACCTTGGTTAAGCTGGGCTCGCACCTTGTTATCCTCGTAGATGGCCGCAACGACTGCGTCGGCGAGCGGATCGCCGATATGCATCGCCTCTTGCATAAAATCGGCGTTTTCAGAACCGAATCGTTCCTCGAAAGCGGCGCGTGTATTTCTGCCCGTTGGCCAGGGGCGGGTAGCTGTATCCATTGCTTTTTCCTGTAAGGTTCTTCAGTCGGATTGGTTCAGTTGCGTGAGACAAAATGGCTGTAAACCTCTCCCATAAGAGGTTTCAGCATGTCTTATCCCAGACAACCCAAACTTAGGCTGCTTGGAGATTTCAGCGATTCTTCTTAGCCAACGGAACCAGTGACCTTTGGTCGGTTGGCCATAAGAAATCACGTTTAGTCATTGGGGACGCCCCTAGAGGCTTAACTCCAGAATTCGTAGCCATGGTCAAAACATGAGCAAAAACTCATGTTTGCATCAAAGTTACAATCAGGAGCCAGGGTTTGTCAACAGATGCGGGATTAATTCCCGTAAGAATCCAAATGGAGTCAATTTGAGAATGACGGAATCTGCCTCACAGCCCCCCAAAATGCGTCGTAAGCCCAGGCAGGCTCGCAGTCGAGAACGGGTTAATCGAATACTGGATGCTGCCGAGCAACTCCTCATTGAAGGCGGCTATACTGCCGCTACCACCAATGCCATTGCAGCTCGCGCGCAGGTTCCCATCGGTACGCTTTATCAATTTTTTCCAGACAAGGCCGCCATACTGTACGCACTTGCCGAGCGATATGGGGAGCTCCTACGCGAACATTTATTAACCTCAGCAACTGAGAGAGACTTACCCATTTCTTTGCCCGATTACGTGGAGGAGCTTGTGGATGCGATCGAACGCTTCTATGCAGAGCATCCGGGCTATCATGCCATCTTTATCCAAGCTCAAGGGGCTTTGCCGGAACTTGAACGGATGGAAGAGGCATTAGATACCCAGCTCATTGAGGATTGGACTCGCGAGCATGCCCGATGGGACGCAACCTTAACCGAATCGGACTGCCATGCGATCGCTTTCGTGCTGGTTAAAACAATTGGAATGCTTATGTGGCTTTCTCTAGAGCAAGAGACTGAGTTTCGACAACGCTTGGTGGCTGAAACCAAACGGTTAACACTAAGTTACTTGCAAACTTATTTCTTGCAAAGTTCGGAAAAATCCTGAAAGTTTATGAGAGAGAATCTTGCCATCTGATGCAAATTTATTTTTGGGGTAGTCCTTAAAGAGTAAGGACTACCGAATTGCCATCTGAAGATGCGCGCCGAAAGTTACGGTCATTTCGGCCTGCGACACCGATTCCATAGAAAATGGGCCATAGGGCTGTAATAACTGGTGTGAATGAGTTGCAGCGATTGAAAGTGAGCAGCCTCAAGAAAAGTACTATCTAACGGACAATTTAAGGCAAAGCAAGAGCACATTTGCTCTTAGTCATATTTTGCTTGCAAAATCACACCAACTTCGGGTTCATGGCCACTTTTGGTGATCGGGAGAAAATGCCTGAAAAAGGACGTTACGTCTTGCCCTTGAATTCCCACTTCAACCCCCACATCAGTGAGTGAAATCTGTTTAAGCGAAGAGAAAAGCCTAACCTCGTAATCCCCGGCAAATGCTGCAAAAATCGTATCGTAGCCATTGGGAAACTTGACATCAAGCCGCTTCCAAAACGATTACTTCAAGCCCTTGATTAGTCAGCCTATGGGCCGCAGCAAGGCCATTGATACCAGGACCGACGATCGCAATGCGGGCCGCTTTAGCCTCGGCAACGCACTTTGCTGTCCGTAGACCAGATTCATAGGCTGCATATACGCTGCTCGTATATTTCGAGTGAATTGCTTCTCATGCAAAGAAAACCCGATTGTCAATGGGATTTTCAATCTCATGCTTCCACCTGACGGTGCCGACGCCAGAGCACACCCAGGAGCAGCAGCAAGACCAGCGGAAGCAGTGCAAAGGGTCCGTAGTGTTTGAGAATATATACTACTGACTTACGTAACACTTCGTCCTCGGCTGAGTAGCTCTCCGGCATCTCAATCACACCTACATCTTGGGCATAAGCGTCGTAGGCGGCCACCATGGCCTGAAATCGTTCCGGCTCTTGTTCAGCCAGGTCTCGGGTCTCACCTGGGTCAGTTTTCAGATGGTAAAGGTGCCAGGTTTGGTCTCCAAGGGGAATATTGTTCTTCACGATTTTGTAATCGCCGAGAAAATAAGCGGCGGAATTAGCGGCTTCCAACCCCACCCCTTCATCTTCAGCGTAGACCGGCACCGCTGGGTTTTGGATATGCGCCAGCAGACTCTTGCCAGTGATGGGGACCGCTTCATCGCGGCTGGGGGTCGGCAATCCGGCCAGTTCAAGCATGGTGGGCACCACATCTGTGACAAAGCAAAAAACATCGCTGGTGCGCCCCTGAGGAATGTTGGGTCCCGAGATAATCAGGGGGGTGCGCACCCCCCCTTCGGCGGTGTAGTACTTGAAAAATGAAAAAGGCGAAGACAGTGCCGCAGCGAATTCGGGGCCAATGTCCCCAAAGTAGCCAGCATCGCCGACTCGGTTGGGGTCTTTGTGGTAACCCATCGCCTTTTGCCAGACCTTGGCTACGCTAACTCGGTAGTTGCCCCCGTCAGGGCCATTGTCAGAGGCAATGATAAAGACGGTGTTGTCAAAGCGATCGCTGTCTTTGAGGTACTGAATATACTCGCCAATGTAAAAATCCATGGCTTCCAACATGCCTGCCGTCACCGCCATATCGGTAACATATTCGGCCTGAAGCTCAGGACTGATCTCCTCCCATTTTCTGAATTCTGGAAAGATGTCGTTCATGGCCGCATCCGCCGGGATGATGCCGAGATCTTTCGCTTTTTCATAGCGTTGCTGTCTCAGAACGTCCCAGCCCGCTTCATAGACGTCTCGGTAGGGCTCTACAAAGCGTTCGGGGGCCTGAATCGGCGCGTGGATGGCTTGAAAGGCAATGTAGCTGAAAAACGGAGCGTCGGGATCGCTCTCGGTTTCATGAAAGTCAATGGTACTTTCGATATAGTCCTTAGACGAGTAAAAATCCTCTGGCAAATCCGTCTCTTCACCGTCGCGGTACCAGTAAGCTTCGGGCTTCATCGGCACATAGCCCCGGGTGTCGTAGTTATTAGCCCCAGACCCCCCGAGAATGAACGAGTGATCAAAGCCCTTGGCGTTCGGCAAACTCGTCTCGCTGTAGCCTAGATGCCACTTGCCCGTGGCGTAGGTCTCGTAACCTGCGGCCTTCAGCCGGGTGGCCACAGTGTCTACACTCTCATTTAGCTCACCGGCATATCCTGGCTGATCCGCGTAGCCCTCCGGCAGCATTTCCGGCAAATTGGCCACGCCGGTCAAGTGACTGTCGCTGCCGGTGACCAGCATCGCCCGCGATGGCGCACAGACTGGAGAGGTGTGAAAATTATTGAACCACACACCATTTTGGACAAGCTGATCCAAATTCGGCGTGCGGGCTTCGCCGCCAAACGCGCTGAAGTCCATCGGACCTGAATCATCGACGAGAATCAGAACAAAGTTGGGGGGCTGCTGTTCCTCAGTTTCCAATGCCACCCTCTCTACGTTCTGGGTTGGTGACGCGCTCTGGGTTGCCTCAGCGACTCGAAAAGCAGGCTGATTTTGCGTCACTCCAGGGTTGTAAAAACTGAATGCTGACTGCGGATGGCGCTGACCTGTGGCGCTGACCACAGTTGGCTGTATCAAAACTACACTCAGAATAAAGGCGACAGAAAAAGCTAGCGCCAGATATAAGCCTCTGATCTTTCGCATTATTTGGCGCTCCTTTGGGAAAGCAATTCCATCATCTTTTGGGCAGTTTCATGGCCGGAATTCTGGTTCTGGCCAGTGACAAAGCGCTGTTCATGATCCACGACTGTCACGGTGGCAAAAATGTCGGCCACCGGATGGTGATTGGCGCGATAGTCTGCCCCGGCCCTTTTGAGTTCCTCTTCTGGGTGCTTGGGGGTGAATTTGATGCCAAAGAAATCGAGCTGTCCCTGGGTCACGCCCGTCATCTTGCGTCCCGCCACCAGCGGCTTGCCTACGGCATCCTTCGCACTGACAAAGGCCAGAGCGCCATGGCAGACCGAGCCCATAATCGGAGTCTCAGCGTAGTAGGCCGCGCTCACCCTTTCCGCCAGCCGTTTTGACTGGGCAAAATCGTAGGATGGCCCCCACCCTCCTACGAAGAAAATCAGGTCATAGTCGGTGAAGTCAATGTCGTCGATGCTGGGCGAGTTTTTGATCTTGTCCTGAAAGGCCGGATCCTTTAAGAAGCGCTTATCTTGGTCTGAAATGATGAAGTAGCGAAACGAATTGGGGTCAATGGGAACTTCACCGCCTTTGATGCTGGCCACGTCCACCTGCATACCGGCGTCGAGAAATTCGTAATAGGGTACGGTCATTTCGGAGCCGAAGACCCCGGTGGGTTTACCCGTTGTTTCACCGGGTTTACTGAGTACACCGTGGCTGGTGGTGACCACCAGCGCTTTTTTGCCCTGTAAGTCGTATTTTTGTCCCGCGTCATAGTCGGGATGTAAGCCCATTGCTTTCAGAATCTTTGGTAACAGAATGGCCATGAGTATGGCAGCGACAATCAGCCCGACTGCAATCGTGCCAAAGATGGTGAGTAATGTATCGGTGAAATTGGCACCTAGTGTAGATAGTTTTATGGAGGGAGCGGCAGCAATCGATCCCTTGTTAACAGTGAATGACATCAAACTTGCTACAGGTTGCCTCTGTTTCATCACATCTATACCGTCGCGATCGCGCTTCCAGGCAAGCTGCGCACCGCGGTTCTCTTCAGTCTGAGCTTCAACCAAATCCAGGCTAACTAAATGAGGATCGGTATCAGCATAGGAATCAAGAACCGCACCAGAAAGGACTCCAACGGTTAACACCTTCATTGCTGCGACTTTTTTGGTCAGTGATTGGGTCCCTGCTCTTGCCACCGCCTCAGATGGTGCAGCTAAGACCAGAAACAAACCACAAACAGATACGGCAACTGTTGAGCGCAGGTTGAATTGCATATTTTGAATGGTTGCATGACTTGACTTCTAACCTTAGGCAGCAAGCCCGCTTCGCACATCGTCCTATCCCAACGAAATCAACGCATTAAGGGGCCTATTTTTATAGGAGGGTACTAGGACCACTGGCAGGTATATGGCCCCTTAATTAGGACCTTTGAACCTGACGAAAATAGGGGTCTGCTACTAAGGTCTTATAAAGTTTTATTGCTGAGTATTCCGCCAAAACGAAGAGCCATTGTCGAGAGAAATCGTGTTGCTCAATTTACGAATGTCAAGACTTCCAATCCACCGAGGGCGACTAGTCATGAAAAAAATATCGCTGTATTCCATCAAGATGTTGCCTTGGCTAGCAGCCTCGATGTGCGTGGCTTGGCAAGCGTCAGCCTCGTCATTTTTACCGCCCCAGGCCATCGCCTCAGCACCCCAGCTAGTGGCCCAGTCGGCAACCGAACTGGCCGCTGAACCTGCCATTGCTACCGGTCAACCTGACAGCGCTGACGAATGGGTAATTGACGATCTGACCAGCGATCAGTCGGCCCAGATCGAGTTGATTTTTGAGGAATATCAGCCTCACATTGAAGCGGCCAGTGTCACCTACGAAGAGGCGGCGGCAGACCTGCTAGACCGGTTGCAGCCTAATACGCCAACAGAGGATCTACTTGCCGCTTACGAGACCTTGCTAGATGCTGAACGGACCGCCGAAGACTTGATCTTTGAGCGCACCCTAATGGTGCGGGAAGTGCTCACCCTCGATCAGCGTCAGGTGATCAGCGACTATCTGCATAACAGGCTGGGGCTTTAGGTTATGGCAGGGGGTGCTGCCCTGCGGGAACAGTCTCAGGATTCCAGTCATTTTAGAGGTTTTAGCTATGAACAGTGAAGGGCTATTACCGAGAGAAGTCGTGTTGCTAAATTTACGAATGTCAGCCCCAATCCGGCAAATGACTATCGTTGTATTACTAATCAGTTCAATTATGCTGATTGGCTGTCAACGCATACTTCCCTCAGCACCCCTAACCAGCACAGAACAGAGTGACACGACTGCCAATTCTGACTTGCCGCGAGAGTTAAATGGGCGTTCTGCTGAGTTACTCTCTGCTTTTTTCGGCCTCGATAACGGATTGCCCCAGCGATCCAATGCGATCTGTCCAGGTGCAGGCGGGGCTGACGGGATGCCGGTTATCTTTTCCCACGAACTTGATATTGATACGTTACAGCCCGGTGACTTTCGCGTTACGACGGCCAGCGGCAGTGTGGGTCAAGTAATCTGTGTGACCATGCTTCCTGCCATTGACCCCGGTGAATTGCGGACTGCGCTGTTGGTTGGGGAGTATGGTTCTGCGCAAACTGACCCACCCGTCACCGTCGAGATCGTCGGCAATCTCCATTCGATTGACAACACCGTCAACTTCAAAGGAGCCTCGATTGAGGTCACGCCATTGGGCCCAGGTCCGACGCTGATCCTCGCTGAAACGTTACCCAAAACGACATGGCGATTGGGACGTGAATCTGATGGCGGCATTGGTTCTAGTACAGGATGCCCCACCGAGGGGGTTCAACAAATCGTGCGCGTGGTCTGGGCAGGTGGTGTGACGACCGTCAACAATGAGGAACCAGGAGACTTGGAGCGTAATGCCTATCGCGTCACGGTGAATAACACCGATGGTTCAACGGCTGATGTGACTCCGTTTGCCCTAGGAGACTTGGCAGATAACGACAATAACCATGAGCTTTGCCTAGACACAACTGATATGCCCGTCTCTGTTTCATTTCCCGCAGGCTATCTCACCGATCCAAACAACGACTTAAATCCAGCCACAAGCATTGAAATCATCCAGCGTTGACCAAAACAAGATTGGAATATTGTCAATTATGCGTTTCAGACCTGTTCTCTTTCCATCCATATCTCAACTGCTGCAGGCAACGGTCATCAGCATCTTGTCTGGGGTGATTTCGACGCTGCCTGCCCGAGCAGCAGACGAAATTCACTTTGATTTTGGTCCATTTAGCCGTTCCCTTTCTACAGCATCCTTAGAAGCATTTGCAGAAGAGGGCGCGATCGCGGCTGACCTGGCGACCTATCTAAAACTCGTCCCCCCCGACAAACAGCAGAGCCTGCGACGCCTATTAGGTACACCACTCTCTTCCCTGAGTCCAGATATCCCTGATAACGTCTTAGAGCCGTTTGTCGTTTCCCAATGGTCATATTCCCCCATGGGAGAGACTGTTTTGACAGCTCTCGGACAATTAATTCAAACCGAAGGGCGTCAAAATGGACGGCAGGCCATTCGTGCGGCGTTGATTTTGGCAGCGGCTGATCCAGAAGGCCTTTCGGTTCTGAACATCCTTCGCTTTTATCCCACAGATGCGGTGCGGTTAGATGTGCAAGCCATCTCGGCGTTATACAGAGAGCGCAACATCAACTTTAATACGACCCAGCAGTTGATTACGTTTGCCCGTCAAGCATCCACAGCAGCAGCAGCCACTGATCCTATCCTGGACTACAGCGCCCTGCCCGTTTTGGCTGAAGAGGGACAGTTTGGCGTGAGACAACAAACACTATTGTTGCAGGATGATCAACGCGATCGGACGTATCCCGTCGATATTTACTTACCTGATCATCTCAATGCCGTTTCGGGGCCGATTCCCGTCATGGTTTTCTCCCACGGGTATGGTGATACGCGAACTAAGCCGGAGTTTGTGGCTGCCGCTCGAAGGCTGGCTGCAAGCGGTTTTTTTGTGGCGTTGCCAGAGCATATCGGTAGTAATCGAGACTATCAAAAGGATTTAGCTTTGGGCCTAAATGACGAATCCTTCGATGCTATGGAATTTGTCAATCGCCCCTTGGATATCCATTTCCTGCTTGATTCGTTAGAACAGCTCAATCGCACTGAGTTTCAAGGACAGCTGCAACTGAATCGTGTGGGGCTGCTGGGTCACTCTTTTGGTGGGTATACCGCGCTGGTGGCGTCAGGGGCAACGGTTAATATTGAGCGCTTACAGCGTCAGTGTATGTTTGAGACCGATATTACACCGGAAAAAAATAATATTGGTCTTGCCCTGCAATGCCGACTGCTGGAACTGATGGAATCACCTAATGTCATCCAACAATTGACGGATGGGAGCTTGGCGGATGAGCGGGTGGGTCTTGTCATAACATTGGCTCCCGTCAGCAACTTGTTTGGGGAGGGGGGAATGGCACAGATCCAACATCCTGTCGTTATTATCGGGGGAGCAGCTGATATGGCAGCACCGGTTGAGCTAGAACAACTGGTTGCCTTCCGGGACTTAACCACCCCTCAAAAGTATTTATACCTAGGCGAAAATGCTTCTCACTCGTCTGCCTTGACGGAACTCGTTTTAGGCGTGACTGATGCGAATAGTGAGTTACTTGCCACATTCAGTGAGACCCGTGAAGTATTCACGAGTTTGGTCTTAAGTTTGGTCATCGCCCATGGGAGAGTTTATCTGCTAGACGATGATTCATATTCTCCATATCTGACAGCGTCCTATGTTGAGGCTGCGAGTAGTGTTACGCCGATCAGCTTTCGCCTATTGCGGTCTGTTCCAGCCGACTTTTGATGTTAGTCTGCCAAGTCATTCTCCGCATTTTAGGGTGTGATGCGGCAGTCATGGGGCAAAAATTCAAACAAACCCCTGCAGCCAGAGATTATCTTATTAATGCTAGTGGTCGTGAGCCGTTACATATACTACAAGTGGCAAGCATTACTTTTGTCATGGTTGCGCGTGACCTTCGACTCAACCGTTAGCTAGGAGCCTTTGAGTAGGTTGGACGTGTTGAATCTAAAGGGATTACAGCCATGTCTTTACCAGAGCCTTTGCTCCCCAACCGGCTATCGAACCTACTGGAGTTTACGGACTTAGACGTTCCTCAAGAACCCCGAATTCCACCAGAGCAAAAAGAAAATATCAAGACGTTGATCACTGACTTGCAGGCAAGCGTCGATCAGCCCCCTTCCCAAGAAAGCTTGACTCAGTTGAAAACGACGGTGCAAGCATCGCTGGCCGACCAACGATTGGATGTAGAAGAGGTACAGGCGATCGCAGCGGCTACGTCCAACGTTTTCGACAGTATGGGACTGACGGAATCAGAGTTAGACGTGTTGGCAAATGATGTCAAAACTATCGCCAAAGCGTCTCGCTGGTGGCCCGAGCCGGAGCAACAGGAAAACATCCAAAAATTCATCATTGACTTGCAGGCAAGCATCGATCAGCTCCCCTCGGAAGAGAGCCTAGAGCAGTGGCGGACTATCACTCAGGACGCTCTGGCCGATGACAACCTGAATTTGGGGGAGGTGCAAGCGATCGCCGCTGCCACATACGATGTTTTCGACAGCATGGGGCTGACCAAAGCAGAATTGCGCACGCTGGCCTATGACCTGCAAGACATTGCCGAAGGCTCGAACTTGCCAAGAGAAGACCAGGAGATCCTGGGGACTGACGGCAGCGATCTGCTACTCGGCGGCTTAGGTGCTGACACCCTCATCGGTACGCCCACGGACGGTAAGGGTGAGGTCGATATGTTGGTCGGCGGCGGCGGTTCTGATACCTTCGTGTTGGGAACTGCCGAAACGATTTTCTACCAAGACGGAAATCCATTCACGATGGGGTTGAATGACTATGGCTTAATTGTCGATTTCAACCTGACGCAAGACACCATCCAACTGCACGGCGCAGCGGCAGACTACAGTTTGGGAGCCTTGCCTCAAGATCTACCGCTGGCGGGTACTGCCATTTACCACACGGCTGATGGTGTAATGCCAGAGCTGGTGGGGGTGATTGCCGGGGTTGAGGTCACGAACTTTAACCAGGGGTTCGAGTTCGTTTAAGGCTCAATTGAAGCTTAGCTACGCTAAGGGGCAATAAGCAGCGGTTCACAGCTTGCAATGAGGCAAATTCCTTACCTGATGGAGCTATTTGGGCCATCTCGCGCTTTTGATGGCACAGGTGGGTTGGCCGGGAATTCCTAAATTAAGCCGCTTTAAGCCCCTATTGCACTTTGTTGCAGCCGCGCTTCAATTCTCCCTCTTTTCTAGATCACTTAAATCATTGCAACCTAACCTCATGTCTTCAACACTTAAATCTCAATTCAGTCTCGTCAGTCTCGGTGGTCAAAAATTTGGAAAGTCCCCAATGTTGCGAAAGCGACTGGGATACTTTCTCCTGGCGATTCTCATTGCTGTGAGCCTTTGGCTTGGTCAAGCCCAGGTATCCCAGGCAACCAGGGTACGAGATCAGATTCGAGGTGGCAATCAGACCACCGAAGTGGTTCAGCCCAGTCGCATGTCTCCGGAGCAGGAGATGGCAGTGGGTCAACAAATGAATCAGGATTTGTTGGAGAGTGGTGAGTTCAGGCTCTACCCAGATCCTGACATTCAGAATTATGTGGTCGAAATTGGTGAACGCTTGCTGCCCCATAGCGATCGCGCTGACGAGTTAACCTATACCTTGCAAGTCATACAAGATAACCAGATCAATGCCTTTGCCACCATGGGGGGTTATGTGTATGTCACAACGGGCCTCATGACGTTTGCCGACAATGAGGCTCAACTCGCTAGTGTTGTCGGCCATGAAATCGGCCACATCGATGGCAAGCATCTATTGACACAGATTCGTGCAGATGCCGTTCGTCGGGGACTCATGACAGCCGCCGGACTCGATAGTCGTGCGATCGCCCAGATTGGTGTAGAACTCCTTATAGAGCGTCCCAACAGCCGTGAGGATGAGTACGATGCAGATCAACGGGGCCTGAGCATGATCGGGGATGCGGGCTATGCCCAATCAGCGATGCCAGACTTCATGCAGAAACTAGGGGACCAAGGCGGATCCCCCCCCGAGTTCCTGAGTACTCACCCTGCCCCAGACAATCGGGTTGAGGCTTTAGAAGAGAGTATTGATCCGAACCAGCGAAATGGCGACGGATTGGATGCAACCGCCTATTACGATCGCACTCAGGCCCTGCGCTAGAGTTCTGAGGACAGCCTTTTGTGCTTGGGGGATGAGGCACAACTTCAATCTCCTGGGTATTGGCCTTTGACTATGGATTTGCGCTCGTATAAGGGCTTCAGTGTTCACCACTCTTTAATACTAGTGATCTACATTGGCCTGTACCCCAAGGCTCTGCCACTAAAATTCAGTGGCAGAGCCAAAAACCTAAGGTGCTCCTGGCAATCTATTTCATCTAGGCTGATGAAGCGTTCGCAGCACCCGGAGAGGTCGAGCTTCTACAGCGACTTAATTACCCGATAGGTGATCATCTCCCGTTTGCCTTTGACGGCTATCTTATTGCTGAACCTGTTGTCGGCGGCGGGTCGGCAGTGCAGTAGAGTTTTGAATATCAGCTAAGGTTTGCAGCGAGGCTTCTGCAGCTTGAATGGCTGCCTCCAGTTCTTGAGCCCGCTCCCTTTGTTCTTCAGCCATAGCTGGTAGCTTGAGTGCCAGAATTGACTTGACGAGTCGTTGACTACTGCGCTGCTGCTGCTGAGCAGCGCTAATCACTTGAATATCAAGGCTTTGCCGATTCAGCGCTTGCTGAATCCAAACCTGGCCGATAATGGCGAGCCCCGCGATCGCGCTCGAGGAGGCGATATAAAGGACTGTCAGCCGCTGCGTTGAGCCAGCGGCTGAGCCCGTAGGTTCAGGCCGACCTCGCGATTGAGAAATTCTAGAATCTGACATGGATAAAGTTGAAAATCACTAGATTCGTCTGGCTCAGTATTCCTAGAAGTGACCATCAATCTCATCTAACTGCAAGGATGCGGCGAAGAGGGCGGCCTGGGTGCGATCGCGCAACCCCAGCCGTCCCGAAATATTGGTCACATGGTTCTTGACGGCTACCTCAGAGAGGAACAGAGCTTGAGCAATTTCGCGATTGCTGGCTCCCTGACCAATTAGCACCAGTCCCTGCCGCTCCCGTAGCGTTAATTCATCAAATCCAGGAGGGATTTCAGGCTTGGGGGGCGAGGGTTGGGCTACCACCATCTTTTGCAAAATGCCGGGGCCAAATTGGGCATAGCCGCGATGCACCGCGCGAACCGCCTGAGCCACTTCTTCTTTGAGGGCCAGGGGATAGGTTGGCAGCCAGAGTCCCAATGCGCCAAACCCCAAAACTACCAGCAAGGCTAAGCCAGGGAAACCACCACCGTGGGGCAAAACACTGGGCGAAAATTCGCTGATTAAGGCGATCGCTATTAGCACCCATTCCCCGTACAACAAGAACGGAAACGGATGATTATCCAAACGAATGGCGCGCATCGACGGCATGGAAAGACTTAACGATGGAGCCTGTTCTATCTAACTCCACTGTAGTCGGCAGAGAACATGACCAAAGTCATGGGTGCAACATGACCTCCCGGCCAATATTCAGCTTTGTCTCCTGGATAGATTGAGAGCGTTCACCGCTATGACTGACCACATTTGCTTACCGTTCAACCCCACAAAAGTCTCATGAATACCTCTTCCTTATCTTCTTTAGAACAGATTCAGGCCCAGCGAGTCGAATGCCTTTTGAAAGTGTTTGGCTGGGTTACTGATCGCCTTGATCTCAACGTGCCGCCGATTGTAGAAATGGACTATTTGCGATCGCTCCCTTCCGGCACCCTTGGTCATGCCTGGGCAGAACATCTGGATGCCAATGGTCTACAACCGTTCGTTCAGGGACCGCGCCGTCAGCAACTCCACGATGGCGTTCATGTGCTGACTGGGTATGGCACAGACCCAATGGGTGAAGCCGAAGTGCAAGCCTTTTTGCTAGGAGCTAAGTTTCGTTTGATCCACGTCATCGTCGGGCTGGGAGCGCTGCGGGGTATTCAGCGACAGCGGCAGCACCAGATCCTGTCGCTCAGTTATGAGGCGGTGCGATCGCGTCTGCAGGCAGCGTACCAACGGGGGCAGCTTTCTCGCTTTGACCCAGATACCTGGCAACCGGAAGAGTTGTGGGAGCGATCGCTCTTAGAGGTGCAAACAGACTTTGGAATTTAAGGAAATGATGAGTCGTTCAACTGCATGACCTGTGAGCCCTTAACTTGAGCTGATAGCCCCCGTAGTATCGAATATCGACGTGACTCTGGATGATAGAGATCGTTATCTCGGTCGTCGAGGATTGAAACTGGATTCTATGTGATTAGCCAGTTTCATCCAGCCGACCGTTTAGAGCGGATCTTAGCGACCCATTCGATAGTGGTAAGTATTGTATGCAGCCGCGATCTCCATGGTGAAGACTGTTTGTATCCTAAGCAGATTGAGGGAATTGAAACTGCAGAGTGATGTGCATCTGCACCGCCTTAGCCGCCGAGCTTGCGATGTCATCCCAATCTTTCGGCGTTAGTACCTTGCTCAACACAGAGCGAATCTGCGAATGAACCGCCTCAGTCATCTGCCATTCCCCTTGTGGCGTAGAGAGCCTCATCGCCAGTAAAGCCATCAACGTCTCCTGGCCCTCAGATTCAGGCTGATGGAGTCGCGCCATAATCAGCTCCTGGCCCTTCGTCTCAGCCGCCGCCATCCCAACCCCTAAATTCCACTCCGCTACAAGCTGCCGCCAAGCCTGCAACACCATAGAGCGCAACAACGCAAAATGACCATAGCCCTTTGGATTCGCCACAACCGCACCCAAATGCGCCCCCCAGCCGTAGCCCGCTAGCACCTCACCAGTGACCGCTTCCTCCCGACGAGCAGCAGCCTCAAACCAGGCATCATCTTCCAGCAAATCCATGAAATTGAAATCAACTTGGGCCACGGCTCATTCTTTAGAAGCGATCGTGCTCAGAGTATGACAAACTTTCCTGCTTTGGTTCGGGGCCATATTGTGATCGTTATGATTCAGCCATTATTAGCGTTGCAAAATAGCTTCTTGGCTAAACTTATCTTATCCTTATCTAAAAACAAATAAGCTCTTTGCCACTGCAACAAGAAAATATCTCTCCAGAGCCAATGCTGTTTCGTTGTTTTAGTGACGTGCCCCCAGAGCCATAGACAGCAGCCCGCTACCACCAAGAGCGATCGCACCCATAGAAACCGAGCACTTCAGCATCATTCCTAGCTCCGCTCCGTCAATCAAAACAGAGCCCTTCTCCATCCCCTCAGAAGCCCATAGAAAGCACCAGAGCTTAACTGCTCCGATATCCCTTCTAGCCGCCTCTATCTCCTTTCCCAGAGCCATACGACCCCAGCCCAAAACCATTACACCAACCAGCGATCGCAAAGCCCTTCATCCTCCCCAATCAGACAGTTTGCATCCCTCACACCGCAAGAGAGCATCTCCCTATAATCAGAGATAGAGTCATTATAATCAGAGATAGAGTCATTGCCTTGTTGTGGTCCCGCCCTAAGATGAGCCTTCCTCTCAAAGAGAAATACATTAATCTGCTCACCGACTTTGGCTTCAAACGGGTTTTCGGCAGCGAGCCCAACCAGCAACTGTTGATTGACTTCCTGAATACATTGCTTCCAGAGCAGCACCGCATCCAATCAGTCACCTATAAGCAGACAGAGAGCCTAGGTAGTACCCCCGTAGATCGCAAAGCCATTTTTGACATTTACTGCCAAGCCGAGAGCGGAGAATACTTCATCGTCGAAATTCAAAAAGCCAAACAGAACTTCTTCAAAGACCGCAGCATATACTACGCCACCTTTCCGATTCAGGAACAAGCCCAGAAAGGCACCTGGGACTACCAGCTCACCCCAGTTTATACAGTGGGAGTACTGGACTTTATCTTTGATGACCACAAGCAAGACCCAGAGCTGCTGCACACAGTAGAACTCAAGAATCAGCACTGTCAGGTGTTTTACGACAAACTCAAATTCATCTACATTGAGCTGCCGAAATTCACCAAGAGCCTTGGGCAACTAGAAACCCACTTTGATAAGTGGCTGTTTTTACTTAAGCATCTCCCCGACCTAGATGAACCGCCCGAGCCATTACAAGAAGCGGTATTCAATCAGCTCTTTGAGGTCGCAGAGATTGCCAATTTCTCTCCAGTTGAGCAAGACAGCTATCAGAATAGCCTCAAATATTACCGGGACTTGAACAACGTAGTGGATACCTCTTGGCAAGAGGGCAAAGCAGAAGGGATCCAAGAAGGATTAGAGACCGGTCTGGCACAAGGACGCGAAGAAGGCCGACAGGAGGGGGTGCAACAGGTCGCAAAGCAGATGAAAGCAGCGGGTATAGACATCGCCCGAATTTCCACGATTACCGGTTTACCCATCGAAGCCATCGAAACCCTTGAAATCTAAAGGCAGTCGTTTAAGCCCCCAGAGCCACAGATAGCGATCTCATGCAATGGCCTGTTCCTGTCGCGAGCGATCGCCCCCATAGAGATTCCTAGAAACCGAGCACTTCAGCATCGCCACGCTAATAGCAGTTCTACTGTTGAACGATGGTTTGTTCTTCAACCTGCCTTCCGGGATGCGGATTATCCGTACGATTTTATCGGGAGAGCGAGACCCTGAACGTCTGGCAGCCTTAAAAGACCCCCGAGCCAAGCGCAGTGTCGCTGAAATTGCAGCGGCACTACACGGCGATTATCGTGCTGAACATCTGTTTGTCTTGCAGCAAGAAGTGCATCTGTATGACACTTATCGAGAGCAGATTCAGCAATGTGACCAGCAGATTGAGCAGTGTCTGTCTCAATTTGAGAGGCGGCAGGAATCAGATGCACCGTTGTCGCCTCGCCCCAAGGGACGCAAGCCCAGCCGTAATGCTCCTCCCTTCGACTTACGGACACATCTCTATCGCAGATGACCCAGGGCTTAATGGCTATCGAAACCCAATGGCATCGCTCTCAGATTGAACGCCGCAACCGCATTGTTTATATTCAAGCGCTCGCATCAGCTCCCTGGAACCGTAAAGCGATTCAGCCACTTCCTGCACTTCGCGGTGTCGGAACAGCTCTACTCCTCTTCGCCCGCCAACGAAGTTTAGAACTGGGCTATGAAGGACGCGTCGGCTTACACGCTTTATCTGGGGTGGAAAGCTTCTATGATGACCAAAATATGGCCAGCTACGGCCCCGATCCAGAAAAGGAAAATTTGACATACTTTGAGTACGGTCGCTTCCAGAGGTGAACGATGGCGCAAGATGATTTCAACTTCATGGATTTACTGGAAGATGACGCTTGGTTTGAGGCAGCGGTTCGTCGGGAAGAATCGGTCAATGGTGAAGCGCTAGCGGGCTATAGTTGGGGAACTCATTTGGGCGCAGTCATGGCCAATCCCAAAGGCTACAGCCATTTGGCTCAGTTACGAGCAATGGTGCTACAAGCTTGGCAGCAACTCGTGACTGAGGGCGACTTAGGCATTTTCCGTCATGAACAGGCTCTCTTGGCAACTAATGACGATCGCGCTACGGAAAGGTGTAGTAGAGCCAGACACAATGACGAATGACCTCGATGGGAAATCGATGGTACTTGTAGCTGACGCTCATTGGTTGGCCCTGACGGATAGCTGGCAAAGGCTAAGTTGATATCTCCATAGGGCATCAAACATGCCTTCAAATAAGCATTTCGACAGTTTATTATTTATGAATTTACTGTCGGTTGTGATTCGCCACGATGAGCGAGAGCTATCTCTAATTGTCTCTTGCTAGGCTTTGGCATAAACCAGCGACCAAACCGCGCATAGAGAGCTGGAATCACCAGCAGCGTCAGCGCTGTAGAGGTAAACAATCCGCCCAGAACGACGATCGCAAGGGGCTGTAGGATTTCGTTGCCGGCTCCGCTAGCGATCGCCAGTGGCAACATTCCCAAAGCCGAAGTCAGAGCCGTCATAAGAATGGCATTCACCCGTTCTAAGGAACCGTGGAATACTGCTTTCTTCAGCGGCAAGCCCTCATCAAACTTGCGGTTGTAGTTATCCACCAACAGCAAGCCGTTACGGACGGCCACTCCAAACAGGGTAATGAAGCCGATGAGGGAAGCTACCGACATCACGCCACCTGTGAGCAAGATAGAGACAATGCCGCCTACAAGCGCCAGGGGCAGGTTGATCATAATCGCTACGGTGGCAGGCAGAGACTTGACTGAGAAGAACATCAGCACGGCAATGGCGATCGCCGCCAAGATGCTGTAGACCAGCAGGTTATTGGTGGCGTTTTGTTCTGCCTCAAATTGGCCCCCGTACTGAATAAAGTAGCCGTTGGGCAGTTGCACAGTCTCCCGAATCTGGGCCTGCATGTCGCCCACAACGCTACCCAGATCCCGCTCGGCCACGTTTGCCGACACCACAATTAGGCGAGACACATCTTCTCGATTGACCACGTTGGCTCCCATGCCGTAGCCAATCTCGGTTACGTCTCCCAGAGAAATCAGTTCTCCTGTCGAGGTGGAAACGGGAATCGCGCTAATGGCATCTAGGCTATTGCGGGCCGATTCCGGCAAGGCCATGGTAATGTCAATCAACTGCTGGTCTTCCGGTACCTGGGAGACGACGCGTCCGTTCAGGGCCGTTTCCACCACGTCGGAGATTTGAGCCATCGTCAGGCCATAGCCTGCGGCGGCTTTCCGGTTGTACTGAATCTGCACCTGGCGGATGGGCAGTTGGGGCTCAAGCTGCAAGTCCACGACCCCTTCGATAGGTTCGATGGCGTCGCGCACCTGCTCACCGATACTCCGCAGTTCCGCCAGGTCGGGGCCGAAAATTTTGATCGCGATCGCACTCCGCACCCCTGACAACACCTCATCCATCCGGTGGGAAATAAACCCGCCGATGTTAGGCGCGACTCCCGGCAATTCTAGGAAGGCTTCCCGCAGTTGCTGGACGCTAGCTTCTCGATCTTTTAGCGCTTCGTCGCTGAGTTCAATATCGACGTGGGCCATGTTCACTCCCGCCCCATCGGCATCTCCTGGAGAGCGTCCGGCCCGCACCTGCACCCACTCGTAGAGGGGATTGTCTTGAAGGGAGTTCGCCAGGGCCTTACCGGCCCCAACGGTGATATCCAGGGAAATGCCGGGAAACAGCACCATTGAGTTCACCAGGGATTTCTCCTGAAACTCCGGCAGAAAGACTCGCCCCAAAGAGGGCACGATTGCTGCCGCTGCCACCAGAGCTGCTAAGGCAAGGGTAAGAATGAGCTGCGGTGCTCGCATGGAAAGCCCCAGCAGCGGACGATAGATCCGTTCGGCCAACCGCGACACAAAGGTACCTTCCTGAGGCAAATTCTGATGCGCCAGCAGAATCGCACAGAGAGCTGGCGACAGGGTCATCGCTACCAACGTCGAGGCCAGGATGGAGAACAAGTAAGCCAGTCCCATGGGGGCAAAGATGCGGCCTTCTACGCCAGTCAGGCTGAAGATGGGGGCAAACACGACGACAATAATCACCGTCGAGAAAATCACCGCCAACCGCACCTGCACCGACGTGTCAAACACTACTTGGAGGGGATGCTTGGGATTGCCCTGGGCCTGGTTGGACCGCAGACCGCGATAGCAGTTCTCCATATCCACGATCGCGTCATCCACCACCGAGCCAATCGCCACCACCAAACCGCCCAGAGTCATGGTGTTGATGCCTAGGCCAAAGGCGTTCATGAACAGCAGGCCAATCAGCAGCGATAGCGGAATGGCGCTGAGGGTGATGATGGCGGTGCGCCAGTTCATCAAAAACAGCAGCAAGATGACCGACACAATCACCACGCCTTGCAGCAGGGAAACGCTGACGTTGCGAATAGCGGAGTCGATAAAGTTGGCCTGCCGGAAGGTGCGCGTCACCTGCACGTCGGGGGGAAAGGTGGATTGGAGTTCAGCGATCGCCGCTTCCACCGCATTCGTTACCGTCGGCGTATCCACCTCCGGCTGTTTGTTGATCATCAGCACCACCGCTGGTTGGCCGTTCAGGCTGGCATCACCCCGCTTCAGCGCCGAACCCGTCTGCACCGTGGCCACATCCCGCAGCAAAATCGGCTGACCGTCCTGCACCTGCACCACTGATCGCTGCAAATCCTCAATGGACTGCATCTGACCCAAGCCGCGCACCAGCAGTTCTTGCCCACCACCAATCAGGAAACCACCAGGAGCGCTGGAGTTAGCCCCAGTCGCGGCAGCAGTAACTTCATTGATGGACACATTGAAATCTCGCAGCTTCGCCGGATCGATGAGTACCTGTTCCTGCCGCTCGTCGCCGCCATAAACCGTCACCTGCGAGACTCCCGGCACCGAGAGAATCTGATTCTTCAGGGTCACATCCACCAGGCGGCGCAGCGCCATCAGGTCGGTCTGCCCCTGCCCGTCCACAGTGAAGGCGTATTGCAAGATGGTGCCTAATGGTGACACCAGGGGCGAAATTTCAGGTGGGTGAGTGTTTTCTGGTAGTTGGTTGGTGACCTGTTGCAGTCGTTCGGTCACCGCCTGCCGAGCCTGGTAGATGTCGGCATCCTGATCAAACACGACGCTGACCATCGACAGCCCGACTTTTGACGAGGAGCGCACCGTGGTTACTCCTGGCAGGCCGTTCACCGCACTTTCGATCGGTACGGTGATCTGGGTTTCCACTTCTTCCGGAGCCAGCCCCACCGCTTCGACTTGAATATCCACCTGGGGTGGGGCAAAGGGCGGAAACACGTCTAGCGGCATTTGGGTAACGCTGAAGACGCCCCAAACCGTGACCGCGATCGCCCCCGCCACGATAAACCACCGCTGGGCAATGGAATTTTTGAGAATTTGATTGAGAACGGCGTTCAGCA
The DNA here is from genome assembly GCA_039819045.1 of Cyanobacteria bacterium J06638_28. Classification (GTDB taxonomy): domain Bacteria; phylum Cyanobacteriota; class Cyanobacteriia; order Phormidesmidales; family Phormidesmidaceae; genus SIO1E4. Next base: position 116,977 of record JBCBSR010000009.1, read on the forward strand.
TCTACCGGGAAGTCCTAACTGCTGGCTGAAATGGCTATCTGGGGAGAGGCTGCTTTACTTTTTGCGCGTCAAAACGACTGCTCCGATGGCTAACCCAACGCCGCCGCCCAGCACCGCCAACAGCACCTTCGGAAAACCGCCAGAGGCTTCAGTCGTTTCAGCGGGTACCTCAGTCGATTCGCTCACTTCCATTTCAGTCGCTTCCATCTCAGGAGCTTCTGCCACAGGCGCTTCGACAGGGACTTCACTACTCGTCGTTGTAGCCGCTTCCGGGGCTGCTTCAGCGGTTTGGGTCTTGCGCGATTCGGCATAAAGCGACAGGCTCCCCTGGGTCACGAGTTGCTCACCGACCGATAGCCCCTCCAAAACTTCAATCATTTCGCCTTCGGTCGCCCCAGTGGTGACGGGCACCGGCTCATAGAAATTTTCGTACAGCACAAATACCAGTTGGCGATCGTTATCCTCGACTAGAGCGGACACGGGAATCATCACCCTGCCGCTGTCATCAACAGCCGATTCAATCGGATTCACCTGAATGCCAAATAAAGGATCAGTTTCGGCATTTACCTCAACGCGATCAACACCGCCTTCAGCCTGAAACTCATCGCCATGACCAACATGAGCCAAAGCAGCGGGCGTGCCCATAGCAAGACTCACAGCCAAGATAGAGCTGAATAAGGGTAAGCGCTTCATCCATACCTCCTCACAGTTTTGACAGCCTGAAGCAAAATCCCCAACACAGTGCCATAGAGCAGATGAAAACCAGATGAAATGGCAGGGGCTCCGGTAGAATCGGCTTCGTTGGTGGATAGCTTCGGTACTATGCGAGTTCTGCTGGTAGAAGACGAAGAAGATTTGGGACAGGCGATTAAGCAGGTCTTGATCAACGAAAAGTACGTGGTGGATTGGGTCACCGATGGGGCACAAGCCTGGTACTGCCTGGAAACCCAGTGGGCGGATTATACCGTGGCGATTTTTGATTGGCTGCTGCCAGAGCTTTCCGGTTTGGAGCTATGCCAGCGGCTCCGATCGCGCCAAAATCCCCTCCCCGTGCTCATGCTGACCGCCTTGGGACAACCGGAAAATCGCATTGCTGGACTGGATGCGGGAGCTGATGATTATCTGGTGAAACCCTTTGTGATGGAGGAACTACTGGCCCGACTGCGAGCCTTGCAGCGGCGATCGCCTCGGCTCAAACCCCAGCAGTTGACCGTGGGAGCCTTCACCCTGGATGATGCCAACACTCGACTGTTGGTGAATCTGCCGGAGCAGCCGACCCTAGAGATTCCCCTCACCTTGAAAGAGTTTCAAGTGCTGGCTTACCTGATGGAAAATCGCGATCGCATCATTCCCGGCAGTAAGCTGCGCTCGCAACTGTGGGACTTGGAAGAAGAACCGATTAGCAATGTTGTGGCTGCCCAGATTCGCCTGCTACGCCGTAAGTTTGCTCGCTACAATTGCGACTGCCCCATCGAAACAGTGCCGGGTCAGGGATATTGCTTTCGGGTGACGCCATGAACAGCCAGCAACTCTTTCGCCGCAGTCGCCTGCGCCTCGCCGCCTGGTATGCCCTGGTGATGGGCGGCATTTTGAGTCTGTCGGGCTTCGGCATGGCACGGGCTTTAGTGCAGTCCAACTGGGCCGCCCTCGAACGCGAAATTGAATCCATCGCAGGAACCCTCCACGACAGCCTAGAGCCGATGCTGCCCCCTTCAGAAAATCCGACCGATGTATTGCAGCAGATCTTGCCTGACCTGTGTCTTGTGGAACAGCCCTGTGAGCCGAATCCGTCGCTGATTCAACGTCACACCTTAGGCATTAGCGATCGCACCACCTATTACATCCGCCTGTTCGATAACCAAGGCAACCTGTTAGCCTTTTCTCCCAATCAGCCAGAGCCACTGCCAACCAGCCTCAATCCAACTACTTGGCAAACTCTACAGACCCGTGAGGGTAACCGCTACCACCAGTTCACAACCATCTTGCATAGTGCCCACGCCCACGCTCCCGGTGAGGCAATCCACGCACATCCTTCCTGGGGCTATCTTCAGGTAGGGCGTACGCTGGTTGCCTTTGATGCTGAAACTCAACGACTACAGTGGATTCTCATCGGCGGCTTCCCCTTAGCACTGGGGTTGATTACCATTGCGAGTTGGTGGTTATCTGGTCTGGCAATGCAGCCCATTTACCAGTCTTACCAGCGACAGCAGCAGTTCACCGTTAATGCCGCCCATGAGCTGCGATCGCCTCTCGCTAGTCTCCTCGCCACAGTGGAAGCGCTTCTCCGTCTGTCACCAGAACAATTAGAACAGGTGCCGCCACTGCTCCAAACTGTCGAACGTCAGGGTCGTCGCCTGAGTCAATTAGTGGCCGATCTGCTCTTGCTCACTAGCCTGGAGCAAGACACCACAGCAAAGCCATACCAACCCTGCTGCTTGAACGACATCGTTGCCGACTTAACCGAGGAACTGGCAGAGTTAGCCGCCGTTACTGATATTCACCTCAGCAGCCAGATTCCCAACGAGGAAATTCATGTGATGGGCCAGGAATCCCAGCTCTATCGTCTTGTGTCTAACTTGATGGCGAATGCGATTCAATACACGCCGCCAGGGGGAGCAGTGATGGTGGACTTAGCGGCTTACGATCGCTCCGCCACAATTACTGTCAAAGATACGGGGATTGGGATTCCGGTCGAAGCGCACAGCCGTATTTTTGAACGCTTTTATCGAGTGAATAGCGATCGCTCCCGCAAAACAGGAGGGACGGGGTTGGGATTAGCGATTGCCAAAGCGATTGTGCAGCGGCACCAAGGACACTTAACACTGCGAAGCGAAAGTGGGAATGGTAGCTTGTTCACAGTTTCGCTTTCCCGTATTCATATCTGATCAGATTTGGAAGGAACAGGGCTAGGTCATTTTACAGCTATCCCACGGCCTGATATGGTACGCCGGAGCAGCGATCGCGTCCTTTGCATCAACCGCACACTTCTGTGTCAGGACACACCATATCAAGCGCTGGCCCCGGAGCAGCTGGCCCTCGCCTAAGGGTCAGATTTCGTTCGCTATCACCATACCTACCAACCTCATGATTATGACCATTGAGACTGAACTCACCCGTGTTATCGAACTGTTTCAACTGCCCTTTATGCAGCGAGCACTAATGGGCGGTGTGTTAACCGGACTCATGGGGGGCTTACTGGGCAGCTTCACTATCCTGCGGCAGCTTTCCTTTTTCAGTGAGGCACTAGGAGATTCAGCTCTGCTCGGCATCAGCATTGGATTACTGCTGGGGTTAGATCCATCCTGGGTACTGCTGCCATTTGCCGTATTGTTTGCGTTGGGGATAGCTTACTTTTTAGAACGCACCTATCTTTGGACTGATACCCTATTGAACATCGTATGCTCGTCGTCTCTAGCTCTGGGTATCATTCTGATCAGCTTTCGAGATGGTTATCAGGTGGGCATTGACAGTCTGCTCTTTGGCGACATTCTGGCAGTACGAACCCCCGACCTGATTTTCAGCGCGTTGCTGTTTTTTGTGTGTGTTGGGTTTATTGGCTTGACGCTGCAATCACAACTTCTACTCACCCTCCATGAACCGATGGCGATCGCTCAGGGCGTCAACGTCTCGGCCCAGCGCACAACCTTTGTTGTGCTGCTGTCCCTGGTGGTGGGTATTTCCATCAAAGCGATTGGGGTCTTATTGATTAGCGCCTTTATCGTTATTCCTGCCAGTGCTGCTCGTCTACTCAGCCGCAGATTTACTCACTACATCTTTATCGCCGCTGGCTTGGGCGCAGTGAGCGCAGTCATCGGTATGTTCCTTTCTGCCCTGTTTGATTTGCCCTCTGGCCCCAGCATTGTTGCCGTCCAACTGGGGATTTTTCTACTAGCCCATCTCTCGCCCACTGCTCGTATGATGACTTCCTAATCTTAAAAGTGTCTGGCCTCAAGCAGAGGTAACACCATAAAGGGAACTAAAGCAGTGTGTAGCTGACGCAAACGGGATCGGTTAATAGGCATAAGAGAGAAGCACTAAATCGTCAGGACTGGAGTTGCTTTTTCAAGACCTGGAGTAGAAATGGCCCAGCTACAAGGGAGCAGGTCACTTTCGTGGGAGAAAAATTAGAGTGATGCTGTAGGGATAGTTGCCAAACCCCAGAATCAAGCGGTTGAGGAGCCAATCAAACAGAACTCGTTACTAGGCTATGACGTTCTAAAACCCTTCTGGGACAGACCGCAGCAAATGAAGCTTAAACGGCTCCACACTAACTGCCTCAACATAGGCCGACGTTAGATAAGGACGATAGGATTCATCACCTTGCAAGTAGACTCTGTTATGGGCGATCGCTAAAGATACAACCAGATTAGAAAAGAGCTCCTCCGTTTCCTCTAAGTTGTCAGCGATCGCACTATTAGGATTAGTCGCATTCAAGGCAACCCGAGTCAGCGCTGGTGTATGCGATAGGTTTTCGCCCAGGTAGAGATATTTTTCAGCGGTTGTTAATCCGCGGAAGGCGGTCAATTGCTCTAGAGCCAAAGGACTCGCGATATCCGAAGCACCGCCCATAATCACGACGGGGATGTCAATTTTGCTTACACCACTCTCACCAAACAAATTACTTACTGGGGCTAAGGTCATCACTAACCCCACCCGTTCGTCGGTCATACTGCCATCAGTAAGTTGACGCATTACATCAGGTGATGCCATCAGCTCTAGCGCCCTGCATTCAAGCAACAACGCAATGTTGACTTGATCTGGGTCGATTGTCTCTCTAGGAGTGCACTGTTGCTGTAAATAATCGATATCAACCGTTGCTCCAGCCGATGCCAGCGCCGTATATCCCCCAAATGAGTGCCCGACAAGCCCTACTCGATCAAGTTGCAGACGCCCTTGAAATTCAGTCGCGTTTTTTTGCTCTAGCGTATCAAGGAGAAAGCGAATGTCTAAGGGACGATTGATAAATTCCATCGCTTCGAAGGATTCCTGCACCAAGCCTCTGGTTAAGTCATCCTGATAGGCCTTATTGCTCCCAATATGCTCTGGCATCGCTACCACAAACCCATTGGCGGCTAACTTACGAGCAGCCGCTGATGCCTCTGGATTTTGGCGCGTATCACCATAGCCATGAGAGAGGATTATGACTGAAATCGGCCCTGGGACAGTACCTAGATTCCTCGGCAAATAAAGATCAATGGGGAGGTTGCGATCGCGCTGCTCATCTTGCAGCATCAGCGATCGCATTTCAATTTCAAACGGGCCGAGTTCTGCGGGGTTTGGCAGTGCATTGTAATCAAGGGCAGGTTCCATCGCGGCGGCGGCGATCGACTGTTGAGTAGCTACTTCAACCAGTTGATTAGTCGTCTCAATATTGGCGTTGACGGCTTTGGATAGGGCGAGGATTTTTTGCAAATCTAACCGTATCCCGCCGGTTGGATAAAAGCGGATGAGATTGATCAGCGAAAGTCCTTCGGGATCAGCCGCCGCCAAAATAATGGCGGATCGAATGGCCTGCCGTCCATTTTGACGACCTTCAGTTTGAATCAACTCACCTACCCGATCCAACACAAGTTCGCCAATGGGTGTATACAGCAATTGAGAGAGCACAAAGGGGTTACTAACATCGACAGGAATATCGGCACCTAGAGCCGTTACAGGTGTACTCAAATCTTGACGAAATTGCTGTTGCTTATCGGCAGGTATCAGCTCCAAGTAGGGTGCGAGATCAGCATCTACCGTGCCATTTTCGATGAATGTTTCCAGTGAAGAGACGGGTAGGCTTCGTCCAAAGAGGCCGTAATCAAAAAAAATCGCATCGGCCGATCGCGCAGGTACAGCAGCTGCGAGTCCGGATAGGATGGCGATTGCAGTGGTCTGTAGGAGTTGTTTGAAGGGTTTTGGGAAAGACATAGGGGTGGATGGGTGGATGGGTAGGAGAGTGATGGTGAAGGGTAAAAGGTCAGTGAATTTTGAATTTTGAATTGAACTAAGGTGATTTCCAGTAAAGAACGTATCGATTTCAAAACCTGTTCTGGCGGGTAATATCATTGCCGGAAATCTCCTTATCTTCGGGTAGAGGCTGATGGGCTAGATATCCACTCACCAGTAGTGCGATAAAAATGGTGGGATAAATTTGCCCTACTAGAGCTTCTAAAACGGTGAGTACGGAGGCAATTTCAGTGACTGGAACGACATCGCCAAATCCTAAAGTTGTAAGTGTCACAAAGCTGAAGTACAGAACCTTTAAATACGAGTCCTCAGTTACCAGTTCGCTCGAGAAAGAATTGGCATCAAGGGTGTAAACAATGCTGTAGAGTAAGGCCCAGAAATAGCCCAGAAGCAGATAGACACAGACCCCACCTCGAACAATATCCATAGTGACGCGTGATGCCTGGAGGATACGCCGCAAAATGAGTATAGCGGCAGAGCCAAAGAAGAAGGCATAGACAATTTGAACCACCAGCGTCGGCGCGATCGCGCTAGCAATCCAGTCTAGAGTAAGCATTACATCCAGCAGAAATCCAATGGTTGCGATCGCGACAAAGAGAATGAACTTTGCTCGTTTTAATTGGTAGGACTGAATAATCAAAAATGTGATATGAAGAAATAGAAAAGAGGCCACAACATCCCATAACCCTCCATGTACAAAGGGGACGATCAAAAACCTCAGCACAATAACAATGAGGAGTTGTTTGTATTGAGGTGGTGCGACTGGACGATTAATCAACGAAGACTCAACAGTCATTACTTCATACCAGTGTCGTAAATAAGTGATTAGTCTATCGGATGATTTCAAAATCCCCGGTTTTCAGGAATGGCCCTAACGTTGACGGTTTCACGACAGAAACCAGTGGTCTACCTAAACCTTGTTCATATCCTTCCTACACTTTCGGAATCAACAGATGCGAGTTAAAGTTGCCACCGTAGTGAATGACGTGAATACCCCGATTAAAGGAAACATCTTTGAAGTAGGGTGCTGAAGGAATAACTTCCTGCGAACTCACAATCAACTCCAAGGCTTCACCCATGGCAAAGAAGGTACTACTGGGATAAAGGGCGATTTCTAACGGCACAATTTGTCCTGGTTTTAGTGTCTCCTCTCTATCGGCTTGGAGAACGGGGTTCCATTCAGTGGATTCTATGGGGTTTAGTTCGCGTCGTGAGGCTCGACCCCAGCCACGGGTGACCCTATCTTGCAAACTTCCAACGGAACCATAGAAAGGAACTGAAGTTTGAGTGCGATCGCGCTTGTTAATGGCGACATAGAGACCGATGTCATCGGGAGGTTCTTGGTTGTGAGTTCCAGATCTTGCCTCTACCCACAACCGCAGTTTCATATAGCCGGTAAGTTCGGTGTCTTCAGTGAATTGATGGAGAAAGGTCACTTTGCCCGTCGTTGCTGAGTAGGTCAGTTCTTGCGGAACTGACGACATCTCTAGAGACAAAGACTGCTGCGATGAGAGATAAAGTCGCTGATACTCGGTGCGAGCGATCGGCCATTCCTGCTCGTAGCGAACCTCATGGATTTGCTCTTGGCTGCTGCGGATTTCGAGTCGGACAGGCGGTGTGTTCAGGAATCCGCTTGAGGTATCCCCTTTAAGAAAGCAATCCATAAAGTGGCGGGTTAGTTCCTGCACCTCAGGGGAATAGTAAGCGTCCCACTTACCCGTGCGATGGGTGTAGAGCCATTTATACTTTGCCGGTGCTTTCATAAAGGCTCGAAGACTGCCCATAGTGTGCAATCCATGGTCTGAAAACGAACCGCAAACGAGCATCGGAACCGTGATTTCTTCCAGCTTGACTGCTTTTGACTTCCAGAAATCGTCATAGAAAGGGTGATGCTTCACAAAATCAGTAGGGATACACCCTTCGGATTTCACAAAATCTTCCTCTGTGCCATTAATGGCTGTCTTTACTTCGGTACTCCACCAAAAAGCGGGGAAACCCATTTCGGTCAGTCCGCTGCGAGTGAAGACGTCGTGATAAGGATCGGTCAAACCCTCCCAAGGAGAAATGCAGCAGAGGGACGAGGGTGGCCCACCGTAAGCCTGACAGGCGGCCACATGGTATTGAGTAATCGCTAGAAAGCTAACCCCATTGAGGCCCACTTTGCCGGTACACCAGGGTTGCTTCGCTACCCACTCGATCGCTTCGTAATAGCATTTGCCCTGATGCTCAGAGAAAACCGAGGGATGACCACCACTATTGGCATATCCAGGCAGATTCATATTGACAACGGCATAGCCAGCAGGAACCCAGAAATTAGGGTCAGGGGACTCCCAACTCGTTAGCTTGGAAAATTTTGGTTTTTCTGCTTGGGCAATGAGGCGGTATTGCTGAGGGGCACCGCCAAGCGGTGTCTTGCCGAGAGATGGGGTGAGATGGTTGTCATAGGGGTGAGCACACATGACAACCGGTACAGGTTCACCCTGCTCAGCAGCCTGCTGCGATCGGTAGATATTAGCTGTAACGAAAAATCCCTCACTCATTGGGATTTCGACATCGTACTCACAGAGAATATCTGGGTCGGGTTTAGTCAGTTCACAGCAAGGATTGAACAACTGTCGACTCTTGATGGCATTAAAAACAATCGGAGCTAGTGCCTTGATGGTGTTTGAGAGATCCGTGACTTGCTTGTTCGGCTTCATTGATGGAGTCCAGCTTTGGATTTACAGGGCAGATTGGGATGTCTAATACTAAAACTGAATGTATTTTGGATAGACCCATTAGGCATTAATTGGGAAGCCAGTCTAGGACTGGAATGACTGACCAAATAATCAATAGTTGAAAATCGGTAATAGGGTTCCACTCAGTAGACTCGATGGAAGCAAGTTTGCGGTGTTCGATCTTTTCAGTAAATATGTAACTGCTTTAATCGGCGACGAAACTCAAGCCAGTTCAGATTTTTTAGACTGAAAATAGGCGTAAAAGCTCAGTGCGATCGCGGCAGTTGAGATGATGGTCATGACGGTTCCGGGCACAAAATTGTTGTAGCTGCCGAGGTCGATAAAGATGAAATAGCCGAGATCTAGCAGACCGCCAACCAAGGCTGTGACAAATATAGCGGCAACGCTTTTGCGCCATATCAATATGCCGCCGATAATCGTAACGACACCGGCCCAAAGTAAATTAAAGCCGTGCTGATTAATGATGGCACCCACTGCATTTGGATAATCCATCGCCAAGGTGGCAGGGTCGACGGCGTCGGCAATACCGGCGGTGGCAGTTGCCGTGTCACCAGCGATGGTCAGCACCCCAGCGAAGGCATGAACCAAACCCCAAATCACCCAAAGGACGCCGGATATTTTCAGCAGTATAGAAATCGTTTTTCGTGTCGAGTTGGTCATGGGAATTGTTTAATCCTGGGTGAAATTCTGTTCTTTGATAGCAATCAGATTGATTCAATTGCGCCGCCAATCGAGAAGCGGCAACTCATCTCCCATTAAAGATTGAAGAGTTTCATGAACCGTCCTGAGTTCTTCATAGGTCACTTTACCGTCAGCCCAAATGATTGATTTGACATGAGTGATTTCGTCCTCACTGAGCACACCATCAGCCAGCGCGGTTTCCACCACGGCCTTTAACTTTTCCAGATGCTGAACTTCTTCAGGCGTGAGGGCTTTGGCCTTTGAACGTTCAATTTCCATTAGTTGCTCCTACCACTTGAGGGACATCACTGGGGACAGTAAAGAGAACTGCTGGTATGACTGACCAGATAATCAGCAGGGCAAAATAGGCAGTTTCAGGCATCAATTCAAACCAATTGGCCGCGAGCAACCCAACCACCATGATGAGGTGCGCCAGAATCGCCCAAGCGATACTCGCTATCACCTGCACTTTGACCACAGGATTGGTGGTCAGCACATTTCTGTAGAAGGCGATCGCTATTGGCAGAAAGATAACAACTGCTGTGAGCAGTCCAGGATTATAGGACTGCTTAGCAATTCCCAAAGCAATATGACTAATCCCATTGACGAGGGTGATGCCAGCCATCGTCAGGGATGGAAACAAATGATAAGGGCTGCGCCAAATAGCGAGAATCCCAACCAGCCAAACTAGAGACGTATTGATCACATAAATGGATTCAGGACTCAGGGGCATAATGGTCGAATCCTGGGCATTTAGTGCCCCTAAAATTAGCTGATTCACATCGTGATGAAAGGCATATTGTTCCCCGAAAAGATCAACCCAATGCTCTTCAAATTGATGCATGATGTAGGCCACTAAGAAGAGTACAGACATCATCTTGGTGTCGGTCAGAACTGACGTCTTCTTTTCAGTCCTATAAGAAAAAACGATAAAGAGGAGCAGGGGAGCTGCGTAGGTGCCAATCTTCATCCAATTTTCCACCAGGAAATCGGATTGCCCCAGTGGTGCCCAGAGCATGAAAAATAGAAGGAGAATGGCTACAAACGAAAGCTTTGAGTTGTCCATAGAAGGGGTGAAACAATTTTGGATTTTGGATGAATTCTTCGTTATTGGTTATTGGGGGTTGGCGGGGGAATAGTTTTGAATTTTGAATTTGTTTTACCCAGCCACCCATCTACTCCCCTACTCCATCACTCCCCCCTTCAACAGCCGAGGTCTTAGGCGTCAGCTGTAGATACAGCCCCGGTACCACCAGCAAGGCAATAAAGGTCGCCGCCACCAAGCCAAAGATGATAGCCATACACAGAGGAAACCACTTGACTTCGCTGAAGGCTAGGGGCAGTAGACCAACGACCGTGGTGGTACTCGTCGTCAAAATGGGACGGAGACGTTCGCTGGCTCCATGGGCTGCCGCATGACGCACGTCCATGCCCTCCTTTAAACGGCTGTTCATCGTGTCTACCATCACAATGGCGTCGTTCACCACGATGCCGGTCAGCGAAATCACGCCAATAGCAGCCGGAAACGAGAAGGGCAGACCCAGCAGAAAGAAGCCGATGAACGTACCAATCATGGCAAAGAGAATCGACAAGATAATAATGAGCGGCTGGGTGTAAGAGCCAAACTGCAGTACCAGCAGCGCAAAGATGAGGAAGACTGCCACAACCAACATTTGCCCAGCGGACGAGAAAGTTTCACCACTGGTTTCAGCATCGCCGCCAAACTTATATTGATAGCCCCGTGGCCAGTGTCCGGCGGCAGCATTCGCCTCTTCACTGAGGGCAGGGTCGTATAGAAGCTCATCCAGCACAGGGGATAAGCCAGCCAAAATCTCCGTGTCGTAGTACTCGCCAGTGGGAATTGTCTTGGCCAGCACCGTCACACTCCGCTGGGTGTCGCGATGGGTGATCGATAAAGGTACCGACCCTTCGACTCGCTCTAGCAAGGAACCGGCGGCGATCGCCTCACCCTGATCATTAATAAAGCGAATCGTAGCAAACTCATCCAGGCGCGAAGGGCCGCCAATGTCGCCAGCTTGGGAGGGCCAGCGGGTACTCAGGCGAATTTCCAGATCCTCTTCGCCACTACCGATGGGATAATCGCCGATGTCGTTATCGATCATCAGGTAGCGCCCCTGGAGGCTAAGGTCATCCTGACTGATCCCGTAAAAATCGAGCGCTTCCCGACGGGGCACCAGTTTGTAATCCGTACGCAAATTCCCCAGGTCATCCCGCACGTCCATCGTGCCAGGGACGTTGCGTAGCAGCTCTTGCACCTGAGCCGAAATCCGCCGGAGCGTCGGCATATCTTCGCCAAAGATTTCAAGCTGGATGGGATCCTCATTCCCCCCAGCTCGGGTGTATTGCACGGCCAACACCGCACCGGGGTAGTCCCTCAAAATCGCCGTTTCGATGGTTTCCCGTAACTCCGGAACGTAGAAGTAGGAATCTTCCTGACGCTCCGATCGCGCAACCATGACCGCCGCGAGTCCGACAAAATAATCAGACGTGGAGGGCTTGATTTCACTGGAAGAAACGAGACTGCTGCGCTGCCCGACCAGCTTCGTAATGTTCTCAAATACCAGACCATCATCGGTATCGGGGTAGGCGCGCAGATATTCCCCAATCCGATCCGCAACCTCCTGCGAGACTGCCAAGGTCGCGGCTGGTGGCAATTCGACATTAACGCTGAGCTTGATGCCATCCTGCTGGGGAAACAAGGTAAAGGGTAGCGTGGTAAACAGCACCATGGAAAAGACAAAGGCGGCGATCGCACCCAGTGTCCACAGGCGCGCAACACTGCGATTGCGGACTGTGAAACGCAGACTCCAATGGGCAAATCGCTCCGATGCTGCTTCTGTGAGGCGATCAATGAAGGTTTGGCTATGGGTGCCTTGTGCCTGTCCCAGCAAAAATTTTGACAGCGGGACAACCGCGAACAGGGCCAGCAGGTAGCTCAACACCAAGCAAACAATGGCACTGATGGGAATGAGTCGGGTAAACTTGCCCATCGTCCCTGAAATTGCCATCAAGGGTATCAGCGCCAGGATAGTGGTTAACTGCCCGGCAAAAGAAGACCCCGCATAGGTCTGAATGGTGGTAATCGCTGCATCGGGAAAGGTCAGCCCCTTCACAAAAATGCCGTCATGCATGCCCTCCAGCATGAGGATAAAAACATCCACCAGCAGTCCCAGCGCCAGAATCATGCCGATCATGACCATGGTGTTGAGGGTGTAGCCACCTAACCACAGCACAAAGATGGCTCCTGCAAAGGTCACGGGAATCGCCAATCCGGCAATCAACGCTTCGCGCCAGGTAAGCGCTACCAAAAGAATCAAAAAGACGCAAACAGAGGCCTGCAAAACATTGCTGCCTAAATCAAACAGATCATCGCGAATGGTTTCGGCATCGTTCGTGAGGACAGCATAGTCCATACCCACGGGCCACAAGTCCGGATCTTGACGCGCGGCCGCCATCGCCGCCAGGGCCGCATTAACCACCTCAATGGTGTCACTGCCATTCACTTTCACCACTTCCACGGTGACCGTGGGGGCAAACGTCTCGCCCCGCAAACTCACAAACGCTCGCGATTCTTCTCGCTCGATCCCTCGGTAAATGTCAGCCACTTCATTGAGGCGCACGACCCGGTTATCATCCAGCCGAGCGACCGGAACCCGCCTGAGATCTTCGAGGGTGCGGGGGCGACCGTAGAGACGCACCTGAGCTCCGATGTCCTCATCCCGCAGCAGATCCCAGGAGCGATCAATGTTATTGCCCTGAATGGCGTCACTCACTTGCGTGGCTGAAATCCCCAGGCTAGTCAATCGGCTGGGCCGCATCTGGACGTGAATCACCTCGTCTCGCGAACCCAGCAGGTCGACCTCACGAATATTGGAAATCGCTTCCAGCCGCTCCTGTAAATCCTCAGCCACTTGACTGAGGACAGCCACGTCTAGCCCCTCACCAGTGAGCGCCAGAGTCAGAACCGGGTCGTCTTGCTGTGAGAGCTGTTCAAAGTTAGGCTCTTCAACGCCGACCGATGCCGCAGGCAGTTCCGAATCGGCATCATCCACCTTGGAGCGGAGGTCCTGAATCGCGGCATCGACGGGCTCATTGGCTTTGAATTCGACGTTGATGATGGAGAAAGAGTTAAAGGTCGCACTTGTAAAATCATCCAGGCCCGAGAGACTTTTGATTTCTTCCTCAATCTTGTCGGTTACCTGGGTTTCCAAGGTTTCCGCATCGGTTCCTGGCCATTCCGTCGTAATGTTTGCTCGCGCAATGTTGATGTCGGGGTCACCTTCTTTCACCATCGACAGGTATCCCATGAATCCCCCCATGAGGAGCAGGAAACAGAGGAGCGTCCCCAAAATCTGACGGGTAAAGAAGAAGCGGGCTAGCGGCGAGGCTGCTTGAGCCGGGCCGATGGGCTGGGATGTGAGTGGGGTCTCGATCGCGACAGGGCGCTCTTCCGTTTTCATCGGGATCCCTCTTCGGACACAACCTCCACCAACATTCCATCCACGAGTCGGTTGATGCCCTCAGTCACCACCCATTCACCGGGTTCAATACCACTGAGAATCTCAACCCCATTCAGGGCTTCAATCCCCACTTCTACCTGGCGGCGCTCCACCGTACCCGTCGATTCATTCACCACAAAGGCATAGGCTCCGGCATCGCCCGGCTGGAGCGAGCCTAAGGGCAGGATCAACGCATTGGGGTTGCTAGCGGCCTCAATCCAGACGTAAACTCGTCCTCCCACCTGTAAATTGCGAACCTGTTGAAAATCACGAATGCTGACTTCAACGCCTCGTCCACCGGGCGTTTGCGTGGGGCTGACGGCAAAGACCTGTCCCTGAGTACCGGTTTGTCGAGCCATGTCCAGCAGCGTACGATTGCTAGCGCCAGTAGCTTCCGCTTCACTCACGTCTTGCTCCAGCACCACATAGGCCCGTTGCCCTGGACGAATAGCTTCCGCTTCATCCGCCTGTAGCTCGATCGCCACTTCCAGGGACTGGGGCTCAACCACCACAATGGGGGCCGTCTGAGCGACGTTATCGAGATCGCTACCCGAGGTGTTGAGTCGCTGGGCATCCCAGTATTCGCCCTCACGAATGTTGATGTAGGCGACAATGCCATCAATCGGCGATACGAGCCGAGTATCCTCGCGGTCTACTTGAGCTTCTCGCAGTCGCGCTTGTGCTGCCAAAATTGCCGCTTCCGCTGATCGCACCGCATCTTCGGCGGCGCGAATATCCTGTTCAGCGACCCTGAGTTCAGCCCGAGCTAGCTGGGCATCATTGCGCTCCACGTCCCGATCGCTCTCGGAAACGGCACCGCCCGCCAGCAGTTTTTCCATGCGCACGAGTTCTGTTTCTTGTAAATCCAGATCCGATTGAGCTTTGTCAAAGTTAGCCTGGGCCTGAAGCAATGCGGCATCAGCCTGATCCCGTTCCTCGATCGCGACATTTAAGTCCGCTTCAGCCGTGTCGATCGCGACAATTTGGGTGCGATCGTCGATAGTGGCAACCACTTCGCCCCGCACGATTGGGTCGCCCTCACGCAGGTCACGACCATCCACCTGCTTAATAAACTCAATGTTGCCATTGTCTTGAAAGGTCAGCACCCGTCGCCGCACTGAGGAAACCGTTCCCTCATCAAAAACCCAATCCTGAGCCAGCCCAATGGCTGCTGGCGTCACCCGCACTGGAATGCGCGAGGGCGCGGCTTCCACCTCCTCCGCAGTGGCTGTTTGCGATCGCACATTCCTATAAATACTTGACCCAATCCCAACCAGACCAATCAGGACAGCAACACCGGCAAGGGGCAAACTGTAGCGACGCTTAGGAAACGCAGAACGACTATCAGCGACCTGAGGCTCATGACGTTGAGGAGCCTCGGAGGGATCAGCGTCTTGAGGGTCGGGTGCTAGAGAAGAAGAACTTGAATCGTTGATCGCCATCGGTTCCTCATCACAAATAGACAAAAATTTGCCAAGTCATCCATGCTTGAATGGCAAAAGTATCGACGCTTTAGCTATTTTTGAATAGGGCAATTCACGAACGAGATCGGACACTTGACGACAGACTTTTGTCGCTTTTAGATATCTTAGAAAATCCTTGAAGTGGTTGTTTTCGATACAGTTTTGACTGTCCTTACGCGATTACTCATCCTCTCGTAGCGTTGCCAACACCTCTGGCGTAAAGGGATTTTGCCCCTGTTGCAGTACCTCTAGCCAGCCGCGCGCTTGCGTCTTCATTGACTCGGGCAGCCCATCACCATCTACTAAAGTCTGGAAATCGTCAATGGCCCCCTCAGCATCCCCTGTCATAGCTCGCGCCAGACCCCGTGTGTGGTTCCACCAAGCAAAATCAGGCGCAAGCTTCACAGCCTCGTCTCCCGCAAAGAGAACCTCCGAGGCATAGCCCCGCAGGCAGCCCTGCCAGCACAGCGTGTGCCATGAGTACGCTGCAATCGGAATCGTCGCATCCCGGTCTTGGGCTGTTTGATAAGCCTGGATAGCTCCTGGAATGTCGCCCTCCGCCACCTGCTGTAGCCCCTGACTTAGCACCACCGCTGCCGCAAAGCGGGGGGTCTCCGCTAGTGCGGCTGGAATATTGATCGCCTCATGGAGCCCCCTTGCATTGGCCCATTGCGTCGCTGCATCCCACTGAACGTTCGCCAAATTCGCGCTGCTGAGGTAGGCGCTGCTGAGGTTGGCGCGGCTGAGGTTGGCGCTGAAGAGGTAGGCGCTGAAGAGGTCGGCGCGGCTGAGGTCGGCGCTGCTGAGGTTGGCGCGGCTGAGGTCGGCGCGGCTGAGGTCGGCGCGGCTGAGGTCGGCGCTGCGGAGGTAGGCGCTGCTGAGGTTGGCGCTGAAGAGGTAGGCGCTGAAGAGGTAGGCGCTACGGAGGTCGGCTCTGCTGAGGTCGGCTCTGCTGAGGTCGGCG